>JAILCC010000013.1 GCA_024680555.1 bacterium
AATGAATACAGATCCTATAGCAGATATGTTAACAAGAATCAGAAATGCAAATATTGCAAAGCATTCTGATGTTCAAATTCCTGTTTCAAACTTGAAATTGGAACTTGCTAAACTTCTTAAATCCGAAGGCTATATTGAAAACTTTGACGTAGTTGAAGGTGAAAAATTCAAAATGATTAAAGTAACCCTCAAATATGACGAAGTCGGTCAACCGGTTATCGCTAACCTTAGACGTGTAAGCCGTCCCGGTTTAAGAGATTACAGAAAATCCAAAAACCTTCCTAAAGTTATGGATGGTATGGGTATAGCTATCATATCAACAAGTAAAGGTCTTTTAACTGACCGTCGTGCTAAAAAAGAACACGTTGGCGGTGAAGTTCTTTGTTACGTATGGTAGTGGATTCTCGTTAAGCCGACTGTAGTGCCGAAGGCACAAAAGGAGCGCTGTCCCCACGAGTAGAGTTATGGAATTGACTTCAAAATCTACGAGTTGCGAGTAATCCGAAAAATATAAGAATGTAGAGTGCGTATAATTACATTCAACATTAAACAGTATAAGGTCGATGACCTGAAAACCTATCTTTGAATGGATAGAAATAATGGCAAAGTAAAAGGAGAAAACAAAATGTCAAGAATTGGCAAAAAACCAATAGAAATTCCTCAAGGTGTTGAGGTTACGATTTCAGGAAATACAGTTACGGCAAAAGGTCCTTTGGGACAAGAATCCATAACATTCAGACCTGAAATAAAAGTAGAAAAGAAAGAAAATGTTATTGAAGTTACCAGAATAAACGATGAAAGAGAATCTCGTGCATTTCACGGTTTAACAAGAACTTTAATTCACAACCTTGTTGTTGGTGTTAAAGACGGTTTTACTAAAGAACTTGAAATCAACGGTGTTGGTTACAGGGTTCAAAAGGCAGGAAAAGACCTTGATTTTCAATTAGGTTATTCTCACCCCGTAAAAGTTCTTGCTCCTGAAGGTATTGAATTTATCGTTGAAGGTGCTAACAAAATTACTGTTAAAGGCAGAAACAAACAAGTTGTTGGTGATGTTGCCGCTGAAATCAGAAGCAAACGTGGACCTGAAGTATATAAAGGCAAAGGTATTAAGTACGTTGGCGAACATATCAGAAGAAAAGCAGGTAAAACAGGTAAGAAATAGCGGATTTTCGCTAAGCCGACTGTAGTGCCGTAGGCACGAAAGGAGCGCTATCCTCACGAAGAGTTATGGAATGGACAAACTCTACGAGTTGCGAGTAATCCGGAATGATAAAGATTTCGAAATAAGTTCGGAATAAAATGAAAAATAAAAGTAGCCCATACAAAGCAACGCAGGCGGAGGGGCAAAGGTAAAAACTCATAAGACCTGTGTATTACAAAAAAGAAAGCTTAGGTGAAAAAATGATTAAAAAGAAAAATGCAAAGGAACAAATTAGAAAAGTTCACAGACGTATCAGAGTTAAAATTGAAGGTTGTGCAGAAAGACCGAGATTAGCCGTATATAAGAGCGGCAAACACATTTATGCTCAACTCATTGATGATGTAAATCATGCAACTTTAGCTTCTGCAAGCACTCTTGATAAAGACTTGAGAGAACAAGTTAAAAATGGTGCATGTGTTGAAGCGGCAAAATTAGTAGGAACAGCAATCGGTAACAAGGCTAAAGAAAAAGGAATCGAATGTGTTGTATTTGACAGAGGCGGTTTCCTTTATCACGGCAGAGTTGCAGCGCTCGCTGATGCAGCAAGAGAAGCTGGTTTGTTCTTCTAATTTGAATAAAAAAATAAAAAGTCCTCCAAATAATTTTGGGGGATTTTTTTGATTTTTTTTTAATGCTAGTGTATTATAAATTTGGTTTAGATAAATAGTGGGTGAAATTATGGAATCTATTGCTCCTGAGTTCAAAAATGAAAACGAAAGAAATATCGTACTTATACTGTTGATATTGACACTGCTTCCTGTTGGGATATTTATTGCGGCGGTTATATATTTTGCGATGAGGGAGTATTTTTCAGCAAATGCATTTGCTATATTCAGAGCAATTTTCAATTTTGATATAATGCTATTGCTTGTTTTTGTTGCGCTCTACATATTGACTATGATTATTGGAATTACCGGATTTTTAATGACATTTGTTCCGATAGTACATTTGATTGTTGTACTTCTTTCAATAGTTGCAATTATTAACAACAAGCGAGTTGAAATTCCTGTTCCGATGAAGATTTTTCAATAATTATCATCCTTGAATTTTTCAATCCAAATGTAGGTGTTTGGGTAGCATTGGCTATTCAGATGCTTTGCCTGATTATTTATTGTGTACCAAATGTTTTTTATGCAATTTGTGCATTCAAGAGCAAATGGGTTGTTTGGGTTGTGGTGAAAAATTTTTTCGGTATCTTTTTTCATAGGTACCTCCCTGCGTGTTCAATATTCTATTATCGCAGGTGTCAGAAAAATTTTTATCGCCGTTTATATCCGTTTTTAAGTCAAAATATCAGCTAATGCTTTTAGGCAAAAAGGCTTATAGCAGCACAGAGAAATTATACATTCCGCCTTGCTCATCTCGGGAATGAAATCATCTGTGCCGCAATGTACAAGTATTTTATTCCCCTTAATTTTGTTGAATAAATCAATTTGACCGTGATGAATTGACGGATTATATGATAAAAAGATTATAGTATCACTATTATTTGTTTTTTCTGAAATATTTTTAATATCTTCTCGGGCAGGGTTAAGAGGATACTTAATTTCTTCACATGGTATGCTTCTCATAAAATTTGATAGAGTTGTTTTTATGTAGCTCAGATTAAAAATTTCTTCGTTATTAAAAGAAATAATTTTGATATTTTTGTTTTTATCTATAGGCAAAAAGTTTTTGCCGCTAAGTATTTGCGGGGTTTTTTGCGCAATTTGGGTTATTATTTTTTTGCTTTTTTCCGTATCAAAAGAATCAGTGGTAATATTTTTAATTTTTTCTTTTTTGATGGTTAATATTTTCTCGTAAGCTTTTTCAATACAATTTTGTAGCTCTTTATCTTGATTTAATGAAATTTCACCAATTGCATTTATAAGTTCATCGGTTGTATTTCTGAATATCAGCATATCAATACCGGCTTTTAGCGCAAGAATAATACTCTCTTTCAATCCATAATTTTGTGTAATTCCGCCCATAACCATATCATCGCTGAAAATTATCCCTTTAAAATTTAGTTCATTTTTAAGATAATTTATGGCATTTTTAGAGAGTGAAGCGGGGGTGGGAGTTTTGTCAAAGAATGAAAAATGAATATGCGAAACCATTATGCTGTCGGCATTATTCTTTATTGCTTCTTTAAAACAAATCAAATGAGTTTTGTAAAATTCATCAAAATTCATATCTATATATGGCATAACCTTGTGAGAATCGCAATTTGTATCGCCGTGCCCGGGATAATGTTTTGCACAAGATAAAATGCCGTTTTCTTTAAAGGTGTCTATGGCGATTTTTGAATTTGTGTTTACTATTTCGGGAGTGTTTCCGAAAGACCTGACTCCTATAATCGGGTTGGTGGGGTTAGAGTTTACATCGACAACGGGAGCAAAATTCAAATTCAAACCCATTGATGCTAAATCTTTTGCTAAAATGCCATAATGCGTTTTTATATCGTTTTTTTTAAGGTGGCTTAGCGCTTTCGGGGTGAGGTACTCGACTTTTTTATCAAAGAAAATTGTCCGTTCGACAAGTCCGCCCTCTTGGTCAATGGAGAGAAATAACGGAATTTCTGAATATTGTTTCAGCCTTTGTACGGTTTTTGTAAAATCGGTTCTGCATTTTAAATTTTCTGCAAAAAATATAATACCGCCAAGACCGTCTTTTACTAAGTCAGTCAGCTTTTTAGATGGAATTTCACCCTCGTAACCAAGGATAAAAAGCTGCAATAATTTTTTGTATAAATTATTTTTCATAAAATAATAATACATTTAAACGGCAGAAATTTCCATCGAAAAGATGAAAAAAGAGAATTAAAATCATAAGTATATATGATTACAAAAACTCAGACTGCTTTTAAAATGAAACTATACTCCTTAGAAAACAATACACAAAAGTTTTAGCTATGCATCCCTGATTTAAGTTCGCATAGCTTTTTTATTTCTTTGCTGGTTCTTCCGTTTTTGCGATAGTCTCTTTCGGATATGGGTTGGCGTCTGCTGATTGTCTTGCGGTTTTGTTTGAGAAATAATCTGAAATAGCGCCGAAAATCAGACCGCCGATAGCACCTTGTAGTGCTAATACGCCCGTTCCAAGTAACGATGGGAATGCTTTGTTTCTCAATGCAAAAGTCAGCGGACTTGCAATTGCAAAAGCAAGTGTACCATATTTTTTACCTGCTGCAAGGTTAATATAAGGATTGCCTTTCGGGGTTAATTCAGCGGCTTCGTCTTTTTCTACTGCTTGGAATGAGGTTAAACCGGCTGTTTCTTCGGCAAATTTTTCTGCTCGTTTATTTCTTATTCTATCAATTAGTGCGCCGATACATGTGTTAAAGATAAGGGGAATTGCTGCCAAAAGGAGAGTACCTTTTGCTGCGGGAATACCAGTAGCGGATCTTGATAATTTATCTGCTCCATATGTAACTGCACTACCAATTGCTCCCATGACAAAACCTGTATACATTCCGGCATGAGTTTTTGCCGGGGTGATTTTTCGTGGTGCTTGTGTTGTGGTTTGTGTTTGTACCTGAGCTTGAGCAACATCTGCCTGTCCGAAACTAATACTATTCATGCCTTACCTGCCTATCCTTATGAGTTATCTGTACAACTTACAAAACAGGGCAAGGCATTTTTTTTACAAATATTTTGGGTTTGTTAAGAAAAGTTTACCATTTATCAGAGTTTTTCAATTTTATACAGCCTAATTTAAAAGTTCTATTAACTGACAAACTTCAATATCTGATTTTTGTTTGATTAGACCTTGTTTTAGTCCCAAAATGCACGATGGGCAAGTTGTAACAACACAATTTGCATCGGAACGTATTATGCTTTCCGCTTTTTTACTGCTTATTTCTTTTGATATTTTATTGTTGTCAAAAAGGAAGCTGCCTGCTGCGCCGCAGCATGTATCTTCTGTTTCAACGATATTACAGTCGGATAAAAGTTTTTTAATGGCAGATTTTTCTTTTATATCTGCGTGACATGGATAATGTACGGCTATTTTATCGCATTTTAGGGCTGGTTTATAGTTTATGATATCTAATAATTCATAAATGCTGATGATTTTGGGTGTTAATTCTTCTGCCTTTTCTTTTTCTTTTCCGTCTATGTATTCTGCGTAACTTAAAAATGTGCTTTTGCAGCTGGCGCAGTCAAAAATCAAATAATCAAAATCTTTTTCAAGTGCGGTTTTTATATTTTCTCGTGCTATTTCTTTAAAACACTCAAAGTCTCCTGCACTTTTTAGCGGCAGTCCGCAGCAGTTAAAGTCGGCTTCAATGATTTCTGCAGGAGTATTTTGGAGGATATTTTTTATGGCATTTTGATTTGAGGGGTTTACATAATTATTTATACAGCCTTTGAAATACAATGCTTTAATCGTTTTTGCCGAAGGTTTTTTTTCTGCCTGCGGTTTGACTTTTATTTTTAGAAAATATCTTGAAAGTTTGTTATTCGGACAATTAAACAGGTTAATCATCTCTAAAATTTTGAAATTTCTGATAATATCTATGAAGATTTTTGCGAATTTCATCAGCTTTTTATTAGCCAAAATTCTTGCCGGAAAGAGCTTTTTCTGGTTTTTGATGCCGTTTTTTAGCATGTCAAACTGTGCAGTTTCAATGATTTTTTGTGCATTTATGCCGCTCGGGCAGAATAGGGAACATTTGTTGCAATGGAGGCATAAATCCATGTATTCCAAAACTTTTTTAGAATATTTTGCATCATTATTTAAAATGGCATTCAGTAGTTTGAATTTGCCCCTTGAAACTGCGCATTCTTTTTTCAGTGCTTCATATACCGGACAAACGCCCTGACATTGTCCGCAGCCTGAACATTTATAAATCTCTTCTTTATAATCATTCAATTTCATAGTCAAAAACTTTATTCGGATTCATTATGCCTTTGGCATCAAAAAGGTTTTTAATTTGCTTCATGTATTTAAGTGCAAAAGTGTCCACGCTGTATTTAAGATACTTTGCTTTCACCGAGCCTATACCGTGTTCGCCTGATATTTTGCCGCCAAAATTTATTGCCTGTAAAAATAATTCTTTTATTGCCTTATTTACTCTTTGTGTTTCTTCTTTATCTCTCAGGTCAAATGCAATATGCGGATGAAAATTTCCGTCACCTGCGTGCCCGACTATACTGATATTGAGGTTGTATTTTTCTGCAATTTCATAGGTTCTTTCTATCATCATTGGCATTTTGCTTCTAGGTACAACCATATCTTCCGATAAAACATTAGGTCTGAGCTTTGCAACTGCCCCGAAAGAGCTTCTGCGAGCTGCCCACAATTTTGTCTTTTCTTCTTCTGTCGATGCAATTTGAATTTCAGTAGAATTAAAATCCCGACAAATTGATTTTATTTGTTGTATTTGCTTTTCAATAGCATTTTCATCACCATCGACTTCAATAAACAGTGTTGCTGCGTTGTCTGTTAACAAGCCTGCGGGTGCGTATTTTTCTATGGTTTTCATTGTGATTTCGTCCATAATATCAAGAACTGATGGGACAATTTTATTTAAAATTATTGAATTTATTGCGTTAGCGGCATTATCAACAGTTTTGAAGTACGCTAAGAGCAAGTTTGTGTTTTCGGGTTTGGGAATTAGACGGAAAGTAGCTTCCGTTATTATGCCCAATGTACCCTCTGAACCCACAAAAAGTTGGGTAAGATTATAACCCGTAGCATTCTTTATCGTATTTGAACCTGTTTTTATTATTTCCCCCGTTGAAAGGACAACAGTTAAATCAAGGACATAATCTTTTGTGCCGCCGTATTTGAATGTTCTTGAGCCACTGGAGGACATTGCAAGCGAACCGCCGATTGTGGAAACTTTCAGATTAGACGGATCGGGCGGATAAAACAGACCATTTTTTTCGACAAAAGCTTGCATATCACCAACAATTACGCCGGTTTGAACTTTTATTGTTTGATTTTGTATATCAAAATCAAGGATATTATTCATTTTATTTGTGCAAATAACAATTCCGCCCTTAAAAGGAACGCAAGCACCCGCCATGTTTGTTCCTGCCCCTCTTGTTGTTACAGGAATGGCGTATTTGTATGCGATTTTCATGATTTCGCTTATTTGCTGTGTAGTTTGTGGCATAAGAACATAATCGGGCAAATATAAGTCCGTACTGACTGCCGTAGAATCGGTTGCATACATAATACGGTCTTCTTTGCTCGTCAGGATATTTTCTTTGCCCAAAATTTTTTCAAAAGCTTTTGTGATTTTGTTTTCTTGCTTGTCTGTTGTTTTAATCATCGTTTAACCCGGTGGCCATTTCATCGGTCTGCCGGCAAGTACGTGAATATGTAAGTGAAACACTTCTTGCCCTGCTTCTTTCTTTGTATTTATAACGGTTCTAAATCCGTTTTTTGCCCCCTTTATTTTGGCAACTTCTTTTACCGCAAGCATAAGTTTTGCTAAAAGTTCTTTGTCATTTACATCTTCAAGCGTTTCATAGTGTTGTTTCGGAATGACAAGAGTATGGATTGGTGCTTGCGGATTAAGGTCATCAAACGCTACAACGTCGCTGTTTTCATACACGAAGTTGCATGGGATTTGTCCGTTTGCCAGTTTGCAAAAAATACAATCATCTTTAATCATATTCCAATCCTCATGGTATTTTGACAACAGTATTTTAGCACGAAATTTGCCCTGAAAAATACACAAAAAGATAAAGATTTTGTAATTGTGAATAAAATGTTACAATGTCTCAAATGCCTGCGAGAAAATAAAATGCGCTCAAACCTATTAAATTGGTGGCAATATTTTTGAGGATAAAACCTTTTATTAAGTATGGGTAAAATCTTTTTAGGCTAAGGAGGAAATATTTATGGCAGAAGTTACGGCAATTTCTAACAACGTACCTGTAACAGTTGAGGAAAAAGTACAACCGAAAATTGATACAAATGACGATTTAACCAACGAGGACGAAAGCGTTTTCACTATGGAAGAAGCATTAAGTATTGCAGAAAACCAAAAACCTGAAGAAGTAGAAAAAGAAAACAAATATAGTTTTGCGGACGATGCTATTGACGAAGTAAAAGATTTTACAAAAATGATAGCTTTCGGTCTTGTTGAAGCACCGATAGAGATTACGGCATTCGCTACCAAGTTGACATTTGCGGCGGCTGAAGATATTACTCTGAGAGTTGCATCAGGTGTGCGTAAAGTTGCGGATTTTGTGGGGAATACCTGTGATTCAATTTTCGGAAGCGAAAAAGCTCCGGTTCCGGCTCCCATAAACGAATAATATTATTGAAATTGTTTAATTCCCCGATTGGCGAATGCGGCTTTGGCTACTTGGCTTTATACTGTTAGATGTTATAAAGCGGAGATATCCTTATGGCTAAACAGTTTGAAATATATAAATGTGAAATTTGCGGAAATATTATTGAAGTTCTCTTTGGCGCCGCAGGTGAACTTGTGTGCTGCGGAGAACCAATGACTCTTATGATAGAAAAAACGCAAGAAGAAATGCATGAAAAGCATTTACCCGTATTGGAAAAAGGTCTGAGCGGAGATGTTATTGTTAAAGTTGGTGAAGTTCCCCACCCTATGACCAAAGAGCATTATATACAGATGATAGAGGTTTTTACCAAGGACGGAATTCTTGAAAGAAAGTATTTATTTCCTAGCCAAAAACCTGAATTTTTGATAAAATTAAATCAAGGTATAACTCATGCTCGTGAGTATTGCAATATTCATGGGTTGTGGATGAAAGGAGAAAACAATGTTATCTAAGAAGATGGAAGCTGAATTTAATACTCAAATTAACAAAGAAATGTATTCTGCATATCTTTATCTCGCAATGTCAACTTATTGTGCAAATGTTGGATGCTGCGGATATGCAAGCTGGTTAAAAGTTCAAGCCAATGAAGAAATGGAACATGCAATGAAAATGTATGATTATGTCCTTGAAAGAGGCGGCGATGTCGTTCTTGAGGCTATTGAAAAACCGCAATCAACTTGGAATAATCTTGTAGATGTTTGTGAAAATGTATTGAAACACGAACAATATGTTACAAGCTGCATAAATCACCTTATGGGAGTTGCGGTTGAAGAAAAAGATTATGCTTCAAATTCTTTCCTTACTTGGTATGTAAATGAACAAATTGAAGAAGAAGCAAATGCTGATGAACTTTGTAAAAAAACAAAATTTGCAGGCGATGATAAAAATGCTATTTTGCTTTTGAACGAAAAATTGGCAGAAAGAAAATAGCGTAAATTAATAATATTGGAAAAGGGGCAAATGCCCCTTTTTTGTTCAAATTGTTAATTTTTGTAAAAGTTTTTCCGGAATTTCTAAAGAATTTTGTTTCGATGCCGATAACACTAATGAGTAATTAGCACAAGGATTTTGGCATGGAAATAGATAAAATTCAATTCGGACAAATGGCTGAACAAAGAGGGGTTGATGCCGCTTTTGAAGATTTGGATGTAAACAATGACGGCAGAATTACTTCTGCTGATTTGGAGTTGGCGAAAAACAGCGACATAAAAAATTCTATTGCGAATATCCTTGATGGTGTTGATGAAGACAATGATATTGTTCTTCTTGATGAAACAGAAGAACTTTCTTCTATGGTTAAAGCAGGAGGAAAGAAATCTTCCGCTGCCGAAGAAGAGTGGTTGGACACAACAAGAGAACAGTCGGCAAAAGACGGTATTCCCGTTACCGATAAAGAGAATTTTGAAAAAGATGTGCTGAACAGTACAGGTGTAACTTATGTGGTTATGGGGTATCTCGGCGGATGTTCTCATTGCAATGAATTAGAAGCTGTCTTGGCTCAATTTAAGGATGAATTAAAGGATGTTTGTAATATCTATAATATGAGCTGGGGCGAAAATATTGATTTTTGCAGGGATTTAGCATATAACCAAGCAGGCGTAAAACCGCCCGCAGGATTTCCTTGTGTTTTGAAATTTTATAACGGTAAGCTTGTTTCAAGAACGTATTCCGGTTACGGTAGTTCTACGAATGTTGATGCACAGGCTTCTTGGGCAGGTGAAGCATTTTATACCGGTTATCAGTATAAGGATGAAAATGGGCGTACAAAATCCTGTAAGGAGTACAATCCGCAAACTCACAGTTTGGAATGGAAACATACACCTATGTTAATCGATTTGATTAAGAAAGATGTTGCGGAAACTAAAGAAAATCCTAATGTGTTAAGGGATGCAAACGGTCAGTTACGAACTACTGCCGATAGATTTGATGAAGATGTGAAAAAATCAAAAGGCACGACATACGTTGTTATGGGGTGTATCGGTTGCAATGCAATGTTGATGGGTAATATAAGGCAAAACCAAAGTAAGCTTGCAGGAGTGGCAAATGTCTTCCAAATGGACTGGGAAGATAGTGCAAATACGGAATTATGCAGAAAAATTGCCTATGAAATGGGTAAACTCGAATATCCTGCGCATTTTCCGGTTGTAGCAAAATTCGTTGACGGTGAATTTGTTGAAATTATACCTCGAACAAATGACCACAGTACTTGGCGTGACGATGCAATACAAGCACTTATTGATAATGCGGTTGGCACACCTCAGTTGAACGGACAAACTGATACCTCCGCTGAGAAAGCTAATGAGGAAGAAACGACTCAAATGGAAAAAACGGGGGCAGATAATCAGGATAAAGTTAAAGTTGAATTAAAAAGCAAGTTAAAATCTCTTAGAAATGACATTTACGAAAAAGAATTTTGGCGAATACAGCTTCAAAATAAAGCTGATGAAATAAAAGAAGAATATAAAAAACAAAAAGAAAACTCGCAAAATTCTTCTAATTCTAATTTGGAAAATTTAAAATCTCAGGAAAAAATATACACTACTCAGCTGGATTCGGTAAATGCCGAAATAAGCAGGTTGAACTTATTGTATCTTGAAATAGAAGAGCAATTAAAATAACTTTCTGATGCTAATTTAATATTTTCTTGTATCAACAATTTTTTATGAGTATAATGGAATAACTCATTATGTTGTTGGGGATAGCATGGATAAGAAGAAATTGCCGCCGCAGAGCATAGAAGCGGAAGAAAATGTATTAGGTGCGATGTTGATAAACCCTCTTGTGGTTCCTCGTATTGCTGAAATATTGTCGGCTGATATGTTTTATGACCCTGCCAATCAAGAAATATATGCTGCAATTATGGAGCTTTTTAACACTGTACGTCCTATCGATATTGTTACTGTTTCGGAATTGTTGAATTCAAAAAATAAGCTTAAACTCGTAGGTGGCAGGTCTAAAATCAATGATTTGGCGGTTCACGTTGTTACAACTGCCAATGCTGAATATTATGCCCAAATTGTTGCTGAAAAATCCGAACTGAGAGATTTAATAAATACAGGTTCCGACATTGTGGAAAAAGCGTATGATGAAGATTCAGCGAGTGTAGTATTGGAACTTGCGGAAAGTGCAATATTTTCTATCGCACAAAAACGTACGAAATCCGACCTTGTTCATGTCAAAGATATTGTCGGTGAAGCATATGAACAGATTGATGCAAGATATCATAACAGTGGCGAATTAGCAGGTGTAACCAGCGGTTTTTATGACCTTGATGCCCTGACGTCAGGCTTTCAAAAATCAGACCTTATAATTTTGGCGGCAAGACCGTCAGTCGGTAAAACTACTTTTGCGATGAATATTGCTCAGAATGTTGCAACAATAGCTAAAAAGCCTGTTTTGATTTTTTCTCTTGAGATGAAAAAAGACCAAATTGTCCGCCGTATGCTTTGTTCTCAAGCAGAAGTTGATATGGGCAGACTTAATACAGGCAGAATGCAAAACAAGGACTGGCTTGATTTGTCGGATGCAATGGGTGTTCTTGCGGAAGCTCCTATCTATATTGACGACACCCCGGTTTTAACGATTACCGATTTGCGTGCAAAATGCCGTAAAGCTGCCATGAAACTCGGTGATATCGGTCTTATTGTAATTGACTACTTGCAGCTTATGGAAGGTAGCACAAAGGGCGGTAATCAGGATACAAACCGTGTTAATGTTATTTCTGCTATTTCAAGAGGGCTGAAGGCTATAGCAAGAGAAATTGATGTTCCGATAATTGCGCTTTCTCAGCTATCACGTGATATTGAAAAACGTCAAACAAAAATGCCGATGCTTTCCGACCTTCGTGAATCCGGTTCTATCGAACAAGATGCCGATATCGTTATGTTTATACACAGAGAAGATTATTACGGCAGAGAAGATGTTGAAGTTGAAAACAGAGGTAAGGCAAAAATCATTATTGCAAAGCAAAGAAACGGTCAGGTCGGAGATATAGAACTCTTGTTCCAAGCTAATATTACGAAGTTTAAAAACAAGGCAAAACGTGAACTTTAAGAAATCGTAACAAAGGTTGATTGTCTATCGACTAAACTTGAAACATGAGATATAATGAAAATGTTCTCGTTGGGGCATGCCAAAGGCGGAGTCCCGACAATTAGGGAGAAAGATGTAAGGGGTTTGCAGATACTTATATAGTATGACTCCTATTTTACTCCACATTATGAGGAGCAGGATTGTATAATTACAGATTTGAACTAATTACAGGTCCTATGAGTTGTGGCAAAACCGAAGAATTGCTTCGCAGGTTGAGACGTGCGACCATTGCGGGCAAGAGAATTAAGGTTTTCTCTCCGTTGATGGATACAAGAGTTTTGGCTGACTGTATTGAATCAAGAACAGGCAGCAGGATGGAAGCGCTCAAAGTCAGAAGCGCAAGAGAGATTTTGGAATACATTAAAGATACCGATGAAATCATTGCAATTGACGAGCTGCAATTTTTCGACAGTGCTATAGTCGGTGTGATAAGAACCCTTATGGCCAATGGTAAAAAGGTTATTGGTGCAGGGTTAGAATTAGATTTTAAGGAAGAACCGTTTGGTTGTATGCCGCAATTGCTATGCTATGCGGACAAAATTGATAAGTTGAGTGCCATTTGTATGAAATGCGGAAGCGAGCACGGTGTCAGAACGCAGCGTCTTATTGACGGGGAACCTGCGGATAAAAATTCGCCGCTTATTATGATTGGCGGTGATGAAACATACGAAGCCCGCTGCTTGAACTGTTATGAAATTAACAATGAATTTCATTCAATAAAAGGCACAATAGAGAGTAAAAGAAAACAAGAGTTCGTTATTCACTAACGAACTAACTTGCCATGATGCGTCCTTTCTCACACTTTTCCGTGTGAGATTTTTTTGCGGATTTTGGTCTGCTGTTGCAATACAGACCAAAAGGAATGCCATCTCAATGAGTAAAATTATGAGATATAATTTGATTTTCTCATATATAAATATGACTTTTATAAAGAAACGCCCAAGTTTTTTAAAAATAAGCTATAATTACTATGTAACGTTTTTTTACATTGTTCCGTTTTAATTAAAGTTTTATATATATGCTGCCGATAGGTATTAAGTGTTTTTCAGGGAGTGTGTGTAAATAGGAGAAATAGTATGCCTGACGTAAATAATTTGGGTAAAAGAATTGTCAATTACGCAGAAGTAAACAAGATTGAGCAAGATGAAGCTAAAAAAGCATTAGAAAAGGAAGATACCAGACAGGATGAAGAAGGTGTTTCTGGTATTGAGACCTTTGATGCCGATGAAAGTGTTATTGCAGAACAAGAATATAAAGCAATGATAGACAGGCTCAGGCTTGCCGGAAAACTCGAAACAATAAATCTTGTTGATTCTGATGGTAATGATTTGGGCATATCAGTACTGGTAAATAAAAGTGAAACCGGAGCAAACTATTCTTATACGTTCAAAGATAATAAATTAACCATAAATGCAAATAAATGTATTGTTTCAATCGGGGTAAATGAAAACCTGACGGATGCAGCTGCTATTGATGCAGCAAAACAAAATGCCGCAAATATAGAAGTTGTATTTAGCGGTGTTCACGTAAAATTAAATTCTGATGTTGCGGTAAAGCAAATTACGAGCAGTGCGATAAATGCAATTATAAACGGTTCCAATGATGCTGATACTATTATTTCAACAGGTATGAATACAACAGTTAACGCAAGAGGCGGAAACGATACGGTTGTTTCAAAAGGTATGAAAGATGTAGTTCGTGGCGGCTCGGGTAATGATAATATTACAGCCACAGGTATGGGTTCCAACGTATTTGGTACGGAGGGAAGAAATACCATATCCGCAAACGGTGTAGGTATGTTTATTGATTCCGGTAAAGGCGAGAGCACCCTTAATGTTCATGGTAATTCTATTGCAATCAGCGGCGGTGTGTCAGGGAACAATCAAATTAATGCACAAGGTCAAGATATTAAGGTAATAAGCGGAAACGCTTCTAATGACATTACTTTATCGGGAACAAATGTTTCTGTTGAATATGATAACGAAACAACTGGTGATGTTAATACTGCCGATAAAATTGTTATAAACGGAGAAACCGTTCAAGAAAAAGTTATTGATGAGGCAAACGGCTTTGATGCAAACGGGTACAGAACTGTTTCTGACGGAAAAGGCGGAACACGCAAACTAAATTATAACGGTTACGATGCTAACGGTTACAATATTGATGGATATAATGCGCAAGGTTATAACGCAAGAGGACTTGATAAAGACAATTATAATATTGACGGATACAAGGCTGTTACCGGTACAGACGGCGAAACTCGCCTTGTTGACAAAGATGGCTATGACCAAGACGGTTATAATCCCGACAAAATAGGAACCGATGAATATTATAAAGGTGACTATAACGAATACGGCTTTGATGAAAACGGATACGATAAAGACGGTTACAATATGTGGGGGGTAGATAGAAACGGAAATTCTCAAGTCCATAATGACGGATTTGATGCCAACGGCAGGTTGTGGCAAAACGGAAAATTGTATACGGGTATTTATAGCGTAAATAACTTGATGTATGAAAAAGGTGATTTGCTCACAGGCGTCAGCTCGGTAGACCAAAAACTTTATAAGTCAGGGGAGCTTGACAAAGTAAAACAGGATTATAAAGGAAAACTCTATACAGATGGCAGTTTAGATACGACTAAACAGGATTTTAATAATGTTTTGTATATAGGCGGTTCAAAATCAACAAATCCGGAAGATGAATTTGAAAGAAAACTCTATCATAACGGTAGTTTGACGACAGGTACGATTCTTTCTTCCACGAATAAATTGTATACAAACGGAAGTCTTGCCCCCGGACTTATTCAATATAGCGGAAACAATCTTTGGTATAATAACGGTGAACTTGCAAACGGTAAAATTGGCGATAAGTACTTTGAGGGCGGGGTAGAAAAAGACGAGCCCGAACATCCCGAAAATGGTATTGATGCACTCGGCAGACGTTGGATAAATAATGAACTTGCAAACGATGTTATTGTTGATGAAACAGAAAAGACCTATGAGGGTACCACAGAAAAAGCTACTCTCAAAGAATATCATTTGTATGACGGCGGATTCCTTTCAACTGAAGAAAATAAAGTTGTAAACGATAACGGGAAGAAATATCTTTTCTACAAAGGTTCTCTTGTTCAAGGTGAATATTTGTACAAACAAGATGATGTGGAAATTTTGTTCCAACAAGGTACTCCCGCATCAGGTTTGGTAACTTACGGTGAAAAAACGTATTATAACGGCTACAAAGCTGACGGTGCTATTTATGAAAACGGTGTTCCGACTTTGTATGCTCAAGGCAATGTTGATACCACGGAAAAACTTGTTCCGAACATAAATAATCCGTACACGAACAAGACCGAAACAGTTTTGTTTAAAGACGGAACTATAGCAAGCGGTTTGGAAACATTTGGCGGTGTAACATACTACAACGGTACTCCCGCAACAGGTGAATATAACGGTTCTACTTATGAAAACGGACAAAAAGTAACCGGAAAAGTCGTTGCTGATGACGGAAAACTGTATGTTGACGGTGATTTGGCAGACGGAACACAAGAACATGATGACAAATTGTATGTTGATGGTGTAAAAACCAATGTAGCAGAAACTGAACATGACGGCAAATTGTATCTGAGCGGCGAAAAAGCTACAGGTACACAGGTTTCTAATACAAATGTGCTTTATATTGACGGTGAAAAAGCAGCAGGAAATCAAGAATACAACGGCACTTTGTATGTTGATGGTGAACGAGCACAAGGTGTAGTGGGCGAATACCACTATACTGACGGTCAATTGACCAACGGTACTGTTAACGGTGTTGAATATGTCGGCGGTGAAGTTGCGTTTAACCCCGCTACTGCGGTAGAAGCAACTGAAGATGTTGTAACTGCGGTAGTAAATTTGGCGATGAAAGTTTCGGCTTCATTTGGTGCTGAAATTCAAAACGTTGCTGCATCCACAACAGAGGGAGTCTCACTTGTTAATGTAAAATATACTGATGACGGCTCTGCAATTAAGGAATTTACCGTAACAACAGAAAACGGTACAAGAACGTATCATATTAATTATTATGATCACGAACCCGTTGTTGAACATGAAACGCACAGATATGCAGACAGAACAGAAACAATATGGCGTTATTATTATGTAGAAGGCGCATTAAGAAGAGAAGAAGTAAACGTATTATACAATAACAATACTTATAAATATACAACAAATGAATATGCGGAAGACGGTTTAAATACTCGCAGAATAATTGCAGAAACAGATGTTGACGGAAATTATACTAAATCATGGTATGAACTGGATAAAGACAACAAACTGTATTTAGATTGCAAGCATTATAACGGTGTAGATGCCAATGGTGATAAATGCAACAGTTGGGAGTATTTCTATCAAAGCGGTGCTTTAAAGAATAATGATATAGTAACTTATTACAAAGACGGAAGTTCGTATGGTGTTGAGAATACATGTACCGAAAGCGGTATGGTAAAAACCAAAATCGAGATTGCGAACGATACCATGGGTAATTATACAAAGTTATGGTATGAATTAGACGAAAATAATGACCTTTACGCTAGTTGCAGCCATTCTGTAGTGAAAGATGCTGAAAATAAAGGAATAAATATTTGGGAATATTTCTATGTGGACGGTTCCGTAAAGAGCAAAGATATAACTACAACCTTTGTTAATGGTGATACTCATAATGTTTATGAAGCATATACTAAAGACGGAACGGTAAAATCAAGAACAGAAACCGAAAATATTGATGAAGGACATTATACAAAGGTTTGGTACGATTTAGACAACAACAACGAACTGTACGTATCAACAAAACATAATACGGTTACAAATGAAGACGGAACAAAGTTTAATACTTGGGAGTACTATTATGAGGACGGCAGTGTTAACAAAACAGAAACGTATGTTGAAGAAGTTAACGGCATAAAGAAAAATGAAATAATAACTGCACATGTAAGAGGCGAAAAAACGAGTACAATCGCTGATATAGATAATCATGGTATTACTGCGGAAAATACTGTTACAACGGTTGAACACAATAGTGATTCAACGATAAAGAAATTTACTGTTGTATCCGGAACAAGTATGGTAGAGGGATTAATAAATTACTATGACACTGATGACTACTATGTACACAGATATGAAGACGGTGCAAGTATTTGGGAATACTTTAGAGCTGACAAAACCATAAAAGCCAGAGAAATACTTTATTCTAATGGTAACGCTTTAGATGAGAAATATGACCATAATGGAAAAACAATATCAAAGACAGAAACAATTGTATCTGAGCAAGGAACGACAAAAACATGGTCAGAATTAAATGCTGATAACGAATTATATGTTACAACCCGCCATTATACAGGGGTTGATAAAAATGGAGATAAAGTAAACGAGTGGGATTATTATTACGAAAACCACTCTGTAAAGAGCAACGATATTGTAACTTATTACAAAGACGGAAGTTCGTATGCTGTTGAAAATCAATATACTGAAAACGGAACGGTTAAATCTAAAATAGAAACAGCTTGGGATACCATGGGCAATTATGCCAAATTATGGTATGAACTTGATGAAAATAATGAGTTGTATGTTGATTGCAGCCACTTCTCGGTAAAAGATGCTGAAAATAATGGTATAAATATCTGGCAGTATCACTATACTGATGGTTCCGTAAAGAGCAAAGATATAACTACAACCTTTGTTAACGGTGATTATTACAATATTACCGAGTATTATACAAAAGAGGGAATGGTAAAATCCAAAACCGAAACCGAAAATATCGATGAAGGGCATTATACAAGATTATGGTATGACTTGGATGATAATAACAAGTTGTATGTATCAACAAAACATCATACCGATACCTATGCTGACGGAACAAAATTAAATACTTGGGAGTATTTATATCCCGATGGCAGTGTAAAGAAGACAGACATATATACTGAAGAAGTTAACGGCATAAAGAAAAACGAAGAAATTAAAAATTATGCAATAGGTGAAAAGGCTACCACGATTGTCGCAATAGATAATCATGATATTACTGCTGCAAATACTGTTACAACGGTAGAACATAACGAAGATACAACGGTGAAAAAATTCGTAGTTGTGTCAGGTAATAGTATGGTTGAAGGCTTAATAAACTACTACGATAGTGATGACTATTATGTACACAGGTATGAAGACGGTGCAAGTATATGGGAATACTTCAGGGCTGATAAAACCATAAAGTCCAGAGAGATATATTATGCTAACGGAGAAAGTTTAAATGAAAAATATGACCACAATGGCAAGACGATATCAAGGACTAAAACTGAAAAATCAGCAACCGGAACAATAACCAGAACTTGGGAAGAATTGGATGCTAACAATGAATTATATGTAGTAACACGTCATTATTACGGTTTGGATAGTAACGGAAACAAAACGAATGAATGGGATTATTATTATGAAGACCATTCTTTGAAGAACAAAGATGTATCAACGTATTACAGCGATGGTAGTTCAAGACATGTTGAAGATGAATATACGCAAAGTGGTATTCACAAGCGCAGTATTGTTGCCGAGTATGATAAAGACGGCAACTATAGAAAAACTTGGAATGAGTTAAATGAAAAGAACGAGTTGTATTTGGAATGCGAGCATTATAACGGAGTAGATGACCAAGGTGATAAATGCAATAGCTGGAAATATTACAGACCGGATAACACATTGAAATCCATTGATGTAACAACTTATTATACCGACGGCAGTAATAATAACCTTTCTGAAAGATATGCCGAAGATGGAATCACTGTTATAGACAGAACTCGTTCTGCTACACATGCTGATGGGCATTATATAAGAGAATGGTATGATTTAGATGCCAATGGCAATATATACAGAAGTACCGTTCATACGACAACAACTGATGCGAACGGTGCAAGCGTAAATACTTGGGAATACTATTACACAGATGGTGTTACCGTTAAATCACAAGAGCAAAGAATAAATCGTACTGACGGAACTGTTGAAGAAACTGTTACTAGATATGATACTGCAGGTAATATTACTTATAAGTCAGTCTATACACAAGATTCTGAAACGACTCAAACTGTTTACTATTTGCGCAACGAAGCAACAGGTGAACTCTATAAGAGTCGTGTAGATAAAAAAGTTTCAAGAGTTTCCGATGACGGAACAAAAAATCAAAACGATATTGATTATTATCCCGATGGTGTAACCAAAAAACAAGAAAGAATTGATATAAGGTATCCGAACGGCAGCAGGCATGAAGAAAATATTAACTATTCTCCTGACGAAACAATAACTGGCAAAACTCTTGAGGAAAGAGATGTTTCCGGAAATACTTTATATGTAAGATACGTTCTTGACGATAACGGTAATCTTTATGCTATTGAAAAACGTTATCACCATTATGATGAAGCCGGTAATAGAATTGACAGAACAGAAACATATTATGATGACGGTTCATTGAAATCATTTAGTGAAACGATAAGAGATGTGAGCGGTCATACGACAACCAGGTCGCATGAAAACTATGCTAAAGGTACTGTTCAAGGCGAAATCGGAGAAGACGTATTCAAGAGCGGCTTCTACGAAGAAGAGATAGATGGTGAAATCGTCCGTGTTCACTACACTGGTGGCGCAAGAACGACGGGTAAAGTCGGAGATATTATGTACAAGAACGGACTTCCCGCAAATGGTGACGTGAATAATAGCCTTTACAAAAACGGTATTTTGGACACCACTAATCAAATATATGACGGCAGATTATATCTGGGCGGTTCTATTCCTAAGGGTTATGCGAGATATACTGCTGATGGTGATGTTGAAAAACTTTATAACAACGGTATTTTGTATACCGGCAAATGCAATGAAGATATGTTGATGTATGAAAGCGGCTTGGTCCTCTCCGGTATTAGCTCGGTTAACCAAAAACTCTACAAAGACGGTATTGTTGATATAACAAAACAAGATTATGAAGGCCGTTTGTACAAGAACGGTGTACTTCAAACCAAAACACAAGAGTTTGAAGTAGGCGGAGTTACAAGGTTATATATCGGTGGCTACTTTGCCTCAGACAAACCAGAATACACTCTAAAAGTTACAGATGATACAAAACTGTTCTTGAACGGTGTTTGGGCAACTGACAGAGATTTTTATGAATACAATCAAAACAGACAACTGTTTATTAACGGTGTACTTTCTAAAAATCCTGAAGATGAGTACAATAACCATTTATACAGAAATGGTGAAAAAGTTTACGGTTGGGCTGTATCAGGTTCTACTAAGCTGTATGCTAACGGTGAATTGTATACCGAAAAAACTGCTTATGACGGTAAATTGTTTAATGAAGGCTCTTTGGATACTGTTGACCAAGCTTATAACTGCTACTTATACATTGGCGGATATCTTTCCACAACCAAGCGTGATTTTGAAAATAAATTGTACGGCGAAGACGGCAGACTGGACACAACTACGCAGGGCTTTGTCGTTAACGGTACAGACAGATTGTACATAGACGGTGAGTTTGCGCAAAATACCCCTGCTTATGCACTCAAAACCGATACAACGGTAAAATTGTATAAAGACGGTGTATTCGCTTCAAATGAGGCTGAATATGAATTTGAATACTATTATTTTGAAAATGGTGTTCTTTCTAATAAGAGTGATGTTACTTTAGGCAGTGGCAAAAGATATCTGAAAGGTCTGTTGGTAGAAGAACGAGGCTACAATACCTATGTTGGCGGTGAACCGTATACAGGCGACCTTGACGGTGTTCATTATGAAAGAGGTGTCCATGAGGATGGCATAGATCCAAACACAGGCAAATATTGGCTTGAGGGTATGCCTGCCGACGGTATTGTGGAAATCGAAGGTCAAAAACGACTCTACAACAACGGCGATTGGAATCAGGCTGAAGAAGCAGAATGGCGTGAATATGAAGACGGAAAGTATAAATATTATCTGTTTGAAAATGGTGTTCTCTCTACTGCTGAATTGAAATTATCCAAAACTAACAAATTATATACAAACGGTGTCCTTACTAGCGGCAGAATAGAATACGGCTCGGGTAGTGATATGCGAGTGTTCTACAATGGCGAATGGGCAAACGGATATTTACCTGTCGAAACAGGTGATACAAACTATTATATAAATGGTAGAGTTTCTGATCCGTCTAATCCCGACATACCGGGAGTTGATCCGGATGCTGAAATTACTGGTGGTGTGCAAGCTTCTTCCGCTGCGGCAACAAAAGCTAAAAGTATTATTTCAACATTGGTTGCTTCTTTGCCCGAGGGCATTTCCTACCACAATACATACGCTGCTGACGACATAAAAGATGCAACGATATATGATGCTGTATATACCGGAAGCAACTTGACTTCATTTACTGTAAAATTACCGCTGGTTGTTCCATCTACAGGTACAACGGCAGTACATTATAACGTTACATATTCAGGTTCTAACGTAGCAACAATAACTGAACAGGTATATAGTGAAAATGTCTATTCAATGGCATATAGCGGAACGGATTCTTACAATACACACAACTATAGTGCTTGCAGATATTATTATGAAGGCGGAAAAGTTTCTAAAGTTGAAGACATGTCGAACGCTAATACTTATGCATATTCTTATTCTTATGCCGGTGATACGGAAGATTCCACAATTACATATATAGAATACGATTCGGATGATAACCCCAAATATATGAGATTAATAGGTGAATCGGCTGTTATATACAACTATGCTTCAAATGATACAAGAAACCATATTACTCAAGGTGATATGAGTTCTGTTAACCATACGGACAATCATTCTACCGCTTATGAAGCAAGCCAGTATGAGTACAGAACAATTCACAGTGGCGACCACAGTGCGGCTTTGACAGTTTCTCATAGTAATATGATGACTTACTCTCAATCCCTCAGCGATAGTTCGACTTTTTCAACAAGTGTATTTGATGGTGATTTGCTGACGAAGAGAACACAAGTAAGTTCTGAGGGTTCAAATTATACGATTGAATGTACGTATAATTCCAAAAACCAACTTTTGACAGAAAAGTGTATAAATGGTGGAAGTTATGTGGGTGATACTTCATATGACAGCATTTCATTTGTATATGGCAGCTGTTCTACTGCAACTTATACCGTAACATATACTTATAATGCAATGGATTTGCCGTCCAAAGTTACTCAAACAGACGATTACGGAAATGTAATCAGAACCATTGACTACACATATAATACGGATAAATTGTATGCTACGGTAACAATGACTGATACAGACGGAAGTGTTGTAACCAAAGAATATAAGTATAATGACGATAAAATGATTAAGGAATACAAATATACCGATAAATACGGACAAGTTACAACAACAACGTATGAATATAATTCCGCAAAATTACCCAAGACTATTTCTCAAACAAAGGATACAGAAGTTACTACCGTAGAATATACATACAATAGTAAAGGTCAAATTGTTGCGGAACATTCGGAAACAAATACAAGCGGTAGCGGTACTCAAATTGTTAACGACAAAGAGTATCGTTATGATACGAATGCAAGACTTGTATATGAAAAATCTGAATCAAAAACAAAATATGATTCCCAAGAAGAATATACTATTACATCCTCTTCAACCACTACGTATAGCAGATATGATAACGGTGATTATCAATCAATTACTACAATTGAAGATAATGCCAGCGAAACAACTACAAGTGTTAAAGAATATGATACAAACGGTTTCTTGGTTGCAGAAAGAATTGATGAAGTCGGTAAGTACAGTTCCGAAGATAATATGTCCAGACAAATAGCGTATACCTATGATGCAGACGGCTATATGACAAGAAAGGTTGTTACGGGAACGAATGCTCATACCGAAACCTATACGTACCATGATAATAATAATGTTGCTTCCTATACGAATACTTCACCTACAGGTGGAACTACGCTTATAAATTATGATAATAAGGGTAAGATAACAACAAAAACAACTACAAGAGGTGAAGATTCAGTTACGGAAACATACACATACACAACTAACGGTTCTATCGCACAAATCAATTCAAGCGACGGCTCATATACTCATTATACTTATGATGCAAAAGGTATGTTGTCCGGAATTGCTACTAAAGAGTCAGAAGGAACGGAAAAGACAGAAACATACACTTACGATTCCGCAGGAAGATTGTCTAAGATTGAAATAGACGGCGAAGTTAAAAAAGAAATTACTTATGATTCAAAAGGTGTAAAACTTACGGAAAAAGAGTATGTGGCTGAATCAAGCTATTATGGTATGTACACAGTTCCTGCTCATACTATTGAAAAACGATATAATTCTCATGGTCAAATTACTTATGATTCAACAGTATACACACCGGAAGGTGATTACTATAAAACAACCAGCACAACTTATGAGTATGATTCGACTAATGGCAATCTGTTAAAACAAGAAAAAAAAGATAAGGACGGTAACGTTATCGAAAGATATACCTATGAGTATTCGGGTAGGATTAAAACAAAGCAAACATATTATGCTACCAGTGTGTCTGGATATTATTTCGATAATGAGGGTAATTACGAATATGGTTCAGCTGAGCATACCGTAGTAAGTACATATAATCCGACCGATGGCAAGTTAACAAGTGAAACCGTTACGAGAAACGGTCAGGAAATGAAATATACAACATACTATTCTGACGGAAGAACAACACATACGCAAAGAGTTATATCCGCTCGTTATAGTTATGAAGAAGGAGGATATGCTCCTATAAAGACTGAAACTACATATAACGAGCACGGCGCAGAAACACTTATTGTACAATCAAATGTCGACGGAAGTATTGTGCAGGAAAGAACTACTAACGAATATTATGAAGATGGTACGACGCTAAAAACCAAAACCCATTGGGATTATCATGGTGACAGTATTACGGATGAAGAATATCCTACAACGTATATCCCATCTACTACGGTAACGCAATACAATATAAAAGGAAAAATTACATCCGAAGTTGAAACGAATGAACGTGGCGAAAAAGTTTCGGGCGAATATAATGAATATTATGATGATAATGAAACAATAGCCAAACAGACAGAATATTCAAGAAGAGGTTTCAATCTTGATAATTATTCAGGAATTTCGGCAACAAGAATACAAGAATATGATGCAAATTCTAATTTGACTTCAGATGTATATAAAGAAGGCGATGCAACCGTTAATACGAGTGCCGAAATACTGCGAAGAGTAGATTATACATATAACGGTAATCAAACAACAATTGTTACCTATGCAAAAAGAGGTGATAGCTATTATGATTATGATAAAGGTGAATATGCATATATTCCGACCGAGGAAACTATGACATATAAAACACTTTCTGAAACAACTGAATATGGAACGCATGATACTGATTATACAATAAGTGATGTTAAGTATGATGTTTCAGATAGAAGCAATCCGGTCAAGATGATTGAAGTAACAAAGATTTATGCATCAGATGACAGTCCGCAAGTAATTAAGCAGGAGACATATAATTACCATGCAAGAGCAATTTCTTCGTCAGATTATATACCGACAAAAACTACAATCGAATATACTGCCTCAGGACGTGTAACACATAGTATTGAAATAAATACTAATAATAATGGAAAATTATATGAAACTACAAATGAATACTATGATGATGAAAATGAAACCCTGAAAAAAGAAACGTATTATGATTATCAGGGTATCAGCGATTATAGTTCGGAAGGGCATGTTTATTCTCCTACAATAACCGTATCAGAATATAATATTGCAGGAAAAATAACAAATACTACCAAATCGAACGCTACTACCAATGAAAAAATGACCGAAACTACGAACGAGTATTTTGATGATAATACGACAATAAAGAAAAAGACAGAGTATAATTATCACGGTCAGAGCAAATACGAGGATGGCGAGTATGTTTATACTCCTACAACAACCGTAACCGAATATAATACTCAAAATAAAATCACACACAACATAAAAACCGCAGATGGAGTTAAACTTTCCGAAACAATCAATACATATCAAACAGATGGTATTACATTACAGAAAAAAATTGTTTATACTACGAATACTTATGTGTCCTACTATAGCAATGTTGATGTAACGGAAATAACCGATTACGATGCTGATAGCCGAATTACATCTGCCGTGACGAGACTCGGAGATAATACCGTAAATGAAACCGGTGATTTGCTTATGAGTACCACTTATGTTTATGACGGTAATAAAATTACCCAAACAGATTATGTGACGCGCGGCGGTTCCGATTATGTCGGCGGTGAAACCGTATATTATCCGACAGAAACGCAAAAAGAATATTTGAGCTTTGGTAATTCATATAACGATAAAGTTTTGCGTCAAACATCATATAAATATGATTCGGCTGATACAACGCAAAAAACAAAAACAGAAGAAACTATCAATACGTGGGATAATCTTGAAAATCCGACACGAATTACCCAAAAAACACAATATAATTATCGTGGCGAATACATGTATGATAGAGATACCGCTACTCACAGTTATGTTCCGACTATCACGACTACTCAATATAATGAAGATTCAAGAGAAATAAGTACCAGTGAAGTAACTGCAGACGGTACAAACAAAAAACTTCATGAAACAATAAATACATACTATCCGGGTAAATCTCAAAAGAGTGAACAGTCTGTATATGACTATGAAGGTGAATACTCAGGTGCAAGTACATACGTTCCGACTACTACCGTAAGAAGGTGGAATGAACAAGGAAACAAAACGTATGAACGAGAAACCTCCGAAGACGGAAACAATACAATATATAATGACTACAGCTGTACGTACTATGACGGCGGTGTAATGAAGAATGTCGAAATATCCACAAATTCTTCAGGCGTAACAACGACAACAGAATATTATAATATTACCAAGTATGATTATGGCACTTCGCAACTGCAAAAATCAGTAGAGAAGAAAGACAGTACTGGTACCGTAACGGAATCGACAAGTTATACGTATCATGATAACAAAGAAAAAGCTACGGAAACAGTATATAAACGGAGTGGCTTGTCCTGGACATATACTGTTGGTGCATACAAATATTACTACAATACTAAAGTGCCGACACATGTTTACATTGAGTATGATTTGGACGGTGATATTACAAAAATCGAGGTAAAAGATGATGCCGGCAATACGATTGAACCGACCAACGTGTATGATGCATAAAGTAAACTAATAGCATAAAATTTGTACAAAAACTGAAGCGTATTTGCGCTTCAGTTTTTTGTCATGGGTGCTATTTGTAAAAAGTTCTTAATAATTAGCGGAAAAAATTAAAGATTTTATTATATATGCCGATATAAGGGAATGTAAGTTTTCTATAGGAGTTCGGCATGGCTGATAATGGAATGAATATTTTTCAAAATATCGGTTTTCGTGTAAATACGGGAAACGGTAATCAAGAAATACAAGTTACGGGTAAAAATATTCAAAAAGCATTTGAAAATATTTTTGCAGCCCCTATTGCGGACTTTTTCACCAATTCTCAAGCAGAAGAAAAAGAAATTGTTGATTATCCTGAAGCTATCGATGCTGCCATGCTTCAATATGCAAAAATGCAGAATATTCTTGGCGACGAAGAGCACAAGATAAACATCGTTTTCTAACACAAAGTTTATTTTCCTATTTATTCTTGCCCGACCTGACATCGGGTTTTTTTATGCGAATTTTGCGTAGGCAGACCGAAGGGAATGCCGAAGAGGCGATTGTGAAGTCTGCGACAAGCGCAGCGCAGCAGGCGCAACAATCGTGGAGCAAAATTAAAGAAGCGAATTTTGCGTAGGCAGACCGAAGGGAATGCCGTCGCTGCAAATAGGTCTTTTGAATGCAGAGATATCGTCATATTTTTTATATTTCTTAACGTTTCTTAATATTTGAGGCATAAAAAAGCACTTTTTTTTGATAATTTTACTTTAATAATGTACAATAGGGGATAATATAAAGGAATTTGTTATGGAAAACTTTGATGTGGAAATTTTGGAACAGGTAAATTTGAAAGAAACTTTCAAAGAAATTTTGGATGATTATGTAATGTTTGATGAAACATTCAACACCAATCCTGTTATGTATGAATGCTTTGCAAATTATGCGTTTATTACAAAACCCGATTTGAAGGGTAAATATTTGGAAAGCTATTTGATTGACTTGAAACAAGATGTCGTTGAGTTTTTTGAAGAAAAAGCTGACAGAAGCTACAATTATCAGACCTTGGAAAATCTTGCATTCTTCCGTTTGAATAAGATTTCTCAACAGTATGATTTGGCAAAGAATTATATTAAAGATGAAGAACAATTGAGTAAAATTTCAAATAAAGCTAAAGAATACAAAAAGGATTTGGATATAATTCAGGCATTGGATTATTAGTAATGAAAGTATCCATTATCTGTGTCGGTAAAATTAGAGAAAAATTTATAAATGATGGCATAGAAGAATTTCGCAAAAGAATGACTCCGTATGTGTCATTAGAAATTCTGGAAGTACCGGCATATCAGATAAAGCAGCAGGCAGACGAACTCAAAGCTAGGCAAGTTGAGGCTGAAAAAATTCTCGGTTTAATTGGAAAAGATGATTATAGCATTGCTCTTGTTATAAAGGGCAATGCTATTTCTTCGGAAGGCTTAGCTCAAAAAATAGATGAGTTATCTAAAAGCGGAATAAACAAAATAAATTTTATTATTGGTGGTTCGACCGGTCTTGATGAAAGCGTAATAGAAAAAGCCGAGTATAAACTCAGCTTTTCTAAAATGACTTTTCCTCATCAGTTGATGCGGTTAATCCTTATGGAACAGTTATATCGTGCTTTTAAAATTATAAATCACGAACCGTATCACAAGTGATTATAATTCTGTTTGAATTGTTTTTTGAACTCTTTTCTTTGCGCGTTCTAAAGATTTAATTCTTGAATTTGTTTGTCTTACGATTTTTCTTAAAGCGGCACGTTCTTGTTTGACTCTTTTGAATTCTTGGTCTGCAACATTAAAGTTGCTTTGTGCTGTTTCAAGCTTTGTGCGTAAGTCATTTTGTGCTGCTTCCAGACTTGTGATTGAGCTTTGTAAGCTTTGTGTCGTAAGAGTTTCTGTTTGATTCATTTGTTGTGTGCCTCGAATTACAACAGGTTGGTCAACTTTTACTGTTGTGGTTAAATCCGTTGTTGCAGGTGCTTGTGTGTTTAAATCACCAAAAATGTTATCTTCACTCATTGCAGGGCTCATTAGTCCGACTGCTGCAATTGCAATAACTCCTGCTGTAAGTAAGTTCTTTTTCATATTTGACTCTCCTTCCAAGTTTCCCATTTATAATGTGCTATATGTGTATATATTATCACTTTTTCAATATTGTATCAACTAAGTTAAAAACTTTTTCGGGTGAAATATCTTGCATGCATGGTGCATTGTCAATATCAGAGTTTATGTATTTGCATACTTTTTTGTCGCATGGTGTACAACTTAAATCGGAAGCTATGGCAAAATGCTTTTCGCCGTACGGCCCGCTTCTTGTAACAGGGCAAGAGCCGTATAAGCCTATGCAAGTTGTACCTGTGGCGGTAGCGATATGCAACGGGCCTGTGTCCCCTGAAATAACAATGTCTGCATTTGCTAATAATGCTGCTGTCTCCAAAATAGATGTTTCTCCTGCAAATATTTTAATTTGCGGAAATTTGTCTATAAGTTCTTGAGCGTTTTCTTTGTCTTCTTTATCTCCGACTACAAAAATCTGTGCATCGTAGTTTTCTAAAATAAGTTTGGCAAGTTTTATCCAGTATTCCAAACACCATTTTCTGCCTTGTCTTGCTTTGCTTGCACCCATATTAAAACAAATTTTGGTTTTGTTTGTTGAAAGTTGAGATTGCATTTTTTCTTTTAGGTTGTTTGGAATACACAAATGTATATTTTTGTCTAAAACAAGTTCAGGTACTGCACGTTTTCCTGTTTCAAAGAAGTTTTCAACGGCGTGGTATTTGTATGATTTTTTATAATTTACGATTTTTTTGCCGCCAGTCAGCATTGCCAAAATTCGCATTCTTATGGATGGCTGCAAATTTAGTATCAAATCATATTTTTCTTTGGATAGCATAAATGCTGTTTTTATTATAGTAGAGTAGTTTTTGCCCGACAAAATAAAAATTTTATTTATATCATCATCGTTTTGTAATAATTGAGCAGGGGTTTCTCCCGCCAGATAGTCAACAATCCAACCGGAATTTTTTAAAGCCCTGACAAGTCCTGTGGTTTCTACCACATCGCCAATTGCACCTGTTCTTATTACCAAAACTTTTTTCATTTTATACCTTAAATTGAGGCTTATCCTCTTTTTTCTCTACATTCCCATATAATGATACCACAAGAAGTGCGGAACCCATATTAAAAATCATATTCATAAATGCAACGCAAAAAATTAAAATACATAATACAACAAATGCCGAAAATGAGCCGAAAAATGCCATAATCATATCATAAGTACCTGCAAAAATGCTTCCTAATAGAAGCGCCAATACCAAAAAACTTACGGTAGCGGTAATGATTGAAACGAAGCCTGATACGCCGCCTATTATTATTCCGTCTTTTTGCTCAAAACTATCCATAAAATGGTTTTGCTTTAGCATAAACACAGTAATGGCACCGATACCAAAAAACACAAATACAACGAAAAGTTGTATGATGGGGATGGCAAGCAAAAATCCCAAGACAAGTCCTATAACACCTCCTAAAAATGCGGATGGTCTGAGATATGCAGGTAAATTTTGCATTTATTTCCTCCTAACAACAAATATTATAATGTATTTTTAAAAGATTTCAAAATAAAAGCGACCCTAAGGTCGCATCAGTCAAGAAAGGAATGGTTAGACTATTAACATTCTTATTTAACCATTACTGCCTTTCTTTGTGCAAATATGTAAATTTTATGAAACAAAAAGAAAAGAGGCTTTGTGCCTCTTAATACAACTTCCTTTAAAATCTTCCCAATTTTGAGTCTTATGAAACTTTTGAATTATTCATTTCTTACACTTACATAAAAAATTTTTTTAAAAGTGAATTGCGTTATAAAAATGGCTGAAAATTATTGAAAACATTGAAATATAGCTCAATGATATAATCAGTATATATATAATATTTTTTTAGTATTTCAGTAGAATATAAAAACAAATTGTAACAATTTTGTAATAATTTTTGGAGTTTAGGACGTGATATAATCTAAGCATGATTATCAATGCAATCAGTGATAAATACAGGGAAGAGCTGCTGTCCGAGCGAGTAGCAGAATTGATTTTGTCCGGAGTAAAAACGGATGAAATTTTGGTATTGACTCTTAACAGTTTTAAAAAAGAGCAGATATCCGCTCTTATATATGACCGTATTTTTTCCAATGATAAGAAAGGGTTTGCCTCTCTTAATATTTCCACTTTTGCAGGCATTGTATATAATTCGATTTTAAAAAACTGGGCTGATATTGAAAACCTGCTTGTGCGTGGTGATGGTGAAAGCGAAGTGTATCCGACTCTTTGCGGGTTAGATGCAGCGCAGTACTTCTTGCAAAAAATTATTCAAGAAGAAGATTTTGAAGATTATTTTTCTAAAAAAAATCTGATGCACCAGCTTCTCAGGCGGTATAAACTTATTGTTGAAAATGTATTATCCGACAGTGAAGTGGTTCAAAAATCAAATATATTAAATGAAACATTTGCTGCAAGTGCTCTGAAAGCAATAAAGAGCTACAAGCTTGTTTCTTCAAAGAACAGATTTTTTGATAATTTGAAGCAAACTGCATCTTTTTTATATTTTTTAAAGCAGGGTAAAATCAAAGATTTTGATAAAATTAAGTATTTTATTGCTGATGATGCTGATGAATACAGTTTTGCTGCGTTTGAATTTTGTAAGTACATGACAAAAACGGCTAAGGAAAGTTACTTCTATCTTGACAGGGATGGCTGCACAAGAGAGGGATATTTGTGCGGATATACCGGAGTGTATGATGATTTGATAAAGCTCGGACAAAAGGAAATAAATATAAATTCAAACCATAATATGCTGAAGGATGCTCAAGTTTTACAAAGAAATATGGTTAATCAAGAGCATAACGAGCTTGTTAATTTTGAGGCGGCTTCGTATTCAAAAAGGCTTGAAATGATTGAGGCAGCGACGGTTAGGATAGAAAAACTTCTCTCTGATGGGATTCCTATTTATAAAATTCATATAGTTACGCCGCTTGCGGATGAGAATTTGATTTATTCATTAAAAGAGTTTTTTAACCAAAGAAAAATAAAAGTCCAACTGTTAACAGGAAATAAAAAAATAGTTGATGATATATATGTATATGCGATTATAACAATTTTTGAGTTGTTAAATCCCCATTGGGGACTGAAACCAAACGGTTTTGACATTCGTATTTTGTTGAATGAAATATTGAAAATACCTGTTTATGAGTTACAGGATTGGATTTCATATTATGAGAAAAAAGGGGAACTTTCTTCGGAAAAATCCGAAAAGTACGAAAATTACAATTCTTTAATCGATTTGTTGAATGATGAAGAATTAAAAAATGCTTCATTGATTGAACAGTATGAAAGAATTTTTGCCGAAATTATTGCTCCCAATATGCACGAAAATTCTGACTTTAATCCGATAAATTTATTTATGAAATCATTAAATGAGTTTGAAAAAATAAGAGCCAATTATCAGAAATATGACGGCATAGAGCTGACTCCCGTTGATTGGTTATTGCATATTAAAAATTCAATCGTATCTCAAAATCCTTCTAAGCCTGCGCATATTGATAAAAATGCACTTGTGGTTTCAACTGCGCAAAAAATAGTGGATTTTTCTCTAAACAGCGATTATCAGATATGGCTTGATACATCTTCTTCCGAATGGATAAAAGAGGATACGGGAACGATTTATAATTCGTGGGTTTTCCAAAAAAATTATAAAGAGTTGGACTTTTCTCAGGAAATGAACAAAAAACGAACGGTCGAAAAAACCGCAAAATTATTGAGAAAGCTGATAATGTGTACTAATAAAAAAGTTATAGCGCTCTCAAGTGTTTTTGATGCATCGGGCAGAGAAAACTTTGGTGAATTGGCAAACTATATTGAAATCGCAGAAGAAAACAAGAAAGAATTTGATTTTACTCCGAGAGATGACCAAAAAGAAATATTAGATTATTCGGGCGGCAAGATGGCTGTTCCTGCCGTGCCGGGAGCGGGTAAAACGACGGTTATGCTTGCGTTGTTGGCGGCTCTTGTTGATAGATGTGTTTCTCCGAATAATATACTTGTTCTGACCTATATGGAATCTGCTGCGAGAAACTTTTTAAATCGATACAAAAAAATATCAAAAAATAAAAACTCTCTGCCTCAAATCAGTACCATCCACGCATTTGCTTTCAAAATATTGATGGAAAATAACAATTATGCAAAAGTTAATCTATCCGAAGACTTTTCAATTTGTGATGATGGTATAAAAACATCAATAGTAAAAGATATTTGCGCAAGAAATCTTCCTGTAGGGGAAGACCTTGATGATTATTCGGCATTGATGCTCTCTGCAATTTCAAAAACAAAGATTAACAGGGTTAATAATAAGGCAATAAAAGATTTTGCCAATTCGGACTTGCAAATAAAAGAATTTTCTCAAATTTATTATGCATATAAAAACAGACTAAAGGAACTCGCCCTGTTAGATTATGATGATTTATTGGTTTATGCCGTGGAGCTTTTGCATGATAATTCTGATATTGCGGAGTATTACAGAAAACAGTTTAAATACATTATTGAAGATGAGGCGCAGGATTCTTCTTCTATTCAGCAGGAGTTAATCGGAATTTTGGCTTCTGAAAAATCAAACTTAATTCGCTGTGGGGATGTTAATCAGGCAATACTCGGAACTTTTAGCAATTCTGATGTAAAAGGTTTCAAAAAATTTATTTCCGAAAATCGAAAAGTCGAAATGTTCCGTTCCCAAAGATGTTCAAAAAACATATATACTCTGGCAAATGAGCTTGTAGATAAAGCGTTGCACTCTTCGGTTACGAAAGATGCTTTTTATGATTTAAAGATGGAAGAAGTCGAAGGCAAAAACCCAAAAAGCACGCAGCCAGTTGAATATAAAATTCTTGATAAGCCGATTGATGAAAAAGAGTTTGTTATCAATGATATTAAGTCCAAATTAACGGACAGAGACAATTTGCCTACCATTGCAATACTGCTGCGTAAAAATCGTCAAGTTGCTTCTTGGGCTGCTTTTATTGAAAAACAAGGTTTAAAAGTTATGTGCAGGGGTGATAGTTATAAGCAAAAAAAGGTTTTTACCTTCATTCTGTCCGCTATGGAACTTTTTATACAGCCTTGGAATAACAAAATTGCCGCAAAATTTTATAAAGAAATTTGCGATATCGGAAAATTCAAATATGATGAGGAATTATATAATTTCATAGAAAAAAATCCCAACAAATTTTTGCAGCCGGATTTTTTGAAAAATACTCATTTCCCTAATAAAGATTTGGAGAATTTTTGGTGGGAAGCATTTTTTGTTACGGAAAGTCAAACTCTTGATATCCAGAAAATTATTACATTTTGTGCCAACAGATATTTTGATGACGTAATTGACAAGTCGAATGCGTATTTGTTTGCAATACTGGTAAAACGTTATACAAACACGCTTATTGCAGACGAGAAATTCCAATTAAACTATATCCCCGAAGTGCTGAAATATTTTAAAAATCTTCTCTCCCAAAGAACATTGAAGGGGATAAATTTCTTTGCTAAAGAAGATGAAGATGAAGAATTAAACGGTTTTGTACAGATTATGACCGTTCATAAAGCAAAAGGGGCTGAGTTCGATTATGTTTATATGCCCGAGTTTACCGATTATAATTATGCTTTGGGCTTTTCCGATATATGTACGAAAATACAAAATCGTAAGAAGCCTCTGCTTTCAAAATTAGATAAACTCATTGAGGGAAAAGAAAAAATTGTATCTGAAGCCGCAAAAGAAGAATTGCACGAAACCTTGCGTCTTATATATGTTGCAATAACGAGGGCAAAATTAGGCTTAACTTTTTCGTATAGTTCAAAAAATGATTTTAAAAAAGATAATGAGCCGGTTCAATTTTTGGAGGAATTATTGGCAAGCAGATTAACGGCAAAGTAAATGGCAAATTTTTTTATTTACGTACATTAAAGCATGTGAAAGGTGTTAGGTTTTATGACTTCAGTCAGTGGTAACAGTGGTGATATAAGGACAACAATCTTCTATTTTAATGATTTGCATGCAAATATCAGCGGCGCAAAAAGGTTAAAATCGGCATCAGATGAATTTGATGCGGTTATTCAAAAACAACCCGACTCTGATTGTTTTAAGTTTTGTGCCGGAGATTCCTACATCGGGCGAAATAAAAGCAACTTTATCGGCAGATTTTTAAATTCTTTGAATCTTGACGGTATGGTTTTGGGTAATCATGAAATGGATATGGGAACAAAGCAGCTTTCAGGCTTTATGGACGGAAATAAATTCAAAGTTTTCACGTCAAATATAGATTATAAAAAAGACTGTAACTTAAAAGATGATATTGAGGCGGAACGTCTTGTAAAAAGTGCCGTTATTGAAAAGAACGGACATAAATACGGCATAGTCGGTGCGACTGCTGCCGATATGCTTGATACAATATCGGTTGACTCCAAAGAGGACTGTCAGGATGTTGAATTTATGCGTTTTGAGGCATCTCAAAAGGCAATTCAAGCTGAGGTAAATAAATTAAAAGAACAGGGTATAAATAAAATAATTTTGATTTCGCACCTTGGTATCGAGCGTGACCAAAAATTGGCAAAAGAAACAGAGGGTATAGATATAATTGTCGGCGGACATTCACATACTACGCTCGATGGTGTTGTACAAGGGCAAAACTATTTTTCATCCAAATCGGGTGAGCCTGTATTGATAGTTCAGGCAGGTCAAAACGGCGAAAAGTTCGGACTTCTTGATGTCGTTTTTTCAAAGGACGGAATTTTAAAAGAGATTTCAAATAAAATAAATCCGTTAAAAAATTATCAAAAAAGTCTGCTTGTTGATTACATAGAAGATATTTCTTCCCCAAAAAAGGAAAACTTGGCGGTATTAACATCGGCTTTGAAATTGAAAACCGATGAGTTTGAAGAACATCCGCTTTCTTGTTTTGTTGCTGATGCGATGAAAGAAAAAACGGGTGCTCAAATAGCATTTCACAATAAAGGCTGCCAAAAGATTCCTTTAAAAGAGGGTATGATAACAAACAGAGATATTCAAACTGCGCTGCCCTATATAAACTCTGTAAGTATGTATAAAATGAGTGAAAAAGATGTTATAGATGCAATCAATGCTACGCTTCACGAAAAAAATGATTCTCACAAAATAAGCAATATGCAGGTAGCAGGCATGACATACACAATTGATAAAGATGGCAACCTGAAAGATGTATATGTTATTGACGGAGATAAAAAAATTAAATTGGATGAAAAAAATCCGTCTAACGATAAGTTCTTTACCGTTGCGTATGGCGCATTTTTTGCCGGCGGTCCCGGAGTCTTGAAGATGCTTAATGCTCCCGAAAAAAGGATAAAGAAGTTCGATTGGTTTGATCAGGATGTAACAATTGAACTCATTAAAAAAAGAGCTGTTGATGGTAAAATAGATATAAAAACAGATGGTAGAATAAAAATAGAAAGATAAATTATGGATATGCAAGTAAATTTTGGAACAAAAACAGGTGTAATGAGATGTGTAAAACGGTTTAAGCCTTTGCCCATTGTTCCTATGTTCAGTCAAAACAATACGAGATATTTTCTCTTTGGCAAGAATAATACGTTAATAGGCGCTTTTAATTACGACAGAAGCGGTATCCTGTCAAATGTAAACTTGGATGAGCGTATTAAAAGAACAAAAACCGCAGCGGATGCGATTTTTTCAATAAAAGATTTCGTTACTAATATGGCGAAAAAAGACGGTATTGATTTTGTTAATTTTGGTATCGTTGTCAACGGAAGAAGGAACGAAGCATTGAAAAAATTATGCGGAAAACTCAGCGACATAAAAGAAGTTGGTGTTATAGACGGAGTTTTGAGATACGTTGGAATTTTAAATCCTAAAAAGGAATTTGAAATTTTGAGCGAATTGTCCAAAGGCGCTCAACCGTATGTTGCTCCGGTACGTAAAAGATTTTCCGTTCACGCATAGTTTATTTTAGTGAGTTTATGGCACCTTGGGTGTCATCTGCGTTGTATATGTAATTGCCTGCGACAAGGGCATTGGCTCCATTTGTTACGGCAATTTTGGCAGTTTGGGCGTTTATGCCGCCATCGACTTCAAGGTATATATTTTTCAAATTTTTATAGTGTTGTAGTTTTTCGGCGCAGTCTTCCATAAATTTTTGTCCGCCAAACCCGGGTTCTACAGTCATAACAAGAATTAAATCAATGTAATCGTATAAGCCGTCCAGTACATCCGGAGTGGTTTTGGGCTTTATTGATATTCCGGCTTTCATCCCATTGAGTCTGATTTTTTGAAGTATTTCTTTGGGATTTTTTACGGCTTCATAGTGAAAAGTCAAAATATCTGCACCAGCTTGGGCAAAGGGTTCAATATACTTTTCGGGATTTTCTATCATTAAGTGTACATCCAAGGGAAGTTTTGTTATATTTTTTATTGATTTTACAACAGGAACACCAATAGTTATATTGGGAACAAAGTGTCCGTCCATTACATCTATATGAATCCAATCGGCACCTGCGGCTTCGACCTTTTTTATGTCTCTTTCAAGATTGGCAAAATCTGCCGATAATATGGATGGTGCAACAATAATATTATTCATGTTTCTCTCCGTTTAATAATCCTAACAGTTCGCAAGCCTTGAGAGCGGCTTCTTTTTGGGCGGCTTTTTTTGTTGTTCCCACTCCGGAGGCAAGATATTCATTTTCAAAAAACACATCAACATAAAAAGTTCTATTATGTGGCGGTCCTTCTTGTTTTGTCAGAACATACTCCGGAACATTGTTAGAAAATGCCTGATAGTATTCCTGCAAAAGCGCTTTTGTATTGCCTTTTAAGCCCTCTTGGTCAACTATTGTAATTTCTTCTTCAAAAAGATTTTGTAAAAAGTCAGTCGTTTCAGATAATCTGCCGTCTAAGTACAATGCTCCGAGTAGAGCTTCAAAGGCGCATGCAATTGTAGAGTGTCGATTTCGCCCTCCGTTAGAGTCTTCGGCAGTTCCAAGAAGTATATATTTTTTCAGATTTATTTTTTCTGAAATTTTGTATAATGTTTCATCACTGACAACCGTGGAGCGAATTTGTGACAAGTCACCCTCTTTGTAACTTGGGAAGCGACTGTACAAGTAGTTGCTGATAATCAGCTTTAGAACCGCATCACCCAAAAACTCAAGCCTTTCGTTACAAAGTTCAAAAGGAAGGTTATTTTCATTGCAGTATGAACTGTGAGTAAGCGCAATATTAAGGTTTTCCGTATTGCATTTGAGATTTACGGAAGCCAAAAATTCGTTTAGTTGTTCTATACGTTCTTGCGAAATCATAAAAGAATAATACTATAAAAAGTGCCTTTCGGAAATAGTAATTTTTGAATAGTTTTTCATGCTAAAATAAATGCGTGGAGTAATCTTATGCAAGAAAAACTTATTTCAATAGGGAAAATAACTAATTTTCACGGAATAGCAGGCGAAGTAAAGGTCGGTTACAGTAAAGGTAAAGAAAAACAACTGCTGGGTGAAAAAACTTTCTATGTCAAAAAAGACGGCGCATACAAAGAATTGTCTCTTTCCAAAATAAGATTTCACAAAAATGTTGCAATTATAAAATTTAAAGAGTTTTCTTCCATAAACGACGTTATGGATTACAAAGGCTGCAACGTATTTATCCCTATAGAAAATCTTAGAAATAATCTTGAAGAAGACGAGTTTCTTGTGGATGATTTAGTCGGGGTTGATGCGTTTGATAATGAAGATAATTTTGTCGGTAAAGTCGAGTTTATAGATAAGCAGGGAAGTTCTGACCTGCTGGGAATAAAAAACAGTGAGGGAAAAGAGTTTTTGGTTCCTTTTGTAAAAGCGCTTGTTCCGATAGTTGATTTAGATAATAAAAAAGTGGTAATAAATGCAATAGAGGGGTTATTGGATTAGGTATGAAGTTCAATGTTATTACACTTTTTCCTGATTTTATCGAGAGTTATTTTGATTGTAGTATTATGAAGCGTGCTAAAGAAGCAGGCGTTATATCTGTCAATGTTATAAATCCGAGAGATTTTTCAAAATCTAAGCATAAAAAAGTTGATGATACTCCTTATGGCGGCGGAGCAGGCATGGTTTTGATGTGTGAGCCGTTTTTTGATGCATACAATTCTGTTGTGGTTTGTGAAAATTCAAAAACAATACTCTTAACTCCGCAAGGCAAGCCTTTTAATCATGATATGTCCAAAGAGTTCTCAAAATACGAAGAATTGACAATTATATGCGGACACTATGAAGGGTTTGACGAAAGGATAAGACAAAATATAAATTGCGAAGAAGTTTCTGTCGGAGATTTTGTACTGACCGGCGGTGAACTTCCGGCATTGTGCCTGATAGACAGTATTTCAAGAAATATTGAGGGAACGCTTGGTAAAATTGAGTCAGCAGAAAGTGATAGTTTTTGCGATAATTTGCTCGAATATCCTCAATATACAAAACCTTATGAATATAATGGTTTGAGGGTGCCTGAGGTTTTGATTTCGGGAAATCATGCCGAAATAGCTAAGTGGCGCAGAAAAGAGCAACTAAAAAGGACGAAAGAGCGCAGACCTGATTTGTATGAAAAATTTGTTTCGGGTAATCTTTCAAAAGAAGATGAAAAATTGATAAAAGAAGTGAATGAGGGAGTATAGATGGATTATTTGCATACTATAATAATGGGAATTGTCCAAGGTTTAACGGAGTTTTTGCCGGTAAGCAGTTCTGGGCATATAGTTTTGACGAGTGTAATCTATAAATTATTGACCGGTGCCGATTTTACGGTGGCAGGTGATGAAGAAGTTTTTTTGGATATAATGCTTCATTTTGGCACGCTCGTTGCTATATGTATTTATTTCAGAAATGAAATTATGAGCGTGCTTAGAGCGTTTTGGGCGGCAATAAAAACAAAAAAATTTGAAAATTATGAATCAATGCTCCCTGTTTATATCATTGTCGGTACTTTTTTTACTTGTTTAATCGTTTATCCGATAAAAGATTTTTGCGAAAACCTTTTGACGATGCCGTATATCGTGGGTATGACATTGATGACTACGGGTTTAATACTGTTGATTTCCGAAATTTTATCTAAAAGAATTTCCGAAAAAATTTCTGTTGTAAATATGAAAAAATCAATTCTGATAGGAATAGCGCAGGGGTTGGCGGCGATACCTGGAATTTCACGCTCGGGCTCGACAATTGCAACGGCTTTGGCTCTCGGTATAGACAGGGCAAGTGCGGCAAGATATTCGTTTTTGCTCAGTGTTCCCGTAATAATGCTTGCAGTTTTGTATAAAATTCCCGAAATATTGAAACCTGAAGTTTTTTCCGATATTGCAATTATGCCGATTTTGACCGGAACAGTTGTTTCTGCGGTTGTCGGATATTTTTGCATAAAATACTTTATGGCATTTTTGAATAAATTCTCTTTAAATATTTTTGCATATTATTGTATGGTTGTTGGGCTTTTTGTCGCCGTATATTTTGGCTTTTTTGCCTAAAAAGAGAAGTTTTAATTTTCTTTTTTAACTTCAGGTTCGGTATTATCTTCCGCAGGAGTTTCTTCTTTTTGAGGGTTTTCTATTTCGTTTAGTGCTTCTGTCCCAACCATTTGTTCAAGAACAATTCTTTTCATCAAAAAATCTTGGCGTGTTTTGTATTGATAGTCCAGAGCTTCTGTATAAAATGTATTGGCAAGAATGGTATTAGGTGAATTTTTCTTGTTCATTTCTTCGTATTCTTGCTGCCTTTCCTCTGCTATTTTTACTGCGAGTTCATACGCTTCTTTTGCGCCTTTGTATGCCATATAGTTCATTAGCAGTGATTCCTGAAGTTCATCAATGGCTCTTGCGAGAATTACGAGGTCAGCATCATTTACTTTTGTAAGGCGAGCTTTTGCACCGTCATTTATCATTGTACCCATAACGTTGCTACCGATAATAGAACCTGCCGTCAATGCAGGGTTAACAAAAGCTTGCCCGACCAAAGGTGCTGCTCCTAAAATAGGTTCAAGTATTTTTTTAAATCCGTTTTTATTTACTTCTTCTCCGTTTGGGTTTGAGAGCTTCATTATCGCAAAATATACCGTGTCGCTTTTTTGTACCGCACTTACCCAAAGAGTACTTAGCTCTTGGAGCATTTGAGGTCTGTCGTCAGTAAGTTCCGTCTTAATTTCTTTTACAATATTTTTTGTATCATTGTCTTGCACGTATTTTGCTATATTAGTATCTTCCGGTGCAGTTTCAACATTTTCCGTATTTTTTGAAGTAACTTCGGGTTCGGTTTCAACTTTATTTTTTTCTTTTTTACCCAACCTAAAAATCAATTTTGGTTCTTTTTCTTCTTTGTCGTTGTTTTTGTGCGAAAGAATAGCATTTGCCTTTTCTTCCTGTTTTAATTTCTTTTCTTCGAGCTTCTTTGCTGCACGTTCCGCTTTTTCTTCTTGTTTTAATCTTTTTTCTTCAAGTTTTTTGGCGGCAAGTTGTTCTTTGTCTTCAATTTTTTTATTTGCATCAAGTTGCTTTTGTTCGACAAGTTTCTGTTTTTGAATTTCTTTTTCTTCTTTTTCTTTTTGAAGTTCAATTTGTCTTTTTTCTGCAAGCCTTTGTCTTTGCATATCTTTTAGATTTTGTTCTTCTTTCTTTTTGTCTTGGCTTGATGTGTTTGTTAATTGTTGTTTCTTTGCATTGCCCGAAGCTTTTTTGTTTGTTGTTTCATTGTTCTTGTTTGCGTATTTATGAAGATTTTCTAGCTCTTGGACACTAAGATTTATTGGCGGATATGCTATTTTTTCTGTTTTAAAATAAGTGCCTATTCTGCCTTGAGGCTCTCTAAGATTGGTATCAGCTAATGCAGAGCTGCCGATTAGCAGCACCATGAGCGTTGCGGTGGAGATTTTTTTTATCATAATTCCCCTCCCTCAAGACCTGTGGCTTGAAGCTGATTTGGCGTGGCGAGGTTTAGATTGTTGACTGTTTCTTCGCCCGCAAAGCGTTCAAGTTCAATTCTCGCTGCTTTTATTTGATTTTTTAATTTTATTTCTTCAAGAAGCTGTTTATCGTATAGCGATTTGGTTACGAGAATGTTAGCTTCATCTTTTTGAGCTAACGCAATATTATAATTCTTTTTATATACCGCAATTTTTGAGCGGCAATCTTTTAAAAGTTCAATTGAACTTTTGTATGAATAGTAGTTTTTTATAAGTCCGTTTTGTAATTCTTCAATTAAGGATGCCAGTTGTATCAACTCTGTGTCGGTAACGGGAATGTTTTGCGGTCCGAAGCCGAGTTTATTTTTGGCTGCTTGTGTTGTCAATGAAGCTCCTGCTGCGGCTGCGGAGGCAATAGAGGCATCTAGTCCAAACATGTATGGGAGCAGGGTTGCACCGTTAATCAAGGCTGAAATACTTCTCGCCATTTTTGAGGAGTGTTTTTTCCTTTCCTCCGGATTCATTGTGACTTTTTTAAGTGCAAATTTAATTACATTGTTGCGTTCAACCGTCGCTTTCCAGAGGTTTGTAATATCTTCAACGTCCTGTTTCTTTTGAACTTGAAACAGTTTTATCTTTGCTTCATCAGACGGCGAAAGTTTTACACCCTCTATTTTCTTTGCGGGTTCGGTTTTTTGAATTTTATGTTTGTGGATATTCTGTATGTCTAATTCCACTTCATTGAAATCTTGTTCAACGGGTTGCGGCTGCTTTTTATTAAACAACGACAAAGCTTCTGCCGTTGCGGTAAAAGAAAAAACAGTAAAAATACCTGTGCATATAATAAGCAAGAGTTTTTTCATAGCCAACCTTCCTTTAATACATTCTAGCATGCATATAATTAAAAATAAAAAAAGGGTTAATAAAACTTAACCCTTGAATATTTAGGCTGGAATATGTATCAATAATCTCCATTACGCTATAAGCGCAATCTCCTCGTGAATTGAACTCTCTTCTTCTCCCTCGTTGTGGATAATATCCAATATCAAACAACTGTTTTCAAGTATTTTTTGAACGTTGTCTTTTACGTTGAAAAGTTTTATGTGAACGTTGTTTGTAATGGATATCTTTTGAACCGTTCTTAATATTCCGAAACCGATAATATCAATATTTTCTATTTCGGAAAAATCAATAGAAACGCTTGTTACGCCGTTTTCTACGTTATGCTTTACCTCGTTTACCAGTTCATTTACGTGACTGCGCATAAAGATGTCTTTGTGCGGTTTTATCGTCGTTGAATGATTTCTGTTGAGGTTATTCATCTCTTCCCTTTACAAAATTGTGTAAAATTCGTGTCCCCGTGACAATAAAAATCTTATCAAATTTGCCATGATTGCACAAATTTATTCAAAAATTATTTTAGACCATGCCCCCTATCTCTATTGAAACATGCCCGAAAGTCCATGGTGGCATGGGTTTCCATGAATTATTAAAAAATATAATAATGTTAACAAATGTTAACAACAATGAATATTAAGCAGAACATTTAGTTTTGTAAAAAATATTTAAGTTATGTAAATAAAACTTAATAAGTGCTAAACAAATTGTGGCATGATTTGGCTAAAAGTAGTATAATTATAATTGTACGTACGTTATTACAGAACCGGGTAATTGAATATGAGTAGAAAGCATGCATTTACTTTGCCTGAAGTATTAGCTTCTTTGGCAATTTTAGGAATTGTTGCGCTTCTTATGTTAGCTGCAATAAGAAGTGACGAAAATACAGCACAGCTGTATAATGCGCAGTATGATAAGGTATACGAAGATGTGTACTCCGCATCGAAAATGGTATTAACACTTGACAGAAATGATACCATGAAGTTTGGTGCCGAGGAGGGGTCTGATGGTCTTAGAGCCGCTTTTGCCGACCGCCTTGATATCGCAGACACATGGGATCATGGTACTGGTTGGGCTTCTAGCGAGAATGATGCGCTTTCTAAGATAGGTGTGGATAAGGGGGACATTTCCGGTGTCACCCTCAGTAACGGTACGAGAATCGGTTTTGTAAGTGCGAATAACGTAAGTGGAGGTGCTTCCGGTTTAGCCTCTACTATGGGATGGAGTGCAGATAATTTGGTAGGTGCTTTGGCTGTGGACTTGAATGGCAGCAATCCAAGAAACAGCTTGGGCAATGATCAATCCCTCATACCCTTGTATGCAGACGGTGTAAAACAAGATGCAAGGTCCGGACAATTGGCTGCGGATACTACTCAGTCTACAGTTTCATGTACGGACTTGTCAGACGCAAGTAAGGATATTGAGTGTAATATAGTTGGGGGAGAATGTGTTTGTAGTTGTACAAGAGTAGAAACGTACAATGGTCAAGAATTTCCAATGGTTAATATAAACGGTCAGTGTAAAAGCGACTGTTTAAATATTGCCAGAAACCCCGAAGTGAATAATGCCAATGCCATGGTAGATTATTCTCGTGAAGATGGGCGTTGTTATTCTTGTAAAATGAGTGTTGAACACGAATGTAATGCTAAAAGTTGGATATTTAACGACGTATCATGCGAATGTATAGATCCGACGGCACCATGTGAAGAACCCGGATTTGAACGTAATCAAACAACAGGTGCATGCGAATGTGCTTTAACTCCCGAAACATGTGGTCTTGCTCCAGGAGAAGAACTTCCTGAAGGAATGTGCGCATGTTGCGGTGCAGGTCAACTTGTTGGTGTAAATGGTCTATGTGTTGATGAAAATGAAGTGTGCGGTGAGGATAAACATGCAAATGCAAACAGAACCGGTTGTGAATGTCTTGTTATGAATCAAGATTGCGCAAGCGGTTTTTATAATACAGACACTTGTTCATGCGAATGTGATGCTGATGCTGGACGAGTTTCAAATGATATGACTAACGGAGCGGCACAATGTGCTTGCGAGGGAAATACTGCTTGTGCGGAACACAATGGTACGTATGATGATATAAATACTTGTTCTTGTAATTGTCCTGCTCCATATATTCCTAACGGTGCGGTTGGTGCAGCTGCAGCTTGTGTTTGTAGTATGACTGCAAGCGGTTGTGCTGCGCAAAACGGTATTTTAAATGATATGGAATGTAAGTGTGAACCTTGTCCTGTCGGCACTTATCCTGAAAACGGCAATTGCGTAAAGGGTGATAATAATAGCGGCGACAATGGCAACGGAAATGGTGACAATGGTGATCAGCCCGGCACAGGCGGAGGCGGTGGAACATATTTGCCGGGAGTCTGCCCGACTAAATTTGGAATGAGCTTTGAAATAAAGGATGTAATAACCAATGTACCCAGATGGGATGCGCCATATTACTGCTCAGAAAGAGGCTACAAACTTATAACAGATACACAACTTCTTGAATTAAGAAAAAGATTATTTAACGGTTGTTCTGTTTCTTCCGGCAGTCATTCAAATAAAACTGATACGGTTTATTCTTGTCCTTCCGGTTCAATAGATAATTCTTTATTAGAAAAATTGTCATTTGATGATGCTCAAATCAATGGCAAATATTATATGTTATCTTCGGAAAGATATCAGTATGATGAATGTGAGGATTGTTATTGGGACGATACTATGTCTGGTTCAATTTCCCATTCAGACAATGAGTTTCATTATTCTCCCTACGATTCATACTATGAGCGATATTATTATGGAGACGATGATGAATATTACTGGGAGGAAGAAGTAGGTGTAGCTATATGCGTGGAAGATGGTGATTTCCCCCATGAAGTGAAAAATAATGTATGCTTATACACTCCTGCTGCAAATTGTAATGCCGGTGATATCATAATTAGTGATGCAAGGGGTTTATATAACATCAGAAATAACCTCTCTGCAAATTATTGTTTGGTTGCAGACATCGATTTGGCTGCACAAAAGAATAAAATTCCCAAGTATGATGAAGCAAAAGGTTGGGATCCGATAGAAGGTCCGCCTGAATACTGTTACTATTACGATGAATTTAATTATTGCGAAGCTTATTATGGATTTAGCGGTACATTTAACGGTAACGGACATACTATAAGCAATTTATACATAAACCGTCCTGATGAACTTGAAACAGGCTTGTTTGGATATGTAGCACGCGGTGCAACGATTAAAAATCTTGGTCTTGCAAATGTTAATGTTTCCGGTGCAAGGAACACAGGTGCATTGGCAGGAAACAACTATGGTAATATTACAAATACGTATGTTACCGGTAAAGTTGTCGGTTCACGTCCTTATATAGGCGGACTTGTTGGTTCAAACGGCGGAGTTATTAACAGTTCCGTTTCCGCTGCGAATGTTGAAAGTGATACTGTTGCTACCGGCGGTATTGTCGGAAGTAACTTTGGCGGAGAAACTATGAACTCATATTTCACCGGAACCGTAACAAGTACAAGCTGTTGGATTGGCGGTGTTGCCGGAGATGGTTATTATGGCGAATTGAAAAATAGTTATTCAATTGGTCATGTGTATGCTGATTGTGATGCCGGTGGCGTACAAGGTTTAGTTACCGGTGCAACAGTTAAAGATTCTTATTCGGATTCTACAGTACAAAATATTCCGGCTATAGGTACAAACAATGGAAGTGTTACAAATGTAAGAGCTCTTACAACTTCGCAAATGAAAGTTTCTAAGACTTCCAGAAATATTTATAAGAACTGGCCGTCAGATATTTGGTGCTTTAATTGCGGCAACTATCCGGTATTAAAAGATATGCCGAAAGGAACACCTCAGCCTTCCGGTGCAAATTCTTGCGGAAGAGCATGTTCTTGTCCTGCAGCTTCAACAGGTACTTATGATGAGTGTACATGCATAGGAGGTGCGCCTCTATACGAATCATTAGACAATATTTGTCAAACTTGTGCTCAAGCGACAAGTGATGCAACACCATATTGGAATAGTGAAACCCACCAATGTGAAGCGTGTCCTGCAGATAAACCATACTATAACGGATATGGTTGTTTGCCTTGTAGTGATACTGCATTTCCTATACAACAGGGTAACAAGTGCGTATCTTGCGCATCTGTTGACAGTACAAAACCATATTGGAACGGAACAGAATGTATAGCGTGTCCTAATGGAATGGATTGCAGTAATCCTGTAAATCCGGATAAGCCTGAATGTCCTGCTATATATAAATTAACAGGTCCTACTGAGGAAGGCAATTGCGGTGCAGGTTATATTGCTATAACGACACCTGAGCAGCTTGCCCAAATAGGTAATTGCTATCCATCAAATGCAAATTATTGTTTGATGAATAGTATAGATTTGTCTAATTTCGGTTCAACATATGATGGTGGCGAAGGATGGCTGCCTATTTCAGGCTATCAAGGTACATTCGATGGTAATGGTCATGCCATTAAAAATTTGTATATGAACAGACATAATATAAATGGACCATTCTATGGCCTTTTTGAACAATTAAGAAATAGTACTATTAAGAATTTATCCCTTCTCAATGAGTATATAAATATAATTGCTATTAAAACACGTAGTAACAGTGTTGGCTATATTGGTGGACTAGCAGGTTCTCTCAGTACCAATACTACTGTTGAAAGGGTATATATAGATGCAAATATAACATTAAACAGTATGGTTGGAGAACAACAGTCAATGGCTGGCGGTGTTGCTGCTGGTACCAGTTCTTCTACAGTTATTCGAAATGTACATACTGATGGCAGTGTAACAGTAAATAATACCGGTGGAGGGCAAAATTCATTTGCAGGTGGTATTATTGGGAATGATGGAGGAGCAAAGATATCAGATTGCCGTTCTGATGTAAATGTAACATCTGTTTCAAACGGACAAAATGCAGTTGCCGGAGGTATTGCTGGATGGTATATTGCGGATAATTATTATAAATCGAAAATGGTCAATTGTATTGCAACAGGTAAAATAAATGGTAGATATGGTGGCGGAGTAGTGGGTTACTATCAGGATTATGGTAGAAATGAAGGCGGGCATATAGAAAGTAGTCTTTATTTTGATACCCAAGCAACAGAAACAGCAAAAGGTACAGGAAACAATAAATCTGTTGATGCTATTACAGGACTCACTACAGCACAAAGCCACAAAACCAACCTTGACGATGTTTATACAGGTTGGTCAACTACTGATTGGTGTTTCTCTTGCGGCGATTATCCTGTATTGAAAAATATGCCCGAGGGCGCTCCGGATGGCTCAGCTTGTGCATTGCAATGTTCAACATGTCCGAGTGACTCTTGGGATTACGGCAGAGATAGCAGCGGCAATCTCCAATGCGATTGTTCGTTCAATCCTCAAACGTATGATTATGTTTATAACGTTTCTTATAACTCAACACTAAACAGATGTGATTTCTTCTGTCCTGCTGAGTCAACCGGAGAATATCCGGACTGTGATTGCTCGGCTAACACAGGAAATGAGTTATATGATAATTATTATAATTATTGTACAAGTTGCTATAGCATGTACTGGCATTACAGTCCTCGTTGGAATAATGAAACTAAACAGTGTGAGGCTTGTCCGTCAGAAACTCCGTTCTTTAGCGAATGGGATAATGCATGTATAACTTGTGCAGATTATGATATCAATACGCCTGTTTGGGATAGTAACGAGTTCTATTGCAAATCTTGTTATGATGCTGACAATTCAAGACCGTATTGGACAGGAACAGAGTGTGTATCTTGCGCTTCTGTTGATGCAAGCAAACCGGTATGGAATACTTCAACCAATGAATGTACTACATGCGAACTTTCAACATTTGGTGAAAAATCATATTGGAACGGAACAGAGTGCGTATCTTGCGAAAGTGTCGATTCTACAAAAACGGCATGGAACGGAAGTGAATGCGTATCTTGTTCATCGTTGAATTCAAGTAAGCCCGGTTGGTTAATCAATGCGTGCGTAACTTGTCCGGATTCGTTGTATCCTGTACAACAAGGTGATGCTTGTGTATCATGTGCATCTATAGATTCGGCAACACCGTATTGGAACGGAACAGAATGCGTTGCATGTCTAGACGGTGTAAATTGTTCAGGTGATGTTCCGAAACTTACCGGAGAAACACCTGAAGGCAATTGCGGCAGCGGTTATATTGCTATAACAAGTGTTGCTCAATTGGCTGTTATCGGCAGAGATAGCAGATATCCTTTGAATGGTAATTATTGCGTAATGAACGATATAGATATCAGCAGTTACTCTGAAAGTGCTGTTGGCGGTTGGTTGCCGATAGGTACTTCAGTTGGTTCATTCACAGGTACTTTGGACGGTAACGGACATACAATTAACGGCTTATATATTTCAAGAGGTTATCCGGGCGTTGAATCTCAAGGTCTGATTGGAAAAACGCATAACGCAACCATTAAAAACATAAGACTTCAAAATGTAAATATTGCTGATGCTTGGGCATGGGTTGGTGGACTTGTCGGTTCATCAGATTCAACTACAAATATAATAAATTCATCAGTATCCGGTAGTATTACCGGTGAAGCTATTGTCGGCGGTTTGGTCGGCGGCGGATATTACAATATCAAGAATTCATATTCAACAGGTACCGTTGTTGTTCACGGTTCTCGTGGTGGCGGTCTTGTTGGTGAATTGTCCGGTAATATAGAAAATTCATTCTCAACTGCGAGCGTCACCGGTGTAGAATACCTCGGTGGACTTGTAGGTTGGTCAATATACAGACAAGCAACAATTAAAGATTCCTATGCGACAGGTGATATAACCGGTAACGCAGACTATGCATACGGCGACATTGGCGGTTTGGTCGGCTCTATACGTGATGGCGGTACTGTACAAAACTGCTATTCCACAGGAAGAGTTGTTGGCCAAAACTCTAACCAAGGCGGTTTGTTAGGTTATAAAAATGCTACTGTTACGAATTCATACTATGACAGAGAAACATCCGGTCAAACCGATACAGGCAAGGGTACACCTCTTACTACGGCTCAGATGAAATCTATCGCAGCAGACAATACTTATGTGGGTTGGTCTGAAGATGTATGGTGCTTCGGCTGCAGCGATTATCCTCATCTTAAAAATATGCCGGAAGGCGCACCGGGTTGGACTTTGTGTGCAAGAAGCTGCGGCTCTTGTCCTTTAGGTTCAAAAGGTACATATCCTTCATGCTCTTGCAGAGAAGGTTATGAATATAGCGAATTTGCTAATTTGTGCGCAGTTCCTTGTCCTAACAACGGTTCTATATACGATTATCCGAATTGTGATTGTTCTGGTGAAGACGGACATAACAGATATGATTACGTTACAAATACTTGCGTAAGTTGTGCTGTTTATGGTTCAGACTTACCAATTTGGAACGGCAGCGAATGTATTTCTTGCGCAAGTGCAACAAGCGCATTAACTCCGTACTGGGATGGTACTCAATGTACAAATGTTCCCGATGGAATGGAATATGATGAAGAAGACGATATAATCAGATTGACTGCTCCTACAGACAAAGGCTATTGTGATGCGGGATATATAGCTATATTCTCTGCTCATCAAATGGCTCTAATCGGTCAAGACAGCAGATATTCTCTATCAGATAGATATTGTCTGATGAACGATATCAACCTTGGCAACTATTCATCCAATACTGCTAACGGTTGGTTGCCTATAGGTGATAATAAGAATGCGTTTACCGGTACTTTTGACGGTAATATGCAAACTATAAGCGGTTTGTTCATAAATCGTCCGTCTACCGGATATAATGGTTTGTTCGGCCGCACGAATAATGCTACATTAAAAAATGTTATTATAGCAAATGCGGATTTAGCAAGTGTGGGCGGCACCTATTCAGGAATACTTGTTGGCTATAGCACTGGCGGCAGTATCAATAACGTAGGAACTTCCGGTTCTATAGCGGGTGCAGGTTCTTATGTTGGTGGTCTCGTGGGAGCTACATCCAATACGTCAATACAAAAGTCATACTCTACGGCAAATGTTACCGGCGGAACTTATGTCGGTGGTTTGATAGGTAGGTATGTTTCTAACAGTATAAAATACTGTTATGCTACAGGTGATGTCGAAGGTATAAATCAAGTTGGCGGTTTTGTGGGTGATTTATCGGGACATGCATATTATTGTTACGCATTAGGTGATGTAGTAGCTACCGGAAATAGTGCAATAGCTGGCGGCTTTGCCGGAACATTAGGATGGAATCTGTACGATTCATTTGCTCGAGGCAATGTTACTGTTTTGGGTACCGGTGCAAATACACAAGCAGGCGGATTGGCGGGTCAACAGTCAACTCAAAACGGTTCTGTATCTCGTTCTTATTCTACCGGTACGGTTATGGCTATAGAAGGAAAAATCGGTGCGTTTATTGGTAATAGACTAACCAATACAAATATAACAGCTAATACTGCTAACTATTATAATTCTGATACTGCAGGAGACCTTCCTGGTATTGGAGATGGTAATACAGATACAATAGAAGTGACAGGCGTTCCCAGCGGCGTTTTGATGTCATCCAAAAACCCTGTAAACTTGTATTCGTCTTGGAATGCAAATATTTGGTGCTTCAATTGCGGAGCTTATCCTGTTCTTAAAGATATGCCTGACGGGGCATTTAGTGCTTCAAGCTGCGGAGCGGTATGCGCATGCCCTACAGAGGCAACCGGTGAATATGGTAATAGCGACGGTTCAGCATATCCTACTTGTAGATGCTCAGGTATAAACAAAAAATATGTATATGATGAATGGAATAACATTTGTCAGTCTTGTGCTGAAATAAATGCAGAAAAACCATATTGGACAGGCACAATATGTTCAATCTCTTGTGAAAATCAATTGTACCCTGTACAAGGTGAAGATGAGTGTCATTATTGCAGCTATGTTGATGAAAATAAACCGTACTACGATGGTGCGGAATGTAAAGAAACTCCTGACAATATGGATTGTACAGAAAAAGGTACTTGTACTCTCAAGGGTGAGACATCCGAAGGCAATTGCGGAGAAGGGTATATTGCTATAACATATCCTGCTCAACTACATGCAATCGGCAGACACGAAGATTATCCGTTGGATGCTAACTATTGTTTAATGAAGAATATTGACCTCTCTGCTTATTCATCAGGCGAAGGTTGGGAACCAATCGGTACTTCAGCGCAAGCATTTACCGGTATATTTGACGGTAACGGAAAAGAAATTTCAAATCTCCATATAAACAGACCAAATGTTGATTATCAAGGTTTGTTCGGAAGAGTTCAAAGAGCAACAATATCAAATCTCGGATTGGTTAATGTAGATGTTACAGGTAGAAGTTATGTGGGCGGTATTTCCGGTGGTAACCCACGTTCTGTTACTGACGATGGTATAAAAATTGACAAATGCTATGCTACAGGTACGGTCAATGGCTCTTCCTATGTAGGTGGTTTGCTAGGTCAAGGTTACGGTACATTTGTTAAGATTTCAAATTCATATTTTGATGGTACTGTTTCTGGGGGTAGTAATGTCGGAGGTATTGCTGGTGTATCGTTCTATTATTCTAATACTAGTACTGTTGAAAAATGTTATGCCTTAGGTTCAGTAAGTGGTAGTAATTATGTTGGGGGTATAACCGGCTCTGGTAATCTTGCAAGAACTTTCTTCTCTGGTTCAGTAAGAGGTAGTAATTATGTGGGTGGGGTTTCTGGATATGGTTATGCTAGTTCTTCATATGCTTCAGGTTCAGTTAGCGGAAATAATTATGTTGGCGGAATTTCCGGTATATTGAACTTTACGTATGTAGTGGTATCCGGTTCTTATGCTGCAGCACGAGTTACAGGTACAGGCAGTAGTGTCGGAGGTCTTGTTGGATTTTCTTATGCTTCGCTTCCTATTTCTGCTTCATACTTCAATACCGATACAACAAATCAAACAAAGCCTATAGGTAACTCCAATGAAGAAAAATATAATTATGCAGCTGTTAATACAGAACAAATGTATTCTATACCAAACGAAACGGTTTATAATGGTTGGTCTGAAGCTATATGGTGTTTCTTCTGCGGTGATTACCCTGTACTGAAAGGTATGCCTGAGGGTGCGCCTGATGTATCATATTGTGCATTTGATTGCGAAAATTGCCCGCCTCATTCAAACGGTGATTATCCTTCATGCTCATGTACTGATGACAACGCTGTATATAGTCAGGTTAAAAACCAATGTATATATTCTTGTCCCGAAAATATGGACGGGAAATATCCTAAGTGCGATTGCTCCTCTAATGCGGGACATGAAGCATATAATGTTGCTGAAAATATTTGTGTAAATTGCGCATCTTTGGATCCGACAACACCTGTATGGAACGGCAACGCTTGTGTTTCTTGTACTCAAGCAACAAGCAGCGATACTCCTTATTGGAACGGTTCAACATGTTCAGCATGTCCTAACGGATATGAATGTTCTGAAGTTATAAAACTTACCGGTCCGACGGAAAAAGGCTATTGCGATGCAGGTTATATAGCAATATTCTCACCTGAACAATTGCTCAAGATAGGTATTGATGAACATTATCCGCTTGATGCTAACTATTGCTTGATGAACAATATTAACGCATCTCGTGGTAGTTTTGGTCATCAATTTATTAAAGGTTGGACTCCGATTGGTACATACACGGATAAAGAAGATAATAACCCATTCACAGGTATATTTGATGGTAACGGCAACGAAATAACAAATCTCTATATAAGAAATAGCGGTTTGGAACGAGTAGGCTTGTTCGGCTATATTACGGGTACTGTTAAAAACCTTGGTATAGTCAATGCAGCTATATCCAATGACAAACCTTTTGCAGGTATTCTTGCAGGTCAGGCAGGAGATGATTCTGTCATTGAGAATGTGTATGTCAAAGGTACTATTAAAGCTCCATTCTTTGTTGGCGGTATGATTGGTTACGGTAAAATTAAGTCAATGAAGGATTCCTATGCTGAAGTAGATGTTACTGCTACTCAAAATAGTACACAAGCGATACAAAATCACTGGCATAGTTATACGAGAGATGATGGTACTGGCGGCTTGATTGGCTTTGCTTTGCCTTCTTCCAGTAACACTTATGCTTCCAGTGTTGTTATTCAAAATGTTCATGTTTCCGGAAATGTAAAAGGTACCATAAATGTCGGCGGTTTGATAGGTTATGGTAAAATCGGCATAAAAGATTCTTATACTACTTGTGATGTTCAAGGTACGTCTACTGTCGGCGGATTTATAGGTAATAGACCTAGTGGTTCGAGCGGTTCTGTAACCAATTGCCATGCTACAGGTAATGTAAAATCAACCGGCGGGTATGTTGGTGGCTTTGTCGGATACACTTCTTGGGGCTCTGTGTCTAATTGTTATGCTACCGGTGATGTAGAAGGTACAGATGGCGATGTCGGTGGTTTTGCCGGTTTAGGACAAAGCATTAGCAGTTCATACGCTACCGGTAATGTTACAGGTAAAGGCTCAAATGTATCAACCGGAGGTTTTGCCGGTGCTACGACTATTTCCAGTGGTGCAAGTAAATGTTTCTCAACCGGAAATGTAGTTTCCTCAGGTAAATCTGCCGGAGGTTTTGCGGGAAGAATTATACCTGAACCAAATACATCTTATTCAACATCCAGTTTTGATAGCTTTGCCGGAGTTGTAAATTGTTATTCAACAGGTGATATAGATTCTACGGCTACATATACCGGTGGTTTTGCAGGCACTACATTTAAGTCTGGTGTAAAATACAGCTATACATTAAGTCATATAAATTCTCACGGAGAATATGTCGGAGGATTCTTCGGTTTGCGTGGTGATGCAGAAACAGGAGAATACCAAGGCGGTTGTGCTGCAGTATTCTATAATATCGATAATACAGGTGTTGTTCCTGCAGTTGCTATAGGTAGTGACGATAATGTATATGGCTTACCTACAGAAAACTTGATGGTTTCAAAGAATAATTATAACCAATACAGTACTTGGGATAGCGGTGTTTGGTGCTTCAATTGCGGGGCATATCCTCAACTGAAAGGTATGCCTGCAGGTGCCCCGAGTACAACGTCTTGCGACTTTGCTTGTTCTTGTCCTACAGGTTCAACAGGTGCTTACGGTTCATGTAATTGTGCTACTGCAGGAACGACTACACCATTCTATAATGTTGTAGATAACGTTTGCGAAGCTTGTAGCGTAATTCATCCGGAAGCAACATTCTGGAACGGTACAAGATGTGTACCTTCTTGCGCATCTACCATCAATCCTGTATATAGCGATGGCGAATGTATAAGTTGTACTCAAGCAACGAGTGCGGAAACACCATACTGGAACGGTGCGGAATGTACAGCTTGTCCTGATAATATGGATTGCAGCGGCAGTGTTCCGAAATTGACTGGTGAAACACCGGAAGGTAATTGCGGTGCAGGTTATATTGCAATTTCTTCAGCAGGTCAATTATCTCAAATCGGCGCTAACTCAAATTATCCTCTGAGCGCTAATTACTGCTTGCTGAACGATATCAGTTTGGCTGAATTCGGTTCTAACTTTGAAGGCGGAGCCGGTTGGGTACCTATCGGTAACTATGCTGAAAATAAAAATAGCAAGTTTACAGGTACTTTTGACGGTAACGGAAAAGCAATAAGTGATATATATATATATAGACCTAAAAACATAGTAGGTATGTTTGCTAACAGACCGACAGATTATCAAGGTTTGTTTGGCTATACTGAAAATGCTACAATCAAGAACCTGACACTTACTGGTGTAGATATTACCGCAAATAATACAATAGGTGCTATGGTTGCATATAAAAAAGGCGGTACTATTACCAATGTTAGCGTAAATGGTGTATTGAAAGGTAACAACAACATAGGTGGTGTTGCCGGAGTAAGCTATGGCGATATTACAAATGCAGATGTAGATATTGAAATAGGCGGAATAGCTGCTAATGCAACAGCTTCAAGCTACTGCGGTGCTATAGCCGGATATTTATACGAAGGTACGATATCAGAATGTACTTCGTCCGGTACTATCAATGCTGCAGGTGGCGGTATTGCAGGTTATATCGGAACAAATGCTTCAATAACCAACTCTCACACTTCAGCATATATTAAAGGCAGCGGCGGCGGCTTGGTATCCTATGTTGACAAAACATCCAGCGTATCGCATTCTTATGCTACAGGTGATGTTGCTAGCGGTGCAGGTTTTGTCCAAAGTAACTCTGGTAACATATCCTACTGCTACTCCACCGGTAAGGTTTCCAGTGGTGCTGGTTTTGCATACTATAACTACGGTAAAATATCCTCTGCGTTTACGACAGGTGATGTCGTCGGTTCTAATACGGCAGGATTTGTATATTCCAACGGCGGTACTTATCAGTATTACGACGAACAACAAAAGAAATATGTATACGCAGGCTACGATGCGGAAATTAAAGATTGTTATTGTACCGGCAGAGTAAAACTCACGAACAGCTATTACTATAATATGTCCAGCCTCTCATTAGGTGCTTTTGTCGGTCAAAATACTTATGGTGCTAAGATTACAAATTGTTATACTATAAGCAGATTCTCCGTAAACAATAACAGTGATAACAGTCCTGAAGCTTCCGGCGGCTTTGTTGGAAGAATAGTCGGCAATTCATCTTATGGTTACGGAAATATTTCTGATTCATATTACAATACGGATTATGTAAGCAAGAGACTCAATGCAATAGGCGTATATCCGGAAGAATATACAGAAACGGTTATAGGCCTGACATCTACTCAAATGTCAGTACCAAAGAAACCAAACAATCCATACGCAAATTGGGATGATAGCAAGTGGTGCTTTAATTGCGGAACATTCCCGCAACTTAAAGGTATGCCGGAAGGCGCACCGGCTGCTAATTCTTGCGGCACGAATTGTGCTTGTCCTGACGGTTCAACCGGAACGTACAGTTCTTGCGAATGTACAAGAAACAGGGCTACATACGATCCGATGAGAAACGAATGCTCATATAATTGTCCGTATGAAGCTGCTGAGGGCAGTGAATATCCGGCATGTGATTGTTCCGCTAATGGCGGCAGTGAGGCATTTGATTCGGTATTGAATGTATGTGCAAGTTGCGATGCTATAAATAAGAAAACTCCGCTATGGAGTGCAGATAGAAATGAATGTATACCTTGTTCTTCTCAAAATGCTGCAACTCCTGCTTGGGATGATGTAAACGGAACATGTTCTACATGTATGTTGGCTACAGACGGTCAAAGACCGAAATTCAGAAAAGTTTGTCCTGCAGGAATGTATTTGTATGGTGATGAATGTCGTATCCCGAATACGCCTGTTTGTAAATTTACTGTCGGTTCGCTATGCTTAGTTGATAAAATGGCACGTTATGATGAAGAAACAAATCCTGACGGATTTACACCAATTCTTTCTAGTACCGAAACTGAAGAAATGGTTGCTCAATATAACCTAGGTACTATTCATTCTGGAGAAGATGCAAATGACTACTGGGCAGGTGCAATGAAGTACTGTCAAGACAGAGGTGCAAGACTTGCTACTCCGAATGAAATAATGGAATTGGCAAAAGCTATATACAACGAAGAATTCAGCTTGTGCGAAGGCGAATGTACTGTTACAAATGAAAGCCACACAGGTGTACAAGGTGATGTTTGTTGTGCCGTAAGAAGGACTATTGACGGTATAGAAATGAGATGGGACGGTCAATATGAAGAAATGATTGATTGGCTCACTGACGGTATGTGGGAAAAGACATACGTTTGGACAAGTGCAGGTAACTCTGATTTGAGAGCATATAGAGTACTCTTCGATTATGATCGTTTCACTTGCTCTGCTTCCAATCGTACAGTTACCAACACAATGGCTCTTTGTGTAGCTGATGCAGGTACATTTACTCAAGAACCTGAATATGGCTGCTATGCTTGCGGTACTGGTTCGCATTATGATGAAGCTACGGACAGATGTATTTGTAACGTCGGATATTATGGTGATGGTGATGTATGTATACCTTGCGGAACTAACGCATCTACCGCATCCATAGATTCTCCTGATTCCTCGTACTGTATGTGTAATCAAGGCTACTACGGCGATGGTTTGATTTGTGATGCTTGTCCGAGCAATTCATATTGCCCAGGTGGCGGAAATGAGCCTACATTCTGTGATGAAGGCACTTGGTACTATGAAGGAGAGTGCTTGCCTGTGTGCGGTGAAAATGCAGTTATTATAAACGGTGTATGCAAAGTTATTGCTCAAAGTGGTACTTGCGAAGCAGGTTATATCGGTATAACTTCCGCACAAGACCTTGCTAAAATTGGTAATGACAGTAATTATCCGTTGAATGGTAACAATGCGAAGTATTGCTTGATGAATAATATAAGTCTGTCAGAATATGCTTCTGGCGAAGGTTGGACTCCGATAGGTGATTATGCGACAGATACAAGTAATCAATTTAAAGGCATATTTGACGGTAATAATAAAGTAATATCAGGTTTAACCATAAACAGAGGTGATTCTAATTACCAAGGCTTGTTTGGATATGTAAGTGGCGGCGAAATAAGAAATCTTGGCGTCAATGTTAATAGAATTTCAGGCAAGTCGATTGTTGGTGGTATTGCTGGCGAAGTGGCCGGCAGGTCAATAAATCATTCATACGTAATAATTTCTGACAGTATCAATTCTGCAGGTTCCGATGTAGGTTCTCTTGTCGGTGGTATTGTTGGTCGTGCGTATGGAACCACTGTATCTAATTGCTATGTAAAAGGCGGAAGCATTATTGGTACATTTAATGTCGGTGGTGCTATTGGTATTGGCGGTATATTGGAAAAATCTTATGTTGAGGATGTTGCCTTTCGTAGAGGTGGCGGTCTTTTTGGTTTTGCAGGAACAGTTCAAAACTGTTATGTCAAGAATTTAAGACGAGCAGCAGGTGCGACGGATACTATTTCCGGACTTGTTGATAATGCTCCTCAAAGTGCAGATATATCATCAACGTATGTTGTTTCTCCTTCCTCTACAATCAATTACATTGGTTCATATCAGCAAATTGGCTCGGCATCTGGTGTATATTTTGATAACACTGTTACTGGTGCAAAAAATGCATATTATGGTGGCGGAATATCAGGCATTACAGGAGTTTCTACCGAACAAATGACATCTATACAAAATGACACAGCATATACAGGTTGGTCAACTGATGTGTGGTGCTTCGAATGTGGTGATTATCCTGTTTTGAAAGATATGCCTGCAGGAGCTCCTGACGCAAAATACTGTGCAACTGCCGAACGTGGATGCGAAACATGCAGTGGTGGTTCAGCCGGAGCTAATTGTCCTGATTGTGTATGTCCTTTGGCAAACGGCACATACTATGCAAACGCAAACCTTTGTGTATATGTTTGTCCTCCGGGAGCAAGAGGAGACTATTCTGATTGCGATTGCACACCAAATACATCAACTCCGTATTATGATGAAACAACAAATACTTGTAGCACATGTTTAGCAATGTATGGTGAACAAAAACCTGTATTGGCAGCAGAAAATACTTGTATCTCCTGCTATGAATCAAATCCGAATGCTCCGGCATGGAAAAATGACCATTGTGTTACATGTTATGAAAAGAATAATAATAAGCCGTATTACTTCAATTCTTGTTGTAATGCTTGTGCAGATACAGATTTGCCATATCAAAACGGTGAAGGATGTGAAAACTGTCCTTCAGATACTCCGTACTTTGATGGGGTTACTTGTTCTGCCGAACCGACAAATATTGAATTTAGCGACGGTGCGTGGAGATTGATGGCTTCTTTGGAAAATGGCAATTGCGGCGCAGGCTATATTGCAATAAGTACGGCTGATCAACTTGCAAAAATCGGCGTTCCCGATAGCTGCGGAATTGTTCAATATCCGTTGAACGATAAATATTGCTTGATGAATGATATCAACATATCAGGAAGAGCTTGGGTGCCGATAGCACAATATGGTGCAAGTACAAGCAACATATTTACCGGTACATTTGACGGTAATAATAAAACCATTAGCGGTTTAAGCGGCGGTGGCGCTTCTCAACACCGTGGTTTATTCGGCTATAACAACGGTACTATTGTAAATCTTAGAGTTACCGGACCGGGTGTCGGCGCAGCTTGTTATGCAGGCGGTTTGGCTTCTATAAACGGTCCTAGCGGTGTAATCAGAAATTGTAGTGCAGATGTTCCTGTTTCTGCTTATGCAGGATGCGGTTGGATGGGTAATATCGCTATAGGCGGCTTAGTTGGTACATCTTATGGTATTATTGACCATTCATTCGCAACAGGTAGCGTAACACCTTCGACAACAGCCGGCGGCGGCTTGGTTGGTGTACAAAATAGCGGTACAATTTCCAACAGTTATGCAACAGGTAGAGTTTATTCTGCGTATGATGCGCACTACTCTTTGAACCTTGGCGGTTTGGTCGCTATACAAGATGGTGGTACAATCACCAACTGTTATGCAACGGGTGATGTAGAATACGGTACAAAAACAGGTAACATAAACCATACGGCAGGAAGTCTTGTTGGTGTATCCAGTGGCGTAATTTCTAAGAGCTATGGTTTGGGTAAAGTCCTTGGCGGCAGTAGAACATCTTATTCTAATTATGGCGGACTTGTCGGACGTAAATCAGGCACTGCGGTCAGTGCATCATACTATAATATGGAAACAACTCAACAATCTGACACCGGCAGGGGTATAGGACTTACTACCGCTCAAATGCAGGTATCAAAAGGTTCTTCTAACCCTTATGCAACATGGTCAACAGATGATTGGTGCTTCAATGACGGAGCATATCCCGTATTGTTGAATATGCCGGCAGAGGCAGAACAAAGTGCAAGTACATCAGCTTGCGGAACAGTTTCAACTTCCTGCCCTGCAAATTCAACAGGTACGTATGATAGTTGTATTTGTACAATTAAAAACCAAGAGTATGATGCAATTCAAAATTTGTGCATAAAGGTTTGTCCTGACGGTACAATAGGAACATATCCGGCATGTGTAGTTGATGAAACGGATGATGCTTGTCCTGTGTACGATGAAACAATAAATGATTGCTTATCGTGTGGAGAAGTATATGGCGATGCATTGTATGATGCCCCAATATGTCCTGAGGGAGCAGAACTGACTAAGAAAGGTTGCATAAAGACTGAAGTAGTTAACTGCGAATTCAAAATTGGTAATTTGTGCCTTGCAGAATTAGTTAGTAGCAATGCAAATAACTATATTAGTGTTAAGGATGAAACGGATGAATTCGTTGAAAAATATCACCTCGGAACGAAATATATAAATTCAAATGAAACTATAACAAAAGATTATTGGGCTTATGCAATGAAATATTGTCAAGATAGACAAATGAGATTGCCTACGACTGATGAACTTTTGCTTATTGCGGCTGAAGTGTACGATGCTCCGAATGGAGTCGGTTCACCAACTGCATGTGCTAATATAGTTAATAGTGATTATGCTGGTGTTCAAAACGGATGTTCTGCTTCCACGGCTGCAACACGTCTTGATAATGAATTGGAAACATGGTTAAGAGGAAGTATATCTGAAGAATCAGCTTTCACAATCTTTTCAAATGCTGCTTCTACCAATACAAGTAATAATTCTACAGCGTACAGACGAGCGTTCTCATTGGCGTCTACTTCATCATCAAATGCGCTTAGAAGTACTATACGTGGTAATATACTTTGTGTAACAGATGTATCAAAGGAAAATACTTCATATAGTTATATGGTAACTCCTGTTTCACATTCCTGTACTCCTTGTGATGAAAATGCAACTTATGACTATTCTATACAAAAGTGTTTATGTAATGCCGGTTATTATGGTAACGGAGTTACATGCAGTACTTGCCCTGTGAACGGATATTGTCCTGGCGGTAATGAGGATGATGTTTTATGCGATAATGATAGCATATATGATACTGAAGGCAATGTCTGCACGTCTTGTGATGCTTTGTATGGTGAAGATGCTCCTGTTCTCGGTGCAACGGGTTGTATAAGTTGCGCAGCATACAATAGTGCTACACCTGTTTGGGATGATGTTTCAGGAACATGCGTAGCTGAAGGAAATGCTATTGATTTAAGTTTTGAAATCATAAATAACAAGGTTTATGCTCCCGGAGAATGCGAAGGTAGCGTATGTTTTGAAGATATGGGAATGGGCGCAAATTACTGGATGGCGGCAAAAGATTTCTGTGCAGGTTTGGGCGGAAGACTTCCTAATGATATAGAAATGGCGGAAATCTCTGCTGCGATGTATGCAGATAGCGAGTGTACTATAAGCGAAATTGGTGAATATAGCATGTGCAGTAATGATAGTGCTACAACAACAAGTGTATGGGGGCTTTTGGGTAGTACGGAAGCCGTATTGTGGACGAATGTTGCCGAGGGCAGAAATATTCACATTTGGACTTTCGGTTCTTGGGGCGACTCCAGAAATAACGCAAGTTCAGATAATTCTGACGTAAAAGCTATGTGTATAATAGCCAGTAATGAAGAACCGGACTGCGGTGAGTTGGAATGGTATGACAATGCAGGTGGCGCAAACAGGTATTATTATACCGGTGATAATGCTGCCAGCGCGGCATGTAGAGCCAAAATTATCAGTATGCGAACGGATAGTTTCTGTACTTCAAGAGGTGACATTTGTTATGAAAATGGCGGAGTTGATGGAAATTCTGTATTATGTTGTAACGGAAGTGCACCATGCGAGTGCCAAAATGGAGAATTGGCGTTTTAACATATAATTAAACGTATAAATAATAAGCAGGTAGGTCGGGTTTGCTAACCCGACTTATTTTTGTTGACGTAGATTTTGTATGTTTTTGTCGGCGATGGGAGAAACAAAAAGACCTCTCCCATTGGAGAGGTCTTTTATTTGATTCTGCGGAAAACCGGACATGTTCAGATGCTGAAACAAGTTCAGCATGACATGTTATTTATTTTATACACAACCTGAAAAGTCTTTGTAAGAACCTTTCTTTTTATCTGAATATGTTGTGTGCAAAAGTTCGTGTGCTTTGTGAGAACCCGGTTTTTCAAGATATTCGTTATAAAGTTTTTGAATATCGGGGTTCTTGTGAGAGCATCTGATTGTAAGGTTTTTATCTTCTGTATAAAGACCTTCTGCACGTTGAACTTTGATAGAAGCGTCTTCGCAGCTTGTCGGTTGTCCTGCGCCATTTACACAGCCGCCGGGGCAAGCCATAACTTCAAGAATTTGGAACTTAGCTGTTCCTGCTTTGATTTCTTGAATTGATTTTTCAGCTTCACGAAGTGTTGATACAACTCTGACTGTTACGGGAGTGCCTTTGATATCGAGAGTTGCTTCTTTACAACGACTGGAAGCATCTACGCCTCTCATCGGTTTGATGTCGAGCATAGGAAGTTCTTCGCCTGTTATCATATTGTATGCAGTTCTTACTGCTGCTTCTGCTACACCGCCTGATGCACCAAAGATTGTTCCTGCACCAGTGTATTCGCCAAACGGTGAATCAGCTTCTTCGGGTTCAAGCGCTTTGAAGTCGATACCTGCTGATTTAATCATCTTGCCAAATTCTTTTGTTGTGATTACAATATCTGTTTCAAACTTGCCGTCTTTGGAAAGTTCAACACGTTTGGCTTCAACTTTTTTAGCAGTACAAGGCATTATTGAAAGGACAACAAGGTTGTCGAGATTGATTTCAGGTCTTGTTTTCGGAAGAAGTGTTTTGAGAACAGGTGAAAGCATACCTTGCGGAGATTTACAGGATGATAGGTGGTTCAACATATCAGGGTGCTGAGTTTCCATATATCTAACCCATGCAGGGCAGCAAGATGTGAACAACGGAAGGTTTTCACCTTTTGTAAGTCTTTCAACAAATTCGTTTGCTTCTTCCATAATTGTAAGGTCAGCGGAGAAGTTTGTATCAAATACAAGTGTTGCACCCATTTGGCGAAGTGCGGCATAGATTTTGCCGATAACGTTTTCGCCTGGTTTCATTCCGAAAAGTTCGCCAAGAGCAACTCTGACAGATGGAGCCATTTGAACAACAACTTTCTTTTCAGGGTCATTCAAAGCGTTCCAAGCCTTTTCAACTTCTGAATTGATAGTCAAAGCGCCTGTCGGACAAACAGCTTGGCATTGTCCGCAAAATACGCAGTCAACATCGCAAAGTTCTTTGCCTGCAAGGGGTTGAACAACTGTTTTAGAACCTCTGTTTGCAAAGCCCAAAACTGCGTGTCCTTGAAATTCCGCACAAGCTCTAACGCAAGCACCGCAAAGGATACACTTGTTAGGGTCACGAACGAGTGCGGGGTTTGAATTGTCTATCGGCAAAAATTCTGCTTCGGTTTTCTTTGCGTATTTCAAAGTGCTTATGCCGTATTCTTCAGAATATTTTTGAAGTTCGCAAGCACCTGATTTTTCACAGGTTGTACATTCTCTGTCGTGGTTTGCGAGAAGAAGTTCAAGAACAGTTTTTCTGATTCTTCTTACACGAGCTGTGTTTGTGAATATTTCAACATTTGCTTCCGGCGGCATTGTGCAGGATGAGTTAACTACTACTCTGCCGTTTGGATATTTAACTTCTACAACGCACATTCTGCAAGCACCATATTGTGTAAGGTCAGGGCGATAACAGAATGTCGGTACGGTAAATCCCGCTTTTTTAATTACTTCCAATAAGTTCGGCTCGTCGGTAAAACTTACCTCTTTGCCGTTTACTTTTAGTGTTTTAATATCGTCTGTCATTTTAATTACCTTTCGTATATTAGATTCCGAAACAAGTTCGGAATGAAATGTGTTTGTACTTCCTAGTTTTGTTTAATTGCCTTGAACGGGCAAGCATTCAGACAAGAACCGCATTTAATACATTTGCTTTGGTCAATTTTGTGCGGGTTCTTAACTGTGCCTGAAATTGCGCCGACAGGACAGGTTCTTGCACATTTTGTGCAGCCTTTGCACATTGTTTCATCAATAGTGATGGTTTTCATTGCTGTACATACGCCTGCGGGACATTTTTTGTCTTTAATGTGTGCAACGTATTCATCAAGGAAGTATTTTAATGTTGAAAGTACGGGGTTAGGAGCAGTTTTGCCCAAACCGCATAATGAACCGTCTTTTACGGCATTAGCAAGTTCTTGAAGAGTTTCGATATCTTCCATCTTGCCTTCGCCTTTAACAATTCTTTCCAAAATTTTCAACATATTTTTTGTACCTTCACGGCAGGGAACGCATTTGCCGCAAGATTCATTTTGTGTGAAGTTCATGAAAAATCTTGCAACTTCTACGATGCAGGTGTCTTCGTTCATAACAACAAGACCGCCTGAACCGACCATTGCGCCTGCTGCGATAAGGTTGTCATAGTCCATAGGAATATCAAGGTGTTGTTCGGTTAAGCAGCCGCCTGATGGACCGCCGATTTGTACGGCTTTGAATTTTTTGCCGTTTCTGATGCCGCCACCGATATCAAAAACGATTTCTCTCAATGTTGTACCCATAGGAACTTCGATAAGACCTGTGTTATTTACTTCACCTGTAAGAGCGAATGTCTTTGTTCCTTTTGATTTTTCGGTACCCATTGAACTGAACCAGTCAGCACCTTTCAATATAATTGTAGAAATGTTTGCAAGTGTTTCTACGTTATTAATCAATGTCGGTCTGCCAAACAAACCTTTGTTCGCAGGGAATGGCGGTTTCGGACGAGGCATACCTCTTTCACCTTCGATAGAAGCAATAAGGGCTGTTTCTTCACCGCAAACGAATGCGCCTGCACCTTCTTTGATGTGGATAGTGAAGTTAAAATCGGAACCCATAATGTTATTTCCGAGATATCCTCTTTCTTCAGCCTGCTTGATAGCAATTCTTAATCTCTTGATTGCAAGAGGATATTCCGCACGAACATAAATATATGCTTCGTCTGCGCCGATTGCAAAACCTGCAATAGCCATACCTTCTAATAGTTTATGAGGGTCGCCTTCCATAACGCTTCTGTCCATGAATGCGCCGGGGTCGCCTTCGTCGCCGTTACAAACGACATAACTTTTTCCGCCTCTGTTTGCTGCGGTGAATTTCCATTTTAATCCGGTTGGGAAGCCGCCGCCTCCTCTGCCTCTCAGACCTGATTTTGTTATTTCTTCAATAACAGCGTCAGGGTTGTTTCCTTTTAATACTTTGTTTAATGCTTCATACGCACCTACTGCAAGTGCTTCATCTAATGATTCTGCATTGATTTCGCCGCAGTTTTTAAGTGTTGTTCTTGTTTGTTTTGCGTAGAAGTTGATTTTATTGTTTTCAAAAACGTGTTCATTTGTTTTGGGGTCTACATAAAGCAGTCTTTCAACAGGTTTTCCGTTTTTGATATGTGATTCAACGATTTCTTCAACGTCTTCAAGTTTAACTTTTACATAAGTTACGTTCAAATCAGGAATAACAACGAGAACGCCCTGTTCACAAAAACCGTGACATCCTGTCGGAACAATCGTAACTTTGTCTTGTTGCGTCATAGGGCGAACATTTGCGCCTAATTCCTTAAATCTTTCGATTACTTTGAGTGAACCGTTTGCAACGCAGCCTGTACCTGCGCAAACGAGTACACGTAAACCTTGTGATTTTATGTCTGCCTGAACTTTTGCTTGTTCAGATTTAATATCAGTTAATGTTGTCATTAGTTTTCCCCTTTCTCTTCTTTTTTAATCGCATCGATAGCGATTTTTACCGCATCAGCAGTCATCTTGGGATAAACTTTATCGTTTATAACCATTACGGGAGCCAAACCGCACGCCCCTAAACAACTAACGGTTTCAACAGAAAACATACCGTCTTCTGAAACAAACTTCCCGTTTTTAAGGTTTATACATTGTTTAACTGCGGTCAAAACAGGCATTGATCCTCTAACGTGGCAAGCCGTTCCGTCACAAACTTTGATTTCATATTTTCCTTTTGGTTCCAAACTGAATTGTGCATAAAAAGTCGCAACTCCGTAAACTGTGGCAGGCGAGAGTTCAGGTACTTTTGTGCCAATGTAAGTTAATGCTTCAACGGGTAAATATCTGAATTCTTCCTGAACTTTTTGCAGCATTGCAATCAGGTAAGATTTTTTTGCGCCGTAAGCATTGATAATTTCATCGACTTTTTTCAAGTCAATTTTTGCTTCGCATGTCGACATCTTCTTCTCCTTAATTTGTGTTATTTTATTGCCTTTAGAGCAGATAAAATATACTCTATACGTTGATAATATTATCGTATTAACATACTCAAAAAGCAAGAGAATACATAAAAATAAATTATCGGAATGTGACTAAAAGCAATATTTTTATTTCACCTACTTTCTTTTTCTCTTTGCTTTGCGTAAACAAAGAGAAAACAGAAAGTAGGCAAAGAAAAAGAGAAATCAACGCATAGTCTAGAGGTTGTAAGAGATTTTTCGGCACAAATTTCCTACCACAAGAGCAGGCAAATTTGCACCTCAAAATCTAACAACCTCTATGTCAATTCACGGCGGCAAAGCCGCATTCACGAGCCTTTGGCTCGTATGAGGCACAGCCTCATAATTGAACTCAAGCGAAGCGCAGAGTTCTGAAACCCGCGGATTTCTTTTTTCTTGTGTTGGGTTCTTTTTTCTTTTCTCGACAAAAGAAAAAAGAACCTGACCGGCAAAGCGAAGCGTGCCGAATAGTTTTCTAGTTCTGATAATTTATTTTTATGTAATGGAGTGTAATTTTATTTGCTTAAACTTAAAAATAGTGCTAGTATCTATTATTATCACATAATTTGGAGTTATCTATGAAAAATAACTTTGCGTTTTCATTGGCTGAAACCTTAACTACATTAATGCTTATTGGCGTTGTTGCGGCTGTTACAATACCTGTATTGAATGCTAATGTTGAAAAACAAAAGACGATTGCTAATTTAAAAAGGCTTTATTCAAGTTTTTCTATAAATATTCAAACGGTATTAAATGAGGCGAATTGTTCCTCTATATCTTGCCTGCGGGCATATTCAAATGATGGCATTGTTAATCAAAGCCAAAATGACATTGTTATAGAAAAAACAGATGAAAAAACTGGAAAGACTTTTAAAGAAAGAGAATTTCATCAAATTGAAGGTCATGTTTTTGCTAACCCTAAATATTTTAACGTACTTACGCAGATAGGCTGTAAAGAGTGCT
>JAILCC010000006.1 GCA_024680555.1 bacterium
CTGTTGTGCCGACAAGCCGCAAGGCCAAGATGCCAGCCACATCAAAAGGGGGATAAAATAAAGATATCGATACTGCATCTAGAAGTTTTTATTGTTGTTTGGCTGCAAATATAGTGATTATTTTTAAAAGTACAAAAAAAACGCACCGATCTTCTCAGACTAGTGCGGAAAATTTTAAACTTTTAAAAAAAATTTTGATCGATATTGCAAAGGTAGGAAAAAGATTTGATTCGGCCAAATATTTGCGACAGAATTTAAGGGGATGTTGCTGCTTTGGCGCGAAAGGGTATTCTTGTCGCAACAAGTTCAGATGTTTTTGGCGGGAATGTTTGGAGGGTGATGGTTTTCGGCGTAACTTTGCATCAGACAACAGACATAAAGAGTTATTCGATTTATACTAATTTTCTTTTTTTCATAATGTTTTAGGTTTAATTTTGGTTAGTTTTAGTTAGTAGGTGAATGATGATCGGAGGATCGCAGAAAAGTACAGGAGCAGCTGGTGAAGCTACTCCTGATTTTTTGCGCAATTATTTGGTAGTATCGAAGAATTTATTTATTTTTGCATCGTGGCTAATGTGGTAATAACGTAAAATAGACACATTGAGGTTTATCTATATGAATCAGAAGAAATTGGAATTTGTAACATATTGTATTGGCAAGTTGGCTGCACAGCTGCATTTGTCACAACAGGAAGTATACAAACGGCTAAAGCGTTCCGGGATATTGTATGACTACATCATTCCTTCTTACGATGTTTTACATACCTTCGGTTCAAAGTATCTTATGGAAGACCTTATTGATTACATGAAAGAGAAAGGAGAACTGGCTTCATGAAACTGTATCATAGCTCTACAATATGTGTTGAGAAACCAGATTTAGTTCATTCCCGGCAATTTCTAGACTTTGGCAAGGGCTTTTATCTGACATCCATTTATGATCAGGCTGTCCGATATGCTGAACGTTTTGCTCGTAGAGGAAAAGAAGCGTGGTTGAATACTTATGATCTTAATTTCACTCCTGAGGATTGGAAAATTTTGAACTTTTATTCTTATGATAAGAATTGGCTTGACTTTGTATCGAAATGTCGTGCAGGCCAAGATCAAAGTGATTATGATATTGTGATTGGAGGTATAGCTAATGATAGGGTTATCGTAACGCTAGACCGCTATTTTGTTGGTGAAATATCTCAAGAACAAGCAATAGGACTTTTGCGTTTTGAGAAGCCTAATATTCAATATTGCATACGTTCCGAGAAAATGTTAAACGAATGTCTCACTTTTATTGAAAGTAAAAAGCTATGAGTGAAGAAGGCTTACAAATTTTACGAAGTGAACAATGTGCCAGGATAATAACCTGTATCAGCGAGATGTTTAACGTTTCACTTCAGGAAGCAACTGACATTTATTATGAGTCAGAGACTGCTAATTTGATTGAAGAAGGCATTGCTGACTTACACTGTCGCAGTGATAAGTATCTTGCTGAGGAAGTTTGGTTAGAACATCAAGAGAATACAAAATAAGTTATTTCAAATGATGTACCTTGGGTTCGGTTCCCCGAGGGGTATTAATCGTTGATATAGTTTTTCGTACTCATATCGTAGTACAGGGCTTCCAACTCTTGGGTTGTTAATTTCTCAACCGAGCGTTCGATGATTCTGATAAGTTCTTCGCGGCGGTAATCTTCTGACTGTTTAAAGCGATCTGTGTAGGACATATTTATTTTTTTCTGCAAATATAATGGATTCCAACGATTCGGCCAAATATTTGCGACAGGATAATAGTTTTAGTAGGTTAAATGATGATCGGAGGATGGCAGTTTAGCAAAATTTTAAAATATATTGGACAATAATTTGTCGTTCTAAGAATTTTTTATTATTTTTGCAATATCAACACTAGATAAAGATACTATTACAATTATAAATTCCAATAACTAAACAAGTAATTATGAAACAGACTATTGTACTTGGCAACATCATCACGAAAAGAATGAGAAGAAACCTGGCGGTCGGCGCAATGACCGTCCTCGTAGCCGCTGGATTGGTGGCATGTGGAGAAAGCGGAACCACCGACAG
>JAILCC010000025.1 GCA_024680555.1 bacterium
ACTTCATTTACCGGCTCGATGGCTACTGGTGGATCTTTGTCGTGTCAGTGCTTCTTTCCGTTGCCATCGCCTTCGTATCCGTCCTCTGGCAAACCCTTAAGGCTGCCCGGACCAATCCGGCCAAACCACGCATACCAACCAACTGAGATACCTGAGATAAGTTACCTCTAGCACCAGAGAACGCCATCATGTATACTGAGTTGGTTTTGTCAAAGTTTTCAACAACCGCATTGGTTAATTTTGCAGTCGTTTCACTCCAAGTATCAATAACTTTTGTATAACGTTCTACTTCTGTAATTTCACCCTTTAAAAATCTTGCTGTAGATTTTTCGATTTCATCCTGCGCAGACTTTAAAAGATCTTTTTTAACCGCAGGTACGTCCAAATCATGAATAGAAATGGTTGTACCACTCTTTGTCGCATATCTGAAACCTAAGTTTTTCAATGCGTTAGCAAGAGTTGCAGTTTTAGAACCGCCAAACTCAAGATAAACCTGAGAAAGCAGATTATTTAAACCCTTTTTATTAACAACTGTGTTAATAAAAGGCATTCTCTTTTTTTGTTTTCCGCTTATTAAAGTTTCCATTTATATACCTCTATCTTTATGAATTTAATACCGCATCTCTAACAACTTGGTTGAAGATAATTCTACCAATGGTAGTTTCAATTTTTTCATTATTGTCATCTCTAACCATAATTTTTGTATGAAGGTCTACTATGCCTGCAGCATGCGCAGTCAAAGCATCTTCAAAACTGAAGAAATTATATTTTGGTTTTTCAAATTCCTGCTTAGTAAACGTAAGGTAATAAATACCTAAAACCATGTCCTGCGACGGAGTAATAATCGGACGTCCTGTTGCCGGAGCCAAAATATTATTTGTAGCAAGCATTAACATACGTGCTTCAGTTTGTGCCTCAATAGAAAGAGGTACGTGAACAGCCATCTGGTCACCGTCGAAGTCAGCGTTAAACGCAGAACATACAAGCGGGTGAAGTTGAATAGCTCTACCTTCAACCAAAACAGGTTCAAATGCTTGAATACCGAGTCTGTGAAGTGTAGGAGCACGGTTCAACATAACCGGATGACCGTCAATAACTTCTTCCAAAATGTCCCATACAACGTTTTCTGAACGTTCTATTTTCTTTTTGGCAGATTTAATATTTTGAACCAAACCTCTTTCAATCAACTTATTGATTACAAAAGGCTTAAAGAGTTCAATAGCCATTTCTTTAGGCAAACCGCATTGGTGTAATTGAAGTGTCGGACCAACAACGATAACAGAACGACCTGAGTAGTCAACACGTTTACCCAAAAGGTTTTGTCTGAAACGACCTTGTTTACCTTCAATAATGTTGCTCAAAGATTTAAGAGGTCTGTTGTTAGGACCAACAACCGTTCTGCCTCTTCTGCCGTTGTCTATAAGAGCATCAACAGCTTCTTGGAGCATTCTCTTTTCGTTTCTTACGATGATTTCGGGAGCACCCATTTCCAACAATCTCAACAAACGATTGTTTCTGTTGATAACACGTCTGTATAAATCGTTAAGGTCACTGGTTGCAAATCTTCCGCCGTCCAATTGAACCATCGGTCTGAGGTCAGGAGGAATAACAGGAAGTACATCCATAATCATCCAAGTAGGATCAGTGTTGCTTGCCAACAAAGATTCGCAACATCTTAATCTTTTAATGATTTTTGCACGTTTTTGAGCAGAGCTGCCTGCGTTTGCGAGTTGTTCTCTCAAATCGTTAACCAATGCTTCAACGTCAATTTCGGAAAGAAGTTCTTTAATTGCTTCCGCACCGATACCAACCTTGAGCTCGGTTTCTTCGTGCTCTAAAATATAATCTTCGTATTCTTCTTCGGAAAGAAGTTGGAATTTTTTAAATTCGCTATCTGCAGGATCAAGAACAACATACGCATTGAAGTATATAACTTGTTCCAAATCTCTTAAAGTCATATCCAAAACCATACCGAGATAGCTAGGGATACCTTTTAAGAACCAGATGTGGCTGACAGGGGCAGCGAGAGTAATGTGTCCGAGTCTGTGACGACGAACTTTACTGTCTGTAACTTCTACACCGCATCTTTCGCAGATAATACCTTTGTAACGAACTCTTTTATACTTACCACAATAGCATTCCCAGTCCTTTGAAGGTCCGAAAATTCTTTCGCAGAAAAGACCGTCACGTTCCGGTTTAAGTGTACGATAGTTAATCGTTTCCGGTTTGGTAACTTCGCCGTAAGACCATTTTAAAATTCTGTCAGGTGAAGCGATACCGATTTTTATATAATCAAAATAATCTATACTGGTTGACATTTCTTCTCCTTTACCTATTCATTAAATGTTCCCGGCGTTTCAAAGAAGTTGATATTCAACAACTCTGAATCTATATCACTAAGCGTACGTTTTGGAGTAGCACGTTTTGCGCTATCCAAATCGCTCATCAAATCGACCTCTTGACCGCCTTTCTTAGCAACGGTAATATCAAGACCTATTGATTGTAATTCTTTTACAAGAACCTTGAAGGATTCAGGAATACCAGGTCTCGGAATATTGTCGCCTTTAACAATTGCTTCGTAAGCACGGCTTCTTCCGTTAACATCATCTGACTTAATTGTTAACATTTCTTGGAGTGTGTAAGCTGCGCCGTATGCTTCAAGCGCCCAAACTTCCATTTCCCCGAAACGTTGTCCGCCAAATTGAGCCTTACCACCTAAAGGTTGTTGAGTAACCAAACTGTAAGGTCCTGTACTTCTTGCGTGAATCTTATCATCAACAAGGTGAACGAGTTTCAAGAAGTATGTTAAACCAACGGAAATAGGTTCGTCAAAAGGTTCTCCGGTTCTGCCATCATAGAGAATAACTTTACCGTCATCTCTAATCCAATCACAACCTGATTCTTTGATACCTCTTATAAGTTCTTCGGTAGTTGCTTTTCTTGATTGTTCTTCACCGTACATTTCATCAAACGGAGGAGCTATATAGTGTTCATCTCTCAAGTATGCAGCCAAACCGAGAAGTGTTTCATAAGTTTGACCAACATTCATACGAGAAGGAACACCCAGCGGGTTAAGAACGATATCAACAGGAGTTCCGTCAGGCAAGAATGGCATATCTTCACGAGGAAGAATTCTTGAAACGATACCTTTGTTACCGTGACGACCTGAAAGTTTGTCACCTACCGATACTTTTCTCTTTTGTGCAATATAAACTTTAATGACTGTATTTGCTCCGGGAGGAAGTTCATCACCTTTTTCACGGTCAAATACTTTTACGTCAACAACTCTGCCGCCTTCACCATGAGGAACTTTAAGAGAATTATCTCTTACATCTCTTGCTTTTTCTGCAAAGATAGCTCTCAAAAGTTTTTCTTCTGGCGGGTGTTCGGATTCACCTTTCGGAGTAATCTTACCGACAAGAATATCATCAGCAGAAACCTTTGCACCGACACGAACAATACCTCTTTCATCCAAGTGTCTGAGGCTGTCTTCCGATACGTTAGGAATTTCTCTTGTGATTTCTTCCGGTCCGAGTTTTGTTTGACGAGCGTCTATTTCAAGTTTTTCAATGTGAACACTTGTAAATACATCGTCTTGAACCAATCTTTCGTTAATCAAGATAGCATCTTCGAAGTTATAACCTTCCCAAGGCATGTATGCAACGAGAATGTTTTTACCGAGGGCAAGTTCACCCATATGAGTAGATGCACCATCGGCAATCGGATCGCCAACTTTAACCTTGTCGCCTGTTTTAACAATAGGCTTTTGGTTCAAACAAGTATCTTGGTTACTTCTTACATATTTCATAAGCTGATATGTATGAAGTTTTCCTTGTTCATCAATAATTTCAATTTCTTCACCGTTTACACTATGAACAGTACCGTTGTGTTTAGAAACAACAACCATACCTGAGTCCATAGCGGCACGTTTTTCAAGACCTGTACCAACTCTCGGTCTTTGTGTAATCAAAAGAGGTACTGCTTGACGTTGCATGTTAGAACCCATCAATGCACGGTTAGCATCGTCGTGTTCAATAAACGGAATCAGCGATGTAGCAACTGAGATGATTTGAATTGGCGAAACACCAACATAGTCAACCAGTTTTGCCGCACCCATAACAAATTCGCTCTTATATCTGATAGGAACAAATTCTTCCGCAATTGAACGGTCTTTATTCAATCTGATGTCGTTAGGAGCAATACGATATGCTTCTTCTTCATCAGCAGTCATATAAACAACTTCGTCAGTTACAACACCGTCTTTGCAAACGAAGTAAGGAGTTTCGATAAAACCGTAATCATTTACACGAGCATGTGTAGCCAAACTTCCAATCAAACCTGCGTTCGGACCTTCAGGAGTTTCAACCGGACAAATTCTACCGTATTGTGAAGGGTGAATGTCACGAACAGCAAAACCTGCACGTTCTCTGGCCAAACCACCGGGGCCTAATGCCGAAATTCTTCTCTTGTGAGTAAGTTCGGCAAGCGGGTTTGTTTGATCCATAAATTGTGATAATTGAGAAGAACCGAAGAATTCTCTCAACGCAGCAACCAACGGCTTAGTATTCAAAAGGTTATACGGTGTTAAAGTTTCTGCATCTTGGAGAGTCATTCTTTCTTTTACAATTCTTTCCAAACGAGATAAACCTATTCTGAATTGGTTTTGAAGAAGTTCACCAACCGAACGGATTCTTCTGTTTCCGAGGTGGTCGATATCGTCCAAAGTACCTTCATCATAGGTCAAGTTAATCAAATATTCTATACCTGCAACAATATCTTGAACCGTAAGAGTTCTTGTATTTTCGGGAACATTCAAGCCAAGTTTTTTGTTGATTTTGTAACGTCCAACTTTACCTATATCGTAACGTTTTTCATCGAAAAATCTGCTTTCAATGATTGATTTACCGCCGGCTGCCGATGCAGGATCACCCGGACGGAGTTTTTTATAAACTTCAATCAAAGCATCTTCCGTTGTTTCCGTAGTATCTTTTTCAAGAGTTTTCTTCAAGTATTCACTGTGAGTGAATAATGTTTCCATTTCCTGAACGGATATACCTAATGCCTTCAACAATGTAGTAGCTAAGATTTTTCTGTTTTTATCTATTTTTACGTGAATAACATCATTGTTATCTGTTTCAATCTTTAACCATGCCCCTCTGTTAGGAATCAAAGTAGCATTATAAAGACGCTTACCTGTAGGAGATACATCAACTTTGTAATAAATACCGGGAGAACGAACGATTTGGTTGACGATAACACGTTCCGCACCGTTTACAATAAATGTACCTTTATCGGTCATGGTCGGGATATCACCGATATAAACTTCTTGTTCTTTAATTTCACCTGTATCACGGTTAACCAAACGCATCATAATTCTTAATTGTTTTGCATAAGTTGCGTCATGGATACGAGCCTCCTCAATAGTATACTTTGCATTGTCGAAAGTATAATTGGGAAGGAAGTGAAGCTCTAATCTGCCCGTATAGTCTTTGATAGGAGAGAATGATAATAATTCTTCCTTTAAGCCCTCAGTCAAAAACCATTCAAATGATTTCTTTTGAACCTCAATAAGGTCGGGTAAATCCGTCAATCTGGTTGCGGGCATACCGATTGGCGTAATTCTTTCTTTCTTTGTTATAGACATTGCAAACCTCTTATATAATAATGTTGCACTAAATTATTAGTAAAATCATACCATTATAAATGGTACTTCAAAAAACATAGCAGTCAAGTACTCAGACAATCTTGTCCGAGTACTTAAACTGTTATTTAACTATTCAATTGTACGATTTAAAATAATAACTCTCATAACCCCTTAAAAAATCTTCTAAAATAATTACAAATTAAGGGAAGTTATTATTTGATTTCTACTGTAGCTCCAAGTTCTTCTAAAGTTTTCTTAATAGCTTCAGCTTCTTCTTTCTTAACGTTTTCTTTAATAGGTTTCGGAGCACCGTCAACTAAATCTTTAGCTTCTTTTAATCCTAAACCTGTGATAGTTCTAACTTCTTTAAGAACGTTAATTTTGTTAGCACCTGCTGCTGTCAAAACAACTGTTACTTCTGTTGCTTCAGCTGCACCTGCATCTGCTGCTGCGCCTGCTGCCGGAGCTGCTGCTGCAACTGCAACCGGAGCCGCTGCAGAAACGCCGAATTTTTCTTCCATAGCTTTTACTAATTCAGCTGCTTCAATTAATGTTAATTTTTCAATAGATTCTAAAATTTCTTGTACTGCCATTTTATTTTCTCCTTTTTTAAATAAATTTCTAACTAAACTAAGCTGTTTTTTGTTGTCTTACTTGGTCAATAGCACGAACTAATGCTGACATTACACCATTTATGCCACCAACAATACCGGATGCCGGTGAGTTGATACAACCAAGCATTTTTGCATAAAGTTCTTCTTTTGAAGGAAGTTTTGCCAAAGCTTTAACTTCATTAACCGAAAGAACCTTTCCATCCATTGCACCGCCTTTAACTTCTGCCTTTTCAACCTCTTTAGTGAAGTCTGCAAGAACTTTTGCCGGAGCAACCTGATCATTAAAACCAAATGCGATAGCACTTGCACCTTTAAGCAAATCGCCCAAGCATTCATATTCAGTTCCCGAGATAGCTTTGATAGCGAGAGTGTTTTTAACTACAGTATAGTCTGCACCTTCTTTTTGAAGCTTACGACGAAGAGTAGTTATTTCTTCTACGCTCAAGCCGGTAGGATCACTGACAATTGCAACTTGTGCTTTTGCAAAAGATTCTTTAATTTCAGCAATTTTTTGGTCTTTTTGTTCTCTTGTTGCCATTTTTGCGCCTGTCCTCCTTTCCGGAGTTATACTATATACACGTTAATAATTACTTGTCATTGATGCAACCGCAATAAAAAACCTGCGGACTCGCAGGTGATTTTAAAAATAAGTTTATAAATAGTCTAAACTTTCCTAAAATCTCGATTGGGTGGGGGTTTAAAAGACATCCTCAAAAGGCATGTCTTCCCAACTGTCTGCGATTTTAATAGTAGATTAAAACAAACATATTCCGAATGCAAGTATCTGATTTAAAATATTTGCTTATTATTCTGCGGAATTATTTTCTTCAACAACACCGTAAACGTAAAAAAGGTTGTCAATGGCGGATTTGCCGGTCAAAACTCTGCCGTCTTGATACATAAGACCGTCCTTTTCATATATTCCTGAAAACTTTTCTCCATCCAAATAAAGAATACCGTTAACTTCACCTGTCATGTTTTCAAAACCGTTTGTTGATGTCCAGGAAATATTTCCATTATTTATAAGGGTATCCGTGCCGTCTCCGCCTGTTATATATCTCCCTACTTCGGCATTATTTTTTACAATATCATCGCCGGAACCGACATCAATATATTTGCAGACAATACCGTTATTCTCAACTATATCGTTACCTTCTTCGGCATATATTGAATTTACCACACCATTGTTAATTATAATATCGTTACCTTCGCCGCCGTATATATAATATGCCGTTCCGCTGTTGATTATTGTGTCATCTCCGTCACTGCCGTGAACTTCGCCGAGAACAACTCCATGTTTAATCCATATAGAATCCTTGCCTCTTCCGCCTTTTAGTTTGAATGTTTTACGGGTATTTTCCATAAGAATGATGCTCAAATCTTCATCTGTATCAAACTCTACTGAATATCCGCCATAGTTGTATACATATATTTTTTCTTTTTTAACTATCAGCCTCAATTGTTTATTATTCGGAATTGCCGCAATAACATTTATCGCATGAGAATTTATTATTATTTCATTGATACCAGATTTTAAATCATAAATATCCATCTGAGATTTTTCATTTTTTTCTGCAAAATCTTCATTCTGAACTTTCTCTTCAGGCAATTCATTTGTTTTTTTCTTTTGAAAAATATTTTTAAAAAATTTAAAAAACATTCGGACACCGCATTAGCATGAGATGTTTATAATAATACACCTTTTAGTCCTTTATATAAAGAAAAAAATTAAGCCAAAGTGGAAAAAGCTTCTTTTACACCAATTGACGCCCTATTTGCACGAAAAGCCTTTGCGACTTCGTTTATTCTTGCGAAACTGTAATCTATTCCGAACGAAGAAAAAATTTGTTCCGTACTGCGAGATTTTATGAATGAAGCGTATTCCGGATACATTTTAGAAAGAGTTTTAACCGCTTTGTTTAACACCCCATTAGAAGCCGCCCTGTGCAGTTCATGGGATACAACACTAAATATCATTTGCGGTACCATATCTTGCCTCACCAAATAAACCTTACCATATAATAATAAAGTCTTTATGAGGAAAGAAATTGCTACCGAAAAATCAATATTCTGCCTTTAAGATTTCTATAGCCTTGTTAAGCTGCGTATCAACACCTGCTTTGATGTCATCAGCAGTCAATTTTACTTCATAATCGGGTTGAATTCCGTTTTTATTTATATCATGTCCTTGCGGAGTCAAATATTTTGCTATAGTAACGTTCATTGCAGTATTTAACGGCAACGGTACAATCCTTTGTATAAGACCTTTGCCGTACGTTTTTTCACCGACCAAAGAAGCTCTGCCGTTTTCCTGCAACGCAGCTGCAAATATTTCTCCGGCGCTTGCAGACATACCATTTGTCAAAACTACAATCGGTTTATCAAAATCTGCACCTATATGCTGAACTTTTATAGTTTCAGTTTTATTGTTTTTCTTGTGTATGCTGACGATGTTCCCCTCTTTTAAAAGCATATTGGATATATATGCTGCATTTTGCAGCAAGCCGCCATTATTCCCTCTGAGGTCAATGACTAGCGCCTTATATTTTAGGGCTTTTGTCAGGGCTTCTGCAAATTCGGCACTTGCAGTCTGGCTCATAAATGTACTCAACTTAATGTATGCAATATCTTTATCAAGCTCTTTGAACGTAACTGACTTGATTTTTATGGTATCTCTGACTATTTTTTTGGTAATGCTTTGATTATTGCGCAAAATCAACAGTTCAACCGCAGTTCCCTTTTTACCTCTTATAAGACCGGCAACTCTTTTTAGGTCGTAACCGGATACCGAGTTTCCGTCAATTTTAACAATTATATCCCCAAATTTTAAACCGCTTTTGGCAGCGGGAGAATTCTCAATTGTATCTTCAATGGTAATTTTACCGTCCGTATTTCCTATAACAACCCCTATACCCGACAACTCCGCCGCAATATCCATGTTTTGTTCTTCCACCTCCTCAGGTGTCAAGAATCTCGTATATGGATCGTCCAAACTTAAAAGCATTGTCTCTATAGCGACATAGGCATCTTCTTTTGTTTGCAATTTGTCAAGATATCTGTCTTTCCAATAATACCAGTCTTGTTTATCAAGATTTGTTGTAAAAGATTCCTCTCTCACATCAATCCAGCTTTCCACAAATAAATATTTTGCACACGCAGCTTCATTGTTGTGGGCACATTGTCGCCTGTATTTTCTGAGGTCAGCATACTCAGCACCTATGCATGAGCAAAGTGAAAATACCGAAAACAAAAGCAATATTATAATTTTTTTCATTCTTAATCTCTTTTAGTTAATATTAACGGACCGTCATCAGTTACCGCAACAGTATGCTCAAAATGCGCCGAAGGTTTTTTATCCGCAGTAACAACCGTCCATCCGTCATTTAATTGATAAACTTCATCACAACCTAAATTTAACATAGGTTCAATCGCAATAACAATTCCCGACTTGAGCAATGGACCTTGATTACCTGTCCTATAATTAAATAAAAACGGCTCTTCGTGCATTTCTGTTCCGACACCATGCCCGCCATATTCCCGAACTATGCCTAATTTATGAGCCTTGGCAACATCTTCAATTGCTGCAGAAACATCTTCCAAATGATTATTGGGAACCATTTGTGAAATACCTGCATACAAGGACTCCTCAGTATATTTCAAAAGATTTTGGACATCCTCTGTTATTTCTCCAACGGGATATGTCCATGCACTATCACCGACAAAATTGTGGTATGTAGCGCCTATATCGACACTTATGATATCACCCTTTTTCAAAATAACATCTTTTGAGGGGATACCATGTACAACCTGCTCATTTACGGAAGCGCATATAGATGCAGGGAAACCGCCATAGCCTTTAAATGTAGGGATTGCCTTATTTTTTCTGATAACATCTTCAACAATCTTGTCAAGTTCCCAGGTAGACAATCCTTCCTTAATTGCTTCTTTGGCAGCCTGATGCGCCAGGGCAACTATTTCACCCGCCGCTTTTAATAATTTTATTTCGTATTTAGACTTTCTGTTTATCATGATTTCATAATATCACCGCACAAAAAAAATCACAAATTTCAATGCCAAAATTTAGTACATAAGGTTGATTATGTACCTATAAAAAGAGAGATGCATTTAGCATCTCTCTTTTTTATACTTATTTTACAAGTATTATTAAGCCATTTCACGAAGTATTGCGGCAGCTGCCCAAGCAAATTCTTCATTCATTTTAGCAGCTTGTCTTATCATGCTTTCACATGCTCTGCCAATTCTTATAAGGCTCATTGCACAAAGACCACGAGTAATGCCTTTGTTATTTTGAATATGGTTAATCAATTCAGGAACAAATTTCATTCCTTTTGAAACTATATCATTTTCAATTTGGCTTTTTAATGCGCTATCTGCATTTTTTGCTCTTTCCATTAAGGTTTCAAATTCACTCATAACACAATCTTGCGTGTACATGCTCATGACTTCGTTCTCTAATAATGCTTGCATATTTACTCCAATAATCATCTAACTGTGTCATTATTATAAATACAAAAAACACAATTTTTTGATTTCCTTACATAATCTTTATATCGTATAAAGATACTCTAATTTTCCGTCTGAATTTCTTTATTCCGATTATCTTGCAATTTTTTGTCAATTTTATCTATGTCTTTTTTACAAGTTATGAGAAAGTTTTTATAAACCGGATTTTTAACCAGCTCATTATCTTTCAAAAAGTCAGGATAGGTATCTCTTATATAAACATACATTGTTGCAAGGCGTTTGGTTCCTATGGGATGAGTTCTGAAATAATCCGTAATGGGTTGGTCTGAAAGTTTATTCATAATAATCAAACCTGCAATAGGGTTATACCCTGCCTTTACCATAAAATCTATGCTTCTCAAATCGCATCTCGATTCAATTCTTCTGTGCACAAAATTAAATTGCGGATTATAGAATAATCCGTTAGCCGGTCCCCAATAAGAATCAATTGCATGCGAAATTTCATGTCCCAAAATAAATGCAAGTTCATCATCATAATCAATCATATCAAACAGACCTTTATTAACATTGATTCTTCTCGTTTTGAGAGTAGCATATGCATTGGGATCCTTGTAATCAAGAGAATATGAAAATGTCATTCTTTTATCTATTTCATTAGAATTTAATAAATTGTAGCCTATCTCCCTTATGAGTTTTTGTCTTCTTACTCTCTCTCCCGAACCTGTTTTATTGCTTCTGGAAGGTGTTACCGAATAATCACTGTCTTTTAATCGTTGTTGCGTTTTTATCTTTACTATAACTTTTGCTAGATCCTCAATATTTTTAGAAGTATTTTTTTTAGCACAAAATGCAGGCTGACTTATAAAAAAACTAAATATTACAAAGAGCCAAAATATTTTTTTCATACATTAACCTCTTTCAATTATCCAATTTAGCATAATTATATAACAATTTAAAAAAATAAAAAATACCGAAAAAAAGATTATAACTAGCAAATTTTTGTTTTTTCAGGGTTTAATGCAAGCGAAGGTAGCAACAATTATAAAGTCATGAGGCCCATAGTTAAACTTGGCGAAAAGCCAATGAAAATCGTAGGATACTGCGCCAATAAACTTGCAGGTCCTGAAAACCGTCTTATACTCGGTGTTTCAGCACTTGCCAGCCAACCTTTTATTGACTTTTATAACAAAAATGTAGACGAAGAAACAAGAAAATACTCCGTCTGCAAAACCGTCTCTAAAATTATAATCGGAACTACCGTCGGAGTAATAGTGAGAGCACTTGCCATAAAATATTCCGCAAGGTTTTTAAAATCCGTAGATGTATCCGGAGTTGCACCTGATATTTTGAAAAGACCTGAATCCAGAAAAATTCTTCAAAATACAATCGGAGATATTTTAGGACTTGGTATCTGTTTATTTACTAACTTTTTAATTGACGCACCTTTAACCAAGAAAGGCACAAACTTCTTTGCCTCAAAATTCATAAAGGAGGGTAAATAATGAGTATAAAAACCTCCTTTACGAAAATGTTTACCAAATTCTGCGAACAGGGCGTTACCGACAGGGCAAATTTCTTAAAAAATACCGCCGTTGTCGGGTGGGCATTATCCAGCCTTGCACAAACCTGCGCAATTCTTTTCAACGACAAAATGCCCAAGAAAGAAAAACGCTTCTTGATTCCGCAAGAAATATTCGACGGTCTTATAAACGCAACATTATTCTGGTTTATTACTTCAAAAGCCGCAAACTTAGGAAAGCTGCTTGTATTGAAAAAGCACATCCTTCCCAAGTCTTTGGTAAAAGTAACGGAAAACCTTAAAGTAACCGGCTCTGATATAGGTTCAATGAAAGACAGCTTTATCGGGCACATAAAGAAATTCGGAACAAGTAATGATTTAAAAACGGCACAAAACGCAATCGAGGGTATGGGCGTTGCTGTGGGAATAGTCGGTGCAATTATTTCCAACAACATTATCACCCCTCTTTTGAGAAACAAACTCGCCGGAATGTGGCAAAAAAGAGAACTTGAAAGAGCAAGTCATAATGCACCGTTAAACCCACATTTCGGCAATATAGAATACGACAAATACAAATTCCAAAAACCAGTAAAAACCGTATCTTTCGGAAGTTATTCGGGAGGAATGAAAATTTAAAAAATTATATATTTGCTACCTTCATGGCAAATTTTTGCGGCTCATGGTTTGGACTTCCTGCTTGCAGGCTTCCATACTTGAGCCGTATTCTTTCAATAAGAGCTTTCTCATTATTTCCCATAAATAAATCCGTATATAGCTCCACTCCATCTTTTAAAATCGGCAAACTTACATTATCAAAAAGTTTCGGATTTTGCTTTCTGTACTCATTGAACGCAAGCGCATTCATAGATAAACAATCTATTTCTTCCTGGATGGAACTTATACCGTCACCGTCTTTTGCATGCGCCAGTTCGTGCAATATAGCGGCACTGATAGCATAAGTAACGGCGGGATTATTATTCGTCCGATACGCATCATTTATAACGATAGTGTGCTTATCGTTTATCCATTGGGCATGTATGTCAGGTTGGTCAACCTTGCCGAAAATTATCGGAATTTTATTTGTTTTGGCAAAATTTAACGCTTCCTGACCGCTTGCAAAAACAGGATTTGCTCCGTATCTTCGGACTTTTTTTATATCATCTGCCGAAAATCTTAAACCGGAAAGCTTGTCTAACGCTTCTATTAAAACATCTTCACTTCTTTCAAAACTGTCAGGCAAAACAACAGACCTGTTTTGCGGAATAAAATTTCCGTAAACAGTCTTTGCCTTAACTTCATCAAGGCTGCCAAAATTCATATACGGATAAAAATTGACTTTCATGAAGAATACCAATAATAGCTATCAATAACTATTAAACAGAAAAATAAAAAAATTTGCCTTAGCCTGATGACCTAAGCTTAGCGAGGTCTGGTTTGGTTAAGTTTATTTCTCAATATTTTAAATCTTTCTATATCTTCATCAGAACGGACAGTTTCTTTAAACAAAACTTGTGACGCAGGATGAACAAGTAAAATTGAATCTATATGTATTTCTAAAAAATTATATTTTCTGGGAGGAATATTAGGATTTTTGCTCATAATTTCAGCATCGGTAACCGCCAAAAACCTGCGTTCACCATCATTCAAAAGGTCTGTAAGCTCCCTGTTTGAATTAGTATATTTTGAAACATGAACAGTTCCTTTTATATCATAATCTGCTGTTAATATAAAAACCTCTACAGGAATAGTGTCATTTTTCATGTTATAAATCCAATTAAACTTTACAAAGAATAGTATAATACAAAACTGTTGTTTTAGGCAAGAAATTGTTACTTTGAGATTTTTTCAAAACGATAATATTTTTTGTCTTTACACCTTTTATTGTAAAATTGTTTACATATTTACAAAAAAAAATTATTATTGTAATATATACACTAATTCATTGAAAATTTATTTGAGGCAGATGAAAATTATAGCTCCACATACAGCAATAACGACATTTTCGCCGATTGGACATCTGAAAGAGCATGACTTGAGCATGCCATCGAAATCGCCCAATCTGCCGATGTATGATGATGGGCTAAAGCGAAAGAGGGAAAAGATTGATTGTGCTGCGCCTGAGAAAAATAATGTAAACTGGAGTGCGTGTGCAAATCAAAAAAGAAGTGTGAATAAATCCGCCAACGTAACGTTCGGCGGATTTTTTAATGCCAACAGACTGGCTAATTCAAATATATTTAAACGTGGGTTAGAGTTCGCAGCTGACAACGGAGCTTTGTTTGCGGCAGGTATAGCATTGGCAACAACTACATTGTTAAGACCTTGGGCAATATTTGCCACTCCGGGAGTTAAAAAAGAAAACAAAGAATATGCTTGTGCCAAATCTATTGCCTCAGGTGCTATAGGTTTTGGCGTAATGGCTGCAATTTCCACTCCGATAGCACAAGCTATCAAAAAAATAGATGCCAATCCGGAAAAATATTTGAATGCAGAAACAATCAAAAACCTTTCATCCGGAACAAATTTAGTTAAATCAAAAAAATACGGACTTGCAACGCAGCTGTTTAAACTCGGTGCGGATTTCATATCGGCAATTCCTAAAGCTCTGCTTACATGCGCACTAATTCCGCCCATTATGATGGCATTATTCCCGAAAAGGAAGCCAAGCGACAACATAGTTTATTTCAAAGCAGGCAATATCGACAAACGCTCAAGCCAAATTTTTAAAGGTTTTATAAAAAAGGAAAAATAATGAACATATCACCAATCAGCAACAAAAATTATATAAATACACAACAACAAAGCTTTAATGGCATTGTTCCAAAGTTTGTTGCCGCAGGATATGACAGATTTACGGACGGACTTGCCAAAGGTATGGGCAAGATTATTGATACAAAAACCGTTCAAAATTTTGCCGATAAGTTCCACGATACTAACATTGCAACACACATTTTCTCAGCAACAGGTATATTGCTTTCTTCATTCTTTATATTAAGCACCGCAAAAAGTAAAAAAATTGAAGAAGAACGCAAAAAACCTTTGATGATGAATACGGCTATATCTTGTGCAATCGCTACGGTAGGCGGATATACAATAGATAATGTCCTAAATAAACCTATCAAAAAATTCATAGAAAACTTTAAAACGGTAAATGCAAACAGCCCGAAACTTCATAAATACGAAGCAGGTATAAAAATTGCGAAATCAGCACTGATTTTCGGAATGCTATACAGATTTGTCGTACCTGTTATATCAATGTTTTTAGCAGAAAAAGTTGTTGAAAAACCAAATAAAAAGCTGAACAAAAAAGCCTAAATTCTTTTGATAAAATCCATATTGACATTTATTCCCTGTTGTCTTAGAGGGTCTGCTGCATTTTCTATATAACTTTCATCAAGATTAATTTTATACTTTGGTTTTCCGCTCTTATCAACTACTATACGTCTGTATATTTCTCTCAATGCTTTATGAATATTTTCTACAAAATTAGGCTTCTTTTGCGCCAATATTTCGTAACTATCGGAAAATCTGTCGGAATTACATGCTCTGTGCATTGGCAAATAATTGGCTTGTCTGTTTAAACCGCCCTCCGAACGAGGAACAATATGGTCTGCCGAGTACAATATACTGTCAAATAATCTGCGTAATATATTTAATGGGGTATTTTCATAAAAAATATTAAAACGCAATGCCAAACCTTTTAATCCTTCATTGGCAAATCTTTCATCAGAAGCACAGGCTATCAGCTTGTCCAACGGCTCTCTTTTAATCGGGTTGTCAAAATAATCAGTGTAAGGAGTGAGAAAATTTGCCAATTCCCGCCCTTTTTTGGGAACAATTTTCTTGGCAAGGGCTTCCAGTTCTTTTTCGCTCAAAACAGTTCTGCCGCAGCATGCACACGGCAAACCTATCTGATTTTGAAGAAAACGAAGTGTTCCGTTAAATGAAATATTATCCACTACTCATGCCCTTAAAATAACACTTATATAAAATCGAAAAACTCATAAATTTGCCAGTAATAAAGCCACTTAAACCATGAAAAAGCAATTTTTTTTACAAGTTTGTTTTTATTAAGATAAGAGTTAGAAAGTGAGAGGCATGGATTATGACAAGTATTGCACAATTAGCTAAACAAGAAGGACTTTGCGGATGCGGAACATACGCAGCAACATCAAACGCAGGAAGTTCATCAATTTGTAACTGTATAACAACACCTAAAGTCGTTAGCGGCGGTGTTACCAACATTTGGTGCGGCGGCGGCGGCGCTTGGGGCGGATGCTGGGGCGGCAGCTGGAATGGCGGGCTGTTCACATTCTCAGACATCGTAAAAGACAGAAAGAAAGTTAGCTTCTGGGATTCATTCTCAGCAGGCTTCAAAGAACAATTATACGTAAATCCGCTTGGCTCATTAGGTCAAGGACTCGGATTATTGGGTGTAGGCTGCAATCTGATCGGCAACCTGAGCAACAACCTTGCAAACTGGAGTCAAGGCAGCAATAAAGCCTAGTGCTCGATTGTCGTAATCAATGACGGAGCAATAACAATGAACTTTCTGACGAGTTCACTGTCCCATTGAATACCGGCACCTATCCTCAAAATCTCAATAGCTTTTTCTATCGGCAGACCTTTTCTATAAGGTCTGTCGCTTATTAATGCGTGGAATGTATCCGCAACAGCAACTATTCTTGCCGCCAAAGGAATTTCTTCACCTTTGAGATTATCCGGATAACCGGAGCCGTCCCAATGTTCATGGTGGTGTTTTACCATCGGAATCAAGTCACGCAGCGACGGAACAGGAGCAAGAACTTTTTCTGCACCAATAACAGGGTGCTGCTTCATAATTTCCCATTCTTCATCAGAAAGCTTGCCCGTTCTGCCTAAAATATTTTCAGGAATACCAATTTTGCCGACATCATGAAGAAGCGCACCCAATTTTATGCGTTCAACCTCATCATCCGGAAGATTCAATGCTCTTGCCAACGCTTCGGAATATCTTGAAACGGCGGTAGAGTGACCTTTTGTATAAGTATCTTTCGCATCAATTGCGCCGGCAAGTGACGTAACAACATCAATCATGTGGTTATTTGAATTAGAACTGTCTGAATGGAACTTATCAACAAGTTCTTCTTCAAAGTTCAAACCTAACTGACTATGACGTTTTGCAATAACCGAAGCAAATGAATCTAACGCAGCTTCATTCCAGAAGTTGATATCTTGAGCATTTACAGCGGTAGATATGCCGTTTTTGTATCCTTTATTTTTAGAAATAATCATTGCCTGTTCAGCCAATATTAAAAGTTTTTCCTGTTCTCTTGCGCATGTAGGATAAGTTGCCAAACCAACACTGACCTTTATTGAACCTACATCGTCAACAAGGCAGCATGACAATGAATAAGTCAAATATTCTGTAATATAAGTTGCTTCAGAATTGTCGGTGTCAGGTAAAATAAGAGCAATTTCATCACCGCCATATCTGCCTGCAACATCAATGCTGCGAATATTTTGTTTTATTTTTTCCGCAACAAGTTTTATGATTTCATCACCTTTGGCATGCCCGAATTCTCTGTTAATTTGTGAAATGTTATTAACGTCAAAAATCACAACCGAAATCGGCTTATCTGTTTTTTCAGCCTCTTTTATTTCCTTTGAGAGAGCTTCTTGGAATGCTCTGTGTGTTTTTAAACCTGTGAGAATATCCGCATCACCGTTCAGCATGGAAATTTCATTAAATTGTGCACATGCCACATGCAAAGCGAGATAATCAACAAGCACTTGTAATAAATCGCTGCACTGCTGCGTTAATTCACTATATCCCAGTATCAATACACCGTAACAATTTCCTTGATATAACATCGGCAAAATAAGCGCCTTTGAATCAGGAACGTAATCTATTTTAAGGAACTTGCTATCACCTACGGTCTGGGGAATTTTATCCACAAATGCTTTTACTATTGGACTTTGGTTATCCGACAACAGGGCTCTTGAATTAAAAGAGTTGCCGATTCTGTCTAAAAGCTGTAAATTTATGCAATTAGACTGAGAATTGACCGTTCCTAATGCACTATAAGAAAGCCCCAATCTGGATACCGCAATATTGTGTAATAAGTAATACACGTCCTGCATAGAACTTTTGGATTTTGCGATAGAGGAAAAATCGTATAATAAATCTAACGGATCGACGTTGCTTTGAATGCTAAATACATTCTGAAAACCGCTATGCGACACCATACCGCCAAACAACCTGTTAGCTGTTTTTTGCGGAACAGCACCAACTTTAGGCATAGGTCTAATTGGGCTCACATGAGCCAAACCTATCACTTTTTTATCATTATTATCTGTATGAATATCGCTATCGTTAAAGTTCAACCTTAAATCCTTCAAGAAAATGATACTCGCATTAAAACATGCTAAAAAAATAATTTGATAGTTATGGGATTATTTTAGCAGTTTTTCAAAGTTTTGTTAAGTGTTTTTTTCATAAAAATCATCCTAAAGCCAATTTCTACATGCAATTTCGGAGATTTAACTTTTGTTGAACAGGCTCAGATTCTAACAGATTCTCGACCTTACAATCCAAAATACCGCATAGCCTGTCCCAGTTGTCATAAGACGGCTGGGTTCTACCCGAAGCCCAACTATACACAGTTTGTTGGGGTAATCCCAACTCCTGCGCAAGTTTGTATAGGCTCCAATTTTTTGCCTCTTTCGCATACTCTTTAATTTTAACCTTCATAAAGAGAGTTTCCTTTGTTAATAGTCACAAATATCCATGAACCATTATATTATTCTATTCGTTAAATAGGTATAGATGAAAAAAAATTTCATCTTTTTGTACGATTTCAGCTAAAAAGGTTGTATTTGTCGAAATCTGTCGTTAAAATATATAATAGAAAACTAATAATTGTGAGGGCAACATGAAAAAAGTTTTGATATCTATTTTTATAATTATGTTCGCAATATCAGGTTATGCAAGCGCAAAGTCTTATTATAACGCACAAACTTCTGCTGCAATAAAAATGTACAAAAACAAAAATTACACAGAATGTTTGCAAGTTATGTACGATGTTGTCGACAAGGATCCGTCGAATGTTCTTGCGTATTACTATATAGCTATTGCTAATGCCAGATTGGGAAAAACCGATAAGGCTAAAGAGGCATACGAAAGAGTATTGGAAATCAATTCAAGCACTCAATTATCCAATTTGTCCAAAAACGGCATAGAATGTCTTGAAGATAATTCAAAATGCAAAGGCGCAACCAGTATTAACCCGACCGAAAAGGCAATGGAAGCGGTTAATCAACAAATGCAAGACCAAAAACTAAATTCAATAAAAAATCTCGTTAACCAAAAAAATAGCGTACAAGAAGTTCCTGTTGATTATTTGAGAGGCTTAAAAGATTATTCTTTGCCCGAAAATCAACAACAAAACAAGAGCGAAGCTCCAACAAATGAAGAAATTCTCGCTGCCCTTGATACTTTGAAAAGAGCCGGCTACCAAAACTATATGCCACAGCCTGCTATGACTCAAGAAATGATGCAGCTTAGCATGCTTAACTCTCTCAACGGAAACAATAACCAAAATTATAACAATTCTATGGCGGGTTTTTTGCCGTATATGATGAATTCCAATACAGATATGTCGCAAATAGATCCGCAAGTCCTTCAAACAATGATGATGGGCTCTATGATGAACGGACTTTATACAAATTTTGACCAATAATTACAGACCTGAAAGCTGAAAAAGCTTCATAAAAAAGTCCGCAACCCATATAAAATACAATATCGTACCAATAAATGGTATGAGGAGTATTATTATTGCATTTTTTCTCGGAATTTCATAAGTCTCTGAAATCGCAAGCATTTGCAGCGCTATCGTCCACATCCATACACCGAGCAGCAAAATTATAGCAATAACGGAAGTCAGTTCACTGAAATTTTTCAGCAGTTTTAATGGAGCTAAGAACATCCACGGAATAAAGGAAAAAGCCATAAGCGTCAATAGCTTGGGATATTTCCCTTTTATATTGAACATTCTTGCCATTAAATCTATAAAAAATGAAAAAAACAACCAATAGCACGCAATGTTAAATGCCATCGCCGAATACATAGAAAAGAAGCCCATTTCCAAAGCATTATTACTCAGAATAATCAAGAATAAAGCCGCAAATAATATAATAGCCAAGGGGAATTTATACGGTTTTTCAGCACATACATTTCTGTATGTTTCAACAGGATGAAAAAGAATACCATACAATATTTCGATATTTGAATTGTTTTCAATTTGTTGCATAATTTACTCCCATATTACCAACGGTCTTGAACCATGAGAATAAGAAAACGGCAACATCTCTTTTAGGGGTTTATGAAACATTCCATCCATACTCATAAGGAAGCCTTTTAATGCAGAATTTTTGTTATAAGGAATAACAGGTAATGTTTTTTTATGACCTGCCATTTCACTTGCAATCGTAACGGCTGCAGTCTGAGAACCAACCGCATCCACAAAACCGAGATTAAGTGCTTCTTCACCCAAGAAAACCCTGCCATCAGCATACTTTTTCAATGTTTCAGCCGACAAATCTTTTTTAGTGATTTTATATGTATCTTTTCTCAAAACCCTGCCAGTAGTAATATCTGCAATAAATTGCTTGTATGCCATATCGATTGAAGATTGGAAAAGTGCTTTTTCATCTTCGGTCATTTTTCTACTGGAAGAACCCGAATCTTTATATTTACCGCTCTTAATAACATTTGAATTTATACCGACTTTATTTTCCAAATCAGCAAAATCCATAAAATTGAATATTACGCCGATACTTCCTGTCATTGTACCTTTTTGAGCAACAATTCTGTCTGCCGCACTTGCTACATAATAACCGCCGCTCGCCGCCATATCTGCCATACTGACAACAACAGGTTTATCCTTTCTTGCATCAATAATTGCTTCAAAAATATCTTGAGAAGCAGCAACCGTTCCTCCGGGGGAGTTTATTCTGATTAAAATAGCTTTAACTTTTCTATCTTCTTTAGCTTTTTTAATAGATGCCAAAAAGTTTTCTGTAGAAAAGGCACTGCTCCATGTTGATGAAACTTCATCCGAAGAAATAACTCCGTCAATATTGAGAAGCGCAATTCTGTCTCCGGTAGTATCAACGCTTTCAAAAACCGAACCGCCTGCCGTCTGTTTGACAGATTCTTTGTTTACAGCAGGGCTGAAGATACCCAAAATCAAACAAAGTACGCACAATATAACAATGGTCATTGCCAAATTTTTTCTTTCCATATTTTCTCCTTATACTTTTTGGGATTCTTTAGAATACTTTTCGGTCAAGGCATCCAACTCTTTTACCATTGCCTCTTGGTATGAATTTGCCGTTTTTTCGTCTTTTGCCTCAAATCTTGCAGTAAAAACAGGCTCAGTATTACTTTGCCTTATCATTGCAAAACCGCCGTCAAAGACTATTCTTAACCCATCAAGAGTAATAATATCTTTTATTTTTGAACCGAACATATCCGGATTTTTATTTATTATTTCACCTAAATCGGTCAAAATTGTCTTTTTTAATTCATTTTTGCACGGATACCTCAGTTCTCTTGTTGTAAATGCCTGCGGCAAAGATGCCAGCAATTCAGAAACTTTAAATTTGGGATTTTCTCGCTTTGCTTTTGCCGCAATTTCAATAAATCTGCAGCCTGCATATATAGCATCATCAAATCCGTAATATCTGTCCTTGAAGAAAATATGTCCGCTCATTTCGCCGGCAAGAATAGCTTTTTCTTCTTTCATTTTGGTTTTTATATAGCCGTGTCCTGTTTTCCACATAATAGCCTCGCCGCCGTTTGCATTTATCGTGTCAAAAAGAATTTGAGAACACTTCACCTCGGAGACAATTTTGGGTTTATCACCCCTGTTTTTAAAATCTTTCAAGACATCAAGTGCAAATATCAAAAGGAGTTGATCACCCGGAATGCTATACCCTTGATCATCGACAATACCGACTCTGTCCGCATCACCATCAAATGCAATTCCGAAATCAGCACCCGTTTCTTTAATTTTAGCTTTTATATCATCTAGCGTTTTTTCATCAGAGGGATTGGGGTGGTGGTTAGGGAAATTTCCGTCAGGTTCGGAGTATAATTCTATTACCTCGCAACCCAGTTCCTTATACAGCTCCGGCGCAACAAGTCCTGCCGTAGCATTAGCGCTGTCAACAACGACCTTTAAGCCTTCGCCAAATCTGGGAAAATTGTTCAATTGAGTTTCGATATAATCAGCAATTATGTTATACTGAATTACTTCTCCCGGCATATAGTATGAACGTTTGGGGTTTGCATATTCTTCGGAAGCAATAGCTGCAACTTCTTTAATATCTTGAGAATTAAACGAATGGCGGTGAAATGTCATCTTCAAGCCGTTATACTCTTTAGGGTTATGACTTGCCGTAACTATCAATGCGCCTTCAACTTCCAACGTTCTATCTTCTGTTTCAAATTTTTTAACTTCTGAAAAATATCCGAGCGGAGTAGGCGCAAGTCCTAACTCTATAACGTTAGCTCCGACAGAAGTTACACCGTTAATAAGGGCTTTTTTCAATTCAACGGAATGCAACCTTGCATCATAAGTAACGCTAAACCATAAATCTTTAGGTTCTCTGCCGGTTTTTTCACAAACATATTTCACATAACCTTTTCCGGCATACGTAAATATCTCGGGAGTTACATTTTCACCAAAAATACCTCTTATATCATTTTTTCCAAATGCACTAACATCAAGTTCCGGCATATATTATTCCTCATCTAAAATTATTCTTCTTCGTCTTGTTTCGACGTTTTTATGATAACGAGAGTTTCATCTTCTTTGGAAAATTGCAGCCTATTTCTGGCAAGAGCTTCTACACCAGTATTTGAAGTGTATTTTTCAAGTTCTTCACGCAAATACCTGTTTTTTTGGTGAGCCTTTTTGTTTATTTTTTCCAATGTTGCAATTTTAGTTCTCAAACTATAAAATTTTGCGGAATTTATAATAACTCCCCAAAACAATTGCACCAAAAAAAGCAACAAAAGTATCGTCAGCAAGGAATAATGCCATTTTTTAGCTTTGCGTTTCGGCTTTTTCCCTTCCTGCATTTGTTCATCTTCAATATTTTCTAATGCTTTTCTTTTCACAAAACCCCCTGACCACAATATTTTAGCCAATAAGAGCGCTAATGTCAAAACATGAATTTTTGTAAATTAATCACGAATGTCCACAACCAAATTCATGATTTCTATATCGTCATAATCGGTAACAAAAGCATCCTTGTTTTCGCCTGTTTTTATCGTCAGAGTATTTGAGCTGTTTGCTTTTAAAAGTTTCAAGGGTATGGGAATTTTTTGATTATCGCCGTTTATTTTCAATTCTCCTATTTTGGTTTTGTTTACAAAAAATTCAACCGGAGTACTGTAAGCATTTGTAAGTTTGTTTTGTCCAAGCTTCATCGCCTGAATTGTATCTATACCTATAACAGAGCCAATCTCAACATAAGCCTTTGTTTTATTTGTTACATTATCGACACGAAAATCTTTGGTAAAGCTCGGGCCGACACAGGGCGAATTTATCAGACAGGCACCGGAAGAATTCGGCGAATAAGAATTATCCCCTAGATGCAAAAGGTTGTCTGACAAAATCAATTCAAACGGAGAACTTTTTTTCAGTTCAAATATTACACCACCTCTTAGTGTTCCGTCTTGTAAAGTTAAAGAAAAAGGTCTGTAGCCTTCTTTTTGAACCGACAAAATCACGGGTTTACCAGAATTTGGAGTTATTTTAAAAAAACCGTTTTCATCGGTAAAATCCACTTTGCCTTCCGTCGGTACGGACACAACCGCATCTTTCAAAGGCATTCCTGTTTCGCCATCTACCACCTGCGGTCTTTGAACTTTATAGTCTTGTTTTGTAATTTCGCCAATTAACGCCTTAGAGAAACTCGGGGTACTGATTAACAAAAAAATTGCCGTAAAATAAGCAATATTATTTTTCATTTTTCTCTCCTCACAAAAAGTTTATATCAGCAAAAAACAATTCAAATCGGACGACTATCCGACCAGTAAGCCATAAAAGCAGTAATAAAAATGAGATAGTTTTTCTTGACTAATTAACCATAATATGATAATAATGTTTATATAATTATTACTTTTTATTAGTCAGAGATGGACAAAAAAATATTAAAAGAACACATTACAAACATGCTCTCAGCAATAAAAATGATGGAAGATAATCTTGATGATGCCAGTGTTTTAAAATTTTATGCAGGAGAAGTATCAGTATTAAACAAAGCCGTTATGGCTATGCTTGTAAAGGCAAATTAAGCGGAGAACCCGACCAAACGCACACGGGTTCTCTTTTCTTAAAACTATTTTTCTACACCTGCACTCATCAAGCCTTTTATAAAAAACTTTTGTCCCAATAAAAATACGGCTATTGCCGGAATTGTCGTAATTACCGCACAGGACATAAGCTGCCCCCATTCTATTGTTTCTCTGAAGCTCCCCTTAAAAGCAGCAAGCGCAACAGGTAAGGTCGTGATGCTATCAGAATTGGTAACAATTAAAGGCCACATAAAACTGTTCCAACTCGATATAAACGTAAATATCGCAAGCGTAGCAATTGCAGGCAGTGCAAGAGGAAAGGCTATTTTAAAAAATGTTTGAAAAAGGTTGCAGCCGTCAATTTTTGCGGCTTCAAAGAGAGCATCGGGCATAGATTTGAACCATTGACGCATCAAGAATACCCCAAAACCGCCAAAAAATCCCGGCAAAATTAAAGCTTGAAATGTATCTATCCAATGCAGTTCTTTCATCACATGAAATAGCGGGATGATATTTACCTGAGGCGGAATCATCATCGTCAAAAGAATTATTAAAAACAACGGTTCTTTAAATTTAAAATTCAATTTTGCAAACGCAAATCCTGCCATCGAAGCAATCAAAACTTGTCCCACGGTCGTGAGGACAGAAACAAAAAGACTGTTGAAAAAATATCTCACAATCGGTATCTGCTGAATAGTATTTTGATAGTTATCCGTTATAAAAGGCTGAGGAATAAGCTTGGGCGGAAAAGAAAAAATCTGCCCCTCAGTCATAAACGAGGTCAAAACCATCCACAAAAAAGGAGCAACCATAGATATCGCACAAATTATCAAAAGAATGTATGCAGCATAAAGAGGAAATTTTTTCATACTAATACAACTCTTTCAACGTACCTTCTATCACTTGCAAATCAATGTCGTCAAATATTTCTGCCTTTGCATATCCGACAGGCAGAACAAATCTTACCTTGCCGTCCTTGACTTTTTTATCAAAGGATAAAGCATCCGCCAGCTGCGCAACTGTAACTTCTTTTGGTATTTTAAAATCAAGCTCGTAGGACTTGAGCAAATCAACGGCAAAATCATAATACTCGGTATTTATTTTTCCCAGATTTAACGCAATCATAAACACCGCTTTCATACCTATTGCAACCGCTTCGCCATGCGTAAATACCTTGTATTGCGTACACTTTTCAATAGCATGACCTATGGTATGACCAAAATTCAATACGGAACGCAAGCCCTTTTCTTTTTCGTCCTGCTCCACAACAACAGCTTTTAATTTGCAGCTGGTTTCTACGACATAAGCCAATTTTTCAAATTCAAGCTGCAATATATCTTTTGTGTTGGCATATAAGTATTTTGCAAAATCAGTAAACCCAGCCCCGCAAGTTTTTTCAATAAAAGCATATTTGACCGTCTCACTCAAGCCGGTCAAAATTTCTCTTTTGGGCAGAGTTTTTAGCACCTGCAAATCGGATATAACCGCCTTTGGCTGATAAAAAGCACCTAGAAGATTTTTCCCATACGGAGTATTTATAGCAACTTTTCCACCGACGGAGCTATCTACCTGAGCGAGTATTGTCGTTGGTATTTGGATAAAATTTATACCTCTCAAATATATTGATGAAGCAAATCCGGCTATATCACCGATTACCCCCCCACCAAAAGCAATAATGGCATCATTTCGTTCAAGTTTATTTTCAAAAGCGCATGTTAAAATAGTTTCTAAAGACGTTTTATTTTTGTATATTTCTCCGTCAGGGAGAATGCAATACCCGATTTTTGCACTTATTTTTTCAAATGCTTTTGTTAACCACTCAAAATATAATTCATATATGGTCTCATTTGTTACGACGAGAATATTTTTGGGTGATATCATTTCTACGGTTTCGGCAATCTTCTCTATGGCATCTACACCTACATATATAGGATAGGTTTTATTTTCGTTATTCGGTATTTGAACATTTACAACTTGCATAATTCACCTATTTCTTTGGCAACATTTTCGAGCGATTTTCCGTCTGTCTCAACAACAAAATCAGCTTTCATATACGCATTTTCTCTCTTGTTTAAGAGATTTTCAAGTGTCCCTAAAGGATTTTCATTTTGTAATAACGGACGGTGCTTTTGGTTTTTTACTCGTTCATAAAGCGTTTCGGGAGATGTTTTCAAATATACCAAAACTCCGTTACGCTGAAGATTTCTTATGTTTTCTTCATTTTCAAGCGCACCGCCACCTGTAGAAATAATATTATCAGTTTTTTGCGACAGTACCTTGATTGCATCTTTTTCAAGTTCACGAAAACTGCTTTCTCCGTATTGGGAAAAAACTTCCGAAATCGTCATACCCAAACTGAATTCCATAAATTCGTCAACATCAACACATTTCAACTTGTATTTTTTTGATAACAGTTTGCCGACAGAGGTTTTTCCGGCGCCCATTAAACCGACAAGAACTATATTTTTTCCCATTACTTCCTCATAGCTAAATAATTTTGGTAATTTGAAGAAATCTCAGCAAAACTGTCACCGCCAAATTTTTCCAAAAACTCTTGCAAAATAATTATTGCACTCATTCCCTCTGCAACCACACCGCAAGCAGGAACAGCGCACGTATCAGAACGCTCAAAATGAGCCTCTTGCTGCGATTTGTCTGACAAATCCACAGACTTGAGCGGAGTACGCATAGTCGGTATCGGTTTCATTGAAATCACGGCAATAATATTTTCTCCGTTTGATATACCGCCCTCAATACCGCCTGCATTGTTGGTTTTTCTGATAAACTTTTCATCTTCATAAAAAATTTCATCATGAACTTTTTCGCCACTAAGTTCTGCTGATTGTTTCCCAATACCTATTTCAACGGCTTTTACCGCCTGTATGCTCATTAACGCTTGAGCTAAGCGTCCGTCCAGTTTTCTGTCCCAATGTACGTGGGAACCCAATCCGACCGGAACATCTGATATTTCTATTCTTATGCTGCCGCCAAGAGTTACGCCCCTTTCTGCCGCCGCATCAATCTCTTTTTTCATTAGTTCATATGCTTTATCATCGGGGCAGTTTAAATCATTTTGACATGCACCCGATAAATCTTCTGCTTTTACAGAACCAATAGAAATAACTTTGCTAACTATATTTATGCCAAATTTATTCAGAATTTGTTTGGCAATTGCACCCACCGCAACTCTAATTGCAGTTTCTCTTGCGCTTGAACGCTCTAATATGTTTCTCACATCATCCTGATTGTATTTTACGGCACCCGCATAATCCGCATGCCCGGGGCGTAGCCTTGTAATAGTTTTCAAATCAACTTCTTCGAGATTATCAAGAGGAGTTATACTCATGGCTTCAAGCCACCTTTCATGGTCTTTATTTTGAACCTCAATGGCAATCGGAGAGCCGATTGTTTTGCCAAAACGCAATCCGGAAGTTATTTCTGCCCTATCTGATTCTATCTGCATTCTCGCACCACGCCCATAGCCTTGCTGCCTGCGTGCAAGTTCACTATTTATAGCCTCAACATCGATATCAAACCCCGACGGAACATTTTCTATAATCGCCGTCAGCTTTTTACCGTGAGATTCACCTGCGCTTAAAAATCTAAATTTCATAATAACTCCATCTTCTTGAAATAATTATACTATTTTTAGTAGTTTCAATGCAACAAAAAAAGCGACTGTAATATTTAACAGCCGCTTTTTATAATTATAGTTTTAAATTAATAACGATAGTGTGCAAAAGCTTTGTTAGCTTCAGCCATCTTGTGTGTATCTTCTTTCTTCTTAACGGAAGCGCCTTGATTGTTAGATGCATCCAAAATTTCTGCAACTAATTTGTCAATCATTGAACGACCGTTTCTGCTTTTTGCAGTTTGAATTAACCAAGTTGAACCGATAGCAACACCAAGTTCCGGTCTAACTTCGATAGGTACTTGGTAAGTTGAACCGCCGATTCTGCGAGCCTTAACTTGCAAAAGCGGAGTTACGTTTTTAATAGCTTGGTCAAAAACTTCAACAGGATTTTGGTTTGTTTTTTCTTGAATTCTATCCATTGCAGAGTAGAAAATCTTTTCTGCAACGCTTTTTTTGCCTTTTCTCATAAGTCTGTTAATAAATTTAGCAATATCTGTGCTGTTATAAACAGGATCAGGCATCGGTATTCTTTTTTGTGGTTTACTTCTTCTTGACATTTATATCATCCTTCTAATTATTTCTTTGCTTTTTCTTTTTTAGCACCGTATTTACTTCTTGCTTGATTTCTGTTTTGAAC
>JAILCC010000002.1 GCA_024680555.1 bacterium
TATTGACGCATTTGACGAAACATACGGAATTAGCGGCTGCAATATCAAGAGAAATGCAAATGATAATCCGTTAAACCCCTGCTTCAGTACACAAGGCGGTCAAATATACGCTGCTACAATTTATGAAATTGTAAAAACAAAATACGTAGACTTGACAAAACTCGCAAAATCTAAGGGTATATCACAACAAAATAAAATGGGTAATACCTCGGCTACGGCAGGCTCAGGCGGCCGAGGCGGCTATACCGCAATACTGGGTACACAATCTACCGGAGTTATAAACTTAAAATTCAAGAAAAACGACGGAAATACCATAAAAATCCAAGGTAAATCTTATGGTGGCGGTACTGCGGTAAATTATCAAGACCAAATAATTAAACCCAAAGATGGCGGTATGGGGGGTGTCATTATCACATGGTAAAACAAAAAAGTTTTACACTTGTTGAAGCACTTATATCCATGACAATACTTGTGGTTTTGGGTATTGTCATGGCTCCTGTGTTTACCGTCAAAAAGAAACCAAAAGCCGTCGAATTCGAACATGGAAGTTTTGTGTGCATTTATGTAAACGGTAGCCATTATCAAAGATATAATAATGAACCTTATTCAAATAATGGCGGCAATTGCGAATTCGAACCATGGGAAAAAGTAAACGTCTATTCAATTACAGCCTTTGGCAAAGGTGCTGATGGCTCATCTTCCGATTTCGGAAATCCCGCTAAAGCCGAATCAGACCAATTTTATACCGGAGAAAAACTTTTAATCAACCTGAACGAGCAAGATTCCGACCCCGATATCACAAATACAAGAATATATGACGAAAGCGGAAACGATTTCCTTATAGCCAAAGGCGAAAAAGAACAATGTATGGGATGTACCGATGATGGTTACAGAACATCTTTTATGTCTGAATATGTCGATTTAAATAACATCAAAAACGAAGGTAATGCAATGTACGATGATGCACTAAGGGATGCCGGAAGCGGAGGCACAAAAAATCATGCCGGAAATTACGGTGCCGTACTCATATTATGGTAGGAATTAAACATGAATAAAAAAGCTTTTTCTTTAATACACCTTATGATTATGCTTGTAACAATCAGCCTCGTAACTCTTGCCATGACGCCCATTGTGACAGGTAAACGCAAACAAAAAGCAACAATTTCAACAAACCAATTTGTATGTTTTTATGACGAAAATGACGACTTACACCAAATAAGAATAACAAACAATAAACTTGTTTCAGATGAAAATCTTACACAAAAAGGTGAATCTGAATGCGTCTTTCAAACCGAAAAAGGCGTTGCAACCTATAATCTCCGAATGGTAGGCGGAGGCGGCGGAGGCGGCGGCTATACTTTGGGCGGCCTCCGATTAAACGATATAAATGCAAGAGCGCTTGCAACCAGATTTGTGACCAATTCGACAATTGTAAACAATTACAGAACCGCAGCGGCATTTGCGGGCGGTGTCAGATATTATTTTAATCATAACATTATTTCGGGAGGCAATGTCAGCCTTTTAGATTTGTCACAATCTGATCAAGACCAAACACTTGACCCTTATTTAGGTGCGGTAACTTCAAATAATATAAGAAATGACGCATTCTGGTACGGTTTCGCATCTCAACTAATGAGAGGCGCAGATTTACAACAAACAAGTAATTGCACCTTTATGAACGGCACATCTTTTTCTTCTTGCGCAAAAACACATAGTTATCATGTAGGCCAAGAAAGCGATAACCTGATAGGTATAACTGTTTCGGATATGTATGGTTTTTGCAAAGGGGGTCAATGCACCGATTTTGATGTTGATGCCAGCCGCAATCCTGACTACAGAGGCCCTTCAAGATATTGCCACAGCACATGTTTCAATAGCGGTTGTCCGAATTACCCTTCCTATGATAGAAATAACACATGTTCCGAATTACGTACAACAGGCAATTGCACAAGCGGAACTCTGGTAGGCTGCACTCCAAATGCGCCCATTACGGATGTAAGGCTCTCTTATGATTACAAATATCTAAGATACGGCGTTGCAGGAGGTGCCGGCACATACATAAACGAACAAGAAGCAGATTTTGTGATTAGAGAAGATGACGGAAAAATAAAAAATCCGCTTCCTGTTGTCCACATAGTTCCGGGAAAAAAGGGCAAAGTAGATGACGATAGGCAAACATCAAGCGCCGGAACCGAATCCAGAGTTTGGACCAGCCAAGAAGAATGGGTTGCACAAGGGGGAAATGCCGGCAGCTGGAACGAAGGCGGAGTCAAAAAATTATATCTTATAGAAGATGACAAAGATATAATCTCGCCCGCAAAAGCCAATTTGTCGGATGCTCCCAATATTGTTGTTCCAACCGCTTCAGGTATAATCACCCTTCCTAAAGGAAATGGCGGAGCAGGTGCGGGAGTTGATTCATACAGCTGCAACAAAGGTTTTATAGCAATCGGATATCCTGCAAATTCTCCCACCAGAGTCTTTATTAAAAGAGGTTCTGAAGAAATTACAAGAACAAACTGGATCAATAATAATGATATTACAAACTGGAGTGGTACTTGCAGCGATTCAACAATCCCCGCAACACCAAGAACAAAGGGTGAAAACGGCAAAAACGGTTTTGTTGTAATCAGCTGGTAGAAAGGAAGCGAAGATGAATTTTAAAAAAACAGCTTTTACACTTGCGGAAGTCTTGATAGCAACCGCTCTTATAGGTGTATTTACAGTGCTTACAATATCGACTATGAAATTATTTAAGCCCGATAAAGAAAAGATGATGTATAGAAAAGTCTATCAACAAATTGAAACGACGGTTCAAAACATGTTAAATGACGAAAGGCTTTATCCCTATGACGAAAACCAAGAAGGTTTTGCAAATGCTGACGCAATAAGGTTTGATGGCGAAGAATACGGCGCTAATGCCATAAAAGATGACGACGGCAACATTATTGACTATAAAGATTCAAAAGACGAACCGATAAAGGATTTTAACGAGGGGAAAACAAGAAGACAACGTAAATTTCTTAGACTTTTTAAAAAACATCTTAGCATAACTTCTTCTTCTGCCTCAGAAAACGAATTTCAAACAGAAAACAGAATTAAATGGTATTTTTATGATTGGGATCCCTCTGATTCAAATAATTCGGCAGAACTCCGTATTTTTTATTTGGCAGATGAGGACAAAGGCAATAGCTATTACAGATTTTATATAAGTAAAAACGGAAATGTCACTGTTGGTGAACCGTATAGTTTAAATCCCGAAAGAAAAGAACAAATGCTAAAGATATACAAAAATGCTCTTGAAGATAACAAAAATTTAAAAAAGGAAAAATAAAATGAAAAAAGCGTTTACTCTTGCAGAAGTTACAATTTCAATAGCTATCATCGGCTTTCTGA
>JAILCC010000024.1 GCA_024680555.1 bacterium
TAAAAACACGATAACAACAGGCAACGGCAACGATTCCGTAAACGCAGGTCTTGCTGCAGATACTATCACAATTGACGGAACAGGAACAAAGACCATTTATATTAAAAAAGGTGACGGCAACGACACTATCGCATTCAGCGGTAAGGGTGTTAATGCAAAAGTAGTTCTTGCATTTGATTATGACCAAGACAGTCCTGATTTTACCGGTTACGGTTTCAAAAAATCCGGAAATAATCTTATTATTGAAAGAAGCTGGTTAAATGAGGATGAAACAACTAAGACAGAAACAACAACTATAAAAGATTATTTCAAAAATAAACCTGATATTATTCTGAAAAGAGATAGCAGCGAGGATGAAATTCCTTTATCTGAGTTTATTGATGGTATCAGTATCAATGGCAATATGTCAAAAGAAAATACTCTGACCGGTACAAAATACAATGATTTTATCAATGGCGGCAATAAAGTTGACAAAATTTCAACAGGAAACGGTAATGATGCTATTTATGCTCTTGGCGGCAACGATAAAATCACCATCAACGGTTCTGGGAACAAGGATATTTTTATCTCAAGAAACGACGGTAATGACACGATACTTTTCGATTTGGACAAGGTAAATGTCAATGAAAAAATTAACGTGAACATATATTTTGAAGATATATACGGTTTACCTGAGCATACAACCTATTCTGTTGCTTCAAACCAAGAAGATTTAATTATTAAAAACAAATACAATGCCGTTGGCAAAAATAAAGCTTTGACTCAAACAATAACGGTCAAAAACTATTTTGGCAATACAAATAAAGTAAATCTAACCGTGGGTGAAATGGATGTTTATGAAATTTTACTCGAAAATAAAGGTGAGGTTACTGTAAAAGACAAAACCATAATAGGTACTCCTTTTGATGATGAAATTGTTGGAACAAATAAAGCAGATACAATTTATGGTTATGCAGGAAATGATGTTATTCTTGCAACAAAAGGTAATGACAAAATATATGGTGGTGACGGTGATGACAGATATGTTTATGACGGTTTCACCAACTGGGAAAGGGGTGTAGTAGCAAATCTCGGTCACGATACTATTTATAACAGCAACGGAAAAGATACAATTTCTATTCTCGGAATTGAAGAAAACTATACTATGGCAAACTATTTTGAGCCTAATATTGTTCACGAAACAAGCAGAGTATATCCGTCTTATGTGGATAACCAATTTTATGACCGTCCGCACTGGTACAAAAACGGAAATGATCTTGTTTTAAGCTCAACAAGCAATTGGAATTCAAAATATACAAATAACATTACTCTAAAAGATTATTTCAAAGCGGGTAAAGACGGTTTTGGCGTTAAATATCTTGATAACGGCGAAGCTAAATATATAGAATCCGATTGGTTAGGTTATTGGGATGATAATGGTGAATGGGTTCCCGAGATAGTAAGAAATGAAAACTACGAAGCAATTAACATATTGGATAACGCAGCGTTGTGTTTTGATGGAAATGTTACTCCGGATCAAATATCATGGCTGAAATCGAACAACTTTACCGGTACATTTATGAATGACATCATAAGAGGTTCTTCAAAACCCGATGTTCTAAAAGGCGGTGACGGCAACGACATTATCTACGGTAATTTTGCGAACGGTGACAAAAAGGATAGCTTATACGGTGATGCCGGAAACGATATCATTTTTGCATCTGATACAAAAGCATACGGCGGAACAGGTAATGATATCTTTGTTTCGGACTATTTGGACGGTTCTGACATTATATCTGATGAAACAGGATATGACAGATTATCATTAAGAAACCGCCAATATCTTACATATTTTGATGTTACTCAAAAAGACGGAAAAGTAACTTCAACAGGCGATATCTACATCAAAGATATTTCAAAAGATGTTTCAGCCATAAGAGAAATTTCTCAAACATATAATTATGTACGTCTTGATGAAAGCGGACGTCCGGCGATTAACGAATACACGGGTTCAGTTATATATGATGGGGGTTCGGAACTTGTTGATGCTGTCGTTGCAAGATATGTAGGCAGACCTGTTTTTGAAGTAAGTGATGCATATTGTGAACTCTTAAAAGACGATCCCTCAATACTTGAAAAATTTGATGATTACGGTGAGGATAAAAGATTCCTTGACGGATATCAACTTGCAAGTTATGAAGCAAGAGACGGATACAAACTTGTTTTTGCAAACTGGGATTTCTATGTCAAAGATTATGAATATGAGTACTGTGGTACTGATGTATCTGCACTAACAAGCTATGATAATTATAAAGATAATATTTATCCCGATTCATATTTATATCAGTGTGATGAGGATTATGTCCAAAAGCATAATAATTTAATTGGATTAAAAGAAAATGATGATTATGCTTGGGACAGAGGAGTTTATGCGCTTAACAGTGAACGAATTAATGTTGCGGGTATAAGAAGCATTCTTCAAGATGCGGAAGCTGGTGTAGTTATCAAAAACGGCACAAAAGAAGCTACTGCAATAGAAACAATCACACTCGATAGAGGTGCAACAGATACGACTGTATCAGGTGTTGATGCAAGAGTCGATAATATGGCTATCGGTGATTATTCGCAAGAAAAAGTAAATGACGTTGCCAAAACTGTTGCTGAATGGCTGAATGCTGATGATAACAAGTTCACTTCGGTTCAAGATGCTATCAAAAGAGGTACGAATGCTCAATTAGCTGAATTATTTGAATTATTTGACGGCGTTTACGAATGGACTGAAAATGTTAAATATCGTCAAGGTTCAAGTGCTTATACAGACTCTATGTACGGCGGAAAAATTGTCGGAACTGCTATTGTTGAAGATAACATAATATTAGGACCGGTAAGTGATTCAACGTATGAAATGAGTTTCACCTCTAATGACAGGGCATCAATGATTAGTGATTATTCGGGTGATGATACCTTGATTCTTGATAATTCCGAAAACGGCTATTCATTCCTGTTTGATGTAGAAGTTGATAAAAAAGGTAATATATTGAATTACAGCCGTGACTTCTATGTTAAATTTACGGGTGAAGAAGCAAAGAATACAGGTGTAACAATATGCTACGGCAGGGAACAAAGACACGCAATTGAAAATATCTACGAGGGAGAAGAACGAATATTCTCGTATAATCAAGATACAATAGATGAAGTGCGTCAAAATGTTGCAGGCTGGTTGACAGAAAACGGTTATGCAAGTGTTCAAGATGTTCTGCACGGTGCTGACGAAGCCGACATAAATTCAATGATGGCACAATTTGCACCGATAAATAATTTGCAAGAATATGTATAAAATTTAACTAAAAAATGAAGGGAAATTTTTATGGCAAAAGTTAAAACGATTACCAAAAAGTTAAAGAAAACAGGTCTTTATGAAGCACCTGAAAAAGGAACAAAGTATAGTTATAAAGTCTATGCTTATACAAAAGGAAATGAGATACACGACGCAAGCGGAAACGATTACCTTTATGGTTCAAACGGCAAAGATGTTCTTGTCGCAGGACGAGGGAACGATACATTATCCGGCGGAAAAGGCGTAAACACTCTTGTAATAAGCGGTGAAGA
>JAILCC010000001.1 GCA_024680555.1 bacterium
ATACGTTTTTCAAGTTCGCCTGACGGCATATAATAAGGTGTTGTGGTCATTATTTTTGCTGCAATGCTCGGATAATGATAAATAAAGCGAAGTTCGCTATCCGTCAAAGGCTTTTGTGTATGTACGTTTGCGCAGCGGACAAGTTCGAGAATGTTTCTTGCTTCGTCCTCATCTTTAAATTCGATTTCAAGATTTTCGTATACGTTTCTAAACCCTTTAATTCCGCCGTATTCACCCGTTGTAATCATTCTTCCGGTTTCAATTACTTCGGGTTCACCTCTGCCAAGTTCTTCGTAGTCATATAATTCATAATTTCGTCTGTCTTTCAGCGCGCCGTCTGCGTGAATACCCGATTCATGTGCAAAAGCGTTATCTCCTACTGCGGGCTGATTTACCGGAATAGGAATGCCAAATGCGTAAGCAGTATATTTAGCGAGTTTCCACGCTTTAGACAAATCTATATTCGGGTCAAGCTTGTAGTTTCCCGAAAATTCGCTTGATTTCAAGATTGCCAAAATACATGAAACGAGGTCGGCATTTCCCGCCCTTTCGCCCATACCGTTAACGGCAGTATTTATGTATGCATCAACGCCTGCGTCAATTGCGGCTTTTGCGCCCATAACAGAGTTGCCGACCGCCATGCCTAAATCGTTGTGAAAGTGAGTTTCAATAGGCATTTGCGTTGCTTTTGCAATTTCGAAAATTCTGCTGTATGCGCTGTGAGGATTGTCAAAACCGAGAGTATCACAATATCTGAAGCGTGTTGCACCATGCTTTTTTGCTTCAAGTGCAAATCTTATGAGGTCATCAAGGTTTGTTCTTGAAGAATCTTCACCATTGACGCCGACTTCTACTGCGCCGTAGATGTGAGCGGTTTCAATAGCTTCGTTTGTGAGTTCAATAATATCATCAAAAGTTTTTTTGCCGCCGTATTTACCTTTTATCATTTGTTCTGATGTTGAAACGGAAAGGTTTGCGTATTTTAAACGCGGAACTTCCGTAAAAGATTCGACAACGTCTGATTTTATACCTCTCATCCAGCCGCTAAGGCGGGTTTTGGTAATTGCCCCCATATCAACAAGCTCAAGATTGCCGTTAAGATAATTTCTTTCGTGCTTTGTTACAGGGAAACCAAATTCGGAAATCGTTATGCCCATATCATCAAGCATAAGGTTGATAATTGTTTTTTGAAGTTTTGCCAAACCTAATCTCGATGTCTGAACACCGTCACGATTTGTTACATCTACTATATATATATGCTTTTCGTCTGTCATAATTACCTCACAACTCCTATGAGATAATTGTAGCATGGAATTATTAAAGTTAAAAGTCAAAACTTACCATATTGATATTTCTTAAAAAAACCGTATAATATTCTTAATAACAGGGATATTGCGATGAATTTTAATATATCAAATTTAGCTTCTGCCGTTTTTTCGGTTCACAAAATTGTTGAACCCCAAAAGCCTGCTCCGCTGCCTGCGCAAAAATTTTCTTTGGAACAAAAAAATGCGGAAATTTTATCAAATCTTAGTGCAAAAGAAATGCAAGGAGCGATTGCGCGTATTCAGATTGCTGCAACAAATATAATGAACAATATGCAGCAAAATGTTTTTTTGCGGGATATGATGGGGCTTCCAAAAGACTGGACTGCGCTTTTGAATGAATTTGTACTTAATTCTGATGCTCAGATTGCAAATATGATTAATAATCTCAACGCAACAGGACAAAATTCTATGCAGGAGGCTTTGCTTGCGCTTTTATCCTCTAATTCAAAAGTTGATTTGGCTGCGCTTGCGGCGATGCTTAATAAGCATGCGGCATTGATGGGCGACAAACTGCTTAAATATATGGGCGACGTTACTATGCAGAATAATATTGCACAACTCAAGGATATTATGATGATAGGGGCTTCGATTGCAAGTTCTGCAAAGACAAATCCCAATGAGTTTATAAGAGATATTATACAGATGTATTTGCCGTGGCTTCCTCTTGTTCCCCCTAAAGAGGAAGATTTGAACGAAATTCAGGCAAAAATAAACGGAAGTTCCGAAAATGATGCGCAGATTTCTTTCTTTGTTTCAACCACAAATATAGG
>JAILCC010000004.1 GCA_024680555.1 bacterium
CCCGATATATTCAACGCTGCATCATCTGCGTTATTTTCAATTGATGTCGTTATAGAGCCACTCGAAATATTGTATTCCCCAAGGTTGCTTGCCGTTGAAACGCTGCCGCCTGTTTGGGTTACGGTTCCGGATGCGTTGTTAACTGTACCGATTACTGTACCTGTAGTTGTGCCTGTAATATTGAGGTTTGCAATAGCGGAATTATTTGTAATTGTTGTGATTGCACCGTTTGAAATACCATAATTGTCAAGGTTGCTTGCCGTTGAAACGTTGCCACCTGTTTGAGTTACAGTGCCGTTGGTATTGGTAACGGATTCCACATTTGCCGTTCCTGATATATTCAAAGCTGCATCATCTGCGTTGTTTTCAATTGATGTTGTTATTGAACCAGATGAAATATTGTATTCCCCAAGGTTGCTTGCCGTTGAAACACTACCGCCTGTTTGGGTTACAGTACCATTTGTATTATTAACTGTACCAATTACTGTACCTGCGGTTGTGCCCGAAATATTAAGGTTTGCAATAGCGGAATTATTTGTAATTGTTGTGACTGCACCGTTTAAAATATCATACTTATCAAGGTTATTTACCGTTGTAATGCTGCCGCCGGTTTGAGTTACCGAACCGTTAGTATTATTAAGTGTACCGATTAATGTACCTGCGGTTGTGCCTGTAATATTGAGGTCTGCAATGTCGGCATTGTTTGTAAATGTTGTGATTGTACCGTTTGCAATATCATAATCATCTAAATTGTTCACCGTTGCAACAATGCCGCCAGATTGCGCTACCGAACCGTTAGTATTTGTAACTGTCACAACACTTGCCGTTCCTAAAATGTTAAGTACCGCAGCATCCGCATTATTTTGAATTGTTCCGGTAATTGCGCCACCGGAAATTGCGTATCTGTCAGCATTTACAGCATTCGCCACACTTCCGCTTGTTTGTGTGACACTACCAAATGTATTCGTGACCAGAGCAACATTAGTCGGATTTGCCGGAGAAGTTTGTCTTACGGAAAGCGATGCAGACGGATTATTATTTGTTATTGATGTTGTAATAGAACCGCCAGAAATATCATAGATTGCGGAATTTATAGCAGTTCCGACAGAACCCGAAGTTTGGTCAACAGAACCGTTATTATTAACAGAAGTAACAGAACCACCGGCAACAGTAGCGTTTGTACCGGAACTAACATTCAAGATACCGGTGATTGTACCTGTTGTTTCCAATGTACCATCAAGTATATTTACATTTTGGGCAATAGAACCCTCATTATATACGATATTAGAGGTGTCAATATCAGTATGTCCGCTACCTGTAATCGTTGAAACTATTGTACCGTCAGTAACATAGTATGTTCCATTATTTGTGACTGAAGAAGATGAAATATAGTCCGCATCGGTATTCAACAAACTGTTTGCAGCAATGGATATTGAAGTATTTGCATTTAAGGAGGAGCCTGCATTCAACGTCAGCCTTGTGTTATTTGTACCGTTACCGATGGTTAATGCGTTTGCGGCACTATCTGATGTAATAACGGCATTGTTTGTTGAGCCGTTGTTATAATGTAAATTTGAACCATCGTTTATTTCTACCGTGCCGCCTGCAGTTCTGCTCAATGCAGTCGCCAAAGCCAAATCCGAGTTTGAAAGGACCAACCTACCATTAGTTAACAAATAAGATTGGTTAGCATCGGTTGTATCGTCTCTTCCCGAGAGGGTTAACACGCCTCCGGATTGAGAAATATGACCGCCCCATGTATCCGTTCCGTCAATGGTAACACCGATATTAGTACCACTTGTGGTTGTGTTTTGAATTAAAAGAGTATTCCCCGATGCAAGGGTAAATGCGGTAGCACCTGCTATGTAATCTCCGGAATTATTCAGAACACTGGATTGCGTACTTGAACCGACTATTGTATCTTCCAATGTCAAAATTCCGGCATTTGCGTGAATTGTTTTTGAGGAGTCTGTTTGGATTCCCTTTAATAACGCATTACCTGTGCCAAGCAAAGTAATTGAACCTGACGACCACGTATCATGAGCAGCATCAAGTACAAGACTTGAACCTGAGTCCACAATGATATCTCCGGCTATATTCAATATAACCGCATCTGCAATTGTATCACCGCTGCCTAAAAGTACATTGCTGGTATTTATGGTTAAAGAACCTGTATTTGCGGTCAAGCTACCTGTTTTGTTATAATTTGTACCGACAACTCTTGTTTGATCGGCTATATTAGCCAAAATCAGGTTGCCGCCATTCAAAGTTACATCGCCCAACCAATTTACTCTGGAATTGGACATCGCATGTGTTGAAGCACCGCCGTCAAGTGTAACCGTACCTGAAGTAATATCAAGAGTACTTCCGCTTTCTATTACAACTTTTGCCGCATCCGTTCCCGCAGTAACAGTACCACCCGCAACAGTAAAGTCGGAATTTATATTAAATGTACCCTTACTTATTTCCGAACCGGAGGCAAAATTTACCGTTCCGCCGTTATTGTTGAATACCGCACTTGCAGCAGAATCACCTTTTTGAGTTAGGCTGCCGGTAATACTTCCGCCACCGAGTGTATAATTACCTGTATTATCAACATTTCCTACACTACCTGCATTTTGGGAATATGTACCTGCGTTATTAACTGTTGCAACACTGCCGCCCGTTTGATATGTACCTAATGTAGGAGCGGATGCCGTTGTCTCAGCATTATTTGTAAGAATTCCTGTTACGGAACCTGCCGTATGTTCAAATCTACCGTTATTAACTACATTGTTCAATGTTCCTGCGTCTGATTGTCTCAAGGTAGCATTTGCATTAACAGTTGTAGTTCCTGTTATTGAACCTGTTGTATTATTCAATGAATTATCATAGACAAGAACATTCTGTTGAATTGAACCTGTATTAGTTACACTGCCGCCTTGAATTGTTGTAGTACCGGTACCGGTAACGGTTTTATTCAAACTGCCCCCGTTTAACACAAGTGAACCATTGTTTGTTGTGGCAGCTGAAACATTTGAAGCATTTATAGTTAATTTGCTATTTTCTGTATATGTGTCAACACTGTACAGCGCATTTCTTTCATCCGCACTTAAAATACTAATTCGGCTATCATCATTAGCACCCGCAATTGAAGTATTAGACGTTACGTTACCATCGATAACAGTTTCCCCTGTTCCGAGAACCGTCAAATTATTTGTAAGAGCAGAAGCATCAGTTCCGCCTCTCATTATGTATCTTCCGTTATTTGTAAAAGTTCCTACCGATGTATTATTCATATCCGGAACACGAGCCGAAAGAACAGAACCCGAATTAATAGTAACCGAATTTTGATAAATTGCTTTGTTGTCTGCCAAAGTGACAAAAGCATTATGAGTAGCATCACCAATTACGGTTGCACCCACTGCACTTCTGTATCCTGAGGCATTGTTTACACCGTTCGCCAGACTTATATCACTGCCATAAAGGTTTAATGTTCCTGCCGAAAGGTTAATTATATCGCCGCTCAATGAACCGCCATATATATTTGTAGTTGCACCGTTATACAAGTTGCCGGTAATTGTACCGCCCGCATAATTGTTTAAAATGGCTCCTGTTTCCACAAGAGTTTGCCCCACCGAACCATAGTTGTTCAATGTGCCGTATATTTGTGTGCTGTTGTCCTGATTGATTGTTCCTCTGTTTGTTACCGGAGTAGAGCCTGCATACCTATCCGCAGATTCAATTATAGTCCTACCTGTACCCGAAATACTGTATTCTGAAGCAAATTCACCTCCGATAAGATGAACTCCCGACGATATATCGTTGATAACGTTAGATTTAATATGACCTGCATCGGAATAAATCATACCTGATACCACTGATATTCCGCCATCTTGCTGAACATCAGCATCAAATACAACATATCTGCCGCTTGCGCCTGTTTGAACGGTTGTTTTTCCCGCACCCGAAACAGCATAAGCCAAAGTTTTCGTTAACGTGTTGCCTGTTGTAACAATCAATCCACCATTATTTTCAACGGTTGAACCTATATTTTCAGCAGAAACAGTTAATGAGGCTGCATCTGTAATTGAAGAATCTCCGTCTAAAACTCGTCTTTCCGCAGCACTTAAAATACCGATATTCCCTGCCGCAAATAAATCATTGGAAACAACCGCACCGTCAATAATTATGTCCCCTGTACCACTTATAGCCTGTCTTACCGCACTGTCGCCTTTAAAGACAATTGTTCCATTATCCACTAAATTGGCAATACTTGTTGTTCCGTATCCAGTATTAAACGCAGAAGCGGCAACATTTAATCTCGCATTCGGATTTATAGTAACATTTTTTTGGCGCAAAGAACCTGCCGTTGTGGGTGTAAGAGTAACATTGACAGCATTTGTGCCATCACCGATATTCAATGTGCCTACATCGGGAGTTCCTACGGAATTTGTCGTTACCAAACCTGTTTGAATTTTAAAATCAGATGACATAATATCCAAAGTTTGGTCATTTATAATTGTTCCCGTAACAGCCGCACCGGTATAAAATATTGCATGAGCGTCCGCAGAAGTATTTGTAAAATCTCCATCTATGACGTTGCCGACAGAAAGCGTATCTCCGGTCATATTATTAATCACATCAGCCGTAATTTTGCCGCCTGCTAATTTTAAATGTCCGCTACCTGTCGCATATACTGTTTGCTGCTTGATACCTATAGCATTTCCGATATTCAAAAATACAGATTTTCCGTCATCAACAAAAATAGTCGTGATACCGGGTTTTGTATCGTCAGAACGAGTAATTTCAATAGTATCTGAAGTTCCTGCACTATAATTTTCAGTATAGTTTATGTTTAGCGTTTTATCATTTTTTATATTTTTAAGTTGAGTATTTGTCGTATTAAACGTACCGTTATTTGTAATCGAGCCGGCAATTGTACCGCCGGTCATATTATACGTTCCGTCATTTATAACATTTCCCGTTACATCCCCTCCGGCTTGGGTAAATGTGTATGCCGCATCATTATCTATCCCCCCTACAGTACCGGATGAAATTGCCATATCTATAGCAGTGAACAGTGTTCCCTGCAGAGTACCCTGATTGTTAAACTTGCCGCCATTAACAGTCAAATCACCTGTTAGGGTATTTCCTGCCGTAACAGTAAGCGTACCATTATCAAGGACTATAGCATCTGCGTTTACATCACCGTCAAAAACGACTTCTCCCGAACTGCTTGAAGTACCGTTTACGATAATTCTGTAATTTGCACCGTCAATACCGTCACCTATAGTGATTTTCTTGCCGTTTGCAGCCTTGAGTTTAAGAGAAATCAAACTTTCGGGATTTGTGCCTGCCATATATATGCCGTTAGGAGTAAGGTTAGTGCCTGTCCCCTGCGTATTGCCCGAAAAAGTTACATTGTCGCCTGCCGAAGTTGCATCAATTACAATATCTTTTTCGGAAAATATTGCGCCGCCCCGATAATCTGCAGAGTTATTTTGGAATGAAGCATCAGAAATTGACTCAATAGTACCAGTGTTGTATATTGCGCCGCCGTTCATAGAAGTATGGTTTGTAGAGAACCTAGTTCCAGATATAGTTACCCTGCCCCCCGAAGCAACATTGAGTGTTGAGCCTGAAGATGTACTGTTAAACCCTGTAAAACTCCCCCCATTTATAGTAAAACCGTCTATCGCTACGGAAATAGCACTATCCGTAAATGTTGTACCCGTTACAATATAATTGGACAAATTCATTGTCGGCGAACCGCCTACAACAATTTGGGTTCCGTCAGCGGTAATATTACTGTTTAAAGTAACGCTGTTACCGCTGTTCAAATTTGTTTTTAACTCATCCCACGTACTTACATCAACTGCTGATGCCGCAGTACCGACAGACAACATGGACATAGCCATAGCTGCAGCCAGCAAAGGTCTTCCATTTGCTCTGCTCATTCTGTTACTCCATATTTAATAATTTGCGCAATAAAATTAAACTACATCTCTACTGGTGTTATTTTACCTTATTTAGCGGATAATGGCAAGATTTTTTGTCATTCATTAAGATGATTTTTTATGCCTGTCGTATAGCACCTTGACATTGTTTTTTGTATAAGTTATGAAATTACATAGGTTATATTAAAAAGGGGAGATAAAATGAGAAAATCCGTAAAAAACAACGTAAGCTGGGTAGGCTACATTGATTGGGAACTTGAAACATTTCATGGTGACGAATACTCCATTACCAACGGTTCAAGCCAAAACTCTTATCTTATTGAAGAGGGAAAAACCGTTCTCATAGATACAGTTTGGACTCCGCACAGAGCCGATTTTGTCGAAAATTTAAAGAGTGAAATTGACCTTAAAAAGATAGATTTTATTGTAGCCAATCACGCAGAATGTGACCACTCCGGTTCTTTGACCACACTAATGGAAGAAATCCCCGATACCCCGATATACTGCACCGCAGCATTTGTAAAAAGCGTTGAAGGACAGTTCGGTAAAAAAGGATGGAACTTTAACATAGTTAAAACAGGTGATTCCGTAGATATCGGCAACGGCAAAAAACTAATCTTCATAGAAATGAAAATGCTCCACTGGCCCGATTCTATGGCAACATATATGACAGGTGACAATATCCTGTTTTCAAACGACGCATTCGGGCAACACTTTGCGGTAGAAGAACTCTTTGCCGACAGAGCAAATCAATGCCTGCTATGGAAAGAAGCATTAAAATACTTTGTAAATATACTCAACCCGTTTGCAATGTTAATTCCTAAAAAAATTGAAGAAATAAAAGGCTTTAATCTCCCTATAGATATTATCGCACCGTCACACGGCGCAATTTGGAGAGAAAGCCCCATGCAAATTGTTGAAAAATATGATGAGTGGGCAAAAGCGTATCAAGAAAATCAAGTTACAATTGCATACGACACCATGTGGGAAGGTACGACTAAAATTGCACACAAAATCGCATCGGAAATTCATAACCAAAGTCCCGAAACTGTTGTTAAACTTTTCAATATTTCAAAACAAGACAAAAACGAAATTATGACAGAAGTATTTAAATCAAAAGCAATAGCCGTCGGCTCTCCGACAGAAATGAACGATATTCTCTCCGGAGTATCAGGTTGGCTTTCGTTCTTAAAAGCATTGAAATTTAAAAATAAAAAAGCAGGCGCATTCGGCTGCTATGGATGGAGCGGGGAAAGCGTAAAAATTCTTCAGGACAGATTAAAAGATGCAGGATTCAACGTAATTGAAGAGAATATCAAGTCTCTTTGGAATCCTGATGAAACTGATTTTGAAAAAATTCCCGAATTTGTAAAAAGTCTGCTTTCATAAAATCATTATCCGAATGAACCTTTTTTCAATTATCTTCGTTATAAATACGAAGCACGAAAAGGAGGCTCGGATATGAAAAAGATAATATTAGCCATGATGGTATGTTTTATGTTTGCGGGAGCAGGATATTGCGCACCAAACCACCACAACAAACACCATAAAGACCATGTGGCAGCACCACCGCCACCACCGCAACACAACATTGTAACCGTTCGCAGACACAAACATCATGTGCCTTTATATCCGTATGAGTATTACCCTGCTCCATACGGAACTCAAGTAATAATAAATACCGGCGGCTTTTCAGTCGGCTACGGTACAGGTTACGGCGGCAGTTATATAAACTACGGCGGCAGTTTCAGATTATAATCTATTTCATATATTCGGCAAAAAATTCTGCAAGCTTGTCGAAAGGAATTAAATCTACTCTATCGTACAAATCTACGTGCCCGGCATTTTTTACGTAGTACAATTCTTTCGGCTCGCTTGCTTTTTTATACGCTTTTTCGCTAAATTCTTTAGAATGAGCATTATCTCCGGTTATAAAAAGAACCGCCCTCGGAGAAATCATATTCAAATCTTCAAGAGGATAAAAATTCATAAATTTTGTGTTGCTTGCAAGCGTCGGATGAGTAGAGGTTTCATCGCCTACCGCACCCCTTGAAGTTCTGTAAAAATCATAAAATTCTTTTTGAATAGGATTTGTATTTTCGGTAAGTTCATTATCCGTACCGCCGGTATATTGCGTTGGTCTGAGCAAATACATATTGTATCTTTCATATGCCGCCAGTTTTGCCGTCAATTTTCTTTCTTCCAGTGAAACAGAATTGTTCAAACCATTTCTTGCAGCAGTTCCCATATCATACATACTGACAGTAGCCACCGCTTTTATTCGAGGATCGATTTTTGCTGCGCTAAGAGCAAAGCTTCCGCTTCCGCATATACCTATAACCCCTATTCGTGATTTATCCACAAAATCTCTCGTTCCCAAAAAATCGACCGCAGCGCTGAAATCTTCGGCAAAAATTTCTGGTGCAACCGTATTTCTGCGATAACCTGCACTTTTACCCCAGAAGCTCAAATCCATAGCCAATGTTATATAGCCTCTTTCAGCCATTTTTTGAGCATACAGCATTGCGCTCTGTTCTTTTGTTGCTCCCATCGGATGCCCCACAATAATTGCAGGATATTTCACCCCAAATTGGAAATCCTTAGGGGAAAACATTACCCCTTTTAATCTTATGCCGTACATGTTTCTAAAAGAAACTTTTTGACGGTAAAGGGTTTTACTTTTATAAAAGTTATCCGCCCCATTCGTAAGGTCGGGTATATAATTTTTATCAGGAATAAAAGCATTTTTGGGAGAATAATTCTTTGCCGCAAGCGAGGGCTGTCCTGCAATAAAAATCGTAATCAATATGGCAATGGCAAAAATTTTTGAAAATCTCATAACACACCTCACTTTAATGCTAACTCATAGCTTTTATCCAACAACTTATATATTTCCACAAGAGATACCGAACCGTCAAGAATTATTGTAATCCAATGCTTTTTATTCATGTGATATCCGGGATATATGTTGCCCTGCTCAAGCAGTTCGGGCATATTTTCCGTCTTAACTCTTATGTCAATTACCTCTATCGGCTCCTGGCTGTCAATACCGAGCCTATCTTTTTTTATCACCATAAAAACTATATACCATTTTTTATTATCCTTGCGACGCACAATTGCCGCATCGGGAGATTTTTCCCACAAAAATTCCAATTCGCCTTTGTATTTTTCGTAAATATGTTCTATAAGTTTCCTTGATTGCTGCGTTTTAAAAACATCATATTCAAAACACTTTTCGCAAATATCTCCTAAAACTCTTTCGTATTCTTCTCTCACCTGCCCGACAAATGTTCCGGCTTCACTTGTAAGATGTAAGGTATAAGGCTCATGAGTATCTCTTTCAAGCATTTTAGTTTTTACAATGTTGGGAGAAATTATTTCAATATGCAGCTCAAATTCACCTTTCATAACGGGAACAGCCATAGAATAAGTCTTATTTTTCAAGATAAAACCATAGCCCAAAAGCCGCTTTTTATTTAGCTTTTTATATTGAAAAATGCTCAAACTCATACGAACTTATATGCCGATAGTACCAACCCAGTTTTTTATATCGCCGACAGAGGGATTATGATTTAATAGTTTTCCCTGAATAAACTCGGCGTCAGGTGCGGATTTTTTCAAAAAGTCAACCGTTTTGCCAAAGCCGCTTCCGCCGGAAGTAGCAAAAAGAACAATTTTTTTGCCAGCAAAATCATAAGACTCCAAAAATGTATTTACAATAGTCGGAGCAATATACCACCAAATAGGGAACCCAAGAAATATAGTATCATATTTTGATGTATCCAAATTATCCGCAACTATTGCCGGACGAGATGATTTATCTTCCATTTCAATAGTGCTTCTTGAACCTTTGTCCATCCAGTCCAAATCTGCTCTGGTATATGGAACTTCCGGCTTGATTTCATACATATCAGCCCCAAGAGCCGCTTGAAGGTTTTGTGCAACTTGTTTTGTAATACCGCTTGCGGAAAAATACGCTATCAATATATTTGACATTATTTTTTCTCCAAAATATTTTCTAGTTTTATTCTAGCATTTCATGCCAAATTTTTTCAAGTTATGCGCATCTCTAAAGCAGGCTGAAATTGTGTCACTATACTTCATTTACAAAATTACATACGATTTGATTAATAACTTTGTAAGCATCTTCCATTCTAATTTTTTGGGTAACATTTTCCAAAATATTGTTATTGTTTAGTATGGTACAATCTTTAACCATCTTTTTTATGGTATCTGCAGCAATATGGGCATTTAAAAATTTATTTTTTCCCTCAAATGTAAAAGGTAACGTCACTATAAATCTATAGTCAGCATTATTAGCGCTTAATACCTCAAGAACATCCAACATTTTGTCTATCCAAAATTGCTCGCCACATGGAGCAATAACCGTAATTTTTGAAGCATTTTCTATTGCAGGAACTATTGAATTTTGCCCTGTATATAATAACGTGTTTCCGTTTGAAGATTTTATTTTTTCAACATCATTATCCACACAGAGAATATTTCCTTTCGTAACTCTTTCTTGGATATAATTAGCAATATCACCTCTGTTATTACCCAGTATCAATACTAAATTCTCTTTTTTATTCATGGCTTTTACCTCCTTATATTCTAAATAATAATCGCCGGATACGTCATAATAGGTCGTATTTAGATTTGCTATTTTTTAACAATTTTGATATCATTTTTGTACGACCTGATTTGACAGGCTCACAAATTATACTAGGAGTATGAAAATGTCAGAAGAACAAGCTAGATATCCAAAACTCGGGAAAATATTAAACTTGATTATTAAAATGCAATCAAGATCTTCTGGAATTACGCTTAATGATATTCAGGAAGAATTGGAAGTTTCCAGACGTTCGGCAGAACGATTGAGAGATGTACTGATATGGGAAATTCCGCAGATTGTCGAACTCAATTCATCAGGCAGAGAAAAGCATTGGGGTTTCTCCCGCTCGAGCCACATGAGAGAAATTATCTCATTTACAAAAGATGAAATTGCTGAGTTAGAAACTATTAAGGACAGTTTAGAATTTGACAACAAGAAAGAGGTACTCAATTCTGTTATAACAAAACTCAAAGCGCTTTCCAAAAAAGATTCCATACAGATTGAAGATGCTGTTGAAATACTGTTAAAGACCGAAGGGAATGCCATATCCCAAAAACCGAGTTACAAAATCAATGCTGAAATTTTGGATTTAATTCGTCAGGCAATAAAAGAAAACAGAAGACTCAAAACAAAATACGATAATAAAGAGAAAATTTTATCGCCCTATGGAATTATTTACGGAACAAGCGCATATTTAATAGGAGTAGAAGGCAGCTACAAAGAGCCTTATGTGTATAAGCTGCACAAAATCAGCAGCGCCGAATTGACGGAAGAAACTTATGACAAAGGCGATTTCGATATAAGAGAATATGCAAATCGTTCGTTTGGAGTTTATCAAAATGAAATCATAAAGGTTGAGCTTTTATTTTCAAAAAATGTTGCAGAAGATGTTTTGAACTACAATTTCCATCCATCACAAAAAGTTAAACAAAACGAGGACGGCACGATAACGGTAAAATTTAAAGCTTCAGGTGAACTTGAAATAATGTGGCATATTTTCCGTTGGGGAGATAACGTGAAAATTATTTCTCCAAAAAGCTTGAGAAAAGAGTATATCGAGTATTTGAAAAAAGTACTGGAAACCCAAGAGGGCAAATAAAGCACATCTTATTTTTCAAATGTGCAAATAATAAAAGCAATCACAAAAAATCAACCGCTGCAGGTTGGTTTTTTTATAAAAAAATCCCCCTGCCTACTGCAGTGGGTATTTAGTGATGTTTTCTGAGATTGAGATTTTTAGATTAAGTATTTAGCATGTTATTCTTTCTTTTTATATTTTAATTGTTTCATGCCGCCACGCCAAAACAGGACGTATTAAAAAAATATTTTTAGCGTCCTGTTTTGACGCAGTTTGGCATTATTATTAGAGTGGAATTAGACATGGATAAGGAATAAAAATTATGAACAATTATGAAAAAAGAATGTTTTTGATGTACATTGACAAGCTACTTTGTGATATAGATTACGACAATTTTGCTTATAATGATATATTTGAAGAGTTCATTAAGGAATTTAAAGTCAACAGTAAACTTTTTAATATTGATAAGAAATATAATTGCTTGTTGGTTAAAACAAAACAGCAACGTCTAGAATTTTCAAAAACATTTAGGACCGTCCTGCATGATTTAAGAAACAAAACAGCACATAAAACTTCCATGCTTGAGAAACAATTTTTGATAATAAAAGATATTTTCTCCTTGAGCGATGACGAATTTGAAATCATGCGGCTTTTAACATTTAACACGCTATATCAAAATTTCAGCGACTTTTTTGATTGTTTAAAGAACACTCCCTTGTATTCATATACAACAAACTGCCTGCATTTACGCCACGAAAAAAAGGAACGTATTAAGGAAAGCTTGTATTTTAAAAACATCACAATGTCCGACATCGGCGATAGGATTGAGCTCAATCCCAATTTGTTAAAAATTTTTGATTGTCCCAAATACAATACCAAAATCAAAATTATAAATATTCTTTTGGGACGTGACGAAAAAGCAAATTTATCACTTGAAGATTATAAGTATATGAAAGATGAAACGCAAAAAGTCATAAAAATTCTGTCCAGTGCAATTAATCAAAAGAAAAAAGGTATAAATATCCTGCTTTACGGCGGAGTCGGCACAGGGAAAACAGAATTTGCCAAACTTATTGCGAATAGCGCAAAGATACCATTGTATTCCGTTATAACCGGAAACAAAGATTTTTCAGAACCAGCCAGAACAGAACGACTTATTGATTTATACTCCAAACAACAGATGTTATCAAAAATCGGAAACTCCTGTATCCTTTTTGATGAGGGAGAAGACGTTATGAACAGAGGTTTTTCATCTTCTGGGAAAGCATCTAAAGGATATCTGAACAATATTCTTGAAAATTCACCGGTACCTGTCATTTGGACAACAAATGATATTTATCACGTCGATCCCGCATTTTTACGCAGAATGACATATTGTATTGAGTTTGAAAAATTATCGGAAGAAACCAGACTCGAAATTTGGAAAAAAGCCTTGAAAAAGAACAAGTTAAAAGTCAGCCGTGAAAAAGTTGAAGAATTGAATAAAAATTACGATATTCCCCCATCAATAATAACCAATGCCATTCAAGCAACAAAAATGATTGGCGGCGATGAAAGCGACTTCGAAGGCTTCATAGAAAATGTTGCAAAGGTTGTAACAAAAAAGAAAAACATCAAAAACAAGAAAGAATTTGAAATGAATGAATACGACGAAAATCTTGTGAACTCCGATTATGACATAAAAAACCTTACCGAAAAAATAAAAAACAGCGGCAAACTGAATTTTTCATTATGCCTTTACGGAGAACCCGGCACCGGAAAATCGCTATACGCAAGATATTTAGCCAAATCATTGGGAATAGAAGTCGTATTCAAACGAGCATCAGACCTTATGAGCAAATGGGTGGGAGAAACCGAACAAAACATAGCCGCAGCTTTTGAGGAAGCAAAATCAAAAAAAGCAATGCTTATTTTTGATGAAGCTGATTCTTTCTTGCAAAGCAGAAGTACCGCCCATCAAAGCTGGGAAGTATCTCAAGTAAATGAAATGCTGACATGGATGGAATCGCAGGAATACCCTTTTGTTTGCACAACTAACCTTCTTGACTGTTTGGATGAAGCAAGCCTCAGACGCTTTACCTTTAAAATCAAATTTGATTTCTTAAACACAAAACAGGTCAATCACGCAATTGAGTATTTTTTCAACATCTCAAACGCAAACGTAAACATAAAAGGTTTGACGGCAGGCGACTTTGCTACGGTAAAAAAGAAAATCGACTTTTTGGGAATCACCGACCTTGGCGAAATAACAAAAATGTTATCGGAGGAGGTCAAAGTTAAAAAATCTAAAGAATTACAAAATACCGTAGGCTTCTAGTTTGTGGTATAGTTATAAGAAATTGCAAGGAGAAGTATATGGAACTGGCAGTTGAAAGAAAAGTAACACCCAATGCAAAACAAATGGATTGCATAAACAATTTTCACGGAAAGTATTTGGTTTTAGCTGGACCGGGAACAGGTAAAACATTTACGGTCATTGAACGTATAAAGAATATGATTTCAAAAGGTGTGGAACCGGAAAAAATTCTTTGCCTTACTTTTTCTAACACTGCCGCCCGTGAAATGAAAACCAAAATCGGGGAAAATTTCAACGTTAATGTTTTTACTTACCACGAATTTTGTCTCAGCATTATGGAAGAATTTCCCGACCAATTTAATATTTTGAACCTCAAAATTATAACCGATTCACACAAAAGAACACTCATAAAAGAATGTATCGACAAAATAAAACCGGTTGCATACAATAACGAAAAAAACAATCCCTATCAATATTCCAAAGATATTTTGGAGGGAATTGAGGAAATAAAGAAAAACAGAATAAAAAGCGAAAGTGAATTTAATAAAAATTTAGCAGAAAATCCTTTATGGGAAAAACGTCTTGCTTTTTTGGGAACCGAAAAGCAGACAGTAAAAGTAAAAGATGAACTGAAAAGTTTATCCAAAAAAGTAGCACAAATGCATGAGCTATGGGAATTTTATGAACTATACCGCCAAAAAATGGCAGATTATAACTACATCGACTTCAGCGACATGATTAACATGGTCTTAGAAAAAATGGAGGATAAAGAGTCCTCTTTATTAGAAGATATTGCCTACAAGTACGATTACATCATTGTTGATGAATATCAAGACACGAACAAACCGCAAAACGATATCGTGTTCAATCTCTCCAAATATTGCAAAGATATCCTCGTCGTCGGAGATGATGACCAAATTATTTATACTTTTCAAGGGGCAAGCCTCGACACAATAGAAAATTATCTGAACAATTTTCCGGATGCCAGAGTTATTTGCCTTACGGAAAATAACCGTTCAACGCAAACCATCCTTGATGTTTCGCAAGAACTCGCAAAATTACAGAATGATTTTTGTAAATTTATGGCAAGCAGACCGAATAAATCCAAAAGTGAAATTCAAAAATGGGAAAGCAATAAAATCAATTTGCGCATTTGCTCTATGCCGAAATTTGAAGAAGTGCATAAAATCACAAAAGATTTGATTTCTCCCAAAACCTCTCCTGTTTTCGGCAAAGAAAAACCTGTTGAATTTTACAGTTTTCCAAACAAACAGGAAGAACGTGATTACATTGTCGGAACAATAAAAAACCTTGTTAACTCTGAAGATTGTCCCGAAAAGCTTTCCGAAATCGCAATTCTCACCAGAACAAATGCCGAATTGAGAGATTATGAAATTTATTTGAAAGCAAACGGTATTCCTATAGAAATTACAGGAGGAAAAAACATTTTTGATATAAGCTCAGTAAATGTTCTGCTTACATATATGCAATTTTTGACAAACCCCGAAATGTATTCTGACAAATTGTTGGGCTATCTGTTTTTACAGCCGTTCCATATTGATGCAAGAGATTACAAAACTATTTGTGATTTCAAATCTCATCACAAAACATTGACCGACAACATAAATAACCTTTTAACAAAAGGCTGGAATGAAAAAGAATTAAAAGAAAAGCTCCAAAATATCCTAAAATACAACTCCAATACTATTATGACGGATATTGAAAACATTATGGGCAGCAAAAAATTTACAATATACGGAGAAGAAAAGCTCAAAAACTTTATTAAAACTTATAACTATTTGAGGAACTACATTACCAACGAAAATTTCGCCAATTCCATTCTTGAGATAGGGGAAAAGACCGGAATATTTCAATATTATTTCAACAACGAACTCAACCGCTTAGAAAATATCAAAGGGATAAAGAAACTTCTTGATGAAGCGGATGCATACTTCTCCGTCCATACAACGAAAGAAAATTCTTTTGCACATTTTGTTGATTATTTAACAAAAATGCAGGAAGGTGGAATTGAGATAAATTTAGATAAAGAGGACATCCCCCTCAATGCCGTACAGTTATCAACTTATCACTCCTCTAAAGGACGTGAATTTGAATACGTATTTATGCCAACGTTGGTAAGTTCAAAATGGGAAAGCTCATCTTCAAGCTACAAAGTAAAAATTCCACTTCCAGCCAAAGATGCGACTTATGAAGAACTTGTGGAAAAACAAGATCAGGCAAAATTTTTAGACAACATAAAGCTTCTCTATGTAGGTATGACAAGAGCAAAGCACTCCCTCTTTCTGTCCGCCACAGAAAACGACACAAAGGACGGCAAAATAAGCTGGTTCATAAAACAAATTCAAGAAAAATTACAAGACAAAGAAAACCTTTTAGCATATCCAGAAAAAACGGAAATATTCGGACTTGCGGAAATTAAATCAGACTATGATTACAAAGCAGAATTTGAAGATTTTATAAAAAGCAGGCTGCAAAAATCTTATTCCGCAAGCTCGTTAAATACATACAGAAAATGTCCCAGAGAATACTTTTACAATTACATTTTGGACTTAAAAGCTTCTTCCGGCAATACAGACAATCTTAATTACGGACTCGCCGTGCATAAAGCTTTTCAATTTGTTCTAAATTATGCTATGGACAACAAAAAGTATCCTACTGCAGATGAAGCGTATGCTGTTTTTGCAAAAGCAATAGACGATTTGCCATGTTCCGCTCCTGATATGATGAAAAAAAGCGCAAAAGACAATATTTTCTCAGCCAATAAATACTACGACAAATTTATCGGCATTCATTCCATCGAAAATCTGAATACCAGAGCAGAATATAGTCTTAATTACACTACCGAAGACGGAATTACATTCAACGGCAGCATAGATAGGGTTGATGAAAATCCTGACGGAACCTACACAATCTATGACTACAAAACAGGAACAGACAACAGCGGAATAACAAAAGCCGGAAGTCATTCAAACTACTATTATCAAATATGCCTCTACAAATACTTGTTCAAGAAACAACACAATATCAGTACGGATGTTTCGACCTGTTTTATCTATCCGCTTTTAGAAGAAAATTATCATACAAGAAAAGATTTCTCGGATGATGAATGCGAAAATATTGCACACGAATACATAGAACTCGTTCACAGAATCCATAATCTGGACTTTGACCGTCCGGAAAAATGCCCTAACGAAAAATTCTGCAGTTACAAAAGCATCTGCAAAATGAATGTATTATAACGATAAAAAACAGGCTCTTATTTGTTTAACAAATTGAATAATTTTTTGTAACCAATTTACAGGTTTAATTGCCGGCTTTGAGTAATGGATTCAAATCTCACTTTACCTATATGATTTTTCGCATAAAAAATGGACTTGGTGGGATTCGAACCCACGACCAATTGATTAAGAGTCAACTGCGCTACCAGCTGCGCCACAAGTCCATAAGTACATATTTTATTTAGTTTTCATTTTTGTTTATAATTTTATATTAACACTTTATCGATAACTGCGCTACCGACCTCTCACGAACGATACTCAATCGTTCGTTCGGCAGAGTGCCACAAGTCCATAAGTACATAAGTCCATAGTGTTAGCTATTAAACTTTCACCTAACTAAATTCTATCATCAACATAGAATTTTTGCTAACTTTTTATTTCAAAAGTGACAAAATACTCATATAATGGAGTATTACACCGCCAAGGACAAACAAATGCCAGATAGAGTGACTGAATTTAAACTTTGCAAGGTAAAAAATTGCACCTATCGAGTATAAAATACCGCCGCCCAACAAGCACCAAACCGCCATGTGGCTTCCGTTGTGCCAAATATACCACACTAGCGCCATTGACATCCAGCCCATGAGCATATATATTCCGGTCGAAATGTGCTTGCTCTTTAAACTTATACAAGAATAAACTATACCCAAAATTGCGAGGTACCATATCCCAATCATGATAATCAGCGACATGGGAAACGGCACCGTCAACATCAACATCGGTGTATATGTTCCTGCAATAAGAAGATAAATTGCCGAGTGGTCAATTTTTTGGAAAACTCTTTTTGCCTTTGCATTAGTAATGGCATGATAGCAAGCAGAGCATTGAAAAAGTATAAACATTGTCGAACCGTATATGGCAGAAGTTGCCGCCGCCATTGCATTATTGGAATTTACGGCAAGCATGACAATCGCATATATGGAAAATAAAACGCCCAGAGTGTGCGAAATACTGTTTGCTATTTCTTCTCCGATTGTATACTGTTTTTCAGGCATAAATTTCTCCTTGTCTGTAAAAATTATATCCCAAACAAAACGATATCCGGCTCTAAATAATATTTTTTTACATATTTTTACCCAACGGTATCGGCACAAGATTGCGGAAGAATTTGTATTCACCATAGTCTTTCGGTAATTCTTCCCAATAACGATAAATTCTTAAACCCTTTTTTTGAAGCTCCTGCGCCAATTCATCAGCCTGAAATTCATCTCCGAGCAAACAGGGATAACAAAACGGACTTGCCGAATTTATATCTATATTTAAAAGATTTTTATTGCCGTATTTTTCATAAAGTTCTAAAAATTTTACCCTTCTTAAGATTAAAGTATCATATCTTGCTATTTCATCTGCCGTTTTCTCATTCAATAACTCAATTTCTGCCTTATCAAAATCTCTCTCATTCTTATACATTTCTTCTTCATTTTTGGGCGCATTATTAACTTCTTGTTCAGGTGCAATTTTTAACGAAGTATCCCGTATCCACAAATAACTTCCGTTATATACGTTAAGAAATTTTCTTGCAGAATTAAACGACGCAAATCCCATTGGCTCACTATAAAAAGAATGCGCATTATCAACAACCAAATGCGGATATTTTTGTGCAAGTATATCGACATTTTTATCACAAACTCCAAAATAGTTAGGATACAATATGAACGCATTCTTTGAAAAATCCTGCAAAGGCATAAAACTATCGTCTATATGATAAAAGAGAGGTTTGCATTTTTCTTGAATAAGCGCACGTCGAATGACAGGACAGACATAATACGGAATATACATCTCCTTTATGCCGTAAACTCTGACAATATACCTAAGTGAATTTCTCGCAAGGTTTAGTTTTATAAGATTGTACTTACTATTCAAAGCTTTCATTCGCCATAATTATTTCATTTAAGCTTACTTCGGGGTTTCTAAATCGTTTATCGCTCATTTGATATTTTAATTTTATTGCATTTTTGGGACAGTTATGGGTACAAGACAGGCAGCTTTCGCATTCTTTTCCAAAAACAGGCTTATCCTTTCCGCCCTGAAAAACATTTCCTACAGGGCAAACCTTCTTGCATATTCCGCACCCGATACACTCATCATTAACATAAAACATCTTGGGGTTATATTTTTCTAGCTTGCAAATTGTAACTGCACTAATTGCCGAAAATATATTATTCAAAATACCGCTGCGCTCTCTTTTGGGGATTTTTAAATTCACTTCGTCTACTATTTGAGATAAATTTTCTTCAATATTCTTTTTACCCAAGTTTTCAAGCTGTTTATCTATATCAAAAAACGGAAGATAATTGTCTACCATCAAAAGTTTTTCATAATAATCCGCCTTGTTTCCGTTTTGCGCAAGAAGCTTTTTCATTTCATGCAAAGAACCGCCTGCGGTATTTCCGTACGTTGCAATAACAAATGTATATTTGGAATTTATAGTACATTTCTTCAAATATTCTCTAACGATATTAGGAATTGAAAACGCATAGACAGGATAAATAATTCCTACAATATCATCCTCTACAACATACTCATTGTTATTTATCATTTGAGGTATAGACAAAAGCTCAGCTTCAAAACGTTTTGCAACTGCCAAACTATTTCCCGTACCGGTAAAATATAATATTTTCATAATTCACCTTATCAAAAAAGCACACCGCATAAGCAGTGCGGCTTTATTTTATTTTGTAAGCTCCGTTTTAATTTCAGCAAGAATATTATCGAGATTTGCCGGATTTTTTGCACCGCCTTGGGCAAAGTTTGGACGTCCGCCGCCCTTGCCGTCACAAGCTGTTGCTATTTTGTTAACTATTTCGCCTGCCTTAACACCTTTAGCAACGACGTCATCCGACACTTTGACGATAATTGAAATTTTTTCGCCGTCAAATGATGCCAATGCAACTACACCGGAACCCAGCTTGCTCGAAAATTTTTCAGCGGAATTTTTAAGGATTTCACCGTTAAAACCGTCTGCTCTGGCAACAAGAACTTTGCCAAAAGAAGTGTCGACGGCATCTTTAACGAGTTCGTCCATCTTGGAAGCCGCAACTTTATTTTCAAGTTCTTTAACTCTCTTCTGAGCATTTCTGCTTTCTTCAACGATTTTATCGAGTCTTTCTTCAAGTTCATTAGGTGTAACTTTGAGGTTTTTAGTTACTCTGTCCAAAATATCGTTATGCTCATTCAAGTATTCAAGCGCCGCATTTGCACAAATTGCTTCAATTCTTCTTACTCCTGCCGAGATTGCGCTTTCAGAAAGAACTTTTGCAAAAACTATATCGCCCGTATTTGAAACGTGCAAACCGCCGCAAAGCTCTTTGCTGATACTGCCTATTTCAACAACTCGCACATTGTCGCCGTATTTTTCATCGAATAATGCGATTGCACCTGAGTTTTTGGCATCGTCAATACTCATAACAGTTGTATGACAATCAATAGCAGCCCTAATTTGTTCGTTCACAATTTTTTCAACCTGCTTGATTTCTTCCTTCGTCAAGCCTCTATCAAAAGTAAAGTCAAACCTTGTTCTGTTTTCTTCAACCTGAGAACCGGCCTGAGCAACTTGCGAACCGACAACCTGTAAAAGTGCCGCTTGCAAAAGGTGTGCCAATGAGTGGTGCGCTCTGATTTGTTTTTTGCGGTCAGAAGTTACTTTCGCCGTAACAATGTCGCCGACATTCAAATTTCCTTGAAGGATTTTTGCCTTGTGAATGTACAAGTTATCAAGTTTCAATGTGTCTATAACCTGCGCCTCAATACCGTCCGCAACAATAACACCGGTATCGCCAACCTGACCGCCGCCTTCGCCGTAGAAAGTCGTTTTGTCTAATACGATATTAACTTCATCACCAAGTTCACCCTTTTCAACAAGGTCATTATCCTTGACGATAGCCACAACTTTACAGCCGTCCTCGACATCCTTTTCGTAGCCCAAAAACTTGGTTTCACCGTTTTTCTTTTTGATATCAACGTAGATAAGATTTTGAGTAAGGCTGATTTTAACATGCGCATTCTTTGCACGTTCTTTTTGTTCATTCATCTCATTTTTAAAGCCTTCCTCATCAACCGTTAAACCGTTATCCTGCGCAATTTCGACTGTAAGTTCAAACGGGAAGCCAAATGTATCATAAAGTTTAAATGCGTTTTTCCCTGATATAACAGTTGAACCCGACTTTTTAGTTTCTTCAATTACCTGAGCCAAAAGAACTTCTCCCTTGTCAAGTGTAAGTTTGAAACGTTCTTCTTCAGTTTTTATGGTTTCAATTATTTTATCTCTGTTTTGAGCAAGTTCGGGATAAGTATCTTTGTAGTTATCTACAACCGTATCAACAATTTTATAAAGGAACGGCAATTCAAGTCCGAGCATTTTGCCATGACGTAAAGCACGGCGCAAAATCATTCTTTCTACATAACCCCTGCCATCATTGCTCGGAGTGAGTCCGTCAGCAATCATAAATGTTACGCAGCGTGCGTGGTCGGTAATAATTCTGATGCTTGTATCGACCTTTTCGCCTTCCTGTTTGTATTTACGCCCCGATAACTCGCAAACCTTTTGCAAAATCGGCTGCAATAAATCCGTATCAAATGTCGAGGTCAAACCGTTTACAACCATTGTTACACGCTCTAACCCCATACCGGTATCGACGTTCTTTTTCTTGAGCGGTGTTTGGTTGCCATCCTCATCCTGATTTAATTCCGTAAATACGAGGTTCCAAATTTCCACAAACCTGTCACATTCGCATGTAGTAATGGAACAGTTTGGACCGCAAGCGTACTCTTCACCTAAATCATAGTGAATTTCGGAACACGGACCGCATGGACCTGATGCACCGGCAGGTCCCCAAAAGTTATCTTTTTTACCTTTACGCAAAATTCTTTCTTTTGGTACACCAATGCTTTCCCATATTTGTGCCGCCTCGTCATCAGTTTCAAAAACCGTTATCCATAGTCTGTCCTTGTCCAAATTCAAATAGTTGGTAACAAAGTCCCACGCCCATGGAATGATTTCTTTTTTAAAGTAATCGCCAAAACTAAAGTTGCCGAGCATTTCAAAAAACGTATGGTGGCGAGGAGTTCTGCCTACATTTTCTATGTCTGAGTCTTTTCCGCCGGCTCTTGCACATTTTTGACAAGTCGTAATTCTCGGTGGGTTAGGAGGGTCTTGATATCCCAAGAAAAACGGAACAAACTGCAGCATGCCTGCTGTTGTCAATAGCACTGTCGGGTTATCCGGAATTAGACTTGAACTCGGATAATGCAAGTGGTCATGTTTGTTTTTGAAAAACTCTATATATTTTTTTCTTATTTCTGCACCTGTTAATTTTGTCATGATGTCCTCTTTTCATTCTCTATTTCTGTGCAAATTATATAACAAAGGTGCTGCGCACACAAATTGGCTACCAACCCTTGTGATTTATCTCTATTTCTTTATGTAAGTGCTGCGCACACAAATTGGCTACCAACCCTTATGAATTATTTCCTCTTCTTTATGTAGGTGCTGCGCACACAAATTAAATAGTAAGAACACATAAGAAAACCGCAAAGACTACGCTTTGCGGTTAAAATAGTTTAGCAAATTTTTCCAGGATATTTTACTCTACTTGCTACATTTATAATGTTTATATTGTAGCTCTGAGGATGGTCGGCACTACTCATGCCAACACTTTATGTTGGTTCAACATCTAGTCAGCCATCATTCTATGAGAAGATTTTGAATGTCTTTTCAATGTTGTTTTGAATTACTTTTTGAATTGCTTCAAGTTCTGTTTCGATAGCTTTGTGTTGAGTTTCGATGTTCTTTTCTTGAGCTTCAAGAACTTTATCTTGCGCTTGAACTTCAGCTGTATCACGTTCGTATCTTGCAAGAACGTCAGCATCATCTTCTGTGTAACTACGTTGAGAGAATGTGTCTGTTTGGTCTGCACGCCAATCCATGATTGCTTCTTGACCGGTTGGGTTAATCAATCTTTCTTCTGATTCCCATTTGTCTTGCAATTCATAGAAACGCTCTCTTGAAATACCACCGTTTAAAGTATATCCGTTTTCACGAAGATAGCTATAAAATCCTTGTGTAATAATTTGACACAAACCATGAGATAACAATGTTTGTAAATCTCTGTTATCAGAATCACCTGCATAAGCTCCGTTTACTTTTGGAGTATATTTGTTCATTGTGTTTGAAATTAAAGCATTTTTTACAGAATCAACTGCAGAATTAAAAACAGCAGGTGTAATTGCAGATTTCAGTTTATATTTCCATTTTGTATTATCCGTAGCACTTTCTGTTTTATCTATTTCAAAATAATTTCCAATATTTGCTGCAGTGAGACCATCAAATGCATCCAACAGAGTTGCTTGTCCTGTCCACGTTTGTTCTTTCATTTGCTCCGTAGGAGAGTAAGAAACTGTTTCATCACCGGTTTGTTTGTCATCAGAAAGGTACGGACAATCTTGACCTTCACTGATTGATGACCACGCTGCACCACAAATAGGAATTACAACGTAACCTGATTTAAGAAGGTTACCAAAAGTAGCTTCATTCCAAATTGTGTCACCTTTTTCGTTAGTTGACGAAATTGAAATTCTTTTGTTGTTCATGCCTTCTGTGTAGGCTTGGGCAATTTCTGCCGTTCTGTACGCCAATTGAATACGGCGTGTGTTAATTGTTTGTGATTGGAATTCCAAATCACTCTTTCTTGCTGTGAGAGCCAAATATCTGGCTTGACTTGCTGCTAAACCCATTTTTTTTACTCCTTATGTTACTAAACTAATAAAATTTCTGGTTTTTTATAAAGACTTACAGTATAATAAAAAATGATAGTATATACTAAAGTCATATTTTTTATATATTGTTACAATTCTTAACTTTTTTTACTCCTTTCCGGTTGTATTAACCAAATGTCTTAAATGTCTGTTCTATATTCTTTTCAATTACTTTCTTAACTGATTCCATTTCTGTTTGAACGGCATTGTGTTCAGTTTCAATACGTTTTACTTGTAATTCAAGTTCTTTATCTTTTGCTTGAATTTCTGCAGTAGCAGCTTCGTATAATGCCAATGCAGCCGCATCATCTTCGGTATACAATGCTTGTTTAAACATATTTGATTCATCTGCACGCCAATCAACAACAGTTTTTACACTTCTTGTCTGTGCATCGTTTTGGAATTCTTCAACGAGTTTTTCGTAGGTTGTTTCCGTTCTGTTGCCGCCTTCATCAACATTAAAATATTTACCTGTTCCGTAACCATGCTCAACGAGGAAGTTGAAGAACGTTGTTGTAACAACTTGTCCTACGCCGCTTACTAACAAGCTTTGAATATCCATGCCTTTGTACTCATCATTGAGAACTCTGACAAAGCTAGTTGCTTGGTACAAAGTACCACCTCTTACAGCACATTTTGCTTGATTTTCACTTGAAAGCATACAATACTGTTCGTATGTCATCGGTGATGTACTCGGTGTATATATAATGTCTTCGGTAACAATATGATTTCCGTCAGCGTCAACTTTTGCATCGAATTTACCTTTATGACCGGCATAAAGTTTTTGGAAATCATCGTCAGAAACTTTTGTGCCCTTTGTGTACATAGTAAATTCTTCTTGTACATCATAAGAACTCGGCGCAAATTTGCTTCTTACTGATTCCGGCAACGATGCCAAAACATCAGCTGAGATTTCTTGTCCGACAGCAAATTCTTTGTACGGAGACGGAACCAAGCTGTTTCCGCCGATACCCATAATTTGGTATCCGTGCGAAGCTGCGTTGGAGAAAGTTAATTCTGACCAAATTTTTGTTGTTGTTCCGTCAGTATTATTTGAATAATCTGCAACACGAATAACTTTATTATTCATTGCTTCAGTATAAGCCTTGGCAGCATCAGCAGATCTGGTTGCAAGGTTCATTCTGGCAGTATTAATAGACTGAGCCTGAAATTCCAAATCGGATAGTCGTGCTGTTAATGATAAGTATCTGCATTGACTAGCTGAAAGTCCCATTTTTAACTTATACTCCTTGTTGCTATACATGCCCTCTAAGGGCTACAAGGTTTTTATCGGCATGTTTAATGGAAAACTTTAATTTTTCGACTTTCTTTGTTAAGTTTTTGTTACAAAAGTAACAAAACGAATAATCGGCTGATACTCATAAAAAACAAGCAGGTAAAGATTTTGGAGTAAATATTACCTAATATGGAAATTCTGACTCTATGGGAACAGATATTCTAAAAGTCGTTCCATGCCCGAGACTGCTTTCGACCTCAATTTTTCCGGAATGTTCTTCTATGATTTTTTTTGCCAGTGCCAGTCCCAAACCGGTACCCTGTCCTATTTTTTTCGTTGTAAAACCAAAATCAAAAATCTTTTTTATATTTGATTTTGAAATTCCTTCGCCGGTATCGGAAATCGCCACCACAACGGCATTATCTTTTACAAATGTTCTTATTTCAATACTTCCTTTATCTTTTATACTTTGACACGCATTCAAAAGAATATTCATAAAAACTTGATTTATATAATCGGGATAACAAGACACAGGAGGTATTTTTTCATAATTTTCTTTAATTTGAATTCTGCTCTTAGTTTCTTGATTTAAAAGGGTAAGTGTACTTTTTATACCGTCAATTATATTGACTTTTTTCTTCTTCGCTTCATCAAGTCTGGCAAAATTTTTCAATGTTTTAACGAGATTTTCAATACGTCTGAGCGCTTCTTTGTTTATGGGCGAAACTTCAGAAACAAAATTCTTTAATTTATTTATATCAGAAGCTCTTTGCGTACATTCTTCCAACATACCCATATTGCTGATAACAACGCCAAGAGGGGTATTTATCTCATGTGCGACACCCGCAACAAGCTGCCCTAACGCCGCCATTTTTTCCGACTGAACTATTTGGAGTTGGGCATCTTTCAATTGTGCAAGTGCTTCTTCCAGTTCAGTTTTTTGCTTTTTTAATGCATTATACAACTCTTCTTTTGCAAACGAAGTGGAAAGCAGAGAACAGACGCTTTTAACCAATTCTATTTCATCTTTTTGCCACATATTTTGTGAAGCTTTTTTGTATAAAATAAGAACGCCAAAAACCTTTTTATCCTGATAAACAGGTGCAAGCAGCTTTGATTTTGATTTTTTGTTATCAACTTCACTTGTAACTTTGAGTAACTTATACCCCTCATCAAAAGCAAACTCCGCTTTTGTAATGTCCAGCGTTTTTTCCAACTGTTCTATAGTTATTTTTAATATTTTTTTTGTATTTATATATTCCTGCACCTTTTGGGATACAAAGTTGATTAAATTTGTCCGCACAAGCTGATTTTCCAATTTTAGTTTCAAATCTTGCGAAGCCAAGATTTGCTCTTCAAGTTTTGAATTTTTTTCTTCCAATTCTATATATTTTAATGATGTATATGCCTGATTATCGTTGCGCAATATTACAACTCTCTCATCGTCATTCAAAAACAACGAGGTAATGGTGTATTCCTCAAATATACTGTCTTTGACCTGTTTTGTAATATTCGCAAAAAAGGTTTCCGTTGCATCCAGTGCAGCTTTAATCGGATTATAAGAAAGTATTTCTTCACTTTTTAATATACATATTTCAAAATTAAAAAAGTGAGCCAACTTATTTATGTTTGAAATCTTCGGATACTTATTTTGCGCAATCGGATTTTTATATTTAATGCTGCCATCAATATTGCAGATAAATACTTCATCTCCCGAAGCCGTAAAAACATCCTGCAATATATTATTTGTCATCATTTTTGTTACCATTTTTAAGGTCTTTTAACAATTTTTCAAACTCTTCGTCTTTTTCATAAGAAAGATATTTTTTCAACAATTTTATTTGTTCTTTTGTTTTTCCAATTTCGCCGTAAAACAAAAATAATCTTTCGTATATAGCTTTATTTTTATTCTCTATACGCAATGCCCTTTGTGCCGTATATATAGCTTTTTCAAACTCTTGGTTCAAAAACAAAATATCAGCAAACTCCAAAAGCCACTGGGCATTGTCAGGTTCAAGCGATATCGCAATTGAATAATGCTCCATTGAATTTTTAAATAACGACATTTCTCCCAAAATTTTGGCACATAAATGTTGATATAAGGGATTGTTCTTTTCCAGTTTTACAGCTTCCGAGATGTGTCTTATAGCCAAATCATAATCTTTTTGACGATAGTAAATATTTGCCAGTTTGTAATATGCAACTATCTCATTCGGGTTAATTTTTAATATTTGCAAATACTTTTCCGATGCAGAATCATAATCTTCCTGAATGTACAAAATCTTTGCAACGCCGCACAAAGCATTATAATTATTTTTATCCTGCTCCAAAATCTTGTTGTAATAATCAAACGCTTTGGAATATTTTTTTCTTTTCATTTCCAAATCTGCAATATATGTAAGCGTTTCAACGGAATGTCCGCCGAGCTCTACCGCCGCTTGGAAACAAACGAGAGCTTCTATCTCCATACCCATCACACTCAAAATATATCCTTTTTTTTGCAAAGCATACAAATTTGAATTGTCCGTCATCAATATCCTGTTAAATGCATCCAATGCCGCACTGTATTTTTTTTCTTTAATGTTTATATCACCCAAAAGTCTCAATGCTTCAACGTTTTCTTTATCTGTCGTCAATACATCTTCAATAAGCGTAAATGCTTTTTTAATATCATTTACTGAAAAATAATTGTACGCAATAGCCGTCTTTAGGTCGGTATTATCCGGATTTTCGGCAATTGCATTGGACAAAACTTTTATCGCAAGTTTATATTGTTTCAGCATACTGTAAGAATATGCCAAATGATAAGCTGCCTGCGCATCTTGCGGGACTTTGGAAAGCACATTATTGTACTCATCAACGGCAAGTTCATATCTTTCATATTCAATATAAATTTGTCCGAGAATCTTATGAGCTTCCACATTATCCGGCTCAATTAACAGAATATCTACAATATATTTTTGCGTTTCTTCGTATTTTCCTTGTTCAAAAAGAAGCTTGGCAATAGCAATTTTGGCATCAACATTATCGCAGTTTATTCCGATAGCTTTGTTGTAACAATACATTGCATCTTCTTTTTTACCAATTCTATCAGCCATATTCCCCATCACAAGATAATTTGCAGAAGTCGGCTTTATACTTATCAGTTTTGTTTTCAAAAACTCGTATGCTTCTTCATATTTTTGAGTATTTATATAAACCTGCAGCAATTCTTCCAAAATAGTGGTGTTATTCGGCTCTATTTTCAAAGCATTATTGAGAGTTTCTTCAGCAGCATCATTTTCGTTAAGCGCAATATAAACCTTGGTTAAATTTATATAATTTTCTATATTTGCAGGCTCAAGCTCAAGAATTTTTTCATAGTTAAAAGCCGCCTTTTCATAGTTATTCAAGCACAAATAGCAATGCGCTATTTTGTTGAGGATAAAAACATTATCCCCATCGCAAGAAAGTGCTTTGTAATACTTCTCTATTGCTGTTTTAAAATCATTATTTAATAAAAAAGCTCCGGCTTCTTCAAGATTTTTATCCACATTTCCCCCGCTCAATCAGCTTCAATGTCATCTTATCATAGCCGAAACTTTCTTGCAAAAATTTAAAGTAAATAATTATTGTTCCACAAAATTAGATTTATCTACGCTGCACAACGGACAAACCCAATCCTCAGGAAGCGCATCAAAAGCCGTTCCTGCAGCAATACCATTGTCAGGATCACCAACTTCGGGGTCATATACATAACCGCATACTGAACATTCATATTTTTTCATGACAACCTCTCTTTCTTTTGTATATTATATTTTACCTGAAAATATTAAATCCGTAAACAGACTGAATATTAAGGTAAAAAAAAACCACCTGTTGGGGTGGTGTGTTTTCTGCATCCTAATGGTCTCTTCTTTTCGGGATAACCCGAAATCAATTAGTGTTTCATTTACACTAATAATTTAGCAGATTGGGTATTTTTTGTCAAGCATTTTTTATAATTTCTTTACAAATTCAGCATATTCCCCTAAAACAGTGTGTTTCAGACTATTTTGCCTCCAATATACAAAAGTTAAAAATTTTATATCGCAGCCAAATGCCTATAAATCCAATGCCGGCAAGCAGAAAAGCCCTATGCTCCCCCCTGTCAATAATTGTATATTTGACACTTATTATATCATTTCCGACTACTTGCGCATGTCTTTTTTTAGGTCTATACTTCAATAGATAACAGTTTTAGGACAGTTTTCATGGAAACGGAACACTATTCTCTTATAGTTATAGGAAGCGGAATATCTGGCTTATATGCTGCCCTTAGGGTAAATGAGCGGCTGGGGTTGAAAAACATCTTAATTCTTACAAAATCGGAATTAAAAGAAAGCAACTCTACACACGCACAAGGTGGCATAGCTTCTGTCCTTCCGGAAAACAAAGATGATTCCGTTGAACTCCATGTAAAAGACACACTAAAAGCAGGGGCAGGCTTGTCCAGTCCGAGTGTTTCAACTTTCATATCAGAACGTGGGGCAAAAATAATTGATGACCTGATAAAAAAGGGAGTGCTTTTTGACAGAGATGCAGAACAAAAAATAGCCCTGACTTTGGAAGCTGCCCACAGTGTCAGAAGAATTCTCCATGCCGGCGGTGATGCTACAGGACGTTTTATAGGTCAGGCTCTTGCCAAAAAAGTCATTAGCAACCCCGATATAGAAGTTCGCCCATACACACAGGCAGTAGAGCTCCTTGTTGATGAGGATAATACATGCCATGGCGTAATCGGATTTGATGAAAAATCAAAAAAACATATCGCATTTATTGCAGATGCTACGGTAATTGCAACGGGCGGTATAGGTCAAATATATGCACAAACAACAAACCCTGATGTTGCTACTGCTGATGGTATGGCTATAGCATACAACGCTGGGGCAAGGCTTCAAGACATGGAATTTATACAATTTCACCCGACAACATTCCGAATTGATGGAGAAAAGAATAACTTCCTTATATCGGAAGCCGTCAGGGGAGAAGGAGCAAAACTAAAAAACTTCAAGGGAGAAGAATTTGCTAAAAAATATAACGAAAAAGGAGAACTCGCACCGAGAGATATTGTAACCCGAGCAATATATTTTGAAATAAAAGAAACAGGCAGCGATAAAATATTTTTAGATGCCACAAAAATCGACAAAGCTCACCTCCTAAAAAGGTTTCCTAGCATTTCTCAAAAATGCCTTGAACACGGAATAGATATTACAAAAGATTTAATTCCTGTATCCCCAGCAGCACACTACTTTATGGGCGGAATAAAAGTGGAAACCTCCGGCAAAACCGATATTAAAAACCTTTTTGCATCGGGTGAAGTAAGCTGCACATCGCTACATGGTGCAAATCGTCTTGCAAGCAATTCCCTCCTAGAATGTGTTGTTCTGTCGGATGAACTTGCCAGAAACGTAAAACCGTTAAAATCCGATTTTAAGGTTGAGAATTCAAATAAAATATCCGATGCAATAAAAAAATATGATTTAAAACAGGATAAAATCGCTAATCAGGCAGAATTAAGAAAATCTCTCAAAGAGACAATGTGGCTGAATGCCGGCATAATCAGAAATCAAGAAAAATTGTCAAAAGCATTGAATGATATAAAGGAAATCAAAAAACAAATTGACGGCGAGGTGTTTTCAAGTATTGAAGAATACGAATTAAAAAATATGCTTACAATTGCAGAAATCATTGTTAAATCCGCATTAGCAAGAAAAGAAAGCAGAGGCTCTCACTACAGAAATGATTATTTAGAGACATCAACCACAGCAAAACACAGTTTTACTTCAAAAGACAGGAAAGACAAAAATGACGAAATATATTTTGAATGATTTTATTGTTGAAGAACACGTAAAAAACGCCCTAAAAGAAGATATCGGTTTTTGGGATATAACTTCAAACACTATCTTTGAAGATGATTACATTGTTAAAGCAAAACTAAATTCAAGGGCAGACGGTATTTTGTGCGGCGTTAACGTTGTAAAAAAGATTTACGAAATTCTTAATCCTAAAATTGAGGTAAAAATTCTCATAAATGACGGTGAAAAAATAGCAAAAGGCTCTTTAATCGCAGAAATAAAAGGTTCTTGCAAAGATATTTTGATGGGAGAAAGGGTTGCACTGAACTATGTTCAAAGAATGAGCGCAATAGCCACCCTCGCAAATAAATATGCTCAGGCGGTAAAACCATACAAAGCCAAGGTTGTGGATACAAGGAAAACCACACCATTATTCAGAGCTTTTGAAAAATATGCCGTTATTACAGGCGGCGCAGCTCTCCACAGATTTAATCTTTCAGATTGCGTAATGATAAAAGATAACCATATTGAGTACGCAGGCAGCATAAAAAATGCAGTAGAAAAAGTAAAAGCCAATGTTTCTCACGCACACAAAATTGAGGTTGAAACCGAAAATTTCAAACAGGTGAAAGAAGCTCTTGAAGCCGGTGCAGATATAATTATGCTAGACAATATGAGTCTTGAGGAAATGAAAAAATCCGTTGAATATATAAACGGCAGGGCTATTGTAGAGGCAAGCGGAAACGTAACGTTGGACACAATAAATTCCATTGCCGCAACAGGAGTGGATATCATTTCCACCAGCGCAATGCAATCAAAAGCAGGAACCCTTGACTTAGGTTTGGATGTCTAAACTTGAAATTCAACTTTTCTTGAGGGCGCATATTGAAGACGGTGCGCAGGATCTTTTTTGCAGTAGTGAATATATCCGTTTTGTCCTATCAAAAAGTCCATAACTTTTTCTTTCAAACTTTTATCGCTTAACTCAAACCACAGTGAATGGCGTTTGTAATCCGAACGTACAGCATCCGGACGCATTGATTTTATTTTTTCAAAATCTGATATCAGGGGAGTCGTTGTAATTCTTATGTGCTTATGACCGTTTGAACCAACAGGTCTTGCTATATCCGCAAAAACGCACAAGGTTCTGCCTTCCGTTTCATCAATTGCACCGATGAGTCGTCCCACTATACGTTGTTCCCTTCTCGTTAACAAATTGCCTTGTTTATTTAAGCAGCAAAACCTTCCGAAATTCTGATTTTGAACATTTGAAATTTGCATGTTTTGTCCTTTAAAATATTTTATCTCCCTCATATTAAAGTCGGGCAAAATTTTTTTTGCCCAATAAAAAAGCGACTTCATCTGAAATCGCTTTTTATAATTATTTAAAAAATTATTAGTGTCCGCAAGTTGCAAGAAGAACACCTGCCGCTACGGCAGAACCGATTACGCCTGCTACGTTAGGTCCCATAGCATGCATCAGCAAGAAGTTTTGCGGATTTGCTTCCAAACCTACTTTGTTAGCAACTCTGGCAGCCATAGGAACTGCGGAAACACCTGCCGAACCGATAAGCGGATTGATTTTTTCTTTTAAGAAAAGGTTCATAAATTTTGCCATCAATACACCGCCTGCGGTTGCAACCGAAAATGCAACTACACCCAAAAACATAATAAATATTGTTTGTACAGTCAAAAACTGGTCTGCGGAAAGTTTTGAACCAACGGACAACCCCAAGAAAATTGTTACAATATTGATTAGAGCATTTTGCATTGTATCTGATAATCTGTCAACAACACCACATTCCTTGCAAAGGTTTCCGAATGTCAACATACCGACCAACGGACAAGCATCAGGAAGCAATATTGCACAAAGAATAAGAACAGTAATCGGGAAAACAATTTTTTCTCTTTTGGTAACGTTCCGCAATTGCGTCATCTTGATTTCACGTTCAGCTTTTGTTGTAAGAGCTTTCATAATCGGCGGTTGAATAACAGGGACCAATGCCATATATGAATATGCCGCAACAGCAATCGCACCCAACAATTCCGGCGCAAGTTTGCTTGTTACGAAAATCGAAGTAGGACCGTCAGCACCGCCTATAATACCGATAGATGCTGCCTGCGGTATAGAAAACCCGAATATGCATAATGCCATCAACAACGCACCAAAAATACCAAACTGTGCCGCACCACCCAATAAAAGGGTTTTTGGGTTGGCAATCAACGGACCAAAATCGGTCATAGCACCTACACCCATAAATATAATCAATGGGAACAAACCCTTGTGAATACCTATTTCATATACAATTCCCAAAAATCCATTCGGACCTGCGATATCAGCAACGGGAATATTTGATAGCAAGCCGCCAAATGCAATAGGAACAAGCAATAGGGGTTCGTATTGTTTTTTTATACCCAGCCACAATAAAGCCAAACACACCAATATCATTATCGGCGAACCGAATTGGTGCAGAAATTGTTCGATACCGTTTGTAATATTAGGGTCAGGAGCTTTTACAAAATTCATTATTCCTGTGGAGTTCCAAAGATTTAAAAATCCATCCGCTAAATTCATCTTTGCCTCCTATCCCACATAAGCCATTACTTGTGCCGTTTCAACCTTATCACCGTTTGAAACATTTACTGAAGTAACCGTACCTGCAACGGGTGATTTGATTTCAGTTTCCATTTTCATAGCTTCAATTACAAACAATGTTTGATTTTCTTCAACGCTATCACCATCTGAAATAAGAACTTTTAAAACGTTACCAGGCATTGGAGAAGTGATTTCGGTACCTTGACCTGTTGCAGATGATGAAGATTTTTCCGCAATTCCTTCTTTAACGTCAACGTCGTATGATTTGCCGTTAACAACTGCTTTATTACCCTCAAATTTAACAGCATAAGATTTTCCGTTAACGCTGACAGTGTATGCATCCGCTTTTGCCGCAGCAGATGTTTTCTTTTGATTTGCACTCTTATCAACTGATACAACACCTTTACCAAGCAAGAAATTGATGCCTTTGTCTTCCTTAGCATCTTTACATGCTGCGGCGATGAAAAGGTTTTCATCCGTAATGGGAAGCCCTGCGGCTTTTAATCTTTCTTCCGCAGCCTTTAAGCCTTTTTCGGGGTCTTGTTCATTCAAATCAACAACTTTTTCTGTTGTCGGTTTGAGTCCTGTTTTTTCTTCCGCCCATTTAACAAGTTCGGGGTCAGGTTCACAAGGAGTTTGGCCGAAGTACCCGAGGAGCATTTTTGCATAACCGGGGTTCGCTTGTGCCCAAGGTTCTGTAATTGCATTTAAGAACGATTGTTGTGCATAGAATTGAGAAACAGGAGTTACAGAAGTTGCAAAACCGCCTCTTGAAACAACCTCTTTCATGTTTTTGATAAGTGCAGGGAATTTGTCTAACATTCCCATATCTTTAAGTTGGTTAATCGTTGTTGTTGTAGCGCCACCAGGAAGCGGAGCTTGTATCAACAAGGGATTTACCGCCAAAGCCGTCGGAGAAATCGCATAATCTTTCATACATTCTTTGAAGATTTCTTCGGTTTCCATAATTTTTCCTATATCAAGTCCGAGGTCATAATCTGTTCCCCTCAAAGCATGCCACATAGAGATAATATCGGGTTGACCTGTTCCGCCTGATACAGGCTTCATAGCAAGGTCGATACCGTCTGCACCGCCATCAAGTGCTGCCAAGTATGCAGCCAAACCCGTTCCTGCCGTTTCATGAGAGTGGAAACGGATGTGCGCATCTTTTCCGAGAATTTCACGAGCCATTTTTACTGTTTCATAAACTTTTCTCGGGTGAGAAGTACCTGATGCATCTTTGAATGCAAGGCTGTCAAACGGAATACCCGCATCAAGAATATTTCTTAAAACTTTTTCGTAAAAAGCAACGTCATGTGCGCCTTCGCAACCGTAAGGAAGTTCCATCATGGTAATTGTCACTTCGTGCTTCATGCCGTGTTTTTTAATGCTATTTGCGGAATCAATGAGGTTATTTACGTCATTCAGAGCGTCGAAGTTTCTGATTGTTGTTACGCCGTGTTTTTTAAATGTTTTAGCGTGCAAATCAATAACATCTCGAGGCTGCGAGTTTAAACCTACAACATTTACACCTCTTGAAAGCGATTGAAGTTCAACATCAGGACCGACTGTAGCCCTGATTTTATCCATTGTTTCAAAAGCATTTTCATTACAAAAGAAAATAGGAGCTTGAAATCTTGCGCCGCCTGCAGTTTCAAAACGTTTTATACCTGCATTTACGGCAGCTTCCAATGCAGGAAGAAAATCATCTACAAGAACTTTTGCCCCGTAAATTGATTGGAAACCGTCTCTAAACGACGTATCCATTACTTTAATAAGTTTTTTTGCCATTTTTATATCCTCATAAAATTATAATCTTTTTGTTGCCGCAATAGCGACTGCAATTTCCGCATCATCAGATGCAGAAACCTTTTTCACCGGAGCAGCCTCAACTGCAACCTCGGGGAAAAATTTATTTATTACCCCTAAAACTTTATACGTTATACCCATAGTAAAAATAAGAATAACGAGGAAAGAGAATACCGTTCCCATCCCCATAATGAGAAGTGTTAATCCTACTTTTATCATATTGCCTCCTAGAAGTTCTCTCTGTATTTTTGAATAGAAAAATTACCTATCCATGTTCATTAAATAACAAACACGACAGATAGTCAAAGCAGATTTTGCGTAGGCTGACTCCGAACAAAAGGAGGAAGAACGCCGAAGTACTTGCAAAAAAATATTTCTTTGTTACTATTGAGGAGTAAACAAAAATTTCCCGTAAAGGTGGTGTTAAAAAGAATGTCAGAAGTTAAGGTTGGCGAAAACGAAAGCATAGAAAGCGCTTTAAAACGTTTCAAAAAGAAAGTTCAAAAAGCGGGCATATTATCAGAAATCAAACGCAGAGAAAGATATGAAAAACCGAGCGTTAAAAGAAAAAGAAAACAAGAAGCCGCTAGAAAAAGAAACAGAAAATTCTACTAATAAATTTTAAAAGCTTAAAAGAGACTACCGTAAAAGGTAGTCTCTTTTGCGTGAAAGTTGCAGCTGCCATACCCAAATGTTATAATTAAGAACGTTAAGAAGATTTGCAATATAATGAAGAAAAAGAGGTTTTTATGGCTGAAAATAAAGAATATATGCATTTAGCACCCCGAAAGGCTGTAAGTAGCCACATACATGGGTTTTGCGGTTTTACACTAGCAGAAACTCTGATAACACTTCTTGTTATCGGCGTTGTTGCAGTGTTGACTATTCCTGCTTTAACGCAACAAATTACCAATTATACTCTAAATAAACAAAAGAAAGTTTTTTCAACAAAATGGGCTGAAGGTTTGCGCAGAATGAGAGTTGACGGAAAACTCGCCGAAAGCTATACAACAGAAAGCTTTGTTAATGAAATGAAAAAATATTTCTCAATCGCTGCGGTTTGTGACTCTGAAAATTTAACAAACTGCTTTACCGAGACTATTACCACATACGAAAACGGTACAGATGGTGAAGTGTTTGAAGTTAAAGATTTAAAGAGCGCAAAAAACTTTAATAAAAGCGAAGAAGATTCTCCTGTTTACGGACTTAAATTTTCTGACGGAACAAATATGTTGATATCCTACAAAAAAGATTGTAAAGGCATTGACGAGGGTGATACCACAGGAAACACATCTGCATGCATATTGTATGTTTATGATGTAAACGGCAACAAATCACCAAACAAATACGGCGGGAACACAGGTGCCGGAGTAAAGAAAGACGACAAAGAATTGACTGCAGCAGATAGGGAAAACATCAACAACGGCAGAGATTTGGTTGGCAATGCAAGTATCACTAAGGGAAATGCTTATGGACTTAGTTTCGAAATAGTGGAATTAGCAGAACCTTCCACTTATGGCTATTACGGTGCAGACTACTGGCTTGCTGCAAAAAATTATTGCGAAAACAAGGGACTAAAGTTACCCAACAAAGCCCAAGTGGACGAGATTGCTGCAAAATTATACATTAAAAGCGGATATTGTACAGGTATTACCAGTATATCAGAAGGGATTCAAAGAGATATTATTTGTGATACAGATGCCCTAACCAACGATCCTTTATGGAAAACTTTTGCTGGAGGAAATGACAGATTCATTTTATGGACAGATGCACCAAATGGCGATAACAACGCAATTCTAAGAAGTTTTCTGTATAACCTTACTGGGTATTATCCAACTTCACGATATGTGGTAAATCTGAAGGCAATATGCGTTGAAAAGTAACACAAATATTGTTTACAAACCCGACTTTATTTACATATTTATTTTGTCGGCATATAATGCCAACCTGCAATGAACCCTCTTGCATGTCATTGCTATACATGGCAATGACATGAGATTTTATTAAAAATTTTTAACAATAAAATATTTTTTGGCAAAAAAATAATATTTTAGAGTTAAAATAATAGAAATAATTTAGATAGTCGGAGGTCAAGATTGTTAGCACATTCTGACATACGTTCCCAAAAAAGATACATGACTTCGCCCTTTGCTTTGCGCAAAGAAAACCTTATTTCAAAAGTTGAAGCCATGCTCAATGATGTTTTGAATTGGAACGATGAACTTGATATTCCGGTAATAATAGCCCTAAAAGACGACGCAATAAGAAAACTTATTCGTTGTTTTTTTTATGCTTCAGTCAGACCTGTGGCATTAGGGTTTACGGGAGAAACAGCTAGCGGTAAGACCACTATCGCAAACGAACTGATATCAGCATTTGAGAAGTTTGCAAATAAAGAAGAAATAGAAAACTTTATAACCAAAATAAACATGGATAACTACTATTATGACCGAAGCGAAGAAGTCAAAAAAGCAGGCAGTTTCGACAAATTTGTAGAAAACTATGACCTTGATTCGCCTACGGCATTTGAACTTGACCTATTTGCAAAACATCTTGCACAGCTAAAAAACGGAGAAGAAGTGCTTCTTCCCGAGTATGATATGTCAGGAACGGCAAAGAGATGGGACAACAAAATACCGGCAAAGCCAGCCCAACTCATTGTTACGGAAGGACTTTACACATTTAACGAAGCTGCTGCAAGCGGTTTTGATATCAAATTTTATGTTGATATTGATGAAGAAGTTCAAAAATCACGTTGGTACAGACGTGCAAAAGACAGAGATTTGGGCGCAAGCGCAGATAGGGTTTATAACAACGCCCTGTCAAAAGCCAAAATATACATCCGCCCGACAAAAGCATCTGCCGATATAATCTTAAACGGCGAAGCATCAATTGACACATACAAAATTTTTATTGGTAAAATAGTAAATATAATTGAAACATTGAGAGTCGCAGCGGCAAAAGAGAGAGTTTTGGAATTAGTAAGAGGATGAGATACTGCATTTTTTCGGGAACATTTAACCCTATACACAACGGTCACATAGGGATGGCAAAAAAGGTAATTGAAGAATTTAAGTTTGACGAAATTCTTTTTATTCCTGCATATATCCAACCTCATAAAAATCTTGCTTATTGCAAGCGCAGCGCACCGCATCGACTCGAAATGCTGAAACTGGCATTGGAAAAATATCCTAATTTTAAGCTGAACACTATTGAATTTGACCGCAAGGGGCTTTCTTATACATATATAACCATATTAGAGCTTTATAAAAGGCTCCCTAATATAGAAGGCAAAATAAATTTTGTCATAGGAACGGATGCCTTTTTGAATATTTATAAGTGGCAAGACGGACAAAACCTCGTAAAACTTTTAGACTTTATTGTTCTGATAAGAGATGAAAAAGAACTTGAAATGTGCAAAGAGTTAAAAGGTGTAAAGTACAGGGTGCTCCAATCAGACAAAATAAATATTTCTTCCACTATGGTCAGAGAAATGGTAAAATCAAAACAGGATATCACGGAGCTTGTACCTCCCGAAGTAAAAGAATATATAGATAAAAACCGTTTATACAGAGATTAAAAAATGGAAAATATCATTGATTGGTTAAAAGAAAATTTATCGGAAGAACGCTTTGTCCATTCGATTTCTACCGCCAAGACCGCAAAAAAATTGGCGAAAGAATTTGGCGAAGACGAAAATAAAGCAGAATTGGCAGGACTTTTACACGATTGCGCCAAAGAAATTCCATACGAAGAAATGAAAAAAATCATAAAAGAAGAACATCTTGATATTGATGAAGATGAAATAAAGGCAAAAAAAGTTTTGCACGCACCACTTAGCGCACATCTTGCAAAAAAAATATTTGACGTTACGGATGATGAAATTCTCAGCGCAATAAGATTTCATACCATCGGGAAAATCGGCATGACAACGTTGGAAAAAATTATTTACCTTGCAGATAAAATCGAGCCTGAAACAAGAGTTGAACCATATTTTGAAGAACTCAGAAAAGAGCTGAAAAAAACAAACAGTTTGGATAAAACCCTCTTATTATCAAGCCAGATGACAATTAAAAGCCTTGTGGACAGAAATTTGCCGATAAATTACAAAACGATAGAAGTTTATAATTATCTGTTAAATCAATAATTCATACAAAAAAGGCGGGAAAAATTCCCGCCTTTTTTAATACTTTGCCACAAACTAACTTTCAAAATTTATTGAAGCGCCTTGTGTTTTTTCCGGAAGTTTAATATTGTTGTCATCCGCAAATTGTTTTATTGCATTGTCGCCTTCTTGAATAACTTCCAAAGGAATACCGAGTGCTTGCAATTCCCATGCTTCCTTAGGAATTGAGGGATTGCTACCGGTACCTGTAACATCACCTGAACTCAATGCGTTGCTAACTGCTGAACTGCCACCGGGCTGTTGCGGATCGCCGAATTTCGCCTTTAACTGCTCTTTCGCCTCGTCAACGCTAATACCGTTTTGCTCAGCATATTGCTGTGCGTATTGATTAGGATCTACTCCTTGTGGTGGTCTCATACCTGAAGAAATTGCGTCAATTGCCATAATAAAAATCTCCTTTTATTTCTCTCCAAAAACTGCTATATTTTACTAAAGAATTTTTCACGAAAAATATTGCCCCAAATTTTATTTTTCCTTTTTTAAATCGGTGTTTTTGCTACTCCACCGCCAAATACGCCAACGTAACAATTTCTTTACAAAGGTTCAATCCCGAAAAAAAACAAGCCGACAGATAACTCTATCGGCTTGTTATAAATTTTTTCATGACTGTACTTATTAGTCGTCAGCATGTCCTGCAGTGCCGAGAACTTGCATTTTGTGTTTAACGAGTTCTTTAACTGCGGTTCTGCCGGGTCCCATATATTCACGGGGATCGAACTTAGAAGGTTCTTTAATAAAGAATTCTCTGATTGTAGCAGTCATTGCAAGTCTGAGGTCAGTATCAATATTGATTTTTGCAACACCGTTTTTGGAAGCGAATGCCAACATTTCTTCGGGAACACCTTTTGCGTTAGGAAGTTGTCCGCCAAATTCGTTGCACTTTTCAACTAAATATTGAGGAACTGATGAAGAACCGTGAAGAACGATAGGATAATCATATCCTACTGCTTCAAAAATTGATTTTTTGCATGCTGCAAGTCTGTCAAAATCGAGGCTGGGTTCTTCTTTAAACTTGTATGCACCGTGAGATGTACCAATAGCGATAGCCAATGAATCGCAGCCTGTTTCTTTAACAAATCTTGCTGCATCTTCAGGATCTGTATATGTAGCATCTTTTGAGTGAACTTTAACTGCATCTTCAACGCCTGCAAGTTTACCAAGTTCTGCTTCAACGCTTACGTTTCTTGCGTGAGCATATTCAACAACTTGCTTTGTTACCGCAATATTTTCTTCAAGAGGGAATCTGCTTCCGTCAATCATAACTGAAGAAAAACCGCCATCGATACATGCTTTACAAATATCGAAATCAGCACCATGGTCCAAGTGGAGTGCAATAGGTACAGTTGTTGTTTCAAGTGCAGCTTGAACCAACTTAATAAGATAAGTTTGGTTAGCATATTTTCTTGCACCGGCAGAAACTTGCAATATAATCGGAGAGCGTGTTTCTTCAGCTGCTTCAGCAATAGCTTGCAAAATTTCCATGTTGTTAACGTTGTAAGCACCAATAGCATATTTGCCATTAAGAGCTTTTTTGAACATTTCTTGAGTTCCTACGAGTCTTCTTTCGCTCATTTTCTTCTCCTTATTTTTAATGTATATTTCAACATCTCAATTGTAGCACAGATAAAAAACATGTACTACTTTATTCTTACAAAAAAGGCTCTGATTTTTCAGAGCCTTTTTGTTTATGACTAAAATCTAAAACCTAGATTTCATCTTCATCATCAATCATCTGCATTTCTTGAGCACCGAACATGCCTTCGATTTCTTCAAGTATTGCAGACGGTTTGCGGGCATTGCCACGAGCAGCTTTTCTTGCTTGTTCTTCTTTTTCTTCAGAAGCATTTTGCAAGTGGTAATATCCTGTACCTGCAGGTATCAGACGACCGATAATAACGTTTTCTTTCAAACCTCTTAACAGGTCTTTCTTACCTTCGATTGCAACTTCGGTCAAGATTCTTGTTGTTTCTTGGAATGAAGCTGCGGATATGAAGCTTTCCGTATTCAAGCTGGCTTTTGTAATACCGAGAAGAACAGGGCTGCATACAGCAGGATTTTTACCTTCTGCCTGAACTTCGGCATTTTGTGCTTGAACTGCGTGAATTTCAGCAAGTTCACCCGGAAGAAGCTGAGTATCACCGGCATCATCAATTTTAACCTTACGAGTCATCTGACGAACGATAACTTCGATGTGCTTGTCGGCAATATCAACACCTTGTGAACGGTAAACTCTTTGAACTTCATCAACAAGGTACTGTTGGACAGCTTCTGCACCGTTAAGTCTGATAATATCGTGCGGGTTCAACGGACCGCTCGTAAGAGCCTGACCTTTTTTAACCTTAGATTTATCAGCAACAACGATACTTGCATCAACCGCATATTTGATTTCTGTTCTGCCGTTTTCAGTTACAAAGAATAATCTCGGCATACCTTCATCATATTCAATTTCAACCGTTCCGTCTTCTTCAGCCAAGATTGCGCTTTCTTTCGGCTTTCTTGCTTCAAGAAGTTCTTCAACCCTCGGAAGACCTTGAACGATATCACCGGTTTTTTGTCTTTCAAATATCAAAGTAGCAAGTAAGTCACCTCTTAGAACAAGACCGCCTGCTTCAACAAGAAGCTGAGTACCCGGACTAATCAAGCAAGGACGACCGGCTCTGATTGTAAGTTCGCCTTTTTTGCTCTTTAATACCTGACCTGAAATAGGTGCCGTTTCTCCTGATGAAGTAATGATATCATCAGCCTTAATCAATGCGCCTTCTTTAACGGAAAGTGCTGATTTAATCGGGAATGTTTGAGTATTCTTGTCAGAAACAACAAGAAGTCTTCTCGCATCTTCCTTGTTTTGGTTTTTAACAGTACCGTCATTAATAGCCAAAACCTGAGTTTTGGAAACCGCAGTTTTCGGTTCAATATATTGTCCGTCTTCAACCAAAAGTTCAGTTTGAAGAGTACCTTTTTCCGTTTCTCTTCTGATGATAAGGTTTTCAAGAACAACAATTTTGAGGTTGTTTGCTTCTTCGTCAATTTCAACCAAACCTTTCAGGTGGTTCAAGTAACCTTGCATTTGAAGAACCAAACTTGTTCTTGTTAAGCATGCACCTTCAACATTTCTGACTCTGCTGCCATCTCTGTATTGAAGCTGAGTTACAGGAACAATACTGATTTGAGAATCTGTAGAAGCAAAATCAATCGCTACTTCTCTCGGTCCTATTTCAAACTCTTGAATAGGTCTGAGGATGATATCAATATTTTTATCCGGAAGTTCTGTATCTTCCTCAATATCTAAATCATCATCGTCAATATCAATAGAGTTATCATCACTTTCGTTAGAAACTGCAAGAACGATACTCTTAACTTTCGCTTTGATACCTTTTGCAACTTCTTTTCCTGCTTCGATAACTTCACCTTCTTCAACGTATAAATCGTTCAAAGAATCAATTGTGTACATTTCACCGGGGCGGATAATGATTTCGTGAATCATTTCGTTAAATTCTTTAAATTCAACAATACCGTCAATGTGAGCATAAATATCTTTGATGATTTCGGTACCTGCTTTTACATAAGTACCGTTTTCAACCATTCTGAGGTTCGCATCTTTGTTAACCTGTTGAACTTCTTCAGGAATAAAGATAACTTTACCCGGAGTAGTAATGATTTGGTTTTCATCAACTTCTATACCGTCATAACGGATTTCACCGCTGGTTGTAACTGTATTTTCTTCATCAAGAAGCTCCGCAATAATCATACCGTTTTCAACAACGATATCAGCAGGAGATTTGATGATATATTTTTCTTCGGATTTTTTATTTTTAACAGTCCAAATTGATTCTTTCTTGCTTGCATCAAGTTTAGCATTCTTAGGTGCTATTGAAGCAATAACAATAGTAAGTTCTTTGCCTGAAACAATCTTTTTGATTTTGTTAGATTTAGTACCAACTTCTTCAACTTGAAGGTCGGAGCCGATTCTAACTTCACCGCCGTGTTCGGAAACAGTAATTGTTTCAGCAAGAATATCACCTTTTTTAACTTCTTTATTATCTTCAACAAGAATTTTTGAACCGCCGGGAAGTGTATAAACATCACCTGAAAGTACCCAAATAGTACCGCCGCTGGTAGATGTTCTTGAGATGTTGCCTTGACGGTCACGTTTTTCATCAACTGAAAATCCATCAAATACAATTTCACCGCTCAAATCTGACGTAATATCTTTTGTTGCTTTTTCCGTCAAACGAGCACCGTCGCCTTGGCCTGAAATAGGTTCATATTCAGCGATAGTAGCACCTCTTTTAACTTCGTCGCCTTCGTTAAAGAATATTGTTGAACCATAAGGGATTTTAAGAGTATGAGTTTTACCCTTCTTGTCTTCAATTTTGATATCAACTGCTTTTGTTGAAACCAAAACTATATCCCCGTGTCTCGTTCTTGTATCACGAGTCGGAATTTTAGAAACAATTTTACCTTCGGCAGGGGAATCAATATGACGCATAGATGCTGAACCCTTAAATACACCGCCGGTGTGGAAGGTTCTCATCGTAAGCTGTGTACCTGGTTCACCGATTGATTGAGCTGCGATAATACCAATTGCTTCGCCAATATCTACAGGTTTGTTTGTTGTCAAAGACCAACCGTAACATTTTTGGCAAACACCATATTCAAGTTCGCAAGTCAATGGAGAACGAACCAAAGCTTTTTCTATTTTATATTCAACAACTTTCTTAACATCTTCTCTGTCAAGAATTTTATCAGCAGGGATAATAACTTCGCCGTCTTTTTCAATAGGCTGAGCCAAAGTACGACCAAGTAAACGTTCTTCCAAAGGAACAACGATTTTTTCACCGTCAGAGATAGCTGTCATTTCGATACCGTTTTTGGTGCCGCAATCTTCTTCTCTGATTACAACATCTTGCGCAACGTCAACAAGTCTTCTTGTCAAATAACCTGAGTCAGCAGTTTTAAGCGCCGTGTCAACGAGCCCTTTTCTTGCACCGTAACTTGAAATAATGTATTCGGTTACGCTCAAGCCTTCACGGAAGTTTGACTTAATAGGCAAGTCGATAATTTTACCTTGCGCATCAGCCATCAAACCACGCATACCAACCAATTGTGATACTTGTGACAAGTTACCTCTTGCACCTGAGAACGCCATCATATAAACCGAGTTGGTTTTGTCGAAGTTCTCAACAACCGCATTTGTTAATTTTGCCGTCGTTTCACTCCAAGTATCAATAACCTTTGTATAACGTTCTACTTCGGTAATTTCACCTTTCAAAAATCTTGCAGTTGATTTTTCAATTTCATCTTGTGCAGATTTCAAAAGGTCTTTTTTAACTGCAGGTACATCCAAGTCGTGAATAGAAATAGTTGTACCGCTCTTTGTTGCATATCTGAACCCTAAGTTTTTGAGGGCATTTGCAAGCGTTGCAGTTTTTGAACCGCCAAACTCAAGATATACTTGAGAAAGCAGGTTATTCAAACCCTTTTTATTAACAACTGTGTTAATAAAAGGCATTCTCTTTTTTTGTTTTCCGCTTATTAAAGTTTCCATTTATATACCTCTATCCTATGAATTCAATACCGCATCTCTAACTACTTGGTTAAAGATAATTCTGCCGATTGTTGTTTCAAATTTTTCGTTATTGTCATCTCTAACCAGAATTTTTGTATGAAGGTCAACAATGCCTGCAGCGTGCGCAGTCAATGCATCTTCAAAACTAAAGAAGCTATATTTCGGTTTTTCAAATTCTTGTTTTGTAAATGTCAGGTAATAAATACCCAAAACCATGTCTTGTGACGGAGTAATAATCGGACGACCTGTAGCAGGAGCCAAAATATTGTTCGTCGCAAGCATCAACATACGAGCTTCAGTTTGTGCCTCAATAGAAAGAGGTACGTGAACAGCCATTTGGTCACCGTCGAAGTCAGCGTTAAACGCAGAACATACAAGCGGGTGAAGTTGAATTGCTCTACCTTCAACCAAAACAGGTTCAAATGCCTGAATACCAAGTCTGTGAAGTGTAGGAGCACGGTTCAACATAACCGGGTGTCCGTCAATAACTTCTTCCAAAATATCCCATACAACGTTTTCAGAACGTTCTATTTTCTTTTTAGCTGATTTTATGTTTTGAACCAAACCTCTTTCAATAAGTTTGTTGATTACAAACGGCTTAAACAATTCGATAGCCATTTCTTTCGGCAAACCGCATTGGTGAAGCTGCAAACGAGGACCTACAACGATAACTGAACGACCAGAGTAGTCAACACGTTTACCCAAAAGGTTTTGACGGAAACGACCTTGTTTACCTTCGATAATATTACTCAATGATTTAAGAGGTCTGTTATTAGGACCAACAACCGTTCTGCCTCTTCTGCCGTTGTCAATAAGAGCATCAACAGCTTCCTGAAGCATTCTCTTTTCGTTTCTTACGATGATTTCAGGAGCTCCCATTTCTAACAATCTTAACAAACGGTTATTTCTGTTAATTACACGTCTGTAAAGGTCATTAAGGTCGCTGGTTGCAAATCTTCCGCCGTCCAACTGAACCATTGGTCTAAGGTCAGGAGGAATAACAGGAAGTACATCCATTATCATCCAGGTAGGATCGGTGTTGCTTGCCAATAATGACTCACAGCATCTTAATCTCTTAATTATTTTTGCACGTTTTTGAGCAGAACTTCCCGCATTAGCAAGCTGCTCTCTCAAATCATTAACAAGGGCCTCAACATCAATTTCGGAAAGAAGTTCTTTTATTGCTTCTGCACCGATACCGACTTTGAGTTCAGTTTCTTCATGCTCAAGGATATAATCTTCATATTCTTCTTCAGTAAGAAGTTGGAATTTTTTGAAATCGCTGTCCGCAGGATCAAGTACTATATACGAATTAAAGTATATTACCTGTTCCAAATCTCTTAAAGTCATATCCAAAACCATACCCATGTAGCTGGGGATACCCTTTAAGAACCAAATATGGCTGACAGGAGCAGCAAGAGTAATATGTCCGAGTCTGTGACGACGAACTTTACTGTCTGTAACTTCTACACCGCATCTTTCGCAAATAATACCTTTATAACGAACTCTTTTGTATTTACCGCAATAGCATTCCCAGTCCTTTGAAGGTCCGAAAATTCTTTCGCAGAAAAGACCGTCTCTTTCAGGTTTAAGTGTACGATAGTTAATCGTTTCAGGTTTAGTAACTTCGCCGTAAGACCATTTTAAAATTCTTTCAGGTGAAGCAATACCGATTTTTATATAATCAAAATAATCTATACTTGTAGACATTTCTTCTCCTTTACCTACTCATTAAATGTTCCCGGCGTTTCAAAGAAGTTGATATTCAACAACTCTGAATCAATGTCACTAAGCGTACGCTTTGGTGTAGCGCGTTTTGCACTATCCAAATCGCTCATCAAATCGACCTCTTGACCGCCTTTTTTAGCAACCGTAATATCCAAACCGATAGACTGTAATTCTTTTACAAGAACTTTGAATGATTCAGGAATACCCGGTCTTGGGATATTATCACCTTTAACAATTGCTTCATACGCACGGCTTCTGCCGTTTACATCGTCTGACTTAATTGTCAACATTTCTTGCAAAGTGTATGCTGCGCCGTATGCTTCGAGCGCCCAAACTTCCATTTCACCGAAACGCTGACCGCCAAACTGAGCTTTACCACCCAAAGGCTGCTGCGTTACCAAGCTGTATGGGCCTGTACTTCTTGCGTGGATTTTATCGTCTACCAAGTGGACGAGTTTCAAGAAGTATGTCAGACCAACTGAAATAGGTTCATCAAACGGTTCACCTGTTCTGCCATCATAAAGAATAACTTTACCGTCATCTCTAATCCAGTCGCAGCCTGACTCTTTAATGCCTTTTATAAGTTCTTCGGTTGTTGCTTTTCTTGATTGTTCTTCGCCGTACATTTCATCGAACGGAGGTGCGATATAGTATTCATCTCTCAAGTATGCAGCCAAGCCAAGAAGTGTTTCATAAGTCTGACCTACGTTCATACGAGAAGGAACACCCAGCGGATTAAGAACGATATCGACAGGAGTACCGTCAGGTAAGAATGGCATATCTTCACGAGGAAGAATTCTTGAAACGATACCTTTGTTTCCGTGACGACCTGAAAGTTTGTCACCAACCGATACTTTTCTCTTTTGTGCAATATAAACTTTGATGACAGTATTTGCACCAGGCGGAAGTTCATCACCTTTTTCACGGTCAAATACTTTTACGTCAACAACCCTTCCGCCTTCGCCGTGAGGAACTTTAAGAGAATTATCTCTAACATCTCTTGCTTTTTCAGCAAAAATTGCTCTCAAAAGTTTTTCTTCTGGCGGATGCTCGGATTCACCTTTCGGAGTAATCTTACCAACAAGAATATCATCAGCAGAAACCTATGCACCAACACGCACAATACCTCTTTCATCCAAGTGTCTGAGGCTGTCTTCCGATACGTTCGGAATTTCTCTTGTGATTTCTTCGGGTCCGAGTTTTGTTTGTCTTGCATCTATTTCAAGTTTTTCAATGTGAACACTTGTAAATACATCATCTTGAACAAGTCTTTCGTTAATCAGGATAGCATCTTCGAAGTTATAGCCTTCCCAAGGCATATAAGCAACGAG
>JAILCC010000011.1 GCA_024680555.1 bacterium
CTCGATGTCGGCTCGTCGCATCCTGGAGCGGTAGTACGTTCCAAGGGTTGGGCTGTTCGCCCATTAAAGCGGCACGCGAGCTGGGTTCAGAACGTCGTGAGACAGTTCGGTCCATATCCGGTATGTGCGCAAGAGAATTGAGCGGAGTCGTCCTTAGTACGAGAGGACCGGGACGAACGAACCTCCAGTGTACCTGTTGTATCGGCAGATGCAAACGCAGGGTAGCTGTGTTCGGAGTGGATAAGTGCTGAAAGCATATAAGTACGAAGCCCACCGCAAGATTAGTTCTCTCATAGCTTAAGCTAGTAAGACCCCAAGTAGAAAATTTGGTTGATAGGCCGAAGGTAGAAGCGTGGCAACATGTGTAGCCGATCGGTACTAATAGGTCGAGGGCTTCTCCTAACTATTGAGTGTAATTATTGATTACGATTGATTTATAGAGATGTAACCTCTATTATGCAGTTGCCAGTGTGCAACACTAAAAGGTTTATCTCTGGTGACAAAGCGGCAGGAAAACACACGTTCCCATCTCGAACACGACCGTAAAGACTGCTAGCGGTGACTATACTTAGCGGGTGACCGCTTGGGAAAATAGCTCGTTGCCAGGGTTTAATTTTAAAAAAGACTAGTTCAGAAATGAGCTGGTCTTTTTTGTGAATATTTTTTGAACCTACTTTCTTTTTCTCTTTTGCTTACTGCGCGAACAAAAGAGAAATTAGAAAGTAGGCAAAGAAAAAGAGAAAATTACGCGCAAGTTTAGTGGTTGTAAAAGATTTTGTAGCACAAATTTATCGGCACAAGACCGAAAGTAAATTTGTACTCCAAAATCTAACAACCTCTACGTTGTTAGGAATTTTATATTATAATTTTGTTTTCGCAGCACGATTAGGGAAAATAACACACCAATAGGGTTTAATTTTAGAAAAGACCGATTTTGAAAAAAGTCGGTCTTTTTTATTTCCCCTTTTTTTCTGCCCATTCATCATTCTCGGGGTTTACGAAATTTTTACCGGCAAAATAAAACATGGGACAATCGTTGCCTGCCCACTGTCCGTTTATTACTATACCGTTTTTATCGACCTCAAGTGTTTTTTTGCAGTATTCAATTATTGGTGTTCCTCCAGCGGAAAAAACAGTCTCTCTGCCTTTTTTGTCGGTAGATATAACGGTTATTCCTCCTGCGGCATCTGTGTCATAATCATAAGATACCCAAATATATAGCAGCCTGCCTGCAATAGTCTTTTCCTCATCGGGATATCCCCATTTTTTGATTACCGAATCCAAGGGGTATCCTATCCAAGAGACAATGCATTTGTCCATAAAAGGGTTCCAAGCGTATGCACTTGATGATATCAGCAGTAATGATAATGTCAAAATAATCTTTTTCATATCAATATCCTTTTTGTTTATTATATCACTATGTCGAAATAATCGGTACTTGTTAAGTTTGATTTAATAGGCTTTTAATTATTAAGAAATATTATAAATTGAAGGACTTAAATATTAAAACTTGCAAACATAAATAAATAATATATAATAATCTTGTAAATTAAATATACATATAGTGTAATGGAGAGAGTCAATGTTTGCCGATAATGGTTCTGTTTTATGTGCGAAAAAAGTGGTAAGAACAGTATTAACACCGAGGGAGAAAGAGGTACTCGAATTGATGTCATTAGGTAAGAGCAATAACCAAATTGCAAAAGCATTAACAATAAGTCCTCATACCGCAAAGGCGCATGTCGGGCATATTTTGGAAAAGTTTTGTGCGCATGACAGGGTTCTTGCCGTAGTTAAAGCAATAAACGAGGGGTTGCTATAGCGGAAGAATTTAATTTTTTGTTCTTGCTACCGAAAAAATGAGTCCGAACAGCATTAAAACAGGATAAAACATACCCTTTAAAATGGTAAATGAGCTGACACCGATTGATGCGGCAAGGCTTGTTGCTATCAAGATTTGCGCACCGTAGGGTATCATTCCTTGGACTATGCAAGAGGTTGTATCAAGCAGGCTTGCCGTTCTTACCGAATCAACTTTGTGTTTTTCGGAAAGTTCTTTGGCTATAGAACCTGATGTGATTATAGCGACAGTGTTGTTTGCCGTAAAGAGGTCAATCATTCCGACCAAAAAGCAGATGCCCATTTCGCAAGATTTTTTGCCTTTAATCCACCCTTCGGTTTGTCTGATAATGTAGGTTATGCCTCCGTTATATCTGACCAACAGCAGCAGACCGCCTGCTAGCATAGCAACAATAAGGGTTGTAGCCATACTGATTGTGCCATCGCCAACATATCCGAAAGCATCAAAAATACTGAACATATTAAAAGATAAGCCGATTATGATATTTAAAACCGTTCCCAAAAATAGCAAAAACATAACATTTATGCCCGAAATACCCAAAATTAAAAGAAGAATGTAGGGGCTTACTTTTATGTAATTGTCGAGGGTAAGAACTGTTTGCATATTTGCGGGTGTTGTGCTTGCAAATATAGGCAGAGCGTACAATATTATGCACAAAATCGCAGGAATTGTTATAATGCGCAGGTTTGCAAACATTTCATCTCTGATTTTTACGTTTTGCGTTCTGCTTGCGGCAATTTTTGTATCTGAAATGAGGGACATATTATCGCCAAACATTGCACCACCGACTGTTGCTCCCAGTACGAAAGACGGATTTATGCCGAATGATTGTGAAATTGTAACGGCTATGGGAACGAGCGCCGCTATTGTGCCACAGGATGTTCCGATAGAAAGAGATATAAGGGCGGAAATAATAAACAATCCTAAAACCATAAATTGTCCCGGAATAAAGTGTTGCGCAATTGCAACTGCCGCTTCTACTCCTCCGACGGCTTTGGCACTTGCCGTAAAAGCGCCGGCCAGAATAAAAATCAAGCACATAATCATTATGTCTTTGTTTCCCATTCCTACGGCAAAGAGTTCAATTTTGCGGCTGAGTTTTTCTTTGTGGTTCAAAATCAGAGCAACAACGGATGAAATAATAAAAGCAACCGTCATAGGAACTCTTGAAAAATCTCTTGTCCACAAAGAGAAACCAAAATAAAAGAGAATGAAAACAATAAACGGAATTATTGCCTTAAAGCTGGATTCTCTCCACTGTATATGTTCTTCGTCTTTCACGTATTACATGCCTCAAGTTATCTGCTTGATTGTTATTTTATCTAACAATAAAAAATTGTAGCATAAAAATTTCGCCATAACACAGGTTTGCTCTTTCAAATGGGAAAGTTAAGATTTTTAAGAGGATTTTGTTTTATTTTTTGAATTTTTGCTGTAGCAGTAGTATGATAGACATATGCAATTGCGTACATAAGAACAGGAGAACGAATATGGCATCAAAAACGCTAACGGTTGACACAACAAAAAAGACTTCATCATCTTACAGTTTGAAAGGTAAAGACACACTGGTTATCAAGACTCAAGGCGGCGGAGAGTTTTTAGAGGGAATTAAAAGTGTTTCTGCTTCAGGTACTACAATTAGCGTAAATATAATGGGAAAAACCGTTAAGTTTACTAATGCTTCAAATGTTGACACATTTAAGATAAAAGCATATTCGGTAAGTGGCGCAGCATATTATTATGACAAAACATTGTCCGAATTTTACACGGAATTGAATGGAGCCGGTAAATGGGCTGTATCCGTAAAGAAAAAGACTGTTAATGGTTCTGTCTTTAACGAAGTATTTAGTTACAGCGGATATACCGAATCAGGTTTGACTATCAATGCAGGTTCCGGTGCTGATGTTATAAGAGGTACAGCATATAATGATACACTTAAAGGTGATGCTGGTGACGATAAATTATATGGCAATGATGGTAATGATAAAATATATGGTGGCAATGGGAATGATTTTCTGGAAGGTGGCGCAGGCAATGATACTTTAATTGGCGGAAAAGGAGATAACATATATAGAATATACAATTATTATGGCGGAAAAAATCATGGTAATGATACTATAAAATTTACAAAAGGAGAAAATGCAAATATTGAAATCAGTTATTGGAACGAAGAAGATGTTGACAATATTGCATATACGCTTGACGGAAAAGGGAATGCCCAAATTTCTTTCGGAGAAGGTGATTATGCTATAACCACAACTCTTAAAGGCTTTGCGGGCAAAAAGTTAGTTAAGAGCCTTAACCAAAAATATCTTGCAAGCGGAGAATCAAAGGACTTATTGTATCGAGAATGGACATATAAGGCAAACAAAAATTATAAGGGCAGTTACTTAAATGAAATAATTGATGCAAGCGGTTATGTAAGTTCAAAAACCAAAGGGCTTACTCTCAACGGCGGCGCAGGTGATGACACGATTATCGGTTCTGTACGCAACGATAAAATCAATGGTGGTGCAGGTGCCGATTATATTACCGGCGGCAAAGGCAACGATACCCTCACAGGCGGCAAAAGTTATGACTGCTTTATTTTTCACAAAAATGACGGCGTTGATACTATTACCGATGCTACTGTTGATGACTGGATTACGCTTTGCGATGATGAAATTTTGGCAAACGGCGGCAAGGATTTAAGATTTGTCAAAAAAGGTAAAAACTTGGAGGTTTATTACAGTTCAAAATTAGACTCCAAAAACAAAATTGTTATCAAAAACCACTTCAAAACGAAAGCTGCAAAGAGAATTGAATCATTTATAATATCAAATACCGCAAATGATACTGACGAGGAGACGGTGTTTGTTGATTTGAAATTCCCTCCGCTGCTGATTAACGGTACTAAAAAAGCCGATACGCTCAAAGGCTTTACCGGTGATGATGAAATTTACGGATACGCAGGCAACGACAAGATTACCGGCGGCAAAGGCAATGACTTTATAAACGCAGGCAAAGGAAAGAACAACATTATCTATAACCTCGGTGATGGCGATGACATTATTGAATACGGCGGCGGAACAGACACTCTTGTATTTGATAAAGGTACAAAAGTTAGTGCAGTGTACGACGGAGATGATTTGCTCGTAACTTATTCAGGCAAAAAGGGTAATACTGATTACTCAAATACCATTACGGTAGATGATTATTTCAACAAAAAGAGCGTAAAATACGTTAAAATCGGCAATACAACAAAGGCTATCAGCAAATATATTGCTAAGGACACAGGTGCAGTTACCCACATAAAAAGCACTGATATACATAAGACATTTAATCTTGCAACCGGTAACAATACCGTAGTGTTTGATGATGCACCCGAATTTGGCTACGACAATTTGCTTGTTTCTCAAAACACCGCAGGAAACGGCTATACCGATACAATTTATATGAACGGCGTTTCGTTTACGGATAATACGCTGCTTATTTACGGTGTGAATGAAGGCGAAGGCTATAACGACAAATTGTGGCTTGATGCTACGGCATTCCCAGAATGTCCCGGTGATGGCGAAATTCTTTACAACGATTTCTACAAGCCTACTGCAGCAAATGTAGTAATCAGAGACAAAGACAGAAGTTATACCGCAACAGGTTATAATTCAGCGCAAGAATTGGATTTGACTGATGATACCAAAAATAGAGTAATTGCAATAAAAGCCGAAGCAGGTACAAGCACAATTACTTCAAATGAGAATTATAACGTAATAAATACGTTTGGCGGTGCTTCGTTAGATTACACTTATGGCGGCGGGCATGATAACGTTACATCTCTTGAATGGGATGTTGACGATACCTACACTGTTGCGTTGACTGATGATACTTCGCTCAATATCAATGATTTTGGCGGAACAAATACTCTAATCGTTACCGAATTGGACAGAGATGATGCAAGACTCATGTTCAACGTAAACAAGAACTCTTGGACAAACGAGTGGCAGTATGATTCCGGTTGTATAGTGTTAACGACCGAAAATAATCTGAAAAAATCGACATTGGCTGCGACCACAACATCTAACGCTACACTTACTGGCGGTATAAACATTAGGGCCGATTTTGAAGGCGTAACCGTTGGCGGAGAAAATGTTGATATTGGCAGCTGGGGCGACTATATTATGAACGATGTTGTAGCGTGGTTGGAAAATTCTGCGCACGCTTATGACAGTGTTGCTGATGCACTTGCAGGTTGCGAAGACAAAACGGCAATTGCCCAATTGGTTGCTTGCTACTCGACATCGTATAATGCAATAGTATAAAACTACAGCCTCGGATGTCGACTTGGCGACTGACACCTTTGTTTTGTCATACTGACAAAACAAAAGTTCAAGTTCTCTTGACATAAATAAAAATAGAGATAGATTTTTCTATCTCTATTTTTAGAGTGTCGGTAGGGGGACTTGTCTTGGATTTCTTCCACGCTCGCAGAGTGTCGTTTTCGGTACTCCGTACCTGTCAACTCTATCTGCTCGCTATCAGGTCGTTGCCGTACAGAAATCCGCTGTATCGGATTATTCGGGCACGCATTGTTCTTCACTTCGCTTCAAGATTTGCTTACGCAAACTTTTCGCTCCATAGAACAATTGCTCTTACGAGTTTCGTGCCTTTCGGCACTCACTCTACCGAAAATCCTCTGAACCCCAAAACATGGTTCTCGCCCTACCTGCGCAATAATTTAAAAACCAATAACAAAAGTTATTGGTTTTTAAATTGTCGTGAAGGTTACTAATATGGAACCTTTTGAGAATATTTATCAACAGATTGTATCTGTTATGAAACAGTCCACTCAAGAATATTATAATATGCGTATGGTGTTAGGGTTGAAGTGTGGTTAATAGCCTATTTTTTGAAAATTAATAATAAAGAATAAAAATATATTTAAATGTAGGAAAATACATGATACAATTTTGTAAAAAAGGAGAATAGTATATGGCAAAGGAAATTGAACCAAAATTAGTAACAATAGGAGATTATTTGAAATTAGAAGAAGATATTAATTTTATAATCCCAGAATATCAAAGAAAGTACGCTTGGGAAATAACTAACTGTGATAAATTATGGTCTGATATAAAAGATTTTATGGACTCAGAACGAAAAGATCCATATTTTTTTGGCACTGTTATTATAAGTTGTTCCAATGAGGATAAAGAATTTAACCTGATTGACGGTCAGCAAAGAACAACAACTATGTTAATTTTGTTAAAAGCATTATTAATGAAAGTTAACGAAAAATTAATTAATATGGTAGATGATAAGGACTCAGAACCATTGAAAAATGGACTAAAAGAGAGACGAAGAAATTTGTTGAGTATTTTGTATAATGTTGACCCCGAAGAAGTAAGCGACGAACCAAATGAAGAAAAAGATAGAAAAATATGTGAAGGTTTTAATAAGATTATAAATAAATCAAATCAAGAAATATATAATGAAGATTTAATAGCTATTCTTAAGAATTTAAAGTATGACGAAATTGAATGTAGCGTTACACATATTCCTTATAAACAAAAAGACAATAAATATACTAATTTCTTTAGAAACTTTAAACATTTTTATTTTAAAGAAGAATTAAACAAAATTGATTTTTTAAATAAGTTTACAAAAACATTGTTGGATAAATGTCAAATAATAAGAATTAAAAGTTGGAAAGTTGACCAAGCTATTGAAATGTTTAACTCATTGAATTCTGATGGAATGCCGTTAAATGATTCTGATATTATTTATTCAAAAATGTTTGCAAAAGCAGATGAAGATAATAGAAAAATTTTAGGAGAAAAGTGGAAATATTTAGTTGAACTAACTAATGATTTAGAATCAAAAAAAATTATCAATTTGACCGGTTTATTAAACCAAAAGATGTATTTGTATCGTGCACTTAATAAAGATATTATAAATGCAGTTGGGAATATAGATGTAACTACCCCTGGATTAAGAAAATATTATACTGATATTAATTCAGATTTGATAAAAAAACCAATTGATTTTTGTAATGAATTATTGATATTAGCTGAGATATGGAATATTGTTAAAGATAGAACTATTATGAAAGTGTTATTTGCATTTAATGATAATTCCAAAATATTTTTAGCTAGTTATTTTAATAGATACAATTCATATTTTACTGAATCAGATGATAAAGTGAAATTTATTATTACAGATGACAATAGAAAAAAAATGATTGATGATATTGAAAATATTGCAAATTCTATGTTAAAGTTGTTTTCAATTTTATCATTAGTAGACACAGGATACTCCAGTTCAAATTTTAAAACTTTCTTGTATAGAGAAGAATTAAAATTGGTAAACGAAAAAATAACTAATGATGAGATTAATGATGATTTTGTTGAACATATTAGAGAAAATTGGACTGAGAAAAATATTAAAGAACTATTAAAAGACTATCCCAAAAATGACATTGTATATTTAAATGAATATTTATTTGCCAAAGAAAATAAATGCGAATTTGAAATATTGGGTGATATTGATATTGAGCATATTATGCCTCAAAGTGGAAAAAACATTGAACTTATTAAAGTTGATGCTCAAATTAATGACGAAGAAATGTTTAACGATTATATAAATAAAATTGGTAATAAAATATTATTGGAATATAACATAAATAGGACAATTGGGAATGAGTGGTTTAGAACTAAGGTTTTAATGAAAGTTACTGATAAGATTGGATATGTAGATAGTAAATATCCTATTGCCAAATCATTGGTGGAAAAATATAAAAATAGTGATAAGCCATTTTGGACAAAAGATGATATAGATCATGCGACAGATGTTGCCTGTAATAGAATTACAAACTTTATTTTTGAATAATAGAAAGTATGTAGGTCAGGCAATGCCTGACAAAATATAAATATGGCGGAACTTGTATCGGAATTTCCTTCATTTAAATCTTTCATTCCGTTATAAAATTGCTCACGCAATTTTGTCACTTCATCGGATTTCTTTTTACTTCGAGTTCGTTCGGCTTCGCCTCAACTCCACTCTACGGAAATTTTTCAACCAGCAAAAGGCAAATTAAAGCCCTCATCATCAAAATGAAAAAGGCAGTAACAAGAAGTCACAGCCTTTTTTATGGTGTCGGTAGGGGGACTTGAACCCCCAAGCTGTTAGGCACATGAACCTGAATCATGCGTGTCTACCAATTTCACCATACCGACAGGCAAATACAAAATCGGTGTATCGTTCAATTTCAGCGTAGCATAATAGGTTTGCTCGGTCAATATTTGCGCAAAAATTTGTGCTTTATATTTTTTGCAAAAGTTTTTTGGATGTGGTATAATCGACACGTTAACATTTTAGACGGGGGTTTCTAATGGCTATTATTAACGGAACAGACGGTAACGACATTCTTAACGGCACAGCTGAAGACGACCTTATATTTGGTCTTGCAGGCAACGATACAATTAACGGTAATGCGGGCAACGACTATATTCAAGGCGATGATGACGACGACAAAATCAACGGTGGCGGCGGCGATGATATAATCTATGGCGGCAACGGCGCTGACTATATTCTCGGCGGCGGCAGCAACGATACAATTAACGGTGGTGCAGGTGATGATACAATTGACGGCGGCAACGGCAAAGATACTTTGAACGGCGACGACGGCAACGATATTATCTACGGCGGCGCAGGCAAGGATAAAATCAGTGGCGGCAACGGCAATGATAAATTATATGGCGGCAACGATGATGACAAAATCAACGGCGGCGCAGGCGATGACTATATTGAAGGTGGCAGCGGCAACGATACCGTTTACGGCGGCGGCAGCAACGATACTATTTACGGTGATGCCGGTGAAGATAACCTTTACGGCGACAACGGCAACGATACTATATACGGCGGTGATGATGATGACAACATTGACGGCGGGGCAGGCAACGATATTGTTTACGGCGGCAACGGCAGCGACTACATAGCAGGCGGCGCAGGCAAGGATAAACTTTACGGTGACGATGGTCACGACACTTTTGAAGCCGGTGACGGAAACGACCTTCTTGAAGGCGGCGAAGGAAACGATACTCTCTGCGGTGAAGACGGTGATGATACAATTAACGGCGGCGCAGGTAATGACCAAGGCTTTGGCGGTGACGGAAATGACAAAATCCGTGGTAATGACGGTGATGATTACCTCCTTGGCAGCTACGGCGAAGATACCATTTACGGTGATGCAGGCGATGACGAAATCTACGGCGGCGAAGATAATGATACTCTCTACGGCGGCGCAGGCAACGACTATATATACGGAAACGAAGGCAAAGACTGGATTTACGGCGGCGCAGGCGACGACTATATTCACGGCGGTGACGACAATGACTATCTTTATGGCGAAGGCAGCAACGATGTTATCTACGGTGGTGCAGGTGAAGACCAAATCTTCGGCGGCAACGGCAACGATTCTATCCATGGCGGTGATGATGGCGACTATCTCTTAGGCGAAAACGGCAACGACGTTATTCATTGCGGCGACGGTAGAGACACTGCTCAAGGTGACGACGGCGACGATACTATATATGGTGATGCAGGTGACCATAATTGGTTATACGGCAATGACGGAAATGACACTCTCTACGGCGCCGATACAGGTACCAATGGTCTGTATGGTGGTAATGGCAACGATACTATTATTGGCGGCAACTTCTATGACCATATCCAAGGTGAAGAAGGCGATGACAAACTCTACGGCTACGGCGGTGATGATCTTATAAACGGCGGATACGGAAATGATACTATCTACGGCGGTGCAGGCGCTGACTATCTACAAGGCCTCGACGGTGATGATATCATAAACGGTGATGCCGGCAACGACACAATTTTGGGTGATAACGGTGATGATAAAATCAACGGCGGTGGAGGCGACGATTATATTCTCGGCGGTGACGGCAATGATACCGTATATGGTGGCGGAAGCAACGACGATATCGAAGGCGGCAACGGCAACGATATCATATACGGTGATAACGGAAATGATAAAATACACGGTGATGCAGGCAACGACTATATCGAAGGCGGCGCAGGCAACGACAAACTCTACGGCGACGGCGGCGAAGATACAATCTATGGCGGTATAGGCAACGATACTATCTACGGCGGCGGCAGCAACGATTATATTGAAGGCGGTTACGGTAACGATTATATCGACGGTGGCAACGGTAATGACCATATTGACGGCGGTGCAGGCGATGATACTATCTACGGCGGCGCAGGCAACGATGAACTCTTCGGCAGCGGCGGAAATAACTTTATTGATGCAGGTGATGGTAATGATACCGTTTATTGTGATTATGGATACGATAAAATCTATGCCGGAGCAGGTGATGATAATATTACGATAGCAGGAGATTCTTTAGGCACAGATGTTTATGTTGGTACAGGCAATGATACTGTAGAAGTAAATGCATATACTTTAAATCCTGAAGTAAACATACATTTTGAAAATGGTGACGGTAACAATGTTCTTGCCGGCTTGTCATCTGATTTGGATGCCACCGGTTCTAATATCAGTTTATACTCTGATTCTTTGATGCAAACGATAGATGCGGGCTTTGGACCTCTGTATAAGTACATACATGGTTCAATGGACGGTAACAATCTTGTTCTCGATTTGACAGGCGGAGAAAATTTCACGATAGAAAATTATAATACTCTTAGTAGTGAACAAGCTGCAACAATAGCGGCATATGGTTTGGGCGAAACCGGTGAGTTGGGCAGTTATCTCAAGTTTGACCAAGATATTGAGTATGCTGACCCTGCTACTTCAAGCCTCCATATAGAAGATAATTATAAGCTGGTTTTGGGTCTTGATTATGAACAAACCTCAGATAAGGATGTAACTATTGATGGCAACTACACTTCGGTTTTAACAACAAGCGGTGAGTATGACCAATATGTAACTGTAAACGGTCACCATTCGACGGTTTATGCAACCGGTGCTGAGGTGGATTTGACTATATGCAGCCATGATAACAAAATTTTTGTGAAAAATTCTAGCGATATCGATATGGCAAAAAATTTGTATAATAACGAATTGTATATATATGGCAATGCGTCATTTGGTACTTCAGTAGGAGGTTCAACCACTGTTTCTATGGTAGGAAGCACCTATTCAAATATACATTCAAACGGCAGCGATTACTTCTACATCGACAACAGTTCAATGGAAGTAAATATTACTTTTGATGACAGTTATAGTACAAGATATATTACCTCTGATGCAAATTGTTTCTATAATGTATATAATGCCGCAAACGGAGACGGAATATATATGACCAAAAAGTATAATGAAAGTAATGGTGCTCCGACCGAAATCATGTTCCAAAGAAAAACCGACCAGTTAGACCTTTATTATGAAACACCTACCAACCACATGGAAAGTGCACATATTAAACTTGTCGGTAACACCTATGGCGGTGATTTTGATTTGAACAATGAAATGGTTGCAAGATATATCAGATTAGATATGCTAAATAGTAAAGGTTCTTATGCAATTGCAGCAAAGCTCTCTGAAATGACTCAATACGTTGATATGGGTAACTTCACTTCAATGAATATCAGGAAAATTGCCGAAGGCGGTGCTATACTAGACTATGCACCAAAGGCTTATGTTGAAAGCACAAAAAATATAAACACCACTTACACATTCAACACCACAACTACTGATATGCAAGTAACAATTAACGACCACGCAGGAAGTGATACATTGAACCTTTCTGAAAATACAAAGGGCGAAAGATTCCGCTTCTTCTTTGATGTTGACAAAGACGGCGATATACTCGGAACAGATTTGTATGTAATGTCAATGTCAAACGGTGAAAATATGAAGGATAGTTCTTTGTGGAACTTTGTTACAAATCACGATATGGATGTTACTTACCTCAAGATTGCAAACTTCTTCGATGGCGAAGGCAACTATGGCGACGGCTACATTGAAACCATCACCGGAACCGACGGTTACTCTTGCGATATGGCAACATGCATTGATGACATAAAAGCAGATGCAGTAGCATGGTTGAACGATTCTCACGGCGGTGTATATTATGACACTGTAATGGATGCAGTTACCAATCCTGATGCTAATACAAATCTACTTGTGGAAGCATATTTCCAAGAAAATAATTGGAATAGCTATTGGTCATAATATTGGCTATATAAAACAGAAAAAAGTCGGGCAGAAATGTCCGACTTTTTTGTGCTACAGCACAGTATTGCCCTAGCGAAATCCGCTGAACCCCAAAACAAGGTTCTCGCCCGACCTACTCAATAATTTAAAAACCAATAACAAAAGTTATTGGTTTTTAAATTGTCGGTGGGGGGACTCCTCTTGGATTATCGGCTACTCACAGAGTTTGAATTACGTTACATTTTTACTTCGTAAAAATTTCACTCCATAACTCTGTTCGTGGGGACAGCGTTCCCTCACATACGTTCGGTCAGCCTTGCCGAAATCCGCTGAACCCCAAAACAAGGTTCTCGCCCGACCTACACAGTAATTTTAAAGCGATAACAAAAGTTATCGCTTTAAAATTGTCGGTGGGGGGACTTGAACCCCCACAGATTTCTCCACACGCCCCTCAAACGTGCGCGTCTACCATTCCGCCACACCGACATATTGGTTTTTGAGTTTTCAAATTACATTTTTATTCTAACAAAAACATATTTTTTTGCAAAAGCTGAATTTTGCTACGGCTGTTTGATTATCATTTCGCAGTTTTTGCAGTCAAATTCAATCGGGTATCTTTTGCCGAATTCGTCTTCCAGAAATAGTTTTTCCTTGCTTTTGCATCTGCCAAGAGCATATTTTATACAGTGTTTTGTCCTCATTAGCTCGGTATTAGGCTGTTTTTGGCTTTCAAATGCCTTTTGGACTACTTTCGCTCCCCTTTTTTCATAAAAAGTTTTGGCAAAAGAATTATAGATATTGCCTTTGTAGTCGATTTCTTTTTCAAAGTACGGAACGACTTTTATTTCTGCACCTGCCGGTCTTTTGTAATTTTTCAATCTTTCCTGCATAAGTTTTTCTAAAATATTTCGGCGCAGTTCATTTATTTGGGAAATCGGCAAAAACGGTGTTTTTGAGAAATTGATTTTAATATCCTGTACATAAAAATCGCTCTCTCCTGTTTTATTGAGTTGCTCAATGATGGTTTGCTGCGCCTTATCTGCGTTTTTCGCCTCTTCAAACCCCTCGGATAATATTTCTGCTTTGTTACCGTCTTCATCAACGGCAAGCAATTTTTTGTCATCAAAAATGAATGTTACCCCTATTTTTCGGGTGGTTTTGGAATTGTCCAGAGCCTTGTTAAATTCAAAATCGATGTTTCGGTAGAGTTGGGTGCCTGTTTTTATAGCCGACATTTTGTTGGGAAAAATTTTTCCGTTTTCGACTTTGTTGACCAAAAAGCCTTTTATTTCTCCGTTTTCAAAATAGCATAAGCCGTCTTGCGGTGAAATTTTTCCGTCTGTTTTCAAGTAATTTTTGCCGACTTCTTTGACTTTTCCGATTTTTTCACCGATAAATTTTGGCGTATCAAAGTTGAAGCAGTTTTCTCTGCCATTGAGAAAATATGTGGTAAAACCACGGTTAAATGCCTTGTTTACGTCAGGCTCAAAGTCGAAAAAGACTTTGCCCGACGAGGTTTTTTGTGCACACTCATCAAGCTGTTTTCTGTAGTAGCCGACCACGTTTTTTATGTAATTTTTGTCCTTTAATCTGCCTTCAATTTTGAATGAAACTACCCCTGAGTCAATTAAATCTTTGATTTCGGATGAAGCGTTAAAATCTTTTAAGCATAGCAGGTGTTTGTTTTTGACTAAATAATTTCCGTTTTCATCCAAAAGCGAGTATTTTTTTCGGCAGGGTTGGGCGCATTCTCCTCTGTTTGCGCTTCTTCCGCCAATGTATTGGCTTAGGTAACATTGTCCGCTATAAGATACGCAAAGTGCGCCGTGGACAAATGTTTCTATTTCAACATCCGATTTTGCGCAAATTTCCTTAATTTGCTCTTTGGAAAGCTCTCTTGCCAAAATTACTCTGTTGAACCCTGTGTCAGCCAGAAATTTCACTTTTTCCAATGTTCTGTTATTGCATTGGGTGCTTGCGTGCAGTGCAATCGGCGGCAAATCAACTTCTAACAAGCCCATATCCTGCACTATAATTGCGTCAACTCCGATATCGTATAGCTGATGTATGAGTTTTTGCGCCTCAAGCAGCTCTTTGTCATCAAGAATTGTATTTATGGTGACGTGAACCCTGACGTAAAATTTGTGCGCATAGTCAACAAGGGCTTTTATATCATCAAGGTTATTAGACGCATTTTGCCTTGCACCAAAGGAGCTTGCTCCGATATAAACGGCATCAGCACCGTAATTTATTGCGGTTATTGCGCATTCTTTATCTTTTGCAGGTGCAAGAAGTTCTGCTTTTTTCATTATTTAATCCAATTGTTTATGAGATTAGCCGTAAATTCAAATCCGCCGATAACTTTAAACCCGATAACCGCCAAAACAAAAATCCCGATATTGATTATGCTTTTTAAACAACCCATGATTTATCTCCATAAACATTTGTAACAATTAAGTTTATTATATCAGACTTTTTTTGTATAGTGTAGATAAGGGAGTAAAAAATGTCAAACATATATGAACTGACAAGCAAAAATATAGACAGGGAAAAATTGACGCCGATGTTTAAACAGTATATGGCGGTTAAGGACAAAAACCCTGATGTAATCCTGTTTTACAGGCTTGGCGATTTTTACGAAACTTTTATGGAAGATGCTTTGATTACTTCAAAAGTTTTGGAAATCACTTTGACGGCGAGAGATGGCGGTGCGTGCGGCAAAATTGCCATGGCAGGAATACCTGTTAAAGCGGTTCAAAATTATCTCCAAAGACTTCTTGCCGCAGGTTACAAAGTTGCTATATGCGAACAGATGGAAGATCCCGCTACCGCAAAAGGACTCGTTGCAAGAGAAGTTACCCGCACAATCAGTGCAGGAACTATTGTTGAGCAAGAGTATCTTGATGCCAACAAAAACAACTATCTTGCTGCGGTTTTGGTTGATGCGAATAAAAATAAATTTGCACTTGCCTATGCTGATATAACAACGGGTGAATTTAAGATAACTCAATCTGATTTGAAAAATTTGAACAGTGAACTGGTAAGAATTGAGCCTGCTGAAATTTTGTGCAAGGCGAAAAAACAAGAAATAAAAGCATTTCAAATAGTACCTGAGCTTGTTGCGGACTTGCCCAAGGAAATACGAGAAAATTATAACTGCACAAAGTTGGACGATTCCGATTTCGATATTAATAATTCTGAAAATATTATTAAAGAGATTTTTAAGGTGGATAGTCTTGAGGGGTTTGGTTATCCCGATTATAAATTTGCGTTGTGTGCAGCCAGTGCTTTGATTGGGTATGTGAAAAATTCGCAGCACGAAAACATATCAAAGTTTGAGGCAATCAGACCGTATAGCATAGAAAACTTTATGTCGCTTGATTCAAATGCGCAAAGAGGTTTGGAACTTACTTCAACTATTCGTGAAAATTCATATAAAGGCAGCCTTTTAAGTTCAATAAACAAGACCTCAACTCCTATGGGCGCAAGGTTGTTGAGAAGTTGGCTTCGTCAACCGCTATTGGATACAGGTGAAATTAATCGGCGTTTGGACGGTGTCGAAGAATTGTTGAATAACCCAAAAGTCAGAATGGGTTTGGGGGCTGCACTTGATAAAGTTTATGATATAGAGCGGCTTGCAACCAAAATAAGCAATAACAGCGTAAACGGACGTGATTATGTCGCTTTGAAAGAGTCATTGTACCATATACCCGAGATAAATGAACTTTTGAGCGAGGCTAATTCGCCGTTTTTGGCTGCTTTTCAAAATGAAAGGAAGCCTTTAATTGAGTTTGCGAATATTATTGAACGCACGATTGTTGATGAACCGCCCATAACGATAAAAGAAGGCGGTATAATCAAAAGAGGTGTAAGCAGCGAGCTTGATTATCAGCGCAATTTGTTGTCCAACGGTGAAAATTGGCTCAAAGAATTTGAACAAAGAGAAAAAGAACGAACAAAAATAAATACGCTAAAAGTCGGTTACAGCAGAGTTTTCGGTTATTTTATAGAGGTTACTCATGCAAATACTTCTATGGTTCCTGCCGATTATGTAAGAAAACAAACTCTTACTAATGCAGAAAGGTATATTACACAAGAGTTAAAGGCACATGAGGACGATGTTTTGAATGCGCAAAGCAAGTCGCTTGCTATTGAATACAATATGTTTTGCGATTTTAGAGAATATTCAAAAGAATTTGTGTCGGAGTTAAGACTCCTTGCGTATGAGCTTTCCGTTCTTGATGTTCTTCTTTCATTTGCTTCCTGCGCAGCCGAGTATAATTATATTCGTCCGATTGTTGATAATTCCGACGATTTGATTATAAAAGACGGTAGACACCCTGTTATTGAGCAGATTTTACCTCTTGGGGAGTATGTTCCGAATGATTTAACCTTGCAGGCAAATCAAAAGGATACGAATATTGCTCAATTTATAATTCTTACCGGTCCTAATATGGCAGGAAAATCCACCTATATGCGCCAAAATGCACTTATTTCGATTATGGCGCAAATGGGTTCGTTTGTTCCTGCAAGCTATGCCAAAATCGGTATAATAGACAAAATTTTCACTAGAATTGGTGCGTCTGATGACCTTTCGACAGGGCAGTCAACATTTATGGTGGAAATGCTAGAAACGGCAAATATTTTGAATTTTGCCACTGATAAAAGTCTTATTTTGCTTGATGAAATTGGCAGAGGAACCAGCACGTATGACGGTGTGGCTATAGCGTGGAGCGTTTGCGAGTTTTTGGCGACAAAAATTAAGGCAAGAACAATATTTGCAACTCACTACCACGAATTGAATATCATGGCTGATAAATTTAACGAAATTAAAAATTATAAAGTAACAGTTAACGAAGAAAATAATGAAATTGAATTTTTGAGGAAAGTCGTAGAGGGTTCAACTTCACGCAGCTACGGTATTCAGGTTGCAAAAATGGCGGGACTTCCTAATGCTGTTGTATCAAGAGCATTAACACTTATAAACCGTATTCAAAAGGATAACCAAGCGAATATAAATGTCAGAAATAAAAAAACGTTAGAAGCTGATACTTCTCAACTCTCCTTGTTTTTCGACTAATTCTAATCTTCTGGAACGCCTTCTTTGTCTATGAGTTTGGATAACAGTTCGGTATCGCCTTTGAGCTTGAAATACTCTTTAAACTTTGGTGTTGTTCTGAGGTTGAATGACCTGCCGTTTTTATCTCGTTTTCTTGAAATCAGACCTTTTTGCAAAAGTTCTTTTATGTGGTCGTATGCGGTTGCGCCTCTCAACTCTTTCACATAAGACTGTCTGACGGGTTCTTTTAATGCGATAACGGAAAGAGTTTTCATAACTGCTTGCGTAAGTTCGACAGGTACAAGTTTTTCCACAATGTCGATATATTCTTCCCTAACTTGAAGAATGTAGCCATCTTCGTCATCAATTTCAAGTGCACCGTCACGGGATGAATAGTCCATAATCAGTTCGAGAAGCGCTTCTTCAACTTCGTCAACGCTTTCGGAAAGAATTTCCGCAATTTCGGCAGAGGACATCGCTTTTGCCGTAACGAATAAAACTGTTTCTACTCTCGATTTCAGGCTCATGCTTGTACCTCAGCTGTTTCGGGGGTAGGTTCTTTTGATTGAACGACATAAATTTCGGAATAAAATTCTTCCTGCTCCAAATCAATTCTGTTATCCGCAGTTAAAAACAACAGAGCAAGATAAATAGAAAGTTTGTTTAAGCCGGTTGAATTGAGTTCCGACATTTCAATTTTTTCTTCCGTTGTAAAAATCTTTGTCAAAACTTCTCTTATTGTATCGACGTTGCGTTCCATTTCACCGGAATGAGCCATTTCTATAATGTCTTCCGGAGTGAAGTCTTCAAATTCACTATGGCGGCGTTTCGCCCTTTTAAAACGTTCTTGGATTGAACGTTTTTTATCTAATGCTTCGTAAAATTCGAGGTGTTTAATCAAGTCTTTTAAAGTAACGTTTCTTTTACGGTTAAGCCTTACGCTTGTACGGCGTTGAATTACTTCGTTTAAAGAGGGGGCATTAAACGGAATAACGTTGTCCTCGTATTCGGGGTCAGCATAGTCGGCTTCAAAATTTTCTTCTTCTTCGACTTGTGCAAATGGGTCTAAACCTTCCAAAATGTCGGACTTCAACCTTAAAAGAATGCAGGCAAAAAGTATTACTCTGCTGGTTACATGAAGATTATTTATTCTCAGTTCAATGGTTTTTGCAAAATATTGGTCTGCAAGCTTAACCACATCGATATTCCAAGGGTCAAGTTTGTTCTTTTTAACCATTTCAAGCAGGATATCAATACCGTCGCTATCAGATTGCATCTTAGCTAAAGTTGCATTGATAAAATCATTTTCCGCTTCCTTTTCTAAGTTTGGAGCGGGTGTAACGGTGAGAGTACCTATTATTCTTGTTGATTGTGTTTCCGTTGAATTAATCACTTAATTTTATCCCTGTAACTTTTGTAATACCTTTTCCTTGAGTTATACCGATAACCCTACTTGCTGATTCTAACATACATTCGTGGTGGCTGACTACTATGAATTGAGTATTTTTTGATTGGTCTTTAATCATATTAGCAAGTTTCATAGCATTTATTCCGTCAAGTGATGCGTCCGATTCATCAAGCGCATAGAATGGTGCAGGCAGATAGCGTTGAATAGCAAAGACAAAAGCAAGTGCGGTCAATGACTTTTCACCGCCGGAAAGACCTGTAAGCTTTTTGGCTTCGTCTTTATCTCTGAATTGCGCCGTTATTGTCAAACCTCCTGACAATGGGTCAGTCGGATTTTCCAATACGAGTGAGCCTGTTCCGTCAAATAATTTTGTACAAATAATTTGGAAGTTTTCATTTATTTTGTTGTATGCATCAAGGAATGATTTTTTCTTCATATCTTCATATCCTTGCATACGATTTTGGATTTCTTGTTTTTCGGTAGAAAGTGTGTCGAGTTTGGATTTGAGTTCTTCTTTCCTTTGAGAAATTTCATCAAATTCTTTTATCGCAACCATATTTACGTCGCCCATTTCTGCCATTTTTTTATCAATTCTTGCAACTGCTTTTTCAAGCTCCTCTGTTGAAATGTCAACAGGCTGTAATGAAGAAATTTGATAACCGGCCTCAATAAGCTCATTTCTTATTTGTTCCAATTCTGGCTCAAGTTCTTTTCTTCTGCCTTTTAGAGCTTCAATGTTTTCTGCAATTCTTTCTAAATTCAAAGTCAAATTATTTTTCTGGTTTTGCCCTTCAAGAACTTCGTTTTGTACAACGTCACGCTGAGCTTGAAGTTCTGCCAAATTTTTATCAATTTCTTTTACTTTTTCTTGAAGTTCTTCAACCTTAACTTTTATTTGGGAGATTTGTTCTTCGGTAAGTTTTTTGTTTTTATCAAAATCGATATTTGCATTTTTAAGTTTTTCTATTTGGTCTTTTTGCATTTTAATAGATTGTTCGCTGAAGCCGATTTCGTTATTTATGTTGCTTATTTCGCCTTGTGCACTTATAATGTCTATTCTGAATCTTTCAATTTCGGCGTGAATTGCATCAGAAAGCTCATCAAGTTTGTTGATTTCATCTTCCGGAATTTCTTTTTCTACTTCAGCTATTTCATTTTGAATATTTTCTATTTTATCTTTCAGTTTTTCTTCCTGCTTTTTCAAACTGTCGAGTTTTCCTTTACTTTCGTTTAAGAGCGGAGTTGTTTCTTCAATAATCTTTTTATTGGCTTCAAGAGTTTTTTGTGCTGTAGAAAGATTTTGAACGAGATTATCTCTCGTGTTTGTAAGTTTATTAAGTTCCGTAGTTGCTGACGAATAGTCAGTCCTAATAGTATCTAATTTGTTTTCAAGTTCTCTTTTCTTATTATCTAAGCGGTCTGCTTCGTCTTGGAACTCTTGGAGTTTCTTTTTGCAGTTTTCAAGTTCTTTATTTTCACTGCTGGAGAATTTCATTCTGCTTTTTGGAATACTTCCGCCCGTTATTGCAGCTGATTTATCAAACAATGAACCGTCTAAAACTACCATTCTATACTTGCCGATAAGTTTTTTTGCTGTACCTATATCTTCAACAATGAGAGTATCGCTTAAAGCATGATAAAAAGCATCATAATATTTATCATCAAAGTCAATGAGATTTATTGCATAATCAATAACTCCGTTAATGTTCGGCGGTCTAAGGTCAGGAGCCTGTTTGATTTTGTTAAGCGGCAAAAAGGTTGCACGTCCTGCGTTTGCTGATTTGAGTATATCAAGGCAAACACCGGCAACATCTTCGTCATCAACAACGATTGATGCCATTCTTGCGCCCATAGCGATTTCCAATGCCGTTTCAAATTCTTCATCAACATTTCCGAGTTTTGCAAGAGGAGCGTGAACTCCTCTGATTTTTGATTCCATAATAAAATCAACGGGACGATTAAAATTGAAATCCGCCATCGTTTGTTTTTGCGTTTCAAGCTTTGTTACCTTTTGAACGGCAAGATTTATGTTGCGATAGCATTCATCAAGTTTACCCTTAACGTTGTCGAGATTTGTAAGGGTGTTTTTCTGCATCATTACATAGTCGTTAAGTTCCTTTTGTAATTCCTCAATTTTGACATCAAGTTTATCTTTTTCGGAAAGTTTTTCATTTTGTGTATTGTCAAATTCGTCTATGATTTCTTTTGCGTTAGCGATGTCTTTTTCGTAGCGGCTGATATCGTTTTCGAGGGGCAAGATATCTTTTAGGAGATTTGTTTGCTCGTCTTTTTTATTATCTAATTCGGCTCTTAATTCCGCACGTTTTTTGACGCTCTCATTACTTTTTGAGCTTACATTTTCTATGTCTTTGGTAACTTTTTCAAGTTCGGCTTTTTCATGTTCAATATTGTTTTCTAAAACTTTTATTTCCTCATTTTTGTTGTCAATTCTGAGGCGAGCGTCATCAATTTTGCCGTTAAGGGTTTCAATATTAAAGTTTGCATTTTTTATTGCTTCAAGGTTTTGGGCTTTTTGCTGCTCCATCATTTCAATAGAGCTTTCTTTTGAAGTGATGCTGCTTTGGTGTGCCGCAATATCGGCTTTGATTTTTAGTTGCTCATCTTCGCCCTTTTGTTTAACAAGGTTAGACAATTCTTGCAGCTTTGATTTTGCTTCTTCAAGAGCTTTGTCAGCTTTTTCAAGCTCTTTTTCTTTTTGTTTTTTGTCTTTATTTGTTTCAAGGATATTTTCGTGGACTCTTTCGAGAGAATTTTTTATATCAAAATATTTTACTGTGGACTTTTGATTTTCGTATTTGGCTTTTTCTTCACGCAGTTTTTGATATTTTAAAGCGGCTTCCTTTTGTTCTTTTAGAATATCAAGTCTTATATCTATTTCATTTAAAACGATACCGGATTTTTCAATTCTGTCTTCTACTGTTTGAAGCTCTTTTTCTGCTTGTTCAATACGCCTGTCAAAGTCTGCTACGCCTGCAATTTCATCAATGATTTTTCTTCTGTTGAGAGGACTTGAGGCGGTGATTTTTGTAACTTCGTGCTGCATAAGTACGTTGTAGCTTCCGGGGGAAACATTGTATTTGAGAAGTTGTTCGTGAATTTCGGATAATGAAGAAGTTTTGCCGTTAAGCTGATATGTGCTTATATATCCTGCTGAAGTTTTTTTAACTTCACGTCTGACGGTCATAATTTCGTTATTGTTTTCGTCACCGAATGTGATTCTAACGGAGGCTTCTTCTCTTTTATTATGCCAGCTGATGAAGTCTTTGAGGCTTTCTACACGGAACGTGGTTCTTGAAGCTGACAATCCAAGGCAGAATAAGATACTGTCAATGATGTTGCTTTTCCCGGAGCCGTTAGGTCCGGCAATAGCGGTAAAACCCTCGCAAAACGGGATTGTTACCTTACCGGAGCAGGACTTAAAATTGTCTATCTCAAGTTCTCGTATATGCATGTATCTTCTAATTCCCGAAAGTAGTTACAAATCTCCTCATTATCTAGTAAACCTTACCCTCATGAATTTGTCAAAAAGGTTAAGATTTCGTTAATCATTATTTTAGAATGTTATTTTTTCGTGTAAAATATTATTAAGATTGTTTCTGCAGATAGCAAATAATGTGGTTTACTCATTTATTATAGTTGGTATTCCTTGAGGTAAGCATGGCATCAGTAAATAAAATTCATAGCACTGATACATCACAGATTCGTTTTAATGGTGCTGAAGAAAATAAAACAGGTCGTGGAATAAAAAGCAGACCTGAGTTTTATTCTGTCAGTAATAAAGAACATGACAGGCTCAGAACGCCGGGCTTTTTGACTAAAACAAAAATAAATATTGAAACCGCTTTGAATACCCCGGGATATGCTTACAGAGGGATGAAAGGCGATCCCGATTTTAATTTCTTTGAACAATTGAAAGTTTCCAGAATACCATATTACCTCGGAGGTTTGGGACTTGCCGCTGTTGCCATGTGCGGCAAAAATCCTTTGATACCGAATGCTAGCGAAGCAAATAATGCTTTTGTAAAAAAAGTATTGCTTGGCGTTTTAATGTACTATGCAGCAAGAGAAGTCGCTTCTGCGGTTATTGACATCCCAATGAAGATATTCAGGGGTGTAGATTTAAACAGACCGTACAGAAAAGTCACATCCTTGAGAGAAGGTAATCCTCTCAATCTGCCCAATAACAAAAAACCAAGCAACCAAGGCGCATTTGAAAGTACCGAATTTACCCGTTGGGATTTGTTTTATAAATACGGACAAAACAACAATGTAAATGAAACATTTGACCAATTAGCGAAGAAGTTCGGTGCAAGAAGACCAATGAAAGATTCGGATTCTTCATTGATGTGGAAAATTAGAAAAATGCTGATTATGGCTACATCATGGAAAACAATGCTCTCCGTTCCTTTTGTAATGGTTGGACTCGGACTTGCGCAGCAGGAAGGATTTGCGAAAGCTGACTTTAGAGGACTGTTAAAAGATACCGCAAAATTATTTAAGCCATCTACGAAAAATAGATTTAGAATGTGGGGAGTATCATTAAAAGAAAACCTCGGAAAACCAATAAAAGACGGATTTAGGGATTTATGGAACGGTAAATCGCTTGTGGCAAAAATTCTTGGCAGAGGCGCAATTATCGGTGCAGTCGGCTTGAGTATCCTTGCCAATGTTATGATTTTGAACAAAACCTCTTTGAAAAAAGAAATAAATCCAAAGATTGAAGGAGGGCAAAAATAATGACCTCAATGATTCAATCTTATGTTGATATTATTCAAAGCCGTAACAAGTATTCCGCACCTAACAATGCTCAGGATGCGTGGCGTACTGGTGTCAGAGCTTACAGACCAAAGGGGCATATAGTTGAACAAAGTCCGTTTAGTATAAAAAGTGCGCTGAATAGCGATGTTAATTCAATAAAATACTTCTTTAAAGGAATTCAAGGCAAAGGCAACGATTATTCAATAGGCAGAATAAATGACGTTGCTATAAAGCTCGGCGGACTTGGCATTGCCGGAATTATTGCGACAAGTCAAGGTTCTCCTTTCAAAAAAGGAATGGAATTTTTGGGGCTTGTCTGCTGGCTCGGCGCAATGTCGTTATGGCCTAAATTGGCTATACATGCACCGATTAAGCATTTTAAGGGCGTCGATTTAGATACCGAATATGTTACTTCACGTGGACATAAAAAACGTTTTTATAATGATCCTCAGTTTATTTGCTGGGATATGATTTCTGATGAACAAATTTCAAAAATGGGAGATAAACTCGGAGTACCAAGAAATATCAAAAACAGAAGAAGAGCTATTGAAGAAAAAGCAAGACAAGTTTCTATTCAAGGTAATACGCTTGCTTTATTGACGGCTGGATTTTCTACCCCGTTGGTAGCATCACTTGCTGCTGACAAGTTAGGAAAGCACGTATTCTATCCCGTATTGTCCAAAGTACAAGAAGCTCGTGCAGACGGACTTATCAGAAAAATGTCCGAACATACAAATCATCTTCTCGTAAACGAAAAGGCTGAAGCATTTATTACGAGTGAATTGCCGGAAGTTATCACTCCAAAAACTATGGCAGGGATAAGAAAGGTTTTTGCCGGTTATACTGATGATTTTGCTCTGTCAGACGGCATAAATAAAACTCTGGACAATATATTTAGCGGAGAAAATATTAAAGATGTTTCCGTTAAGTTTGATGAAAATCTGAACAAGAGATTGGCAGGCTTATTTAATGACGTAAATTCACAAAAAGTTGATTTGCAGCCAATTATTCAACAAACTGCCGCAAAATATAACGGTAATTTGAATGAAAAAACGATAAAATCTTTCACATCAAGATTATTGAAAGAACTTCAAATAAAGAAAATAATTACTGCAAAACAAGCGGAAGAAATAAAACCGTCACTCGTTGAAACTTTAAACGGTTCAAAAACATTCACTCTTGCTTCCTGGGCAACAACGGTAGAACAATTAAAAGATTTTTCAAAATTATTAACGACTTATGATGTAAAAGTAAACAGAAACTTTAATAAAGGTTTGTATAACCTTGTATGGAACGGTGCAGTATCAACTAACGCAGGTATTTGGGAAACAATGCCGCCTCAAGTAATGAAAGCTCTCGGAATAGACAATGCCACTATTAAGAAAATTGCGTCTGCACCTTCAACAGAAGCCGCTTATGACATTATTAGCGGAGTAATTGATAAAATCGTTAAGAATAAGCCGAGTTATGATAAAGCTATTAAAAATCTCGGTGTATCCGCTGCAAGTCTTTTTGCTAAAGATGAAAAATATTTGAAATTTTCTCTTGACTATTTGGACGGAATGCAAAAATTGTTGACGGCATACGATTCAAAAGGTGAATTTGCGCAAATGTCCAATGTTCTGTCGAGTCTGTTTTCTGCAAAGAGAAAAGATATTATCGGAAAATATACAAGTGCTGCCAATACAATGTTTTCACCAATCAGAATATTAAGCGTATTAAGAGAAAATCAAGGAACACCGTTATATGAAACAATAAAGAAAACATTGTTTGAATGCGAAACCGTAGATGCCTTCATTAACAGATTAGATAACTTGAAGGAAGTAATCAGAAATGAAGACCAATACAAACAGCTCGTAAGCAAGGTATTTGCACCCATTTCAGAAGAAACAAAATCAAGACTTCCCGTAAGTTTGGCGAAGAAAATAGATGATATGACTACGTTGATGCGCCATCTTTTGGTTAGCCAATCAGATGATGTAAATATCAAATATGCACTAACCGATTCGGGAAAAATTGGTGACTGCTTGAGAAATCTGAAAATATACCAATATGCGGATGATTTGTTTGCGCTGAGTTTTGGCAATAAACAAGCAGTATTTGATAAAATTATGGAAGTTATAAATTCCAATCCGCAAAAAGCGGATGAATTAAAAGCATTTTTACGTTTGTCGGAAGCGGACGTATCTGCGATAAAAGCGGGAACGGCAGACGCTTTGTGGCAAAATTTGTGCGGCAACAAAGAGGTCGGTGCAGGCTTTATTGAAAACGGCAGAAACAGAATGAAAACGTTATTAAACTTCCTCGGTATGGATGATTTTTCATCCGTAGGTGATGTTGTAATCAATAAATCTTATGCAGGCAAGACAAGTTCTATGCAAGCTCCGACATTTAAAAACTTCGTAATATCAAGCGCACAAAATATGTACTCATATAACAGATGGTTCAAAAGAGTAGGTTTGGCATTTGTCGGTCTTTGTGCGATTACTGCAATTGCTATAGCAAGAATAGGTAAAAAGAATGAATTTAATCCCGATATTTATCAAGAAAGGAAAGCGTAATGAGAATTAGTGCAGTTTCTTTTTACAACAAAAATAATATAAGTACAGAAAAGGTAAATAATTCTCAAAATACCGTTTCGGCTCCTTTTGATGCTTCTTTTGGACATACCGTAAGCGCAAACGATTTTGTGAAAAGTTATGCGCAAATGATTATAAACCAGCACAAACCGGTTGCGCCGACTCAACAAACTCAAAAAGCCGCACCTGTTGATAATAAACCTGCAGTATGGAAAAACAATCTCCGAACAATGTTTAAAAATAACGAAGTTACTCTGTATGCAATGATTATGAGAACATTCAATGCCAAAGATAAAAACGGCAACGAATTGATTGATGAAAATGAAGAACACGGAACATTCAGAAATGCTGTAGAACGTATTGATGAAATGAAAAAACTCGGAATAAATACATTCCACGTGTTACCAATAAATCCTATCGGTAAAATAGCAGCCAAAGGTACTGCGGGTTCTGTATATGCTCCGGCTGATTTCTTGACCTTTGATAAAATGTTAGGTTCAAAAGAAGACTTTAAATACTTTGTAAATGAATGTCATAAAAAAGGAATGAACGTAATGGTTGACCTACCAAGCTGCGTTTCAGTTGACTTGTATAACGAAAGACCTGATTTGATGGCGGTTGACGAACGTGGTATGCCGGAAGTTCCTTCAGGTTGGGAAGATATCAGAATGTTTGCACCTTATTCCGATAAGGACAAAAAGATATTGAATCAACCATTGCTTGAATATCACAAAAAATTTGTTGATTTAATGCTTGAATGTAATGTTGACGGTATAAGAGCCGACGTTGCAAGAGCGAAACCTGCCGAATTTTGGGATGAAATAATTTCTTATGCAAGAAGCAAAGATCCTGAATTTGCATTTTTAGCAGAAACATATACTTATGAAGATGCATCTCCGATTTTGAATATGCCTCATGACAGACCGGAAGAACTATTGGCAGCAGGTTTTGATTCATATTACGGACAATATCACCTTTTGCCGCTTAGATTTAAGGCAAAAGAACTTATCGACTATGTTATAGAAAATCTTGATATGTCATACAGACTTCCTGCAGGAAAATCGCTTATTGCTTCATTTGCAACACACGATGACAAGAGCCCCATGAGTTCTGGAGGTGTTGAGTATTGCAATTTGACAACAGGCTTGGGAAATACTCTTCCTATGACAAATCCATATTATACAACAGGTTTTGAATCAGGTGATACCTACATATATTCTTATGAAGGCAAGCTTGCAGACAAGAGTTATACTGACTGCTTTACTTATGACACACCAAATCGAGAACACGTAGATATCTTTAACCTCTCAAGAAAACCCGGAGGAAATCATCCTGAGATAGGTAAATTTATGACATCTATGGCAGAACTCAGAAAGAAATATGAGGATGTTATTACGAAAGGAACATTTATTCCTTTAAGGGATACAGATGACAAACACGACAGAATTATTTCTTATATTCGCCACTATAACGGAAAAACACTTCTGATTGTTGCAAACAGAGAAGTAAATTCAAATGTTCAAGGCAAAATTAAGATACCGGGCTTGAAAGCATCTCAACCAATGAGAGATTTAACAATGCCTTACGGTGAAACAAGTTCTTTTGTTGCAAGAGATGGTGTATTGTTTGCTAATCTCGGACCTGCAAGATTTCACGTATTTGAAATAGATACACCTAACATAAATAAAGAAGCAAAAGAAGTGTATAGGCAGTATATGGGATAAAATCGAAATTTTAAAAATACCTCTTAGCTAAACCTATCGCCTTTTTTGATGTTTGCAACTTCAATAATTTTTCCTGTTTTGGAAAAATAGGTCAATTCCCCTATACTTAAAATGCGTGTGCGTATAAAGCCGTCTTGGGCGCTTATATAAATTTCTTCGTTTGTTATTTCACTTACCGTGCCTGACGGTAGGCTTCCCGCTGCGGGATTTAATACATATTCAGCATCCCAAAATAATATTTCGACCCCATTTATACAGGAAGTTGCTCCGAAAAACGGATTTAGCGCCCTGATAAATCGGTCTATTTCCTTGACGGTCTTTGACCAGTCAATTTTTACGTCATCACTGTCGGGGTGTATTTTGGGGGCGGTTTTTATATTTTCTGAAACGACTTGTTTCCTTCTGGGCAGAGTTTCTCCTCTTTCAATTTTGTTCACTGTTTCTACGCACAATTTTCCGGTCAGTTCGTTTTGCCTTGAAAACAGAGAACCCATAGTATCGTTATCATAAATAGGAACTTCAATTTGTTCCACAATATCACCTGTATCAAACCCTTCGTCCAAAAAATGCATGGTTATTCCGGTTTTTGTTTCACCATTGTTTATTGCGTGAAAATACGGATTTGCACCCCTGTAATCGGGTAATAATGATGGGTGGAAATTGAGCGTTCCGAGTTTTGGAATTTCGTATAATTCTTTGGGCAAAAGGTAGTTGTATGAACATACGAAAGCAATGTCCGGAGCCAGTTCTCTAACTGTTTTTAAAAGAGTTTCATCCTTAAAATTTTTATTATTCGGAATGTGGTTGAGTCTGTTTTCGTTAAGAAATTTTTCCATATATTCATAGGTAGGATTATCCTTTGGAGAAGTAATTACTCCGACGATTTTTTTGTTTGCCTGTTTAAGTGCATGAATGCAATACAGAACCAAATCAGGCATACCTATCAATAATATTTTCTTTTTATTATTTATTCCAAACATAGCTTTTTCCTGTGGTTTTATGGTAACATATTATTGAAAATTTTTGTATCGGGTAAATAAATGGCAAAATCAAAAACATCTACGATTTTTAACATAATCGGAAACGGGATAAAATTATATGTTCAAAATTTTTTAACGCTCAGCGCTCATGTGTTTGCTCCGGTTATAGGTATGCTTGTCGGGTTTGTGATGATGTTTATTCCTATTTATCTTATTCCCAAACATTATCTTACTTGGGCGCAGTCTTTGCCTGTTTTAAACGAGCTTTATATGATTATAATTATTGCTGTAGCTGCGCTTTTGCCGGGGTTGATTGTATTTAAAATTGCTTTTTGGAACTATCTCCTCAAAATGGTTTCATTAAATAATATGGTCGGAGATATATTAAAAAAGAAAGTCCTAAAACACCATAGTCATTATACTCAAATAGTTTCACTTCGTTCAAAAGACTATTTCTTGATGCTTGCTATCTGGTGCTCAATTATTGTGATGGGGCTTATTCTTCCTTTTAGCGTGTATCTTTTTGTCGAACCTCCGCTCACGCCGTTTTTCCTCATAGGGTTTGAATTTCTTGCAGTATTTTTGTTGATAGTTTTATCAATATATTTAAGTTTGAGTTTTCAGGTCTTTGCATTTGAAACTTCTTTTGGGCCGATGCAATCCTTGGAAGAAAGTTTCAGGCTCGTTTTAAATAATTTTTGGCGAATGGTAACTTTGATGCTCTCGCTGTTTATCATTACTGGTATTTTAATTCCGCAAATATTTAGTTTTGCGGCGGATATATGTATGATAAAAGGCACAATAGCGCTTCCGGTAAAGGCTTTAATGGAGAACCTTTTTGAAAATTATCCCGATTTATATACATATCTTCAAGCGTTGCCGATATTTCAGTATGAGTCTTTGGATAAGTTTATTTTAGAAACATCAAAATCGTTCTCTTTTGTTTTGATTGCTTCGGTTATAAGTTTGTTGATGCTCCCGATGGGTTCGAGTTTATATACAATATTTTACTTTGATGCGAAAAAACGAAATGCTCCCAAAGAAGAACCTGTTGAAGAAATTAAGGCTGCAAAAAAATCATCAAAAACCGCAAAGAAGAAATAATGTTTAAGTGTACAAAATGCAAGAAAAAAGACAGATTTGAACTAATGTTCAGCCCTGATTATCCGGGGAAGCGCATTATGGAAAAAACGGTAAATTCAAAAGGGCATATAGTTATAACTGTTGACGGATACACTTTTACGCCTGATTTGATGTTTATGAATGCCCACGCAGTATGCAGTTATTGCGGCTCAATAAATTGCTGGGAATACTCTTTTGATGATTAAAATTCTTCCCAAAATTTATTTTTAACGTTATAATTCAAGTATGTTAATAAGAGCTTTTTCAAAAATAAAAGAAGATATAAAAACCATCTACGATAAAGACCCTGCGGCAAAGAGCCTTTTTGAGGTGTTGTTTTGCTATCCGGGACTTCACGCTCTGATTTTACACAGAATTGCCCACAAGCTCAACTATTGGCATATTCCGCTTATCCCGAGGATGATTTCAAATTTCAGCAGGTTTTTGACCGGAATAGAAATTCACCCTGCGGCGGCAATCGGCAGAAGGTTCTTTATTGACCACGGAATGGGAGTTGTTATCGGTGAAACAACGATTATAAAAGATGATGTCCTTATGTACCAAGGAGTTACGCTAGGCGGTACTGGTAAAGAACACGGCAAGCGTCACCCTACGATTATGAGCAATGTTGTAATCGGCGCAGGAGCAAAAGTTTTAGGCAATATTACAATAGGGGAAAATGTTCGTATCGGTGCAGGCTCGGTTGTTATTGAAGATGTTCCCGAACATTCCACTGTCGTTGGTGTTCCTGCAAGAATTGTTACTCAAAGATTTGAACAAGACGGCGTATTGCAACACAACCACATTCCGGACCCTGTAAAATGCGAAATCAATCGTTTGAAATATGAAGTTCAGGAAATTAAAGAAGAATTGGAAAAGAGAGAAAAGTAAAAGATAAATTATGAAAGCAACTTTTACAATATGCGAACTGATAAATATTACCAATGGGAAATACGTTGGAGATGAGAGTTTAAAGAATATAAATCTTGGAATTTCAACAGATACAAGGACGATAACAGCGGATGATGCGTATCTTGCTATTGTGGGTGCGGTTTTTGACGGGCATGAATTTGCTATAAACGCTTTGGAAAAAGGTGCAAAACTCGCCATCATTGACGAAAAACATTCCGCTTTGTCAGAGAACGGAAATTTTTTGGTCGTTAAAGATACCCTTGAAGCATATTTGAAAATAGCCTCTTTTCATAGAAAAAGATGCTCTGCAAAAATTATCGGAGTAACCGGTTCGTCCGGAAAAACTACGACCAAAGAGTTTTTGTACAGTGTTTTTGCTTCAAAATACAAGACACAAAAATCAATAAAAAATCATAATAACGAAATAGGCTTGTGTCAGACATTGCTATCCATTGAGCCTGATACAAAATACTGCATTGTAGAAATGGGTATGAGAGGACTTGGCGAAATTGACCTTTTGGCAAAATATGCAAGACCTGATATCGCAGTCATTACAAACGTAGGAACGGCGCATATAGGCATTTTGGGTTCAAGAGAAAATATTACCAAAGCAAAATGCGAAATAACAAATTATCTGACGAATGAAGGAATTTTGATTGCGCATGATGAAGAAATTATTAAAAATGAGCTAAAAAATAAAAATAATTTCAAAAAAATTTTCTATGATTTATCTGACATAGAAATAATTGAAAAAGATGAAAATATTGCAAAAATAAAATATGAAAATAGTGTTTTTGAACTTCCGTCAAGTGCAGACTATGATATATTAAATGCGCTCGCAGCAATTCGGGCTTCAAAGCTTGAAAACTATGCAGATGAGGAAATTCAAAAGGGGTTGCTTGATTTTCAAAATGTCGAATTCAGAAACGAAATTATAAAATCAAAGTCAGGTGCATTGATTATCAGCGATTGTTACAATGCAAATCCCGATTCTGCACAGTTGTCAATAAAACACATTTGTGAAGTTTATAAGAACAAGCATATTATTATCGTTTTTGGCGATATGTTTGAATTGGGCGAGTTTGAGGAAGAATATCACAGAAAAATCGGTATGCTGATAAATTCTTTAAATGTAAATTATTTTATTTCAGTGGGAAAACTTGCTAAAATAACAGCAGAAGAAGTTAAAAATATTGAAAAAAAATCTTGCTTGACAGTGGAGGAGGCGGCAGAATTTTTGCCAAATATTATGAACGAAGAGTCGGTTGTATTCCTCAAAGCCTCCCGAGGAATGAAATTTGAAAAAATAGCGGAGATAATTAGGGAAAAATGATACTTATTTTTGTTGCGGGTTTAATAGCCTTGCTTTTAACAATGATTTTGGGAGTTCCGTATTTAGAATTTTTAAAAGAAAAAATGCTGCAGCAATATATTAGAGATGACGTTTCAAAGTTGCATGCACAAAAGGCAGGCACTCCTACTATGGGCGGACTTTTGATTGTCGGTGCGGCGGTTGTTGCGGCGATTTTGTCGTTGTTTATGGCTGAAGCCTTTTCGACAATACTTGTCCTCTCTTTGATAACAATCGTTTTATATTGTTATGCCGGATACACTGATGACATAAAAAAAATTCATAAAAAACAAAATAAAGGTTTGAGCGCAAGGGGCAAACTTGCCTTGCAGATAATTGTAGCGCTTTTGCCGGCATTGTATATGGTGTATGTCGATAAAACTGCAATAAACTTCTTTAATGTTCAAGGATGGGACTTTGAGCTCGGCAAAATCCTGTATCCTATTTTTGCGGTCTTTGTCGTTATAGGTTCGTCGAATGCGGTGAACCTTACAGATGGACTGGACGGACTTGCAGGCGGATGTTCATTCATTGCGTTTTCTGCTCTAGCTGCTCTGTGTCAGATTAACGGATATACAGGGCTGGCTATTGTAAGTGCAGCTATTGCAGGCAGTTGTCTTGGCTTTTTGTACTTCAACAAATTTCCTGCAAAAATCTTTATGGGAGATACGGGGAGTTTGGCTCTCGGCGGAGCTTTGGGAACCCTTGCTATACTGAGTAAAAATGAATTTTGGCTTTTATTTATAGGTATTATTTTCATTATAGAAACTCTTTCTGTAATTATTCAGGTTACAAGTTTTAAAACAACCGGAAAAAGAGTTTTTAAAATGTCGCCTGTTCACCACCATTTTGAGCTGTGCGGGTGGAAAGAAACAAAGATTGTTTATACATTTTGGGGAATAACGTTGTTGTTTAGCTTGATAGCTATTGCAATAAGGTTATTTGTGGTGTAGATTATGGAACTTAAAAATAAAAATGTTTTAGTATTAGGATTGTCAATAAGCGGTATTTCTGTTGCAAAATATGCGGTAAAAAAAGGTGCATCAGTTGTTGTAACCGAAAAAAGAACTCAAAAACCTGAGGACTCAGCTACAATAAAAGAACTTGGGGATTTGGGCATAAAGGTCGAGATGGGGTTTCATTCCGACGGAGCCGTAAAACATGCGGATATTATTGTAACAAGTCCGAGCATTCCGCCCGAAGCTGAAATTTTTCAAAAGGCAAAATGCTTTAATAAAGAAGTTATCAGTGAACCTGATTTTGCATTTTTAAATAAGCCCGAAAATTCAAAGTTTATAACAATTACCGGAACAAACGGCAAAACCACCACAACAAAATTAACGAGTGAAATATTGACCAACGCAGGATACAAAGCTCCATTTTGCGGCAATATCGGTGTTCCGCCGACTGATTTATTAGATGATGACGTTGATTATTTTGTAATGGAAATCAGCTCTTATCAAATATTCCATAGCAAATATTTAAAACCCTATATTGGTGCGTTTATCAATTATACTCCTGACCACGTAACGTGGCACGGTAGTGCAGAGGAGTATTTGAGGGTAAAACAATCGCATTTTCTTGGCGAAAATGCACCCGAATATGCAGTTTTGAATTATAAAGATGAAAATGTAAAAGTTTTAGAAAAAGATACTCCGTCTAAAATTGTGGCATTTGATGATGAATTTAGCGATTTTTGCATCTTTGAAAAAGCTGAAAAATTGTATTGCGAAAGAAATAAAGATGTTCAAAAAGTTTGCGATTTGTCAAAAGCAAAAATTTTCGGAAAACACAACCATCAAAATATGATGTGTGCTACAGCGATAGCAAAGATTTTGGATGTAGATAATGACGTTATCCAAAAAACCATAGAAGAATTTAAAGCGCCTGCTCACAGAATAGAATTTATTGCGGAGATTGACGGTATAAAGTATTACAATGATTCTAAGGGAACAAATTGTGATTCTTCTATTTGTGCCCTAAAAGCGTTCAAAGATAAGGTGGTTTTAATTGCAGGCGGTCGGGATAAAATGACAGATTTAACCGAATTTGTGCAAACTATTGACCAAAAAGCTACGAATGTTGTTCTGATCGGAGAGGCTGCCGACAGATTTGAAAAAGCTATGAGAGAGATAGGGTACAACAACATTATCAGAACAAATACGCTTGAAAATGCAATTGATATAGCCGGAAGCTTGAAACAGGGAGATGTCCTGTTCTCACCTGCATGTGCAAGTTTTGATATGTTCAAAAATTATGAAGAAAGAGGAGATGTATTTAGAAATCATGTCTTATCGAAACTATCAAAATAAATCGGAAGAACAAGATATGAAACGCAGAAGAAAACAATCCTCAAAAAAAATGAGGGTGAAGCTTCCGCCTATTAATAGAAACCTCTTAATAGTTGTTATAATGCTGATGATTTTTGGTATCGTAGCAATTTTTTCAGCGAGCGCACCGGAAGGGGTAGACCATTATGAAAACCCTCTTTATTACCCGATGAGGCACCTTGCATTTGCGGCTTTTGGCTGGCTTGCTCTGTTTTTTATTTCTCGTATTCATTACAAAAACTGGGAACGCTGGGTTATGCCAGTATCTATTACGATAATAGCGCTTATCACAATGACACTTATTCCGGGACTTGGAAAAACCGACTACGGCTCTTCAAGGTGGCTGACATTCCTTCCTATTCAACCATCTGAGTTTGGTAAATTTGCGTGCATATTACTTATGGCAAGTTGCTTGTCCAAAGTAAAAAACCTGAAAAACATTCTTGTCCTTAAACACGCAGGACTAATTGCCTTTATGATGCTAATAATTTTATTGCAGCCTAACATGAGTATGCTTGTAATACTTGGGGTTACCTGTCTTGCAATGTTGCTTGTTGCGGGAATTAATATGACAATTGTTATAGGTGCTATAATTGCAATGCTTCCTATTGGCGGCTTGATCGTATTGAAACATTCTTATCAGTTAAAAAGAATTTTGGGTTGGCTAGATCCTCTTTCTGATCCCCAAGGTATTGGATATAACATTATTCAAAGTTGGTATGCAATAGCAAGCGGAGGACTTTTGGGTGTAGGGTTTGGCAATTCCAAACAAAAATTGTACTATTTACCTGTTGCTTATACCGATTTTGTATTTTCGGTAATTGCGGAAGAAAGCGGTTTTGTCGGCATTACGGTGCTTGTACTGTTGTTTTTGCTATTTTTGCATTTTGGTTTTAAGGTTGCTACACGCTGCGAGGATATGTTTGGACGATTACTCGCTTTTGGTATTGTATTTAATATTGGATTTCAGGCATTTGTCAATATGTGTGTAGCGTCAGGAGTATTCCCTGTTACGGGTGTAACGCTTCCTCTTATAAGCTACGGCGGTTCGTCTTTTATTGTTACTTGCGCTATGATTGGTGTGCTATTTAACATTTCAAGATATTCCGTTAAAAAAGAAAGGAAACAGGATGAGGCAAGACAATAAAAAGCTTAATGTGGTTTTGACTGGCGGTGGCACAGGCGGGCATATTTACCCTGCAATTGCGGTCGGCAGAGAGCTTTTGACGAGAGATGATGTTGAAAAAGTTTATTATATAGGCAACCCTGAAAAGCTTGAAAAAACAATTACCGAAAAAGAAGATTTTGAGTTTTTGCCGGTTAAAGTTTCGGGACTTCCTAAAAAAAAGGATTTTGCACTCGTAAAATGCCTGTTTGAATTGGGTGTTTCCGTTATAAAATGTTTGGGATATTTTAAAAAAATTCATCCCGATTGCATTTTGGGTACAGGCGGGTATGTTAGTGCGCCTGCTTTAATTGCAGCAAAAATAACAGGCATTCCGTATATGCTCCATGATAGTGATGCTATTCCAGGGATTGTTTCCAGAAAAATGTCATCTTCCGCCAAAGCCATGAATATTTCATTTGAGGAGGCAAAAAAATATTTAAAAGCTAAAAATATTGGTGTAAACGGCAACCCTTTGCGTAGCGAATTTAATGCGCTTGATAAAAAAGTAAGTCTTAAATCCCTCAATTTATCACCCGATAAATTTACAATTCTTGTTATGGGCGGCTCTCAAGGGGCAAAATCCATAAATGCCGCTATTGCTGCCTGTGCGCAGGAGTTGATAGAAGAGCTTAATATTCAAATAATTCACCAGACAGGTTTGAAAAATTATGAAGAATATATGGACGGAATTTCTTCCGAGCTTCGTAATAATCCATCATACCTGCCCAAAGCGTATCTTGATAATATGCCGATGTATCTTTCTTGTGCTGATTTGGTAATAGCTCGTGCAGGTTCTTTGTCTTTATCGGAGTTTAATTTGTCGGGATTGCCGTCAATTTTAGTTCCGTATCCCCATGCTGCTAACAATCACCAGTATCATAATGCGATGGCTCTTGAAAAAGCAGGAGCGGCGGTTTGTTTGGAAGATAATCTTTGCGATGGGGATAATCTCAGAGAAATCGTAAATAATCTTGTTAACGATAAAGAGCGTTTGCAATCAATGAAAGAAGCAAATTTGAAGCTTGCTAAACCTGATGCAACAAAGAAAATAACCGACATACTTGTTTCAATTGCAAAATAATATTCTCCGCCTGTCTAATTAAAAATTTCTGTATTAAGAGTATCTTCTTAATATAAAACGATGTGGTTTTGGCACAGAAAACTCAGGCAAAAAGACCTGTTTTAATAAATAATAATCGCCCGCTTGTCTACTCGGCGGGCGGTTTATTTGTTTTGCGGCAGATTTTTGTATCTGTACACAAGCGCTAAATCTGTCGCAACAAGTAAAAGGTCTGCCAAATATAAATAAAAAACCGCATCAAAATCATGCATGACCTTGTGAATTATTCCGCATGTGTAGCCGATTATAACAAGCCATGCAAAAAGGCGACTCTTGCCTTTTACGTTTTTTGTTCTGTATGTTTTTGCTATTGCGGCAGGCCAACTGGCTCCGAAACATATCAGCATTCCCGCTTCAAATACGCTCATATTCTGCTCCTTTGTTATTTATAATGTACCATAAATATTAAGAAATGTTAAATAAAACACTCATTTTGTAATGATTTCTTAACATTTCTACACGAAAGGGTTGAAAAAACATGTCAAGTCTGATATATTGATTATATACCCGATATATATTTGTCTTGCATCTTTTGGTAAAATCGTTTTCTGGCGGGTGTTTTTGTTTGGTATCTTTGGTTTTTTAGGAGCGTAAAAGTATGAAGAATTGTGAAGCAGCTGGTTGTGTATCGAAAAGAATTGTTAACTTTTATTCAAAAAAAGAAGAATCACTTCAAAATTATTTGAAGAAGATTGCATCTATTCCCGTTCTTTCTTATGAAGAAGAAAAGAAATTGGCAAAAAGAATTAAAGAAGGTGATTTGGATGCAAAGCGTGCGTTGGTGCGTGCGAATTTAAAATTGGCGGCAAACGTTGCGGCAAAAATCAGAAATTCTAACATGACTTTTTCCGATTTAATTCAAGAAGCAAATATCGGTTTATTGGTAGCGGTTGATAAGTACAATTATAAATTGGGCTACAAATTTAGTACTTATGCTACATGGTGGATAAAACAAGCCGTATTAAAAGCAATTTCCGAACAGTCTGGCTGTATGAAAGTTCCGGTTTATGTTCAAGAAATTGTCGGCAAGTATTCCAAAATGAAATCTAAACTTGAAAACGAATTGCAAACTTCTTTGAGTATAGAAGATATGGCAGACAGAATGAAAATCGAACCCAAGAAACTTGAAGAATATGTAAATGCGTTTCAGCAAAATCTTTCTTTGGATGAAACATTATCCAATTCCGACAACAAAGAGCATTCTCTTGCAGACATTATTGCGGACGAAAATGCTACCGCAACTGCAAAAGCCGAATACGAGGGTTTGAAAGAAGCCATAACAGAGGCTATGACTGTTTTAAAAGAACGTGAACAAAAGATAGTTGTCTTGAGATTTGGTTTGAATGAAGAAAATAAAAAGACACTTGATGAAATCGGCAAGATGTTTGGCATAACAAAAGAGTGCGTTCGCCAAACAGAAATCAGAGCAATTAAGCGTCTTAAAGACTTTTGTACAAGCAGAGATATAGACTTGTATTGCTGCTAAGAATCAGTGTCTTCAAACATCATCATTTCGGGTTTAGAGTTCAGAGCTTCTTGTTGGTGCGAGTAGCGTTCCATACGGAGTTTTAACCAACTTACCATAGTGTCTGAACCGTAAACTTCGACAATTCTTTTTCTTGAAAAAGCTTTGTAGGGTGAGACTTTACTTTCTTCTAAATAAGTATTGCAACGGCAATTAAGCTCTTCAATCAAATCATAAAGAGTTTTTAACCATGCTGCTTGAACTGTGCTTTCATCAATTTGGAACTTTAAAATCATCACTACTACTTATTTAGTACTACTTCTATTCATGATAACATATTGCCCATGCGTTTTAAAGTCCATGAGAATTATTTTGTTAAGAAATATTAAGAAACAATAAAAGTGTGAACAAAAATATGTTATTCTCTATCGAGATTTTCCAACTCTTTTTTTACAAAGCTCTTTGCATGTTTAGGGATAATGTTTTCGCAGCAATCCCAGACGGAAGTGAGTTCAGGATATTGCGATTCTTTTTTAATCATTTTAAGATAGCAATTGCCTCTGTCGAAATCTGACCTGCCGTTATTTTGAAATTCAAAATAGCCGCAGTTTTGGCATATTTTGAGGGCAAAGCCTTTTTCTATAAGAGTGTCGGATATTTCTTTCAGGGCTTCGGATAATCGAAGGTATTTTTTTGATGACATAAATTTCTTTTCGTACCAAAAAACAACTCTAAACAGAGCATCTTCGTTTATAATTTCAATTTTGGTCATAAGTTCCAAATCGCCGTTGGTTAATAAAACATCGATAAATGTTGAGTTTTCGTGTGCTTTTGATTCTTCTTCCCTGAGTTTTTTGCGTTCCATATAAGCGCCGTAGTAGTTTATAAAGTAGTTGGAAACAAGTGCCAACGGTGAAAACAGTAACCAGCAAAACCAGAATACAAATTTATGCAGGCTGAATTTTGCAACTCTGCAAAGGTAGATAAATAAAATCAAATAGTAAATGAAAAGTAGCCATGGACCTTGGTATCCCAAAACAAATCCGTCAACAAAGGCGAATTTTGACAAGAATATGATTGCAAGAATTACGAAAAATTCACCCGGATAAAGTCCTGAAATAATGTATTCTTTAGAAGCCCAGGTGTATTCTTTTGAAAAAAGGTCTTTGAAATGATTTTTGAATACAAAAAATTTTTTAAAATTGATTTTGTTAAAAAAGTCTAAAATGTTGTCAGTTGTTTCGTAATATTGTTTGAAAACCCTAATGTCGGGTGAGTGTTCCATCTTTATATTTTGATTTGATAAAACCATCGGAAGTTCAAAATGGAAATCGTTTTCTCTTGAAAAACTGTTTCTGACTTGCAAAAGAGTATCTTTTTTTATGGCAAACACATCATCGTTCAGATAATTTAAAAATCCTGCAATATTTCTTCCCAAAAAGATAATGGTGTTTAAAAAGATTTTTCTGTAGCCAATAGTTCTTCCAATAAAGGATGAATAGAGGTTTTTATTAAGGGTGATACCGCTTATAACCGGAGTCTTGTTTATTTTATCGTTTAACCTTGCCAAAAAATCGGGGCGTACAGTGCAGTCGCCGTTGAGAAAGACGAAAGCATCGCTTTTATCATTTATAAATATTCTGTCGAAAAACCATTTTATTGATTCTGCTTTACCTGCTCTGTAACCGTCTTCTGTGCTCAAACGCCACAACCTTGCACCGCTGTTGATTTCAAGAACCCTTGCTGTTTCATCGGTGCAATTATCCAAAATAACATTTATATTATAGCGTTCTTTGTTGTATTCTTGTCCCTTTAGTGCGGTTAAAAGTGTTGCTATTGTTTGTTCACAATTGTGTGCATATATTACGACATTGAAACTGTTCAGATAATCAACATTTGTAATTTTGTTTTCAATTGAAACCAATCTTGCTTTTGAGGCATTGTATATTACATAGTAAAAATATACGTATGACACTGCAAGATAGATTAACAGAATTATTGCGATGAAATTTATTACAAATATGAACACAACTTTCTCCGCAAATTATTTTGACAAGTATTCGTTAATTGCTTTTGCCGCTCTTTTCCCTGCGCCCATAGCATTGATGGCGTTTGATGTGCCTACAGGTGCCACGTCGCCGCCTGCAAATACTCCCTCTAACGAAGTTGCGCCGGTTTCTTTATCAACAACAATATAACCTTTTTTATCTGTCTCTAAAGAAAGATTATCATTAACGGCAGAACGTTGAATAATCGGGTTCGGATTTGTGCCGAGTGCTACGATTACAACATCTACGTCCATATCAACGATTTGTCCTTCAATGGGAACAGGGCTTCTTCTGCCGCTTTCATCGGGTTCTCCGAGTTCCATAACTTGAAGACGTAATGTTTTTACATAGTTTTCTTCGCCCAGAATTTCCAATGGTGAATGAAGAAGTTTGAAGACAATGCCTTCTTCTTTTGCGTGGCGAATTTCTTCTAACCTTGCAGGAAGTTCGGCTTCCGAACGTCTGTATACAATGGTTACATCTTCAAAGCCTACTCTTTTTGCTACTCTGGCAGCATCCATAGCGGTATTTCCTCCGCCTATTACGGCTACTTTTTTGCCGATATAAATAGGAGTAGGTGATTCTTCAGTTTGAGCTTTCATAAGGTTTACTCGGGTTAAAAATTCATTTGCGCTATATACGCCGTTGAGGTTTTCACCCTTGATATGAAGCATTTTGGGAAGACCTGCGCCTGAGCAGATAAATATTGCGTCAAAGCCATCATTCTTTAAATCTTGAATAGTTAAGGATTTTCCGATGACTACGTTCTTTTCAAGTTTTACGCCTAATTTTTTGAGCCCCTCAAGTTCGGTGTCAAGAGCGGTTCTCGGAAGTCTGAACGGCGGAATGCCGTATCTCAATACACCTCCGAATGCGTGAAGTGCTTCAAAAACAGTAACATCGTGACCTTCTTTTGCAAGGTCGGCAGCAGCCGTGATACCTGCACAGCCGGAACCGATAATTGCAACCTTTTTACCTGTTGCGGGTTTTTGTTCAACTTTTGCCTTGGAATTATCCCCGACAAATCTTTCTAACGCACCGATAGCAATAGGTTCTGATTTTATACCCAAAATGCATTGACCTTCGCACTGACGTTCTTGCGGACATACCCTGCCGCAAACTGACGGTAAAAGGCTTGTTTGTCTGATAACGTCACCTGCACCCTGAATATCTTCTTCTTTTAATTTTGCGATAAATTCAGGGATATTGATATTCACCGGACAGCCTGTTATGCAGCGTGCGTTTTTGCAATGCAAACATCTTTTAGCTTCTTCAAGTGCTTTTTCTTTAGTTAAATTTTTTGTTACTTCTTCAAAATTTTTATTTCTGTAATTTGCATCTAATTCTTCGGGGTGTACTCTCGAACCCATGATTATACCTCATTTCTTTTTGCTATTGTACTGTTCATAATTTCATCAACTTCGGCTTCTTCTAATGTTTCTTTTTCCAAAAGAACCTTTACAACCGCCTCCATTACGTCTTTATTTTCGGTTAAAAGCTTTTTAGCAAGCTTATATTGTTCATCAACGATATTTTTAATTTCCGTATCAACCTGTGCTGCGATTTCTTCGGAATAATCTCTTGTATGGCCGAAATCTCGTCCCATAAATACGTTATCATTTGATTTGCCGTAAGTTATGTTGCCCATTTTTTCGGACATACCCCATTCCGTAACCATTTTTCTTGCAATTCTTGAAACAGTTTGTAAATCGTGGGATGCGCCTGTCGTAATATTATCTTTGCCGAAAATGATTTCTTCCGCAGCTCTGCCGCCTAATGCCATTGCAATTTTTGCAAGTAATGCGGTCTTTTTAACGGATACGCTTTCATCTTTAGGTTTTTGCCAAGTTACGCCAAGAGCCATACCTCTCGGGATAATAGAAACTTTGTGCAAAGTGTCGTCTGATTTTACCAATTTCAAAATCAGAGCATGACCGACTTCGTGATAAGCAGTAATTTCTTTATCTTCATCAGTCATAACTTTGCTTTTCTTTTCTACACCTGCAATAACTTTATCTATTGAATTATCAACTTCATCCATTGTAATTTTATCTTTACCCAAGCGTGCCGCAAGCAGAGCCGATTCATTTAATAAATTTTGGAGGTCTGCGCCCGTAAAACCGGGTGTCCTTTTGGCAAGAACTTTTAAATCAACATCTTCTGCAAGCGGTTTATTTTTGGCATGAACTTTTAAAATTTCTTCTCTGCCTTTAATATCCGGAGTGCTGACTGCGATTTGTCTATCAAACCTGCCTGGTCTTAAAAGTGCATTATCAAGGATGTCGGGGCGGTTGGTTGCTGCAATAACAATAATGTTTGTATTTTCATCAAAACCGTCCATTTCAACCAAAAGCTGGTTCAAGGTTTGTTCTCTTTCATCGTGACCGCCGCCTAAACCGGCACCTCTTTGTCTGCCGACAGCGTCAATTTCATCAATGAATACTATGCATGGTGCATGCTTTTTAGCTTGTTCAAATAAATCTCTGACTCTTGATGCACCGACACCGACAAACATTTCTACAAAATCAGAACCGCTTATTGAGAAAAACGGAACACCTGCTTCTCCGGCAACCGCTTTTGCCATAAGTGTTTTACCTGTACCAGGGGCGCCTACGAGAAGTACACCTTTTGGAATTTTTGCTCCCAAAGAAATATATTTTTCGCCGTTTTTAAGAAAATCGACTATTTCTTCAAGCTCTTGTTTTTCTTCATCTATGCCTGCAACATCGTTGAAAGTAACTTTAACCTTGTTATCCATCATAAGTTTGGCTTTACTTTTGCCAAAAGACATAGCCTGCGAGCCGCCTGATTGTATCCCCTTAAATATCATAAATACTATGATGAGAAGTACAATAGAAACAATGATAGGACCTGCAAGAGATGCCAGATTGTTTGATGTCGTATCGTCATGAATTGAAATGTTTACACCTTTTTCTTCCAACAGAGGAATAAATCCGGGGTTGTCTTTTGGGATAACGGTGCTGACTTTTTTTGTTTCACCGTCAGGTTTTTTGAGTGTTCCTTCTGCTCTGTCACCTGTTATATCTATAGATGAAAGTTCTTGAGTTTTAATTTTTTCAATCATTTGCGTATATGAAATATTCTTTGTCGTTTGCGGTCTTTCGCCCAAAAATGACACGGCAAAAAGCGCAAAAAGGAGTATCGCTAAGATGTAAATCCCTGAAATTTGATGTTTTTGCATTTTAATCCCTCATACCTTTGTCCCTATTATTATAGCAAAAAAATATTAAATGTTTGATTTATTACAAGGAAGTAATTTATTACTCTAAACATACGATGACATTGCGAAATATATCATTATAATTTTGGATAGGATAAGGAATATAAGGAATAGGTTATGTACGATAAATCACAAGCAACAGGTATTTTTACGGCAGCGCAAAGCGGCTTGCAAACGACATTGCAGTATTTGTATAACAATAATACTAAAGGTATTACAAGAGATGCCCTGAATAAGGCTTATACAAATAATAACAGCGGTATTAACAATACGTTTTTCCAAATGGTCAGCTCTCAATTTTCTACTCTTGATAAAAACAATGACGGAAAATTGACTGCAGATGAAGCAAATACCATGCTTACCGATTTATCCTCAGGCGTAACGAGGGAACAAATTACTCAACTTGTTGCTGCGGGAACTATCGATAAAGATTTGGCAAATAAAATCATATCAAACTTTTCTAAGATAGATACAAACGGAGACGGAAAAGTTTCCGAAGCAGAAATAAATGCCTACTGTATGGATGAAGATATTCAATCAAAAAAAGATGAACAAAAAGAGCTTTTGATTAAGAATATGTCCTGCTATTATGAAGTCGATACAGATGATACTTCAAGCGATGAAGTATAAATTATGCGATGAAGTTTAAACCTAATTTGGTAGAACCAACCAACGGAGATTCTTTTAAAAGTTGGTTAACAGTTCTGTATTGAGATTTACGAGGTTTTGTCATTGCACTTGTAAGATTTCTTTGAGTGCTTGCATAGTTG
>JAILCC010000022.1 GCA_024680555.1 bacterium
CGGCGTGACCTTGAAATTCCGCACACGCTCTGACACAAGCACCGCAAAGGATACACTTGTTGGGGTCACGAACGAGTGCAGGGTTTGTGTTGTCTATCGGTAAATATTCTTCAGGTGTTTTCTTTGCATATTTAAGAGTGCTTATGCCGTATTCTTCAGAATATTTTTGAAGTTCGCACGCACCTGATTTTTCGCAAGTTGTACATTCTCTGTCGTGATTTGCAAGAAGAAGCTCAAGAACGGTTTTTCTTATTCTTCTTACTCTTGCTGTATTTGTGAATACTTCAACATTTGCTTCCGGCGGCATTGTACAAGATGAATTTACCATAACTCTGCCGTTAGGGTATTTAACTTCAACAACACACATTCTGCATGCGCCGTATTGTGTGAGGTCGGGGCGGTAACAGAATGTAGGAACCGAAATCCCCGCTTTTTTAATTACTTCCAATAAATTCGGCTCGTCGGTAAAACTTACCTCTTTGCCGTTTACTTTTAGTGTTTTAATATCGTCTGTCATTTTAATTACCTTTCGTGTTAGATTCTGAAACAAGTTCAGATTTGTACTTCCTTAAAGAATTTATGATTGCTTGATTGCTTTGAACGGACAAGCATTGAGGCAAGAACCGCATTTAATACATTTGCTTTGGTCAATTTTGTGCGGATTCTTAACTGTGCCTGAGATTGCTCCCACGGGACAAGTCCTTGCACACTTTGTGCAGCCTTTGCATTGAGTTTCGTCAATAGTGATTGTCTTCATTGCTGTACATACGCCTGCAGGACATTTTTTGTCTTTAATGTGTGCAACGTATTCATCAAGGAAATATTTTAAAGTTGAAAGTACAGGGTTTGGAGCGGTTTTACCCAAGCCGCATAAAGAACCGTCTTTTACTGCGTTTGCAAGTTCTTGAAGAGTTTCGATATCTTCCATTTTGCCTTCGCCTCTAACAATTCTTTCCAAAATCTTTAACATATTTTTTGTACCTTCACGGCAGGGAACGCATTTGCCGCAAGATTCGTTTTGCGTGAAGTTCATAAAGAATCTTGCAACTTCTACGATACAGGTATCTTCGTTCATAACAACAAGACCGCCTGAACCAACCATTGCGCCTGCTGCGATAAGGTTGTCGTAGTCCATAGGAATGTCCAAGTGTTTTTCTGTTAAACATCCGCCTGATGGACCGCCGATTTGTACGGCTTTGAACTTTTTGCCGTTTCTGATACCACCGCCGATATCAAATACGATTTCTCTTAATGTTGTTCCCATTGGAACTTCAATAAGACCGGTATTATTAACTTCACCTGTAAGGGCGAAAGTTTTTGTACCTTTTGATTTTTCAGTACCCATTGAGCTGAACCAGTCAGCACCTTTTAGTATGATTGTAGAAATGTTTGCAAGTGTTTCTACGTTGTTAATCAATGTCGGTCTGCCAAATAACCCTTTGTTTGCTGGGAATGGCGGTTTCGGACGTGGCATACCTCTTTCACCTTCGATAGAGGCAATAAGAGCTGTTTCTTCACCACAAACGAATGCGCCTGCACCCTCTTTGATGTGGATGGTGAAGTTGAAATCGGAACCCATAATATTGTTGCCGAGATAACCTCTTTCTTCGGCTTGTTTAATAGCTATTCTTAATCTCTTAATAGCAAGAGGGTATTCTGCACGAACGTAGATGTATGCTTCATCAGCACCGATTGCGAAACCTGCTATAGCCATACCTTCGAGAAGTTTATGCGGGTCGCCTTCCATAACTGACCTGTCCATAAATGCGCCGGGATCGCCTTCGTCGCCGTTGCAAACAACGTAGCTTTTTCCGCCTCTGTTTGCTGCGGTGAATTTCCATTTTAAACCGGTCGGGAAGCCGCCGCCGCCTCTTCCTCTAAGACCTGATTTTGTTATTTCTTCAATTACCGCATCAGGGTTGTTTTCTTTTAATACTTTGTTTAATGCTTCATACGCACCTACTGCAATGGCTTCATCTAAAGATTCAGCGTTGATTTCTCCGCAGTTTTTAAGAGTTGTTCTTGTTTGTTTAGCGTAGAAGTTAATTTTATTGTTTTCAAAAACGTGTTCGTTTGTTTTAGGATCAACATAAAGCAGTCTTTCAACCGGTTTACCTAATTTGATGTGAGATTCAATAATTTCTTCCACATCTTCAAGTTTAACTTTTACATAACATACATTTAAATCAGGTATTACAACCAAAACACCTTGTTCGCAAAAACCGTGGCATCCGGTAGGAACAATGGTAACTTTGTCTTGGTTTGTCATTGGGCGAACGTTTGCGCCCAATTCTTTAAATTTTTCAATAACTTTTAATGAGCCGTTAGCTACGCAGCCGGTACCTGCACAAACAAGTACACGCAAGCCTTGAGCCTTGATACCTGCTTGAACTTTAGCTTGTTGGGCTTTTATGTCTGTTAATTCTGTCATTAGTTTCCTCCCTCTTGTTCTTTTTTGATTGCGTCAATAGCGATTTTTACCGCATCAGCAGTCATTTTGGGATAAACTTTTTCGTTTATCATCATTACGGGGGCTAAACCGCAAGCACCTAAACAACTAACCGTTTCAACAGAAAACATACCGTCTTCTGAAGTAAATTTGCCGTCTTTAAGGTTTATACATTGTTTAACAGCAGTTAAAACGGGCATCGAGCCTCTAACGTGGCAAGCTGTTCCGTCACATACTCTGATTTCATATTTCCCTTTCGGCTCTAAGCTGAATTGCGCATAAAAAGTAGCAACCCCATATACCGTAGCAGGTGAAAGTTCCGGTACTTTTGTGCCAATGTAAGTAAGAGCTTCTACGGGCAAATATCTGAATTCTTCCTGAACTTTTTGAAGCATAGCTATCAGGTAAGATTTTTTTGCGCCATAAGCGTTGATAATCTCATCGACTTTTTTTAAGTCAATCTTAGCTTCGCATGCTGACATCTTCTTCTCCTTAATTTATGTTATTTTATTGCATTTCGAGCGAATAAAATAAACTATATACGTTGATAATATTATCTTATCAACACAGAGAAAAAGCAAGGTGTTGCGCATATAATTTGGGTAACAATTATTGGAGTTGTTTTTCTTTTTTATATTGCAGATGAGGGCAGATTTAAAGGGCAAAAAGGGATTAGACTGTATAAAAATGCGCTATACATTATTGTATTGGTTTAATTTGCTTAAACTGTAAAACGGTGATAAAATCTATTATTATCACGTGATTAGGAGTTTTTATGAATAAAAAAAGAGGCTTTACGTTGGCAGAAACGCTGACGGTTCTTATGGTTATCGGTTTTATTGCAGTAGTGTTAATCCCTACGCTGAATGCAAATATTGAAAAACAGAAAAAAGAATCTGCGTTAAAAAGACTTTACTCAAGTTTTTCCATAAATATTAAAACGGTTCTTGGTGAGTCGAATTGTTCTTCCATATCATGTCTTAGAGCGTATCCCGACGGTATGGTTTGGTATAAACAGAACGAGGTTTCCATTGTTGATGCTGATGGTAAGGGCGAACATAAAGAATACGCAAAAGAAAGAGGTCATGTTTTCGCAAATCCGAAGTATTTTCAAGTAACTTCAGATTGTAATCATTGTCTTCCGGAAAACACGATATTTCCTACAATGACCTCTGATAATATAGATACCGAACGACCAAAATATAAATTGTACAGATTAAACAATGCTGCACTTATGGCATTGTACAATTTTGGAGATCCTGATAACCCTCAACAAAATTGTTCAAATACTGATTATCTAGGAGTATATGATGCTGCGGGTAAGCGTATTAGCGGCATTACCACATGCGGAATTGTAGTATTTGATGTAAACGGAGAAAAAGGTCCAAACCGTCCGGGGCAGGATTTGTTTGCCTTTTTTATAGCTGATGAACCGATTGATAACAGTTATCTGGTTCCGATGGGCTATATACGTGGTGTAAGAGGAAATTCAACATATAATAAAGATGGTAGAATCGACTCCTACGTGGGTACATGCAAAAAAGGCGAAGCATGTTACGATGAAGCCAGAAAAGTTTGCAGTACTTCTGAAAATCACAGACAAGGATACAATTGTACGGCACAGGTGATGATTGATGGCTGGAAAATAAAGTATTAGAGGTTTTTTATGAATAAAATAAGAAGCTTTACTCTGGCAGAAATACTTACGGTATTAACACTTATGGGGGTTATTGCGGCAACTATCATACCGAATACAATAATTAACGTAAATAAACAAAAGAAAGAAGCAATGCTGCAAAAACTTTATTCTGCTTTTGAAATCAATATACAGACGGTTTTAGCCGAATCAAATTGCGTATCCGTATCGTGTTTGAGAAAATACGGCAATAAAACTCTTGTTGAAAGAATTAATGCAAAGGAGCTTCATAATGGGGCTTTTAGCAATCCTAGTTATTTTGCGATAAGTACGGAATGCTCCAAATGTTTAGAAAATAGACCGGTGATGCCGTTGGAGATGAATACTGCAACAAGAAGTTATGCGGTGTATAGGCTCACTAACGGTGCAATTATGGCTTTGTACGATTATGAAGGTAATTGTGTCAAGAAAGGTCCTATTGCGGTAGCTAAAGATGAAATTGTTGAAGAGGAAGCACCGGATGGAAGCATACGTATGGTGCGCAAAAAGACTCCATACACAAATGTGCCTGTTTGCGGCATAGTTGTTTTTGATGTTAATGCTGGGATGGGACCTAATGCTCCGGGTGCTGACAGATTTGCTTATGTTATTGTTGATGAACCGGTTGACGGAAGCTATTTAGTTCCATTTGGTTATAGTGACAAGGATGATGAAAAAAATAAATCCCAGTATAATAGGCGGGGGTTAGTAAAAAGTAAAATCGGCGGAGATGGAGGAAAATGTGCGGTAGGTGCATCCGGACATCCCGAGTACGGTTATAATTGCACTGCAAAGATTATGGTTGATGGGTGGAAGATAAGATACTAATGAAAATTTTTATTATTGGAAAATCTGCTGCTGCTCAAGCATTTATTCAGCTTTTAAGTAAAAGTTCAAATGTCGAAATATGGTGTGCCCCCGGAAATCCCGCCATCGCAGAGTATGCAAAATGTATCAATATTTCTCTTGAAGATTTGACCGCAATGGTTGAATTTGCAAAAGAAAATAAAATAGATTTGACTGTTCCTATGGACGAATATGTTATTCAAAGCGGTATTGCTGATATATTTGTGCAAGAAAATCTAAAAATATTTGCACCATCAATGGAAGCAGCCCAAATAGCTACAAGCCGTGCTTTTGCAAAAAAATTCATCTATAAACATAAAATACCTACGCCCAAATATGGTGTTTTTGACAGAGGGGCAAGCGCCATAGAATATTTGAAAAAATTGAATTTCCCTGTCGTTATTAAGTACGACCATCTTGCCCACAGGGATGCATTTATTTGTTCATCGTTCACAAAAGCTAAAAATACAGTCGAAAGAGTTTTTGCTGAAGTAGGTAAAAAGGTTGTTGTTGAAGAATTTTTAGATGGGGAAACAATAAGGCTCGGACTTTTGACTGATGGTTATAATGTTATACCATTGCCTTATGTTAAAGAGTATGACAGGGTTTTAGACGGAGATGGCGGCGAAATATCCAAAGGTGTAGGTGCTTATGCTCCATTGAATAAAATATCGACAAAAATGGAAGATAAAATTGCACAAAAAGTTGTATTTCCGATTTTGGATGCTCTTCAAAATGCGGGAACACCCTATGTTGGCTTTTTGTCCATGAAATTACTCCTTTTGCCGAATGAAGAAGTAAGTTTGTTGGAGTGCTTGCCCCTCTTGAGTGTGCCGGAAGCAGTTTGTGTTTTTCAGATGATAGAAGAGGATATATTGGAAATTATAAATGCTGCTATGTCGGGCGCACTGGAAGATTTTTCGCCCAAACTTAATGTTACCGATGATACTGTAGCCGGCATATGTCTTATGAGCGGAAATTATCCCGTTAATTATAAGGAAAAGTCTGTTGTCGAGGGGATAGAAAACATTGACGAGGATAATTTGGAGCTATATTACAATGATGTCGGTATGAATGCGTGTTATGAAATTTCAACTACCGGTGGCAGGGCATTCTTCCTTACTGCAAGAGCAGGAACATTAAATAAAGCGGTTAACGACTTATATGACAATGCCGATTTGATTAAATTTGAAGGAATGAGATACAGAAAAGATATCGGAAAAACAAAAGTATTTTTGTCATTATAGGCAGAGTTCTTTTTCTGCTGATTTTTTCATTTGTTCCGTGTCGGGATATTTTTCGGTCCAAATTTCAAATGCTTTTGCACCTTGTAAAATCAGCATATCAAGTCCATTAATCGTTTTTAAACCGTAGTTTTTCGCATATTGCAAAAACAGAGTTTCTGCGGGGTTATATACCAAATCGTACGCAATCATTGTTGCCTTTGCCGTGGATAGGGTGTCCTTGTTTATTGCAGCTTTATTTTGATTTTCACCGATTGTTCCGAGAGGAGTTGCATTGATTAAAATGTCCGTTTCGCTTAAATCTGTGAGGCTCTCAAGGCTTTTAGCAGATAATTTTATTGTGGTTTTTTCTTTGATATTTGAGATAAAAATTTCTGCCTTATTTAGGTTGCGGGCATATATGGTCATGTTTTTGCAGCCTTGTCTTTCAAGCCCGAAGACTACTGCAAGCGCAGCTCCGCCACATCCCAAAATGGCGGCATTTGAAACGGAAAAATCCGATATTGATTTGTGAAATCCGCAGATATCTGTATTGTATCCAATGAGTTTTTTGTCGTCAGTTATTTTGACGGTATTGACCGCACCGATTTTTTTGGCGGTTTCATCTGTTTCATCAAGGTATTTCAATATTTCTAATTTGTGAGGAATAGTAACGTTAAACCCCACAAAATCCTCCTCTTTAAAGTATTGGATGAGATTTGAAATATTTTCCGACAAAACCTCATACTTTTCGTATGAGCCTTTTAAATTTGCGGACAATAATGCTGAGGTCTGTATCGCAGGCGATATAGAGTGAGATAGGGGATTTCCTATTATGCCTAATTTGTAAAAGTCTTTCTTCATAGAATTTATTTTACCATGTTATAATTTTTTGTGCAGGAGATGAATATGGAATTTTTTTTAATTTTTTGTATATGTACTTTTTCAGGATTTTTGACAGGACTGTTGGGAGTTGGCGGGGGAATTGTTATTGTTCCGTTGTTTTTGAGTGTGTTACCGCTATTTGGAATTAAATTTCCGCTACAAGCAGTTATAGGAATTAGTGCAACCTGCGTTTTTATAAACAGTTCTGTTACGACTTTTTATCGAAGAAAAGAGAAATTTTTGCCGTTTCCGACGATAGCCCCAATTGTGTTTTCAATTGTGACCGGAACCGTATTGGGTGCATATTTTTCGGATTTTGCCCCTAAACACGTTATTTTGAGCATATATGTTTTTGTGAGCCTGTTTTCAATTTATATGCTTAATGGAGAGATATATTTTAATTTGAAAAATAAGTTTTTTGTATATGTCCTTTTTGCTTTTATAGGTGCGATAAGTTCGTCTATAGGAATTGGCGGGGCGGTATTGTTTGCGACATTGTTAAAATGCTTTTTGGGAAAAAATACAAAAGAACTTTTGCCGACGATAACCATATTGGTATTGGTGCATGCATTTTTTGCGTTTGCAAGTAAATTTGTACTCGGACATGTAACGATGATGATTATTCCTATTGCGCTTGTGGCAAGTTTGATAGGCTCTAAAATCGGAGTAATTACCTCCAAAAAACTTACGGCGAAAATGCTTAATATATTGATGAGTCTAGTACTTGTACTGGGGTTAATAAAGATTATCCACGAAATGTTTATTTAGGACAAAATTAACCTTACGTAATATTTTATTGATGATTTTGGGAAAAATGTATATAATAACTTTGTAGATTTTAGTGGATAAGTGATGGTTAAGAAACTTTCTGTAGCATTTGTTTGGCATATGCACCAGCCGTGCTATAAGGATGAAAAAAGCGGTTTATACCTTATGCCGTGGGTTAGACTTCATGCGGTTAAGGACTACTTGGACATGCTTCTTTTAATAGAAGAATTTCCAAATATAAGACAAACTTTTAACCTCGTTCCGCTCTTGTTGGACCAAATTGAAGATTATGCAAATAACGGTGCACATGATTTGCATTCCAAATATACAATTATGGATGTGGATGATTTGAATGATGAGGACAAAGAGTTTATTTTGTCAAACTTTTTTGCCGCAAATTATGGGCATCAAATTGAACCCAATCCCAGATATCTAGAGCTATATAACAAGTATTACAGTCAAGATAGTACATTGGACAGTTTTTCGACGCAGGATATGTCTGATTTGATGGCATTATTTAATCTTGCGTGGTTTGATCCTTTGCATATAAAGAATAGTCAAGAAATAGGGGCTCTTGTAGCTAAGCAGACAAATTATACACTTCAGGACAGAATTCGGATAATTGAATTGCAGCGTGATATTATGCGCAGAATTATTCCTGAGTACAAAAAGCAGTTGGAAGCAGGGAAAATCGAGATATCGACAAGTCCTTACTACCATTCTTTGTTGCCGTTATTGATAAATTACGAAACTGCAAGAACTTCGCATAAGGGAATTACTCTTCCGGATGTTCCGTGCGCACTGAAGCCTTTTGCGCAAATGCAAATCGAGGCAAGTATAAAGAGAATGGAAGAAATTTTTGGCAGAAAACCAGACGGCATGTGGCTTCCGGAGTTGTGTATCGGTAATGATTCTCTAAAAATGCTTATGAATTACGGCATAAAATGGACAATTGCTGATGAAGCAATATTAGCGAGGACGCTCAAGAAAGATTTGACCAGAAACTATCGTGGCGTCATGGAAGATCCGTTTGATTTATGCGTATCTCACGCATATATGAGCAACAACAAAGAAATTAGTATTGTTTTCAGGAATGCTATGCTTTCCAACCTTATCAGTTTTGAATATGCAAATTATAATGCAAATTCTGCAGCAAATGATTTATATGAAAGGATAAAAGTTGCTCAGGACAAGCTTAATATGTCTCCGTTGGATAACCACGTTATCGTTATTGCAATTGACGGAGAAAATTGTTGGGAAAACTACAAAGATGATGGTATAGAGTTTTTGAGAGCTATTTATACCCTTTTGAATAATGACGAAAGTATTGATGTTGTAACACTTAATGACTATTTGAGCGGTGTAAAAATAAGGCAGGTTTTAAATTCTATTTATCCGGGTTCTTGGATAAATGCTAATTTTGATATGTGGATTGGTGATGCAACAAAAAATATGGCATGGGATTATTTGTCGAGGACAAAAGATGATTATGCGCTTGCAATAAAGAACAATAATTACCCGCAAGAAACTATTGAAGCGGCAAAAAAACAACTTTTGGTAGCGCAGGGGAGTGACTGGTTTTGGTGGTATGGTGAACCCAATAATTCGGGCAAAGATGAAGTTTTCGACTATTTGTACAGGACACATTTGATAAATGTTTACAAGATTTTGGGTTTGGATGTTCCAGATTATTTGGAAGTACCGTTGGAAGCATTTATGGGCAAGCCGTCTAAGCACCCGAAAGATTTGATTACTCCGAATATTGACGGCAAAGAAGCCGACTATGATTGTTGGGCAAATGCAGGTTGTATAGAAGTTCCGCAAAGTCCTACGCTTGATACAAAAATGCTTGATAGAATTTGTTTCGGAAACGATTATAACAACATATATTTGTTATTTGATTTTAATAAATACTTCCTCAAACAAACTAGCCACTATGACGCTTATCCGCCCGAGCTTTTTGTATATTTTACAAAAGAGCAGTCCCAGTATTATTCTTCAATCAGATTACGGACAAAAACCGACAGTGCTCCCCAAATATTGAAGTCAGCTTTTACGCATGAAATTCAAATTCCTATAAATAATGAGAGAATATTGCCGATTATATTTTCCGAAGCTGCTGATAATGCATTGTGGAAGGTTAATTTTGCACACAATATAAATTATTTCCATAAAGATATTATGGAAGTACAAATTCCGTTTGATGATTTAAAAATCCAGTCGGGAGAAGGGATTTATATGATATTTATATCTTGCAGGGCAAATATCGTTAGTCAGGTTTTGCCGCTTGATAATGCAATATATATTCAACGACCTTAGATGATTTCTTTTAGCATTCTGTTAACTTCAAAAACAGAAATTCCCACAACGTTATTGAAGCAGCCGTTAATTTTTTCTATAAAAATTGCTGCTAAACCTTGTGCTGCATACGCTCCGGCTTTGTCATAAGGTTCATCCGTATTTATGTACGCTTCAATTTCTTCGGGTTCAATTTTTCTGAAAGTTACTTCTGTCGAGGTTGATTTTACGAGGGTTTTTCCTGTTTTAGTGTTTATCATAGCTATTGACGTGATAACCTCGTGAGTTTTGCCGCTAAGGGATTTTATCATTTCTTCGGCATCCTGTTTTGAATGCGGTTTACCGAGTATTTTCCCATCAAGCACAACCACTGTGTCTGCGGCAATTATTACGGCGGGTTCGGTTATTCTTTGCGCAACGTCAATAGCTTTGTTTTTTGCAAGCGTTTCAATTTTTTCGTATGTGAAAATATTATCCTGTATTTTTTCGTCATAATTAGACGGTATAACTTCAAATTCTAACCCTATTTTGCTTAAAAGTTCTTTTCTTCTCGGTGAAGCCGAGGCAAGAATTATTTTCGTCATTTTACCAATATTCCTTCTATTGCATCAAAAACTTCTTTTGTATGTATTTCCAAACATTCTTTTGTTTCACACGAAACATTTCTTTTTGCCCATAAACAAGGTCTGCAAGCTAAGTCTTTTACGGTCAAAACTCTTATGTTATCTCTTTTGGGAACGAGAAGATTTTCGTCCGTAGGTCCAAACAAAGCAATAACAGGGACATTGGAAGCTATTGCCATGTGTAAAGGTGCGCTGTCTACGCATATCATTACATCTGCAATTTTCATAAGTGCTATAAAATCTTGTATGCTTTTTGTTTGTCCGTACATATTCTTGAAATCAGAGTAGTCTGTTCTGGTAGCATTGAGGATAAATAAAATTTGATCGATAGTTTCCTTGTCATCTTTGCCGCCTGCTAATAAGACGTTGTATTCTTTTGTCTCAAGAAGCATATCTATAAGTGCTGCCCAACGTTTCACACTCCAACCTTTAATAATATTTTTCTTGATGCTCATTAGGCTTACTCCGGGATGTATAAGTATAACAGGTTTTTCTTTTGTAATTTCCGGAGGCTTTACATCTGTTATTTCCGGAATGGAGCATACCGCATCGGGATTTACAGTCTTGATTAAATCGTGGTACATATCAGCGGCGTATTGGTTTTTGTTTAATGGGGTTGTTTTTGTTAACAAGCGTTCGCTCCATTTGCCGGAATTGTAGCCGTATCTTTGCTTTATACCGGTTAGGAAAAGTAAAAACGCCACCATCGGCGATGAGCCGCTTGAAATTACAACGTCAAAATTTCTTACCCAAACCCCTATAAGAAATTTCATTATTTCAAAATATTTTTTGAATTTTGATTTTATATCCAGGCAAAATACGTTATTTATATACGGACAGAGGTGTTTTGCGCTTTTGCTTCTTTTTTCCATTGCAAGATAAATTTTTGCGTTAGGATACGTTTGTTTGACTGATTTTATCGTCGGGAAAAACAGTATTTCATCTCCTATTCCCCCAAAATTTATCAGCAAAACCTTTTTTACATCATCATTCTTCATCGGCAAAATTCCTCATGGTCATTACGGAAATAATGGCAAGATATAACCAGAATATGAGTTGAAGCTGAGGTCTGTACCAAACGGTATCAACTATGCCGTGCATAAGCATTGCAAAAATTCCAACCATGCAACCGACTAAAATAATTTTATTTTCAATGTCAAGCTTGTTGTCCAGTTCTTTGATTTTGCTGATGCCTTTGCCAAATGCAAGGATAATTGTCCAAAGGAAAGTTATAATTGCAAAAATTCCGCTTTCTACTCCCATTTCAAGATAGATATTGTATGCTCCGAGTGCATCATATCCGGTCACCATATAAAGTCCGTAAATTAGCCTATACGTTGTGTTTCCAGTGCCAATTCCTATCCAGAAATTGTCCATAAGCATTTTTAAACTGGAGGCATATACGTTCATTCTGTATGAATTGCTACTGTCACCTCTAAAGGTAAATATTGATGTGAGACGGTGCGAAAGCGAAGGAGATAAAGCAATTGCTATTATCCCGACCAGAACAAGACCGCCCAATATCATCCATATCTGCTTTTTAGGAATGCTAATATGCTTATCAAGAGTATTTAAAGTTATGTACAATAAAATTAAAAGAAAAATGAAACTCAAAAATAAACCGATATATGCTCCCCTGCATCCTGTTTGTACTATAGTTACAAGACCTAAAAGTCCAAATGCGGCAAATGTAATTCCCGCTTTTTTATATTTTTTTAGCAGTGAAATTATTGAGCGAATAAATATGCACGGGGTTGCAGCAAGTAAATATGCCGCAAACAAATTCGGATTGAACGGTTTAAGAGTTCCAAAAACTCTGTTCATCATGTTTTCGGGATTTACGCCGGTTTTATCTTGCCAGCTTGCAAGTTCATCAACCCCAAATATCATTTGCTTTATTGAAAATAATAGTTCAATGGCGCAGCTTATAGCAATTAGTCCGATTACAGGCAAAATTCTTTGGGGGTTTTTTTTCAGAAATTCAAAAAACGAAAAATATGCACCTATATATATGAGCATTTTGGCAAAACCTTTCAGACTCGGCAAAAACAGTGAAGAAAATCCGACGCTTACTGCAAGGATAGCCAAATATATCATAACAGGAATGTGTATTGTGCTGAATTGAAATTTTTTATGATTAAGCAAGGAAGAAATAAAGCTTATCAAAATAAGACAGCTTGCAAATAGACCGAGAGCGCTTGTTTGTACAAAAGGTATGGAAAATATCAGCACCGCAAGTACCAAAAAGTATATGCTGTCCAACTTTTTGATAATGTTAGAGTTTTTTGTATATTTACCGATTTTTTTTACTATAAAAGTTGAAATTTTTCTGTATGATATAGCAAGAAAACTGTTATTTATAAACTTGTTTACTCGTTCTTCATCAGAACATGTTTCATCTTCCTGAGCTAAAAATAAAGACATGGTTATTGTTTATCTTTCTCTTGTGACTGTTCGTTTTGTTCTGCCTTTTCGTTTTCGGGAACGGTTTCGTCTTTTAAATCGTCGATGACTTTAACATCGGAAACCATACCGCTTAACCTATAATTAAATCCTTCCAAATCCACAGGCAAACCGATTTTTATTTTGTTGCCACCGATAACTGCGCCGTCAGATGTGATTTGAGCCTTGTCTGTAAGTGTAATTGTGTATTGGTAACGGTTAGGGAAGGCTACGTTGTTTATCAAATAAGGAACTTCAGGTCTGTCGTAGTTGAAAAACATTTCTTGTACGTGTTCTTTTTTTACAGCTTTTATTTCAAGTTTCGTATAAGGAACATTTCTGATTGTGATAAATGTAGTGTCTCCCGGTTCCATAAGTTCTTCGGTTGAAGTAATGTCATAAGCTCTTGTTGCGACAGTAAATTCAACTTGTTTTACTCCTTTTGAAATTTTCCCCAAAGGTTTGCGTGCGCCGATTTTTATAAACAAAAACCCGATGACAACAACAATTATTACTGCAAATATCGTAAAATCAACAACGTTGTATTTTCCGAAAATTTTTCCGTTTTTAATCATGAATATACTCTCCTCAAATATTTTCTCTGAGGATATTATAACATAAAAAAATTATGAGAATGGAAAATTATCTCAGCCTTTTTTCTGTTTTTTTATCAAAAAACAGACCTTTTTCAATATAAAATGGCAATTGTGCTTGTTTTGTTTCGTTAATGTCAAAATCTTGAGGAATTTTTGCGCAGTATTTTTTATCTTTAAAACTAAAATGAACAAGCTTTTCGCTACCTAAAAGTTCAATAAGAGCAGGTATTACAGTCAGGCTTGAATTGCCGTCAGCGGCAAAAAATTCCGGTCTTAACCCAAAAATTACATCCTTTCCGACCAAATTATTATTTATAATCACATCTTGGAGAGATTTTGGAAGTGATATTTTTTGCCCTATAATTTCCATTTCGTTTTCACTGATTATTTTTGCGTCAAAAAAGTTCATTGCGGGAGAACCCACAAAACCTGCAGTAAAGATATTATCAGGATTTGAATATACTTCCTGCGGAGTTCCGATTTGTTGAATGTATCCTTTGTTGAGAATTACTATTCTGTCACCCATTGTAAGAGCTTCAACTTGGTCGTGCGTTACATAAACAAAAGTTGTTCCTATTTTTTTGTGAAGTTTTTTGATTTCACTTCTCATTTGGACACGGAGTTTTGCATCAAGGTTTGACAAAGGTTCATCCATTAAAAATACTTTCGGTTCTCTGACCATAGCTCTACCGAGGGCAACTCTTTGTCTTTGACCGCCTGAAAGCTGTTTGGGACGTCTGTCTAAATATTCTTCCAAATCAAGAATTTTGGCAGCTTCGTTTACTCTCTTTTCGATTTCTTCCTTAGAAAACTTTCTCATTTTTAAGCCAAAAGCCATATTTTCTTTAATTGTCATGTGAGGATAAAGCGCATAGTTTTGAAAAACCATTGCAATATCTCTATCTTTTGGGTGGGTGTCATTTACTCTGTCACTTCCGATAAATAAATCACCCGATGAAATACTTTCCAAACCTGCAATCATGCGGAGTATTGTTGATTTTCCGCAGCCGGAAGGACCTACCAATACCAAAAATTCTTTGTCTTTTATTTCCAAATTAAGGTTATCAATGGTTTTTGTTTTACTGTTTTCGTATATTTTGTCCGCATTTTTAAATTGAACTTTTGCCATTGGGTTCTCCCTTAAATTATATAAATCTTTCTTCGTCCTGCATCAGTAAAGAAGCTTCAATTTCATCAAGAATAAGCTGCGCTGCTTGGGCTTTGTCAGGTGAAGAAGTAATAGGTCTGCCAATTATAATGCGGTCAAAACCTGCCTTTACGGCATTTCCGGGGGTAATTACTCTGACTTGGTCATTTACAACAGACCAAGTCGGACGTGCCGCAGGGCAAATACATATAAAATCTTCACCACAGGCTTGTTTGATTGATGCAACATCGGATGAAGCCGACAAAACTCCGTCTAAGCCCGAGTCTTTTGCTATCTTAGAAAGCTCTAAGGCATAATCATCAATATTCAAATTTACTTTTATTTCTTCCGTTAATGTTCTTTGTCCGAAACTTGTTAAAATACTTACACCAAGTATTTTAGGACGTTCAACTTCAAGCCTTTTAGCAGTTTCTCGGGCAAGTTTCACAGTCGTGGAAATCATTTTTGAACCGCCTTTTATGTGGACGGTAAAGATATTTACCCCTTTTTGTACAAGGTTTGCACCGGCTTTCGCAACAGTGTTCGGTATGTCGTGAAATTTTCCGTCAAAAAACACCCTTGAGCCTTCATCATGAATCATTTTAAATACGTCCGGTCCTACAGATGTGTATAACTGTAAACCGACTTTGAATTCTGCAACATAATCTTTTAATTCTCTAACAAGCGTTTTAGCTTCGTCCATAGTATCAACGTCAAGAGCTAAAATCAAATAATCTTTTGGGTTCTTTTTCATAATAATCTTCTTAATACTCTATTCGACCAAAATAATATATCACAATATAAATTTTTTGACAAAATTGTAGATATGTAAAAAATCTTTCATGTTATAATTTTTCCAAACGTAATAATGAATAGAGGGACAGAAAATTGATTAAAGAACAGTATTATCCCCAAGCTATTGAGAAAAAATGGCAAAATATTTGGGATGAAAAAGGATGTAACAAAACAACGGAAAACTCTGATAAGCCCAAGTTTTATGCGCTTTCCATGTTTCCGTATCCGTCAGGACGTTTGCACATGGGACACGTCAGAAATTATACGATAACCGATATGATTGCACGTTATAAAAAAATGCAAGGTTACAATGTTCTTCACCCGATGGGATGGGATAGCTTTGGACTTCCTGCGGAAAATGCCGCAATCAATAAGGGGGCAATTCCGTCCGAATGGACATTTAAAAATATTGATTATATGAGAGAACAGCTCAAACAGTTGGGACTTATGTATGACTGGGATAGAGAGGTTGCAACCTGTACGCCGGAATATTATAAATTTACACAATGGCTATTCCTGCAATTCTATAAAAAAGGACTCGCATACAAAAAAGAAGCTGCCGTAAACTGGTGTCCGAAATGCGCAACAGTTCTTGCCAATGAACAAGTTATAGAAGGCAAATGCTGGAGATGCGACAGTACGGTTGAAAAGAAATATCTTTCTCAATGGTTCTTAAAAATTACCGAATATGCCGAACAACTTTTGCAAGACTTGGATAAGCTTGAGGGGTGGCCGGACAGAGTTAAAATAATGCAAAAAAACTGGATAGGAAAATCATTCGGTACGATTTTGAAATTCAAACTTGCCGAAAATCCCGAAATCGAAATTCCTGTTTATACAACAAGACCTGATACCGCAATGGGTATAACTTATGTTGTTGTCGCTCCTGAATATCCAGATATGGACAAAATTGTTACTGATGAATGCAGGGCAAAAGTTAAAGAATATCAAGATTATGCAAAAAAAGCATCTGAAATAGAAAGGCTTTCAACCGAAAGAATAAAAACAGGTGTTCCTCTCGGCACACACATAATTAACCCGCTTAACGGAAACAAAGTTCCTCTTTGGACTGCCGATTATGCCTTGATAGAGTACGGTACCGGTGCGGTAATGGCTGTTCCTGCCCACGATACAAGGGACTGGGATTTTGCCAAAAAATATAATCTTCCTATAATTGAAGTAATAAGAAACCCTGAAAAAACGGATGATTCTCCGTTGACTGAAGCTTATGTTGATGAGGGTATTCTCGTAAATTCAGGACAGTTTAACGGACTTAAAAATACAGATGCAAAAAAGGCAATAACCGATTTTGCCGAAAAGAACGGCTTTGGCTATGCAAAAACTCAATACAGACTGCGTGATTGGTTGATTTCACGTCAAAGATATTGGGGCGCTCCTATTCCTATTGTATATTGCGAACATTGCGGAGAAGTCCCTGTTCCGGAAGACCAACTTCCGGTGTTATTGCCTACGGATGTTGACTTTAAAGCAGAGGGCGAATCTCCTATTTTGACATCAAAAACATTTGTGGAAACAACTTGCCCGATATGTGGCGGAAAAGCAAAAAGAGATTGCGATACAATGGATACATTTATTTGTTCAAGTTGGTATTATCTCAGATATACTGATCCGCACAATGACAAGCTTCCTTTTGCGAAAGATAAAGCTAATTATTGGATGAATGTTGACCAGTATGTTGGCGGTATTGAACACGCAATTTTGCACTTGTTATATTCAAGGTTCTTTACAAAGGCAATGAGAGATTTTGGTCTTGTTGATATAGATGAACCGTTTGAAAATCTTTTAACGCAAGGTATGGTGCTTAAAGATGGTTCGAAAATGAGCAAATCAAAAGGAAATACGGTCGATCCTGATGAAATATTTGAACAGTACGGTGCTGATACAGCAAGACTGTTTATCCTTTCGGATTCTCCGCCGGAAAGAGATTTTGATTGGAGTGATGCTGGCGTTGAGGGTTGCTATAAGTTTTTAAATCGTGTATGGCGCTTGGTTTACAATGTTCAAAATCAGCTTGATATAACCAATTTGACTTACGAATATGCAACTTTGCCAAAGGATGCAAAGGCGCTTGCAAGAAAAACCCACCAAACAATTAAGGGGGTTATAAATGACATAAATAACTCTTATCAGCTTAATACGGTAGTCAGTAAGACAAGAGAACTTGTTAATGCGATAAGCGAGTTTTCTCAAAATAAAAAAGATTATACTGCCGAAGAAAAAGCTGTTTTGAACGAAGCAATTGTTGTAATGGTAAAAATTCTTGCACCTGTAACTCCTCACCTGAGTGAAGAAATTTGGGAAATTTTAGGAAATAAAACCTCTGTTTTTGAAGAGAAATTCCCCGAATATATTGAGGAATATACAAAGGCTGATGCAATTACCCTCGTTCTTCAAATAAACGGAAAAACCAGAGACAAAATTGAACTTCCCGTCGGTGTTTCAAAGGAAGAATGTGAAAAACTTGCTTTGGAAAGTGAAAAAGTTAAGAAGTTTTTAGGAGACATGAATGTAATTAAAGTTATTGTTGTCCCTCTAAAACTTGTAAACATAGTAGCAAAGTAGTTTTGAGTAAATATAAAAAAGCCTCTCTAAAACAGAGAGGCTTTTTTATGTAAATATTTTGACCTTGAATACATAAAGAAATATAATATAAATGTATGATTTATTATTGTGCGCAGATACAATAAAATATAGTAAAGTCATATATCTTGGTATAGGGGAAATGAAAGAAAAATTTAGAAAATATATGCCAATATTTTTTACATTACCGATAATTTTATTATTGTCGGGTTGTACGGTTAATGTTGGCCCGTTGTCTTTTAATATAGGGGCTCCGGATGAAGATATTGAGGCAATTATAAACGAAGATATTCCTGTTGTTCAGGACAAGGAAGAAGAAACTGCTGAAGCTGCAGACAAGAAAGCTCAAGAGGAAAACAAAGAAGATGTAATATCTTTGAGCGGAAAGAATGCAACTTTGGATATTGATTCAGAAGGAAGAACGACTCCGTTTGTTCCTTACAGAGAAAGAAATTTGGCATATTCGTCTTTGAATTACGGTGATTTACCTTATCCGCCGTTGACGGGAGAAATGAATGATGACCTAAACAATCTTATTTCTGCAAAAGTAACTGGTATCCTTTATGATACTGTAAGTCCTTCTGCAATAATAAATGTTTTGAATGAAGATTATCTTGTTAAACCCGGTGATGAAATAGAAAGTTTTCAAATTTCAAGCATAACAAAAGACTATGTTGCGATTAAAACTGGTTCAAATGTCTATAGAGCGAAAGTCGGTGATATCGTTGACGGTGAGCTTTATGGAAGCGGTATATATAATTTAGGACACAAATTTGCAGGTAGGAGACATCCGGCTAAGAATGACGAAGTCCTAATCGTTGCTACTAAGCGCAAAGCTTCACAAGATGAATCCAAAAAACAAGGCAATGCAGATTTTGGCAGCCTTTCGCTCCCGCCTGTTCCGGAAGTTATTCCGGCAGGAGGTGTTAAAGTTAATTTGAAAACACAAGCGGGAGAAATTCCTTTGCCGCTCGGAGGATTGGGCGGGGATTCGTCTGGAACACAAGATACAAATTAATCTCGAGGAGTTATAAATATGCTGATAAGCTACAAAAAAATTACAAAAATCTTAACAATCAGTCTGCTGACCATATCAATTGCGGCAGGTGCCTGCTTGGCGGTTGATAATGCGGGTGCAGTGAGAAATCTCGGCAATAATGAGTTTTCTGTCCCTCTATTGGAAGGCGGAGTATCTATTACCAACAGTCCGAAAAAAATTTCTATGAGCTTGAGGGATTCTGATGTCAGACAAGTTCTGCGTATGCTTGCGGACAAAGCAGGTATGAATATTTTGATGCACGATTCGGTTTCCGGAAATGTTACCTTAGACTTGGTAAATGTTTCTTTGAACAAAGCATTTGAATATGTAATGGTAATGAACGATTTAGCCTATTGGGTTGATGATAATACACTTATTATTGCTGCTAAAAGTTCCGCAAAAGACCTTGCTTTCTCTCAACAACAAATCAGAACTTTCAATGTTAAATACGAGAATGCAGGCAGAATAGCTGAGTTTTTGAATAAGAACATATTTACATTAAAGAATCCTGGTTTGAGTAACGATGAAATCGCAATAACAAACCCGAATACCAACCAAATTATGATTGTCGGTACAGAAAAAGACTTTGAAATCGCAAGAAAAATAATTGCGCAATTTGATAAAAAGACTGAAACATATATGTTTAAAACCAATCACTTGTCAGCAGGTAAAATGGCAGGAATTATTTGCCACAAGGTATTCAAGAGTGAGGACATAAGTGATGATGACGAAGATACCGAAGGTAAGGGCGGTGCAAAAATAGCTTGTTCTTCAAAAGATATTGAAGGTTCTGAAGTTGACGGTACTTTTTCTTCATTCAAGAGTACTGGTCTTGTTGTTACATATTATCCCGACTTGGGTACGATTGGAATTACAGGTGCTACAAGAGAACAGCTTCAGCTTGTCGATGAAGTTATTTCTCAAAATGATATAAAACAAAAACAGGCTATTCTTGAAATTGCGATACTTGAACTTAGTGCGGAAGGTACAAGAACAGTTGATCCGAGTTGGACTATTGCGGCAGGTACTTTCAGATTAAGTGCTTCCGGCGGTACTATGAGTATTGACTTTAATGCTAATTATCGTGATAACGGTTCATCTTCATCATCATCTTCTTCCGGCACAAGTGCAGCTTCTTCATCAGGAATACCTGTAAGACCTTCTGGCGGTATGCTTTTGACTAACAGAATTACTTTGGCAATGACTCAAGGTAAAGGCAGGGTTTTATCTAACCCGAAAATCCTTGTTAAGAATAATACCGAATCATCTCTTGATATTACTCAAGAATATATCAGTAACATTACAACTCAACAATCTACATCAACTATACAACCGGTTGCTTCTCAAACAATTGATACTGATACTTACGGTATAAAAATGAAAATCAAACCGACCATTACTCCGGATGGTTATGTTTATTTGGATTTGAATCCATCATATTCTGTTCCGAACGGTTCATTCCAAGTTGACTCCGCTGATGAAAAGAAACAAATGCAACTTATTGCTGAACGTGATATTGAACTCAAAGGAGTTCGTCTGAAAGATAACGAAACGCTGATTATTGGCGGTTTAATACAGGAAACAGAGAGTAAGGCTAGTAATAAAGTTCCTATTCTTGGGGATATTCCGTTTATTGGGGCGGCATTTAGGAGCTCATCAAGAACTTCTAACAAGAACGAACTTATAATTATCGTTACTCCGAAAATTCTTAACGATGATGAAGTTATTATGGAAAGAATGTAGGCAATCAGATTGTTAGAAAAATTAAAAAAGGCTTTAAATAAATCTTATGCTTCAAAGTTTAATATGGCTACGCTTCAACAGTATTCCGTTCTGCCGATAAGCGAACAGAATGGTGTGCTTTTTGTTGCGTGCGTCGTAAAAAATGATGAAGTCGAAAACATAGTAAGAGAACAATTTAAAGATGCACAACTCAAATTCATAAATCTTCCTCAGGAGCAATTCAGTGAACTTTTTAATTATGCTTTTGCACCTGCCGAAAATAAAGCTAAACCGGCAAAAGAAGCGGTTCACTCCCAAAAAAGGAGAAGGATAGGTGATATCCTTTTGGAAAAAGGATACGTAACCGAAGAAAATTTGGAAAGGGCATTTGCTCAAAGTCAGGTTAAAAAAGAACCTATCGGCTCTACTCTTGTAAGAATGAACCTTTTGACAATTGACCAACTAAAAGAAGTTCTGTCCGAACAACAGGGTATTGAGGCGGTAAGCGAAAAACAATTAAAATTTTCAGATACATTATTTAAACTTTTCCCGAGAGAATTTTTGGAAGAAAATAAACTTGTTCCTATCAGTTCTGACGGAAAAACAGTTATTGTCGGTATGGTTAATCCGACGGATAAAAAGGTTTTGAATGACATTGTATTCTTAACCGGCTTAAAACCCGATCCCCGACTTATTACATACTATGAATTTGACCGTTCTGTTACCGCATTTTTGAAAGAAGCAGACAGAAAGGCTAAATTATTTGAACATATTTCTTCCGAAAATACTGTTTTTCAGGAAGAAACATTGTCGGAACGTGTTGAAAAAGATATTAAAAATGATGAAAGCTCGATTTCAAAATTTGTAAACCAAATTGTGTCCGACGCTATCGATATGAAAGTCAGCGATATTCACATTGAGCCTCGTTTTGACAAATACGTAGTCAGATACAGAAAAGACGGTATTTTGCGTAAGGTAATTGAAATTCCTTCAAATATTGAATCAAGTATTATTTCAAGGTTTAAAGTTCTTGCAAAAATGAATATCGCCGAGCACAGACGTGCACAAGACGGTGCGTTCTCAATTAAACACAAAACAAAGACGTATGATTGCCGTATCAACACAATTCCTGTCGGCGCAAAAGAAAAGATGGTTATAAGAATTTTGCAGCCAAGTGTAAGCTTGTCTGGTGATAATAAAGCTATTTCACTTGTCGGAGCTTATGATGAAGACGTTAAAAAACTGGAAAGAATGATAAAAATTCCATACGGTATTATCCTCGCAGCAGGTCCTACCGGTAGTGGTAAAACAACGACATTGTATTCAATTTTAAACAGTTTAAATAATGAAGATGTAAACATTACAACGATTGAAGACCCGGTCGAAATCAGATTGGAGGGTGTTAACCAAATTCAAGTTAACCCAAAAGCGGATATTACATTCGCTTCGTGCTTGAGGGCTATCCTCCGTCAAGACCCTGATATCATTCTGGTTGGTGAAATTCGTGACTTTGAAACATTGGAAGCTGCGATTGCCGCCGCTCTTACCGGTCACCTTGTATTAAGTACAATTCACACCAACAGTGCTGCCGCTACTGTTTCAAGACTTATGCAAATGGGTGCTCCGAACTATTTGATATCATCTTCTCTGTCGGGTATTATTGCTCAAAGGCTTGTAAGAAGACTTTGTCCGTATTGCAAGACCAAATATCATGCAACGGAAGAAGAATTAAAGCAAATATTATTAAATCAAGAAGATGTTAATGAGTTTCTTAAAAAAGAATTATACAAACCTGTTGGATGCGAACAATGTCAATACACCGGCTATCTCGGCAGGTTGGGGCTTTTTGAACTTATGCCCGTCAATAAAGAAATAAGAAAACTCATATCCCAGTCCGCTTCTGATATTGAAGTTGAAGAAGTTGCAGTTGCATGCGGTATGAAAACATTGCAGCAATATTGTTTGGAACACATTGTAAACGGCGAAACTCCGATAAGTGAATTTGTCAGAGTTCTTGGTGTTGTTACTGATTAAGGGTGCTAAATGAAAACATATAAGTATTATGCAATAAAAAGTGATGGAACTAAGGTCGAAGGTAAAATTGAAGCCGAAACCGAGAAAGAGGCAAGGGCTGCAATTACATCGCTCGGTCTTTTTCCGACACGTGTAGTTAACCCTGATGCCAATTCCGAATCGGCTGCAAATAAAAAACAGGCAAGAACGGAAGAACGTAAGGCGATAAGATTAAAAAAATTATCTGCTCGGGAAAAAATCGATTTAACTACTACTTTGCAAACTCTTTTGCGTTCAGGTGTTCCTCTTATTGAGGCGCTGGTATTCCTTGAAACAGATACTAACTCAAAGCGTATGAAAGCGATTGCGGCGGAATTGAGACGGCAAATTATCGGTGGTAGCAGCTTTGCCGATGTAGTAAGTAAATATCCTCAAACATTCGACAATCTCTACACAGGTCTGGTAAGAGCGGGTGAAGAATCCGGTGAACTTGACGTTACACTTGAGCGTATGTCCGGATTGTTAAAAAAACAAGATGATTTGAAAAGTAAAATTATCGGGGTATTGGCATATCCTGCAATCATTTTGGTATTTGCCGGCATAATTGTCCTTGTCATGTTGACGTTTGTATTCCCTAAATTCGCTGAAATGTACGAAGGTATGGGTGCGCAATTGCCGTGGATTACGCAAATGTGTATTGACGTTGGTAAATTTATGGCAAGCTATTGGATTGTGCCTCTGTCATTACCGTTTTTGATTTGGTTTTTGATTGTAAAACTTTTTGAATGGCCTCCTTTTAAAAGAGGGGTTGATGAAGTATTACTTAGTATCCCATTGGTCAAAGAATTTGATAAATTAGCAGAATTTTCCAACTTTGTATCGGTATTATTGGTATCGTACGAAGCAGGTGTTCCTATTGTTGACTGTTTGTATCTTGCCAATTATACGGTAGGAAACGTTATTTTGAGAGAAGCTATTGAAGCTGCAAGAATTAAGGTACAACAAGGGCTTCACCTTTCGACGGCATTAAAAGCATCGGGCGTTATGCCTCCTATATTGTTATTTATGGTTTCAACAGGTGAACAATCAGGTAAACTTGGCGAAATGCTTGCTAAGGCGAGCGATTATATTGATAATCAACTGGACAGGGTTATTGAATTGATGACTAAATTCATTGAACCTATAATGCTGGTTATTATTGGTGCTGTTGTATTGGTTTTGGCATTGGCTTTATATCTGCCTTTGTTCCAATCATACGCAAACATCGGGAACTAACTCATAGAGGAGAAGTTATATATGGACGAAAAAAACAGCTTAATTGAAAAGAAAAGTGCTTTTGTTTCAGGTGTTTGGTCTGAAAGAGTTCTTGTAATTACCGAAGATTACGAGATTAAAGGGTATGTTTTTATGCCGAAAACGGGCAGAAGAAATCGTCTTTTATCCGATATTTTAAATAGCTCCAAGCGCTTTGTCGCCATAAAAAATTGCAAATTAAAGCATAGGAAAACTTCAAACAGAGTTACTGAAGCGCACGATTTTATACAGTTGAATTTAGACTCCATAGTACTTATAAGACCTGCTTTACAAGAAGAATAATAGGGGTTCGCTATATTGGTGAGTTTGGAAAATTAGTGCGGTAAAAGGAATTGCGAAATTATAATTTAAACAGAATTTATATTATTTATTCTCTTGTCGCTCCGATTATATATATTTTATTGGCTTTTTTAAACTTTAAGTTCGGTACAATAGAGCACGAATATATTACAAAACGACTGGGCGATGTATCTGATTTTATATCAAGAATAATAGGTAATTTATACACAATTCTTATAATCGGACAATTTGTTCTATATTTTATCAATGAACGATATAAGACTTTAAAAAATAAATTTATGCTAATTTCAAATACGTTTTTGGCATTGAGTTCAATTATGCTGGGATTTATGCCGTTGACCGTAATACCGTTTGCAATAGCATTTATTGCCGGAGGCTTCCTGTTTGCGATCGGATATATTATATTGTATTTTTCACAACTTTCAGAATTGCGTAATGAAGAAAACGGATAAAGGATATTGTGCAAGTCCAAAGAACTTTTTATAATAGTTTCGGACTCATACAAATTCCTTATTTTTTACCAAAAATTTCTTTTCTTAAACCGCCATTTATAATAAAATAATAAGTATGATAGAGAATATTCGAAATTTTTGTATTATAGCGCATATTGACCATGGTAAATCTACTCTGGCAGACCGTTTGTTAGAAAAAACAGGCACGGTTGCCAGTCGTGATATGAAAGAGCAGCTTTTGGACAATATGGATATCGAACGAGAAAGAGGCATAACCATAAAACTTCAAGCAGCAAGAATGAATTACAAGGCTAAAAACGGAAAAGAATATATTCTCAATCTTATTGATACTCCGGGACATGTGGATTTTTCATACGAAGTTTCAAGAAGCCTTGCCGCTTGCGAGGGTGCGCTGCTTGTTGTTGATGCAACGCAGGGTGTTGAGGCGCAAACTCTGGCAAATGTTTATATGGCAATAGAGCAAAACCTCGAAATTATACCGGTTATAAATAAGATAGATTTGCCGAGTGCGGATGCCGAAAGAGTAAAAGCGGAAATAGAAAATATTATTGGTATCGATGCATCTGAAGCAATATTGGTTAGTGCAAAGTCAGGTGTCGGAGTAGAAGATGTATTAGAAGCAGTTGTAAAGCGTATTCCCTCTCCCGAAGATACAAGTAACAAGCCTCTTAGAGCGTTGGTTTTTGATAGTGCTTACGATTCTTATTTGGGCACGGTAAATTATTTTAAAGTTGTTGATGGCGAGCTTAATTTTAATGACAAAATTAAATTTATGGCTTCGGGAAAAACTTATGATATTGTCGAACTTGGCTATATGCGTCCGACAAGAACCCCGACTAAAGTTATTAAAACCGGTGAGGTAGGATATTGCGCTGCATCTATTAAAGAGGTGACGCAATTGGTCGGTGATACAATTACTCTTGAAGAAAACAGTGCATCGGAACCACTTCCGGGATATAAAAAAGCAGTACCCATGGTGTTTTCGGGAATGTTTCCGGTAGATAATGACCAGTATCAAGATTTAAAAGAGGCACTCGAAAGGCTGAAACTCAACGATAGCAGTATTACTTTTGAACCCGAAACTTCTACCGCTCTGGGCTTTGGTTTTAGGTGCGGATTTTTGGGAATGCTCCACATGGAAATTGCACAGGAACGTCTTGAGCGAGAATATGGGCTTTCACTTGTTATTACCGCTCCCAGCGTTGTATATAAAGTGGTAAAAACGAACGGGGAAGTCGTCATGATTGATAATCCTGCCAAACTTCCGGATGCGCAGTTCAGAGAACACATTGAAGAACCTTATGTCCGTATAAACATAATTACGCCCAATGAATTTGTCGGTTCATTAATGGATTTGTGTCAGAATAAGCGTGGCAATTTTAAAAATATGAAGTATCTTGATACAACAAGAGTTAATCTCGAATATGAAATGCCTTTAGCTGAGGTTATTACTGATTTTTATGATAAATTAAAATCATGTTCTAAGGGATACGCTAGTATGGACTATGAATTTTTAAATTACCAAACTTCCAAGCTAGTTAAATTGGACATACTTCTTGCCGGCGAAGTTGTGGATGCGTTGAGCTGCATTTGCCATCAGGACAGTGCAAACTATGTCGGACAAAAACTAACCTCTAAATTAAAAGATATTATTCCTCGCCAGTTGTTTGAAGTTGCCATTCAAGCGGCAATAGGTGGAAGAGTAATTGCCAGAACGAACGTAAAAGCTCTCAGAAAGAGCGTTTTAGATAAATGTTACGGCGGTGATATTTCCCGTAAGAAAAAATTGTTGGAAAAACAAAAAGCAGGTAAAAAAAGAATGAAAGCGGTCGGAAAAGTTGAAATTCCGCAAGAGGCTTTTATGGCGGTGTTAAGCGTTGAGGATTAATATATGAACGAAACTCTGGTAATGATTTTAGCAGGCGGCGAAGGCAGAAGGCTCTACCCTCTAACCAAGGATAGGGCAAAACCCGCAGTGCCGTTCGGCGGCAGGTACAGAATTATTGACTTTGTTATCAATAATTTTATCAATTCAGGTTTTTACAAAATCAAGGTGCTGACACAATACAAGTCAGATTCCTTGAATAAGCACATAGTCAGAGGATGGCCTTTGTCCCCGATAGTAAACCACTATGTTGACCTTGTTCCTGCGCAAATGCGTACAGGCGAGGGTTGGTATGTGGGTACTGCGGATGCCGTGTATCAAAACATGAATGCTATTGCCGATGAAAACCCGCAATTTGTTTGTATATTTGGAGGGGATAGCGTATTTAAAATGGATATTTCACAAATGTTAAAATTCCATAAGAAAAATAGGGCTGCTCTTACTATTAGTGCTATACCAGTTCCTCTTTCGGAAGCTCACAAATTCGGCATTATGGAAGTTGATGAAAAATGGAATTTGGTTGCGTTTAAAGAAAAACCCAAAGGCGAAGTAAAGCCGATGCCGGGAAATGACGGAATGGCATTGGCATCAATGGGAAATTATATTTTTGACCATGATGTACTGGAAAAAGCTTTGTATGAAGATGCGGCGGATGAAAGTTCTTCTCACGATTTCGGGAATGATATTATTCCGAAATTGATGCTTGATAAGAAAGTATGCGTATATGATTTCAGTAAAAATTATCACCCCGGAATGCTTGAAACAGAACAAGGTTATTGGCGTGATGTGGGTGATGTTGATGCGTATTGGAGAGCCAATATGGACTTGTTGGAAAGATATCCTGAGTTCAATTTGTACAATAAAGATTGGCCTATTAGAACATACAATTATAACTATCCTCCCGCAAAATTTGTGCGTGAAGAACAGGACAGAACCGGCATGGCGATAAATTCTCTTGTTTCCGAAGGTTGTGTTATAAGCGGCGGAAAGATTACAAGATGCGTTCTGTCGCCGAATGTCCGAGTAAACAGTTTCTCACAAGTATCGGATTCGATACTTATGGAGGATGTTCAAATAGGGCGAAATGCAGTGATACAAAAGGCTATTATTGATAAAGTTGTAAATATTCCAGATTATGCTAAAATAGGTGTAGATAAAGAAGAAGATATTAGAAGAGGATTTTACGTTTCACCCGATGGTGTTACCGTAGTCCCGAAAGGAGCAAAATTAAATGTTTGATGAAAAGGTTATGGGTAAAATTGTTATTGCCAATTTAGTAATGTCCGTAGCAGTATTTATCGTTGCTATTGCGATGTTAGTGAAAGTTTTTGTCCCGACTACAGGGGCAGTTGAACCGGTTGCTGCACCGAGAGCTGCAGTTCAAGCACCTCAACCCGCACCGCAAGCTGGTTCTGATGAGAAAATTTCTCAAAAGTATGCTAAAAAATCTATGGATTTGCAAAAAGCATTATCAAAAGGTAAACCGGTTGCAGTATTGTTCTATGCTGACTGGTGCGGATTCTGCAAAAGATTTGCACCTACATTCGCTGAATTATCACAAGACAAAGATTTGAAGAAAAAATACACCTTTGTTTATGTAAACAGTGATGATCCGAATAACAGAGCATATATGCAACAATACCATATCACAGGTTTCCCGACATTATACTTGGTAAATCCTTCTACTGTTGACAAAGCTCACGTTTCTAACGGACTTATGTTCGGTGAAAATGCTTTATCAGTAATGAAAGAACAATTTGAAAAATTCTTAACAGAAGGTTCAAGCGGTGTTACTCAGCCTCAACCCCAACCTGCAGAAGGCGAAGCTGAATAATTCTATTTAAGTTTATAGAACGGCGGCTCAAAAAGCCGCCGTTTTAATTGGCAAATTTTTATATTTACGTATTTAAAATGAAAGAACCCATAGAAGGCATGGTTAATTAAATACATACAAAGGAGATAAACGATGAACATTAACTCGGTAAATAATGCAAGTTTCGGTGCAAATTATTCTGCGGTAATAAAAAACCCCTTAGGACTTCACATGAAGCCGAGTGCATTTATTGCAAGACTTACTTCTGCAGTTGACCAACCAATTTATTTTTCAGCAGAAGGTGCAGCCGAAAGAAATGTTCGTAATTCTATTATCGGCATAATGACCTTGGAGCCTATATGCGGCAAGAAAATTTCGGTCAGAGTTGATGACGGTTATCCGAAACATATATTAAATGCCGTCTTGGATTCTATTTCTGCAGGTAATGATACCGAAGCTTCGAAGATATTTGCGAAAATAAATCTTCTCGGTTAATTATAAAATGTTGTTTTAAGACTGTTTTTGAGCATAAAAACCAAATTGTTGCAAAAAAGGTAGTGCTCAAAAACAGTTTTATTTATAATATTGTCATGGCAGATTTAAAAAAATATTTTTCCGGTATATTAACTCTTTCAATACCGCTTATTGTAGGCAACATAGCACATATGCTGATAGGGGCGGTAGATGTTCTTGTGGCTTCAAGACATGGAACGGATACACTTGCGGCGATTAGCATTTCTAATGCTATTTTGGTAAGCCTTTTTATTATAGGAATCGGTTTGATGGCGGGTATTACACCTGTTGTTTCAAATTATCTCGGAGAAGGGCAGCAGTCTAAAAAATATCTACTTTCAACTATAAATTATGCGATGCTGTTGGCTGCGATTTTTATGGTGATAGGGATAGGAATAATTCCGTTTTTAGATAAATTTGGTTTTGAGGATGCGTTGTTGCCTATTATGAAGCAGTACATATTCATTGTTTCGTTTTCTAATTTTGGAGGATATTTGCATTTTTCGTTGAAAGAGTTTTTGCAGGCTTATGAAATTACGGTTTTCCCTAATGTTTTACAAGTTTTATCGATATTTTTAAATCTGATTTTCAATATAATTTTTGTATTTGGTTTTTGGAAAATTCCTGCAATGGGGGCTATCGGTTTGGCAGTGGCAACTCTTTTGGTAAGGACGCTGATAGGGCTTGTGTTATTCATATACTGTTATAAATTTGTCGATTATAAGTTTAAGTTTGAAAAATCGTACATAGGGCAATTGATAAAAGTCGGTTATCCTATCGCATTTGCGATGATGTTTGAATTTTTGGGATTTAATGTCATTACAATTCTTACTGGAAGAATATCGAGCCTTTATGCTGCAGCACAAAGTATTCTTATAACAATTACTTCTTTGATTTATATGGTTCCGTTAGCGGTATCTAACGCAATAGCTATAAAAGTAGGATATGCAAACGGTGCGAAAAACTATTCAGACATAAAAAATTATTCTTTCGCCGGCAGCGCAATATCTTTTTTATTTATGTTCGCAGCAGCATTTATCCTCTATGCTTTCCCGAAATTTATTTTGGGAATATTTACGCCCGATGAAAAACTGATTGAAATAGGAACTTCCATAATAGCTCTGGCTGCTCTTTATCAAGTTTTGGACGGATTGCAGGTTTCGTTCAGCGGAGTTTTGAAAGGTTTAAAAAGAACATTATTTGTCACGGGAGCAATAGTTTTGGGATATTGGTTTATAGGTCTGCCGATAGGGGCGCTGTTCGCATATAAGTATGGTATGGGGTTATTTGGTTTTTGGGTTGGAATTGCTTTGGCAATACTGACTATGTGCATTTTTATGGGAGCGGCTATTGTTTGTATATTTAAAAGATTGAGAAAAGAATATTCATAATATTTTATTTGCGGCGGTGTTTGGCGATATAGCCGGATTCAAGCTATTGCTTGTAGCCAACTCATATGATAAAATGATTATATATAGGATAATTGGGGTTTTGTATGAAACGAGGTTTTACTCTTGCTGAAACGCTTATAACGCTTCTTGTAATAGGAGTTATTGCCGTTTTGACAATCCCTGCTCTTATCCAACAAATAGGAGATTATACCCTTAGTAAACAGCGCACTGTTTTTTCAAGAAAATTTGAAGAAGGTTTGAAACAGATGCGTATTGACGGAAGGCTAGAAGAAAAATATGCTGATACAAATGAATTTGTTGCGGCAATGAAAAAATATTTTAAAATTTCGCAAGTGTGAGATAAGGATAATCTCAGCGGTTGTTTTACGCCCGAGTTTACTGCAAAAGCATACTTGAATGATAAAGAAACCGCAACAAAATTATTTATAACATCTCAAATAAAAACATCCAGAAATCTTGTTGAAAACTCAAAATATGACACAGATGTTATGGGTATAAAATTTACCGATGGAACAAGTATGTTGATTACCTACAATCCTAATTGTACAGGAATTGACGGAGGGGATACCACAGGAAATACAACAGGTTGTTTTGGTTATGTTGCTGATGTAAATGCTGAAAAATCACCAAACGTAACTGAAAAAGATATAATATCAAATTTGCCCTTGATTAAAAATTTTGGCTTGAGTTTTGATATACAAGATTACAAAATATATTTGAAAGAAGATGCGGGTTATGTTGATAATTCCGAAAATGGTTTCTCCGAAGATTATTGGCTGGCGGCTCAAAATAAATGTGAAGAACAGGGTGCATCTCTTCCTACTGCTGATCAGTTAGATGAAATTGCGGAGAAAATTTATTCCAATGCAAATTGTTGGATGGATGAACAGTACGGACGACCGTATTATCAAGATTGTGATTACGATATAGTGACATCTTCTTCTTTAAGAAAAGCTATAACAAATAGCAGTTTTGATGGCTGTGTCTCAACATGGGCTGAGGAAGAAGGCTTTTTCAGATGTTTTGGAGAAACTTGGTCTGACTATAATGATAATCCTGATTGGAGAAGAGGCGGAACAACTTTTTTCTGTGTAAAATAGCCCTGTTTTATAAACAGAGCTATTTTATAACGTTAAAAATTTATGAAAAATACCCTACATAAGGCAGGTTGCGGTAGTATCCGCCGTAATCAAGTCCGTAGCCTACAACAAAATAATCTTCTATAACAAATCCGGAATAAGCGACATCTACGGGACGGACTCTTGCGCATTCTTTGTTCAAAAGAGTTGCAAATTTTACGTTTTCGAGCTTGTGTTGGAGTTTGAAATAGCTCAGCAAAAAGTGTGCCGTTGTGCCGGTATCAATTATATCTTCTACGACTATGACGTTTTTGCCGCTGAGGTTTGGGAGTGTGAGGTCAATAGCTTTAACCTTGCCTGATGAACGCATATCGTTACCATAGCTGGAAAGCCTTATAAACTCTAATTGTACAGGAACTTTTATGTGCCGTATAAGGTCTGAAGCGAATACGACAGAACCCTTTAAAACACTGACAAGTGTAATTTCTTGCCCTTCATAATCTTTGTTTATTTGTTCCGCAAGTTCTTTTACTCTTTTTTGCAAATCTTCTTCAGATATCAAAACCTGTAGATTTTTTAGTACGAGATTATTCATGTTCACTCCTTATATAAAATTCAACTTTGTGCGTAGGCATGGTTTTTACTCTTATATTATTACTTATACCCAAATTTATTGCCCATAAAACTTCTTTGGGTGAGGCGATTAACAAAACTTTAGACTTGTCGTGTTTGGATAAACCCTTGTTGTTAAAGTATTTTTTTAACTTTATCGGACTGTTTTTTCCAAACGGAACAATTTTGTCCCCAAAAATCCTCGGACGTAAAACCAACGGCAATTCTATGTTGGAAAAATCCGCAAAAATAGTAGTATCTGTATCTTTTGGAAATGTTGCAGGGGCTTTACCTTTCCACTTTGTAACTTTAATTACGGCATCAAATTCTTTCAGGTATGTTTCGCCGTCCATATTTATTTCAGCTTGAGCAAAAGTAGTATTGTAGCTATTTTCATCAATAAGCTCAATGCTGTTTTGATTTACAAAGAGCCATCTGTTTTCACCTAATGAAAAAGTTTTTCCTGACTTTGAAGAAGATGTTCTTTCAATAAATTCCAGTGTGTCGGCTATTCGTTTCTGGTCATAATCGAAATTATTGTTTTCCAAGAGTTCTTTTATGACACGCTTTTTCATCGGAATGGAAAGTTTCATAAATTCTTTCGTCAGTATGTCTTCATCCTCAAAAACATTTGAGAGTGCTTCTTTTGAAAAATCTTTCAACAATTCTTCGGAGTCTTTTGCGTTTTTGATGAGCCTTGCGATGGCATTTTCTATATTTTCGTCATAATTCTTTTTTAGTTTCGGCAGCAATTTATTTCTGATTTTATTTCTGAAATATTTTGTGTCTTTATTACTGTTGTCGTCATTGGGTTTGAGCTTGTTTGCATTGCAATAATTCAGCACATCTTCACGTGTGCAGCTCAAAATAGGGCGATAAACTGTTGCGGTGCCTACTTGGCGTTCATCTTGTATCCCGCAAAGCCCTGATATGCCTGTCCCTTTTATTATTCTTTGCAAAACGGTTTCAATATTATCTGATTTTGTGTGTGCCGTAAAAATCTTGTCCGTATTGAATTTTGCGGCTGCTCTTTCAAAAAATTTATAGCGGGCTTCTCTTGCTGCGGTTTCGGTATGGGGAATATCATCAGAAAGTGTTTCCGTATAAAAAACGACATTGTTTTTTGAGGCAAATTTTTCGCAATTTTGAGCTTCTTTTAAAGATTTTTTGCCACGCCAGTTGTGATTTAGGTGAGCAAGAACGATTTTGAAATTATACGTTTTTGACAAGGATATCAAGGCGTGAGCCATTGCCATAGAATCAAAACCGCCTGAAAATGCAATAACAAAGGTATTGCTTTTATCAAGCAGATTTTTTTCTTTTAAAAAATTTTCGATAACCTTTTCCATAAAAAAATTATACTTTATTATAAATGCTGAAACAAGTTTGAGGCTGTTTTATCAATCAGTTTATTGAAAAATACACTTCTTTGAGTCTTTTTTTGCTGACGTGGGTGTAGAGCTGAGTCGTGGCAACATCACTATGTCCGAGCAGTTCTTGTACAACCCTCAAATCTGCGCCGTTTTCAAGCATGTGGGTTGCAAAACTGTGTCTGAGAGTGTGCGGGGTGATGTGTTTTTTGAGAACTTTTTCACCCAAGCCTTTTATTATATTGTAGATGTCTTGTCTTGAGACTTTTCTGCCGTCGGAGTGTATGAATAGGAAGTCGGAGACGATACCGTATTGGGCGAGAATTTCTTCTCTTTCTGCTATGTAATCGGAAACGGCTTCTTTTGCTATTTTGCCGATAGGTACAATTCTTTCTTTTGAACCTTTGCCGAAACATTTTACGTATGCGTGTTTGAGATTTATACTTTGAAGTTTCAGATTGGCAAGTTCGCTGACTCTCAAGCCTGTTGCATATAATAATTCAAGTATTGCCTTTTCAAGTTTTGGCAGGTTTTGAGATAAAAGAGTATCTACTTCGTGTACGGAAAGTACCCGAGGTAGGTGTTTGCTGAGTTTGGGCTGTTCCAAAGAGACGGTAGGATCTTGATTTATTTGATTCATACTCATCATCCACTTGAACCAGCCTCGCAGAGAGGCGATTTTCCTTGATACCGATGTCGGGGCAAGTTCTTTTTTCCTCAAATCACGCACATAAAAATTTATATGAGAACGCTTTACACTGTCAAAATCTTCAATGCCGTTTTTGTCAAGAAAATCAATGAATTCAAGCAGGTCAGTCCTGTATGCAGCTTCCGTATTGGGTGACAGACCACGCTCCATACTCAAATAATCTATGTAGTTTGACAAATTCTCAAGAAACATAACAATATGATAGTTTTCCTATCGGGGTTAAGTCAAGGGTAATTTGTATGAATTATTCTTCTCTTAACGAGTTCTTTTTCAGTCTGTGCGCAACCGCATCAACCAACAAATGAAAGTTAGGAGATTCCTTGATTTTTTCGGAAAATTCTTTTATCAAAGCTTCTTCAATAATTTGATTGAGTTTTTCGGTGGAAGAAGTTTTATCTTCGGTTTCGGGGCAAAGCATGTCGATGTATTTGGAGTTTATACGGTAATCATGCATTTCATCAGACAAGAACATACGTAACTTGGAGCTTACGCTGTTTGGGGTTTTTACATATTTTAAATTTTTCTTGTCCATTTTTACCACCATTTTTTCCTTACATTCGTATTAAATACCGTGAAAAAAAAATTTGCCTGTTAATTAACAATATTTTACATTTTTTTTTAAGTTTTGTACAGAAAATTTTTCAAATAAAAACACCATAACTCTTAATTGAATTATGGTGAAAAATTTTCCTGATAAACAAGCCAAAGTCATCAGGTATTATTTTATGTCTTTTATGCCCGGAAATTCTTTGTTTCCGGTTCTCCATTCGGTTATTTTGTATTGAAGTTTCGGAATTAGTGTTGATAGGAATAGCGAAGAAACCGCCATACCTGCGAGTGTATAGCCTACTTTTACAAACAGATTTCTTGTTTTTGTTTGTTTGATAATGTCTGAGGATATGTTTTGACCTGCTTTTTCTGCGTAGGTTGCGATACTTTCGGTGTAGCGTTTGATGTTTTCTTTTATTGAGTCGATTCTCTTGAAGGATACAAATCTTGTTGCATCCTGACTTGCCCCTCTTGTTGATACTTCGACTGCTTTTGTCAAGAATGCGGGATCGTTGATGTATCCGCCTTTTATTGCATTTGTGATTTCGCTTCTGGTTAAAAGGTCTTTTGATGCGCATTGTGGTCTCAGATTTATAAATGTTTGGAGCCTATCCATTATGGCAGTTGTTTGTTCCGGATTAACATTTAGCTTTTGGAGAACCAGTTTCGCATCGTTTAGACTTATAACTTCTCTGTCAAATGCCGCCAATACCTGTTTTACAAGGGATTCATTTTCTCCGCATGCGGCTTTTAGAAACTCTTGCGGGTTCAGTTTTTGGTCTTTGAGTTTTCCTTGCAGATATTCGGTTACATAGTTTGCGGTATTCGGGTCCAAATCTGTATTTTTGCCTTTAAATTTATCAAGATATTTTGACAACAGAGAATACATTATGGGAGTACAGCCCATGTAGAAGAAGCTCGAAACAGGGTCTCTAAACAGGATTTCCGTCCGTTCATCGTTGTTTCTTGCATTGTATGCCCTGCCTGCAAACAATCCCGCATCTATTGTAAGAAGTTTTGCTATAGGATTGGTTTCTAAGATGTGAGCTATAGCGTGAATATTTACTGTTGAGTTTCCGAATGATACGTTCTTGTTTTTAGAAGTTTGTTTGAGAAATTCATCCATTGAAATATGGTTTGTTGGCAGCTTGTTTTCTTTTTCTTCTTTTTCTTTTTTAAGAATTTTTCTAGTCAAATTTTGGTAGAACTTAGGCAGCATTACACCGCTAAAGTATATACCGACAAGTGCCGACATGGCGATTTTGGACAACTTGACGCCGCCAATAACTTTTTCAATTTCCGGTCTGGCGTTGATAGCACGCTTTAACGGATTTCTTATTGCATCTGAGCCAAAGTCTGTGGAAATTTCGGGAAGACCTTTTTGGCTAAAGATATGAGGTCTTTTTATTACTGCCTCTAGTCCTTTATTTAACCAACTTATGATTTGAAGCCAAACTATTGCTGTTACCGTTTCATCTATCAGTCTTTCTCTGCATTCTGTTTTTCCGCCCCTTTTGTATGCTTGATAACTTCTCCCTGCAATAACCGTTGTTTCTAACATCGCAACAGGAAGTATAGCATCCTTATAATTACACATTTGTGATGCTATTTTCTGTACAGTAGAATTATTAGCTATATTTTGTATAGTCTTGTTTGCAAAAATATTCATGACTTTGGCTTTCACCATGTTATAAATGCGAACATATTTTTTTTTGATATTAAATGTTTCATTTTATTAAAATCGTGTTATTTCCCCCTCTTTTTATGTATAATTCCTAATAGAGAGAGGTGTTTGTTATGTATTTTATTTATAATCTCTTAGTTATTGTTTTATTGGTGTTATTTTCACCCATAATACTTATTGCACTGGTTGTTAAGCCAAAATTCCGTGCGGGATTTTTTCAAAAGGCAGGTTTTTATAAATCTGTACCCAAAAATGACGGAAAAAAGACAATAGTTATTCATGCGGTTTCCGTTGGTGAAGTTATTGCTGTGGAAAAATTCATAAAAACGCTGAGGGACAATTTTAAAGAAGATAAAATTATCCTTACTACAGTTACCAAAACTGGTAATGAGGTTGCCAATAAAAAACTTTCACAGACGGTGGATGAAATATTATACTTTCCGTTCGATTTGTTTTTTGCGGTAAAAAGCTTCGTTAGGAATACAAAACCGGATTTGGTTATTATAGCGGAAACAGAGATTTGGCCCTATTTCGCCAGAGAGCTTAAAAACAATGACATTCCGGTAGTAATTATAAACGGCAGAATTTCGCCAAATTCGTATAAGGGGTATAAGAAGTTTTCGTGGTTCTTTAGGCAAGTGTTTAAAAACTATGCAAAAATCCTGATGCAAACAAAGGGTGATATGGAGCGCATTGTTGATGTTGGTGCGTCCAAAGATATTACCGAAGTTATGGGAAATTTGAAGTTTGATATTTCAAATAATTTATCAAAAGAAGAAATTGATGATTTGAAAAATCAGTTTAAAACAAAGAAAAATCCTCTGCTTGTTGTCGGAAGTACGCACAAAGGGGAAGATGAAATAGCGCTAGATACGTATAAAAAGCTTCTTGAAAAGATTCCGGATTTGAAAGTTATTCTTGCGCCCAGACACCCTGAAAGGCTGAAAGACGTGGAAAGCTTGATAAAAACATTTGGCTTTTCTTATTCAAAACGTTCGGAAAAAGGAAACTTTGAAAATTCGCAAGTTGTTTTGCTTGATACAATGGGCGAGCTTTCTAAAATATATGCAATTGCTGATGTCGCATTTATCGGCGGAAGTTTTTCGGGAACAGGTGGACACAATCCTTTGGAAGCTGCTATTTTTGATGTGCCTGTTGTAAGTGGCTTTAGCACATTTAATTTTAAAGATATATACAAGTTTTTAACCGAAGCAAAAGCTTCTTTTGTGGTGCAGGACGAAGATAGTTTGTTCGCTATTTTAGAAAAGTTATTTTTAGACAAAGAATTTTATGCAGTTTCTTCCGAAGCTTGCAAAAAAGTATTTGAAGAAAATTCAGGTGCAATAAATTATGCACTGAATGTTATAAAGGAACTTTTATAAGCAAAAGAAAACCGCCTCTGCGGCGGTTCTTTCGATAATTCCAGTTATTCCTAACACGTACCTTGAACTAGGTGTAATTTTGCATTCTATTCTTCCAAGAATGCTGTAAATGCCCCAACCTCTTCATCGTATGCTTGCATCCAGCTATCCATTCTGGCATCAACGCCGGGGTTAGCTGCTCTGTACGCTTCGGCCATTTCTAACCTTTCTGCATTACTTAATTCACGAAGTCCTTCTACTGTCGGTCCGACAAGTACACTCATGAATTCTTCCACAGGATTTTGTCTCTGTGTCTGAGCCTCAATATTGGCTTTTGTAACAGCTGCTGTTTGAGCCATATAGCTTAAAACATCATCCGGTGCAAGACTGTGGTTTTCAGTTTGCGCCTGGGGAGCTGCTTCTCCTTTTGCTTCATCTTTACCTTCGGGTTTGGTTTTCGGCTCACTGCTGTTGTAAATGCTAGAGGTATTTAAACCAAGGCGATTTATTTCCGTCATGTTATTCTCCTTAAAGTTTTCGTTCTCGCAAGATATATATCGGCATAGTTTAATGAAAACTTTAGGCTTTTGTATCTTTTTTTTACAAATGTTTACAAAGTATAGTTGCGCTTTTGAAATTTATAGGTTTATTTATTTATGCTATAATCATGACGAATTTGGTATAGGAGAGAAAAGATGATTTTAAAAGGAAAGTCTTGGAAATTCCCTGATAATATAAGTACAGACCATATTGCACCCGGGAGATTGTTTCATTTGCGTTCAAATTTGCCTGAGTTTGCAAAACATGTCCTTGAGGATGCTGATCCCGAATTTGCTTCAAAGATGGAAAAAGGCGATTTTGTTGTTGCCGGTTCAAATTTCGGACTGGGTTCTTCAAGAGAACATGCACCGCAAATTATAAAAATTGCCGGTGTAAGTGCGGTTATTGCAAAATCTTTTGCACGTATATTTTACAGAAATGCAATCAACATCGGTTTGCTTTTGCTTGAATGTGATACGGACAAAATCAATGCAGGTGACGAATTAGAGGTTGATATTCAAAAAGGTGTAATAAAAAATATTACTCAAAATACGGAAATAACATTTACTCCGCTTCCTGACGTTATGATTAAATTATTAAACGATGGCGGTTTAGTGGAACATATTAAGAAAAACGGCGATTTTCAACTGGTATAAGATGAACAGAATAAAGCTTCTTGATAAGAATTTAATAAATCAAATTGCGGCGGGTGAAGTTATTGAGCGTCCTGCTTCGGTTGTAAAAGAGCTTGTTGAAAATTCTATAGATGCCGGTGCAACCAGAATATCTGTGGATGTCTCAAATGATTGCAGAAATATCCGTGTGGCTGATAACGGTTCGGGTATCCACAAGGACGATATATCAATCGCCTTTATGCGCCATGCAACTAGCAAAATTGCTTCTCAGGAGGATTTGTGGAATATAAACACTCTCGGCTTTAGAGGAGAGGCGCTTGCGAGCATTATTTCTATTGCAAAAGTAACTTGTACGACAAAGACCAAAGATGCGACAAACGGTGTGAAAGCGGTATGCAAAGAATCAGAAGTTTCTATTTCGGAAACAGGCTGCGATTATGGCACAATAATGGAAATTAAAGATTTATTTTATAACGTTCCCGTTCGTGCCAAATTTCTAAAAAATTCCAAAACCGAAATAGGTTATATCCAAGAAATAATGCAGGGGCTTGCCGTTTGTAATCCTGACAGGGTATTTACTCTTTCAAATAACGGTGCCGTTCTCTTAAAAACTACGGGTAGTAATAATCTTGAGGTTGTTATTTCAGAAATTTATAATAATGCGCTTATTAAAGAACTAAAAACCGTTGAAAATACCGATGCGGCTGCGGGAATGAAAGTGTCAGGAGTTGCAAGTTCACCTTTGTATACACGTTCAAATCGCAAAGGAATGTACATCTTTGTGAACGGCAGAAGCGTAAAATGCCCTATATGTTTGAAAGCTATAGATAATGTGTACAGTTCTCTTATACCCAAGGGAAAATATCCGTTTGTTGCAATATCGTTAACTTTGCCTCACGATGATGTTGATGTAAATGTTCACCCGACAAAGAGAGAAGTTCGGTATAAAGAAACAAATATGGTATATAACTTTGTTTATTATTCCGTTAAAAACGCTTTGAGTGAATTTAAGCCACAAGAACCCTCATATAATTACGATAGTGCTCCGGAAGTTATATATAATAAGGTTGAAACTCCGATAACTTATGAAAAGACAGATTTTTCAAAATTTGCTTCAGAGTTGCCTTATAAAAATCGTCCGTTTTGCCATGAGCCTGAAAAAACTTATGTTGAAAAAACTTATACACCGGCAGTTGCCGATGTTCAGCAAAAGTTTTTTGTGCAGCCGGATTCCCAAGTTGTGGAAAATCGCCCTCAAATTATCGGACAATTCAAAAATACTTATATACTCATAGAAAGAGAAGATGGCTTAGAGCTTGTAGACCAACATATTGCGCATGAGCGTTTTTTGTATGAAACTCTGAAAGAAAATTACGAAAAAAATGGTACTATTTCGGCACAAATGTTCTTTACTTCTGAAGAAACAGAGCTTTTGCCAGAAGAAATTGAAAAACTTGAAAAATATAAGGATGTTTTGGAAAAACAAGGATATATATTTAATATAAATAATAACATGGTGTCTGTAAAACAGTTGCCTGTTGTTGTTGCACAAAACCATGTCGGGGATGTACTGCGTGATGTGTTGGAGCTTTTGGATACAAACTTTGATCAAATAGAAGACAAAGTTTTAATTATGAGTTCATGTAAAGGTGCTGTAAAGGCAGGTCAAAAGCTTTCGCCGTGGCAGATGACAGATATTATTGAGAAATGGATGACAACTAAAAATCCTCAAACATGTCCGCATGGCAGACCAATTTCTAAGATTATACCGACAAGAGAAGTTGCTAAATTCTTTTTGAGAAACAGCTAAAGGCAATAATAACAATGGTTGCAGTCATAATGTTAAAAAATCTTAACATATAAAAATAAGAAAAAGCAATTTTTAATAGTATATACTCTTTATATAAATAAGAGATATTATAGAGAGTAAAAGCATGGCAAACATTGGACAAAATTTCGATCAAAAAGAAATGATGGAACTGTTAAAGAAAAATGGCAGCGCCGGTGGTCAACAAGTTCAACAAAGACCAAATAACGGTTCTGACGTGTCCTTGTTTGCAAGCAAAGGTTCTTTTGGAAGCCTTACTTCAAAAGCAGGTGCAGCTTCAGGTCTTGAAGCAGGATTACAAACTTCTTCTGCTGCTCCTCAACAAGGCACTCAAGGAACACAAGATGCGCAAGGTGCTCAAGGCATACAAGATACAGGTAGCATCTTTGGCGGCAGCGGCGTACAGGGTGGAGATACTCAAGGAAGCATTTTTGCAAACACTGCTTCCAAACCAAAATCAGTTGATGATGTTCTTGGCGAAAATGACTGGGGCGGCGTTGGTTTGAGCTTCTCAAATTCTTCAAATGTTCAACTTCAAGAATCTCAACAAGAAGGCGGTCTTTTGAGCAAAGTTAAAAGTCTTTTCGCAGGTATAACAGGTAGCGATGCTGCACAAAATGCAGAAAGCAAGCAAGAAAATACTCAAGTACAACAACAACCGATGTCAAATAAGGCGCAACTTGCACAAGGAAATGCGGCAAATGCGCAAGGACAAAAAGAAATAGAAGAAAATGAGAAAAATCAAGATAAAACAGAGTTAGATACAGAAAAACAAGAAATGGGTACATCATCTGCAGAAATGTCTCAAATGCAACATGAGAATAAGGCTTCATCTGCAGATAATAAGGCTCAACAGACATTAGGAGATAAAAATGTCAATACAAAATCAGGAGAAGCTAATTCTGTAAAAACTAATATCTTGAATCCATCTACAAAATCTTCTGGAAATATTAGTAAGGCATCGGCAGGTGCTGCAAAAGCTGCAGGCGGTGCAACTGCAGGTGCAGGAACAGGTGCAGGAGCAGGCGGAGCTATAACAAATGATGCAACAACAGACAGTGCCTTATCAAATAATAACGATATTTCGTCATTAAAAAATGAAGCAAGTTCTGTTATGGAAGAAAACGGAACTGATGCAGGCGAAAAAGCTTCTGTAGAAAAAAGTTTTGATGGTATGGAAAAAGCTTCGGCAGGTAATAATGATGCAGCATCCACAGTTCAAAATAACAATGAAAATAATACTCAAACGGCAGCTGCAGCAACAGCTAAAGCTGATCAAGCTTCTCAAATGACTACACAATCTCAAGTTAATAAAACATTAGCTACTGCTTCTCAAAATGCAGCTCAATCATATACTGCAAAGTCGCAAGAAAGTGCACAAGAGTCAACTCAACATAGCAGTTCGGCAAATGCAGCAGAAACGGCCGGTAATGCAGCAATGAGTTTCGCTGCAACGCAAACAGCACAATCCGGTTACAGATATGCTGAAGCAAAAGTTTGTGGAGCAATGGCAAAAAGTCAGGAGGCAGAAGCAACTGCAATGCATGCTGAAGCTGCTACATTAAAAGCAAATGCAGCTACATCAAAAGCTACCGCAGAAACGATGCATGCTGCTGCTGATGGTAATGAAGCTGCTGGAGCAGCATTAGAAGCCAAAGGAGAAGCATTAAGAGATTCTGGTGAGGCTCTTATGGCAACACCGGATATAACAGGGTCAACAAAAGCATTAGCATCTGCTATGATAGCATCCGGAACTTCTTGTACTGCAACAGGTGCAACAGAGCAAACTAATGCAGAATCTTTACATGCCTCTGCTACTAATTTAGAAACAGCTGCAACAAATGCAGAAGAGGAATCAGCTACTATGGAAGAGAGTGCAAAAGGTATTGATGCAAAAGCTAAAGCAAATTTAGCAACTTCTCAACAAGATATAATAGACGGAAAATCTTTAGCGCAAAGTGCAGCAGTATCTACCGCTTCTGCAGGAGCTTCTTTCGCAACACAAAGTCAAGAAGAATCTGCTGCAGACCAATCAAAAGGATTGTCAGACCAACAAAAAAATGCTGCAACAAAAGAAACAGCTCAATATAAGTCAAACTTGGCAAAGAGCTTGAATTATGAAACAAAAGCAAATGGTTTAAATGCAGAAGTTAATGAGGCTAAATCTCAAATACAAACAAATAATGCTGAAAATAAAGATACTACTTCAAGAATTGAGGCATCTAATGACGAAACACAAGTAAAAGCAGAAAGACTCCTTGAACAAGTTAAAGCGGGAGCTCAAGCAAATGATGAAAACTCTGAATCAGAAGATGCAAATGCTCAAAATGCAACAGATGGCAAAGACGGAGTTGCAGGTGGTTCCGGAGCTTCAGCAGGCGGCGCTAGCGCAGTAAAAGCAGGTGCTAAAGCTGATAAAGGCGGAGAAAAAGCAAATGCTGCAGATAAGAAAGATGATAAACAAGTTGAAAAAGATAAGAAAGCTGAAGAAGATGAAGAAGTAAAAGAAAACGAGGAAGAAGAAGAAACTAAAGAAACAGACGAAACCGAAGAAACTGAAGAAACTCAAGAAAATGAAGAAGCACAAGAATCTCAAGAAGAAACTCAAGCTCCTGAAACGGCAGAACAAACAACAACTCCTCAAGTAGAAACAGATACGACTTCAGTTGCCGCAGAAGATACAAATGTAAAAAAATTAGACATATAATTTAGTGTATTATCGAGTTAAATATATAAAAAGAGATGCCAATGAGCATCTCTTTTTTTTTGTCGAAAACTGCAAAATCTCCAAATTTTGCCTATTTGTTACAAAAACTTAACATGCGCAAAAACGAAAAGGCAATTTTTAATAGTATATACTTTTTATATATATAAGAGATACTAATAATTGGAGAAAGAGCATGGCTAATATTGGACAAAATTTTGACAAAAGAGAAATGATTGAACTTTTAAAGAAGAACGGAAACGTTTCGGTTCCTCAACAAGAACAAAAAACAGAAAACGCTGATTCTTCTCTATTTGCCCAAAAACCGGCTTTCGGTAGTTTAACAAAATCAGGAAGCGCAGCATCCGGTCTTGAAGCAGGTCTTCAAACCAAAACTTCTTCCTCTGCTCCAACTGATGAAACTAAAGATGCCCAAGGTTCTCAAGCTGCTCAAAATCCACAAAATGATACAAGTATATTTGGCGGTGCTACTGTTTCAGGTGGCAGCGCTGACAGCATTTTTGCCAATACTGCTTCCAAGCCGAAATCTACTGATGAAGTTCTTGGTGAAAGTGATTGGGGCGATGTTGGTTTGAGCTTCTCAAATTCAAATTCTTCACAAGCTCAAAATACAACAGGTGCAGAAGCTCAAGATTCTACTTTGATTGGCAAAGTTAAAAATTTGTTCTCAGGTATAAAGACAACTGAAACTGCACAAAATTCAGAACAAAAACAAGCTCAAGGAATGCAATGTTTATCTAATAAAGGTAAATTGGCAGCAGGTAAAGTTGCTAATGCGCAAGGACAAAAAGATATTCAAGAACTTGATAAAAATATTTCAAAAACTAAACAAAATACTAATAAATTAGAAATGGATGCTTCTCATACAGAAATGTCTCAAGGAATACATGAAAGCAAATCTAAACAAGTAGATATGAAAGCTAAACAAGAACAAACCAAAGCTGATGCTAAAGTAAAACAAGATAACCCGGATGCTTCAGAAGCAGGTGCAGGTGAAGTTAAATCTCAAAACGTTGATAATGCTTCTCAAGCAAAAGCAGGTGCCGCTCAACCGGCAGCTGCTTCAGCTGCAGGAAATGCAGGCGCAACAACTGATGTTTCAAGCATATCAAAAGCAGGTGCTTCAAATGGTGCAACTTCTGCAGCAACCGCAGGAGCTGATGGCGCTGCAGCTGTTACAGCAGGCGGTGCAGGTGCAGCAAAAGCTACAACTAACGCAGGCAATGTTACAAGTGATGAAGCTTCAACTTCTAAAGCAGGCAGCGGCAATAACATTACTTCAATGAAAAGTGAAGCATCTTCATTTATGTCATCAAACGGTACTGATGCTCAAGAAAAATCATCCGTAGAACAAAGCTTCGATGGTATGGCTAAGACACAAGCAGGTAACGAACAAGCATCAAATACAATTACTGAAAACAATAATAACAATGCACAATCAGCACAAAATGCAAACCAAAAGAATGCACAAGCTGCAAATGCAACAAATTTATCAGAAGTTAACAACGCATTAGCTACAGCAGGTCAAGAAGCAGCAGCTAATTATACGGAAAAATCAAATGAAACTGCTCAACAAGCTGAACAACAAACAGAATCATCAAATACAGCACAACAAATTGGTCAAAATTTAGCAACAACTGCAACAGGTTTGGCTACAAAAGCAGGTTATAATTATGCTGAAGCTGAAGTTTGCGGCGCACTCGCAGAAAGCCAAGAAGCAGGCGCAGCAGAAGCTACAACTGAAGCAACAACACAACAAGGTATAGCGGAAGAAGAAACAGTTCTTTCCGAAGAATCAACAGTAGCAGGTGAAGCAAAACAAACAGAACAAGAAACACTTGAAGCCGGCGCAGATGCAAAAGATGTTGAAGCAGAAGGTATGGAAGCTGAAGCAGCTGCACTCAGAGCAGAAGCAGAAACTATGCAGGCTACCGCAGCATCAATGCACGCAAGTGCAGCAGCACAAAATGTTGCCGGAACTCAATTAATTACAAGTGGTGAAGCTCTTATTGCTTCAGGTCAAGCATTACTGAGCAACCCATTCACTGCAGCTTTAGGCGCTTCAATGGTATCAACAGGTACGGCTATGGTAACAACTGGTACTTCAGAAGTTGCTGCAGCAGAAGCTCTTGAAGGTGAAGCTACTGCATTAGACGGTGAAGCAGCTGCAACTGAAGCACAAGCTGATTCAGAAGAAGCACTTGCTCAAGAAACAAGAACGGAAGCTGAATCAATGAGAGTTGATGCAGAAGCAGCAGGTGCTGAATCCGCAGAACATTTTGCTGAAGCTGAAGAACATACAGCTGCAGCAGAAACCGCAGAAACTACAGCTCAAGAAAAAGAAGCTGAAGCTTCTACATTAACGGAAAAAGCAGCAGCAAATAAAGCAACTTCTCAACAAAAAATAATTACAGGTAAAGATTTGGCAATGGCAGGCGCATCTGCAGCAGCAAGTTCTGCTTCTTCATTCCAAAAATCAGATGAACAAGCAGCTGCAGCTGAAGAATCAAAAGGTTTATCCGAAGAACAAAAAGCCGCTGCTGACCAAGAAATTGCAGCATTTACAGCAAACTTGAACAAGAGCAGAGATTATGCAGACAAAGCTTCAACATTAAGCGCAGAAGCAGCACAAGAAGAATCTTCAATTCAAAAGAATGATGCTCAAAATAAAAATGCGGCAGCAAAAATCGATAATTCAAATCAAGAAAATGAAAACAAGGCAGAAAGACTTCTTAACCAAGTAAAAGCAGGCGGCAAAGCTGATAAAGAAAAAACAGATTCCGAAAATGCAGATTCACAAAATTCATTAGGTTCAAAAGCAGGTGCTTCTGAAAGAGCTGATGCTGACAACAAAGAAGCAAGCGTATCTGAAAATTCAAATGGCAATGATACTTCTAACGCAACTGACAACTCTAATGTCATCGCTAATGATAACGGAGCTTCCACAGGATTAAACAAAGCCGGTTCTGAAAACCCGTTTGATAACGGTCTTGAAAAAGATGACAAGTTAGATAAAGAACAAAAGCTTGATGAAGAAGAACAAGTAGATGAAACTGAGGAAGAAGAAGAAACTGAAGAAACAGAAGAATCTGAAGAAACTGAAGAAGCAGAAGAAACTGAAGAAACCGCTGATACTCAAGATGAACAAGAATCATCAGAACAAACAACGGAACAATCAGCTCCTCAAACTCAAACAGAAACCGCTGCTGCTCCTGCATCTACAGCTGATACAAACATTAAAAAACTTTCATAATCATAAATTTTTAAATAACAAACTCAGGATGCCAAATCAAACGGTATCCTGATGTTCGTTGTGTTTAAATGACATAATGCTAAAAAAGTGTTATTATTTGGGTATGAATGAAGTTTTAGGAAAAATAAAAAATAAAATAATAGTGTCAGTTCAGGCGATGCCGTCAGAACCATTGTATGATGAAGTGTGCATAAATGCCTTGATAAAATCAGTAATCAACGGCGGTGCTGCCGGTTTGCGTGTAGCAGGTGTGCGTGATGTAAAAAATGCAAAAAAACTTGCGGATGTACCTGTTATCGGTATAACGAAACCGTCAAAAATCCCCTCTAATTATAAAGAACTGGTGTATATAACTCCGACAATAAAAGATGCCGCTTCTATTATCGATGCGGGTGCTGATATTGTTGCGTTTGATGCTACATTTCGCAACAGGGGTACAAAGGAAAATATATTGCAAATAATAAACTTCATTCATTCAAAAGGTCGTCTTGCAATGGCTGATATCTCTACTTTTGAAGAAGGTATTATAAATAGTTTACTCGGTGCGGATATAATTTCTACAACGCTTTCGGGGTATACCACATATAGTGAAAAAAATTCTTCCGAGCCTGATTTTGAATTAGCGGAAAAGTTGTCAAAAACGATTGATGTGCCAATTATTTTGGAGGGGCGTATCTGGTCTCCGGAAGAAGTAACTAAGGCATTCGACTCAGGTGCGTTTTCTGTTGTAATAGGTTCTGCCATAACAAGACCGCAGCTGATTACAAAGCGATTTGTCAAAGCTGCCGAGCAGTTATAGTTGCCCCTTAATGGAATTATTTGTAAAATATTTTATGATACATTTTAGTTGAAAGTTTTGCTGATGAGGATTATGCCGAACAAACCTTATAAGATTTCAAATAATAGATACAGATTTGCCTTTTCTTTATCTGAAACTGTTGTATCTTTAAGTCTTATAGCTGTTTTAGCTGTTTTAATGCTAACGTTAAACCAGATGACTTCATATAAGCGCATGGTTGCGGAAAATAAACTTTCTCAGGTTGCATCTTCGCTTCAAGGCTGGGGAAGGAGTGTTACAAGGCTTAACGAAGCAGGTATTGGCGCATTAAATAAGATGCGAAACCAAGAAGATATTACAAAGTCTATTATTGAATATTTTCGTTATATACGCAGTCAAACAAGTGAACCCGATGAAAGATTTAATGCCTCAATCGAGGGCGAATGGCGAAATTTTGATAAGATAACTTTGCCCAATGGTGCGGTTTTGAGTGTAAGGTGGCTTCCGGATGAGGCAAATAATTTCCCTGTAAATGACTACATACTTGCGATAATTACAATTACTGTTCCGATAGATAAAATGCAGGGAGAACTTGTCGAAGAATACATGCTGACTTTAACAAAACTCGTCGAAATAGGTGAGCTTTGTCCTGAAAATACGTATGCAAAAAAGGGGAAGTGCCTTCCGTGCGAGGGCGGGCAAATTTCGCCTATCAATTCGCTTGTGTGTCATTGCCCCGAGGATAAACCCCTATGGCTAGCAAATATTTGTCAGCCGTATCCTGTGTGTGATGAATTTTATGACGAAAACTATATTTGTACCACTTGCAAAGAAGTATATGGCGAAGAAAGACCTCTTTGGAATGGGGTAACATGTATATCATGTGAAGAAGATAATGATGCTCTTCCTATATGGGATAGTGTTGAGGAAATATGCGTAAATTGCAGATACTACAGCAATGAAAAGACAAAATGGGATAGTATAAATCAAGAATGTACTTGTCCTGATGATAAGCAGTATTGGTATAATGAAGTATGCAATATCTGTTCCCAAGATACACCGATTTATGATAGCGGTCATTGCTGTCCGACAGACAGACCATATTGGAACACAGAGTTGAATGATTGTCATACGCAGCCAGTTTGTCCTGCTGATAAGCAATACTGGTATAATAATGCCTGCCATGAATGTCCGCAAAACAAACCTCAACCATTGATTTGCAAAAGTACAGGTGCAAAAGTATGTTGCCCGGATAATCAGCAATTGGATGATTCTTGTTCATGTGAATGCTCGGATGACAGAACTAATGTATTAACTTGCGCAAACGGTGAGAGAGTTTGTTGTTATGAAAAACAACATTTGAATGCTGATTGTTTATGCGTGCTTGATGAACCGACAGAAAGAGGACACTGCAACAAAAATTATATTCCTATCTATACGGCGGAAGAACTCGCAAAAATCGGGCATGATGCCAAATATCCTTTACATGAAAAGTATTGCCTGATGAATAATGTTAGTCTTTCTGCGTACAGTTCAGGCAAAGGTTGGGAACCGATAGGTTCAAATAAGAAAAGCTATGCAGATAATGCATTTACAGGTATCTTTGATGGCAATGGTTATAAAATAAGTGATTTGTATATAAATGGCACAGGTTCTATGCAAGGTCTGTTTGGATTTGTTATCGCTCGTACGGATACTGTCAATATTCTTAACCTCGGTATTGAGGGTAATGTGACGGCGAATACGAGTGTAGGTCTTTTGGCCGGAATACAAAGCGGCGGAATTATAAGGGACTGTTATGCGTCAGGTACGGTAAAAGGTACTGCTTCCAATGTCGGTTCACATATGGGCGGACTTGTTGGCAGCCCCAGAGGCGTAAAAATAGAAAACTGTCACGCAAATGTTGATGTATCAGGTTCTTATGGTGTAGGCGGACTAATCGGACGTGCAGATGCAGCAGGAGCTATCGGTAACTCAATAATGGTATCAACGGTGTCATTCTTCACAAGCGGCAATGCGACTGCTGCCCAAGACCAGATGATGAAGGATATATATTGGGGTGGAATAGAACAGTACTATTACTATCGTGATGATGGTAAACTTGTTACAATTAGCGGAAATGCGACTCCGGTACATAACACTATAACTAATTGTTATTCTACAGGAACCGTAACAGGTACTACGTATTCAGGCGGATTAATCGGGGTAATGGCTGATAATGGAGCAACTATATCTGATTCCTATTCAACAAGTACAGTTAAAGGACAAACTGCCATAGGCGGATTTGCAGGTTCAAGCGCTGGCAGTATTAAACGTTGTTATTCTAAAGGTTCGGTTTCTTATAATGGCAGCGGAAGTGGCGGAAATCAAGTTGGCGGTTTCTTGGGACTTGCCGGAAATACTAATATAGAAGAATGCTATACTTCAAGCAATGTTGTCGTATCTTCGGGTTCTCCCGGCGGATTTATAGGGCAAGCAACAGGAACTGTCAGTGTAAAAAACTCGTACTGCTCAGGTGCTGTTAGCACTAACAAACAATCAGCCGGTGGATTTATAGGATATCTGAATCCGGTAGTTACCAGCGTAACTATAAATAATTGTTATACAAGTTCAAATATATCAGTGCCGTCATCCGTGCAAAACGGCAATACAGACGGCTTAGTGGGCAATACCAGAAATCTGTGTACTAATCTTTCCACAGGTTCAGGAATAAAAAGAACGACAAATTCGTATCACTTATACGAAAATGGATGTAATTTAGCAGGCTGTTGCCAACGAATAGGCGGAACAAAATTAACCCCGACGGAAATGAAAACTCCCTCGACATTTATTGATGCAGGCTGGGATACGACTATATGGGAACTCGTACAAGGTCAATACCCCAAACTCAAAAATCTTGGCGGACAATAATAATTGAATAGTTATTTAGGCTTGCCTGATGAATAATTTATCTGTATAATTGGCATATAGTTAATTTAAGGAAGAGAGATTATGGATACAAAACTTTCTGAAGGACGTATTACTCAAATTATCGGACCGGTTGTAGACGTTGAATTTTCTGACGGAAACCTCCCCGAAATTTATGATGCGATTATTGTTGATGATAAAGCGCCTAACGGCAATTATACAAAATTGACATGTGAAGTTCAGCAACTCTTGGGTGAAAATAGAGTTCGCTCGGTTGCAATGTCTTCTACTGACGGAATTGCCCGTGGAATGAGAGTTGTAAATACCGCAGAGCCTATAAAAGTTCCTGTCGGAAAAGCAACACTTGGCAGGATATTGAATGTTCTTGGTGAACCTGTTGATGAGTTGGGGGAAGTTAATTCGGAAATAAAATTCCCTATCCATAGAGATGCCCCAAAATTGACCGAGCAAAATACAAATGTCGAAGTTTTTGAAACAGGTATCAAAGTTATCGACCTTTTGCAGCCATATCAAAAGGGCGGCAAAATCGGTTTGTTCGGCGGTGCGGGTGTTGGCAAAACTGTTTTGATTATGGAATTAATTCACAACATTGCTAAAGAACACGGCGGCGTATCGGTTTTTGGAGGTGTTGGCGAAAGAACCCGTGAAGGCAACGACCTTTGGAACGAAATGAAAGAATCAAACGTTATCGACAAGGTTGCCCTTGTTTACGGTCAGATGAACGAACCTCCCGGAGCAAGAATGAGAGTAGGTTTGAGTGCTTTAACAGTTGCGGAATATTTCCGTGATGTTTCAAAACAAGACGTTTTGTTGTTCATAGACAACATATTCAGATTTACACAGGCTGGTTCTGAAGTTTCTGCACTGTTAGGACGTATGCCAAGTGCGGTTGGCTATCAGCCGACTTTGGCTACCGAAATGGGCGAACTTCAAGAAAGAATTACGAGTACACACGATGGCTCTATTACATCTGTTCAAGCCATTTATGTGCCTGCCGATGACCTTACCGATCCTGCACCGGCTACAACTTTTGCACATTTGGATGCGTCAACCGTTCTTTCAAGGCAAATTGCAGAACTCGGTATTTATCCTGCGGCTGATCCGCTTGCTAGTACTTCCAGAGCTTTAGATCCCAATGTTGTTGGTGAAGAACACTACAAAGTTGCACGTGAGGTTCAAAGTATTCTTCAAAAGTATAAAGATTTGCAGGATATTATTTCAATTCTTGGTATGGATGAACTTTCTGACGAAGACAAGATTATTGTAAACAGAGCAAGAAGAATTCAAAAATTCTTGAGTCAGCCAAACTTCGTTGCAGAGCAGTTTACAGGCTTGAAAGGCAAGTATGTAAAACTCGAAGATACTATAAGAAGCTTTAAAGAAATTTGCGAAGGAAAGTATGATGACCTTCCCGAACAAGCTTTCTATATGGTAGGTTCTATCGAAGATGCAGTTGAAAAGGCAAAACAGATGGAGGCTCTCGCATAGTTTATGGGTGATAAAAAGTTGAAATTGAGAGTTATAACGCCGACAAAAATTCTCCTTGAAGAAGATTGTGATGCGGTTTATTCAACTTCGGAAACCGGAGAGTTTGGTGTTTTGGCAGGGCATATTCCTATGACCACAACGCTTGCCGTCGGATATACAAAATTTGTTAACGAAGGGGAAGAAACCTATTTGACTACGCTCGGCGGTATTTTTCAGGTTGAAAATGATGTTATAACAATACTTTCTGATACGGCAGAACTTGGGGATGACATTGATGTGACAAAGGCTAAAGAAGAAAAACTCAAGGCAGAGGCTATTCTTGCAGAACACACTCCCGATGAAGCTAATATGACTGTTGCACAAATTGCGTTGGCAAAATCTTTAGCGAGATTAAAAGTCGCAATGAAGACGGGAAAAATTGACTCAACGCATTTGTAAAAAGAATTGTTTGTAATATTATATAGGTATGCCGATATAGCTCAGTTGGTAGAGCAATCGATTCGTAATCGATAGGTCAAGAGTTCAAGTCTCTTTATCGGCATTTTGTTTTGGGGATTTTAAATAATTAAAAATAATAACTATGGTTGCTTTATCCGTAGAAAATTTTATTGTGTCCTTATTTGACGTGGTGAGGTTTTATATTTATTATTAAAGGAAAGGTGAACCATGAAGAAGTTTTTAATTATTTTATTATGCAATTTTATTTTTGCCCTTTCTGTTTTTGCAGAAAGTGTGTACTACGGTTATAATGGGCGTGGTGATTATGTCCCCAAATCTATCGGCGACAAAGTTATTGAATACGGATACAACGCTCGGGGTGAGTATGCTCCCAAATTTCTGGACGGTGAACTTATTGAATATGGCTACAATGGTCGTGGAGAGTATGCGTCCAAGTCTATCGGCGGGCGAAGAATAGAATACGGCTACAACGGTCGTGGTGAATATGCCCCAAAATCCATTGGCGGTGAGGTTATAGAGTATGGCTACAACGGTCGTGGAGAATATGCTCCCAAATCTGTCGGCGGAAAGAAAATAAACTATGGATATAATGCTCGTGGTGAGTATGTAATTATGGGGATAGAAAATTAGAATGACTGAAATAGAAATTTTAAAAGGCGATATTACCAACTTAGAAGTTGACGCTATTGTCAATGCAGCGAATACAAGTTTGCTTGGCGGCGGGGGCGTTGACGGTGCTATTCACAGAGCGGCAGGCAAGGGGCTTTGGGAAGAATGCAGAACTCTTAACGGCTGCCAAACAGGACAGTCAAAGATTACAAGAGGCTACAACCTGCCAGCAAAATATGTTATTCATACGGTTGGCCCAGTGTGGTATGGTGGCGGCAAAAACGAAAGAGAGTTGCTAAAATCTTGCTACACTACCGCATTAAATCTTGCAAAAGAAAATGGTATAAGAACGATTGCGTTTCCGGCTATTTCTTGTGGTGTTTACCGTTTTCCCTTGGATGAAGCTTGTCAAATTGCAAAGGCAGCTGTGCAGGAATTTATTTCCAAAAATGACTGCTTCGACAAAGTAATTTTTATTGATATAAACGATGCGGTTGTTGAGGCTCTCAATAAATAAGCGGCAATTTTTGCGGAAAATATCCTTGTAGTCCGAATGTACCAAATCTCCTAAATTATGCTAATATAATCATGAGTTAAAAAAGGAGAAGAGCTATGCCATATATTGAAGCAAAATTAAGTATTAAATTAGATGAAAAGCAAAAAGACAATTTACAAGCCAAGTTGACAGATGCGGTTTCGGCTGCGTTTTCAAAACCAAAAGCATATATTATGGCAAATATTGAAGATGATAAATCGCTTTATATGGCTGAAAAGAAGCTAGACAAAGGCGCATATATTTCGATAAAACTCCTTGGTGCTGCAGCGAAGCCTGCTTGCCAGGGTTTGACTAAAAATATCTGTGATATTCTTGCAGATGACTACGGCATAGACGGTTCAAAAGTTTATGTATCATATCATCCGGTTGAACTTTGGGGTTGGAACGGTGGTATGTTTTAGCGGCATGATGTGATACAATAATATTTGTGACTAAAATCAGGAGAAAGAAAATGAGCGAAAATAAATCAAATCCTTATGCAGGAACACAAACTGAAAAAAATTTGCTGGCAGCATTTGCAGGTGAATCACAGGCAAGAAATAAATATACATATTTTGCCTCAAGAGCCAAAAAGGATGGCTATGAACAAATTGCCGCATTGTTTTTAAAAACTGCCGAAAATGAAAAAGAACATGCAAAATTATGGTTTAAGGAATTAAACGGCATTGGCGATACTGCAGAAAACCTTAATGCTGCAGCAGACGGCGAGAATTACGAATGGACGGATATGTATGAAGGTTTTGCTAAAACTGCGGAAGCAGAAGGATTTATCGAATTAGCAAAAAAATTCAGAGGTGTTGCGGCAATTGAAAAACACCATGAAGAAAGATACAGAGCATTATTAAAAAATGTTGAAACCAAACAAGTGTTTGCTAAAAGTGAAGTTAAAGTTTGGGAATGCAGAAATTGCGGACACATAGTAGTCGGCGAAAAAGCGCCTGAAATTTGTCCGGTATGTGCACATCCGCAAAGTTTCTTTGAGATAAACGAAAAAAATTACTAAAAACTTAAAAAATAAAATAATAACCCGATATGAAAATCATATTGGGTTTTATTTTAAAATAAGTAATAAATTTATAATGTCTGCCCTTTTATCTCGTAGTCCATTACATAATCATCCATTACAAAACCGCCGCCTATGTCAGTTACAATAGAGTCAACAGTTTTGAAGCCCCATTTCAGGTAAGCATTTATTGAATTTTGATTATCTTTTTTGACTGTTAAGCGAATTTTACTATAGCCGTTATCCGCAGCATATTTTTTTGCAAAATCAAATGCTTTTGTACCAATCCCTTTATGCCTGTGTTCCCCTTTTATATACATCTTGGAAAGAAATAAATAGTCTTTTCGCTTGGCTAAAGCAAGATACCCTGCTTTTTGATTATCGCTAATCAGATAAAAATATGTGTAATTTTCGTTATTTAATTGATTTTTCATTGCTTTTTCGGATTGAAACTTGTCTAACATATAGTCAATTTGTCCGTCAGACAACAAATCCGTCCAATATTCATGCCAAATTTCAGATGCCAATTCGGCAAGTTCTTTTATTTCATCTGATTTAACTTCAACTATTTTAATCATAATTTTATCGCTCCAATACCGCAAAATGCCTAAACTATCTTTCCTCCGGCTATGAGGTACGAATTTGTCTCATCATAAATAACCCCGAATTGTCCTTTTGCAATAGCAAAAACAGGTTCATCAAAGGTGATTTTTACTCCGTTGGCTGTCGGACAAACGAGGCAAGGTCGTGCCGGAGAATTGTATCGTATTTTGCCTTGAGCCTTGAACTCCTTATTTTTAAAGGTTTCTTGCTGCCAATTTATCTCTGTTATTTCAAGTTCTTTGCCATAAGCATCTTCTTCGTATCCGAGATAAACTATATTATTTTCCGCATCAATTTGGGTTACATATAAGGGGTATTTGTCGGCTATTCCCAACCCTTTGCGTTGACCTACCGTGTATTGGTAGTATCCTGTGTGTTTGCCGATAACTTTTCCTGTCGAAATGTTTATGACTTTTCCACGTTGTTCGCCAAATTGTCTGAAAAGATATTTTTTAACGGACAAGGGCTTTTTTATGAAGCAAACACCTTGAGAATCCTTGTATGATTTGCTTGGCAAACCATTTTCCGCCGCAATTTGTCTGATTTCTTCCTTGGAAGTATATTTACCTAACGGAAAAATTGTTTTAGAAAGCTCTTTTTGTGTCAATGAATACAAAAAATAAAGTTGGTCTTTGTTGTCGCATTTTGCACGTTCTAAACGATAAATACCGTCATGTTCAGTAATATTGGCATAGTGTCCGGTTGCAAAAAGGTCGCAACCGAGTTCATTTATTGCATAATCAAAAATTGCGCCCCATTTAACTTTGCTGTTGCATAAAGCGCAGGGATTTGGGGTTGAACCGGCTTTGTAAGTTTCATTGAAGTATTCAATAACTTCTTTTTGGAATTTTTCTTTTAAATCAAGAATGTGGTGTTCTATTCCTAAAAACTCGCAGTTAGATTTTGCTTTAGCCAATAATTCGGAGTCGCCTATCATATCTCCCGTAATTCCGGCAACTTCGTATCCCTGTTTTTTTAAAAGCAAAGCTGTGGTGCTGCTATCTACACCCCCGCTCATTGCAACTGCAATTTTAGTTTTGTCTTTTGCCATAAGGTCCATTTCCTTTTGTTTAAATTCTATCATCAAAAAAACGATTGCAAAAATGAACCATGCTTATTTATAATTCGTTATTATGATGTAGGTAAGAACATCCTGAATTTTACTTTATATGGAGGACAAATTTATGTCAGAAGAAATTAAAAAATGTGAAGAAAAAGAAGAAAAGTGTTGTTGTTTGTGCAAAATTATTAAATGCGAAACATGTAAGAAGTTTTTAATAGTTACAATCGGCACTTTTATTGGAGGTTTTTGTGCGTTGAGCCTTTTTGCCGCACTTCATAAACCTCCTATGATGGGACATTTTGGTGCTCCTCAATTCCGTTATGGTGGACCAATGATGGAAAGAGGTTTCGGACATCATCATCATTTCAACAAAGGTCCGAAATTCCACAAAATGGGTTTTCAAAAACCGTTTGATATGGAAAGACAATTCCCCGATGCCCCTCAAAAACCGGAAATTGAAGAATAGAAAAAATCCCTCTCTTATTTAGAGAGGGATTTTTTTTTATACTTTTGTATTCGTTAATTCCAGATAATATTCTTTTACATCAAAGTCAAGCATTTCTCCGATGTTCAAGAGATAATTGAGAAGCTGCTTAAAGAGTTTCGGCTCATCTGAACTCTTTAATTCCTCAATATATTTGGGCATCGGTTTAAAGATTTTTTCAAAATAATAGTTTTGAGCTTCTCTGATATTGGGCTGAATATCAAGCTGTTTTGATGTGCTTAATATACTCAAGAGTTTGTGCGCTTGTCTTGGTTCAAAGCCCTCGGTCAGCCTGATAAGGTTGCGGAAGATTTTTTCCTCAAAGATTTTTTGAGCTTTTTCTTTGTGTAGAGTTACGGATAATTTTTGTGCATCTTGTATAATGCTGAGTCCGCTTTGCATAACTTCGTCCGAGAATATGTTTTCCGCATTTTCAATGAGTTCATTAAACTGTTTACTCAATACGATTTCAGCTACGATTTTGTATTCTATTGGGATATCAACACCTTCATCTTTAAGCTGCTTGATGGGGTGTCTGCCCTCTGCATACATTGTTTTGAACATTTCCGTAAATTTGTCCATTTTGTCTGCAAGAGTTTTGTGTAAAATTTCTTTTTTCTCTTTGACAAAAAGGTCTTTGAGCGTGTAATATTGCTTGCCGAAATGTTCGTCAATCAATCTTACGATATCTGTTAAAGTATCTCTGTCATAACATTCGGTTATTTGTTGTTTAAATTTGTTGTATTCGTTTGCATCACTGAAGTTTTTGATTGCACATTGATAATCCTCTCCTCCAAAATGGAGCAGCGCAAACATCATATCGTGTTTTTCAAGAGTAATTTTTGAACGTGCTTCCACCCTGCCGATAACAAGGTTGCTTCTGCCTTTTTTGATTGCACGATAGTCTTTTTTCTTGATTTCCCAGCAATACAAGTCTGTTTCATTATCGTATTCCTGATAAAGAGAAGTAATAACCCAGTGGCTTATGAACTGTTTTACATCAATAACGGAAGGTTTTACCCATTTGTTGTAAATATCTTTACCTGTTCCGAATTCAATAATATTACTTTTTGCTTCCGATAATATTTCCAAAAATTCTGGTTCAAGGTCGTAATCAATAAATTCTTGAGAAAGCTGAATTGCACGTGCCGCATATTTAAGAATTTGCACGGTTTCTATTCCGGATATTTCGCAGAAAAACCATCCGCAACTCGTGTACATAAGCTGTGTTTGGCGCTGCATTTCAAGAAGTTTTATCGCTTTTACGATTTCATCTTGAGAGAGAGGATATTTTTGGTGCTTTGCTATAAATTTTTTAGCATTATCTTCATCTCTGTCTAAAATGACTTCTATATAATCATTTCTGGCTTTCCATACATCTGTTAGAAGCTTTCCGCCATATTGTTCGTAAATATCGGCAAGTTTATCTCTAAGAAAATCAAGAGCTTCTCTAAGCGGTTTTCTCCATTTTTGATTCCAATTAGGTTGACCTCCGGTTTGACATCCGCAGTCTGAATTCCATCTTTCAACACCGTGGAAACAACTCCATGAGGAAACCGGTTTTAATTCAACTTCGGTAAATGGGGGTTCAAGTTCAAGATATTCTGCATAGTTTGTAAGCTTAAAGCCCTCTTTTTCAACTCTCGATTTTAATACGTATGACAATGCCATATCGCCGAACTTTGTATGGTGTCCGTAGCTTTCGCCATCGGTAGCGATGTTTACAAGTTGGTTGTAATTTCTTTGCTGTGAAATACCGTCTTTTAACCTGTTAACAAATTTCTCTCCGTTTTGTAAAAGGTTATCAAAAGCTACTGATTTTGATATTGCACCGTCGTAGAAAAATAAATCAAGGTACTTTTCAGGATCTTTTTTTGAAAAACATCTATATGCTTTCCCCGGATCGATGTTACCTGAGCTTACATCTTCCCACTTTGCGTCTTTTTCATTCATAAGACGCACTTTTTGTGCTTGGAATGGGGAAAGAACAGTGAACTTTATGCCGCATTCAATTAAGACGTCAAGAGTTTCATAGTCTATGGCGGTTTCAGCAAGCCAAATGCCTTCAGGCTTATGCCCGAAACGGTAAATAAAATCTTTTATGCCCCAAATAACCTGAGTATATTTATCTCTTTCGTTTGCCAGAGGAAGTATGATGTGATTGTAAACCTGCGCAAGAGCGTTGCCATGACCGTTATGCTCTTGAATACTGAGCGTATCGGCTTCGATTATACGTTCGTAGGTTCTTGGGTTGTGTTCTTCCATCCAAGAAAGAAGTGTAGGTCCGAAGTTGAAGCTCATTCTTCTGTAATTGCTGACGATATTCAGAATTTTATTTTGGGAATTTACAATACGGGATACACTATTAGGACTGTAGCATTCAAAATCTATCCTTTCATTCCAATCATGAAAAGGAGAAGCGCTTTCTTGTACTTCTATTGCTTCCAGCCAGGGATTTTCCCTCGGAGGCTGATAAAAGTGTCCGTGTATTGTTATATAGTTTGTGTATTTTTCTTTTTGTTTTTCAACCATAATAATTATCCTAACTTTATTCCCTAACACTATTTTGCACTATTTTTTGCCTGTTAGCAATAGGAAATAACAGAAATTCATTAAAAGAGGGGATATTGAGTCATTTGTGCTTATTTTTTTTAAAATAATTTCTGTTTATCCAAATCTGTTTTTGTGTGATAATTTTTTCAAGAATATTTAGGAGAACGTTCATGGTAAAAGTTTTGGTGTCCGGAGCATGCGGAAAAATGGGAAGAGAAGTAGTTAATGCGGTAAATGCCGCAGAAGATATGACTCTTGTTGGTGCTGTGGATATAGTTAATATTGGTGAGGATATAGGTTCAATTGCATTAGGTAAAGAAAATGGCATAAAAATTCAAGGTGACTTGAAGTTAGCTATTGATGAGGTTAAACCCGATGTGGTTGTTGATTTTACCCAACCCAATAGCGCTTTTCAAAATGCAAAAACAATTCTGGAAGCAGGTGCAAGACCAGTAATTGGTACTACCGGTTTGAAAGAAGAAGAAATTGAGGAGTTAAAAAAACTTTCCGAAAAAATGAATTTATCGGGAATGATTGCTCCGAATTTTACAACAGGGGCGGTTTTGATGATGATGTTTGCACAAATGGCTGCAAAATATTTTGATAATGCTGAAATTATTGAATATCACCATAATCAGAAGAAAGATGCTCCGTCAGGTACGGCAGTCAAGACGGCACAGCTGATGGCAAAAGTTAATCCCGATTTAATGAAGGGAAATTGTCAGGAAACGGAAACTATTCAAGGCTCACGAGGCGGAACGGCTAACGGAAATATTCATATCCATTCAGTTCGTATGCCTGGATATATGGCTTCCCAAGAAGTTTTGTTCGGTTCAATGGGGCAAATTTTGTCCATAAGGCACGATAGTGTTGACAGAAAATGTTATATGCCCGGAGTTTTGATGGGTATTCGTTACGTTACGGATAACAAAAAATTTATTTACGGTTTAGATAATATTTTATAAAGAGGAAAAATTATGTCAGGAGTAAATTTAGCGGTATTAGGCGCAACCGGTGTTGTCGGTTCTGAAATTTTGAATGTATTGGAAAACAGTTCTATTCCGATAAATTCCATAAAAATGCTTTCAAGTGCAAGAAGTGCAGGTAAAAAAGTTACTTTTAAGGGTAAAGAATATACAGTTATTGAGACAACTCCAAAAGAATTTGAAGGTGTTGATATTGTTTTGGCTTCTGCAGGAGCTTCTACTAGCAAAATGTATGTTGATGATATCGTAAAAGCAGGTGCGGTACTTGTTGATAATTCAAGCGCATTCCGTATGGAAAAAGATGTACCCTTGGTTATTGCAGGTGCTAACGATGAAGATTTAAAGATGCACCACGGCGTAGTCGCTAACCCCAACTGTTCAACTTCCCAGTTAATGCTTGTTTTAAAACCGCTTCACGAATATGCCAAAATAAAAAGACTTGTTGTAAGCACATACCAAGCCGTAAGTGGAGCAGGAAAGGCTGCAATGGATGAATTAAGAGCGCATACCGAAGCTGAAATAAAGGGTGAAAGCTTTGAAACAAAAGCATTTGTAAAACCAATTGCATTTAACTTAATTCCGCAAATTGACGTATTCTGCGACAATGGCTATACAAAGGAAGAGATGAAAGTGGTGAATGAAACTAAGAAAATTCTTCACCTTGCGGAAAATACTCCGATAACTTGTACTGCGGTGCGTGTTCCGGTATTTGTTAGTCACTCCGAGGCTGTTACGGTTGAGTTTGAAAAACCGTTGGATGTTGCAAAAACGAGAGAAATTCTTGAAAAAGCTTATGGTGTAATTGTTATGGATGATATTGAAAATAAAGTATATCCGACACCGACATTTACGGCAGGCAAAGATCCCGTTTATGTCGGAAGAATAAGAAAAGACCTTGCTTTTGATAATGCGATTTCCATGTTTGTAGTTGCTGATAACCTTAGAATCGGTGCGGCGCTCAATACTGTAAGGATTGCTGAAAAACTTGTTGAAATGAAATTGGTAAGGAATGCATAGGGGGAATTGTTATGGCGCAAAGATATGATGCAGGTGAAGTAATTACGGCAATGGTTACGCCGTTTAATAAAGATTTTTCTATTGATTTTACGGGGCTTGAAAAGCTCGTAAAACACCTTATCAATAACGGTTCGGATACTCTTCTTGTTGCAGCAACAACGGGTGAATCTCCCACATTGACTCTTGATGAAGAAATGGAATTATTAAAATTCGTCAAGGGTGTTGTAGGCACTAAAGCGAAAATTATAATGAGTACAGGTTCAAATTGTACGGAAACTGCGGTTGAACAGTCCAAGAGAGTCGCTCAGGCGGGTGGTGCTGATGCAATATTATCAGTTGTTCCTTATTATAACAAACCCTCTCAATCGGGTTTAATAAATCACTTTACTCAAATTGCGCAAAGCGTTGATTTGCCGGTGCTTTTGTATAATATCCCCGGAAGAACAGGGATAAATATGCTGCCCGAAACAATTGCAACTATTGCAGAGAAAAACCCCAATGTTTTTGGCGTAAAACAAAGTAACGGTGACCTTGACCAAGTATCTGAAATTATTTTGAATTGTCCGCAAGATTTTACTGTATTGTCAGGTGATGATTCATTAACTCTTCCGATGCTTTCATTGGGCGCAAGAGGCGTAGTCAGCGTTGCATCCCACATTATCGGTAAAGAAATTAAACAGATGATAAGATTGTTTAAATTGGGTAAGGTAAACGAAGCGGCAGCGTTGCATGCGAGTTTTTATCCGACATTTAAAAAAATCTTTATGGCTCCCAACCCTGTTCCTATTAAAGCTGCTCTGAATAAACTCGGTTTTATTTCAGACACGGTAAGAAATCCGCTTGTAACATTAACGGAGACCGAAAAAGAAGAACTGTTTAAGGTATTACATATCTAAAAAAAATCCCTCTCAAGATAGAGGGATTTTTTTTAGGATAAAAGTTTTTTTGTTCTTTCTATTGCTGCCATGAGAGCCGGAGATTCTTGTTCTTGCAATTTAATGCCTTCAAGCCTTCTTATAAGGGATAATACACCCAAATGATAATTAAACTCATTTAAGGGACCTAAAATCGTATCCGGCATGTCTTTTCTTTTTAAAACAACATCCTTGCTTGGACAAGGAATACGTGCTGTATGTGTGAAATTACCAATATAATTTGATATGTGGCTATCGCCATATTCCCAAGAATCTGCAATATCGAGTTTTGCGCCGGGCATCATCTCTTTTAATTTCAGTACTCTTTTTTCAAACGTATCTCGTACTTTAGGAGTGTATTTATAAATTTTTGCTTCGTCTTCCGCTGCAGAAAAAACCTCTATTGCTACTTTTCTCAATTCATTTTTAAATCTGGGAGAAAAAGTTAATCCAAAACTGTTTTGATTATTTACTGAATTTACTTGCATAACAAATCCTTTTCCCTAAATCTGTATATACTAAATCACGTAAAAATTTTATTTGCTATATTTTCCTTGGCAAGAATTATTCAGTTCAAACCATTCATCAATTTTATTTAAGGTTTTAAACTTTTGTCCCAACCAGATGGGGGCAAGCAGGGATTTTTTGTAACCGTTTCCGGCAAGTCGGTGAATAATAACATTTTCGGGTAAAATCTCCATAAATGAACAAGCCAAGTCTACGTATTCATCTTCTTCAAGAATTTTTAATTCTCCTGCTGAATATAATTTTTCCAGTTTTGAATTTTTGAGTACGCAAAGTGCATGTATTTTCACACCGTCAATGCCTATGTCGGCAAGGGCTTTTGCCGTATCCATCATGTCCTGTTTTGTTTCGTTTGGAAGCCCCAAAATTACATGTGCAGAAATTTTTATGCCTTTGTTTTGGGTAAGTTTTACTGCATCAATAAAGTCTTTGGCGCTATGAGAGCGGTTTATGAGTTCGAGAGTCCTGTCTTTTATGCTTTGCAAGCCGTATTCAAGCCAAACTTCTTTATCATTTGTATAACTTTGAATAAGCTCTATTTTTGCTTCATCAACACAGTCGGGACGAGTTCCGATAGATAAACCGACTACTCTTTCATTGTTTGTTGCATCATCATATATTTGTTTTATTTTTTCAATCGAGGCATAGGTGTTGGAGTATGATTGCAGATATGCTATAAATTTGTGCGCATGAAATCTCTTTTCAAGATTATTTATCCCGACATTTAACTGTTCGCTTATTGGCAAAAAACCGTCATGTGCCTTGGAAAACGAGCCGTCATCATCACAAAAAATGCATCCGCCAAATGATTTTGTGCCATCACGATTAGGACACCCCAAATTTGCATTAAGGGTGACCTTATAAACTTTTTCTCCGAATTTATCTTTTAGATACTGGCTGTATGTGCGGTATCTTTTTCCCGAATTGTCCGTAAACATTACTCTTCTTGTGACGGAAGAATCGGATAAAGATAATGTTCACCGCATTTTGGACAAATTACTTCTTGTTGTTTTCCGGGTTCTAACTGAACAACTTCAAAAAGTTCTCTGCAGCTTGATTGTACGCATCTTATTGCCCATGTGGGTCTAACTATTCTTGCCATTTTTCCCTCTTTTCTTTTAAATCCAATTTTAATATATCATATTATATTTATTCTTCCAAATTTTTAAATTCTGCCGAAGTGTCATTAAAAAGTTTTTCTATATATTCAGGCGGAATTTCTTCGGTCGAAAAGCTCTTATCTAAAGGCATAATGCTGTCCACTTTTGATTCTGTGGTACCTATTATTACCTGTCTTCCGTTTACTTCTACAAGGTATATTGTTTTTCCGTTGGAAAGTTGTTTTGCTGACAGTATATTAAATTTGTTGTTGGGGGCTTTTCGCTTAAAAAGTTCCAAGAAAGGCATTCCCTTAATTTTTGTTGATATAAATAAAATGGCTACAATGCTCAAAATAATAAGCATAATAGTGTTTATAATATCAAGGGCGGAAGAAGTTTTTCTGCTGGCGCTTTCTTCTGTATCGCTATAAACATAAAAGTTTTCGGACGGGTTTTTTAAGGATTTTTCAATATTGCCGTATTTGTAATTTTGTTCTTCAATCTTTAACGGTCTGATTTGCGGTTTTGGTTCTCGTGGTGCCGCAAATACACCCGATGTGTATAAAAACATTGCGCAAATGGTTAGTAAGAAAAACTTTTTAAACATTTTACCAGCCTTTTTGTTTGTACCTTTTAGTATTATAGTATAAAATAATCATTGTAGTAAACAGGCTTTTTTATGAAACGCAGAACTAATTTATTGGTCAGGATAAAAAATATACTGAAAGAGGTCAGGTTTGGCAATTTTTCTAATCGTTTGCCGGAAGATGCGGCGGAAGAAGATAAAGAATTTGTCATTGATTTCAATAATATGCTTGAATCCTTGCAGGACAGGGAAAATATGATTTCCGAAAATCAGGGGATTTTTCTCGCAAAGACAGAATATCTGAAAAATCTCTTTGATATGCTTAACGAAGGGATTATTTCTGTTAATAAAGATTTAAAAATACTTTCCGTTAATAAAACTCAGGCTAAATGGTTCAGGATAAAACACAAAAAACTTTTCGGGATGAAATTGCCGGATGTTTTGTCAAAATACAAAATATATTCCGAAAACGGCGAGGAACTTACAAAAAAATATGATGAATTTTTTAAACAAAGCAGAACGAATTGTATTTTGACATTTGAGTTGAAAAAATTGAGAATGACTTTTTCCGTTACGGTTAAAAAATTTTTGGACAATGACAAAAACGAAAATTATTTTATAATTTCAAAAGACATTTCTTCCGATATAAAGCTGCAAAAGCTGAAAGATACTTTTCTGGCAACATTGACACATGATTTAAAAGTACCGATAGTTGCGGAGGAAAAAGTTCTTCAATTATTGCTGAATGAAAGTTTGGGAAAAACTTCCGCCGTACAAAAGGAAGCTCTTGAAAATATGCTCTCAAATAACAAGGATATGCTTTCTCTTGTAAATACGCTGCTTGATGTTTATAAGCTTGAAGATGGCGTTTTTCAAATAAATAAAGCGAAATTTAATTTTTCCGAACTTGTTTGTGATGAAGTTGAAAAAGTGAAATTTATTGCTTCTGAAGCCGGAGTAAGTATAAAAATATCTGATAGTGCAAAAATAAAAGAAATCATTGCGGATGAAACTCAAATAGGTCGTGTAATAAAAAACCTGCTTACAAATGCCATAAACTTTGCCCCGCAAGGCAGTGAGGTGCGGGTTGATGTGTTTAATAATGATAATAAAATCTGTGTATCGGTAAGTGATTGCGGTTCGGGAATTTTACCCGAAAATATTCCCCATGTTTTTGACAGGTATTATACGAAAAAATATCGCAAAGTCGGAACAGGACTTGGGTTGTATCTCTCGAAGAAAATTGTGCGCCTGCATGGGGGGGATATAAAGGCGGAAAGTGTTCCCGATAAGAAAACGACATTTACAGTCGAGTTGCCAATTGATGTATAAAAAATTGTGAAAAATGGCACGATTTATTTTTAGCGATTAAAGAACAAAAATACGCAAGAGCCATGTTTTTGTGCAATATCCTTTTGTCCGTTGACTGAATATCTTTATATTGTATAATATAAATAAGGAAAAAAATCACGATAATTTATAGGAGTTGTCGAAAAATTATGGCAGAAGCATTAGAAAATCAGGTATTAGTTGATACGCCTGAAAAGCTCGAACAGTTAATCGAGAGAGTAAAGGAAGCGCAAAAGGTTTTTGCAACCTTCCCTGAAGAAAAGGTCAACAAAATTTTTAAGGCTGCGGCTGCTGCTGCGGACAAAGCACGTATTCCTCTTGCAAAAATGGCAGTTGAAGAAACGGGCATGGGGATTGTGGAAGACAAGGTTATAAAAAACCACTTTGCATCCGAATATATTTATAATAAGCATAAAAATGCAAAGACTGTCGGCATAATCAGTCAGGATAAAACAAACGGTATAAAAATAGTTGCAGAGCCTCTCGGTGTTATTGCAGGTATTGTTCCTACTACTAACCCGACTTCAACGGCTATTTTTAAATCTTTAATATGCTTGAAAACAAGAAATGCAATTATATTTTCACCTCACCCGAGAGCGAAAAAATCTACTATTGCAGCGGCTAAGACAGTCCTTGATGCTGCAATTAAGGCTGGTGCACCGGCTGATATTATTGGATGGATTGATATTCCGTCTATCGAAATGTCAAATATGCTTATGACTCACCCGAAAATTGACTGCATATTGGCTACAGGCGGTCCGAGTATGGTAAAAGCAGCTTATTCTTCGGGGAAACCGGCTTTGGGTGTAGGTCCAGGAAATACTCCTGCTGTTATTGATGAAACTGCGGATATAAAAATGGCAGTATCTTCTGTTTTGATGTCAAAAACATTTGATAACGGAATGATTTGTGCTTCAGAACAGTCTGTAATTGCAGTGGAAGATGTTTATGCCGAAGTAAAACAAGAAATTCAATACAGAGGCGCATATATTTTATCGAAAGATGAAATTAAAAAACTTCAAAGCATAATACTTACTCCTGCAGGTACGGTAAATCCTGCAATAGTAGGTCAGCCGGCATACAAAATTGCCGAGCTTGCAGGATTTGAAGTAGATAAAAAGACAAAAGTTTTGGTCGGTGAAAGAGATAAAGTTGAAGCTGACGATCCGTTTGCACACGAAAAACTTTCTCCGATTTTGGCATTGTATAAGGCTGAAGATTTTGACCATGCGGTTGATATGGCTCATGACCTTGTATTATTGGGTGGCGCTGGTCACACATCTATTCTTTATACAGATACGGCAACACAAGACAGAGTTAAAAAGTTTGCAAGAACATTACCTACAGGCAGACTGCTTGTAAATTGCCCTGCATCTCAAGGTGCAATTGGCGATTTGTACAACTTCAGACTTGAACCGTCACTTACGTTAGGATGCGGTTCATGGGGCGGAAATTCCGTCAGCGAAAACGTTGGAGTTAAACATTTATTGAATTACAAGACAGTTGCCGAAAGGAGAGAAAATATGTTATGGTTTAAAGTTCCGCCGAAAATTTATTTCAAAAGAGGTGCGGTTGATTTGGCTCTTAGAGAATTGGAAGGGAAGAAACGTGCGTTTATCGTTACTGATAGATTCTTGTTCAATTCAGGAGCAATAAACAGTGTTACTAATGTTTTAAAAGAAGTCGGTATTGATTATGAAATATTCTTTGATGTAAAACCTGATCCGACCTTATCTACTATCAATGAAGCGTTGAATATCGTAAGACCTTTTGAACCCGATGTAATCATTTCATTGGGCGGCGGTTCGCCGATGGACGCAGCAAAGATTATTTGGTTAATGTATGAACATCCGGAAACTAACTTTGAAGATATTTCAATGAGATTTATGGATATCAGAAAGAGAATTTGCTGTATTCCCGAATTGGGTAAAAAAGCTACAATGGTTGCTATTCCGACAACTTCCGGTACAGGTTCGGAGGTTACTCCTTTTGCAATTATTACTGACGACAAAACTCACGTAAAATATGCAATTGCAGACTATGCGTTGACTCCTAATATGGCAATTATTGATCCGAATTTTGTTGACGGTATGCCGAAAGGTTTGACGGCTGCTTCCGGTATAGATGCCCTTGTTCACGCAGTTGAAGCTTATGTTTCTGTTATGGCGACGAACTTCACAAACTCTACCGCTTTAGAAGCTATCAAACTTATTTTCAGATATCTTCCCCGTTCGTACAGAGAGGGGGCAAACGATCCGATAGCGAGAGAAAAAATGCACTATGCCGCAACAATTGCCGGTATGGCATTTGCAAACTCATTCCTTGGTGTATGCCACTCCATGGCGCACAAATTGGGAGCTGCTTTCAGCATTCCTCACGGTATTGCTAATGCTGTATTGTTTAATCAAGTTATTAAATACAATGCGACTGACTGCCCTGTAAAACAAGGGGTATTCCCGCAATATAAATATCCTAATGCTAAAGCAAAATACGGACAAATTGCTGATGAATTGAACCTTGGCGGTAAGGATGATGATGAAAAAGTTCAACTTCTTCTTGATGCAATTACTAAATTGAAACAAGAATTGGAAATTCCAAATTCAATTAAAGAACTCGGTATTTCCGAAGAAGATTTCTATGGAAAACTTGACCAGATTGTTGAACTTGCATTCGATGACCAATGCACAGGCGCAAATCCGGCTTATCCGTTGTTGGATGAAATAAAACAATTATACATTGATGCATACAACGGTGTTGTTTAAAAGGTATATTGAGGCTGCTAAAATATGGCAGCCTCATTTTTACGGTGAATAATGAATATTTCTGATAAGGTTATAAAAAGACTGACTTTATACCACTACATTTTTACGGACTATCTTGAAAAAAATATTGAAGTTATTTCAAGTCCGCAGATTGCTGCGTTGTTGAATATTGACGATTCTCAAGTGCGTAAGGATTTGAAATATTTAAATAATGAGGGGAAATGCAGAGTCGGCTATAATGTCAGAGCCCTAAAAGAGTCTATTGAAAGGCTGCTTGGTTATGCGGAAAAGAAAAATGCCATAATTGTCGGTGCGGGTAATCTCGGACTTGCATTAACAAAGTATGATGATTTTTCCAGTTATGGCCTGAATATCGTTGCTCTTTTTGACAATGATCCGTTAAAAGTCGGAATGAGTTTTAATGATAAAAAAGTTTTCAGTATAGGTAAGCTCGAAAAATATACAAAAGAAAATAAAATCGAGATAGCGATTTTAACAGTTCCGAGGCTCTATGCACAAGAAGTTGCAGACATACTGGTGAATGCTAAAATCAAATATATATGGAATTTTACCCCCAGTATATTGAGAGTTTCTAAAAATGTAAAAGTTTGGAACGAAAATCTTATGGGAAGTTGTTTACAATTTACCGCTCAAAACAAAAAATATGATAAAATTGAGCAGACGAGTTTTTATAAGAAGGGGAATGTTATGCAAAATGAAATCAATATAAGCGTATGTACAGGCTCAACTTGTTACACAAGGGGCAGAGCGATATTAACGGAATTGTTAAAAATTGTTCCTCAAAAATATGGCAGCAATGTGAAAGTTGCGGGTGTTCCTTGTCTTGAGGTTTGTTCTATTGATTGGGGACATGAAAAAGCTCCTTACGTTAAAATTAACGAAGAGATACTGAACAATGCAACTGTTGAAAAAGTTATTGCAAGAGTTGACGAATTATTAAACGGTGCAGGTGCGTAGTTCCTGCACAAAAACCCTGTTTTCGATAACTAATTAAACTATTTTGCCCATGAAGCCTTTGAGTTTATCAAGGAGTCCTTGTTCTTCTTCAAGAGAAGGCATGCCGCTATCTGCCATTTTTTCAAGTTTATCTTCACTCAAAAAACTACTCATAATAGATTGGTTTTCTTCTTCCTTTTTCTTTTTTTGTCTAAAATAGCCGGTATTTCCGCCACCGCCGCCTTTTCCTAAAAAGGTATTTTCAACTTTGGGCTTAAATGCTGATGCTGTTGTGAAATCGAATGACATGACTTTTATCCCATTATTTACCTATATATATAAAAAAATTCGGCATTTCATCCATGCCAAATATTTACAAAATTTTACAATTGTTAATATTTGTTAAACAATATCTTTGCAAAAATTTCTGAAGATTTTGTGATAAACTACAATTATGAATGTTTAGGAGAGGTTTTTCATGAAGAAAATTGGAAAAGTTATCGGGCTGATTGCCCTTGTTATATTTGTATTGGTTGAAATTGCATTTTTATTTGTTTTGCCAAGAGCAGTTGACATAAATGCTTACAAAGCGGATATTCAAAAAATAGCAAAAGAGCAAGGTATGGTAAACCTTGATTTTGGAGAGGCAAAGCTCATCACCACTCCGCTTTTTAGTGCCGGAGTGCAGATTAGTGATGTTAAAGTTACTATGCAAGACGGTTCAAATCTTTTTTCAACAGACAAGTTAAAGGTCAGACTTGCTCTGCCTAGCCTTTTGCTATTGACGGTAAAAATTTCTTGCTTTGATGTTGAAAATCCAGTCATAAATTTAGAGGTGGCAAAGAATGATTTCAAGCTTTTAACATTGATTGAAAATATAATAAATGAACAAAAAAGAGCTCTTTTGGTTGAGAACCCTGAACCTCCGCAGGAGCTTCCTTTGGGGATAAAGCCCGAATGGATAAGAATAAAAGTTCCCGCAATAAAGTTCAAAAACTATAAAGTTTTAATTACCGATTTGCAGACAAAGCATTATTTGAATTTAAGCGGAGATGAACTCCTTTTGGGATATTTTAACGGTAAGACTGTTAAAGTTAAGACCGCTGCGGGTATTTATAGCGACGAAGATAAAAATATTTCATTGAATATTGATGTTGACAGTGCAATTCCTGTTTTGGGAACGAAGCTTGATGAAGAAGATGATAAAGCGGAAATGATTGATATTCCGTTCTTTAATCCGGTTGAAGCATATAGAGCATATAATTTGAAAGCAAATCTTGATACCAAAATAAAAGTACGACACTCTGCTGACAAGGGTTTTTCTTCTTTCGGATATATGAATTTGGAAAATCTTACAATGAATATCGGCGGGCTTCAGTTGCCGGAAAGTTATGTTAAGGCTAAAACATTCGGTAAAAATATTTGGCTTGATACGGATATAGAACTCAAGAAAGATGAAAAAATCAATCTGCTTGGGCGTGTAAAATACGGTACAACGCCGGATATGGACTTGGGTATAAAGACGGACAAGATTTACTTGCAAGATTTGTTAGACCTAACAAAAGCATTTTTGACATCGTTTGATATTCCGAATGAACTTTATAAGCTTTCTGCGGGCGGCTATTTTAATGCTAATGCTCATGTAAAAACGAATTTTAAAAAATTAAAATCTAACGGAACTATTGATTTAGATGGAATATATTTGGCTATACAAGGCTTAGGAAAAGTAATCTCCGATGCAAATGTGAAAGTTGTTTTAGACAATGATGCTCTTGACATCAAGGATTCCTCTCTTAAAATCGGTGGTGCGAAAGTTTGGGCGGATGGTGGTATTAACAATAAGTCGATTGTTGATATTTCAGTAAAATCAGAGCCGATATCTTTGCCCGTATTGTTTAACGCTTTTGCTCCAGATGATGTTAAAAAAGCTTTTCGTATTGCTGACGGTAAGTTTAAACTCGATTTAAAAATGAATGGGAAATTGAAAAAAGCCGATTTGAATTCTGATTTTATTTTGCAGAATTTGAATGTAGCGGACAGTACAAACTTTTTTGCCGTAAATAACGGAACATTATCTGGTAATATTGCAATTAATCCTAAAGTTATAAATATATATTTGAAAAACAAAGACTTTGCATTTTCACTTCCTAAATCGAAATCAAAAATATATGCAAAGGATGCAGAAATAAAAATTGATAATAAAAATATTGCCATTTCTCCAAACGAAGTTCGTATTAATGATAAATCGGTAATCAAGTACAAAGGTTACGTCACAAATTATCCTAAACTTGAAAAGATAACATTCTCGGCAGACGGCAGTTTATTTACAGGTGATTTGGTGAAATTTATCGGAAGTGAGCTTGGTATGTACATACATAACAGCGGTTCGTTACCGATAAGCGTTTCGTTGGACGGAAATCCGCAAAAGCAAACCTTGAAAGCCAGAATAAGTGCTGATGCAAACAACTTTATTACTCCGGTCGATTTTGCGCAATTGAACGGCAAAGATGTAATACTTCAAACTGTAGTTGATTTTAAAAGAAATCACTTGAAAGTGAAGAATACCGGTTTATATACGAGAACCGTGTCTTATGATAAAAAAGGCAAGGAAGTTGAAAATTTAAAGGCAATTGCTAATGTAGAGGGAACTCTTGTTAAAACCAGAATAAACAGGCTGAATATCCATTTAAATGATGAATTGAGCGGAAAAATTTATGCTTTTCCAAAATCGTCATTTGCAATAAAGACAGCAAGGATGAATGTTTTCGGACAAACATACGAGCCGAGATGTCTCGGTGATATCGTTATTGAAAGCCTTTCTGTTCCCGAATTGTTCTTGAATATGGAAAGAGCAAAAATTAAACTGTTGGGGCAAAGAGCTGATTTTAAATTTGAAAATATTTTAGTTAACGAATCTGATTTTGATGTTGCAGGTGAGATGGACTTGATTTTATCGGATATTATTACGCTGCCTGTCTTGAATATAAGTTCAAAATATCTTGATGTTGATAAAGTATTGAAAACGGCAGAAGCAGCAACCAAGTATGTTCCGGTTGCACCTTCTTCAAATGCGGCATCGTCTGATATTCCGGTAAAAATTACGTCCGGAAACTTGAAACTTTCTAAAATTAAGACCGGTGATATAAAAGTCGATGATGTAAGTTCCAATATAGCTTTAAATAAGAATATCTTTTATCTGGATAAATTGAAAGCGAAAGTGTTTAGCGGAAAAGTTGGCGGTGATATTTCCATAAATTTAATATCTTCACTCCTTGATATTAAAGTTAAGGGCAGCGATATAAATATGGAAAAAATGCTACGTGATGCTGCCGGCATGAAAGACACTTTGAGCGGAAAAACATCTTTTGATGCAGATATATCATTGAAGGGAGCTACTTTTGAAGAACAAATAAAAAGCTTAAAAGGGAAGTTGAACTTCTCAATATTAGATGGGCAATTTGGACCTTTCGGAAAATTAGAAAATCTTATAATTGCCGAAAATATCAGAGAATCCGAGTTATTCAAATCGGCTTTAGGCGAAGTTGTAGAAAATCTTACGACCATAGATACAACTCACTTCCAAACTCTGCAAGGCAAGATGAATTTTGCTGACGGAATTTGCGATATAGAAGAATTGACATCCGAGGGAAAAGTTTTGGCGTTGCATCTTTTTGGACAGTTTAATATATTAAAAAATACTGCTGATATGAAAGTAAGAGCCAAAATGTCATCTATCGTATCAACTCTCTTAGGGCCAATCGGAATGATTAACCCTATAAATATTATGAACAGCGCTGCAGGTATGAATATTGTTACGGCAAAAGCGTTCTCCATATTCTGCGAAACTTTGACTCCGGAAGAATCAAATACGCTTCCGTCATTCAGTAATAAATATGTTGATGACAGTGCTTTGAAGTTCCAACTCGGTGTGCAGGGTGATGTTGCAAAACCGTTGAGCCTAATAAAATCGTTTAAGTGGTTGGCTACGCAGTCTGAAATAGATTTGGCTCAGGCATTTGTTGATTCTATTCCCGAGCCGATAGAGGGCAGCACGGCTACAACCGTAGAGGAAATTATTGCGGAAAACGAAGCACTTGAAGCTAAAAAGAAAACGCTTGGTTATAAAGTTACGCATCTGTTTGCGAAAAAAGAGAAAAAGAAAACAAAGGGCGTTGAGCAATATTTAGATAAGCAAGAAACCGAACTCGAGGCTGAAATCAAAAAGGAAGAAGCGGAAGAATAAGCTTATATTTCAATTCTTATGTCATTGGATACTTCCGTATAAAGTTCATCCATGAGATTTTCGGCTTCTTCTCCAATGTTATAGCCTATTTCTTTCAATTGTTCCAACGCATTTAATAACTTTTCTTTTGCACTATATTGCGGAGAGAATTTGCTCAGTTTGAGGTTTCTCAAAACGTCTATGCCCTTTTCAAATTCAATTGAACTGTCATTAAATTTTTTCAAGTGTGATGAAAAGTCATAAACAATTTGGTTTAGTGCTTTGTGGTGTGTTTCCTCAAGCAGCCTTGATGTTATTTTGGCTTTGCGCTCGATTGATAAATCTTCTTTGTTCGCAACCAAATCCGATAAATCTGCAAGATTTTCGGAGAAGCTTATAAAGCTATTTATGTAACTTTTAATAACTTTATTATTGCTACCGAAAGTTTTGTTTAGTGTGTTTATGTATTCTTTTGCGGCTATGGAATAGTTTGTCGGATTCGTTGCAACTAAATCACCGTATAGCTTTTTGCATATATCGGTTTCGCATCTGATTTTTTGAAGTCTTTCCTTGAAAGCAATGTAGAAATTTTTAAATTTGCCTACTTCAAATTTTCCGGCAAGGACTCTGCAAAAATCTTCCGACAAGCCTGAGTGTTGGCATAAAAGGTTTACCGTTCCCATTGGATCATCACTCTCTGTGCTGTATAAAGTATCAAACAAGACGTATATGCCTGTGTCGGAAAGAATTTCCGTGCTTGTGCCGTCTCCTGATACGAATTTGTAATCTCTCAAATTCTTTTTCAAATCATAAATTCTGCCAGAGTTAATTTCGTCCATAATTTTGCATTCTATTTCTGTTTTGTGCGCAGAATCAAGAACACTTTCAAGCAGTCTTATACCGAGTGCTATTCTTTCTTTGTTTGTATCTGCTCTGTTTTTTCTGTCCTGAAGCTTCAATTTTATTATTTCATCTAGCAGAGTTGTCGGGTTTTTCAAGGCATAATGTTTGCTTGCGTGTTCTTTAATCTCCATTTCAAGCTTCTCAATGAATATTTGAGGTCGGTTTTTGCTGACGGCTTTTACGTATTGTTTCAAAAGCCTAATCATCTGCGATTTTTGATTTGGGGTTGAAACAAATCCGTCTGTAGCTCCTTGTATAATCTCTTTGATTTTTTTATTGTATTGTTCTTTCTTTTCTAAGAATAAAGTTTTATTAAATACCGGTTCAATTTCTTTCAATTGTTGGGAAAGTGTCCTGAGCAAGCTATATTTTTTCTCAACAGAAAGTTTTTCGGCATTGTTTATTTGGCTCAAGGTGTTTACGCATTTTTTACCCAAATCCCCTACGGATTTACTGTTGAAAATGAGTTTAAATATCGGATGCAGAGTTTTTTGATAATATTCTTCGCTCATAGGGATTTTATCAAAATCAATTTTTTTAAATTCTTCCACTATATCAACAAGATTGCCTTCGTCAAGGGTTTCCTTATATAGCCTTATCAGAGTGCGAATGGTTTCTAAATTTTTTCCGGTTGCTTCAAAAATATTTTTGCTGCTATGGTATTTTACGTCAGGGAAAGATGCACGTATGGAATATTTCTTGAGGTATTCTTCCCTGTGTTTGTTTATTATGCCGTCAATTTCAGCATAGGAAAGATTGACGAACAATGAACGGTAGAGAGTGTTAACAGAGCGGTCATATTTTTGTTTGAATACGTCATAAGTGTTGCCCAGTGCTACTTTCATCTCGGGATCTTTGGGTAATAAGTCGTATGCAAAGTATGAGAACAAGGCGGTGCTAAAATCGTCCGCAGCCTCATAATTTTCTGACTGAATAACTTTTAAAATGTGATAAATCGGCTGATATTTTACTCCGAAATCTTCCAGAGATAAATCTTTAAGCAGGGCATTTATTTCTTTGCTGTCTGTATTTTGGAGTCGTTTAACTATATTTTTTACTTCGGCATCACTTTCGGGGTTAAACTTGCGGTCGATTATATTTAAGATAGGTGCAAAATCTTTATCTTGCAATATTTTTTCGGGAGAGTAGGTATCATCATAGTAAATATTGAAAAGACTTAGCAAGTTTGATTTGAGTTGGTCTTTTTGGGGAGCAGATTTTGCAAATTTATCTACGGCATTTGTGATATTTTGTTGAACTATTGTTTTTAAATTGTTTGTAAATTCGTTATTTTGCACTCTTAGAGCCTTTAATATTTCGCTTTTTAGCTGAGGTAGCGTGCAATGATTATCTTTTTCAAAATCAGAGATAAAATTGAGGAGTGCGCCTTTTATTTTTTCACTTTGTACGAGCATTGAATTTTGCCCTAAATAACCGGCAGTGAATAGTTTTAGTTTGTTCAAAAGTCTTTGGTTATAGGTATCAATGTCCCGCTGTGTCATCAAGTTGTCTATTATGTCTTCATTTTCTTTGCCATAAGGAGTTTTTAAAATAGCCATTTTTTGAAGAGTTATTTTTATCGGATGATTTTCGGGTAAATTCATCAGTTCTTCTTCTGATTTTATTTTTTTAGCTTCTTTTATAACTCTGACAATATGGGTGTTTATAGTCTTGTCAAAGCGTTCACCCAAGTTCCTTATGTTTGGAATTTCACCGTTATCAATTTTGCTGAATAAGGCTTTTAATCGTTTTTTTGTCGGGTTTTGTTCGAGAATTTCTCTTGCAAGTTTAAAAGCTTTTTCTTTGGATACGCTTGCTTCTCCCGGAAGCATAATTGAATCAAACAGAGAATATTCTTCTCCGACAAATTTGTAGTATTTACTTTCTCTCGGATTATCAATTTGTTTTGGCATATTGATACCTTTTCCGTACATAGCATAATCTGCATCCCAACCTGTTGTGTCGTTGCCTCTTACTATGAAGCCATCTTTGCCGCCGGTTCCGTTTGCATAGTTTGTTCTTGTAAGTCCGCTTTCATCAAGCCAATCGTTTTTGTGTTCGTATCTTCCCCAGGAATTATCGTGCCAAATTGCATCAACGGTTTGGAGTTGTTTGCTTTTGGGGCTCATTATTGAGATAGGAGATACAGCATATAAGAATTGCGCGTGTCCGGAAAATTCGTCGTCACATACGCATGTATTGATTTCACCGCCTCCGATACCTTCTTTCAGCTGCTCAATTGCCCTTTTCAAGTCTTTTTCTATATGAAAAGGTCTGCCTGTCATTTGTTCAAGGATTTTTATTTCCTGGCTGTCAAAAAGTCCGCTTGAACCTTCTTCTCTTGTCCAAAAATCGCCGTTTAATCTCCCTGTTTCGTTATATATTTTATCGAGTTCGTGTTTGAATATTCTGTTTATGGCGTTATATAGTTTATTAACGTATTTTTCAGATTTGTTAAAGTTGTTTTCTATCCTGCGCAGAATTTCTTTTTCTTGTTTTGAAAAACGGTATATTTCAGGATTGTGCATTCTTGTGTTTGTGTCGTTTAACATATCATTATAGTGTGCAATTTCATCGAATTTTTTTCTTAGAATTTCAAACTCATCCGCATTGAGAACTTCTCCTTTTCTGCGATGATATGCCAGAACTACGTCTTTTGCAGTGGGAACATTGAATTTGTCTTCTACGGAAATTATATAATTTTGAAGTTGTGCAATTTTGTTTTCGATGTCGGGTAGAGTATTTGCGATATCTGTGTTCCCCTTATTCAGAATGTTTTTTATGAAAAAGTATAGCGGTTCGGGATGTTGGATACTTACATCTGGGTTTTCAATAATTGTTGAAATAGATTTTGTAATATCGGTAAGAAATGAAATTTCGTCTTTCACTTTAAAATCGGATAAAACCGAGTCAAAACTGCCTTTGAAAGTGTCATTTTTGATTTCCGAAAGCATTTTTTTCAAAAATTTCAGTGCGGCAAATTTTGTCGGGTTTATTTTATATGTTTTTGAAAGGGATGCAATCTCTTCCTTGTCGTTGGTTTCTATATTCTCAATGTATGCTTCAATCAGAGCCGCAAGCATTTCCTTTTTGTTTTTAAAGCCAAAATGCTGAATTATATTTTCGTATTTTGCTTCTACTGTTTTTTCAAAATTTTCGGAAAAATCATACATCTTTGCAAGGAGTTCTTTCCTGTCGGGTTGGGCTTTGAGAAGTTTTGTGAGCAAGGTGTAGTCTTGAACCTTGTTTTCTTTTTTAAGCTCCGAAATTATGTTGTTAAAATGACCTTTTATGACTTCTCTTCTTGTTGGCAGGTTGTATATAGATAAGCAATTTGTCGCATATTGCTGCTCGTCCAAATTTTTTTCGAGCGCATCTTGATATGCGGTTGCGTACAGGAATAACAATTTGTAGTATCCGGCGAGATTTTTCGGACTTTTTTGCCGATTTAATGCCTCAAAATGTGTGTTTGTTGCAGAAGTAATTTGTTCATAATTTTCATAAATGTCATCGATTCGTTCGCCTAATTTGTCATTAGGAGAAAATTGAAGCAGGAAGTTTTTGATTTTCTTTTTTTGTACTTCTTTGGGTTCATCAGGGTTTATTATGAATTCGGGTTTTTCTGAAACATTATGTTTGTAATTGGCTCCTGATACGTATTGGCAGCCTTTTGACAAGTTCAATATTCTTGCAGCAATTAACTTTATTTCTTCGGCAGTTCTGTCGGGCATGATTTCGGATAGATTGGCATCAAGATTTTTGTTCAGCCTGTTTAAATCTTTCATAGCGGCAATTCCGCTATTTTTGTAATCGTCTTTCAGTGCAGCTAAGTGGGCTTGCTTTTGGTGAATTTCTCGGGCATAGCGTCTTGCCTTAATAACACTTTTCAGCATTTCGTGGATATTTTCACCATTTTCGGGAAAGCCGGCTATCCAAAATGAATCAGCGTATAATTCGTAGTTGTCTTTATCAAAAGGAATGAAGTCGCATATTTTTATGTTGCCATCGCCTGTTCTTGAGGCATTTTGCATCCATTGAAGCGCAGAAGCATCTATTATTCTGTAGTTTTGTTCAAGTGCATCATTAAAATCTATGTGAATTTTTTCCACAGGTACTTTTATCCCACTGCCAAGTTGAGTTATGTCAAAAATACTCATTGTGGGTGAGGAGTTAAGTTCTTCAAAAATGTTGTCAATATAGTTTCTTTTGTCCGTGTATGCCAACAATTTTCTGCAAGCTGCAATGGCAGCGCACATACCGTGATGCCTTTGATTTACGTTTTTTATGGTTTGGGCTGCTTCTTCCGGTGTTTTGATAATAATGTCATTCAGAATTTCATCCAATATTTGGAGTTTTTTGCCTTTTAATTGAGGATTGATTTTGTATTGTTTGCTTAAAAAATATGATATTTTTTTGAGACAGTATTCTTTGTCAGCAGTTGATATTTCAGAAGAAAAGATAAAATAATCAAGGTTTTTCCGCACATTTTGAGTCATCGACTTGTCTTTTGAACTTTGCAATATCGGGTTATGCAGGATGTTGCGGCGATTTTCTATAATTGAATGCTCCTGAGGTGATAATGTAATTCGTAATGAGAATGTTTCATCAAATTTCTTTTCCAACTCAGGTCTGTCCGGTGTTTGGTTTTTGGAAATAGCGCTTTGGACAGCCTGTTTCAACTTCAATTCCCAGTCGGTATTAGATATAGGCTTGTCTTTTATTGGTGAATCAGCAAGAATTTGCATCCTAAAGTCGCTGTTTGCGGGGAAACCGTAAGCAAGATTTTGTGCCGTAGAAAGAAGAAAACGAATATTGTCGCTTGAAGGGTTTTGAGCCATTTCTTCAAGTGCGGCATCTATGTTTCGTCCGAGGTTTTCGTTAATAGGCGCAGATTGAACTGACAGACGGCTTACATAGTTTCTGTCCTGCCTTCGGCTTTTAAAACAAATGTTATTTATAGGGTTAATATGCATATTTATGTACAAAATCTATCCGCATGCATGAATACACATAAAAAATTTTTTTGACATAAAAGTCCGAGGAGATTAAAAAAGATTAATATTTATTGTCCCATGCGCTCAATCAGGTCACCTAAGTTTATGTCTGCTCCGGCTTTAGGCATACCTTGTTTGAAGGTGTATACAAGGTGGTCTACGCTGTTTGTCGGTAGCATATTTTTGTTTCTTAAAAATGCAATGGCTTCTGAAGGTGACATTTGAAGTAAGTTTTTGGTTTCTTGGAGTTTTTGCATACTTTTGCCTTTTAAACCTACTTCCGTTACATCTGCAAGTGCACCAAAGCCATGACTAAGTGCCTCTGTTGCACTTTTTGAGTTTTCTAATTTTTGCATAATGAATTTACCGAAAGAATCAAACAGGTCATTCATCGAGTTCCTTGCTGACTTCTTACTCTTTTCAAGGGTCAGCTGTGTATTAACGGGTATTATTCCTCTGTGTTCTTGAATTGCATCGGTAATTCTGAATAAATTGTCGATTGTCATTTCTCCGATTGCGGTTTTTGTATCGGTAAATATTCTTTTTAATTCTTCTTCGACATAACTTCTTGCCTGTTCTCTGGTCATACCTTGAGGGAGAATAGATGTTTCCGTTGCCATTCTTGCCAAATCTTTGTAATTTCCGTTTCTTAGATATGCGATGAGTCTTATTGAGTCTTTGGTTTGTTCTTTTGTCAGGTGAATGGTGTTGCCTGTATCAATAAGAGTAAAGAGTTTGCCTTTCTTTTTGCCTCTTAAAACTTCAAGGTCTATAAAGATATTTCCGGGGTGGATATCTCCGTGAACCACTTTACCGTTTCTGTTGAGTTTTGAGAATTGCTCTATACATACTTCATTATATTCTTTCATCATTCTCTTGATGTGATCAGAGGTGATGTCAAAATCATCAAATGCCGGAGATGCGGCTTTTATCTTATCAATTTTTGCTCGCAGTGCGGCTATTTCTTCTTGAAAATATTCAGGATGTCTACTAGATAATAGGCTTTCTAATTCGTATTTTGCCTCTATATATTTGTGCATTGTTTTTACGCTTATGCCGTCTGCTTTTTCCATGATGTAGACACCATTTTTTACCATTACCGGAACAACAACTTTTGCCTTTTGGGTAACTTTTGTAAGCTCTTTTGCGGCTTGCGCTTCGTGTGAGAGGTCAACTTCTTTTAAAATATTGTCTGCAAGGTTTTCAATGTTGCGTTTTAGATATATTTGATGTTCTGTAAGTTCGCTTTCCGGAACGCCTTTTGTAATCAGCTGTATGAATTTTTCTTTGTCGGCAAGAATTTTTTCTTTTGTTATGCCTTTTTTTAGTATTTTTATGGCAACTTCTTTTCCGCTTTTATCTGTTGCGAGATACGTTTCTCCAACTGAAGCCGCACCAAGTAATTTAGTTACTTTATATTCGTCTGTTCCGAGAAGTCTTGCAATTTCTTTACCTGCCTCTTCAATTGTTCTGGTTGCCGGACAATTTTCCGTAAGCATTGTTGTAAGCTCATCACCATTAGCCTGTATTTGTTTAAATTTTACGGCAAATATATTTTCGTCTGTAAGTCGAATGATTTTTTCTTCGGTGGACAAACTGTAATCATTGAGTATTTTGCTTATACTTTCCGAATTGAGCAGGGTTGATTCAAGTTTTTGGAATGCACTTTGGGATTGGAAGGAAGGTTCAAAAAGTTGTGCGCCTTTAAGTTTGTTTATAACTATTGACAGGTTTTGATTTAAAATTTTCGAATAATTTACATGTCTGTATGCCGGAATACCGAGACTCAATGCCATAACTGCATTTAGTGCGGCATTATCAGCAAGCTGCTTGCCAAAATCTGATAAAGATTTATCTTTGTTGTTGGTTACATATCTGATACCGCTGTTTGCTATTAAGTATGCAGGAATACCCACAATTCCTCCCGAAAGAGTTACTAAAGGAGTGATAAGACCGTTGAGCATACCAGTACCGAAGTTTTTCAGAGAAGCCATGCGTTTTTGAGATTTTTTAATACCCTTTAATTCTTTGTATTTTCTTGCTCCAAGGACTTTTTTGTCTCCGGGGTCGTATTCTTTTGAACCTATTCTGTTGATTTTTAGGGCAATGTATTTTGTGAATCCGCCTGCAAGCATAGCAAGAGGAACGGCTATAAATGCTTTGGTTTTTGCACTTGATGCAACCAGATTTTTAATATTTTTTTCTATGTTAGACAATTGCTTTATCTTGCGCATGTCATGTATTGCACTAAGTATTATGCTGTTGCGAATGGCTCTGATTTCAAATCTGGCATGCAGTCTTGAGCCGATATTAGACAATCCCAAAAATGTTCCTATTGAGGCAAGTCCTGAGAATAAGTCTCCAAAAGATTGGCGTGCATTTGTATTGGATTTTTTGTATTTATCAATATCTTGTTTTAATTCTTCTTCGGAAAATTGATTTGCTTCCGCTTTTGCGATTTTTTGTTCAAGTTTTTTCCAACCTAAACCGAAACCTGTTGTATTTTTACAAAAGTCATAAAATTTTTCAAATAAACCTCTGCTTTTCTTTGTTGTTACAAATTCATCTTTCAGTGTTTGCAGGTTTTTGTTTGGCTCGGCGGGTTTTGTCGTTGGGGCAACGGGCTTATTCTCTTTAATTTGTTTGGTTTCTTGCGCAGGTGCGGTTTCTTGGATTGGAGCAGTGGCTTTTTTGTCAGCTTGCTCGGCTTTTTGGGCAAGCCGAGTGTACGGATTATTATTTCCGTTGATAAAACTTTTGTACAAATTTACGTCAAACTGCGCCATGATTTACCAATACCCTTATACAAAAATAAAAACGGAAATGATTAAAAAGTTGCCAGTGTATGATAATATGCCTAGTTTGAAAAAACTTTTACTGCGCCGGGTATAACGTTTATCTCAATATCTTTATTGAGTTTTGTTTTTTCCCCATCAATATGGCAGACCGCCCAAGAATTTTTTATGTTTACCGATTTTGCCTTGAGGTATTTTGCCCTTGGGTTATTTATTCTTATTCCGAAAATAATTCTTAAAAATTCCCAAAAGAATGAAAACGGATTTTGAGCTTTTAATATGAATATATCCAATAAACCATCATCAATTTGCGAATTATCAGCCAGGTAAACTATGTTTCTGTACATATTGCTTGCGTTTCCGATAATTATACATGATGCATCAATGTTGAAGGTATTGTCATCACAAGTGATTTGATATGATTTTGATTTTAATCTGAGCGCAAAAAGTATTCCTGCAATAAAGTATGCGAAATATCCAAATTTATTTTTTAATGTTTGCGGAGTTTTACATATAATATCGGAATCGTATCCAAAGCCGCATCTCAATATACATTGTAAGTCGTTAATTTTTAAGGCATCAATTTCTTTGATGTTTTTTTTCTGAATAGTTCGGAGTGCTTTTTTTATGTTTGTTGATATTCCCAATTTTGCGGCAAGCAGATTTGCGGTTCCACAAGGAATTATTCCGAGGGTTTTATCGGTTAATGCAGCGATTTGTGCCACCTTGTTTACTGTTCCGTCTCCGCCTACCGCTATAATTGTCTTGTATTCGCTAAAATCATTTGTTTGAAAATCCTGAACGGATACAAATTTGAAACTGTACCCTCTTTTAAACAAAAACTTATGGAGGATTTTTTTATATTTGATGGCTTTCTTTCTTCCTGCGTTGTAGTTAAAAACGACCAAGATATTTTCCATTAGCATTTGCCTCCGATTAGTTTTATGAGCCTTATGTATAAAAATAATAAGAGTCCTGCCAATAAATAACCTCCGAGAATATCGGTGGGGTTATGAACTCCGAGCCACATTCTGCTAAGTCCGATAAATACTATCCATAATGCGGAAATAGAAACACCGATATATTTCAGGATGTTGTTTTTGCAATATTTTATTAAATAAAAAATCACCAAGCCCCATAGTGTAGTGCTGATAAAAGTGTGATTTGACACATAACTGTAATTATCCAAATGAACTCCGAGTTGTAATTCGTATGGAGGTCTTGGTCTTTGGACAAGGTTTTTGATTATACTGTTTAAAATGTATGCGATAAGCGGTGCAGAAAAAAAGAGAACCATATCAATGAGCAGAAGTTCTTTGAAAAAAAAGATAAAACCTGTAACAAGAGGAATAACAATACTTGCGGCATATATTTGTGAGCCAGTAAGCAACGGTATCCATGCAGGGAGACTATTTAACTGCCCTTGTATATAAACTATAATGTTTCTGTCCCATTGTGTTATTGCGGGACAGAAACAAACTATAGCTGTGTATATTAAGAAAAATATAATTAAAAAAATCAGTTGTTTTTTCATATTAACTGTGTATGAGTTCTTTTTGGCAGCCTGCACATTTTCCGCTGCAAGAGGTTTTGGGCTTTTCGGTTGAGCAGAAACGGTCTCTGTCAATGTAGTATTCGCCTTCAAGTGGGAATATTGTCATCCAAAGGTTTTCTCTCCAATCTTTGTCGAGAATTTCTTTTACTTCGGAAGAATACTTGTCTATTTCTGCTTTTATTTGCGGATTTGTTAAATAGTCAGCTGCACCTTTGTGCGTTTCATAAGGTTTAAATTCTTCATAATACTTTCTGAGAACTTCAGGTCTATCAACAATCATGCACGGTCTAAGCATATTGCCGTCTTCGTATGGAATACCATCTCTGATAGCTCTCATAAACGGAGCTGCAAGTGCTTCCGTAAGTGTGCAATTTTTGACGTTATGAGTAGCAAGGTGAACAAAAGTGCATGGTTCAACATCGCCTCTCGGGTTTACGTGAATATACTGTCTGCCGCCTGCGATACAACCCATCATTTCCGGTCCGTCACCCCAAAAATCAACGGTCATCATCGGAAGGGTATTTCTTGCATTGTAAACTGCTTTGAGAATTTGTCTTCTTTGGTCGGCATTTGGTGTCATACTAACGTCCGGACTGTCACCAACAGGAACATAGTGGAAGAACCAAGTCCACAAACAACCTTTATCCGATAACATTTTCATAAATTCATCAGATGTAACTTCATCACAGTTTTGGCTTGTTGCGGTAATTGATGCACCAAAGAAGATACCTGCTTTTTTAAGCATATCCATTTTATCCATAACCATATCAAAGCAGCCTTCTCCACGGATGGCATCAGTGTTTTCTTTTAAACCGCCAAGAGAAAACATCGGTTGTACGTTGCCGAGTTCCTGAAGTTTTTGTACAGTTTTTTCCGTTATCAATGAGCCGTTAGTGAACGTAATAAAAGTACAATCGTCAAATTCTTCGCAAAGTTCCAAAAATTCTTTTCTTGCAAAAGGTTCACCGCCGACAATCGGGAATATGTGAATACCCATAACATCACGTGCTTCGGTGAAGATTTCACGCCACTTTTCTTTGGATAAATCTTCGTCAACCGTATATTCGTGAGCCCAACAGCCTTTGCAATTAAAGTTACAACGTTTTGTTATACTTGCAAGCAACACAGTCGGCGGGAAAAATCCGTTTTTGTTGTTAAATTCCGTACGTTTTCTTAAATTGTCACCGTAGTATCCGTTTACGAAGAAGTTTTTTATCCATTTGTTTCTGCAATTTGCGTTTAATTCGGTTAAAATTTTCTTCCACCAAAACAGGTGTGCATGTTCGGATTCAAACAACCATTGCATTCTTTTTGCGTGGTTTATACCGCCTTTTGAACCTGCTATTTTTTCAAATATTTTGGCAAGGTTTACTAATTTTCTTTTGCTAAAATTATTTCCTAAATAGTTTATGGTTTGGTCAATAACAAAGTTGTTGAATTTTAATTTAAGTCCGTCGAATAACCCCATTGAGTTAGATTGCCACATTGCGGATTGTTCTTTTACTCTCATTTTTAATCCTTTCTTTTTACAATATATGCCGTATAGTATCAATTATAGAACGTAAATATCAATAGGCAAATAAAAACGAGTTTTAATTTGTCTGATATGAATATTTTAGATGTGATTTTATTTTTTAAGAAATTTTTTGTATATAAAGCGTGGTGCTTTGATTATAAAATACGGTATTTTTAAAAATGACAGGTTTAGTCGGTATTTGCCGATTAAGCTTTTGACTTTTTTACTATGTCTGCCAAGTTCATTTATTACCTTATTTATGGAATACATATCGTCCCAACAATACATTCCTACGCTGTATTTTTCTCCTAAATTTGCAATTGTCGACCAGTATTTAATAAGGTCTCTGGTAACTTTAAACGGTTTTAGATTTACGCAGAACTGCATATCAATAAGTTTCAGAGTTCCGTCATCCGTTACCATAATATTGGCAGGTCTGATATCCCTGTGAATGTACTCTGCTTTTTCAAATTCAAGGGCTATTTTCTCCAGTTGTTCGGTGTATGAATCAATCTGCTCTTCCGATAAATTATCGTTTTGCATGATTTTGTTGAGCATCGTGCCTTCAATATATTCCAGTGCAACAAAATTTTTCCCATTATTGCAATTATATAAGTACGGTTTTGCAAAATTTTCGTTGTTTTGGCTATAGAGTTTCTTTGCACCTTTATATTCCGTTTGTACCGCTCTGCCAAGACCGCCCCACTTGATGAACAGTTTGTTGCCGTCCAGTGTTCCGGTAAAGAATAAATATTCGGATAATGAAGTTCCTATCATGTATGGGCGAATATCTTTTATGTTGTAGGAAGTTTCAAGCCACTTTATGATTTTTTCAACCGATAAATGCTTTTTGTTATAAAACACCGAGTGGTCGTTTGGTTTTATATAAAAATATGAATTTCTTTTTATAAAATCGTTCAATAATCCGTAGTAGTAGTCAAACGGAAATTCATATTTATCAAGTTCTTTTTTGTCTAAATCCAAAGCGTCATAAAGCTTTTTGGCCTTTTCATAGTAGTCTGCGGCTATTACTTTTTTGTGAACTATGCAGTGATAAATTAAACTGTAAAAAGCATTTTCTTTATTCGGGGTATAGATGTTTTTGTCATTTAAAATGCGATTTTTTAAAATATTTTCTTCAAAATCATAGCAATAATAGTTATCCCCGACAAATCTGAAATCAAACAGGACATCTTTTCCGCCGATTTTAACTTTGTGATGTACTCTGTAAGGCTGTTTATACACAGGAGAAGCATTTGTAAGGTACACAAGGTCATTATAGTTATCCGTAAGAACATCTATATCTCCGTGCAAGTCGCTTCTGAATTGTTCGGGGAGTATTTCGTAATTTCTTAATACGCAATAGTTAATTGTTGCATTAAGTGTATAAAAAAATTCTTCGAGGTCTTTCCATCCGTCAGAGCCGGTTACATCTTTTTTTAATTGGCGATAATTGCCGTCCCAGGATTTGGGCGCTTGTGAGAGATAATCTTCATAATTTTTGCCTAAAAGTAATGTAATGTCGTGATTGGTCTCAGCCGGATTATTTGTTCCGTGAATTTTTGAACCTCCGCCTGTCCAACTGCGGTATTTATCTTTAAGGTAAAACATATTTGTATTTACTTTTTCAAAACCTCTTGAAGTTTCGACAAATTCGTATTTAGGGTTTTCGTCAAATAGTGTTATCAAAAGAAATTTCCCTCTTCCGCATTCTTTTTCTTTGAAAGAGCGGCTCGGGAGTTTTTGACCGTAAAAACGGGAGAAATTTTTTGCAACTTTATCCGGAGTCCATTCAATTTCTATGCACTCAACTATTTTAAGATTTTTTTGTATATCTTCTAATATTTCTTTTTCTTTGTGTCGTGAATTTTGCCATAAAACAATCAGGTGAAGCTCTTTATTCACTTTGTGTCTCCTTTTTTAAATTAATCTTTATCATTTTGAGGCTAAAGAGAATATATCTCATGGTATTATAAATACTTGAAATTGCAACTACTATGGCAGGACCAGTAATTCCGAATTTATGAAAACAAACTAGCCCTAAAATGGATATTATGGAAGTTTCAAACTTGAAGCGTATTTTCATAGCTTGTTTGCCGACAACGGCTATGTAATTTCCAAAAACTCTGCCAAGTCCAACGATTGCGTTGGCAAAGGTAAGTATCAATAATACCAGATACGCATTTTGGTAATAATCTTTTAAATATATCAATTTAAGAATATATTTTCCGAATAGCCCGAAACAAAGCAAAATAAGTCCGAAAACAGAAATCATTACTATGCAGTTTTTCTTTATTATTCGTATTTGTTCTTTGGTGTTTTTGTTTATTAATTCGGGAAGCATTTTTTGAATTCTGGCTGCCGCAAAAAGAGATGTTATTGAAGATATGGTAAATGCGGCGAAAAACAGTGCGGCTTGCTCTTTTAATAGAAATACCGCTACATATAATGCGGTTATTTGAGTGTAAATATAACTTGTTATTGATGAACCCATAAAAGAAAAAATAGTTTTATCAAGCATTTGGAAAAATCTTTTTATTTTTGTCAGTGCCATAAAGAAGTTGATTTTTGAAAAATACGTACACTGGATAAAATTAATGATGCCGGCACATATATTCAAAATTAAGAAATGCAGAAGGCTCAGCTTGTTAATGTATGAATAAATGGCAATTGCGGAAATTGTAAGCCCATATAAAATGTTTATTTTTGCGATGGTACTGAATTTTTTTGTTGCCTGAAAGTAAGGCAAGACAAGACAGAAAAAAGTTGTATCAAAAAATGTTCTCAATAAAACGAGAAGGAAAAGGATGTGGTTTTCTATATCAAAAAACATAGAACCCAGAGTAACCATTGATATTATGAAAAATGTATTGAGCAAAAACAGAGAAATCTTCAACCGTACTTCGTGAGTATTTGCCTTTGATGAAACAAGAATATATAAGTCATAATCAAGGTTTGCAAAAAGCAGACAGAATACCGCAATACTCTTGTAGCTTGAAAATAAACCAAAATCGTGAACCGACAAGTATCTTGCTATCAATAATATGACGAGAGTGCCCGCCATTTGTCTGCAATATACCGATACGGTGTACAGTTGTGATTTTAGAATATTATGAACTTTGTCTGTTAATTGTTTAATCATTTTAGTTATTTAATAATCTCCTCGGGCTTGTATTTTGCCAGATATACATATGCTAAAATAAGTCCATATATTAGCCACATAGTCGGTTCATTAGCCATATTCATATTGTAAAATCCGATAATAAATATCATAATTAACGATTTGGATATACTTTCTAGTGTGTAATAGTTCATTTCGGTATTTATAACCTTTTTTAATTTTTTTACTACGGACATATTTTTGAAAAAGAAAATAAAATATAAACTTGTTCCGACAATACCGAATTCTGCTAGGCTTGACCAGAATAATGATCTGTTTACACCGATAATTTCCTGAATGATATAGACATTTTTTACGTTTTCTGGTGTCATTGGCATATTTGTAAGCGTGTGGACATTTATAACATTCAAATATGTTTCAACGTTATTGAGTCCGCATCCGAAGAAAATGTTTTGCGTAAACGCTAAAAATTGCCAATAATAAGCAATAATTCTTGTTGCAAGTGATGCTTCTTCTGTAACAAGCCCATCCATACTCCCGAAGTTGGATGTAACGCTTGTAATTCTTGTAAGGAATGAATCTGACATAGTGGCGCTCATTATTGCCATTATTGCCGAAAGTACTATGCCTGTAATAAGTAATAGCGGGGCTGCAACCAAAATATGTTTTTTTATTGCTTTTCTGTATTTGATAAGTTCAAGTATAAACAGCTCCGTAAAGCATAAAATCAAATATATCGGAGATTTAGTGAATATAATTGCTAATATGGTAATTGGCAAAATGGTGTATTTTATAAGTTTATCTATGTATATGTTGGAAAAAATCTTTTCTTTTATTCTGTCTATGTTAACGACAAAAGGTAAAGTTATAAATACAAATCGTCCAACGCTACTGGGCTCGCCAAATATTGAAAATACCCTCATTGTCTCCTGCATTGTATCTGAACTATATACCGTTTCTCTTAAATTTGTAAAAAAGCCTATTATTGTACTTACTATTGATACGTTTAAAACGAAAGACAGATATTGAATGACAGCAACTAGTGAAACGAAGTAAATAACGAAATAGATGCACTTTAACATTTGTTTCATCTTTACTTTCAAAAACAGTCCTAATATAGGCATGAAAATGATTATGAATGCAGGTATAAAAAAGTCTTTCATGTGGATTATGTATCTTCCGTAAGGAGGGTGATAATATCCCAAAATCATGTGTACAATTGTTGTCAATACAACAAAACCTATAAACAGAAAATAATATTTCATACAAGGGGTTTTGAATATCTTATACAAATAATTTGTGAATTTTTTGAAATTGAAGAAAAAACAATATAAGTACAGCGGAACAATAAATAGCAAAAATATAAGTATTACCGCACCTGTACCCGGAACAATATATATGCCAAACATTTTAAAAAATAAGAAAAATAATCCCAGTAAAAATATATTTTTTAATGCTTTTTCCATATTTTATTCCTGCGTAATTATTTCCATTCGTACCATCTGTTGAATAAGTACATCCGATTTCTTACTCTCGGAAGTATTATAAAATATGGAACCCACATCTTTAAAAAGTTTATCAGACGAGTTTTAAACGGTGTTTTTTCATTTATTCTTTTATAATATTTTTTTATACATTCAAATGGATATTCCGAATGTATTTGCTTTTTCATCCTGTTTACAGCCCAATTTACAATAAAATCAAATTGGTTAACCAACATTGATTTCTTGAAAAACGGATATTGGCGCTTTTCAATTTCTTTAAAAATTGTATTATAAATTCTGAATGAGCCGGGGTATCCGTAGCAATATGAATAAGCAAAGCCGTTTTTATGCAGGTATTCGGTCATTTTTATTTCGTATTCCAAAACGACATTGTGTTTGTCTGCCTGATGCTTGATATTGTTTACAAAATCATTAAATGCGCCGGAGGTAAAGACTTTATTCCCAAAGACAATGAAATAACTTCCGAGGTGATTGTCAAACTGTTTGTTGAAGTTCATTCCCCAAAAATCGCACTTTGTTCTGTCTATCTTGTCAAAGTAATTTTCAAAATCATAAAAAGGCCCAAAGCACGAGTCATTGCAGAATATCAGCTCGTCGGCATTATCCAGTAAACCGTTTTCTTTTGCGTATAAAAAGCCTCTTTTGTATGAACCAAAATCGTATTCTCCGTGCCTGCCGTTAATTGTGTGTGTTACTATTTTGTCCAATTTCGGTAATTCTGTGCTTTGAATTTCGCAATCAGCGGAAAATATTATGTGGTCTGCGATTGCTTTTGCTTTATTGAGATAGTACAAGACATAATCGTCAATAACCCCATCTTTATCCCAATATGCAAAAATCATTACTCTGTTCATGTTTACCTTCTGCCTTTTTTGTTGTATTACTACTTATATATCAAATATTAACACATCATAAAAATATTAAAAGGAGAAAACATCTTATGAAAATAGTAAAATTGATGGGCGGTATCGGAAATCAAATGTTTCAGTATGCTTTTGCCAAATCAATAGGTGATGATGTCCTTTTTGATAATACGTGGTATGCTGATTTTGATAATAAATATAGGGATAGACTTGCCCTTTATGCTTTAGATATATTAAATACAGATATCAATTTTGCCACAAAAGAGCAAATAAAAGAGTGTCTTAAAGAGTCTGCTTTGGCAGAAAAACTTACCAATATTCATAAGGTATTCCATATCAAATTGTTACCGACCAACCGTGTTTACGAAAAAGTCAGAAACCGCTATGAACCAGAATTGTACAACATTCAAGGGAATGTCTATTATGACGGATATTTTCAAACTCCTAAGTATTTTGAAAATATAAAAGAAAGATTGATAAAAGATTTTACTCCAAAGAATGAATTAACAGATGAGAATAAAGCAGTTTTGGACGAAATTAAAAATACAAATTCGGTTGCGATTTCAACAAGAAGAGGAGATTATGTAAAACTCGGCTATGCATTGGATGCAGGATATTACAACAAAGCAATGAAAGAAATAGCCGCAAGAGTTGAAAATCCGATATTTTATCTTTTCTCAAATGATATGGAATGGAGTATGAAAAATATAAATACGGAAAACAAGTTTACGGTCATACCTTGCGAAAGTTTTGATAAGAATTGCGGATATGTTTGCGGGATAAATCTGATGTCGCATTGCAAGCACAATATTATTACAAATTCTACTTATCCATGGTGGGCAGCGTGGTTAAATGCGAATAAAGACAGGATTACGGTTGCACCCAAGGGGTGGATAAAGGCAAAGACAATAGTGGCATCAACATTTGAAGATTTAATGCCGGATAGTTGGATTAGGATATAAGGTAAATACGGCGTTTTCCCTGCAAGAACAAGGACTGTTTGTTTTTATTTTGTGTAATTAAATACCAGTTTGACTACGTTATTATGTGCGTGGTATTATGAATACACCAAAATAAATACTTTGTAGTGTTATGGGCAAAGGAGTTTTTGATGAAAAAAGTATTGGTAACAGGTGCTAACGGATATATTGGCAGTCATGCAACAAAAGAGTTGCTAGATGGCGGGCATCAAGTTGTTGCGGTTGATATTAACGATAGCAGAATTGATAAAAGAGCTGATTATAGGAATATAGATATATATGATGAAGAGTTAGACCTGTTTAATGAATTGGGGCAGCCTGATGTCCTTATTCACTTTGCCTGCAAGGATGTTCCGGTTCATAATTCCACATATCACGTTGAATCAATATACAAAAACTTCATGTTTATAAAAAAGTTGATTGACAGCGGTCTGAAACAAGTTATAACGATAGGCTCAATGCATGATATAGGATATTGGGAAGGTGCTATATCCGAAGATACACCGCAAAATCCCCAAACGTTTTACGGCGTTTCAAAAAATACATTGAGAAAGTTGTTGGAAATATATATTTCCGGAAAAGATGTTTGCTATCAGCATTTGAGATTTTTCTATACATACGGTGATGACGAACAAAGCTCAGGTTCAATATTTTCAAAAATTTTGCAAATGGAAAAAGAAGGAAAAGCAAGATTCCCATTCACTGACGGAAAAAACAAATTCGATTATATAGAAATTCATGAGCTTGCAAAACAGATAAGATTGGTTATTGAGCAAACCGAAGTACAGGGTATTATCAATTGCTGCTCAGGAAAACCGATTGCAATAGGTGAGATGGTCGACAATTTCATTAAGATGAATAATCTTAAAATAAGACCTGATTACGGTAAGTTCCCGTCAAGGCCCTATGACTCGCCGGCAGTATGGGGTGATGATTCCAAGATAAAACAAATTATTGAATTGAATAATAAAAATTAATCAAGAATTTTTATTATCATGTGGTCAAAAATCATGTGGACATCTTCGGATATCTGCATGTCGTCGATGTTTGTGTTGACTGAATATTTTGCCATTTGTTTCAGCTTGCCGCCGTTGTATCCTGTCAGTCCTACGGTTATTCCGCCGTTTTGGTTTGCGTATTCTATTGCGTTAAGAACATTTTTGGAATTTCCGCTGCCTGAAATTCCTATTACAACATCACCTTTATTGAAGTAATTTTTGAGTTGTTCAACAAAAATGTCTTCAAAGCTGACATCATTTGCATAAGCCATCATTGAAGCAACGTTGTCATTAAGACAGATAAATTTGAAGCGTTTTTTGTCATTGTGCATGTAGCTTGCACCCTTGTTAAAATCGCATACATAGTGGCTTGCTGTTGCTGCGCTGCCGCCGTTACCCATTATAAAGATGGTTCTTCCTTGTTCTCTTGCTTCATTTAACACATTGATAAAAGTCTCTATTTCCTCTCTTGATAAATTGTCAAGAGTATTTTTTAACCTGCTGAGATAATTGTTGATTTTTTCTTTCACAGTTTTACTCCTTATATAATGCTGTTTTATTGTAGTAAATTACGGAGGTGCCTTTGTTGTCAAAATTAAAGTTAATTTCTTTTAAAGCTGACAGAGCTTTTCTGAGTTTTGCTTTGTTTTCTTCTTCCACATAGAAAAGCAAGAAGCCTCCGCCGCCTGCACCAAGGAGTTTGCCTCCCATAGCACCGTTTTTCATTGCCAAATCATAGTAATAATCTATATCGGGATTTGAAATTCCGTTAGCGAGTTCTTTTTTGTACATCCAACCGGTGTGTAGAATTTCACCCATTGCATTAACGTTACCTTTTAGTAATTCATCTTTCAAGTCTTTTGAAAGCGCAACCATTTTGTGAAGCATGTTAACTTTTGCGTTATCGTTGGATGTGTTTTTCTTCTGTTCTGCCAAAATACTTCCTGCGCTTCTCGTTTGTCCTGTATAGAACATGAGAAGATTTCTTTCAAGAGTATGGTATGCATTTGACATAAGGTACAACTTCTCTACGTCAACAACTCCGTCTTTATAAAATTCTATAAAGTTCAAGCCACCGCATGCACAAGCATATTGGTCTTGTTTACCGATAGGTTCTTTTAAATCTTCAATTTCAATTTCGCAGGCAAGTTTTGCGATATCTTCTTTGTTCATATATTTGTCGGTATAAGCGTTGCAAAGATTTATAAGTCCAACCGTGAATGCGCTAGATGATGCAAGTCCTGTTCCTGCCGGAATATCTGCGGTAGAGTTGAAATCGACACCACGAATACCGTATTTTTTAAACAGTGTATGAATTATTGGGTGTTTTATGTCATCTGCGTTATCGACATTTTCGGTTTTTGAATACTTTATTAAATATGCATCTTTATTGAAATACGGGTGCAGTAAAAGATACATGTACTTATTTATTGTTACGCTTACAACTGAGCCGCCGTATTTTTCATAATAATTGGCGAGGTCGGAACCTCCTCCTGCAAAACTTATTCTGAACGGTGTTCTGGTTATTATCATTATTTGTTCTCCATAATTATTTTTATTGCTTCATATAAATTCTCAGCGATGAAATCAGAGTATCTATTTTTATTATCCGAAATATAAATAGTTTTGCAACCCGCATTTTTTCCTGCCAGCAAATCTCGTTCACTGTCGCCTATCATCCAAGAGTTTTTTAAATCAATATTCATATCTTTTTGCGCCTGCAAGAACATACCGATTTTGGGTTTTCTGCATTCACAATCAATTTTTAATTCAGGTATTTCTCCCTCAAAACCCTTTTCCGGATGGTGAGGGCAATAATAAATCCCATTTAGAAAAGCTCCGTCATTTCCGAGGAGAGTTTCCATTTTTTTGTGGGTATTGTTAACTTGTTCAAAAGTTACAAACCCTTTTGCTATCATAGGTTGGTTAGTAACAACAACCGATAGATAGTCCGATTTATTTATCATTTTTATTGCTTCCGAAACACCGTTTATAAGGGTGAATTTTTCGGCAGTCGGAGATGTGTCCATATTTTCGTTGATAACGCCGTCTCGGTCTAAAAAGATACATGGTCTTTTATTATTTTTATTCAGTCTTGCGACTTTGCCGGATGTGAAATCATTGGCAACCTTGTCAAAGCGGTCTTTTGTTCCCATATCTTTTATGTACTCGGCGGTCTTGTACCCTGCAAGAGTTTCACCGTTTTCAACAAGTTTTTTTAAAATATGTTTCCCGAAATCCTGTGAAATCTCAGGTTCAATATATTCAAAAATCTTTGGCGAAAAAATATACACTGCCGCATTTACCAGATTTTGATAATACATCCCTTCTTCGTGCGGTTTTGGCAGAACTTTTGTAACGATGTTTTTTTCGTTTATTTCAAGCAAATCACTGTCATAAGGGTGGTCATTAGGGTGTATAATGGTTGTTCCTATTGAATTTTCAAAACTTTTGTCAAACTCAATGAAACTATTCAAGTCAAAATCCATTACGACATCGCCGTAAAATATCATAAATCTGTCATTGATTTGGCCTTCCAAAAGTTTTACTGCCCCTGCCGTTCCGAGAGGGTATGGTTCGATAATATGGTGAATTTTTACTCCCCACTTGCTTCCGTCGCCAAAATAATCTTCTATGACATTGGCAAGGTGTCCTGATAGGATAAAAATTTCGGTTAACCCATATCTTTTGGCAAGTTCAATTTGGTGTTCTAAAAGCGGCTTATCTCCTATTTTAACCATTGGTTTGGGAATGTCTTTAAGCCCTAATCGGGTTCCCTTTCCGCCTGCTATTATTGCAAGTTGCATATTATTTCCTATCTTCTAAAAGCCACTCGTTTTCTTTTAAATATTTAACTGTTTGAACAACTGCTTCTTTAATTGTTAATTTGGGTTTCCATCCTAAAGATTGAATTTTCTTAGTATCAAGGAAAATAAACGGATTGTCACCTACCCAACCTCTGTCACCGCCTGAAAATTCAAATTTAGGGTTGAGCCCCATTTCTTCTGAAATCCAAGTGGCAGAATCGGTAACTTCGCAATATTCGGGTGTTCCCAAATTGTAGATATTAACCTTGTTTTCTTTGTGTTCTACGGCAGTAAAGATGGCATCTATACAGTCTTGAATGTATAGGTATGATTTTCTTTGTTTCCCATTTCCTAATATGTATAATCTTTCGGGAGTTTCCATTAATTGTTTATAAAAATCGTATACGTGACCGTGTTGATATCTTTCGCCTAAAATTGAAACAAATCTGAAAATATAAGATGTAAAGCCGAACCCCTCACAAAATGCTTCTATCAAACCTTCGCAGGCAAGTTTGGAAGCACCGTATAAAGAAGTTTGGATTGGCAATGGTGCATCTTCCGGTGTCGGTATGATTTGAGCTTCTCCATAGATAGGACCTGTTGAAGAAAATACGATTTCTCTGGCTTTGTTTCTTCTCATTGCATCTAAAACGTTGAATGTAGCTATGGTATTTTGTTCCAAGTCTTTTCTCGGGTGTTCACACCCTCTTCTGATATCGGCGTTTGCAGCAAAGTGGAATACAAAATCAATACCTTCCATAGCCTTGTCAATTGCAGCCGTATCAAGCAAATCGCCCTCAATAAGTTTATAATTCGGCTTTTTTAAAGCATCTTCAATAAATTCTCTTCTTCCTGTTGAAAAATTATCAAAAGCAATAACTTCGTTGTTTGCATCCTGCAATAATCTGTCTGCAACGGAAGATCCAATATATCCTGCACCACCTGTAATTAAGTATCTTGTCATTATTAACCTACCTTCTTTCTTAGAAAATTATTATATATAAAACCTCTTAACCAATTTGGTATCATTCTCAGTAAAAATTTAAGCGTTATTGCTTTACAATATTCTAACTTTGAAACGTAGCCATATTGATAGAACTTTTTAAAAACTGCAAGTTCGTAATTGAGAACTTTGAAACCTTTCCTTCTGTTTATAAGATTTCTGCCGGCTCTTACATTTACCAAACATTCCGGCAGATTTGCAAGTTTATACCCTTTAGAAAGCATACGTCCCCATAGTTCAAAATCTTCCATTCCCTGTAAAACGCTGTAGTTTCCTGCATCAAGCAATGATTTTTTCTTGTATATAATTGTCATATTGTTCATAGGACAACGAAATTTGCAGAATTTGTATATTTCTTCTGTCGTTGTGGGTAACTGTCTTATTGCATAAATGTTATCCGGTGTTTCTTCAAACTCGGTTATCCAAGAACCCAAAACGTCGATATCAGGGTTCTTTTGCATAAATTCCATTTGCTTTTCAAATCTGTCATTGGCTGCAATATCGTCTGCATCCATGTTTGCAACGATATCGTATTTTGCCATTTCAACACCTATTGCTCTTGCTTGTCCGAGAGATGCATCTTCTTTTAAAATAATCGGGTTAAATATTCCCGGATATTTAGCTTTGTATTCATCTAAAATATCTCTTGTGTTTTGCGGGATATCTTTATCCGCAATTATTAAGACTTCATTCGGCATCAAAGTTTGATTAAAAACACTGTCCAGTGCCATTCTGAATTCATCATCTTTTTCGTGAATATATATGGGCATCAATACCGAAAATTTTAAATCTTCATTACTCATGTCTGCCTCCCAGTGCTAAAAATACTGCTTTTACAAGAATAAATATTTCCCAAACAAGAGTCCTGTTTTTCAAATAATATAAATCATACTGTAATTTTTCGGTTACATCATCATTGTTTACGCAATGTCCTTGATTTATTTGAGCCCAGCCTGTCCAACCTGTTTTGACCCATTGTCTGCTTGTATAATACGGAATTTCTTTTGAATATATTTTTACTAAATCATCCCATTCCGCACGAGGACCGACTATGGACATTTCCCCTTTAAGTACGTTTATCATTTGCGGAATTTCGTCAAATCTTGCTTTTCTTACAAAACGGCAAAACGGAATAACTCTGTCATCATTTATGCCTGCGGTTTCCTCTTTTATTTTTCCGGCTTTCGGAACATAGTCATTTGCCCACATTGTGCGGAGTTTAAAACACTTGAACGGTCTTCCGCCTATGCCTATTCTTGTTTGTGTATAAATTGGGTTTTCGTGGTCGGTCATCCATATTCTTAAAGCCGTAAATACCGTTATTGGTGATGTAACCACCAAAATTATCGTTGCCGCAATTATGTCGTATGCACGTTTGCAAAAATCGTATACGACAGAGCGGTGCGTTGCGTATTGATAATACAGTTCTGTTATGGTTTTTTCATCAATATAATATTTGCCTGTTACGATTTCATAAAATTCCGGCATTTTATAAATTTCTATTCCTCTTGGAATTGAAATTATTTGCTCCGTTGCTTGTGCAATTACAACTGTATCTACTTTTTTCTCTTTTATTAGTTGTTTTAGGTTGCCTTCACTTTTGTATATCGGGAATTTATTATCTTCAACAATTTCTTCTTCGTGCGAATCTTCTTGCACAAAACCGACAACATTCATTCTTAACGCTTTTTTGCTCTGAATTTCGTCTGCAATTGTTCTTGCTCTCTCATCAGTACCCAAAATCAGTATGTTTTTTTCTTTTTTTACATAAAACAAATACAGGTGATAAAGTGCTCTATATAGCCTCAAAAATATAAATATTGCCAAAATATTTACTGCCAAAAATTGAAGCGATGAGGTTATTGATGCGGCGAAAATAAGCAGGTATATTGCCGGTAAAATATGCATCATAACAACACCTTCAAATAAAAGGTAGGTATTTTTTACGGTTATGTTGTATTCACGTATTTTGTAATTGCCTTTTAAAAATAGGACTATAAGCCCGACCGATACAACAAGTATGCACAAAAACAGAATAGCCTTGCCAGTATATCCGAACAACTCTGCGCATATATATGTCACAAAGCATAATATTAGTAGGTCGAATATGAACATTATGGATGTTGCTTTTAGCAAACTCTTCATTCTTTGCTCCTTAAATTTTCTTGTTAAAGTATAACATCATAAACTACTTCTTTGTTTTGGTTTTTAAGCGTTTCTTTTACGTTTTTGTATAATTCTGTATCCGTATCGGAAATTTTTGAAATAAGCATTGCTTTGTCATAAGCCGAAATCTTATTTGCAAATTCTGAGGTCATTTCAAAATTAGTAAGTGCTGCATTTGATAATGTACCTATCTCTTGGGCGATATTTTTAGGTAATTCCGTCAAAGAAATCAGCAGAATTTTTTGAGGATTATAACTGAAGATTTTTAATTTTAACGAATTTAGGTTTTTGCCCGCATCAAATACAATGTTGTTGGTAAGCATTGAATATGCCAGTTTTTTGTCGCTGACTTCGGCATATATCAGTGCTGCAAGTGCAGCTACAAAACCAAAAACAATACCCAAAAGTATATTGATGAGAAGCTTCGGAGATGAATTTTCAAAAGGTCTTAATTTTTGTGGTGCGTTTATAACCAGAACTTTTGATGTGTCGGATATGTTATCAACCATTTTTGCCCATTCCAGTTTTGTTGCCAGTTGTGCTAGTTTTTCTTTTTCTTCCGTTATTGCGATTTGTGAGCGTTCACCTGTGATATATTGGCTTTGCAAATTTCCGATAGCTCTTGATGCCGATTTTGAAAAACCGCTCATTGCGGTCAAATTCCCAATACCGGTTATTGATTGAGCAGGAACTCCTTTTGCAGCGGCAAGTTTTTCGTCCAGACTTTTCTTGGTCTTTTCGTATTCTTCTTCAAGTATTTTTTTGTCTGCCTTTGCTTTTTCAAGGTTAATTTTTTTGTGCAAATCGACGTAGTTGTTTATAAGGGAAGAAACTATACCGTATGCAACTTCGGGCTTTTTGTCTTTGTACTCAACCCTTATTACGTTTGTATTTTTGATATTTTCAAGTTTTAAAATCTTTCCTTTCTTATAGAAATCTTTTGCTGAAAGGAATTCGCCCTCTTTTTTGTTAGGGAAGATTTTGTATTTTTTCTTATAAACGAGGTTATTTTCTCTGATAACTTTATCCAAAACCAATGCAGATTTTAGTAGCTCTAATTCGTTCATCATTGCTTTATCTGAGCCCATTGAAAACATAGAACCTGACGCATCTCCCAGTATGTATGGGTTAACCTCCATCATATTTGAACTGTTTGCTTTGTTAATGTACAAATCTGCCGTTACTTTGTATTTTTTAGGCAATATAAAAGTTAGGGCTATAAAAAATATCAAAACAGAACAGAAAACTTTTACCAATAATACTCTTCTGCTCCATATAATTTCCCATATTTTTCGTGGATTTATACTTATATCATCATCCAAGTTGGCATCTGCGGCTTGGTATTCCGAATTTAGTGACATTATGCTGCTCCTTGATATCAATTCACACTATGACACTATAACAAAAACATATTAAAAAGTTAACTAAATATTTGATATGTTAACTTTTTACTCTCAAAATATTTATGACAAAGAGTTTTTTGAGTTATGCGCCAAAGTTGAAATTATATATTGTTTTATGTAAACTCAAAATAGGCAGAATGTTTTATTCTGATTTTGAAATGATAAAATATCTTTAAAGGAAAGAAAGGAAAGAAAATGCCGTTTGAATTTATTCCGCAAAAAATTAAGGAAGTAATCTTGGTTAAACCTAAAGTATTTGGTGATAACAGAGGATTTTTTCTTGAAAGTTATAAGAAATCTGATTTTTTTGAAAATGGTATTGCCGTGGAATTTAATCAGGATAATCATTCAAAGTCCGCTGCGCATGTCTTGAGGGGATTGCATTATCAAGCAAAACCTTATGGTCAGGCAAAATTGGTAAGATGTTCAAGAGGACGCATATACGATGTCGCAGTTGATATAAGACCAAATTCCGAAACATACGGACAATATGTGAAAGTTGAACTCTCTGAAGACAACAAGCAAATGCTATTTATTCCGGAAGGGTTTGCGCATGGTTTTGTTGTTTTGTCTGATGAAGCCGAACTTTTGTATAAAGCAAGTGGCGAATACGCTCCGCAGGCCGACAGAGGTGTATTGTGGTGTGATAAAGATATAAATATAGATTGGGAAATAGATTTTGAGCCGATATTATCTGATAAGGACAAAGTTCAACCCAAATTAGCTGAAATAAATAAAGAGGAGTTGATATAATGACAACATTACTGGTTACCGGTGGTGCCGGATTTATTGGCAGCTGCTTTGTAAGACACGAACTTAAAAAACATCCCGACTACAAAATTATAAATTTGGATGCCCTTACATATTGCGGCAACATAGAAAACTTAAAAGATGTTGAAAATAACCCGAATTACAAATTTGTTCACGGAAATATATGTGACAAAAATTTGGTAAGACAACTTGTAAGAGAAGCGGATTGTGTAGTGAATTTCGCTGCGGAATCCCACGTGGATAATTCAATAAAACATCCCGAGATATTCATTGAAACAAATGTGCAAGGGACGTTGAACTTGTTGCAGGCAAGTAAGGAAATCGGTGTTGAAAGATATTTGCAGGTTTCAACCGATGAAGTATACGGAACATTGGGTAAAACAGGTTATTTTTATGAAACTACTCCTCTTGCTCCAAACAGCCCTTATTCTGCTTCAAAAGCGAGTGCGGATATGCTTGTAAGAGCATACAGAGAAACTTATGGCTTGCCGACATTGAATACCAGATGTTCAAACAACTATGGTCCGTATCAATATCCCGAAAAACTCATTCCGTTTTTCATTTCACAGCTCCTTAAAGGTGAAAAGGTTCCCGTATACGGTGATGGGCTTAATGTCAGAGATTGGCTGTATGTATATGACCACTGCGAAGCAATAGATGTTGTCCTCCACAAAGGTAAAGTCGGAGAAGTTTATAATATCGGCGGTCATAACGAAAAAACAAATATGGAAATTACAAGACTCATTCTTGCGGCAATGGGCAAGGATGAAAGCTCAATTAAATACGTTGAAGACCGTCTCGGGCATGATAGACGATATGCTATCTCTAACGACAAAATTTCTTCTGAACTCGGTTGGAAACCGTCAATTACATTTGAAGAAGGTATCAAGATTACAATTGATTGGTATTTGAAAAATCAAGATTGGATGAAAGCTATCGAAAACAAGAAAGCGAGCTTGGTATAATGAAAAAAGTTTTGGTCACGGGTGCATACGGTATGCTTGGAAAAGACTTGTGCCCGATACTGAGAGACAACGGTTATGATGTATTTGAAACTGATATCCATAATCTCGATATTACCAAGACGGATAGTATAGAGGCGGTGTTTTCGGTTGAGAAGCCTGATATTGTTATTCACTGTGCAGGTTATACGAATGTTGACAAGGCGGAAGAAGATTATGAAACTGCAAAGCTGATAAATGTTCAGGGTACTGAAAATATAGCTAAAGCAGTAAAAAAATATAATGCCGTAATGGTTTATATTTCTACCGACTACGTCTTTGACGGAAAAGCTCAAAAACCTTATGTACCAAGTGATGTAACAAACCCGATTAACAAATATGGTTTGACAAAAAGAGATGGCGAAGTTGCCGTAACTGATAATCTTGAAAAATATTACATTTGTAGAACAAGTTGGCTATACGGATATAAAGGCAAAAATTTTGTTGAGACAATGCTTTCGTTTGCCGATAAACCCGAATTAAAGGTTGTGGACGACCAAGTCGGATGTCCTACCTATACGGTCGATTTATCAAAAGCAATAATAAAAACTATTGAAAATAAACCGTATGGTATTTATCATACTTGTGGCGGCGGAAGTACTTCTTGGTATGGTTTTGCAAAAGAAATATTTAAACTCGCAGCTAAAGACGTAAATCTAAAGCCATGTTTAACTGATGAATTTCCTAGAGCTGCAAAAAGACCTGCATATTCAATTATGGATAATGGCGGTATTTGCAGAGATTGGAAAGAAGCGTTGAAAGATTATTTTTTAAACAGAACAGAGGTGTAAAAAGAAATGAAAGGAATTGTGTTAGCCGGCGGAAGCGGAACAAGATTATATCCAAGTACGATGGTTGTATCAAAACAACTGTTGCCTATTTATGATAAACCGATGGTCTATTATCCGATATCTGTTCTGATGCTTGCAGGGATAAAAGATATTTTAATCATTTCAACCCCTCATGATATACCGAATTTTGAAAAACTGCTCGGTGACGGTTCACAATTCGGAGTTAAATTTTCTTATAAAGTTCAGCCCAGTCCTGACGGTTTGGCACAGGCATTTATTTTAGGGGAAGAATTTATCGGGAAAGACTCAGTTGCGATGATTCTTGGCGACAACATTTTTTACGGACCGGGATTTTCGGCAATGTTAAAAAGAGCAATTGCTAATGCGGAAGATAAAAGCGAAGCTACCGTATTCGGTTATCCTGTAAGAGATCCCGAAAGATTTGGCGTGGTTGAATTTGATAAAAGCGGCAAGGCAATATCCATTGAAGAAAAACCTAAAGAGCCCAAATCAAATTATGCGGTAACAGGTTTATATTTTTACAATAACAAGGTTGTTGAATATGCAAAAAACCTAAAACCGTCGGCAAGAGGCGAACTTGAAATTACCGATTTGAACAGAATATATCTGAAAGAAAACAAACTCAATGTAGAATTGTTGGGACGTGGTTTTGCATGGCTTGATACGGGAACGCATAAATCTTTGCTCCAAGCAAGTCAGTATGTTCAAACTATTGAAGAAAATCAGGGCATAAAGATTGCTTGCCTTGAAGAAATTGCATACCGTTTGGGATTTTTATCAAAAGAAAAAATTAAAGAAGACTCTGCGCAATACAAAAATAATGAGTATTTTTCTTACGTCAGGACATTGAAATAACAATCGGCTGAATTATTCTACATTTTCTTTCATATAGTCTACCCATTGCTTTAGGATTTCTTCTTCAGGTAGTGTATATGGAATGGGTTTTCCTATTTTCAATACCAGATGTTTTTTGAACGGTATCCACGAATATCCAGTAAAATTGCAGATGGCTATAGGTACAATATCCATTTTTGCAAGTTTTGCTATAGCAATAAAGCCGGGTTTTATGTCGTTGAATTTTTCCCCTTCCAATATTTGGTGTCCCTGAGGAAACATACCCAAATTCCACTTTGTATGTTTCGCAATGTCGAGAATGGTTTTTAGAGTTGCTTTTTCGGGATTATCTCTATCAACTGAGTATGCCCCAAGGCTAATAACCAAAAATCTTATCAACGGGTTTTTGTGGTTATAGAGTTCTTTCTTTGCCATATAAGCGACAGGTGCGTTGGCGACAACTGAAATAAGCGGTGGGTCAATGTAGGATTGGTGGTTTGATGTATATACATATCGTTTTTTTCTGTCGACATTATTCCAGCCGATAATCTTTGTTGTGTACCAAAATACTGCGGCGGGCCAAACAACAAGATATAAAAATAACGTAATGTATACAGTTCTTATAAAACCGTAGTCCTTTGGATATCTTCTGTTGTAATTTCTGTTTTTAATACCGAGCATATAAGCTTCCTATATTTTTGTTATTACAAATACGCCCGCCAGTATAGAAGCTACTGCTTGAAGTGTTGAACAAAGAGGAGTAATCCAATCGTTGCCTGCAATTTTTCTCGGAACAACAATTGTGTCTCCCGGTTTAACCTTTGTACCTATTGAAATTCTTTGAGCTTTGCCGTTTACTCCGACTCTGTATTTTCTGTATTTATTAGCATTCGGAGTATATCCTCCGGCATTTTTTAAATATGCCTTAGGACCTGCACCTCTGAGATAGGTAAATGTTTGTTCGTTATATACTTCGCCTATTACGCTTACATAATTCGCAATTCTCGGAATGTAGATTGAATCTCCGTCCATTACGGCTATGTTATCAACTTTGCTGATTTTGTTCAGATTGTTGCTTTTGATGTTTAATGCAATACGACCGTTATATCTCTTTGCCAAAGAGCCTTCTTCGTCCTTCAACATAGAAATCAATTGCAATTTATTGCTTTTATCTTCTTCTGTTTGCATTTTCGCACCGGAAATATGACCTTGCAGAAGTTTTATATCTCTTTCATTGTTTTCCATTGCTATTGCGGTTTGTTTTCCTTTAAGGCTATCTCTGCTGTAAACAATACCCCTCAAATCGGCATCGTCAGTCAGACCGCCAGCCATCTTGATTACATCGGTTAGTTTTTGACCTTTGATGAATGTGTATACTGCAGGTGTTGCTACGTATCCTGATATTTTTACGGTCTTTATAGCTTCATCATCTCTCAGTGTTCTGAAGAAAACTTTATCTTCGGGCTGAATATTTATGGAAACAAACTCATTGGATTTTATCATAACGTCATACAAATAATATGTAAATGTTTCGCTACCTCTTGTTATTTCTACGGCAACATTTTCTGTTGGTATCAGATTTGCGTTTTTAGCTGCCGTTGCAGTTTGAAGATTTGCGGTTTTGAGTGCAGCCGGAAATTCATTGCTGTTATCAACGGGTTCTTCTACTTCAGATACTAGGAATTTCATGTTGGATACGATATCTGCCAATGACATACCATCTCTGTATATCATGTGTTTCGGTGCGTTGACGCAGCCATATACGTCAACAAATTTTGAACTTGTGTTTTTGTAGATAGTGATTACGTCCCTTGGCATAAGCTTCGGATCGTTCATCCCCTTAAAGAATTCTTGCAAGTATACGGGAATGATTTCAACATTGTTTCCCGAGCCTGAAATTCTTCTTATTACAGCTTGGTTCATAAATGTATCATCAAGCAATTCGTTTTCGCTTTTTAAGATGTCAGAAAGCTTCATACCTTCTTTCCATACGAATGTTGCCGGATGTTTTATGTTGCCTTGCAAGGCAACGAGGTTTTCTACACCGTTGTAATATTCTTTAAATTCGATTGTATCACCATTTGCAAGTTTATGGTTTTTTGCGGACTTCCATTCAAAGGTTTTACCTGCCTTTTGTCCTAATACTTTATCAAAGCCAACGAGAACAAAAGAGTCCGGATTTGTTGTTACCAAAAAACCGCCTGCAAACCTGATTAAATCATCAATTGTTTCGCCCTTTTTTAATTCATAAATACCGGGAACAGGAACACCGTTTCTTACGGCAGCAGTGTTTCCGATTTTCGGTACAAAAATTTTGTCATTTGCTTTTAAAATGATGTTTCTGTCATTGCCGAATAATATTGAATCATATAGGTCGATAGCACCTGATTTTCCGTTGTATGTAATGTTTCTGAGTGAACCTGATTTTTTAACTCCGCCTGCTGCTCCCAAAGCATCATAAATTGATGAATTGCTGGAGATATAAACCTTGCCCGGATGGTTGACTTCACCATATATGAAAACCGAGAATAAGGTTTCGGATGATAATGTAAGTTTGATATTTATGTTTTTGAATTTTGTATTAGCTATACGGTTTACTTCGTTTTCAACTTCACCAAGAGTTCTGTTTTCTGCTCTTACAAGCCCCACCCCTGGGATAAAAACACTGCCGTTGGAATCTACGGTTACTTGAGAAGCAGGGGCTACTACATTAGCTCCAGTCATAGACATAACGTCTACAGATTCGCCGTATGAAAGGACATTAAGTCTGTCGCCGAGGCTTAATTTGTAGTCGGCGCCAAATTTTCCGACAGATGTTGAACCTTGCGCTCCGGTTGTACTAAACTGATATCCGATTTGTTTTAAAGGTTCTCCGGAAATAGCACTTTCACGTTTGTTGTACATTTGTTCTACAGAGCTATCGGCATCTTTGATAGTTTGAAAATTATTTTCAAACACATCACCTTTTTGGGTAATATTTGCTTCTATGTCATCTGTTGCCGCAAAAACTATTGATACAGGACATAGCATAAAGCTGAATGCGACCAGTATGAACATAGTAATAATTTTTTTGAACATCCTAAAATCCTTTCATAATTTTAGCTATTTTAATTTCTATATTAGATTATTACATGCTGATTATGTAATTGCAATTTGCATCAATGATTTTATGGCAGGCCATTCAAGTTTCCATAATCCGGATGCATCCAGCGCATAATTTCCTACGCATGCAAGTTTGCAATCTTTACACTTGTTAACGGATTCTACAAATACCGGATCCTTGATAACATCTTTCAATGCACGACCTCTTACGCTTATAAAAGGTTTTCTGTCATAGCATTGCAGCATATTGCCGTCAGAATAGATAACTGTCGCAATTCTGGGCCAATGGCATTCATAATAATTCTTTTTATTTATTATGTAGTCCATAAAGTAGTAAGAGTTTCTTATCGGATAACCTTGTTTTTTCAGGTCTTTAATTTTAATAAAGATTTCCGAAAGCTGGTCGCTTTCCAATTCCGTGTCTTTTACGTTTTGAGCTTCTTCTAAACTTTGGTTTGATTTGTTAACGGTAAAGTAAAGAAGGATATCAGCATCTTTGCAATACTGAGCAACTTCTTTTATCTGGTCAAAGTCTGTTTGTGCGGAAACAGTGCAGCAAACATAAATTCTCATTTTTGGTGAATGAATTTTGTGGTATTCAACACCGCTCATAACTCTGTCGCAAATGCCCGGTAAGTGTCTGATGTCATCATGAGCTTTGCCTACTGCATCTAAGGAGACAAACATTAAGTCGGTATATTTGCCAAATCCGGGATTTTCTTCCAAAAACCAGCCGTTAGTTGCAATTTTTGTGTATAAACCTGCATCATGAGAGGATTTGCATATTTCAGTAAAGTCTTGTCTTAAAAGAGGTTCACCACCCCAAAGGATACTGTCCAAATATCCGATTTCGCCTGCTTCTTTTAAAAGTCTTTGAATTTCATCCAAAGGCATGTCTTCGTGGTCTTTTTGGTGCTTCCAAAAGCAAAAATCGCAGTTGCAGTTACATTTATTTGTAACCATCAAAGAAAAGCACAGCGGCTTGGGGGTTTTAGATAGGCGGCTTTTTATACATGTAATAGCGCCTCCGCCAAGATGGCGATAATATTTAAGACGTTCTAAAGTCATTCTGTTTCTTGATTTTGTTGTCATTATACTAACTCCTTATTTCTCTCTTTTTTTAATTTTTTTCTTTTAACTAAATCTATAAAAGCTTCTATTCTTGTTAAGTTTCCGGCTTTACCGGTTTGTTCATCCAAAACAAGTTCCAAAATCGGAATATCTTCATTTTTGCTTACTTTGGGTAATATGTTTTGTGCAACAATTTCCGGCATGCAGGAAAAAGGCATAATATGGACAATTCCGTCGATACCATTTCTTGCTCCGTATACGGTATCGCCTACGGTTTCTATACATTCTCCGCCGATTGCACGTTTCATATAATCTTGGGCATAACGAACGCATCTTTCCCGGTGTGATTCTTTTTTGTAAAACAAAGATGGTTGTAATACATGTTCTAACCAATCTGAGAAGAATATTTGACGCTGAACTTCCACCCCTAAATCGCCAAGGGTTTTTTCTATTTCCTGATTGGTGTACGGATCTAGCAGAACGAAAAATTCACCTAACAAATATACTTTTGGCACAATTTTATCTTTGTCTATCGGAATTTTTTTGAAGTCTTCTATAACACGTTTTTTAAGTCCTTTGCATCCGAGTATAGAACTGGTTTCTTTGATTATTTTGTACCACTTTTTATAACATCTTTCGGCATCACCTTTATTTAATTCGCGGGGTCTGGTGTAAAATAATAATCTTTCTGCTGTGTCGATAGCGAATGCTTTATTGAATCCTGTACTAAAACCTTTGTAGTATCTAAAGGGATTCAGACAATGTGAAATGTGCCAAAATGCTCTCAGAGTTTGTTTCATTTTGCTTTGGTACATATCAAACACAACCATATCAAATTTATATCCCATGTTTTTCAGGGTTTTTTGAGCCATTTTTGTGTAATTCCCAAAGCGGCAAGACCCGGGAGCCTGAAACATCATTAGGGTGTTTGCGCCTTTTTCAAGAGCCATTATATAGTTTGCAAGGTTCAGTTTGTACGGCAGGCAAATTCCCTCAATACTGTTTCTTACGCCGATTTCCAATGCTTTATTTGTATTTGGCGGAGGCATTACAATTTTTGCACCCAAAGAGCTTACGAGCGCTTCCATAGATAAGTCTATATTCCCCATTCGAGGCCACGCAATAACCCTGTCGCCGGTGGATATTGAACTATCAAGTTGTGAAATTGTCTTGTTTCCTTCTCTCGCCATTTATTTTAACTTTCTCCTTGTGTAACAAAAATCGGATTTGTATATGCAAAATTTCTGCCGGCATATGAGAACTCTATTCTGTATTTACCTGTATTTTTAATCGGAATTTCGCAGCCGTTGGTTTTTGCTTGGGAATATTCTTTCCCATCATTTATTATTTTATATCCGATTTGTTTATTTGTCAGAATGTTTAAATATGTATTGTCTGTTAAACTTATTGCTTCTCCGCAAGTTGCCGAATTTTTTCCGTTAGAAATGTTTATTTGCGGAACTTCGTTGCATATATTTCGGTTTACTATAGTGTTTTTGCCTTGTTTTATTGAGGTTAATATTTGTTTTTTTGCAGTTTCAAAGTCGGAAGAAAGCGGGGATTCCGTAGAAATTACGTTTGTAATAGTTTTAAAGCAAGTTTTGTACGGAAAGACCGTAACCGGAATGATGAAATATCTGAATTTCAGTGCGTGTGCGTCAACACCTCCGATGGCAGGTACTATATTTTGGGAATGTAAATTAAGTTCATCCCACCAGCTCAATAGTTCATTCCTCGGGCTTGTTATTATTTTGTTCTTAAATAAAAAAGAATAAGCTAGCTGAAATATATTCCTGTCATTTAAGTTGTCTCCCCAGTTTGAAAACCAATTCCAAATTTCCAGTCCGTCGGGAATAATTTCTTTGTTTTTCCACAGAAGCGGTATATGTTTGTTTTTTCTGCATTGACTTTCGTCAGGATGTGCGGCAAACCCAAATCCGCCCTGTTCTCTTACTTTATTTATATTTATTTGAACATCTTTATTCGGCTCTATTTGATTGTTGATTCCAAGTGCCAAGTAGTGGTCGCCGCCATGGGGAGAGATTTCTTCCCCCCTAATCACATAAATATCGTTAAAAATACCTTCTTCACATTCAAAATTGTTGTGGTCTGTAATAATTATCCAGTCCAGACCTGCTTTTTTTGCAGCTTTACTTATCTCGTAAATGTCGCCTGTTCCGTCAGAGTATTTGGTATGAATATGTATAGCACCGTAATATTGGTAAGTATTACGTTGTAGAGAGTTGTTATCCATATCTATATTTTTATGACCTCTTCTTTGCTTTTTTCGGCTTTGGTATTAGTTTTTTTGCTGATAGCGACTGCAGTATGCATGAGGTTGATGACATCTGATGACATAATTTGTTTTCTCTTTTTGCGCATCATCATATCTACAAAAGCCTCAAGACGAGTTACAAAACCTGCTTCTCCGGTGTGTTCGTCAATGTTAAGGTGAATCATTGACATACCTCTTTCTTTTGCGTGGTATTGAACTTCTTCAACCATTAAAGAGTCAGGTCCGCAGCCGAATGCGGAAAGTGCGATTATACCGTCAACTCTGTTATTCAGCATATAATATGCGGCTGTTCCCGTAAGCTCAAGTTCATTTGCCCAGTATTGAATTTCACCGATTTCTTTTATGGAGTCATATGCCTGTTCGGTTGTAATGTTTAATGAAGTATATGCCTTAACTCCCATCTTTTCCAGTTTTTTAATCAGCCCCATTGAAATGCGTTCATCAAACAAGTTGTAACCATGCGCCATTATGACTACTGAAAGCGGCTTTACTATTTCAATCGGTTTTGTAACGAGATTGCCGTCAAGTGCATTTTGGAGTGCTTCTTTGTAGCTTAAACCGGCAACAGTCATTTTGTGGAAATTGTTGTATGTTTCCCAACCTTTTTTTATTGCGGAATTTATTGTTTCTGAGTCATAGATATCAAATCTGCGTGCAATATCCAAGCAAAAATCTTTGAAAGATATTCCTTCCGTTTTATTGATTTCGGGATCAATGATTGTAATTTTTCTGTTTATTACGTTGCGTACAATTTCGGGTAGTCCTCTGATTTTGCTGCAATTATTTACTTTGTATGCCGAAGATTGCAGAGAAGGAACAAATATCGTTTCGCAACCTTTATCCAATAAGTTTATCACATGCCCTATAAAGACCTTTATCGGCAGGCATGTGTCAGAAACAACATGTTTGCATCCGTTATTGATTGTTGCGTTTGTTGTTTTATCCGACAAAACAATCTCTATACCTAATCCCTTGAAGTATCCGTAATAAAACGGGTAGTTGCTAAAGTAAGATATTGCTCTTGGAATACCTATCGTTTTTGGAGTGGTTTTTGATTCCATTTCCTTTTGTTCTACCTCTTCATCAATAAAATTTGTTTATTTTTTATAAAAAGCTACAAAATAAGACTGTAACTTTATGGTATCACAAAAAAAAATTCACAAAAAACATTTTTTGCGCATTTTATTTCAGCTTTTTGCAAAAAATATAAATTTGCGAAAAGTTTTAGTAAGGGGTTCGAGTCCATATAAAAAAACACCCTCGTGAAAGGGTGTTCATTTGCCGATGGCCGGATGGTCTTGGATTATCGGTAACTCATAATTCTTCATTCCATTTCAGAAAATTAAAAATTTTCTTCCATTCCATAGAATTATTCGTGAGGACAGCACTCCCTACGGTCGGCTTAGCCGAAATCCGCTCGAACTCGGAACAAGGCTTCGCCTTGTTTCCATTTCTCGTTACAGACCAATAACAATAGAAAAGCCTAGCTAAATGCTAGGCTTTTCTATTGCCGATGGCCGGACTCGAACCGGCACGTGGGGTGAACCACGCCAGATTTTGAGTCTGGTGCGTCTACCAATTTCGCCACATCGGCATATTATAATTATTTTGTTTTCAAGTTGCGTTAATGGCGAAATTGGTATCCCAATCATATTGACGGACTTGTGCCGTCAAGTCGCCACATCGGCTTGTATGTTTATATTTTCAAAAAATTCCGAAACAAGTTCAGAATGATACGTGAGCGGTCAACAAAAATCAACCCACTATTTGATAGTAAGATAAACAAAAATTTTAATCAAGAAAAATTATGCAAAAATACTGAAAGAGCGTTTAATGTTCTTATCTAACAACTTTTGATAATATTCTTGTTGCGCTTGGGTGAGTTTGTACATGAAAACATTTTGTGCAAACTGCATTTGTGCAGCTTTATCCATGCTGTGAATTCCTCTTGCACCAAAAGAAAGCATGCCCATAGTAGCATTGTGAGACATCGCTATTGCTGTTTGTAAGCCTATCAAAGGTGCAATCATGATACTACCCTTCCCTTTGTTTACGACTTAATTATAGCATATTTTCTCGCATTGTAAATCAGAAATTTAAAAACCACTTGTAAAAAAATTTTCTTTGCGTTTAAATAATTGTTATACAAGTTATTTTATTTATAAAAGAGGATAATCATGGCATTATTACAAGCACAAAAAGCTGAAATCATTAAAAAAATCGGTAAAAGTGAAAAGAACACTGGTTCTGTTGAAGTTCAAGTTGCACTTTTGACAAAAAATATTGCTGAACTTACCGAACACTTGAAAATTCATACAAAAGATTTCCAAGGCAGACGTGGTCTTTTAATGATGGTAGGCAAAAGAAAAAGATTGTTAGCTTATCTGAAGAAAGAAAACCTCGAAGGTTACAGAGCTTTGGTTAAGCAACTTAAAATCAGAGGATAAATCGGTTACAAACCGATTTTTCTTTTATAAGGGTATTTGCATTTTAATAGGAAGAAAGGTGTTTCATACATGAAAAAGAATTTATTTATTATAATGTTGGCGTTTTCTTTATTAGCTTTTCCTTGCGGAAATTCTTTTGCTAAAAAAGCAAAGAAATATGATCCCATCAAAGCTCCGGTTGTGATTAAAACCGAACCTGAAGAAAAAGAAGTACAAGAAAATATTCCTGATATAAATGAAATTGAAGTTAAAGAGACAAAAGAAAAAGCTGCGGATGTCAAAAAAGACGCAGCCGATGCTGTGCAGGAAGAAAGTTCTGAAGTAGTTGAGACTGCTGACACAAAGGCTGAAGAGAAGAAAGAAGATGTAAAAACAGAGCCGGTTGTTCATATTGTACCCAAAGAAACTCCGAAACTTATTAAAGGAAATCCGAGCAATACGGAAATAGAAAAGTTTTTTGTCGATTTTGCAAATCTTCAAAATAAACACAATATAAAAGCTTTAAAAAAAGTTTATACCGATGATTTTATAAATACTGACGGATATAACAAGACTCAGTTATTTGCATTGATGAACAGAACTTATGCGGCATATCCCGATTTAAAGACTGAATACCTTGTAAAATCAATTTCTTCAACAAAACATTTTGCAATGGCTAACGTAACTCAAAAAGTTACCGCTACAACAAAAGATACATCTAAAATTACAAAAGATAAGGGTACATATACTGCAACGTTGGAAACAATAGTTTATCTGAAAAAGATAGGCAAAGAATGGCAAATATATTCCGAAGCGGTTTTGAGCGAAGTTTCAAAACTTTCATACGGTATGGCAAAAGATGTTTCAGGCATTATTGATGCACCCCAAAAAGTTCTTGCAGGCAGCGATTATAGCGCAAGCGTTACTGTTGAAACTCCAAGCGGATATTCTTCAATAGCTTCTGTAAACAATACACAGGTGGTTGAAGGCTATAATATGAGCGGTGAATCTTTCAGACAAGTTCCCTCTGATAGCGGAACGGTGGAAAGAGTTTTGAAAGCAAATAACTTGAACAACAACGAAGCTGTTGTTGTTTCCGTAGGCTTTACAAAACTTACGCAAGATATGTTTAAAAAGGCAAAAATGGATATTTCGGGCTTAATGATATTGATGAGAAGAGTGGATATTGTTCCCGAAAATTCAAACCATAAGACGGATAATAAGGCAAAAAATGAAAAGAAATAGTCTGTATGCGTTTTTTGGCGCTGCGATTATTGTTGTAATTATTGATTATATTACAAAATATGCTATTGACAGCTTGTTGAATTATTCCCAAAAAGTTGTACTGCTGCCGAATGTGCTTTCATTGGAAAAAGTTTATAATACCGGTGCGGCGTTCAGTATTTTGCAAAATAATATCAATTTTCTTATTGCGATTTCTGTTATCACGTTAGCGGTTATAATTTATTATGTCTTTACTGCAAAAGCAGCTTCTAAAACACTTTGGAATATGATAGGCTTGGGTTTTGTTGCAGGCGGAGATTTGGGAAATCTTTTTGACAGGCTTGTATTCAGGCATGTTGTTGATTTTTTGCAGCTTGAATTTATAAACTTTCCGATATTCAATTTTGCTGACGTTTTTATAAATATTGGTGTTATTATTTTATTGTTTAGTATTATGTTTAACAAAAATGACTGATAAAATTATTTCTTGTGAAATTGAAGAACAAGATGCCGGAAAAAGAATAGATGTATTTTTGGCGGAGTTTATGCCGGATTTTTCACGCAGCCGCATACAAAAACTCATTACTAATAATGAAAGTGTTCTTGTTAATGGTGAGTTTGTTAAAAACTCTTATGGCTTAAAGTTTGGCGATTTTATAGAAGTGAAAGCACCTGAGCTTGTGGAGTTGGAATTAAAACCGCAAAATTTGAATTTGGATATTGTTTTTGAAAATGATGATTTTCTAATAGTAAACAAACCGTTCGGAATGCTTACGCACCCGACTTCGGCAGAAAGAGAAAATACACTTGTAAACGGTCTTTTGTATCATTGTGATGGAAATTTGTCAGGTATAAACGGGGTGCTGCGCCCCGGAATTGTTCATCGGCTTGACAGGGATACGTCAGGGCTTTTGGTGGTGGCAAAAAACGATTTTGCGCATAATAATCTGGCGCAGCAAATCAAGGAAAAAACCGCAATGCGTAACTATTTAACTGTTGTATTGGGTAATATAAAAGATGATGAAGGCGAAATAAATTTGCCCATTGACAGAAGTAAAACCGAAAAATGCAAAATGGCTGTTTCCGAAACAGGGAAGCCGTCTTTGACTATGTATAAGGTGCTTGAACGTTTTGGTGACTACACTTTTTTGGAAGTCAGTTTGAAAACCGGAAGAACCCACCAAATAAGAGTGCATTTTTCTTATATGAAACATCCTGTATATGGGGACAATTTGTATGGCGGTGGCAATGTTAAAGTCAAAACAACTGCGCAGGTATTGCAGGCATATAAACTTTCTTTAGACAATCCGAGAACCGGAGAAAGAATGACTTTTGAAATTCCGCAGGATGATGATGTAAGCAGAGTTTTAAAGTATTTACGTTCAGAATACGCAAAAAAGAAGTCCTCTTAATGAGGACTTCTTTTTATATCTCTTCTTAATTAAAATTAACCGCTAAATGCTGATATTACAGGTTTGCTGCTATTTACTTGGCTGCTGCAATTATTTATTATACTTACCAAGTGTATGAACATTAACAATAGTAGCAAGCTGCCGCTTATAAAGATTTTGCTGTTAATTTTACTCATCTTCTGCCCCTGCTCCAGTGCTGTCTAACTTATGCCATTGCCATAAAACTGCTGCCTTGTGATGAACTGTCTTGTTGGTCAAAAGCAATTGCTCCTGATGTTTCTACGTTTTGTCTTTTAAATACCGGTTCTTGATTTTTTGCTACTGTTGCAGTTGTTTCTGCGTTGTGTTGTTGGTTACCAGTTCTTGCTACTTGGTTTACACCGGTGCCGAAGCCCAAAATTCTTAAATCTGCCATAATCTATTCTCCTATTTACTCTTTTCTTCTTTTTGATTTATTTAACCTGACACTTATATAAAAACGGAATAAAATGAGCATATTCAATTTTGTCTTTTTTTGTTACAAAAGTTAACATGGTGGTTGAAATCCGCAATATAAGCGGCTTTTATTTTTGGGTTTTTGCGTTTTGATGATGCATGTAACTTGATTTATTTTTTGTGCGCTTTTAATATTGTCATTGATGAAGTGTTCATCTCTGTTTTTGGAATGTATTTTGAAGGCTCAAAAGCAGGAGTAGCCAAAGGGTGAAGTATAAGGAAGGAATGTGTTAAAAAATGCAAGGATAGCAATCCTTGCATTTTTTTGCGGAATATAACGGAAAATACTATGTTTATCCGATATATTATAAGTTAAGTGGGGTGCGATTGTTCGCACCGTTTTAGGCTGAAGCATATCCTCTATATTTGGATACGATGAGGCATCTGTACGAGGTTTTAAGTCATTTTCTCTTGCAAAACAAGACGAAAGCAAAATACAAAATAATAAAATTATTGATATTTTAAAAAGATTTTTCGTAAGAAAATTAGTACTACAAACTGACCGAAAGGAAGTTCCTATAAAAATTTCTATAAGAAAAATATGGAAAAGGGAATAATTGTTGAAAGAAGACCGATTTTTCGCAAGATTTTGGGGTATTTCCTTAGCCATTCCGGAAGCGGGATTGTGATGAATTTACGCAAAACAAATTCAAAACCAATAAAAGGCAGTATTAATATTATCAGAAAAGATGTAAAAACGAATATACCTCCGATTATTGAGGCAAAGGCATATAGCGGAAATGAATTATCGGAATAAAAAGCACTTTCACAATACCAACTTATTGGTAGTATTACCAAGAATATAAAAAGAAGTATTGCCAAAAAGATGTTGCCGATTATTGATAAAACATTTATTGAAAAATAGTTATTATAGTTAAACATAGTGCTAATTATAGTACAGAAAGGGTAGAAATAAAAATTATTTAAGTATCATAAAATGTAGTTCCCAAAGATTTTGTAATGACAAAATTAAAATAAACGTTATAATATAAATGCAACACATTATTTAGCTGTTTTCATGAAAATCTTTAAAAAATTTTTGAATGTTTTTTTTACATTCTTTTTTGTATCTTTTGCAATAAATATTTTCGCTCCTGTATTATTTCAGTCAGAATGTAATCCATACTTGCGTGCGCTTTTTACGATAATAAGCATACTTGCAGCAATAAAACTTATATCGTTTAATAAACAGATGTGGAAAAAAATAATAAAAATATGGATACCTTTAATTGTTTTTAGCTTGATTTTTGTTGGGTGTGTTATTGGAATGTTATATGCGTATCCTAATCAAATAGGACTTTCATATTGGAGTATATTTTTAACCTTTTTAACCGTGTTGATTATATTTTTGTTTAATAAAATTTTGCTTCAAAATACTAAATATTGGCAAAAATATATTTTGTTGGGAATGTTTTTATACATAATAGTATTTATAACATCTGCTATTATGGATATTAAAGGTTTTGCAAATCATGATAACGCTATTATTTGGATAGCAGATAAAGAAAAAGCTATAAAAATTAATGAAGGCGTACACAATGTATATTCAAGAGTATTTGTAGAAAATAATGGATATACTATTCATACATTGGGAAAGTATCCTGCCCCTCAATTTGATAATGATATGATATCTATTGCAACGGAATATAGATATGATAAGGATGTTAAAATTTTACTTTATTCAAAGTACTCTGGAACATTGATTTATAACTACGAAATGCAAAAAAGGAAAACCCAGAAAGCCTATGAAAAATATTACAATAGGTTAGTTTTAAAAATAAAGGGTATTTCGTCATCTGATATTTATTTTAAAAGTTCAGATGATAATAATACGAAAATTATTATTAACATAAATATTTTTGACGGTTATGATGTAGAAAAAATACGTGCCACAGTAAATAAGCTTTTTGAATGTTACGAAAAAAGAGAAATTAATACTAACATTGTACCTAATCTACCGGCAAGTTTATTTTTTACATATAGGGATAGAATGGATGAACCATATAAAGCAAAGAAATATGATGAAGTTTTAAAATTGATAAAAGAAGCTCAAAATAAATTACCAAAAGATGATGTTGGACAAGATTATTTGGCAGCATCTTTTGAGTGTGTCAATCAAAAACTCTATTGGACAAAGAAAATAGAACAAAATCCAAATAATGCTGAATATTATGTTAAACGAGGTGATATAAGCAAAAAAAGCAAGCAAATATGTTATGATGCTTATGAAGGTGATATTGACAGAATTAATGATTACAAAAAGGCTCTGGAAAAGAACCCAAAACTATATTATTTGTATGAAGAAATAGGAGATATTATTCTTTACTATGAGTATCCAAGTACAAAAGTAGAACATTCCCGTTTGTATGAGAAATTGGTATATTACTATAAAGCGTTAAAATATGCAGAAAATGGCAATAAGTTGCAATTAAAAATCGCCGATGTCTATGAAAAATTAGATGATTATGAAAAAGCTTTGCAAATTTATGAAAAAATCCCGAATAAAATGATGATTACACCAGTCAAGAGGATACCTAACGGTTTTGGTAAAGAAAATATCTGGTTTTACTGGGGAAATCAAGATGTGTATTCCGATATGTATAGGTGTTATTGGATATTGGGACAATACGATAAGGCAAGAAGTGTTGCTATAAAACGACTTGAAACTAATAGCAAAAAATCAGATGAAGATGAAATAAGACAAGAAATTTATAACAAGATTTTTTACCTTGATATAAAAATGAAAAATTATAAATTAGCAAAACAAGATGCTAAGAACTGTTCAAGATTTGTGTGTAAGATAATAAAAAAATTACCATAATCTTTGTATATAGTTATGGTGCTGTGGGTAAGTTCATGTATTCTATTTTACCGAATATGTGAATTTGCTGTGCTAAAAGTTGAAGATTATATTAAACAGGAAAGGATTTATTATGAGTGAAAACATTTATGAAAACTACAAGAAGAATATGATTGTAAAAACCAATAAATATGCTAAGGCATATGGTGTGGGATTTTCCAAAACAACACCAGCTTGGAATGATGGAGCTGATGCATTTAGACATGTATTTATGCAAGCTTCCCAAACCCTAAAATGGTCATCTGCGGGTGCAAGTATAGCTGGGGGGATTCATGAAATAATGGGGAATATAAATTCCAATCAAGACCCCAGAGAAAGCAATATGGATACTTGGAATAATGCTGTTGGCAGAGAAATAGGAGTAGAGGTTAGAAACGAAATTAAGGGCAAAAATTATTCTCAAGATAAAATAGATGAAATAATTGCAAGAAAAACATATGAAAGATTGAAGTCCGGAGATTTAATAACCGATTTAAACGATAAAAGAGATTATAAAAAGGATTTTAAGAACAGAAAAAATAATATAAGTACAACTAATCCTATTCCAAAATTGGAAGGACATGTTGAAATAGATGAGTTTAAAAATAATAAAAATCCTTATGAAGTTCCGGAAGATAAAATCTATACTTTTGAGGAAATTAGTATGATGAAACCTGAAGAATTTCGTTCGCAACAGGATAGAATTTTATCTGATTTTGTTGACAGAAAAATGATTCATGATTACGAAGCAGCGGAAAAAGTTCAAAGCGGTGAACTTATTTATGTCCAACCGTATGAGAGAACTGACGGAACAAAAGTAAACGGTTATTATCGTAGAAAATAAATAAAATTAAAATTTTCAGTTCATTTCCGCAGAGTACTTTACTCTGCGTTTTTTTGTGCAAATTTCGCTGATGCGAATTTTATATAAAATTTAGTTTTGTTTTCAGAAAGGAGAGTATTTTATGAAAACCGTTGATTTTCAGAGCAGCGTAGATATCTCTGATAAGAATTTTTTGGTGAATATGGTTTCATCTTCGTTTGATGAACTTGATTCACAAAGACAAAAACAAAAGGCTGATATTAAAGAAGTTGAGGATGCAATTTTTTTAAAATCGCCTGACAAATTCCAAATGACTGATTTGTTTGAACTTTATCAAACATTTAAAGCTCATGTATGGGAAAATCTCTATTCAAATTTGGAGTCGCTTTTTGACGTTAAAGGTATGAATGAAGCGAGCGAAAAAACTGCAGCGTTGCAAAAGTACAATTTGCAAAAGTATTTTGAACTCGGAAAACTCCAAAATGTTCTTGATGATGCTGTTGATTTTTTAATCAGAAAGTCGGAAGCTATCGTTTTTGTCGGTTGGAAAACTGAAGAAAAGTTTGTCCGCCGAAAGAAGATTATTCCGCTTTTTGATAAAGTGACTAAAAAAACACAAAAGAAAAAGCAGATTGTCATTGAACGTAAAAAAGTCTATGACGGACTTGATTTGAGAGCGATTGACCCGGAAAATATCGTATTTGATGTGGATAAACAAAATTATTTTATCTATCAAACATACGTAACATTAGAGGAGTTGTCCTGCATAAAGGGGTTTAATTTTCTTGATGAAGAAACAATATCTCAAATAAGGACGTATGTTGATTCCGCAAGTAAAAAGAAAAACGTCAAAGGTCTTGTTGATGACAAAATTGAATTGTTGGAGTATTGGGGTGATATAAAGCTCTCTGACGGTAGCGTTGCCAAAAATCAAGTGGTTGCGGTCGCCGCAAGGCAATTTGTTATTCGTCAGGAATTAAATCCATACATTATCAAGCCATTTGTCGTGATGAATATTTTAAAAGACCCCGAAACAAACAGAGGATTTGTTTATCTGAAAACTGCATTACCAATGAAGGAAAAGTCGCAGCAAATATTTATAAACCAATTAAGGGCTCTTGAATTTGTAACCAATCCTGCGTATCTTGCGCCAAAAGGTGCATTCAGTAATATTGACCAAGATGCGCAGCCGGGCAAAATCATTGAATATGAACCCTCTTTGATGCCGCAAGCGCCTACACCTTTAAATATGGCAGGGGCATTGCAAGGCTGGGAATTTTTGAGTTATTTGAAAAATGTCGAAGAAACATCTACGGGGATATTTAAGAATTTTACCGGAGTTATTGACAAAACACGTAGCGCAACAGAAGTGCAGGCAACGGTTGGTGGACAAAACTCAAGGCTGGCAATGATTATCGATTTAATTAACCAGTATCTCGTTATTCCTGTTATAGAAAAATCGGCTGAATTGATAGCGAATTTGATTTTTGAAAAGGAAGAAATTTTTGTTACGGAAGATGAAAACCAAAGAACGGAAATAATAGATGATAACGTTAGAGATGGTGATTATAAGTATCTTTACGGTGACAGAAATGCGGTTCAGTTGAGAAGATTTAAGCTGAAAGAGATGTTTGATATTTGTTCGAATATGCTCAACCTTTTCCCCGATTTGAAAGAGGGAATAAACTCTGCTGAGGCTTTGAAATTTGTTCTCGAACAGTATGGTTACGATAATTTTGAAAGGTTTAAAAAGGATGAATTTTCTGGAAAATCTGACGACTCATCAGCTTCTTTTGCTAAGAGGAATGATGAAGTCTAATGAATGGAAAATATTTAAAGAGTACGTAAAAGAGCTTGTTATGGCATATCTTAATACCGCAGAAAGTAAAGATTTTTTGCGGGGAATTAAATTTGCCGTGGCAAAGTTCGAAGAAGAAATAGAAAGGATATGATTATGACCAGTATAAATTACAATGAATTTCAGCCGGGACAAGGTGTCAGCGCACCGGCGCTAAATGAAAATTTTACGCTGACAAATAATGCGATGGAAAATATGGAGCTTACATTAAATTCTGCAATAAGTTCTCTAACCTCAACAACCACACTGAAAGCAGATAAAAACGGTAGCAGTACGGAGAGTTTTTATGTTGCTGATGCAACAGAAGAGACACAGGCGGTAAATCTTCGCCAGTTGAACGCTTCGGCATTGACTGTTATAGGCTCTGTTATTTGGTATGCAGGAAGCAGTGCGCCTGATGGGTATTTGCTCTGTGACGGTTCTGATGTTTCAAGAGAAACATATTCCGATTTATTTAACGTTATTGGTGTAAGATACGGTGCGGGAGATTCTGCAAATACCTTTACATTACCGAATTTGATAGGAAAATTTGCAGAGGGCGCTTTATCCGCAGGTACATATAAGAACGCAGGATTGCCTAATATTACGGGACGAATTTGCGGCGAAATGGGAACATATCCCAATGGGGCTTTTCACAAAACCGGTACTACTGAGGGTAGTACCGCAACAAGCGGTTCTTCCGTTGATGATACTTATGCATTTGATGCATCCAGATGTTCTTCTGTTTACGGCAGGTCTTCCACCGTCCAGCCGGCATCGTTGACGTTGTTACCCTGTATTAAATATTAGGAAAGGAGTTCAATATGTTAAAAATAAAAGTTGGCGAACAAAAGCCCGTAAACTACACAATAAAAGTAAAATCTACTAATCTTCCGATAAATTTGGTAAATTCAACAATAATTTTCCAACTAAAGGAAAATCCCGAGCAAATATCCGATTTTTTAATTGAAAAAACTATTACGGAAACTTCTAACCAATATGATTCCGGAAAAATTTATGATGCGCAGAACGGTAAGTTTTCAGTGTTTTTTAAATCAGAAGACACTTTGTTTTTGGATGTAAACAAGGATTATTACTATACTTTGTGGCGGGTTTACGAAAATACAAAAGAAGTTATTTCGGCAAGCGGAACAAAAGTGGAACAGTTTATGGCTTGTCCGGCATAAGGAGATTTTAATATGAATGAGAATACTATAGAAATATTAAATACCGACGTGATTATTGAGTGTTCGGATGAAAATGATATCGCTATTGATGTTGGTAACACAATGATTTTTGATTACAATTATTTGTATGACAAGCCAAGTATAAATTCAGTCCAACTTGCGGGAAACAAAACATCCTGTGATTTGGGACTTGCTTCGGTTGAAGATATGTCTGCAAAAGAAGATGTGGCAAATAAGATCGGAGTATTGGATGCAAGTGTAAATAATACTCAATATCCTACCGCAAAATGTGTGAGAGAGGGGTTGTTGAGTAAGGCTGATACCGCTTTATCTAATCTTTCCGCACAAGGACAGGCGATTATTGATTCAAAAGCCGATGTTAATTTAAGCAACCTGTCTGCAGCTGCAGCGGAACATCTTAATTCGCTTGCGTGTTACGAAAATACCGGAGAATTATTGACGGATGCGGAGGGCTTGGCAAATCTGAAAAACTATGCACATTCTGCATTTGACCGCACAAAATTTACAATCTCAGGAAATCCGCTAATAACTGATGACGGTGTGGCGAGCGGGTTTAGTTCGTCTGATAAAATAAGCGCAACTATATTGCAAGCTTATGATATTGTTAATTTTACCTATACTACAACCTGTCGATTTATATATGATTCTTCTATACCGACAGGGGCGGTAATATATAGAGTTGGAAGGTTTTTAGTCGATTTAGATATTGGAAATTCCAAATTAAGATTACAAGGGCACGATACAAACAGTACGATGGTGAACTTTGCGAGAATTGCATTGCCTGAACTAAATAGCGGTGATGTGTTGGATATTAAGACTTCATTTAATTCAACGCAGCAATCGATTTCAGTATCTATAAACGGAAATACTCCTATTAGTGCTAGCGCTTCAGGTGCTCCAAGAACCGAGGTGATATCGGATATTCCTGTTTATATAGGTGTTGACGTTTCAACCAATCCGCTTACTCATGGCGAAGTCGATTTGAAGTTCTTATCAGTTTGTATTGACGGCATTTCTGTTTTTTCGGGTAATCAAACAGGTATAGACGAAATAAAGACAGATGATTACACAATAACAGGAACTCCTGCCCTCACTGCTGATGGGGTTGCAAGCGGTTTTACCACTTCAAATTACATTTCAAAAACAATAACAGGAACATTATCAAAGGATACGCCTTTTGAATTTGATTTCTCGTTCAAAACTCCTGAGGCATTCGGAGGGCAACAGACAATATGGGGTATTGATAATAATACCCGTGCATATATTGGCAACACAGGAACATTATATGTGCTATATCTTGGCGTTTCCAAAGGTGTATTACTTGCTGCAGGTACCGAATATGATATGAAGCTAGTGTATGACGGTGCGCAGTTTGTTTTAAGATACAAAAGAAGTACGGATGTCGCTTATATGGCTTTAGAGCCAACGAGTGTTGCAAGTGCAAATGTTTTGACGAATCCGAATTTCGGTATAGGTATTTTAGCAAGTTCGCTTAATAATCCTTTTTACGGAACTATCGACTTAAATAAAATAAGGTTGTATATTAATGGAAACTTGATTTGGCAACCTTGTATGAAGATACCGTACACACAAAGCAAAACAGGTTCAAAAATCGTTGAGGCTGCTTATAGAACTAGAGTAAATGATATGTATAATCAGCTAGGATATGCGCCGTATTACACATTATCAGATAATGATTTTACGCTTCAGCAGGGTGAAATATACGGTATTATCGCAAAAACAGATGAGAAAACAAAACAAAACAAATCTGATTTGCAGACAAAAGCTGACAAAAATTTGGGCAATGTTCTTTCGTCTATTACTTCAATACCGCCCAATGCTCTGACAAATATTGACGGTCAATGGATTGACAGCCATTATGTAATTGCTGACTGGGTAAGTGCATCTGCATCAGACAGGACGTATTCTTTGAGTACGTATTTGCCTAATGATGGTTATAGTTATGAGGTAATGTTTTCCGCTATTTGCGAAACGGATTCTGCTTCGGGAAGCAAGGCTGGTGTCGCCATAATCACGGATGTTATAACATCTTCAAATTGTTTGATATGCCGATGTCAAACCAGAGCGGCAGCATCTATTCGTTCCGCAGGTACGGTTGTTGTTCCTGTTGGTACGTCAAGAATTGTAACTGTAATCGGCGGTACTACCCTAACCGGTACATTTATTTTGTATGCAAATGCGTATCGCCGTATAGGTACAAATGTTTAGTTGATTTCCAAGAAAGGATATTTATTATGTATTATGCATTTATAGAAAATGAAAAAATAAATGGCTGCGGTCAGGCGCAGTGCCTTAACGCCAATGTTTATAATGCGGAAATAACCGAAGAAATTTCTCGTAATTTAGACAGGTACATTGCCGTAAAAATAGAAAAGGAAGTTGAAATTCCCGAGTTGCAGACGATAACGGAAGAATATCAGGAGCAAGCAGCGGATGAAAACGGTGCCCCCCTTTTTGATGAAAATAATGTCCCGATAATGGTGACAAAAACGAGGGAAACAGAGGTTCAAACAGGCAGCCATATTGAAATAAACGAAATTTACGAAGTTGTCCCAAATCCGAATTATAAACAGGAACAAGGGCAAAAGAGAGAAGAAAAATTCAGAAAAGAATTTTTTAATACTTCTCTTGGCTACGTTCGACGAGAAGTAACTATGGCAAACGGCAGAACAAAAGACTTTTTATCTGACTTGTTGCCGATTATTTCCATGGCGGTTAATGCAGGACAAAGTGTCTCGGTTTTGACTTATGATGAACCTGATTTTTCTCAAGATGTTGAAGACTGGACGCAATATCAACATCAACAAACAGTAACGCTTCAGTTTCTTCAAGAGTGTTTTGAACGTCTAAATATGGATTTTGTCGGTTTATAAAATTATAACCAAAGGTTATGTGATGTATCGGGGCAGTCCTTTCATGCCCCGTTTTTTTGAGGTGAAAAATGAATTACAACAGTTTTGATGCGGAGCCAATGATAAGCGTAAATCCTAACAATAAGGAAAAGCCGTTCGTTTTGTTGAATGATGCGGCTTATTTATCTGCAAAATATGCCGGGAGCGAAATATATCTCATAAAAATAAAACAAAATTATACTTGGGACGGGGCAACTATACCTCGCTTTTTGTGGCGTTTTGTAGGCTCTCAGTATAATCCGGAGTTTTTGCCTGCATCTATGGTTCACGATTGGCTTTGCGAGCATAAGGATTTTATTTCCAAAAACGGAGTAAAGATAAGTTCGGATATCTTTAGAGATATTTTGATGCTTTATAAAGTTCCCGTATGGAAAGCAAAAATCATGGCGGCTGCCGTAAGGTGTTACCAAATGACACAAAAAGATTGGAAATAATAATTTAAGATTACAAATTTGTAAATAAGGAGATTAAACTGTGAAGAAAGAAATATTTATAAACGCTTATATAAAGCGTGACGGTACACATGTAAGAGAACACTACCGAACAATAGATTCGGATGTTGAATCATTAGTGGATAAATCCCAATATCCAAGTCCTGTATTTAATGAGTATGAAGGCGACTTCGGTAAAGTTATGCATATGGGTTCAAGACCTCTTTTACAGAGTGGAGTTTCTATGGATGTGGGGATGCCGCTTGTACTAAATGGAGGAGTGTCTGTAAATACTTTCCCTTGGGGCAAGATAGGCGATGTTGCGGGTGAGGTTCTGGGTACTGTTATTGAGATAGGTTCAAAATTATTGCCGATAGCAGCAGACATTTATGGTGCAATAAATGAAAATAATGTTACTAAAGTCGGAAATTTAAAACCAAAGTTCAACGATAGTGTGAAAGTATTGGATACAAAAGTAGAACAGATGAAACAGCATAATGATGCAACAATTCAAAATCTTATAAAGATAAAAGACCAAACCGAGTATTCCCAAAAATACAAGGAATTTATGGAAGATTATGCGCTATATAAAAGTACAAAAAATCTGGTTAACGGATTAAAAATAAATGCAAAAAGCGAAAATTATGAAAAAATGATGCAGGATATAAAAGGATATGCGCAGGATTGGGGTGGTGAAGGAGCAATAATTGCTAAAGCGCAGCCAATAAGCCAATATGAAAAATACCTGAATAAAATGTATGAAGAAACGGGTAATGTATTTAATGCTACTGCTACAAATATGTCAACTACATCATCTATGTCCAATAGTGTGCAGAAGTATAAAGAAATCGAACCGATTGGGTATGAAGAAATTAAACCTGTTGAATATAAAGAAATTAAAGTAGAAGATACAACAGATAAAAAACTTGATGACGGAAAATGGATAATGCCATGTAAGGGAAAAATTGTTGGTCATTATGGTGAAGTTAGACCTACTCATATTCACAACGGCATAGATATTGCTGTACCTGTCGGCACACCTGTAAAAGCTGTAGCTGATGGAGTTGTTTGTGCAGTTGGTCCCGCAAAGGGTTATGGCTACTGGGTAGTAATAAATCATGGAAAAATAGGAGGAACTGACGTTACAAGCGAATATGGGCATTTATCTTCTTGGTCTGTAAAACATGGACAATTTGTTAAAAAAGGTGATATTATTGCAAAATCAGGCAATACTGGACGTTCTTACGGACCACATGTGCATATTACAATAAGAGAGGGGACATTTCAAGGACGACCGGTTTCTCCGGACAAATATATTAAATATTAGAATGACGTAATTTTTCGGCTTTTTCTACAAAATTTTTTATAGTTTTGTCATGGGTAATTTCGTATTGAATAATGTCATTTAATTTGTCTGTATTTACTTTATTCTTTTGTAAATATGGATTTATACTATTTTCAAGCGGAGTTACCCAATCCGTTCCGAGGGGTTCGTATTTTTCACCCAAATATTTCTCTTTGGTTACTTTTATTAGTTTGCCATACAAATCTAAAGACGATGTTGGTATACACATTTCGTATATTAAACCCAAGTTAATTGCGTCGATTTGATTGTTTGAATAATATCCGTATTTTATAATGTTATTGTAATGGATTTGTGCTTCAATTACGCATTCATCAATCTTTTTTATAACTTTTGGATATTCTTCATCAATAATTTGTTCCATTTCTGCTTTGTATTGATTGCTTAATTCCTTTGGAATGGGGACATAATTCTCAGGATATGCGGTTTCCTTTTTGGACGCATACATGTTGCTTGTCTGTTCGGTGTCAGAAATATGCCTGCATTCATTTATAAAAAGAATACAACTTAAAATTAAACAAATTATTAAAATCAATCTTTTCATAAGGTTATTATAAGTTGTTTTTTGAGGTTTTTCAATGGCGATACGGTTTAAATAATGGCATTAGTATAAAAAATTAAGACTTTACAAAAAATTATAAAAGGAGATAGAAATGAACTTATTACAAAAAATACACGAGGCAATTAAAAATACAAGCAAACTCGATAATGTGTTGGCGGAGGTTGAAAAACGTCAATCAAATTTATTGAAAAATATAAATAGCCCTCTGCTTGATAATAGTGAGAAAAATAAACTTTTAAAAGTTTATATGGATTTGCATGATGTCGGAAAATCCCTGTATAAATACAATGTTTTAAAGAAAAATAATCATCTTGCTGCAGCAGAAGAAGAAAAAGAAGAAATAGAGCGCAAAGTTTTAAAGGGATATATTTGTAATGTCAAATACGTTTGGCGCTCTGAACATGGCGAACATACCTGTGATGAATGTGCGTCTATGGACGGAGAAGAATTTGAATCTGATGAAGATATTCCGCCGCAGCCGCATCCGAATTGTAAGTGCTATATAGAGGTATTAGAGTGTCCTTATGAGCCGGAATATTCTTCTGAAGATGATGAAGATGATGAAGAGAATGAAAACCCGAAATCCAAGAAACCCCAAGAGGAGCCATGTGATTGTTGGGATAAAATAGATGAGTTAGTTGCAGAAGCGGATTCTTTAGAAAATGAAATATCTTCTTATATAGATGAAATAAGTGGTTTACTAGATGAAGATGCGGAACTTTATGCAAATATACAGAATTTAAGACAAGAAATTTTGGAAGAACAGGCTGAATTAGTAGAAATTATTCCTTGTGGTAAAAATTGTATTGCCTATGAAACAGGCTTGTCTATAAATGTAACTGATATTTCCGGTTTAGAACGTATATTTTATGAATTATCCGGATTAAATGATGAGGCAAGAGAAGTATATGAAATATTTTTAACTCATAAAAAGGAAATGGAAGTTGCAAATAACGGAATGGATAAATATTATCATGCAAAAGCAAATTGCACTGCTGCGGAACTAGGTGAAATGCAAGAAAAGTGGGCAAATGTTTATAGTTGGGCAAAAGAAGTCAAGGACTTTTTGTACAAAGTTTTGGTAAAACATATGAATGTGAGAGATGTCTGGAACGATTGTGCAAAAGATTTACAAGCCGATAAATATGGAATACAAAAAGCTAAAGAACATGGAAACTGTAAGAATAAAGTAAAAAATGTTTATAAAGATGTTTTTAGCGAAGATAAGTTTCCGGAATAGACAAGATATATTTTCCATATACAATAACAATTGAGGATTTTTATATGAATGAAAATAAAAGGTTTCACAAGGTAAATTTGCCGTTTTTAATATCAATATGTATATTAGTTTTTACTCTTTTTATTATCATGTTTTGTGGTGCTAACATATATTTAATGTTAGTTACAATTTTTATGATAGGAATATCATTGATATGTGTATTTGTTGCTTGTCCTATTGGTCTTGTGTTTCAGATATTAAATAAAGAAAAAACAAAAACAGATAAAATATTTATTTTGCTAAATTGTCTGTTATTGATTTTTGTTGGAATTTTGATAATATTAGGTATTATTGCTTTCCCTAACATTTTTGTTAAAGAAGAAACTATTAGGGAACAAGTAAAAAATGAATATCAGGTATTGAATAAAGAATATCAGCCTGTTCTTAAATATTTAGATGCTTATAAAAAGGAAAATGGGGTTTATCCTCAAAAAATAGATGAAAAAATAATTCCAAAATCAAATACATTTAATAAATATGTGTATCATACTGTTTTAAATAAAACAGGTTATTGGTTGGAAGTATATCCAACTAATGGACCTATAGAATACTATTACACAGACAAAAATGACAAAGGATATACATTTTATAAAGGTGATGGTACTATCGATTCTGCTTTTGAAAATTTTAACTATTACGAAGTAGATAAAAACTGGCATGCAGTTGAATATCAATTGCAAACAAGACATAGTATATTCTTTGACGGGAATTCATACGATAGAATGGCTGATATTGATTTAAAAGATAATATTGGCAAATATTCTTTTAATTCCAAGAAAAAATAATTAAATCTTTATAATAAAGGGGTTGCGGTTGTAACAAAAAGTATTCATTCGGTTATCCGCAAAATAATTAAGAAGATGAAACTAATTATCATAATTATCCCAAACAACTTTGAAAAGAGTTTCCGGATAGAGATTGTGAAAATATGCTTGATTTTATATATTATCATACAAAAACAAGACAATGATAATTTGGTCTTTATTGTATAATAAATATATGAAAAGAACTGATATATTGAGTATTATAATGCGAACTATTTTGACTATATTTATAAATGTAGTTGGATTTGTTGCATTAGTGCTTTTGTTTTCAATAAAATTCCATATAAATTTTTTATTAATTTTTGCACCGCCAATTATAATTGCGATATTTGGAGATATTGCGATATGGTCAAAGAATGAAAAACTAAAAGTTTCTTTTTATACGGCTTTTGTAATTTTTTTCTTTTGGGGATTATCATTGTTACTAATGTTTCCTGATTAGCAAGGTAAGTCGGATTTACCAATCCGACTTGTTTTAAATCCTTTTGTCGGCATATAATGCCGATAAATATAATTTGCTGCTTTTTATAGTACAAATTCGTTCATTGCAGTTTGGAAACCGTATTCCTGAACTGTCGGGCAGATGTGGTCGGCGATTTTTTTAATATTTTCGCTTCCGTTCCCCATAGCAATGCCTATTCCTGCGACTTGGAGCATTCTTATATCATTGTCTTGGTCGCCTATGGCAAGAATTTCATCGGTTTGTATATCCCATTTGTCGGCAAGAAATTGTATGGCAAGTCCTTTATCGGCGTTGGGGTTAACAAATTCGCAGTAGTAATCGGTTGACTTTACTATGTTTAAATTAGGATATGCGATTTTCATATCATCTCTGATTTTAGTTACTGTATTGGCATTTTCGTGAATGGCAAGAAGTTTTGTCGCATCATCAACCACATCTAAGAGGTCAGGGACAACTTCATATTTCAAATCTCTGTCGCCCGCGTATTCTTTTATGTATTTATCATCATTTTCGACAATCAGGCGGTCACGCAGATACAAGTTCGTGTGAGCATTATAACTTCGGATATGTTGAATAATTTCTGCCGCAGTTTGTTTAGGAACACTTTGTTCAAAATAGATATTTTTTTCGTCCCGAATCATCGCTCCCTGATAACAGATTATAGGTGTATTAAGCATAAGTTCTTGTGCTACTGGAAATGCGGCATTAAACATTCTGCCTGTTGCAAGAACGACTTTTACTCCGCCTGTTTGCATCTTTTTGATGGTTTCCTTGATTGGAATGGGCAAAGTTCCGTTAATTGGCATCAATGTGCCGTCTATATCAGTTACAACAAGTTTTATTTTCTTTCTCATGTCTGATTACCTCATCGACTCTAAAACGTGAAAAATCCCAAACACTGTTTTGGAGTCGGTGATTTTTCCTTCTTTGACCATCTTTATTGCGTCTGTTGTTGATGTTATAAGGTTTTCCATAAGTTCAAATTCATCAAAATGTGTGCCTTTATACGTTAAGTCGGTTGCTTTAAAAAGATGGATTTTTTCGTTGCAAAAGCCAGGGGTGCTGAAAATGTAGCCCAAATATTCCCAGTTTTTTGCCTCGTAGCCTGTTTCTTCCGTAAGTTCTCTTTTTGCACAAACTATAGGTTCTTCACCCTTTTCAAGCTTCCCTGCCGGAAGTTCAATAAGTTCTTGTCCTGCGGGGTATCTGAATTGTTTTATTAAAATGATATGATTTTCGTCAGTATAGGCTAAGATTACCGCTCCGCCGGGGTGCTCGACAACTTCTCTGAAACATTCTCCTTTAGGTGTCATAACAATATCCTTGCGGACATTTATTATTTTTGCGTTTAAAATTCGCTCTGTTGAAATTTGTTTTTCTTCCATATTAGACATTATTTGGTGTCCTCATTGTCTTTTGGGTATGAGCCGAGCATATAATAAAAAGTGGTCAGCGGTTTGATTTTATCTAAAGCGGCTTTTACGTTTTCATCTTCAATATGCCCGTCAACGTCAACGTAGAACATATATTCTCCAAAAGTCTTTTTGGAAGGGCGTGAATCAATGTGCGACATATTGAGATTGTATTCTTTCAGTATGGAAAGCACATCAACCAATGCTCCTGGTTTGTTGAGGGTGGTAAAGGCTATAGAGGTCATATCGCTGCCTGTCTTGTGCGGATAATTTCTGCCGACACAAATAAATCTTGTTTTGTTGTCCTTCTCATCGTTTATTGCTTTTGCAAGTATTTTTGCTCCATAGAGTTCAGCCGTTTCGGGACTGGTGATGGCTGCAAAAGATTCGTCAAGGTCGGATAAGGATTTTACTGCTTGGGATGTACTGTTGGCGCTTCTTGTTTGAATATCGCAGCCGAGTTTTTCTCTGAGGCTTCTTATATATCCGTTGCATTGTGCAAGTGCTTGAGGATGCGAGATTATAGTTTTTACTTTTGCGATATCACCTGTTGTATTGCATAAACAGTGCGAAATCGGAATAAGAATTTCCTGAAAAATTCTCAAATAATTTTCCGTTCTGATTATTGTATCAACGGTTTCTCTGACGATACCCTCAATAGAGTTTTCTATGGGCAAAACACCTATATAATCAGAGTTTTTGTCTAGTTCATATATTATATCGCTGATATACGGACGAGGTTCGGCTTCAAAACCTGTTAAATTTAGCAGGTTAATTGCTTTGTTCATTGCTTTTTGAGTATATGAGCCTTTCGGTCCGAAATAAAGTATTTTTTTCATAATTTTTACCTATGACAATGATATTATTTATAGGATTTTTTCGCAAGTCGTTTATATTGTGCTATAATCTCTTTAGGAGAAATTATGACGATAGAGGATATAAAATTTGGCACAGATGGCTTTCGGGCAATAGTTGGGGATAAGTTCAATTTTGAAAATGTCGAACTTATTACGAAATCTGTTGCGATTTATGCGGAAAAGCATTACGGAATGAATAAGCCGATTTTGGTTGGATATGACACTCGAAATATGGCGGATGAATTTGCGGAATTTTCTGCAAAAATACTTGCAGATGTGGGTTTTAGAGTTATGCTTTCGGAAAGTTATATCCCAACTCCTGCGCTTGCTTATTGTGCCAAAAAATTTGATACGGCGGGAGCGTTGATGTTTACGGCAAGCCATAACCCTCCAGAATACTGCGGAATAAAATATATTCCCGATTACGCAGGTCCGGCAACAAGTCAGATAACTGATGAGCTTATTGAAAATTTGGGAGTTGATGTTCCGGCTGTTGGCGACGGAAAAATAGAGAAATTTTGCGCAAAAGAAGAATATTTCAAGCATTTAAAAACAATTATTGATTTTGAAAAAATAAAAAGCGTGCGTGAAACAATATGCTTTGACCCTTTGTATGCTACTGCAAACGGTTGGTTTGACGAAATATTAAAAGAATTCGGAATTGGAACAAAAATTATTCACAATTGGCGAGATACTTTATTTGGCGGCAATATGCCCGAGCCGAAAGAACAGTATTTGGGCGAATTAAAAGATTTGGTTTTAAAAAATGCTCCTGCAGTTGGCTTTTCTAATGACGGAGATGCTGACAGATATGCAATGATTGATGAAAACGGCTCTTTTGTTACTCCCAATGAAGTTATGGCGATATTATTAAATCATTTATTAAAGTATAAAAATGCAAAAGGTGTGTTGGTAAAAACCGTTGCAGGCAGTTTGATTTTGGATAAAATAGCGCAGCATTACGGTGTCGGGGTGGTGGAAACTGCTGTCGGTTTTAAACATGTCGGAGAAGCAATGCGCAATAATCAAACCGTTATAGGTGGGGAAGAATCGGGTGGTTTGAGTGTAGGAAGCCACATTCCTGAAAAAGATGGCATCCTTGCAAATTTATTGATGCTTGAGGCTATTGCATACAGCGGTAAAGAATTGCGAATATTGAGAAAAGAAATTAATGACATTTTGGGCATTAAATTTATCAATAAAAGATTTGATTTAAGGCTTTCCGAAGAAAAAAAATCTGAAGCGCTGAATTTGTTTTTAAATAACTATCCAAAAGAATTTTGCGGGAAAAAAGTTGTAAAGGCTGATAAAAAAGACGGCATAAAATTTTACCTTGAGGGCGGAAATGATTGGATTTTGATAAGATTTTCGGGAACAGAGCCTCTGTTAAGAATTTATTTTGAAAGTCTTGATTTGGCTTATATTGAAAAAGCGTATGAAGAAATCTGTGAAATGATTGGATAGTACCCCAGAGTTGACGATTTTCGATTGTGGTTATTGGAAAATTTTCTCGGGTAAATATTATGTAGTAAGTTTGTAATATTTTTGTTATTATCAAATTATTAGAAAAACAATTTGGTTATATGAACTATAAAGTAATAGACAGAGAAAAATACTATCGAAAGGGAGTATTTCGTCACTTTTCGAAAGATTGCAAGTGTTCAACATCAATAACAGCAAGAATTGATGTTACTGACCTTGTTCACTACTCTAAAGAGGCAGGAACAAAATTTTATATAAACTTCCTTTATATTTTATCAAAGGTTCTCAATTCTCGTGAGGACTACAGGATGGGATATCTTTATCAAACAGATGAACTAATCTGTTATGGTGTAATCAATCCCACGCAATATGTTTTCCATGAAGATACCGAAACTTGTACTCCAGTTTACACAAAATACGATGAAAACTATGAAATGTTCTATTCTAATGCGCTAAAAGATGTTGAAAATGCGAAAAAAACGAGAGAATATACTCTTGATATGATAAATCATCCAAATTGGTATGATGCGTCATTTATACCGTGGCTATCTTATGACTCGCTCAATATTGAATTACCTGACGGTCATCTGTTTTTTGCTCCAATTATTAATTGGGGAAAATACAGAGAAGAAAATGGCAGGCTTGTTATGCCCGTGAGTGTACGTCTAAATCATGCTATTGCGGATGGATATTTGGTTGCGAATGTATTTCGTTTATTGGAACAGGAAATAAAATCGTTTGTTAATGGGCAATAATTACAAGCGATAACAGTCTGTAGGGTGCGATTGTTCGCACCGTTTTAGGCTGTGTTCCCATTTGTGATGGGAATATTTGTAAATAAATTTAACATTGCTTCAAGAAAATTTATAAAAAAAGCAATTATTTTTTCATGATTGTTTTTATTAATGTAAGAGACACATCTATCGAGGTAATTATGAAAGAGCGTGAGATAAATGCAATATTTGATATAATTCCGGATCCTGAAAAATCTTTTGTGAATATTCATGAAAGAAAAATTTTCATTGAAGTGGAACGTATAGTCAAAGTATTCAACCTTGTTAAAAAGCAAAACGAAGAATTTCAAGGCAACGCTATCGTAAATTACACAAACCTTGATTTGCTTCCCTGTGAAAACTAATTTTAGATTTTCATAAAGGCATGAGTGTAATAGGTCTTTTCTTTAAAGCCTATCTTTCTGTATGTATTTATGGCAGGGAAATTCGCCGTGTCGCATGTTGTATTAATTACATTGATTGCGTAGTTATTGTTAATTACTGCGTTGTTCAAAATATTTACCGAGTTTTTTAAAACAACAGCGCCGAGACCTTTTTTCTTGTGCTCTTGCGAAATTACAAGCAGCGGAATATTTGCAATTTCCGAAGAAGTCAGGTTAGTAAAGCAAAAACCAACAGGGGATTGTTCATATTTGAGAACCGTTGTTGCGTGCGGTAAAAATTCACCGTAATATCCCTTTGTTATACATTCGAGCACATCTTTTGAGCCTTCAAGTGTTTCAAATCTCGGATCGAATTTAGCATCATTTAATTTTGAAAATTCTTCGTATATTATTTTTGCCGCTTCATCGCTATAACTGTTGTGCCAGCAGTCTATGCTATAGTTTTCGGGAAGATTTACGGTTTTCGATTTGGCAAGCACTACCTGTGATACTGTATTGTGAAAATTAAATTCTAAAATAGCTTCTCCCACCGGAGTGAAACCGAGGTTTGTGATGTCCTGCGTAAAATTATTTTGGATGCCGAGCATTGGATAGCTGATAATTTTATCTTTGTATTTTTCCCTTGCATCTTCCACAAATTTTTTTATCAGCGTGGTTTGAACATCAAGGGCGTTATCTTGGTTTTTCGTATAGATTAAAGTTATTTCAAGTCCCTGTGTCAGAACATCGGAATATAGCAAAAATCCTTCCGGTTCAGTACTTTTGCAGATGTATGCTTTTACAAAATTTTCTTCAAAATTAGCTTTTATATCGGGAAAACTTATCGGCGGAAGTTCAAACAAAAAATCGGATGCGGCAACGGAAGCAAAGCTGCAATATAGTTCTCTCATTTCCTCAATATTATCGTTTGTAATTTGTTCTGCTTCCATTTTTATTCCCTGGTATCAACGAAAGTATTATACAAATTTTTTTATAGAAAGGCAAAATATGATTGATTGGATTGAAATTTTCATACTCTACATTCAAGGGGAAAAACCGTCTTATATTGCGGCTAAAACAGGTGTCGAGTTTTCTGAAATAGCTTCCCGAATTAAAAAAGAAAAGTGGGTGCAAAAGCGAGAATTTTTGCGGGAAAAGATGGAGGGGTTGTTTGAGAAAAAGCTAGAGAGGCTTGCTAAAAAAGCATTTGAACAGTTAGAAGATATATTGTCTGACGAAACAGCTTCATCAACTTCCAAAATGCAGGCGGCAAAAACAATTATTGATATTGCCGGATTGAAAAAAGATAAAAAAGAACCCCCAAAAGAGGTCAGTTATGAGGTTTATATCAATAGAAAGAGTGTAAAATGCAAATAGAATTCAACTGGGAATATCCGGAAAAATTAGAGCCGGTATTCGATTTCAAGGGAAGATATATAATTTTAAAAGGTGGCAGAAGTTCTGCAAAATCTCATTTCGTTGCAAGGAAAACGCTTGAAGACAGACTTTATAAAAAGAGAGATTTGCTTTGTGTGCGTGAATTTCAGGCAAATTTAGAGCAATCAAATTACAAACTCTACAAAAATCTTATCGCTCAATATTCCCTTCCGTTCAAAGTTTATGCAGATTTTTTTAGAAGTGAAATTACGGGCAGCGAAATTGTTTTTAGGGGAATGAATGACCTTACTGCCGATGGTATAAAGTCTTATGAAGGATTTGCGGATGCATGGATTGAAGAGGCTCAAAACTTTTCATTGGGCAGTTTTCAGAAACTTGATCCGACCATAAGGATGGACGACAGCCAGATTTTTGTAACAATGAACCCCAAAACTTATAAAGATGCTGTTCTTTCCGAGGTGCAAAGCCTTTATCGAGATAATTCTTTAATTATACATATAAACTATCTCGACAATCCTTTTTGTCCCGAATCAATGCGTAAAATGGCTGAGCAAACGAGGATTTACAAGCCCGATGATTACAAGCATATTTGGCTCGGGGAACCTTTGAATGCGGCAAAAAACAATGTGGTTAAGAATTTTTCATCGGATAATATTTGTTCAATTTCTTATCTTGATGATGTGCAGCTGCATATTTCCTGCGACTTTAACGTTGATCCGATGTGCTGGGTTTTGGCTTTTTGTTCTGATGACAAGGTGTTTTTCTTTGATGAGTTAGCGTTAGAAAATACGACAACCGTAGAATGCGTTGATGAATTTGTAAAGCGCTATCCACGTCATAAGGCGAAAATTATCATTAACGGTGATGCGTCAGGCGATAATCGAACCACAACAAGTGAATATACTAACTACGTTCTGATTAAAAATCGCCTTGCGCATTACGGCTATAAAAATTTAGATTTTCGTCTAAAGGCATTCAATCCGCCCATAAAAAATCGTGTTGCGGCTTGGAATAATAAGATAAAAACCGCCGATGGCAAAAGCGAAATTCTTATTGATCCGAAGTGCAAAAAGCTCATTTATAACTGTGAAAACCTTCGCTATAAAGAGGGTACGAACAAAATTGATGTTCCGACTTATCATCAAATAAAAACAGAAAAGGAGTTGAAATTTTTGTCACATCCGTTTGATGCGGCAAGTTATCTTGTGGATTTTTATTTTCCGGTAGTGTGAATGTTTGCTTCATTAAAAATTGCTTGCGCAATTTGCCGTTCCGCCGAATTATTCACGAGGACGTGCTTTTTCGTCATCACTTTGTTCTTTTTAAGTCGGCTTAGTCAAAATTTGTCAAATTAGGATTATGCGGGTACGCATTGTTCTTCGCTCCGCTTCAAGATTTGCTTTTGCAAACTTTTCTCTACGCCGAACAAATGCTCTTACGAGTTTCGTCTGAGACTCACTCTACCGCAAATCCTAAAAAAAACTCCCGTTGATGGGAGCAAAATTAAGGAAAGGGAAGGTTTTAGGAAAGTTTTATTATGATTGTATTGATTAGTATCTTTTTGGCTTGTTTATCTCTTACATATATATAAAGTATATACAAAAACAGAAATTTCATTTTTGGTAAAATTCTTTACAAAACTTTACACACTACTGATTACTTTACGTAAAGACGCAGGTTATTGTTTTACTCTTGGATTTTTTAATAATATTTTCTGACACTTGATTTTTTATATTTATGTTCAATAATAATATTGTTATCAGGGACTTCGTTCAAATAAATAATTTATCGCGGGATGGAGCAGTCTGGTAGCTCGTCGGGCTCATAACCCGAAGGTCATAGGTTCAAATCCTATTCCCGCAACCATTTATATGCCGCTTGAAATAGCGGCTTTTTTAATTTTAAAATCTAAAAATGTAATTATTAAAGTGTTTGTGCTAAGATGTTTATA
>JAILCC010000012.1 GCA_024680555.1 bacterium
TTCTGTCTTGAACTAGCATAAACCATACATTGCAAGAATTATATAAATTATCATCTTGTATTGTATATAATGTATTGGTTTATGCTAGTTCAAGACAGAAATAATATAACTCAGTATTTAGCATTTCATAACACATCAAAAAATAAGGCACAAATTATTACAAATATCAGAACTTCTACATATTCCCAAAGACAAAAATTATATGAAATAAACAACATTAGTTTAAATAGAAGTCCAAATTTACCCGAAAAATCAAGAAATGATTATGATACTATTTTTGATGATAAAAATTTGTATGCCATCCCTGAACAATATATAGATATTATTGAGAAAATAGATCCCAGTATGGCAAAATATGTTGATAATTTTAAAAGGAAAAAAGAGTATAATACATCTACAAATATGCAATACTGGTTAAGATCGGCAAATTCCAAAATGTATGATCATAAAGGTGCATTTGATAAATTTGGTTTTATTGATTGGAGACAACATAATAAATTTAATATAAATGATATTGTCTTTATTTATTCATCTTCAAATGATAAAAGAATACGATATAAAACAATTGTAGAAAAGATTGATATTCCTTTTGATGAAATAAATGACGATAAAGAATTTTGGAATAACATAGAAGAATATGAAAAAAGCAAAGAAGGTAAATACGTAAGACTAAAACTACTAAAAGAAGTCAATGATTCCGCTTTAGAATACGAAAACTTAAAGAGGTTAAATTATATAAGTAATGCTCCACAGGGAAGTGTAAAAATAACAGACAAAAACTTTATAGATTTCTTAAATAATCATTTTGAGGGTATAACTATGAATATTGAAAAGGTACAGGAAAATTGTATTAACATTCCTTTAAATCAAATTTTGTATGGTCCTCCCGGAACAGGTAAAACATATAATACTATTGTTAAAGCTATGGAAATTATAAATCCATCAATAATTAAATATAATGAAAAAGGCAATGTTATTAATTATGCGGAAATAAAAAATGAATTCGATAATGCAAAAAATAATAACCAAATAGAATTTGTTACTTTTCATCAATCATATTCATATGAAGAGTTTGTTGAAGGAATTAAGCCAGATCTTGATGCCGAATCTTGGAATGAGCCAGTAGATAAATTAACTTATAAAGGATCCAATGGAATATTTAAAATTGCCGCTAACAGAGCATTATTTGACAGATTAGATATTCAAACAGGTCAACAAGATGCAATATTAGATTTTAAAAATCTAAAAGAAAAGTTTATCGAAGAATATAGCGTTGGTTCAACTTTTAAAACTGGTACAAAAAACGCTGAATTTAGAATTGATAAATATACAAAAAATAGTGCAAGAATCACACCTACAAATGGGAAATATACGTATTCAATTACTTTTAAATATTTGGAAGAAGCATATAACAACAAAATGTCGTCACAGGGTGAAATTGCAACAATAAATGGAGTTGCAAGCGGTTTATCATGTTATTATTATGCGATCTACGAAAAATTATTAAAAATGAAGAAGTCTGATAGTGGTAATCAAGCTAAACTTAATATAACCGAGATGTCGGATGAAGATAAATTACAACTAGTAAGAGATTATTATGATGGCAAAATTGAATTAAACAACAAAGATGTAAATAAGCCACATGTGTTGATTATTGATGAAATCAATAGGGGTAATATTTCAAAGATTTTTGGTGAACTAATAACCTTAATTGAAGAAGACAAAAGAGAAAATATATCAGTGCAATTACCGTATTCTCATGAAACATTTACTGTTCCTAACAATCTATACATAATCGGCACAATGAATACTTCAGATCGCTCCATTGCTTCTATTGATATAGCATTAAGACGCCGTTTTAAATTTAAGGAAATGATGCCAAAAAGTAGTTTAGTTGCTGATTTTGGTATTGAATTTAGCAAAATATTTGATGGTTTAAATAATAAAATTAAGCTTTTGCTAGATAGGGATCACCAAATCGGACACAGCTATTTTATTAACACTAAATATAATAAAGAGAATGGAAATAATAACATTTCAGCATTAAAAGAAATATGGTTTAGCGAAATATTGCCACTATTGAACGAATATTTTTATTGTGACTGGGAAAAATTGAATCTTATTATTCCAAAATTTTTAGTAAAACTTGACGTACCGCCTACATTAAAAAATGAGTGCGAAGATTCAATGTATGAATTTATACAACCAGAAAAAATGTCAGAGGAAGAATTTAAAAAAGCATTGACGCAAGAAGAATTTTAATAGGTAATTTTAAATGGCAGAACCTATTGTTGTTAAAGAATATGATAAAAAAATATTAAAAGATTGTGATTTAGAAAAATTACACAATTATTTGGAATGCCAAAAATTAACATCTGCTTTAAAAGTTACGCACAATGGTATTGAAACAACATCTTGGGTTGGTGTAATAAAATATAAAAATACACATTTTCAAATATTACCAAAACTAATTTGCAATGATGAAGATAACAAAGAAAATATTTTAAAAAATTTGATTTTTATGCTTTCTTTTACAAAGAAATTAGATATTAGAACTAGTACAGAAACCAAACTTTCGTCAGCAAAAAATCCTTTTATTGAAATATTAATAAGAGAATATGCAAAATCATTATTTGAATGCTTAAAACGGCTCACACCTAAAAAATACGTGAGAGAAGAAGATAACTTAAACTATTTGAAAGGGAAAATTAAATTTACTGAAAATATCAGAAATAATTGTTCTAATCAGGCAAAATTTTATTGCGAATATGATGAATTTTCAGAGAATAATATTTTAAATCAGTTGTTTTTATTTGTTTCTTCCTGTTTATATAACATATCTAATGATAGTTATAATAAGAAAACTTTAAAATTTATAATAAATTATTATGCGGATATTAGGTTGATTAGATTTGACAAATATAAAGCAGATAAGATAAAACTGTCAAGAAATCAAGAATTATTCAGAAAATCTTTTAATTTGGCAAAAATGTTTGTTGAAAAAACAAGCGTAGACTTATCTAAAAACAAATTTGAGAATATTACTCTCATTTGGGATATGAACAAATTATTTGAGGAATTTGTTTTTGAAATTATGAAAAGAAATGAAACAGAATCAGAATGGGAAATTACCGCTCAAAAAGGTAAACGACTATTGGAGGGAGATGAAAACAAGAAAAGAAATACATACGTAGATATTTATGCTGAACGTAAAGACCAAAAAATTATTATTGATACAAAATATAAAGAATTTAAAAATACTGATGATTTTTCTAATGCAGATGTATTCCAAGTTTCTACTTATTGCCTTTTGCATAAAGCAAACCATGCAATACTTTTATATCCAAGGTGGGGTGAAGAAACACCTAAAATACCGCAATACTGCTTAAATAATGGTGAAAAAAATTATAAAATAGATTTCAAAACAGTTAATTTAAAATATGATAATTTAAAAGAAAATCTCCCCAAAATAAAAAAAGAACTTTCTTCTATTTTAGAAATAGCATAACTTTGTGTCTTTTTGTAAAATTCTTCCTGCTTTTTCGCTTTTCTGATTTTTCCCATGTATTGTGTTTCCTGAATTAGGAGGGAAATATGGAAGAATCAGGATACAACATTACAAATAAAGAGTTTAAAACAAAACGCAGATTTATTAAATGCGTTTTTTATTGATAATGAAAAACAATAAATTTTGACTTCCGACCTTTTATAAAAAATTTCCGACCTTGAAAAATTTAAACACATAAAACAAGAAAATTTTAATACAACAAAACCAACGAATAGTACTTTCAAGTGTACAAAATACCGGAAAGGTGCAAAAACGCTAAAAGTCTTTTAGGGACAGAATTAGGACACAATTTCTCACTAATCAGACTCGTTGGTTTAAAATATGGACTTTCAGGACTAAGCTATGTTACTATTCGTTGGTTACTTCCAACCGCCAAACCCTTTACGGACAGCCGATTTGTGGCAAAATAGTACTATTAACCGTACAGATACACTGTCCTGAAAAAGTACAACATATATTACTAACCACAACAAAAAAGACAGTCTTTTTGACTGTCTTTTTTAAATGGTGCCGCGTCTCGGAATCGAACCAAGGACACAGGGATTTTCAGTCCCTTGCTCTACCAACTGAGCTAACGCGGCACGCAACTCAATCTTTAATTATCGTATCGTATAAATATTTTTCGTCAACCTTTCTTTTGTTTGCGGACGCAATTTTTTCAAATAAAAATACTTTATTTACTTATAGGGTATGGCGAAAGGGATATTGGCATGGAAAGTATAGGAAAAGTTGACCTGAGAGGTTGTTCTAACAATGTTACACGAAGTCCGTATGAGCAGAACGGAAATACGCAGGTTTGTATTTTTACTGCTCAAAATCATGATGATGCACGGAGTCAGGCAGAAAGAACTGCGGATAAAAGATTGGAAAAAATTGCGTACAAAGCGATTGAGATAAATGATAGATTTACTGACAATTATTTCAACATGGATGTCTCTATGCCCTTGCAAGGTGCGTATGAAGATGTGTGCGGCGGTTATTTAAGGCAAAGAGCGTACAACACGCTGCATCAGGCAAAAACTCATGAAGCGGTAAAACCCGGAGAGTTACCCGATGCAAAAACTTCTCGTTTTATGGAAAAATTTGATGCTTTTGTATTCGGTTTGATGAAAGGTAAAAATATGCCGACAGAGGGCTTTACTGCCGGACAACTTTCCTCTCTTGCAAGATATACTTTTCAGGGAAATCCAACTTTGCACAGACTGTATATGGTTCCTGCCAAGAGCAACGCTGATAATGTAGCCATATACGAAGCAATTATAAAATCGGAAAACTACAATGCTATTGCCGATGAAAAGAACAAATTTAATGGTTTTCAACTTAACTCTTATGAAATTCCGAAAGAATACCAAAGTTTTGTCGGTGAGTATTTGAGCGGCAGAGAAAGTCTTTCCGAAACGGAAGCGGCAAGATTTATCGAAATTACAAAGGCTCTTGAATCCGTTAATGCATATAACAAACCTCAACAACATGACAGTGCAGTTACCGTAAAAAAAGAAGATATTGATTTCTTTGATACGTCAGGCGACTGCTTGTTAAACAGAGGAGATGTTTCGGCGATAGAATTGTTCCTAAAAGCCGGAACCGACAGGGAAATCCAAGAAGCATTGTTAGCTTCTAAAAAAGAAGATTGGAATAATTTATCTTTCTTAAAAACCGTATCAAAATCCAAAAATGATAAAACAACGAAAAATCTTTTTGATTTAAACGGTGATGGCAACGCAGACGAACAGGACTACGAACTTTATCAGAATATACTGAGAAATCCCTGCAAAACAGATATAAATGCCGATGGTTTTGTTGATGGTAAAGATGTAGCGTTAATAAATGAATACTTTAAGGCAATTTTGGAAAGAGTAAAAGAATCGGAAACTTACAGGCAAAATTTTGAAAAAATTGCAGGCGGCAAAGAATACGTTAACCGTTTACAAAAAAAATTGTATGAATAACTAATAAGCAAGGAAAGGGATATATTATGGCAGTAGGAAAGATTTCGGAAAATGAAGCGGTAAAACCGCAACAGACTCAAATAAATACTGATGTTGTTGCTTCTCAGGAAGAACCTCAGTCCGTAAGCGTTTTTACTATAGATGACAAAAGTATGGTCGGAAGAAATATTCAAAACGAGGCGGATAAAAGGCTATTATCCATTGCAAATCATGTAATTGACAAAAGCAATAAAAATATTGCAACAACCAAAAAAATAGGAATTTTTGGTATAGGTGCGGCCCTTTTTGGCGCTTTTGCAAAAAATCTTCTTTTCAAAGGTCCAAAACCTTCAAATGTTTTGGTTATAGGAATTATAGCTCTTGCCGCATTAACTATTGCCGGACTTGTTGAATTTTTCGGTGGAAATACAAAACGTAAAGCCGGTTATACAAAATATGCATCTTCCGTAAAAGATAAAAGCAATATGGACCTTTCTCTTGCTCCGGAATTAAAAAGCGATTTTATAGAAAAAGCGGGTAAAATTGCTATTTCTGCTGATAATCCTGCTCCTCTTTCCAAAGACGATATTTCAAAATATGCTCCGGATGTTCTTGGCAAAGATAACGTTCGCACAAGGGAACTATACTTTGTAACATCAAAAAGCGATAATCAAAAGGCGGAAAATCTTCTTATTGCGGATGCGACTATTAACTCAGAAGAATATGACGGTCTTTCTGAAGAAGGTATCCAAAAGGAAACATATGAAATACCGGTAGAGTACACGCAATTTGTCAAAGAATATTTGAATAACGGAAAATTAACCGCTAAACAGGCTGACAGATTTGTAGAAATTGTAAAAGCTATGCAAACGGACGGTGTTTTCTCAAAAGAACAAAATACAAAGGCAAATGATGGCAGAAAAGAGGACCTTGATATATTTGATTTGTCAGGTGACGGAAATTTAAACTATGGTGATATAAGTGCTATAAAATATCAAGCAGCAATTCAAAATGGTGTAATATCCCAAGAACATCAAGCGCTCTTAAACGATAAAAATCAATGGGATACGAACAAATTAAGCAAGCTTATCGGCTTAACTCAAGATAATTGCTTTGAACTGTTTGACCTAAACGGCGATGGAAATATTGACGAAACCGATTATAACTTATATCAAAATATAAATAAAAATTCCGATAAATATGATATTAATGCGGACGGCAAAATTGATGAAAATGATGTTGTTCTTACCATAGGTTACTTCAAAGCTATTATGGACAGATACAATAACAAGGGTGAATTTTTGGAAAATACAATATCCATCATGGGCGGCAAAGACAGAATGGATATTTTAAAAGAATATTATGAAGACAAAGAAAGGGAAAAGAAGCTCGCTTTGGTCAGCTAATCTTTCTTGTCGTGTGATGCCAATGCTTTTAAAAAATCGGAAAAACTCATTTTAAAAGTTTTCAAAAATAAATCATCATAAGAATCAGAAAGGGAATATTCTTCATCGGAGAATACTCCTTTTTTGTACATGGGTGCATACGAAATTTGTTCAAATGCGCCAAATACTTCATTGAGTCCGAGCTTGTTTCCTATTTCCATTGTTATATGTTCAAAAGAATCTATGTCTTTAATCTCGGGACTTTTATATATGATTTTATAATTAAACTTTCCTTTTCGGGAGTGCGCTCGCTTTAATTCAATCGTATCGTTTTCTGTAAGAGAATTAAATACAGGATTTTCGACAAGCACTTTTAAGCCGTTAACAAAACGAGAAACATGACGTTTGTCCTCAATGTTATCGGTCTGAAGAGAAAATTGTTCCGGAGTGGTTATTAACTTTGCGCCAAATGATATTTTCATAGTTTGATTAAACAACGTAAATAAAAAATTTGTCATAACGTTGACTTTTTTAAAGCCTTCATTAAAAACAAAATCACAGGTGGAAGATTTAAGGATAAAATTATGGACAAGATAAACCCATTTATTAAAAATGATTTTGTTTCTTACCCGACAAATTATAGTGCAAAGCAAAAAACTCCGCTATCTTTGGCGGGCAAGGATATTTTTAAAACGGATGAGAAGGAAATAAACAAAGAAATCTCCGCATATTTAGATATTCTCTACAACGATTCTGATGAAGAGATTTTGAGCAAGATGGATAAGCTAAAATTAAGCAGTGCGTACAGCCCAATGAAGACCACGAAACTTCATTTTGGCAACTTTTTCATTTAAGAAAAACCCTTTACCAAAACCCCCTTTTTCAAGGGGCTTTTTACTGTTTAGGCTTTTCTAAATTCTTCGCCCATTTTCATGGCTTGTTCGTACGGAATACCTCTTTGCAAAGCTAAATCTTCTATTGCAACAGATTTTTTGTTCTTTTCATAGTTTGCATCCAGAGCAGCCAAATCTTCTTTTACACTAGCAACTAATTTGCCGTCGAATTTTGGAGTACCTGAATACTTTTTAACCATGGAACGACCGACGAGTGCGGCATGAGCATTGTCTAAATTGTCAATTTCTTTGTGAGGTGCAGAATAAACTTGTTCACCGGAAGAAACAGATGCATTTCTATCAAAGTCCGTTCCTTTGATTTTACCGACGTCACCGCCAAAACTACTACTATTGATGTCTGTCATATATTTCTCTCCTATTTGGATAATAATCTCTGTTTCGTGCGTGATATATTAAAACGCCAATTTTCAAAAATTTGCTACTTTATTAACAAATTTTAACAATTATTTTTATTTTGGGCAATCATACATTTGGTATAATTCGCTCAAATAAGCTCCAAGAGCATCTTTCAGGGCTGCCGGAGCTATTATTTCACAATTGTTCGTATATCTTAATATTTTTTTGTAAAACGCAACTTTGTCATAATAAACTGTTCGAATAACCAGACTATCCTCTGTTTTTTCTATAATTTCATCTTCTTCTTTCGGAATATATGCTTTTGCAACTCTTGATGAAAATTTTAAAATTGCTTCTTCCTTTTCGTAAGAGAATTTGTTTTTTGTCGGAGTTTGCTTGATAGAGGAAATATCATCAATACTGTACATAACGACTTCTTTTTTGTTGATATCGTATCCTTGCAAATATTTATTTTTTCCCTCGGAAAAAACATTATACAACTCAAAAAGAGTTTCTTTTTCGGAATTTGATGAACCAAAAAACAGTTTTAATCTGAGACCGTCTTTTATAAATTTGTCGAGTTTTTGCGAGGTGGTTTCATTTTGAAATAGATTTTCAGTATTATTGCCGGTAAGAAAAAGCAAAAGTTTTTCGCATAGTTCTGTCTTTTTAGGTAAAGAGCTTCGACTTAATTTGTTTAAAATATTTATAAGAGTTTCATTTTCTCTGTCGGAAAAAACAAAAGGCAGCTTTTTTATTTTAAATGATTTACTGTTAACTTTTTCAAACTCAAAACCTAGGCGTTTCAGAGTTCTCAGATATTTATAAACGGTTTCATATTCAACGCAGATATTTTCAGTATCCAAAAATGAAACGATTTCTGCAATAGTAAATTTCTTTTTAGGCAAAATGTACTTTATCAATTTAAAAAGATTGTAAGAGGTTAAATTAAACTTATTTTGCATACAGTTCACCTACCTCTTTTATTATGTTTGCGACTTCTTTTTTAATGTCCTGCGGCTCAAGAATAATACAATCTTTTGCGCAATTTAAAACCTTTTGAATAAATTCAAACGTGTTCTCATAGTATATTTTGGCAATTACTTTTTCGGGTGTTTTTTCTAATATTTTTATGTTTTCAAATTTATTCATATCGTTCTTGAGCGGGTTAAACCGGCATATAGCGTAATTCCCCACATCAACAGTTTCAACCGGTTCATCAATAATTTTTAAAGATTTTATTCTTATCAAAGGTAAATATCTTACTTCTTTTATTGAGGCATCCGTGCCATAGACGTATATTTTTGAGTTTTGAATTTTTAAATATTTCGGTAAAATTTTAAAATAATTTATTAATGAATTTGGCGAAGTATATTTGATTAAAAGCAGTTTTGATAAAGAAACGGCTTTTTCTATTTCAAATATCATATCGTGTAATTTCGGAGAAAAAGGTTTTGCGTCCAGTATTTTTAACAGTTTTTCTTTGCCGGCTTTTCCTGTGTATTTTGCTAATTTTTCGATAAAGTTATTAAATTCGATAACCTCGTTATATGTATCTTCTTGGGAAATAATCTTTTTTATATTCAACAAATTTTTATAATCCTGCAAAGAAAAATTCAAAAAATCTAAATTTTCGACGAGGGAATATTCTTTTTTTACTCTTGTCGGAGAAGAAAAATTTATTCCGCACAACTTCATTGAATTCAGATACAGTCTGAGAGTATCGTCCGAAAAACCGCACAACAATTCTTCCGGTTGGCAATCTTTTTCACAAAGCTTTTTTAAAATATCAAATGCTCTTGCGGCGGTATTTACAGTATTAGGCTCGGTCATTATTTTAATTTATACGAAACTGATTCACCCGGTTTAAGAATAACGGGTTTTATGAGGCTTTCGCTTTCTAACAGAGTTCTAAACTCATTTACATCAACTTCTATAAGAGGGAAAGTATTATAATGCATAGGAATAACCTGTTTCGCTCTCAACCATTTTGCTGCGTGAACTGCTTCTTTTATTCCCATTGTATATTGTCCACCGATAGGAAGCAGTGCGATGTCGGGTTTGTATACTTCGCCAATCATTTTTAAATCGGCAATAAGACCTGTATCCCCTGCGTGAAATACTCTCTTGTCCTGAAATCTGAACATAATTGATGCGGCAACCCCTGCATATTGTCCATCCGGTGTGGAACTGGAGTGAGCAGCGTTCATAAATGTAACTATTCCCCATTCAAACTCTAATCTGCCGCCGATATTTACACCATTAGTTTTTGCTCCTCTTTGTGCGCAATAATTTGCAAGCTCAAAAACCGCATGGATAGTAGCACCTGTGCGTTTGGAAAGTTCTATTGCATCTCCCAAATGGTCAGAATGTGCGTGAGTTAAGAAAATATGTTCGGGTTTTAATTCGGATAAGTCACCGTTATAACTAGGGTTTTGGGTTAAAAACGGATCAACTAAAATTTGTTTATTCGCAACATTAAATTGGAACGCACTATGTCCTAAATATTTTATTTCTACAGTCATTATTCCACCTATCTTTAGTCTAATTCATTGCTTATTTTTTGCATCAAAGCAAAGAGTCTTTTGCTGACTTCTCCCTGACTAATACCGAGAGCAGATGCTATTTCTCTTTGTTTTTTGCCTTCAACATATTTCATGTAAAATATTAAGCCAAATTTTTGTTCGGGTTCTTTTCTGTCAAATCTCAATATACAACTGTATATTTCGCTAAGGGTTTCATCTTCGGTAATTTTGTCTTCAAAATGAATTGCCGGATCTTTTATATCAATAAATCCGTTGTCGAGGGGGTTTTCTAATGGTAAAACCTGCATAGTGCTTTTGTATCCGGATGCTCCACGAGTAACTCTGCCCGAAGATTTAAGCACATTTAGCATTGCGTTTGAAACTATTCTGTTTAAATAGTTTCCCACTTTTTCTATTTCGGTTGATTTTCTCAGTATAAACAAACTTTTTTCAAGAGCTTCGGCGCAGAAATCTTCATACAAATCTTCGTTTCCGGAAAAACGCTTATTGGAAGTGACTAATTTTTCTATGATTTCTTTGTATTCGTTTGTAATTACCAATTTAAATCTTCCTACCCGAACCCTCTTCTTACAGTATATACATAATACTATAAGTATGGCAAGTATGTATCAAACAAATAGTTGATTATCCTCAAAAATCTTGTTAATACTTTGTTACAACAAAAAAAGTAATATTAGTGTATAATGTTTGCATAGAACGTAAAACAGGGAGTAGGAACATGAGCGAAACAGCAGTTATTGAAAATGAAAAACAAGCAATTGACGCAGAAAAGCAAAAAGCTCTTGATGCGGCAATTTCTAAAATAGAAAAAGATTTTGGTAAAGGCTCAATTATGAAATTGGGCGATAAATCTGCAGCACAAGTAGAATCAACTCCAACAGGAGCTTTATCACTTGATATTGCTCTTGGTATAGGTGGCGTTCCTAAGGGAAGAATTATTGAAATCTACGGACCTGAAAGCAGCGGTAAAACAACACTTGCTCAACATATTGTTGCAGAAGCTCAAAAAAGAGGCGGTATCGCTGCATTTGTTGATGCAGAACACGCTCTTGATCCCGAATATGCAAGAAAACTCGGTGTCGATATTGACCAGTTATTGATAAGCCAGCCCGATACAGGCGAACAGGCTCTTGAAATTGCAGAAGAACTCGTTCGTTCCGGAGCGGTTGATATCATAGTTGTTGACTCTGTTGCGGCACTTGTTCCGAAAGCTGAAATTGAAGGGGAGATGGGAGATTCTCACGTTGGTCTGCAAGCAAGACTTATGAGCCAAGCGTTGAGAAAACTTACCGGTATTGTTAACAAGACAAAAACAACAATTATTTTCATTAACCAACTTCGTCAAAAAATCGGTGTTATGTACGGCAACCCCGAAACAACGACAGGTGGTAACGCTTTGAAATTCTATGCAAGCGTCAGAATGGAAATAAGAAAAATTGAAACTCTTAAAAAAGACGGACAAGAATTCGGTAACAGAGTAAAAGTTAAAGTTGCTAAAAATAAAGTTGCACCTCCGTTCAGAATTGCGGAATTTGATATCATATACGGTCTTGGTATTTCCAAAGTTGGCTGCATATTGGATGTTGCAACCGATATGGATATCATCAAAAAAGCAGGTGCGTGGTTTAGCTACAATGACGATAAGATAGGACAAGGCAGAGATAAGGCAAAAGAATTTTTGGAAGAAAACCCCGAAATTCTCGCCGAAGTTGAAGCTAAAGTCAGAGAAAAACTTGCAAATAAAGAATAGAAACAGACTATGGGAATTGTTCAGATACTTTTTCTTGCGATAGCTTTGTCTATTGATGCAATGGTTGTAAGTTTTTCACAGGGGTTAATTTTTAAAACACAAAAGCGAAAGAATTCACTTATACTCGCATTTTTCTTGGGTTTTTTTCAGTTTTTAATGCCGATTTTGGGGTATTTTTGCTCACTGAGCGTTTATAAATACCTCAAATTTATAAATACGTGGATAGTATTTATAATATTTTTAATTTTGGGAATAAAATTTATAAAAGAGGCATTTGCCGAAGAAAAAGAAGAAAAAATTTGCTGCTTATCGTTTGGTTGCCTTTTGGCTTTTGCCGTAGCGACAAGTATAGATGCTTTCGGTGCTGGTATTTCCTTGTGCTTTTCGCATGTAAAAGTCTTGTTTCCAGCAATACTAATAGGTTTAGTAACTTTTATAAATTCTCTTTTGGGTTTTTGGTTTGGATATCTTTTCAAAAAATTCCCTGCAAAATATCTTCAGATTTTAGGGGGAATAATTCTTATCGGACTTGCCATAAAAGCTGTTATTTAAAGCTTTTATGCATTATTTAGGGCTTTTTCGATTATGTCAACTTTATCCGAAAATTTTTCTTTCATAAAATTTAAATAGTCTTCATATTGAGATTGGTATGTTGAATTTTTCAGAATAAATAATTTTCTCATATTTGTTTCAAAATTATTCTCATCCTGATTTATGGCGTGGTTAATCTTGCTTATAGCTTCGTCAAAATTTCCTTCTTCCGCCAAAATCAAAGCGTACAGAGTGTTGATTTTTATTCCGTCCGAATTGTTTTTATAAGGCATTCTAATCATCCTGAGTGCATTTTGATTATCTCTTTTGTGAATAAGATAAATTTGGGCAAGCTCCATGTGCGCTTCTGTGTCATCGGGGTAATATTCAATCATTTTTTTGTAATATTCAATTGCTTTATCAACGTTGCCAACCATGAGATAGCAATTTGCGATAGCATTGAAATACTTTGTGAAATGTGCGGATTTCGAAAACAGTTTTTCAAAAAGTTCTATGGCTTTATCGTATTCTTCGCAAGTTTTGTAGACCATTGCCAATTTTAGCAGTGCATCATAAAAATCGGGTTTTTCTTCAACAATGCTTGCAAACATATCTTTTGCTTCGTTTAATCTGTTCAAGCTTGCTAACGAAATTGCATAATAATACTTTGTCAAATAATCCGCCTGCGGCATAGCAATTGCCTGTTCAAAGTATTTTATTGAGCGTGAAAACTTTTTAACCTTTTGCCAGAAAATACCCGAAGAAATCAGAAAGGCATAATTGTCAGGCGCAATTTTTTCAATAGAACGATATGTTTTTATAGCCATTTTTATATTTTTTAAATCAAAATAGCATTCCGCCAAATTCACCATAAAATCGACTCTGAAAGGTACAAGCTGAACCGTTATTATTGCACAGTCCAATGCTGCTTTATAATTTTTCAATTTTGTATTTGTCAAAGATAAATAATAAAAAGCCATTACGTGGCGGTTATCAAGTTTTATGACATAATTAAAGCTATCCAGTGCCTCCATAAGCTTGTTTTGTTCATACAATACTACCGCAAGAAGAAATGCCGCATTGATGTTTGTTAAAGAAAGGCTCAATGCCTTTCTGAATTGCTGTTCAGCTTTTGTCTTTTGCCCTATCCTTGCAAGAGCAACTCCATGATTAACATAAATATCTGGATCATAGGGGGCATATTTTACAGCTCTGTTATAGCACTCTATGGCTTCTTCCGTTCGGTTTAATTCAACAAGAGCTGCTCCTTTCAATGAATATGCGCTAGAATATGTTTTATCTATTTCCAAAGCCATGTCAAACTTTTCGATAGCTTCTTCAAAACGGTGAAGTTTAGCAAGAGCTATACCCCAGTTTGTGTAATTTTCCGGATCGGTAAAGGGCATATTAGAGGATATTTCAAACTTTTCAATAGCGTCGTTTATTTTGCCTTCCAGTGCGAGATTTATCCCCCAGTTCAAATACGCTTTAGAGGGCAATTTTGAACTGCCTGTTTTTTCCTTGTAAGTATCAATTTGTTTATCAAGGTTTTTTATTTTATGGAGGACAAGTTTAATAAATTTTTTCATAACAACCCTTCTATATTGTCATGATATCATAGTGAAAAAATTATACAAAAGTATGAGTAAAAGTAAACTATTTTGATATGGAAAAAAGATAAAATACAGTTGATAATATAAATATAATCAGGGATACATACGGATAAACAGATTGAGCTCTATGCTCTTTCTGTTTATTTTTATGCTTCTTGACTTTCTTCTTCAACTACTGCAGGGGGAATAATGTTCAAGCAGAGTTTTGTAATTCTTGTTTTAGAAATTTCTTTAACTACAAATTCAAGATTATCAAATACAACAATATCGTTTCTTTCAGCCAGTCTGCCAAGCTGCTTGATAACAAAACCGCCTATTGTATCAACATCTTCGTCTTCAATATGAACGTTGAAAACTTCCGAAAATTCGTCGGTACGCATCATCGGGTTTACTTCGTAGCTCGTTTCCGATAATTTTACCAAATCTTCAACTTCGTCATCATCAAATTCGTCTTGCACTTCACCGAAAATTTCTTCCAAAACATCTTCCAAAGTAATAATGCCTGAGGTTCCTCCAAATTCGTCTATAACAATTGCCATTTGGTTTTGTTGTTGTTTAAAATCCAAAAGCAATTTGTCAACATTTACTGTTTCTGGCACCATCATAGGTTTGCGAAGAATTTTTCTGATATCAAAATCGCCTTTAAGTGCAGCGGCATAAATATCTTTTATGTGAACGATACCAATTATATTATCCAAATCATCTTCATAAACTGGATAGCGTGTATATTGCGTTTCGCAGGTAATTTGCTTGAGTTCATCAAGTGAAATATCAACAGGAATACATGTAACGTCCGTTCTTGGAATCATAACCTGCTTTGCGCAAAGGTCAGAAAATTTGAACACATTTTGTATCATATCTTTTTCGGTTTCATTAATAACACCGTCATTGTAGCTTGCATCAATAAGCATATTAAGCTCTTCGGTCGAATGTGTCAGGTGGTGTTCTTCCGGCTTAATATCCAAAAGTCCCAACAAAAAAGTGCCGCATCCGTTCAATACCCAAATAAAGGGTTTAAATATTGCTTTTGCAAAAAGCAGCGGGCGAATTATCAGAAGGGAAGTCTTTTCGGAATGTTGCAACGCTATTGACCTCGGTACAAGTTCACCCATTACAACGTGCATAAGTGTAATTATAAGAAATGCAATTGTAACGGCAACTGTGTGCGCAGAAACAAGTCTGATTGAAAGATTAGGAATAAAGCTAAATAAATGCATAAGAAGTTTTACAATGGATGCTTCGCCAACCCAACCGACACCGATACTCGCTACCGTGATTCCGAGTTGAGTTGCCGCCATATATTTATTTATTTCTTCAATTGCTTTTAATGCAAGGTCGGCATTACTGTTTCCTTCATTGGCAAGCTGCGTAAGCCTTGTGCGTCTGACACTGACAAGTGCAAATTCCGATGCAACAAAAAAGGCATTAGTAAGTAACAACAAAACTACAAGCATTAAATTAAAGATTAACGTCTGCGCCTCGCTCATTTTTGTTTTACTTAAAATCCTTTCTGTTAAATACTCACAAAGACTTCTGTCATTATAAAAACAGAAGTCCTAATAATTATACTGTTTAATCTCGTTTTTTGCAAATTTTGTACGTTTTTCAAATTACTTTGTATTTAAGCGTCTTAGAACTTCATCAGTGATATCATTCGGACAATAAACAGTTGCGGATTTTTTCAAGATTAAATCATATTTGCCGTTGTTAACCTTTTCTATTGCGCCGAAAATATCATTTTCGATTTCTTGAAGTTTTTTCATTTGTTCGGTTTTAATTCTTTCAGCTTGGGCGTTAAATCTTGCTTCATAAGTTTTTTCTATATTTTGTTTTTCAACAGGAGAAGAAGCAGCCTTAATTTTATTCTGAGCCTCAATAACTATCTTTTGAAGATTTTCTTCTTGAGTTCTGAATTGCGCAGCGGCAATTTTAGATTTTGAATATTCTGCCAAAATTTGGTCAACATCAATAGTTGCGGTCGCCGCAAAAGCAGGAACAGCAATGCCTGCACAAGCTATCATTACGCAAGTAATAAATAATTTTTTTAATATATTCATGACATTTCCTTTCAAAAAAAGTCTAACACATACAAATACTAATATGATTCCCCAAAGAAGAAAGTAAACTGACCATGTTTGGAGTTGTTTCTGCCTACATTTGTAAAAGGAATACCGTAGTCTATAGCCAAAGGTCCTAAGCCCGGAATGAAAAATCTCATACCGACACCGGCTGAAATTGCGTATCCCGGCCAACCGTATAATTTTTGGGTAAGTGAAGAATCTATAATTTGACCGGCATCTACAAATACCGCAAATCTTGTATTATTAACCATTTGGTTGCTGGTAATTCTGTCCAGGAACGGAATAGGAGTTCTGTATTCTAAACCGCCGGAAACAAAGCCGTAACCTCTGCCGACGTGACCTTCTTTAAAGCCTCTGACATTTCTTGCGCCGCCAAGTCTGTATGATGCAAATTCAGGCATTTCACCTGCAAGTTTACCGCCTGCTCTGGCTGATAAAATCAAAGAAGATTTCTTGGCAATCGGGAAGTATTTTTTCATAGTACCGGTTACTGCCAAATATTTATCATGGTCACCGGCGACTCCGATAGCACCTTTCAATTTTCCCATAACAAATACACCTTCTCTCGGCATCATAGCGTTATCTCTTGTATCAAAAACTAAAGACGGAGTAGCTGACAAGAACAAGCCGCTGTCAAGTTGTTCTGCACGTTTTGAAAAATCTTCGCCGACAGATGCAAACAGTTCTTTTGCTTTCTTTTCAGAACCCTCTTTCACTTTGTCATATTCAATACCAAATCCTAATCCTGCCGTAACGTGAGGATAATTTCTTAACGGACGCATAAATTCGATGCCGCCACCGTATCTTTGTTCGGTAGCAAGAGGAACTTGGAAGCTTGCCCAACTGGTACCGAATGCGCTTATTTCCATTGAAGTCAGTGAACCGAATAATCTGGGTTCAATAAAGCTTGCATTTGCTTGGAAATCAGCTTTATCAAGAACATCATCGCCGCCCATAATTGCACCTGTACCTGTTGAGAAGGACAGCGAAGTTTGTTGACCTTTTCCTAAGAAGTTTCTGTCTTGATAACTTGCCGTACCAAACAAACCTGTGGTCAAATCTAAGCCGCCGCCGATAGAAATACTGCCTGTTCTTTTTTCTTCTACCTCAATAGTCAGACAATATTTTGTCGGATCTTTTTCAGACGGAGCCAAAGAACGTTTTACATTTCCGAAAGCCTGCGTATTATATAATCTCATAATATCTCTTTGCATCAATTGGTCGTTATAAACAGTGTTAGGAATTACCGAGATGTTATTTGCGATTACACGGTCTTTTGTTTTTGTGTTGCCGCTATATTTAATTTCGTCAATAACCCCTTCATTTATTTCAACGAAAATTGTGCCGTCAGGTTCATCATAAATATTTAAAACTCTTGCCAAAATGTATCCTTGAGCCGCATAATATTCTTCTATTTCATTTATGGCTTTGTTAATAGAAACAATGTTTTGGGGCATTCCGACCTGTTTGGCTAAAATTCCTTGAATTTCTTTTGTCGAAACCACATCATTTCCCTTGATAACAAACCCTGTTATCGGGATATTTTCTTCAACTTGAATGTCAATAATAACACCATCTTTGGTAACAGTCGGAACGGCTTTTATCTTTTCGGAAAAGTACCCCATATTATAAATTTCTCTGAGGTTTACTTTTATAAGTTCTTTATCATATAACATGCCTGTTTTTGCAGACATTGCATTCAAAATATCTTCAGTTTTTACAAGAGAATTACCTGAAATATTTATTGATTTTATATAAACTGCATCTTTGTCATGCTTTATGGGTACCTCTTTTATAACCTCTTGTGATTCGTCAAAAACAGGGGTGTCAAGTATATTTTCCTGCGTATAAGACGGTATTTCTTCTGCTTCATCAAACCGTTCTATTTGGGGTTTTTCTTTCTTTTTAAACCAAGGAATATGAATACCCCCCTTTGCTGCATAAGCAGCACTCTGAGAGAAAAATATACATATTAAAACTAATATAAAAATTTTATTGGTTTTCAACTTACTTCCCAAAGCCATGTTCCATGAATATTTTGGCATAAAATTTCTTAATATTCCACGCTCTATAAATAATTATATTATAGAAATAAAAAATTAAAACAATGTAAATGCAATAAAAATTAAGAATGGCATGTTCTCATGAATTTTTAATTTTGCCTCATTTTTAACTCCTCACCTCAAACTGTATCCCAGTCTTATTGCCGCTATAAAGGTGAAAAAGGCTAATTGCTCTTGCAATTTAGCAGGCAATTTTTGCAAGCAGATAGTTTTTATTTATATAAGAAATAGAGCATGGAGATTTTGTTATGACCGATAGAGTTGAGAACAATTTATTTAAACCCAATTTACCCGCAGATAATAATGCGACAAACAATCCTCCTAAAACTGTTGGTTTAGGAGATTCACTTATGGCTGCAGGACAACTTTTGGCAGGAGCCGGTGTTCGTGATTCCGTTGTTCGTGCCGCATATAATAATGCAGGCGGTTGTTTTGGATTTGGCTTTGGTGTAGGCGGAAACTTCTTCCCTGTACCGGGGTTGGATGCAACTGATATTTGGGCAAGAACAAATCTCGCAAACCTTTTTAACGATGTTTGCAACATATACAAAGGTTGCGGCAACATATCAGGTACAAATACTAACGGTGTAACAAGTGATGCTACTGCAGCAGAAAAAACCAAAAACCCTGCTGATCCTTTTTCAAAACTCGACTATGAACAAGTAAAAGAAATGGCAGCAAAAGAACAAGAAATTGCTGATAAAGAAAAAGCATTGCAAGAAGAAAAAGATAAAAAAGACGCAGGCGATAAAGAAAGAATCAAAACTCTGTCAAAAGAACTTTATGATTTAAGAAAAGAATATGAAAAGAAAGATAGAGAACTCGGCGGAGGAAGTGAACTTTCTAAATCCTTCGGTGGAAAAGGTAAATTCTACAGAAATATCAGTGAAGGTGAATTTACACAAATTCAAGACTTCAATAATGAAATCAAAGAAATGAAAGATGAACTTCAAAAACTTGAAGATGAAGGTTCAAAACTTGCGGCAGAATATACAAAAGTTCAACAACAACTTGTCAGCGCAGGCAAAGCATCCGATAACCAATCTGTATTGAATGCTATGAGTGAATCTTCAAGAGAAAGATTTGCTAAAGTTAAAGATGAACGTGAAGAAAAGATTAAAGAAATTGCAGATAAGATAAAAGACTTAAAGACCTGTATTGAAAAAGCAAGCACTACTCCGGAAGGAGAAGACGTAGATTTCTATACACATATAGAAGAAAAAGCGGTTAACGATAAAGCAGCTGCTAAGAAAGCGGCAGGAAATAACATAAGCAAAACTATTGCTGATAAAATGCATAATGCAGACGGTACTTTGAAAACTAAAGAAGATATCAAAAGTGAAATAGAAGCTATAGGTGAAAAAGGCAAATTTAGTGATGCTGAAATAGAAGCAGTATTAGACAGAATTTATGCAGTTGCAGAAGGGAAAAATAAAGAAGAATTAAAAGCAGCTCTTGGCGATGAAAAATTCTTTGATGATATTTATGCTACACAAGGTTTATTGAACAATCCTAAAGAATTATTATTATTGCAAAAAACTTACGATTCATTAGTTGGTGCAGGCAAATTTAATGAAAACGGTAAAAAATATTTGGGAAATGTTAATGGTCAGCCATATTGGAAACATGTTATAGCAGCTATTAAAAAAGGTCAAAAAGAGATTGATGCTCCGATAGCATCTGCAAAAGGAGTAGTCAAATCTGCAGCAGGCTCGGAAGTTAGTGCACCGGTAAAAAAACCAACTGCTGATGTAACACTTAATCCTAGAGAAAAAGCAGTAATAGATACAGAAGCAAAGGCAAGTGAAGCTGAACAAGCAGCAACGGCTAAAGACGCTTCTCCTGAACAAAAAGCGGCTGCAGAAAAAGCAAGACAAAAAGCTGATTTTGTAAGAAAAATGAGTGAATATGGTACGGATGAAATTAGTGCTGCAAAGGATAAACTTGCAGGACCAAACAAACTGGCTGCTATGAGAGAAATGGATGATGCGTTATTTGTTCTCGTATTTGCTGAATCAAGTAATGCAGAAGCAATTAAAGACAGTTGCTATGAGCCAACTTGGAATGAGTACCAAAACATGCAAGAATTTTGTGCAAGAATGAATGAAATTTGTGCAAAATACGAAATTGCAGACAGAGTTTGTGTAGACCAAAACGGCATGAACACAGTAGAATTTAAAAATCCGGTGAATGATGACGATGTGACGGAAATAACTCATAGCTCCTCTTATGATGATTTTAAAGATGCTGCGTGCTCATCAACAATCGTGGGTACATATAAAGACCATACATTTGCCCCATTAAATGAAGCGGCAAGAAGAATTATGAGTACTGTACGATAGAAATAAATAAATGAATTAAAATTTTACTCTAATAAAAAAGTCGGGTGCTTGTCCCGACTTTTTTGTGAAATTATAAAAAATGCCTAAAAGCCTTGTTTATAATCATTTCTTCCGTAATTTCATAAATCGTTTTGTCAGATATAATCTTCACCAAACCGTTAGCCTTTTTCCCGATAACTTTGCCGATTATTTGTATTTCAGGAGTTTCTTTGGCGAGTTTATGTCCGAAATCTTCTTCAACGCATGCGGCTAAAGTATAATCTTCTCCGCCAAAAAGAGCCCATTCTAAAGCTTTTCCCTCTCCGATTTCCCCCAAATCTTTATCCGTAGGAATTTTGTCAGCCATTACTTCTATTGCAACATTGCTGCTTTGCGAAATTTTAAACAGTGCATCTCCCAGTCCATCGCTAGTATCCATCATTGCAGGAGTTCTTTTCGATTGTTCAACTATTTTTCTTCCTAAATCTATATACGGAAAAGGTCTGAGATGAGCATTTTTGAATTTTTCAAGAACATTTTTTTCGACTTTGCAAAATTTTTCTTCGTTTTCCAAAATTTCCAAACCGGCTCTGCTGCTGCCCAAAATACCTGTCACGATAACAACATCACCGGCTTTTGCGCAGCTTCTTCTTGCCGGTTTAAAACCGTTGGTTTTGCCTATAAGGGTTATGTTTACAAAAATTTTTTCCGCTCCGGTAACGTCTCCGCCTGCTATAATTATGCCAAATTTTGAACAAAGCTCATTCATCCCTTTATAAAACTCTTCAACAAAACTTTCATCAATATTTTTTGGCAAGGACAATGAAACAAAAGCGTAGGCGGGAATTGCCCCGTCTGATGCTATGTCGCTGAGGTTTACCGCCATTGCTTTATAACCAAGATTGTGGGGAGTTGTGGTTTTTAGGCGGAAATGGACATCTTCAACAAGCGTATCTGTCGTAACAACCATTTCTGATTCTTTGAGGTACGCCGTATCATCACCGATATACGAAGCATCAGGAATAAGAGATGTAATTTTTTTTATTAAGGATAGTTCATTCATAACGTGATTATTCTTCAAACACTTTCTTTATCGATTCATTATAATCAGGTCGGAGTATTCCTTTTTCTGTAATTATTCCCGCAATAAGCTCGTTTGGTGTAACATCAAAACCGGGGTTAATAACTTTTACACCTTTTGCACACACGGTTTTGCCGTTTATATGAGTAACTTCCTCGTGGCTGCGTTCTTCAATGACAATTTCATCACCTGTTTTTATTGATGTGTCAATGGTTGAGAGAGGGGCAGCTATGTAAAATGGTACATTGTGTGCTTTTGCAACAAGTGCAAGGTTATATGTTCCGATTTTATTTGCCGCATCGCCGTTTGCCGCAATTCTGTCTGCACCGACAACAACCAAATCTATCATTCCTTTTTTCATAAAATAACCGCTCATTCCATCGGTAATAAGCGTTACTGGGATACCGTCCTCAACAAGTTCCCATGTTGTGAGTCTTGCGCCCTGTTGGCGGGGACGAGTTTCGTCAGCAAAAACCTGAACGGTTTTATCTTTTTCAAATGCACTTCTGACTACCCCCAAAGCTGTTCCGTAACCGCAAGTTGCGAGCGCACCCGCATTACAATGGGTAAGAATTGTTGCACCTTTGGGAACAATGGCAGCACCGTTATCCCCGATTTTTATATTGATTTCGATATCTTCAAGTTCAAGCTTCTTGGCAAATTCAAAAATTTTTCCAACAATTTCGGAAACATCTTTATCTTCATTGGAAAGAGCGTAGTTATAGACTTTTTTTACCGCCCATTCAAGATTTACTGCGGTTGGTCTTTGCGAAATCAAATAATCGCAAGCGTTTTTAAGGTTTGCAAAAAATTCTTTCTTTTCAAGATTTTGAAATTCCTTTGCCGCCAAAGCCACACCGTGCGCACCTGAAATTCCGATAGCAGGTGCTCCTCTGACAAGCATATCCTTTATCGCAGCGGCAATATCTTTATAATTATCTATTTCAATTTTTTTGTATTCATAAGGTATAAGGGTTTGGTCGATTAAGAAAACTGTTTGCCCAACGAGTTCCACCGGACGAATCTTTGATTGTAATGCCATACTATTCTGCCTTTTTATCTAATATTTCTTGCACTTCTTCATTTACGGGTATTTTTTCGGCTTCGGATTTTTCTTCTTTTGCTTCTTGGGGTTCTTTAGCTTCAGTTGCTTTATCATCAGCCGTATTGAAGTTGATTTGCATAGCATTTGTTTGCTGTTTTTGTTCTTGCGGAGCATCAAAGACTGAACATTTCAACGCATCTGCAAATTCTTTGTTCATATAGTCATTGTTGTACAAAATTATACCTTTTATACCCATTTCTCTGGCTACGGATAACTGTTCAAAGAGATTTCTAGGAGATACTTCAAGATACGGTTCCGTATAAACAGGTAAAATTCTTGCGCCGAGTGCATTTTCTTGTACTTCAGTTAAAAAGTTTTTTGTAAAATCAAGGTCAGTAGAGGTCAAAACCGGAGACAGTGTAATGTTTCCGTCTATATTCCAATTTTTAATATCGGTAATAAACGGATAAACGTCGACTATCAAATCTATTTTTTCGTTTATTCTTTGATAACCGGAAACCTTGTTGACAAAATCTTTTATATATAGTGCCGAACTATCCATAGGAATGTTCAGTCCGGTAATATTTATCCCTGCAATTTCATATTTTTTGCTGACTTCATCTACAAGTGCCATTAAATAGCGTTGGACGTTATCGTTAGACGGATTTAAGTAATACTTTCCGTCACGAGTTTTATAAATCCATTCGGGATAAACTGCAACAATGCTTGATTTCATTGATGATTTAAGGATATTTCCGAGGTCAAATGCGTTTATTGTAACGTAGATATTTTTATTATTTTCTTTTGCAAGTGCAATCCATACCGCAAGGGGGTCAAATTCGCCGTAATAGCGGTTTTGTATAGGGAGATTGTACTTTTCCTGAACGTCGCTTTTGTATATCGTAAATCCGTTATAATACCCTTCAATGAAAATATTTTTTATGCCTAGTCTGCTGATTGTCGCAAAAGCTTGTTTTATCTCAGCTTCGTTTTTTTGATACGGAAAAACTTTTATACCCTTAAACTCGTTTTCGTCGTACAAAAACATATAATAAAGAGCTTTGTCGGAATATGTTATGGAATCTTGTGCCATTTTGGCTGCATTTTCATAATCTTTGAATACGATAAGTTTTTTGGTTGTTTCCAAAAGATTATTTGCTCTTGCCAAATAAAATTCTATCAATTCGACATTCAAATCGGTTTTATCAGCTTTTTCAAAAGCTTCTTTGGTTGTATCGTATCTGTATTTTGCTTCGTACAAATAGTTGTCGGGGTGCGTAACAACTTTTACCTGTGCATTATCAAAGTCGATTTCAACATCTGCACCTTCAAACATGTAGTTTATTATGAATTTTTTAGCTTCACCATGACCTGAAATTACATAACCGTTTTTAGGAATATATGAATTAGACTGATTTAATTGAACAACCCTGTTATCAACAATAACGGCCTCATAACCCTTGGTATCGGTTCCTGTATAATTGCCGTATAATTTTGTAAAAATAACAAGACCTTGATTGGCTTTATTAGCTTTTGTAGGATCAATTGAAGAAATATTAAAAGATTTTGTCGTAACTATTTCTTCTTTGCTGAAAACGGTATTTTGATTATCTTGATTTGCTTCTTCTTCGGAAAAACACGGCATTGCCATAAAACCTATAAGAAACAATATCATTAAAAGCTTTTTCATATAACTCCTTTTATCTAAAACATTAAGAAATAATTTATTTTATTTAATTCACAAAAATATTATACTAAAATAATAATAGAAACATAGGAATGTAACGAAGAAATTATCATGAAATATAAAGATTATTACGAAATATTGGGTGTAGCAAGAAATGCCACGGAAAAAGAAATCAAGTCGGCATACAGAAAACTTGCAAAAAAATACCACCCTGACGTTAACAAGGCAAAAGATGCGTCCGAAAAATTCAAGGACGTAAACGAAGCTTATGAAGTCCTTTCCGATCCGCAAAAACGTCAGAGATATGACAGCCTCGGTTCAAATTGGAATGCAGGTGCAGATTTTACGCCGCCGCCGGGGTATGAAAATATCAATTTTGACTTTGGCGGTTTTGGCAATATGGGCGGAGGCGGCTATAGCAAAGTCCATTTTGAAGATATGGGCGGCTTTGGCGGCTTTAGTGACTTCTTTAGTTCTCTGTTTGGCGACTTTGGCGCACAATCTTCACGAACAAATTACGGCAAAAAATCACGTTCATACAGGCAGGATACCAAACAACCGCCTGCAAAAAATTTGGATATAAATGAAACCATTACTATTGAGCCCGAAGATATTATGAATGGCGCACAAAAAAGTATAAAAGTTGCGTATTTGGATAAATGCCCCGACTGCTCGGGCAGAGGCAGCAAATGCTACCGTTGCGGCGGAACAGGCTTGACAACAGTTTCAAAAAATTTGAACGTAAAAATTCCTAAAGGCATAAAAGAAGGGCAAAAAATTCGTCTTGCAAAAGAAGGTAAAAAAGACGAATACGGACAGGTCGGAAATCTTTATTTGACAATAAAAATCAACCCAAACTCAATATACAAAGTTGATGGAGAAAATGTTACTACAATAATCTCTATCACTCCGGCAGAAAGTATTTTTGGCACAACAAAAACCATAAAAACACTTCACGGAGATGTAAAAGTCAACATCCCTCCCGAAACAAAAGCAGGAAAATCTTTAAGATTAAAGGGTTTAGGTCTGCCGACAAAGGACGGCGGCTTTGGTTATATGAACGTAAAAATTCAAATTGAAGTCGAAGACAATCTGACTGATGAGCAAAAAGCATTGTACAAAAAGCTGTTGGACTATAACAAGTAATCTTCAAGCAGCTTGATTTTGCCGGTTTTAAAGTCGGCTTCGTATTTGATATTCAAGGGCAATGTTGCTTTCGGGGTTTCGTGAGATGCGCTGAAACCGTATCCGCATGGGGTTTCCAATTCTTTCAAAAGCTCAATAACTTTTTTATCAAAATCTTCTTCATCAGAAGAAAAAATTCCGACTAACAAGCCTTTTATTTCTTTAAAAATGCCGTTCAGCCTTAATTGCGCCAACATTCTGTCAATTTTATACAAGGGCTCGTTTACATCCTCAATATAAAGAATTTTATTTTTAAAATCAGGTTCAAATCCGCTGCCTAAAATAGAGGTCAAAACGCAAAGATTTCCGCCGACAAGTTCGCCTGAAACTTTTCCGCCGTTTACGCAGGTATATGCAAAAGCGTTTTCAACTTCTGACAGGTCGTTTTTTGTAATTCTTTTCCAAAAGTTCCGTTCCGTATATTCATCAACCGTTTCACTGCCAAAATCCGCAAGTGCAAAGGGTGCATGAAATGTAACCAAACCTGTTTTTTTGTATATTGCGCTGTGAAAAGCGGTTATGTCCGAATATCCGCAAAAGATTTTCGGATTATTTTTTATGATTTTATAATCAATTTTGTCCAATATTCTTGCTGCACCGTAGCCGCCACGTGCAGTCATAATCAGTTTTACATTTTTGTCGCAAAAAGCAGCCTCAAGGTCAAAAATTCTTTCCTCATCCGTTCCTGCGAGGTATCCGTTTTTGTTTTTTGCATTCGGAAAAATTTTTACTTCGTAGCCTAAATTTTCAAAGTATTTTTGAGCTGTCTCAAATTTTTCTTGATAGCTAACATGCCCGGATGGCGCAATAATAGCTATCGTATCACCTTTTTGTAAAGCTTTTGGTTTTAATTTTTCCATATATTTAGCAAAAATCCTTTTTCCATGATATCTTTTATTTATAGCATAAATTTTTTGGAGAAAGAAGTTGGCGCAAAAGTATCTTCCTTTGTACAGAAAGTATCGTCCCTCAACGTTTCACGAAGTTGTCGGACAAGAAGTTGTCGTAAAAACGCTGCTTAATGCCATTGAGCATAATCGTGTTGCGCATGCATACTTATTTTGTGGTCCGAGAGGAACAGGAAAAACTTCTATCGCAAGAATTTTTGCAAAAACTTTAAATTGCCAAAATCCCCAAAATGGTGAACCCTGCGGCAAATGCCCTCATTGTTTGGATATGAATAATTCCGTATCAATGGATGTTATTGAAATAGACGCAGCAAGCAACAGAAAAGTTGAAGATGCGAGAAATCTCCTTGAAAAAGTCCAATTTACGCCCATTTTAGGCAAAAATAAAATTTATATCATAGACGAAGTCCACATGCTGACAACGGAGGCGTTTAATACTTTATTAAAAACCCTTGAAGAACCTCCCGAAAACCTTGTATTCATACTCGCTACAACCGAAGCCCACAAGGTTATGGAAACAATTGTCAGCCGATGCCAAAAATTTGATTTTCGCAGAATAAGCGTTGAAGATATTAAAAACAGACTTAAAGAAATAGCACAAAAAGAAGAAATTAATATTGAGGATGATGCGGTAGAATTTATTGCACGCCGGTCGGCAGGTGGTTTGAGAGATGCTCTTGCCCTGTTAGACCAAAGCACCGTACTTGCACTTGAAAATAAATCTATAAAAAAAGCCGATATAATAACGCTTTTAGGCAGCGTTGATGATGAAGATTTATCCAAACTTGCAGACTTGATAGCAAAGAAAAATTCCGCAGAAGTTGTAAATGTCTTAAAATCGATTGTAGACAAAGGAAATGATCCAAACCAAATAATAAAAGAACTTATCGGGTATTTCAGAAATTTGATGCTTGCATCTGTTTGTAAAACAAAAGAAGAAGCCTCCAAGCTTCTTGATATTTCCGCTGAAAATTGCGAAAAAATATTAGCGCAGGCAAAAGAGTTTTCTTCTCAGGAAATTGTTCAAATTATTGAAGAACTTGCTAATCAGGAAAAAAATATCAGAAATTCAACAAACCCTTATTTGTGGCTTGATGTTGCGATAATAAACGCAGCAACAAGGGAAAATATTTTGGCGCAAAAAGCCATAATTGAGCGACTTGAAGCATTAGAAAATATTAAAAATGCCAATTTTGCACCCAAAATTTCTACCCCGATACAAATAAAAACACCGGTTGAATCTGAACCGATACAAAAGGTTGAACCCATAAAAGAGGAACCCAAAATACCTGAACCGATTGAGGAAACACCAAAGGAAACTATTCCCGAAGCTATCGTAAAGGAAGAAAAAATCAGTTTGCCTGAGAAAGAAGAGCCAAAAGAGGAAAAAGTTCAGGAGCCGATGAATAAGATTGAAGAAAAGCCGCAATCGGCATCAAAAGCCTTGGTTGAACTTTCATGGGATACATTCTTGGGTGAATTGCAGGTTAATCCCGCAGTATTTGCTCTTGTAAAAGCTCATGCCCGTCCGATTGTTACTAATTCTGACAGAATAGAACTTGCTTTCAGAAATGATATTTTTATTCCGAAAATCAAACAAAAGCAGCCTGTGCTTGAAGATATAGCTAAAAAACTTTGCGGAACCGTGCCGAAAATGGTGTTTAGAAAACTAACGGACGAAGACTTTAAAAAAAAACCCTTGAATAACGAACAGTATAATGTGCAGTCATCTCCGATAATTGCAGCTGAAATTGATGAGCCTGAACCCATTTCGGAGGAAGAAATAAAAGAAGCCCAAATTGAGGCAAAAAATGCGGGTGAAAAGCAATCTGCTGATGCTTCTTTGTACGATTTATCCGACGGAACCCGCCAGATTATAGAAGTTTTTTCGGGCAAAATTATTGAATAAATCCTAATAAATAATAAATTTGATGGATGTACAAATCCCTTAAAATTTGTACTGTATTTTATATGAGGAAAATTTTAAGGAGAGAAACATGGCTCATCACGATATCATCGGCTCTTTTACAAATTGGGTATATGTTCACAGAGAATTTGTAATAGGGATTTTTGTTAATATCTTTTTAATTTGGGGTATATGTAAAATAATTGATGCTATTAACAAAAGATTATTATCAAGGATGAAAGCCAAAATAACTGATTATCCACTGATAAGCCTTCTCCCCGTGATGTTCCAGACTTTAAAATTCGTAATGGCATTTTTACTTATTGCAGTATTTTTACAAAACTTTGGCTATAATGTGACATCTATAGTTGCAGGTTTTGGTATAACAGGTCTTGCCGTAGCTTTTGCGGCACAAACTACTATCGGAAATGTTTTTGGTTCTTTTTCTATTTTAACTGATAAGGTTTTCAAAATAGGCGATTTTATACAGTTTAATGAAACTTCAGGCAGAGTTGAGGGGATAAACTTGCGTTCAACGCAGCTGAGAACAATAGAGGGTTTTTTGGTAAATGTTCCCAATAATGTCCTTTCTAACACGGCAATTATAAATATTTCTCAAACAAGCAGATATAAAATCGAAATTCCCATAGCTATTGAATGTGATACCCCTATAAATACCGTAAGAGAGGCTCTTGCCATAATAAAGGGTATTGCGGATGAGGATAAATATATTGATAAAGAAAAAACAGTTGTATATGTCGATTCTGTAGAAGATACGGCAATAAATCTAAAACTATTTACATATACAACCGCAACGACATACAGACAGTATTTGGAGCAAAAAAGCTATATTATCGAAGAAATATTGGGAAGATTTCAAGAAAAAGGTATTTCTCTTGATATTCCTGATTCAAGACTGAGCATTGTCGGCGAAAGAAACCTTCCCGGAGTTTTTGAAAAAGAATAGCAAAAATTTGGTGCGAACAATCGCACCCTACAAACTAATAAATAAGATATTGAAAATGCCTTAGCGGAAATTAGATATCTATTTTGGGAAGAACATCAACGATTTGAGCATCCCATTTGGTACCGGCTTCTTCTTTAAGGATATTTATAGCTTCTTCTTTAGAAAGAGCTTTTCTGTATGGTCTGTCGCTCGTCAAAGCCGTATATGCATCAGCAACGGCAATAATTCTTGAACCGAGCGGAATGCTGTTTCCTGCCAAGCCTTCCGGCAAACCTTTTCCGTCCCAACGTTCTTTGTGATAATGAATATACGGTACAACTTCCGATAAGAAGTTTATCTTCATCAACAAGTTTACGCCTACGTTCGGATGGTTTTGAAGTTTATCCCAATCCTCTTTGGAAAGTTTTTGTTTCTTCGTAAACAATTCTTCGGGCAAAGTAATCTTACCGATATTTTGAAGCATGCCAGCATAATATATAAGTTCTTTTGTTTTTTCGTTCAAACCGAGATATTCACAAATTTTTTCCGTAAGATTTGCAACTTTTAACGAGTGATGATTTTGGTAATGACTTTTTGCATCAACACTCTTTGCAAGGGCTTCGACAAAAATCTGTTGCTCGTCACTCAAATCTCCGATAAGAGCGGTTAATTCCGTTCTCAAGTGTCTTAATTCCATAGGAGCTGAATCTTCATCATTCAAGGCTGCCGTTGTTTCTTCAACCATTTTTTGAAGGTTCATTGATGTTACAAATAATTTTGCAGTGATTTCAACCAAATCAGTGAATTCTTTCATCAATGTTTTCTTTTGATAATTTTCCAAAAGAATAACTCCGACTTTACCTGAATTGCTGCTCATCGGAACGATAACAACAGAAACAGCTTTATCTTCATCAAGCTCACTAAACGGAACCCAATCATCAATTTCTCTTACATCATCTATAGAATGCACTTCATTGAGTAAAAATGCTTTTACCGTAACATTATCAATATCTTCAAATTTCAGTCCCAAATTCTTTTTGAAAATATCAGAAGAGTTTTCTAAAGATGTACCAACCAAAACCAAATCATTGTCTATATCAATAAGGTTTGTATTTTCATTAGTTAAAAATATGTGACATGCATCAATATCGAGCATTTGAACCGTTGTCTTTGCAATAGAATTATAAATAACAAAGTCGTCCGTATTGTTAAAACCAAGTAAATTCAAAGTATTATCAATTGAATAAACACTTATTAACTCTTTTAACTGTTTCTTTAATCCCGCCGTTTTATCTCTGTTTGAGTTATTTATTTTCTCCAATAAGTCATCAGAGATAAGAAATTCCGTAACAAAATCTCCCATGTTCAATTCGAACATCGCTTCAATGGGATCAGCTTCTAACTTCCTTTTTTTATCCATATTATCTTCTATGTTTAAAGACATCCGGTTACCTACCTTATTACAATAATACATATCGGCAAAAAATTCAAAAACTTAAATTTTTTGGGCAAAAATCATACTAAAGTTTACATATCTTTACAAAAAAGTTGTAATTAAGTTAAAGAGATGATGCCAAAACAAAAAAATTTTGGTCTAATAAAATCATGGATAATTATTCTAAATACCTTTGTATATTTGGCGGCGGCGCAATAAGAGGATATGCGTATCTCGGTGTATTACGTGCATTTGAAGAAGTCGGATTTTACCCTAAAAAACTTGCGGGTTCTTCCGTAGGAGCTATTTTTGCTGCATATAGCGCTCTTGATATGCCTTTGGACGAGATGGACAGAATATTTATGGGGGTAAATTTCGAACTCTTTAGGGATATCAACTTTTCGCTTGCCCCTGCTTTTTCCATAAGCAAAGGAGAAGTATTTTTAGAATGGCTGAGAGAAAATATAGAAAAAGCTTTTTACAAAGAAAATTATAAAAAAGGCGAAAATCTGCCCGTAAGATTTAAAGATTTAAAAAGAGATTTGATAATACTGGCGACAGATTTGAGAAGTTTTACGACTTTTGTTTTTTCAAAAGAAAATACACCCAATTATGAAATTGCCCAAGCCATAAGAATTTCTACCGCAATGCCCGGACTTATGACTCCTGTTGAGTATGAGGGTAAGCTTTTGGCTGACGGTGATATACAAAAAGGTAAACCAATGTGGCTGCTGCATAATGCTCTTTACCCTGATGACCTTAGAATATTAGATTTGCGGCTTGAGGGGAAAAAGAGAGATAAAAAAATCAAAAATATGCTTGATTATGCAAATGCCGTATACAGTTGTATGACCAATGCTTCGACCGATTTTATTATTGAGCAGTATTCCTCTTGCGACAAATTCGATTTTATAAAAATGGATACTGAAGATTTAATTTTGGTGGATTTTAATATTGATAACAGTATCAAAAGAGATATTGCCAATATGGGCTACGATTGCACAATGAAATTTTTTAACGAAACACTTCCTCAAAAAAAGGAAACCCTTTTGGAAACATACGGTAATCTGAGAGAAAAAATTTATCGTCTGCAAAGAAGTTTGTACAGTTCGGAGAATTCAAAAATTCTTTTGGGAGAACTTTTTGCCGCTCTAATAGAAAGCAAAAAACAGCTTGAAAGAAGAACATACAAAAGAATTAAAAACCTCAAAAGACTTTTTGATGAAAATATTACAAAAGGATTTTTTGGCAGAGAAAAATTAAATAATAAAAAAGCCATAAAAGCAGAACTTTTGCATATAAAAGAATTTTTAGACGAAAAATGTATTGAATTGTCAAAATAAGCAATATTTTTCTACACAATACAGAAAGAAATATCAGGCTTTTGACTATTCATTATCCGGTATTTGCACAGAACATTCGGGGCAATCTTCGTTGCTTGTTTCTTCAGATGTTACTTCTGCTGCTTTCTTTTTGAATAGTTTTTCTATTTCGGATGCTTCGTTTGATGCTTCTTTTTCAAGCGAACTGCTTATTTTTTCGGTTATATTACTTCTGGTTATGCCAAGTTTTTCCCATGCAGAGCCGAGCTTGATTTCCATATTTTGGTAATCAAGTTCAAATACCGTAAGTTCATCACTGTAATTTGTAACTTTTTCATATTCGGTATTGCCCTGAGCAAAACGTCCTATACCATTTTCCTCATCGGTAAATTCATAATTTTCATCTAACCATGACAATGTGTCCATTGTATTATAGGCATCATCAATATTCTGTCCGTTAAATGTCATTGAGAATGTTCCAAGGAGAGTATTTCCGTTTGAAAAATCTTGACCTACGGATTTATAACTGTTCAAATCAATGGTATCACCCTGTGCAAATACATCGGCAACACTCTTTATGGTTTGTATTCCGTCTTCTGCCGTCATAACGATTTTTACATTTGCCATTTCCGCAACGGTAACTTTGCCGTCATTATCTTTATCTAGCGCTTTCATTTCTTCCCAGCCGCCTGTTGCACCTAAGAATTCTTTTTCATTAGTCAAGCCGCCGTTATTATCTTTATCTACGAAAAAGTCATATCTTACACCGTTTGCAGAAAATCCTATAGGATCGCAACGCTGAACATTTTCAGGACAGCTATTTTTACATTCTTCTTCAATTTTTTCAGCTTCTGCTTTATTTACGGCAATTTTATCTGAAATAGATTTGTTAGAATTAACAAGTGTTGAGAATTGACTTATATATGTTCCGAGAACATGCATTCTCCGTTCGGCATAAAGCATTTTTGAAATAACTATTGATAATTTTGAATTTGCACTTCCTGCTAAATCGTCAAGTCTGTTGGAAAGAGCGGATTGGAATTGTGCGTATGTCATTTCTCCATCAGAAGAAGAATATTTATCTATTTCTTCCTGAACTATTTTCTTTGCATCAGCTTTTTGTTCTTCAGCGATTTCTTCGCTTTCTTGTATTGCTTCTTCAATAGCAGTGTTTACCGCTTTTTTCAATATTTCGATTTCTGCTTTCAAGGCATCAAGTTTTGCATTATTTGTAAGAATTTGGGCATTAAGAGTTTCTATTTCGTTTTTGAGAGCAAGCAATTCAGAGGAAGATGCTTTGTTTAATTCTGAAATAAATAAACTATAAATATCTTTTGCTTCTTGTCCGTGTCCCTTGGGGCAAGTATAGCCGCCACTGTTGTTTTGTTTGATACCTACTGTAGGAAAGGCTTGAGAAATAATATTTATAATATCATCTTGCGAAAAACCTTGTTTACTTAAATTTTCCAACACGCCATCAGCTATTGCCTGTTTTAAAGCAGTAACTTGGGGGTTATTTGCCGAATACTTATCAACGCCGCTAGCAGGTTCGGCTGCTTTATATTTTGAAAGCAAATCATTTACTGCTGCGGTTATATCCGCTTTGGATTTAGAAGATGTTTGTGCTGCCGAAGTTGTCGTTGTTGTATTTGTGGTATCAGTTTTAGTAGTTGTATTTTTTGTAGCAGTTTCATCAGTTGTACCTGTTGTGTTTGTCGTGTCTTTTGCGCTTGCAGAATTAGCAGTTTTTGCTTCGGAAATCATTTTTTGTATCCATCTTTTTTGGTGCTGTTCTGAAGTTTCATTATTTTTCCAAGATTGCTTAACTGTTCCTACAAATTTACCATCAACAAATTTTGCAATTATCGGGAATTGAGTGCCTGCAGCATCAGGTATTAATGACCAGCAATAAGACTCGTTATCATACCAGTTCATGTTGTAGCAGGTTGCAACAGAGTTTAATTCAGATAATAAACTTTTATTTTTTTTAAAGGCATCTTCAAGTTCATCACAATGTCCGCAATTTCCTAAATTGCCCAAAATAAGATAAACCGTACCTTTGGTGTTTTTCAAAGTATTTTTAAAATCTTTTTCATTTATGTGGTTAAAACAATAATTTGAGGCAGATGTTTTCGTTAAAGACGTATCGGCTTTTGTGTCGGTATTTTCCGTTTTTTGCACAGAAGAAGATTCTGTAAAAATTTCAGACTCATCATCAATCGAATTTAAAAGAGTATAAATTTGCGATGAAATTTTGCTATCGGAAGTTTTTTGCAAATCATTTTTATCAATTTTCCCATCGCCGTCAATATCCAATTCTTCAAAAGAACTTGATATACCGAGTGCTCTTAAATTTTCAAATAAAATTTTGTCAACTTCCATGCTAATATCCCTTAACATTGTGCTTTTATACAGTATTTATCGGCATTTATATTAAAAACTTTAGACTCTGTCGGCTTTTTTTTACAAATGTTTACAATATAAACCCTTTCATAATCTCACTTATGCTAAAATAATTCTATGATTAATTTACCAAAAGACATAGAATATATTATTACTGATAATGATGGCGTTTTGACCGACGGATTTGTATATATCCCGAACAAATCCGGCGATTATTCCAAAAGGCTTAATTTTAAAGATGTTATGGGAATTTATCTCGCTATAAATAACGGTTATCCCGTAGGAATAATTTCTGGCGAAAGCTGCGGAGCTATTGACTATTTGCAGGATTATTTTTCGTTAGAAGAAGTACACACGGATGTAAGAAATAAAAAAGAAGTTTTGCTTGGAATAATAGAACGGCACAACTTGAATATTGATAAAATCGCATATATTGGGGATGATATCAACGATTATGAAGTTTTAAATATGGTTGGATACCCGATAACCGTAAAAAATTCTATACCAAAACTCAAAACAATTCCAAATATACAAATTACCGAAAACGACGGCGGATTTGGCGCATTTAGAGAAATTATCGACGCTTTACTTGATTGAGAACTTCATCAAATGTCTTTAGCGGAGTGAATTTGTAGCCGCATTCCGGAGAAATTCCGCCTCCCATCATAAAAATTTCTTCAAGAGGATATTGTCTGCACAAAATAGGACGCTTGTTGTATGCGGTGCATTTTCCTGTTTTTTTATTGAGTTTTGTACACTCAAAAATCAGTCCTATTTCATCTTTGCCCACAATTTTTAAATAGGAATAAAAATAATGCAGAGATTTTAAATATTCAAATTCTTCTTCGTCCGCTATAACGGCTTTTGCATGCCTGACATAAATATTTTGACAGCATTTACCGCACCCTTTACACTTTCCGCTGCGTATATAGTGTCTATGCAAGACTTCGGCAAGAAAAAACTTCTTTATTTTCCAAAAAATTTCATTAAACTTCATAATAAAAGTATACCACAGCATATATGCTATAATATTTTCAAAATAAGGAAAATAAATGTTAAACCAAAGTACGGAAAAATCAATAGATTTTATAAAAAGACGGGCAGTAGAAATTCTTGGGCAAACAAAGTTGTATGATTACAAAGGCTCTGTTTCAAAGCTGCTTGGTTTGACGGTAGAAGTAAAGCTTCCGGGATTAAAAATCGGAGATTTATGCTTCATAGAAACCCATGAAGGAGAAAAGAAAGCAGCGGAAGTTGTTGCGTTTAAGGGTGATGTTGCTCAGCTTTTACTTTTGTATGACGGTGCAGGTATAGGGCAGGGTAGTTTGGTTTCCACAACCCGACAACCGATTATGCTTCCTGTCGGAGATTTCTTGCTCGGCAGGCTGATAAGTCCTTTGGGAGATCCGTTAGACGGCAGACCTCTTGATATTTCTCATGCAAAATGGGTAAACGTAGACGGAGAACCACCAAACGCATTTAATCGTCCGATTATCAAAAACACTTTTTCAACAGGAGTTCGGGCGATTGATTCACTTTTGACTTTTGGTGCAGGGCAGCGTATGGGGTTATTTGCAGGTTCCGGTGTAGGTAAAAGTACGATGCTTGGTATGATTGCAAGAAACTCGGAAGCTGACGTAAACGTTGTTGCTCTAATCGGAGAACGTGGCAGAGAAGTAAAAGAATTTATAGAAAATTCTTTGGGCGAAGAAGGTATGCGCAAATCCGTTTTAGTTTGTTCTACCGGTGACCAACCCCCTCTAATCAGACAAAAAGCGCTTCTCAGTGCGACTGCAGTCTGTGAATATTTCAGAGACCAAGGCAAAAAAGTATTCTTGATGACAGACACGGTTACAAGATGCGCAATGGCAGGACGTGAAGTTGGTCTGTCTATCGGCGAACCTCCTACAATGAAAGGTTATCCGCCATCTATTTTTTCATGGTTGCAAAAAGCATTAGAAAGAACAGGTACAAGTGAAAAAGGCTCTATAACCGCACTTTATACAGTGCTTATGGAAGGTGAAGATATCAACGATCCGGTTGTTGATACGGTTCGTGGTATTGTTGACGGGCACGTTTTTCTGAACAGAAAAATCGCCGAAATGAACCATTATCCTGCAATAGATGTTTTGGGCAGCATCAGCCGTCTTTTCCCTGAAATTACCGATAAAGAACACCAGCAAGCAGCCGCAAAAATGCGTACTCTAATGGCAACATACCGTGACAGTAAAGACTTGATTGATGTAGGTATGTATCAAGCAGGTTCAAATCCCAGACTTGATGTTGCAATAGAAATGATGCCGCAAATCAATGCTTTCTTGCAGCAAAGCGTAAAAGACAGTGTAAATATGGAAAGCACAATACAAACCCTAAAAGATATGATGGCAAACGTAAATATATATTAGAATATAAGCTCAAAGAGGTTATTGCAGAAGGCAAATCAATTTGGTATAATGGTCATTGTGTTAGAAATTTTAATACGAGTGTGTATTAAGAGAAAGGTTTAAGTATGATAAAAAGAGGTTTTACATTGGCGGAAGTATTGGTTACACTTCTCGTTATCGGTGTTATTGCGGCTTTAACAATTCCTCAATTGATAAATTCAACGGAAGAAAGACAGTATAAAACCGCATACAAAAAAGCGGTTTCAAGTATTGCAAATGCAACAGAACTGATGGAAGCAAACGAAGTAAGTTGTTCCGTAAGCAACAGTTCAGACCTTGCAAAATGTATGAAAAATGCAATGAAAGGTACCGTCACAAACGATGCCGGTGAACCTGATGAAAACGGTAATGTTCTTGTTACGCAGGATGGTATGGCATTTATGTTTTATTTGCCGGGAAATTATGAAAATGAAATAATCAACTTACAAAACTCAAATGCTAATTACAAAGCTCCTAAAAGAGCAATAAGCAAGATTTGTCCGAGTTTTACCTATGATTCAAACTATTTTGTACCTGACGACTATGACGGCTGGTCTGAAAAAAATTGTACGGTTTTTGTTGACTTAGACGGTTTTGGCAAAAATTCAACCGGCTTCTATAATTTTTCTACTAATGAAGATTACTGGAATGCGGGTGATATTCAGGTTATGGGCTTCAGCGGAAAAGGCGAGGTCAGACCTGTTTATATTCACGAACCTGATGCCGATTTAGCTATTAACAAAGGCTATAAATATATGTACGGTGAAGAAGCTTTTGAAAAGTTGCAAGAAAACTATGAACCACCTATAGATTGTTGGGAGATATGTTGTGGCGATGGTCGTAATGAAGCTCAATGTAATGATAATTGCGCCGGATATGAATATCAATATACCGGTGCATTCGGTTGTAAATAATATTAAGAAATCATTTTTCTAATAGAAATACATAAAATAGAATAAAGCAGGTCGAGCTAAAAACCCGACCTGCTTTTTGTTATATATTATATCCCGCATAAAACAAAACTTTTTATTTTTTAAAACTTGCTTTAATATCTTTCCATTTACAAACAACAACATAAAAAAGAATTATCAAAATTGCGGCTATAATCATTATCCATTCGAGATTTGCTTTTATTTTTTCTCCAAATAGTATCAATGCAATCGCTATAATAAAAAATCTCAAGCCCCTGCCTGCAATACTTACCAAAGTAAAGCCAAGCAAATTCATCTTAAATACGCCGCTTGCTATGGTGAAAATTTTGTAAGGTATTGGAGTAAAAGCAGCTGCACCTACTGCCCAAACACCATATTTGTTGTACAGTCTTTCAACTTCAACAATTTTTTCTTGCTGCTTTTTAAAGAAAAAGTCCAATGCAGGGCGACCGCCAAATTTTCCTATTGCATAACCGAACATTCCGCCTATTGCCGAACCGATTGTAGCAATGGTTGCGTACAACAAGGCTGCTTCGGGCTTAATAAGGCACATAGGAATGAGAATACAGTCAGGCGGAATAGGGAAAAAACTTGATTCCATAAATGCAAGCGTAAAAAGCCCCCATTCACCCAAATTCATAAAGTATACTACACAATTTTTAAAAAATTCCATTATCCCATTCATGTTTCATTCCAATCATAATTTTCATTATAAAATTCTTCAAATCTATCCTCTAATATAGCCTTTCTTGCTTCTTTCATCAAGTTTACAAGAAATTGAATATTATGTATAGACAAAAGCGTTGCTGCAGTTGCTTCCTGACACTTAAATAAATGGCGGATATAAGCTTTTGTATGGTGTTTGCAGGTATAACACTCGCATCCCTCCACAAGCGGCGTAAAGTCTTCTTCAAAAGCCTTGTTTGTAATAATTCCACGAGCTTTTTTCATAAAGAAGCTGCCATGACGTGCTATGCGTGTCGGCATAACGCAGTCAAACATATCAATGCCTCTTTTTACTCCGTCCAAAAGGTCATTTGGAGTTCCCACACCCATAAGATAGCGAGGTTTGTTTTCGGGCAAAAGAGGTGCTGTTATTTCAACAATATGGTTTTTCATTTCCTGCGGTTCGCCAACGCTTACTCCGCCTATAGCATAGCCAACGGCGTCATAAGAGGAAATAACCTTTGCGCTTTCTTCTCTTAAATCATCATAAAAAGCACCTTGAACAATTGGAAACAAAGCCACATCATAACGTTTTTTTGCCGCAAAACATCTGTCAAGCCATCTGTGCGTACGCTCCATAGCAGCTTTGGCATGTTCATAGTCGCAAGGATACGGTGCACATTCGTCAAAAGCCATTGTTATGTCTGCGCCCAGAGCTTCTTGAATTTCCATGGATATTTCAGGGTTTATAAAATGCTTTGCGCCTGATTTTGGATCGGAAAATTCAACACCATCCTCTTTAATTTTGCGAATATCGGCAAGCGAAAAAACTTGAAACCCGCCTGAATCAGTTAAAATAGGCTTGTTCCTGTTCATCCATTTGTGAAGTCCGCCTGCTTTTTCAACAAGTTTATGACCGGGGCGCAAAAAAAGATGAAAGGAGTTTGCCAAAATAATTTGTTCGCCTGTCGCCTCAACTTGTTCGCCGACAAGTGTTTTTACGGCAGAATTTGTTCCTACCGGCATAAAAACAGGAGTTTCAATTTTTCCGTGAGGTGTAGTGAGGACACCTGCTCTTGCCTTTGTGTCAGAACTTGTTTTTTCAAGTTTATAACTAAAAAACTCATCAAAAGGGTTATTCTTCGACATGACCGTATTTTCTGATAAAGTAATCTTCGTCATTTTCCTTTGCGTCAAAAAGTTCTTCCGGTTTAAAGTATATAGCTATTTCTCTTTCGGCGCTTTCAACTGAATCTGAACCATGAACTACGTTACATTCTTTAATTTGGGCATAGTCAAATCGGATTGTTCCCGGAGCTGCTTGCTGAGGGTCTGTTGTTCCCATCATTTTGCGAGAAATATCAATAACATTAACACCCTCTAAAACCATTGCAACAATAGGTCCTTCGGTGATGAAGTTAATCAAATTGTTATAAAAAGGCTTGCCAACGTGTTCGGCATAGTGCTTTTGTGCATGTTCAAGCGTCGGATGGAGAAGTTTCATGCCGATAATTTTAAAACCTCTTTTTTCAAATCTTGAAATAATATCTCCAACCAATCCTCTGTTAACGGCATCGGGCTTGATTGCCACAAAAGTTCTCTCAAATCTCTCATCAGCCATAATAAACTTTCTCCTCATCTTTCAGCCTATGTATTTTATTTGTACCATAAAATTTGAAAAAAGACAAAGGAATAACTTGACCGAAAAATATGTGAATGATAAATTATTTATATCTGAGGCGCAAGCCACATACAAATTGAATAATTTTTCCACAAATCCTGTGGGCCTGTGGCACTCTGCCGAACAAATAATTGATAATTGTTTGTGAGAGGTAGGTAGCGGAACGCTACCGCAAGCCACATACAAATTGAATAATTTTTCCACAAATCCTGTGGGCCTGTGGCGCAGCGGTAGCGCAGGGGACTCATAATCCCTTGGTCGTGGGTTCGAATCCCTCCGGGCCCATTTTTTTGTGGAAAAATTCAGTTATAATACGGGATTCAACCCTCAATTTGCTTTGCAAATTAGGGGTTCTGTTATTTTCGGATTATCGGCAACTCGCAGTGTTTGAATTCCGTTCCATTTTTACTTTGTAAAAATTTCACTCCATAACCCTGCTCGTGAGGACAGCGCTCCCTGCGGTCGGCTTTGCCGAAATCCTCTCCGGACCCATTTTTTCATGGAAAAATTCACTTATTGCGAGGGATTCAAACCTTCTTTTTGTTTCACAAAAAGAGGGTTCTGTTGTTTCATGTTTAAATTTTTGAAGAAAATTAATGATGCGTCCATTTTTGACGCAGGGGCAATTTATTATAATAATGTCTGATACGGTAAATCTTGCCACCGAGCCTTTAGGCGACAAAGGGGAAGCGAAGTCCTTATAATCAGACAAAATAGCTAATGAAGTACAGAAAATCGCTGAGCTGTACGGTGAGCAATGTAATTTACATCTCTCAATGAATGGAAGCAGCGTCATTCCATTAGTTAACTAAAAGCAAGTCATAATAGGCTGATTTTATTAGACGTTTCGGACGTTACCTAACGGGGGCTTGCAGACTAAAAGAGTGTAGGTTAAAGCATTTTGCCACCTACGTATCTCTCCCATAATTTGGCAGCTTCGGATTGCGGTTCCGTTAGCTGCCGACTATGGGTTCTAAAATATAATTTCCCTGTACATATCTGAAACAGAATAGAGTTATTATAGCTAGTACTCAAGACAAGACTTTATAGTAGAATAAAATTATGGCTAGATTTGATTTACATTTACATACAAATAATTCTGACGGTAGCGATTCTGTCCAAGAACTTGTGCAAAAAATCATAGATAAAAAACTTGAAATAGTTGCACTAAGCGACCACGATACAGTTGCCGGTATTTCTGAAATGCGAAACTGTTTGCCTGACAATATAAAATTTATTCCTGCCATAGAATTGACGAGCAAGGCACGTGACATCAAGTGTCATATTTTAGGCTACGGTATTGATGAGGAAAATTCTACCCTTGCTGACTTAATTGAAAAGGGCAAAAAACTCCGCAGAATAAAACTGGAAACAAGAATAAATTATTTAAAAAATGTTTGGAATATAGAACTCAGACAAGATGAATTAGACTGGCTATATTCTAGGAAAAGTGTTGTCAAAACGCATATCGCAAAGCTTATAGTAGACAGAGGCTTGGCAGAAGATAATATAGAAGCAATAAAGAAATACTTGGATGGATGCAAAACAGGCAATACTCGTCTTGATGGCGAAGAAGCAATTGAAACCATAAAAAAGGCTGGCGGAATTGCAGTTTGGGCGCATCCTCTCGGTGGTGAAGGCGAGGAGCATCTGTCCAAAGATGAATTTCTATCAAGACTGCAAACTATGATTGCCTGTGGAATAAAAGGTTTGGAATGTTTTTATTCGAGATATTCTGATGCAGAAATATCTTTTTTGAAAGAGTGTGCAAATAAAAACGGTTTGTTCATCACCGGCGGCAGTGATTATCACGGCGGCAACAAAACCGTGGTATTGGGGCAATTGAATATAAACAATGAACCTGTTGATTCTAAAGAATTAAATATAAAACCTCTAGTATAAAATTCAAAGAAAGACTTTTATTGCGTCCATATCTGACGTAATAATGTTTTATGCTGTTAATGTAAGAATAAATGAGGTGATGATATGGGTAAAGACTTTGCAGAACAAGGAAAAAAGGTGAAAAACGCAGAGGATAATGGCAATAATTCTAAAAAAGGCTTAACAGAAGACGAATTAAAAGAACTTTATGAAGATTATTCAAGGGTTTTTGATTATGACCCATCAGAGGAAGAAGTAAGAAACATGTATTCCGATGAGTTTAACAAAAAATGGGATAACTACTTTAAGAAATAATTAAAATAAAGCCCTATATTTCTACCTGCATTGCAAAGTATATAGGGCAACGGATTTACTATAATTTACGGCATTTAGATAAGAAAGGATAAACAATTATGATGATATCGCCGCAAGCATATGTTGATGAACTTGAAAACGAAACTTATGAAAAACTTATAAAAGAACGAGATAAGTTAATTCGTGATGTAAGATATTTTGAAAAACATCGGGAAGAAATAATGAACAATGACACAGAACGTATTTGTCCAAGCCCTGATGTTGTTTACCAAATGAACCTTGAATATTTAGGCGCTTTATGCATGCAAATAAGCAAAAAATTTAATGAAAAGTATGAACAAGAGGATGAAGAATGATAAACATAAAATATCTATGTAAAAGATGGGCTAGAAACAGGAGCAAAATAAGGAAGCTTTGAAAGTTGGTACCACCAAGCCCATAAAACTGGAAAAGCATACCAAAACGCTATTTGTTACCCGTGGAATAGGAGTAAGTATCCTCCAGCTCAGGTTCAATTGCGTACCAGAGATAGATGTTATAGAATTTGAATAAGGAAGAAAATCATATCAATGAAAGGAGTATTGTTATGGGAAATCCTTTATACAAATTAAAGTGCCAAAATTGTGGATATGAACAAGATATACTTTGGGGATTTACGCAAGAGGGTAATAGAATAAAGCCATATTATTGTTCTAAGTGTAAAGAGTTTAAATCAATAATTTTTAACGATAATCAACCACAAAACTGTGATATATGTGGCTCCATGTTAAATGAACTTCATATAGAATTGTCAAAAGAAAGTTTAACGGTGCCAACAACAGTTACTCCTCAAGTACATTGTCCTAAATGTAAAAGCGCAAATGTTGAAATATTTTTGTGCGGAGTTTGGGATTAAATGAACCCTTTTATCCTAAAATCTTCTTGATACTATGCATCAAATATGCTACTATCATAGAAAAGTTAATAGTTAATAACCTATAAAGAGTGTGCGAGGGACAAGCCCGTTGACCACACAGCAACCTGCAGATTTGCGGTAGAGTGAGTGAGGCAAAGCCGAACGAAACTCGTAAGAGCATTTGTTTTGCGGAGTGAAAAGTTTGCGAAAGCAAATCTTGAAACGAAGAGAAGAACAATGCACGCCCGCATAATCAAAAACAGCAAAGGTGCTAAAGCTTGTATGATGGGTTGAAAGCAGTACTCATCATAAACGATGGGTATTTTTATTTGTGTACTCTTTTAGGTCAAAAGGAGGCACAAATGAACAATGTTTTAATTCACATCCCACATAGTAGTTATCATATTCCACCGGAATACAAAAGCTTGTTTTTTCTGAAAGGGGATGACCTTTTTCAAGAACAAGTTAAAATGACTGACAGTTATACAAATGAACTGTTTGATATTAGAGGTGTTCAAAAGATTGTTTTTTCAATAAGCAGGCTTGTTTGTGATGTAGAAAGATTCAGGAATGAAGAAGATGAAGAAATGACCAAGCAGGGAATGTGGGTATGCTATACTCGCACCTCTGACTGCAAGCCGTTAAAATTTGTGGACTATCCGCACAAACAAGAAATTCTGAAGCTGCATTATGATAAGCACCACTCTTTTTTTGAAAAACTTGTTGAACAAATGCTCAAAAAGCACAAACAATGTTTGATTATTGATGCGCACTCGTTTTCATCTGCGCCGTTACCGTATGAGCTTCATTCGCAAAATTTTAGACCGGATATTTGTATAGGAACAGACAATTTTCACACTCCCCCTATAGTTGCTGAATACCTTTGCGAAAGCTTTTCCAAATTAGGTTATTCGGTGGGGGTAAACAACCCTTTTTGCGGAACAATTGTTCCTCTCAAGTTTTATGGCAAAGCTAAAAATGTTATGTCAGTGATGTTGGAAATAAACCGTTCGTTATACATGGATGAAAGCACCGGAGAAAAGAATTTAAGCTTTTTAAAAGTGAAACAGGATATTATGCAGGTATTGACTCTTTGTCCGTTCTTGAAAGTTGAGCCTTAATTTCAAAAAATAAATAATATTATTTAGATAATTTCATGGATGTGCAATTTTGGAAAATGTTTTATACTCGATTTAAAGCTTAAAAATCGGGGAGGATAAAAATGAAAGTTGTTGCATTCACGGGAGCAGGTATATCAAAATCTGCAGGTATTCCCACTTTTGAAGAAGTCGATGGCTTAAAAGCAAAATTATCGGTAGAATTTAGGGATGAACATCCGCAGGAATTTGCTGAAGCGTTGAAATCATTAAAGAAAAGTGTAGAAGGAAAAGAACCGACAAAAGCCCATAAGGCGTTGGCATCATTGCCTATACCGATTATAACAATGAATGTTGACGGCTTGCACCAAAAAGCAGGTTCAAGGCAGGTGTTTGAAATACACGGTAATTACAAGGATGACAATATTGTTTTATACGGTGAGAATATTCATTTTAAAGATGAAGTGATTGCCCTTATAATAAAAACTGCCGAGGATGCCAAAAGGAACAATGAAGAAGCGGTATTTCTCATAATCGGCACTTCTATGCAAACAACTTTTGCGGTATTTTTAGCTTTGCTTGCAAAACAAAGAGGGATGAACGTTCACTATATAAATGATAATGCCGATGAAGAAGTACCTATGTTTTTGAATAAATACGTATTTTTACCAACGGTGTTATAATATTAGGTGTTCTTCTTCCTAACCTTAAAAGCTACAACTAAAATTAAATTGTTATAAAAACAGAGGTAAATAGTGAAAAAGATTTTATGTTACGGAGATTCAAATACATTCGGATTTAATACGGTTGACGGTACACGATTTGATGAAAAAAACAGATGGACTGCGCTTTTGCAGAACAATTTGGGTGCTGATTACGAAGTTATCAACGAGGGTATGTGCGATAGGACAGGTTTTGTTGATAATGACAAAGGGGCTTTGTATTCAGCACAAAGGCATTTTCCCGAAATAATAACCCAAATAAAAGATGTTGATATTCTTATTCTTGCAATAGGCACAAATGACCTGCAATTCAAATATAATATAACTTTTGACCAAATTGAAAACGGTTTGGAAAGTCTGATAGTTATGGCAATAAACAATGTCAAAAAAATTATTATTGTTCCCCCTGTCGTATTAAGCGAGGATGTTTTAAAAGGATTTTTTAAATTTCAGTTTGATGAAACAAGTATTTCCAAATCCCAAAAAACGGAAAAAATATACAATAAAGTTGCTCAAAGGTACAATTGTGAGATTTTTGACATAAATAACTTTGTAAAACCATCATCAGCAGACGGTTTGCACTACGACGAAAACGGACATAAGATTATTGCGGAGAAACTTAGCGATTATATCAAAAACTCGGTTTTGGCAGCTCAAATATAATTAAGCTTTTGGGCTTTTTTCTGCCCCCAAATTGCTCGTATATCCCGCAACGACATAATAGTTTTGGTGAAAACTTCCGTCGGTATAGTAGTTATTTGCATTTATTGTATTTGTACCCAAATCCCACAGAACGACCTCTTTCCCATTTATCCTGTATATCGGGCAGTTTTTAAAACTTTTTACATATTCAAATTTTTTTGTTATATCTTCACTCAAATTTTTAAATGCTTGAATATCTTTTGCATATTTCAGCTTAAAATCTGCCGTTTCGGCGTATATAGAACGAAGTTGAATGTATTTGATATTGTCAAATTTCGACAAATATTTAATCATATCGTAAATTTCGCCGACATTGTATCTGTTTACAACAATCGTTGCCCGCACGTTATCACCGCTGTTTGGAATGATGTTATCCCAGTCGGGTATTTTTGCTACACCTGTAATTTTCTTGTTGGTTTCGGGGTTTAAACTTTGGAGAGAATACGATACTGTTCCGTTTAAAGATTTTAAAATCTCACTTTGTTTTGTCAAATCGAAATAGCCGTTCGTCCTTATTCCGACAACAAAGCCCGACTCTTTCAAGTATTCAATAAGTTCGTGCAAATATTTATACGTTGACGGATCGGTATTTGAACCGGTCAGATAGAGCTTTTTAATGTTCTGCTTTTTTGTTATGGCTAAAAACTCTTCAAAGTTTTGCCATTGTGAAAAGTGCTTACCCATATTGGAGTCTAAATTTATGTTTTTGCCCTTTTGCCGAGCAATTTTTTCCAGCTCTTTTCCTACGCAGAAAAAGCAATTCAAGTTGCATTTCCCGAGCATATTGATATCCGCAAAGGATGGTGCTTCTTTTATTCTGACCTCTGTGTCTCTTTCGGGTTTGAGTGCGTTACTTTGAAATGTCGGATAATTGTTTGCGTATGCTTTTGGGGTTATATAACCACTGAAACTTTTTATAATCATCATCTTTTTCTTTGTTAGTCCTGCATATAGAAAGTCTGAGCATAAAAAATTTTGTTATTTGATGCAACAAAGGCAGCCCATATTTATAATTCGGGAACGGATAAATATTTTATCTGTAATATTCTTGAACTTATGGGATAATTGTTGTACCATCTGTTTATGGAAGAAGATAAAACGGTTTTCTTTCAAAGAGAGCTTAAAACAGGGGAAGAAATGGAAAAAGTAAAAAGGAATGTCTTATTAAATCCGGGGCCTGCCACAACAACCGATACAGTGAAATTTGCGCAGGTTGTTCCCGATATTTGCCCGAGAGAGGTAGAGTTTGCTTCTTTAATGAAAGGACTAAGACTGGACTTATTAAAGACGGTTAATGCAAATCCAAACAAATATACTTCAGTTTTGTTTTGCGGTTCTGGTACGATAAATATTGATATCTGTTTAAACTCTCTGCTCCCTGCGGATAAGAAAGTTCTCGTTGTAAATAACGGAGCATACAGTTCACGTGCGGTCGAGGTTTGTGAATATTATGGCTTGCCGCATATAGATTTGAAATTTTCCGTTGATGAGCTTCCAGATTTGGATTTAGTTGAAAAGACGTTAAAAGAAAATAATGATATAGCGCTTGTCTATACAACTCACAATGAAACAGGAACAGGAATACTCAATCCTATTCGGGAAATTGGTGCTCTTGCGCATAAATATGGTGCGATTTTTGTTGTTGATACGACTTCGACACTTGCTATGCGCCCGATTGATATAGAAAAAGATAATATAGATTTTTGTATGGCATCTGCCCAAAAGGGTTTGCAGGCTATGGCGGGTTTGTCCTTTATAATCGGAAATGAAGAAATCATTAAAAAATCAAAAGAGTATCCCAAGCGCTCATATTATTGCAACTTGTACTTGCAGTATGAATATTTTGAAAAGACAGGACAAATGCACTTTACCCCTCCCGTTCAAACGATTTATGCAACAATTCAAGCACTGAAAGAATACCTTCAAGAGGGCGAAGAAGCCAAGTGGGCAAGGCATACAAGAGTATTTAATGCAATTCATAAGGGTTTGGCGGAATTGGGATTTAAAAATGTAATTAAAAAAGAATGGCAAGCAGGGCTTGTTGTTTCCGCTATTTATCCCGATGATGAAAATTGGGATTTTGAAAAAGTTCACGATTATTGTTATGAAAGAGGCTTTACTATTTATCCCGGGAAAATTTCCACAACAAATACTTTTAGACTATGTGCTCTTGGTGCAATAGACGAAAAAGATGTTGAAGATTTCTTTGCGGTTTTTAGAGAAGCGCTGAATAAATACAATATTGCAATACCTATAAGGTACAACAAATAGGAGTCAAAATGGCAAAAGTTTATACGTGTTTTTGTACTGATTATATCCACGAAGGACATTTGAACATCATAAGAGAAGCCAAAAAGTACGGCGATGTTATTGTTGGTATTTTAAGCGATAAAGCGATGATTAAATTTAACAAATTTCCGACAGCAAATTTTTCCGAAAGAGTTGCTATTGTCAAAAATCTTAAAGATGTTTCCGATGTCGTTATACAAGATGATGTTATGTATGACAAGATAGTGGAAAATATCAAACCCGACTATGTTATCCATGGTGATAACTGGTGCTCAGGACCGATGAAAGCCATAAGGGATAATGTTGTTGCTCTGATGGAAAAAACAGGTGGCAAAGTTATTGATGTGCCTTATACAAAAAGTGAGCAGGTACAGCTTCTTGATGCCAAAAATGAATTAAAACGCTCTATGCCGGAATACAGAAGAAAAATGTTGAAAGAGCTTATTAACTTGAGAGATGTAGTAAAAACCATTGAAGTTCACAGCGGTTTAACAGGTTTGATTGCGGAAAAAACTATTGTAGAAAACAACGGCGAATTAGACCAGTTTGATGCAATGTGGATTTCTTCTCTTTGCGACAGTACCGCAAAAGGCAAGCCCGATATTGAGCTTGTTGATATGACCTCAAGATTTAGAACGATTTCGGATGTTATGGAAGTAACAACTAAGCCGATTATTTTTGACGGAGATACAGGCGGACTTATTGAACACTTTGTTTATACGGTGAGAACCCTTGAAAGAATGGGTGTTTCCGCAATTATTGTGGAAGATAAAATCGGTCTGAAAAAGAATTCGTTGTTCGGTACCGAGGTTAAACAAACTCAAGATACCATAGAACATTTCTGCGAAAAAATTAAAGCAGGCAAAAAAGTTCAACTTACTGATGACTTTATGATTATTGCTCGTATTGAAAGTCTTATCCTTGAGCAAGGTATGGAAGATGCTCTGACAAGGGCGCACGCATTCGTTCAGGCAGGTGCGGATGGTATAATGATTCACAGCCGTAAAAAAGATCCCGCTGAAATTCTTGAATTTTGTGATAAATTCCGTGAAGTCAACAAAAGCACTCCGATTGTCGTTGTTCCGTCATCATTTAACACAATTACGGAAGCGGAACTTGCTGAGCACGGTGTAAATATTGTTATTTATGCAAACCAGCTTACGAGAGCTGCTTTCCCTGCGATGGAACAGGTTGCAAAAGATATTCTTAAATATCACAGAGCTAAAGAAGTTGATGACAGGCTTATGCCCATAAAGCAGATTATTTCACTGATTGATGAATTGTAAGGAACAAATATGACAAACGCAATTCTTATGGCATCAGGACTTGGAACAAGGATGCGCCCATTAACAAATACAACCCCGAAACCGTTGATAAAAGTGGGCGGAACACCTATGATTGAAACTGTTATCGAGGCTTTGAAAAACCAAAATATGGAAAATATTTATGTGGTTGTTGGCTATCTTGGTGAACAATTTGACTATTTAACCGCAAAATATCCTAATGTCCGCATTATTAATAACCCCGACTACAAAACGGTAAACAATATTTCTTCAATTTATTATGCTTCAAAAGAGCTGCTTGGGAGTGATTGTTTTATTTGCGAAGCTGATTTGTTTATATCGGACAAAAATATTTTTAATATTAAAGAAAAATACTCGGGATATTTTGGAAAAATGGTAGAAGGTCATTCTGATGACTGGGTATTTGATGTAGCTCAAGACGGCTATATAACAAGAGTCGGCAAGGTTGGAAATAACCAATACAATATGGTTGGTTTATCGTATTTTACAGCAGATGATGCCAAAATTTTATCCGAAGCAATAATAAGTGCTTACGGGAAAAAAGGTTACGAAGATTTATTTTGGGATGATGTCGTAAATAATAATTTGGATAAATTAAAGCTAAAAATTCACCCCGTATCTGCGTCACAAATTGTTGAAATCGATACGACGGAAGAATTAGAACAGATAAACAGAGAGGTTCAAAATGGAAGCAGAAAAATTAGTTAGTATAATTGGTGCGGATTTTTATACCGGAGTTCCTGATTCACAACTCAAGGCACTTTGCAATTATTTGATGAATACTTATGGTATTGATAAAAAGCACCATATTATTGCGGCTAATGAAGGTAACTGCGTCGCACTTGCCGCAGGATATCACCTTGCAACCGGAAAAGTTCCTGTTGTTTATATGCAAAATTCGGGTGAAGGAAACATAATTAACCCTGTTGCATCTCTATTAAATGACAAAGTATATGCAATTCCCGAGATTTTTATTATCGGCTGGAGAGGTGAACCTAACGTTCATGATGAACCGCAGCATATTTATCAAGGTGAAGTAACACTAAAGCTTCTTGATGATATGGATATAGCGAATTTCGTCATAACAAAAGAAACAACCGAAGAAGAATTAAAAAGCAAAATGGATGAGTTCAAGATTATTTTGAATAAGGGTAAAAGCGTTGCATTTGTTGTAAAAAAAGGCGCTCTTTCTTATGGAGAAAAGGTTGTATATAAAAATGACAATACGATGTCGAGAGAAGAAATCATACAACATATAGTTAAATATTCGGGAGAAGATTCCATAATATCAACAACAGGAAAAGCAAGCAGAGAGCTGTTTGAAACGAGAGTTGCAAACGGACAAAGCCACAAATATGACTTTTTAACGGTTGGCTCAATGGGACACAGTTCATCTATTGCCCTTGGAATTGCCCTGAACAAATCGGACAAAAAAATCTGGTGCATAGATGGTGATGGTGCAGCTCTTATGCATCTTGGAGCGATGGCAGTTATCGGGGCAAATAAGCTCGAAAACTTTGTCCATATTTTGATAAATAATTCCGCTCATGAAACTGTAGGCGGAATGCCGACGGTAGCGGGTTCTGTTGATATGGTTTCTTTGGCAAAAGCATGCGGATATCAGGATATAACTTCTGTAGATAATTTTGAAGATTTGGATAAAGCGTTGGAATTTGCTAAAAAATCAAATAAACTAACCTTAATTGAAGTAAAATGTTCTATCGGAGCAAGGGAAAATCTTGGCAGACCGACTACAACAGCATTGGAAAACAAAATCAATTTTATGAAAAATCTTGCCGAAAAATAGAAGATTAACATATTTTTCAAATAATTAATCGTATGGTAAAATCTAAGAATGAACGAATTGAAGTTCTCCGGACAGTGGAGAGATTATCAAAAAAGAATTTTGGAAGATTTAAACTTTCACCTTGCGGACAACAAAATTCATGTTGTTGCTGCGCCTGGTGCAGGAAAGACGACTCTTGGGATAGAAGTTATTGCAAGAATAAAAAAATCTACGCTTATTCTTGCGCCGACAATTACGATACGTAATCAATGGAAACAACGGATTATAGATTCTTTTCTTAACGGAAATTCGGAAGATATTTTGTCAACAGACATAAAAGAACCGAAGTTTATAACGATTATAACGTATCAGGCTTTGCTTGCCGCTTTTTGCGGAACAAAAGAAAACGAAGAAAACGAAGAAAAAGCCGAAGAAGAAATTGATGAAGATAAAATAACTTCCAACAAGAGATTTCTTATGGAAAAGGCAGATGCGATTATAAAAACTCTTAAAAAAAGCGGAATTAAACTGATTTGTTTTGATGAAGCACATCACCTACGTAATGAATGGTGGAAAGCTCTTGATTATTTAATGGAAAATTTAAAACCCGAGCAAACCGTTGCGCTGACTGCTACTCCGCCTTATGATGCCGAGGCTAAAGAATGGGAAAGATATGAAAATCTTTGTGGTCCTATTGATGAAATTATCTCTATTCCGGAGCTTGTTGATAACGGCGATTTATGTCCCCATCAAGATTTCATACACTTTTCTTTGTTGAGAAAACACGAAAACGAAAAATTTAACGAAAGTTTATCAAAAATAAACAACTTTATGAAAAGTTTGTTTGATAATGAAGTCTTAATTTCAATTGTATTGAAAAAACTATCTAAAGAGACTGAAGAAACTATTCTTGAAACGCCCAAAACGTATATTGCGGTGTGTTCCTTTTTGAAGCAGGCAAAAACCGATATTCCGCAAGATATTTTGGCTTTGTTTGGGGTAAAGCTGTCTCAAATTCCCAATTTTAATTTGGAGTACCAAAAGCTTTTTTTGACATATATCCTTGTGCCTAAAGAAGAATACGAAACAGAAAAAGAGAAAAATATGATTGCATTGCTTTCTAAGCAGGCAAAAGAGGCGGGGGTTTTGCAAAACAAAACCATATATCTGAATGACAGCCCCAAAATGAAAAGGCAGCTTGCAAACAGTATAGGGAAGCTCGATTCAATAAGCAAAATTGTTGATTTGGAAGTAAGTGCACTGAAGAATGATTTACGGATGGTTATTCTTGCTGATTACATAAAGTACGATAACACGGATATGACTGAACTGGGCGTAATACCGATATGGCAAATGCTGAAAAATCGTCCCGATATATCTCTTGCGGTTTTAACCGGCAGTATTATTCTTATACATAAAAAAATTGAGAAAGAATTGTTTGATTGCGCCAAAAACCTGAATTGTGAAGAATATATTTCGGCAAGTCCGTTTGACCGAGACGAAAATTACTTAAAAATTACTCCGAAAGGTACAAAGAAATCTTGTGTGGTTGACTTAATCACAAAAATGTTTATCGACGGACACATAACAATAATGGTTGGTACGCAGGCTCTTTTAGGTGAGGGGTGGGATGCTCCTGTTATAAATTCTTTGATTTTATCAAGTACAATAAGCTCTTATATGCTTTCAAATCAAATGAGAGGGCGAGCAATAAGAATTGATAAAAATAACCCCGATAAAATATCAAACATTTGGCATTTAGCTTCCGTAAAAATACTTTCGATTACGGAACAGGTGATGCAAGGGTTACACTTTAAGCCTGCTGAAACAACGGATAATATCGAGCCTGTTGTTGAATTATCGGATTATAACCAATTAAAACAGAGATTTAATGGCTATCAAGCACCGTCCAACAAGCAGCCCTGCTATATAGAAAGCGGAATAGAGCGTATATTGCCAAGTACGTTTATAAAAAAATTAAATGCTTCTACTATATCCGAAGACGATTTTATCGGCTTAAATAAAATTATGGAGATGAATGCGTTTGACCGCTCAAAAACGAAACAGTTGTGGCAAATTGGTGTTGCCAAAACTTATGATGCTCCGCCAAGAGTTCTTAAAAACGGTGTAGAATCGGAAATAAAAGTTAAAAATTTCTATTACAAAGGTACTTATTGGGCATTGTTCGCTACTTGGGGATTTATTTGGTTGGGTATATTTTCCTCCGTAAATTCAAACGATTTAAAACTTTATTCTATTTGGTTCGGAATTTGTCTTATCGGTTTTTGTATTTCAATGCTCAAGCCTACTTTGCGCTATCTCAGATGTTCAAGTCCCGAAAAAATTATGCGGCAAATAGCTATAGTAATGTTGGAGACACTTTCTGCAATGGGAAAAATAAAAACAAACCTGCAAATGGTGTCTTTGGAATGCCAAACTAACGAAACCGACTTCAGCATATTTTTTAATGCGGCAAATCTTTCTCCCGAAGAAAATAATCTACTGGTTTCGTGCCTTTTGGAATTTTTAAATCCGATAGAAAATCCGAGGTATCTTTTTGTAAGAAAAGATAGACTTTTTAATGCTGTTGGTACGACGGACTACCATTCCATACCTGCCGTTATTTCCGTAAATAAGAGCAACATTGTGATTTTTCAAAAATTATGGCAGAAATATATAGGAAAATGTGATGTTATTTATACGAGAAATGCTCAAGGCAGAAGAACGTTACTTAAAGCAAGAAAAAATTCCTTCTCCGATTTATTCCGTCCTAAAAAGGCAAGGGTGTTGAGCCGATTTGAATAACGATAAATTTTCCGTATCAAATAAATTTATTTTCATGCTTTAATGCGAATGAAAGAGGAAAAAGCATGCAAATTAACCCGATAAATATATATAAAATGACTTCATTCGGAAAAGAAAAAGATGAATTTCAGCCCCTTTCCGAGCCAATGAGAGAGATATTCCGAGAAAATATTGTGCCAAAATCAAGGCAACGTATTTTGTGGGAATTATCGGAAGTTCCAGATTTTTATGAAGCAAGTAAGACGGCAAGCAAGCAAGAGTTGCTTGAAATTGCCGACTTTATGGACAGTCAAAGAACAAATATTTTGCAAATGGCGCTTGATGGGGATGTGCAGTTAATAAAAAAAGCAAAAGACGGTACTACGCAAACATACAAGCTTTTGTCACTAAAGGCGTTTGTCAGACAAAATCAAAGTTTGCCTGAAGGTCGCAAGAAAAGGCTGATAGATTTTTTGAGGTCGCATTTTGTTGCTCAGGTAGAAGAAGATGCCATAATGCAAAAGCTTGATACAAAAGAATACCCCAAGGGTATGCGTTATATTAAAGAAAAAAGTAATGACGGAAAAGTTAGCTATGCAAGGATTAACGACGGCACCGCCTGTCTGAAATCTATTGTAGGTGCTCTCACCACCGGTTCTCCTATAGATGATAACGATTTGGGAGTTATTTTTGAAGAAGATATTCAAACGAGAAAAGGCAGCAACAGAGGTTTTACTTACGAAAAAATCAACCCCGAAACTGTAGAGAGCGAGTATGCGGTAGCATACCCAGCAGTATACAGGGCAATAGAAGAAAATCGTGAAGTTCCTTCGGAAATTCGTGATAATGTTGCGCAGTTGAGAAGAATTCCGTATTTTAGAAATCTTACAAGAGATACTTATCCCCAAAATCTTTTTATGTTTTCAAAACTGAACCTTATTATGAATAACCTATTGACAAAAATGCTTAAACAGGAAATTACTTTGGATGTGAGAAATCCGATAAACGGCGAGTATGTCAAAACTCCGATTATTGATATAGGAAAACTTTTGCTTGAAAAGAGAGAGGGAAAAATTTCGGAAAAGCAAATAGATGAAATTGTAAAAAATCATACTCTTGCGTTTGAACTTTGCAGTTTGTATGCTGCGGCAAGAGATAAACTCGCAGGTCAGGAAATAAAATCAATAGAAATGCAAAGATTTGGCAACAGTTTCGGCTTTGTTGCCCTGTCAAAGTCTGGTGACAAAGTTCCCGAGTGCCTTGATGCCAATAATGAAACAATACAAAAATTACTTGCTGCATTGGATAAACTGCCATTTAAAAAAGCTGTATTGAATTTTGAGTCTAAAAAATAACTGCCCGATGGGCTAATTTTATATAATCTGTTCCTTTTTATAATTTTTTATGGAAAGGAGATTTATTATGAAGAAAAAATGTGAATTGATTAGAGAATTTGCCCAAGAATGCGATAAAAGCGGCAAAAAATACCTTTGCATCTTAACAAAAGGTTTTAAAGCAAAAGGTTATCTTTATACCGAAAAGGAAATAGAAGGACTGATAACTTTGACAGATGCTAGAATTAAACCCTATATGAAGGGCGGCGAATGTGAAAATAATTCCGAGCAAAAACATTTGGAATGGTTAAACATCTTTGCCGATGACATTGTTGCATTTAGCTTTACGGAATAGACTTTGTAGGCGGCGGATTTTTGCCGCCTATAACCCTATGTTCTGATTAAGTTTGAGGATTTCAGCTATTTCTAAAAAATCAAAAATATCTTTGTAAATGCTATAATAGTTATCTTTATTCAGAAAACTCCTTCCGATATCAATGTCAAAAAAGTCTCTATAGCTATTTACAAGAAAGAAAATATTGCTGTCCATATAAGTTTTTCTTGTAAAATATACCCTAATATTGTAGCTTTTCTTTTTTTGAAATTCTTTAAAACGTTCCAAAAATGTCGGCGTGAGTAAATATCTTGTATCTATTTCTTCGTTTGTGTAAATAGTGAACATTGAATTAAATTCAACATCTTCCACCAAAGTCTTTTTGCATCCGGTTAAGGAAGGATAATATGTGCCAAAAGAAGAGTTAATAATTGTATCACCCGTAAAAACTTTATTTATTTTTGTGGCAAAAAGCAAACCATCTCGTCGATATTTATACCCCAATTCACTTGCTCTGTTATAGTCAATCATAATAAAAGGCAGAGTATTATATTCTCCTTTAATAACATCATCTATTTCGGCATAATCTAATCCCAGCTGTGATAGCACAGGTGAAGCAATATTTATATCAAAACCATTCTCGACATATTCTATGCCAATATATTCAAGCAATTTTATAATAATTGATTGTTTTACTTCTGTTTTTAATTCTTTTATTTCGCTATCATTATTATTAAACAAAAATGCTGTAATCGGGAAAAGTAATACGGCAAGTCCCCAGCCGCTCAGTGCGCACGTTATCAGAAAAATATCAAATTCCCGACGGTATTCTATATTGAACAAAAAACAAATAAACATAAAAATTGCAACAAGAATTCCCCCCAAAAATGGGCTGCAGAAAGTAAGTATAGGCAGCACTTTTCTGACATTATTCCTAAAATTCAGCTTTTTTCTTTTTTCCTCATAGATTTTTGCAGTCTGATAAATATTTGTATAAAAAAGGTTTGCAAACTCGTTTTCATCCAATTTTTTCATTTTCTATAACCCTATATTTTGGTCGAGTTTGAGAGATTCTACAATTTCCATAATATCCATGATTTCTTTTACCAGACTGTAAAACAGGTCTTGATTTAAAAGGCTGACATTTATCGGAAGTTCAAAATGATCTTTGTATGTATGAATGAAAAAGAACATATTTTCGTGCAAGCCTGTTTCCCTTGAAAAGGCTACTTCTATGCCGCATTTCTTTTTGTTTTTATAATCAAGCAGTCGGCGCATAAATGCCGTAGTTAAGAGATACCTTGATTCTATTTGGTCAGAGCCGTATACTTCAAAAGATTTTTCAAAGTCGACATCCTCCAGCTTTACAGCCTTTTTACCCATAATTTCTTTTGCTTGCAGTCGTTTTTCTGTTTTTATGAGGGTTTCGCCTTTATAATTTTTTTCTATCTCTATTGCAAGAAACAACCCCTCTAAAACGTATACCGTATGTCTGTTTTTTCCGCTACCTTCTTCGTAGTAGATTTGAACATCGGACAATTCAAACGGTATGCCGTTATAGCTTCCCGTAATGACATCATTAGGCATGATATGGTCATATCTGTTAAAGATGCCCGTTTTTTTACAAACCAAGTTAATTTTATCTCTGATTTTTAGTTGCGCCTCTGTACTTTCTGAGTGTCTGAGTCCGAGCAAACCGTACAATTTTGGATAAAAAGTTTCTTTTATTTTGTGTTGGTAGCTTAATTGTTTAATTCCGGCAATACATATAAATAACACCCCAACACCCAACAATAGCCAAGATATGAACATCCCTGTGAACCATAGCAGCAAAAACCCTACCACAAGACACGCAATAGCAAGCTTGTGCATAGGAGAGGTAATTCTCAATACCTTTATGCGTTCTTCTTCAAACGGTTGCAATTCCGGAGCGATTTTTGTTTGAAAAAAATCGGCGAAATCAGAATAATTTATCCTTTGCATTATTTAAGATAATCTCCCGCATTGATGCTGACTTTTTCTGATTCCGCAGCTTCATAATACTTGGAATCCAATACGTCAGCCGCATAGTTTCTGAACATGCTGCTCGGGAAAATCATAACGGTATTATTTAATTGTGTTAAAGCTGAGTTGTAAAATCTTCTTGCAGCGGCAATATGTTCTTCTACTTCATTGTATGTTTGCATAGCTTGAAGCATCGTTGCATCTGATTTTAACGTAGGATAATTTTCCATGGAAACTTTTAATTGTCCAAGAACACTGTCGAGTTGAGAGTTTATTTCAAGTGACTGGTTACTGCCGGCAGGTGCGTTCATTGCCTGGGTACGAAGTTCTGTTATTTTCGTAAAAATTTCTTTTTCGTGTTCCATAAATTTTGATGCAATAGTCAAAATATTAGGAATAAGGTCATATCTTTTTTTGAATTGAACATCTATTCCTGATTTTGCTTCAAGCAAACTGTTTCTTGCCTGAATAACTCTTACATAACAATTATAAAGAATACCTGCAATTATAAGGACAAAAACTACAACAAGACCTAAAAATTGAAGCATATTACACACACCTTTCCGAAAAACTACTCACGAATATAATTATATCAGTTATTTTCGGTGTGTTCAAGTTCTCTTCTTAAATCTTCTGCTGTGAGCCTTACTATAGGCGCATTATCATCTTTTTTCAAAATAATATTTTCAATTTTTGCTTGCAAAATAAATCTCTTACACAAAATACATACAAAGTTGTGTCCGTAGATGTACATTGTGGAATGTTTGCAACGTTCTAATCCTGCTTGAATAATTGCATTTTGTTCGGCATGTATAGAGCGGCATGTTTCGTAACAAGTGCCGGAGGGGATGTTATTGGCTTGTCTGTAGCAAAAATTTCTTTCTGCGCAAGATTCAACTTTGCTCGGCGTTCCGTTGTAGCCTGTTGCACGTATAGTTTTATCATCTCCCACAATAATCGCTCCGACTTGTGCACGAAGGCAGTTAGAACGTTTTGAGGCAGTTTTTGCCATTTCTAAAAAATAATCATCCCAGCTAATTACCATAATTCTTCTCTCCTTTAGTTGCTTATATTCTAGCACAAAGTTATTAAAAAGAAGCAGCAGATATTTTTAAAAGTTATTTTTGTTTAAAAATTTTTTAAATACACAAAAATGCTTTTGATATATATCATGTCATTGCCGTGCATGTTATGTAGTTAGTGCACCATTTTCATTTCACATACTTTCTTTCTCTTTTTGCTTTGCGTAAACAAAAAGAGAATAGAAAGTATGCAAAGAAAGAGAAAAATCAACGCACCGTTTAGAGGTTGTAAAAGATTTTTCGGCACAAATTTATCGGCACAAGACCGAAAGTAAATTTGCACCTCGAAATCTAACAACCTCTATGTTAATTTTCTGCACCCTTCGTGTGCGATTACGAGCCTTTGGCTCGTATGGTGCAGAGCACCATAATTGAACTCAAGCAACAAAGTTGCGCAGAGTTCTGTAATATGCGTATTTTCTTTTTTCTTTGGTTACGTTTCTTTTTTCTTTTTTCGCTAAAAGAAAAAAGAAATGAACCGGCATAGCGAATGAAATGAGTGCGCCGAATAAAATTTTATTATTCTGTTATCAAATTATGTAACATATACAAGCATGTTAAACCTGAAAAACCAACAGAAAGAAAATCAATGTTCAACATCGTTCACAGGTTTTCTAACCTTTCAGCATGACGTAATTCCGGCTGGATTGCCACGCTCCCATTGGTCGCTCGTAATGACATGATATGTTTATAATGTTGTAATGCTTTAGATGATTAGTATTGTGTAAGATTAATTGTTATTATTTTTCCTGTTCATGTTAGAATAGATGTGTGTATCTAAACATCACATGGTTATATTTACAAATTGGACATATTTGTCCGACAAAATGAAAAGGAAATTTTATGGATTTATTCTCAATATTTACATTATGTGGGGGGCTTGCATTCTTTCTGTATGGGATATCAACAATGTCTGGCGGTTTGGAAAAAATTGCCGGCGGCAAGTTAGAAAAAATATTAAAGAAAATGACCTCTAATCCGATTAAGAGTTTTGCTCTCGGTGCAGGTATCACTGCGCTTATTCAGTCGTCATCAGCGGTTACGGTTATGCTTGTCGGTCTTGTAAACTCAGGTATTATGAATTTGTCGCAGACAGTCAGTGTTATTATCGGTTCAAACGTCGGCACGACCATTACGGCTTGGATTTTGAGTTTGACGGGTATTCAAGGGGACAATTTTTGGGTTAGGTTATTAAAACCTGAAACTTTTGCTCCTATTCTTGCTCTTATCGGAGTAATTATGATAATGAACAAAAACACTCGCAGAAAAAATATTGGTACTGTGCTTATGGGTTTTGCAATACTTATGTTTGGTATGGAAGTTATGGCAGGTTCAATGGCACCGTTAGCCGATATGCCTCAATTTAGAAATATTCTTGTTACCTTCTCTACAACTCCTCTTTTAGGGATGCTTGTCGGTCTTATCGTAACTATGATTATTCAAAGTTCATCGGCATCTATAGGTATTTTGCAGGCTTTGTCATTAACCAGCGGAATATCTTTCGGAGTCGCAATTCCTATTATATTGGGACAAAACTTAGGTTCTTGTATATCGGCAGTTTTATCTGCAATTGGTGTAAGCACTAACGCAAAGCGTGTTGCGGCGGTTCATACCATATATAATATTATTTGCGTAGGAGTTACACTTATATTATTTATGGCTGTTACTTCGTTAATTAAAATTCCGGCATTGGAAACAAATGTTAATCCGTTTAGTATTGCTGTTTTCCATACCGTTTATAATATCATTACGGCTCTTGTTTTCTTCCCGTTCTTTAAGGCTCTTGAAAGAGCAGCTGTGTGGGCAATACCGGAAAAAGCAGAAACTCAAAAAACTGTTATACTTGACGAAAGACTTCTTGTTGCGCCGAGTTTTGCTATAACGGAATGTTATCACCAAACTATCAAGATGGCGGAATTGGTTGAATTTAACTATATTAATTCTACAAAAATGCTAAAAAGTTATCACAAGAAAAAAGCGGAGCAAATTGAAGAAAATGAGGGAAAAATTGACCTTTATGAAGATAAACTCAGCAAATTCTTATTGAAATTATCGGGCAGACAGCTTTCTATCGAGGATAGCAACAGGATTTCACAGTTGCTTCTTGCGGTTGGTGATTATGAAAGAATAGGCGACCACACTTCTCATATTTTAAAAATTGCGGAAAAAATCAATGAAAGTGAAAGCAAACTTTCGGAAAAAGCAATAGAAGAACTTAAAGTTATCGTTAATGCGGTTTCAGAGATGTTTGAGGTTACATTTGAGGCATATAAAACTGACAATGTAAGACTTGCGCAGGAAGCAGAGCCTTTAGAAGCCGTTATTAAGAAAATTATCAGAAAAGTTAAAAATGCGCATATTCAAAGGCTTAAAGACGGTGAATGCACTCCTGAATTGAGCTTTATGTTTTCGGATTTGTTGGCAGATTTAAGAAGAATTGCCGCTCACTGCGGAAATGTTGCAATTAGCGTAATTCAACAAAAAGATATTTCTCTTGGTAAGCACGAATACAATCACCGTGATAAAGACGAAGATGAAGAATATATCACAAAATATCAGGACTACAAATCAAGATTTGCAGTCCCGAAATCCGATAAAACCGAAGCAAATGTCTAAGATTATTGTTCAATAGGATAATCGGCAGGCATTTGAGTTTTTCTTTTGTCGATAATTCCTTTTATGAGATATACAAGTGCTCCTGCAACAATGAATAAACCGATTGCCGAGAGCGGTCTGTATGCAAACCATGCAATCCCTATTGTAATTATACTGAGCACTAATGAAACAAGCAGGGCGACAATTCCTGCCAAAAAGCCTGTTATGCTTCCCAATGCCGGTATGAACTTTAAAATTGCGCTAATCGGACCTGATATTAAAAGAAGTCCGATAAACATTAAGAACCAACCGACAACTCTGAGTATATTGGTCAATAAAGAATTTGATGCTTTTATGTTTTTAAGCATAGTTGCTTTGTCTGCTATGCCGTCCTCTTGCCAATAGATATTGCCGTATTTTGTAGAATGTTTTGAGATAGTGTTGTCAGAATTTTGCTGACCGATAATAGAAACATTTGCACCCGACGGAGCATAAAGATAGCTTATTCTTATATCTCCTACGTTTGGAGAAGACGGAGAAGCACCTTTTGTATAATATTTGCCGTCAATAAATTCATATAGGTTATTTTGAGGCAAATTTGTTATTGTCGTTAATTCGTTTACAGATGAAGTTTGGAGTTCGTTTGCGATATATCCGCCTAAAGTTGCATTTTGCGCATTTAGACGGAGAGATGTAATCGGAAAATCAGGATTGAGGTGTCCTGCTTGTTGATTAAATCTTGAAGAATCAATATGCCTGCTGCTCCATCTTTTTGTATATGTATAAGTTGTGGTTGTTGTTTCACCGCCACCAAGTTCATCATGGGTTTCGGTTTTTTTGTCCTCGTCCCATTGATACATTTCAACATCCCTTTTTAAAACAAGAGAATTTCTTACCATAAGATTTTCGTCGGATAAGGTTTCTCCTGTTATAAGTTTTCCGCTTGTCGCAATTAGTTTTTCGTCATTTTCTCTTGATGGCAGTTTACTGTCAACTTCTATTGCGTTTTTGGAAATATAGTTTTCCTGTTTTGCTAAACGTGCGCCATCTTCTTCGTTTTTCCAAAGGACAACAAAAGAGATTGCAAATAATAATAGACCGATTATAACTCCGACAATAGAGTTTTTAATCCTTCCGCCGTATGATGTGCGGGTTACTTTAGTAAATGAATTTGGCATATCTTTAACTCCGATTGTGAATGAATAACAAATTACATATTACAAGATAACCGTGGTTTTAGGCAAGAAAGTTCACAACAAAAAAACCCCGAAAATTTCGAGGTTTTTATTATAAAAAATATAAAATTACAAATATTTTTCCAAGTTTGTTACTAATTGGCTTTTTTGCATTAAGCCGACAAGTCTTTCAACGGCTTCACCGTTTTTGAAAATCAAAATGCTCGGAATTCCGCTTATACTGAATTCTTGAGTCAGCTTCATGTTTTCATCAGTATTAACTTTTACAACTTTAACTTTTCCTTCATATTCTGATGCAAGGTCATCAATAATAGGGGATATTTTTCTGCAAGGTCCGCACCATGGTGCCCAAAAATCAACGAGTACTGGTGTTTCACTATTTTTAACTTCTGTTTCGAAATTTGAATCATTTACTTCTAATGCATTTGACATTAATTTTCTCCTTAACAAATCTTGTTTTTAAAACAAATCTTCGCTATGATTTTATCACAAGATAAAATTTTTTGCAGGTCTTTAATAAATGTTTGAAAAATTAAAAGAGTTAAATATACTTGACAGATATATCCTAAAGCAGGTTGTAGAGACATTTATCATAAGTTTGGTTATATTTACATCGATTATTTTTGCAACAGATGCTTTTATAACAATTGTTAAACAAATAACGAGATATGGTATCCCTCTGCAGATTGCAGCCATGTTAATAATGTTGAAATTGCCGTCTATGTTAATTATGACTATTCCGATGGGGGTTTTGTTATCTACGATTTTGACGGTAAACAGAATGAACAATGCTTTGGAAATTACTATTCTTAAAGCTTGTGGTGTCGGTGTATCGAGAATGGCCAAAACAATTCTTATTTGTTCCGTTGTTGCGGCTTTATCGGGTTTTGCCATAAATGAAGTTATTGCTCCTATTGCATCCAGACAGGCAAAAACTCTTACAATATGGGCTATAATGCAAAAAAATGTTCCTAATGGGAAAAGAAATTTTGTATTCAGAGAAATGAAAAAGGGGCAGCTGACCAGATTTTTCCACGTTGCATCAGTAGAACACAATAAATTAAAGAATGTTACGGTCCTTGATTTATCCAGAAAAGGTACTATTCAGGTAAATTATTCCCGCTCGGGTGACACAACTCCGGAGGGGTGGGTATTAAATAACGGTGTAGTTTATACGATTTCTACTACCGGAAAAATATTAAATACCGCAGTATATGACACAATGCACTTTGACAATACTGCGGAAGCTGCGGCTAAAATAGCCGAAGTAGAAGAAACGGAAATGAACTATTTTCAACTCAGAAAATATATAAAAAATGAAAAAAAGAACTTTGAGCAAAACGTAAAGGAAAAGTATGATGCTCAAAAAGATGATGAGGATAAAGATACCGAAGAAGAGGTAAGAAAAAGCATCAAGAACGATTTGTTGGAATTTGAAATTCTGTTGAATGAAAAGTTGGCAATGCCGTTTACTTCCATAGTTTTTGCCCTAATTGCCATCCCTCTGGCGATAACCGGTCCGAGGGCAAGGTTTAACAGGGGACTTATTTTCAGTATTGCGGTTTTGTTTATGTTTTATATTTTGAGAGCCTTTGCGTCAGCTTTAGGACAAAATGGAGTAATTCCCCCATCGCTTGCGGCGTGGATGCCTAACATCATTCTGTTTTTTATAGGGTATTTGTTATATTACAAAAAGGCGTATTGTATATAAAATTATACTTTCGTTTGAGTTTTTCTAATATTTTGGCTGATACACAAAACACTTTTGAGAACATATCATGGTCATGCTTTGTATAATCAAGGAACAGGCATGGATACTTTTATGCGCTTAAAACGTAATAATGATGCACTGATGCTGGACTTAATCGGTGATGGTATCAATAGCATTGAATTTGATGTACATTTGAGGAGCATAAAAGCATTGAAAAAGTTCTCGAAATTGTTTGTAAATATTGCAAATTTGACAATTATGGATAATGATGTTTTGAACGAATTTTTGAAGATGAAATCTGTTCTGACGGATAAGACGGTGTGTTTTATAAATGTAAATCCTACCCAAAATGCAATTTTAAACCTTTTTGGAATTGATAAAATGTTCCAAATTTATATGAATAAGCGAGATGCCGTTGAGGCGAAAAAGCCCATAATAAACAGAAAATTCAGAATTGTTTAACTCTTTTTATAAAAAATCGTTGACTTAGAGTTATCTTCTTGTTATTTTAATATCATCTGAGGCAAGGTGTTTAGACCCTGAAACAAGTTCAGGGGGACATGAAGCACAAGGAAATGAAAATTTAATAAACAATTATGCGTCTGTAGCTCAGCAGGTAGAGCACTCCCCTTTTAAGGGATAGGTCATGCGTTCGAATCGCATCAGACGCATTTTTTCGTGTTTATTTACAGGTAAATGAATGCGATTACGAACGCTCCGGTTTTTTCGGTACGAAAAAATCAGGCGTTTACCCTGTACCCTCGGCTGTAGCGTTCGCATATCCGATGCTCACGCACATCCGATTTGGAATCGCATCAGACGCATTTTCTTTAATTTTGCTGTCTCTCGGGCAAGTTTCTCGCTACGCCCTGTGGGCTATCGCTCGAAATGCCCTCACATACTCAAGTTTTGTGCTATTGCACTCACTCTTACGCAAAATTTGCTTTTTCGTGACTTTGCGTAGAGTGAGCAAACGTAGTTTGCGAAACTCGAAGTGTTGAAAAACGAAGCGCGAGAGAACGCTTTTGTTAGGCAGAAAATGGAGTTATTTTGTATTTTTCTTCAAGCTCTTTTCTTCTTTGGCTGATTTGCGGTGCCTGCATTGAATAAAGTGACTTAAATTCGTTCTCAAAGCCCATTTTTCTATAAAAGGCTGAAGAACTTTCGTCAAGAGAAGTTATTTTTATTTTCTTTGCATTCAGTTTTTCAGCGAGGTGCAATAACATATATATCAAACAGGAGCCGGCTCCGTGCGTTTTGCTCGAAAGGTCCTCTATGGGGGTTTTGCTTTGCAACAAGTCCAATTTTACTACTCCGTTATCACAGTCGATAATTTCCGCCATAGCTTTGACCTTCTTTCCGTCTTCCTCTGACGGGCATTCTACTCCTAAAAAGTAAGTTTTTTCCCATTGAGGAGTTTCTTTTTTTCGTTTTAAATCCCAAATGATGTCATTGCCGATGTCTCTGTGTCCGTATTCGTCCAACCAATTTTCATCCTGCAATTCAAAACTGTCTAAATCAGACTTGTCCAACAAGGTTATATACGCATCAAGGGGTTCTCTCCCCCTGTCGATAAATTCCTTTTCTATCTGCGCTCTAAAAAGTTTTTGACTGCTGAAAGTTATGTTATTTGTAATATTCGTAATCATATTTGTAGTAAACATGAACAAAATATTTTTTGTCGGTCAAAATTTATTTTATTGCCGGTTCTTTTTCCGCAACTGTTTCTGTTTGCGGTTTGTTTTTAATACAAAGGACAACAAGTAACCCGCCGACTATGTTTCCTATTGTTATCGGAATAAGGTTGAACAGGCTTGTTTTTCCAGCGCTAAAGTAGAACATATCAGCTACGCTGTGTTCGTAACCTGAAATTACAAATAAAGTAACAGGTAGCATAATAATGAGAATTTTGCCTGCGGTTGGTGCGGGTATGCTTTTTCCTAAATAAGCGGCGATACAAACGAGAACATTACAAAATATTCCTCTCCAAAACGCTTCCATAAAGGGAAGATTTGCTTTGGTTGTTGCGATTGCAGTTGTTGCTTCAAGGTTAAAACCCGATAAAATTACTATCCAGGCTGATAAAAAACATCCGACAAAGTTTCCCAAATATACAAGTCCCCAGAACTTCCACAGCATTTCCCAAGAAAAACCCTCTTTGGCTCTCAAAATATTTCCGGTGAACAATTGAAGCCCCAAAAATATAATCATAACAAGTCCTGCGGAGAATATAATTCCGTTAAAAGGTTTTGCTAAACCTACAGAAGCAAAACCACCTAATGCTATACACATTCCTGCAAATATTGAATCCTTGAAAACTCTTCCGGTATCCATCTCCAGCCCTCCCGAATATTTATGGAGTTATTATACAATAAATCTTTATGTTTGTGTTCTTCTTAATAATTCCGTAGCAATATTTGCCACCATAAATACTTTAATAATACATAAGGGTAAAGGGGAAAATTATGATTTCGGTTTCCGGAATTAGAAATGTTGTAAAAGGTGTAACAAAGGCATTTGGCAGTTCTTTGGTAAGTTCTCCTCAAGCTGCGCAGGGTGCGAGTATATTTTCCGGTATGGTTGGTGTCGCTTCAAAAACGACTGAAGCGGCGGCTGCTGCGGGCAAAACATCTTCCGGCAAAAAAGCGGTAGAAATTTTTTTAAAAAGAATTACCTCTTTTTTTAAAAGCGGTCTGGGAAAAAGCGAAGTTCAAAGGCTAGAAAGTCTTGGAGAGATACAGTTTATGGGTGAAGCAAGGGATATTCTTGCAAAAAAAATCGGTATTCCAAATGAACTTCTGCCGTCAGTAGAAATACTTCCGCATCTTGCTAATACTCGGCAGGTAGGGCATTTTGATTTGATATCTTTCGCCATAAGATTTAGCGAGGAGCATGTTAAGAAGATGTCCAGAGCAAAATTGTATTCGATTTTGGCGCATGAAATGCAACACTGTGAGCAAATGCTGATGTTTTTGAGAAGTAAAAAAATTGCCCCCGAAGTGATAGAATATTTTTCTAAAAGTTACGCCGAGAATATTTCGGAATTAGCAATACAAAATTACAAAAACGCACCTATGGAGTTTTGGGAAAAACTCACTAAAGAAAAGAATTTAGGTTCGGAAATAGTTGAGTTTGCCAGAAAAGTAAAGGCTGCAAACGAACCTGAGCTTTTGGCAATAAAAAACGAACTTATACAAAATAGTGCAGCATCTTGTGCCGATGCTTTGAAAAGAATTCAACAAATTGCTATTGAAAAAATGGGTGTCTTGCCGGAGGAAGCTGAAGGTTTTGCCAAAGATTTATTTGAGGGATACAAAAATTCTATTCAATCTGAGGGTAAGGGAATGAAATATTACTTTTCTCTTGCGGAAGCAGATGCGGTTTTCCGTCAAATAGCGTCACAAATCAGGTATAAGCTGGCATCTTTTTCCTTCGGGAAATAACTAAATAAATTGAGTAAAAATCATTTTTATGCTAAAAACATGAACTATATTCATACATTATGATTTGAATGTAAATATGTTGTGAAAAAGTGAGAGAGGTTCTGATGACTGAACAAGTGCTTGAAAAAAACAAAAGAGAGTATTTTAAGAATATAGATTTTTTAAGAATATTATTATGTTTGGGGATAATATTAAGGCACATACGCAACAGTTTGTCCGGCAAAGCAGCTTTGACTGCAGTACCTTTGTACCAACATATTGTTAATAACAATTTGTTTGGTAATATTCCCGTAGATTGCTTTTTTATAATAAGTGGTTTCTTTTTGTTTTTTACAACAAATTTTGCCCAAAATTTTTATCAATTTGCATTGAAAAAACTGATAAGACTGCTTCCGGTGGTTGTATTTGCTACGCTTTTGTATCATATATTACTTTTGGTGTTGGTTCATAAGGGTGTTACTATTGTACCTGATACTTGGGTATTATTAATGCTTCATAATGTCGGATTGACCGACGGATATTCCACTCTTGCAAATACTTGGTATTTATCGGTATTATTTTGGGTATCTTGCTTGTATTTTTATGTTTATAAAATAATTGATAAAAAATGGTTCAATTTAATAATGGCAGGGTGTGTCTTTTTGGGCTATGCTTTTTATTTGCATGCAAAACTTGGAAACCCCGACAATGCTTATTATATTGTTAATTATGGTGTTATGAGAGGTATTGCCGGTATGGCGCTCGGGTATTTCATATATAATATGTACAATGATTTTCTGGGTAAAATAAGGGCAGGTTCTTCTAAAATATGGCAAAAACTCCTTTGCAGTGCAGCTGAAATCTTTTTATTGATATTTATTTTCAGAAATATATTTTATAAACCGATGCACTATGAGAACAAGCTGTTGATTATTCTTGCTTTTGCGGTTTTATTGATTTTGTTTATCGCAAAACAGGGCTATATATCTAAATTATTGGAGAATAATATTTCTGCTTTTATCGGCAAATTTACGTTTTCAATATATGTAATGCATGTGCTTGCAAGAAATATATGGATAAAATACGTTTATGTGCATTACCCTCAGCTTGTTATAGAACATTCGATATGGAATGTAGCTGCTATTTATATTTTGGGAATACTTCTCGGTGTTATAGCATACTATTTAGTTGAAAGACCATCGATAAAGTTTTTGGGTAAAAAGTTGGCGGGTACTGACGCAAAAGTAAAGACAGAAAGTTGATATAAAAACGAAACTGTTTGGTATTCCCGAAAATTTACGATATAATGTATTCAAAAAAGAGAGTCTGTGTAATGAAAAAGTATTTTGATTTTAGTTTTCATCCGTTGAATTTATTGCCGTTTGCTGTATTAGCGATAAGTATTTTGTGGATAAAATTGGGTAACGTTACTGCAATTTATGAAAATTCTTGGTACGAAAATACCTCTATTCTCCCTCTTATAGTTGCTATAGTTATGTGTTTTTGCGCTAAGAAGCATAAAGTGCTTTTTAATGTTCTTGCAATGCTTTTAATATTGATGATAGCAAGAGAATTTAGTTATGGCAGAGTTTTGTTTGCTCAAATTCCGGGAACACATTCATATTATTCTTGGTCGCACTACAAATACGGATATCTTGCGCATATTTTTGTCGGAATTTATATAGCTTGGATGGCGATATATGCGCTAGCAAAGAAAATATGGGTTGATATAAAGAATATTCTTACTGAAACAACTATTCCGATTTGGTCATTCATTTTTTCTTTTATTACTGTCGGTCTGCAATATTATTCCGAGAGAATTTTGCACTACGATATCGGCGAAGAAGTTATGGAATATGTTCTTTATACGTTTATATTTGTAATCGTTTTTATTTATATTAAAAAAATTAGAAAAGCAGAGGGATAGAGAGTTATGATTTATATAATTTTTGCCGTAATAATTTGTGTGGGCATAATACTGACGTATAATTATGGAATTCAGCTCAGAAATTACGTCAGAGAAGCATTTTCTACCATGGATGTGTATTTGAAAAAGCGCTGGGATTTAATACCTAATCTTATTGATGTGGTAAAAAGTTACTCCGAATATGAAAAAGGACTTTTGTCCCAAGTTACTCAAATTAGGGCAAGAGATTATGACGAAATGAATGCTTCCAATAAAATTGATACAAACAGAAATTTGGGACAGGTTTTGGGTAAGATAATTGCTGTTGCCGAAAATTACCCCGATATAAAAGCAAACCAAACTTATGAAAAGCTGATGACTGAGCTTTCCGATATTGAAAATGATATTGCAAATTCAAGAAAATATTATAATGCTACAGTCAGACAGTACAATAATTATCTTGAGATTTTTCCGACAAACCTTATCGGTGCTGCTTTTCGTTTTGAAAAAGCCAAGATGTTTGAAATATCCGAAGATGAAAGACAAAGTACGAGGGTGGATTTATAAATGAAAAAAATAGTTTCAAGTTTATTTGTATTGTTTATAAGTTTTGTATTATCTGCTTCGGCATTGGCTGAAAATTTTTACATAAAAAATTATATTGTTGATTTAAATGTTGATAACCAAAAAGTTTTAAACGTGTCAGAGTTTATAGAGACGAACTTTTTTAATGAAGGTTCCCACGGCATTTATAGGCAGATACCTGTTTCAAGAGGCTCAAAAGTTGATGATATTCGAGTTGCCTATAATACGGGTGAAGGCTGGGAAAGAGCATATACGGCAAGTTACGATGGTATGAACAGAATGTACTCCGTTAAAATCGGCAGACCGAATGTAACTATTTTCGGTGATGTTACGTACCAAATAGAATATCAATACACCATAGGCGATAAGAACGATAACATCTATTTCAACCTGATAGGTACAGGCTGGAGGACGAACATAAATCAGGCGAAATTCAGAATTACTATGCCTGATTCGATTGACGAAAAGGATGTTAAATTTTTTGTTGGCAAAAAAGGAACTACAACTTCCGATAACAGAATAAAATTTTTTGTGGACAATAACAGATACACTGACAGTCGAAGCTATATTGAGGGTGAAATAACCGCTCCTTTGCTTCCGTATGAGGGGGTAACAATCAAAGTGGATGTACCAAAAGGATATTTTGATATCCATAAAAATATATGGGACTATCTGCTTGAGAATATTCAGTATGTAATTTTGGCGTTAATACTTTTGTTAACGTATGCAGGATATCAAACTTGGAATACGTTTGGCAAAGATTATCATATTGTTCCGGTAGTGAATTTTAATCCGCCGGAAAAGATGAACAGTGCGGAAGTTGAGCTGTTTTACAGAGGAAAGGCAACTAATAAATCGCTTATATCGTTGGTATTCTATTTGGCTAATAAAGGTTATTTAAAAATAACGCAGAAAGAATCATTCTTAGGCGGAACGGATTTCACATTGGAAAAACTCAAAGATTATGACGGAACAAACAAAATCGAAGCTGAGTTTTTTAATAAACTGTTCTTTAAAAAGGTAGTAACAAAAGCAGATTTGGGAAAATCTGCAACATTTAATTCTAAATGTATAGAAATCATTGAAAAAATAAATAAAAACAGAGAAAAGGTTTTTGAACGTCAATCTCTGAGTTGGAAGTTGAAGCTGAAAATGGGGCTATTGATTTTAGGCGATATTTTATTAACGGTTTTATATATGTGTGATTTAAATATTGCCGTTCTTGCACCCTGCCTTTTCATGTTGTTATTTATATTTATTGCGATTATGGTTTTGGTGGCGGTCGGACCGGAGCCGTTTATTATTATATGGTCGCTCGGTTTTGGCGGAATTCCGCTGATAGGACTTTTTGCCCTGTCCGGGTTTAATTTTTCGCCGATTTCCATTATAGGAATAGTGGGAGTGGTGATTATAGCAGTATGTTTCTATCATCTTCCTAAACGAAGTCAATATAGCGCTCAGGTTTTCGGGCAAATTTTGGGATTTAAAAGATTTTTGGAAACTGCTGAAAAAGAAAGATTAAAAGAAATGGTAGAAGAAAATCCTGCTTATTTTTATGATATTTTGCCATATGCTTATGTGTTGGATGTTTCCGACAGGTGGATAAAAAAATTCGAGGGTATAATGGCAAATCCCGACTGGTATAATTCGTCATCGCCCCTAAGCGCACATAGCTTTAATTCGTTCTCAAATGCGGTACAATCTGCGGGTTGTTCTTCGTATTCTTCGTCAAGTGGTGGCGGAGGACATGGTGGAGGCTGCTCCGGCGGAGGACACGGCGGCGGCGGTGGCGGTTCGTGGTAACATCATCGTCAGAAACTATTTTTTAATTGTTTTAAGCATTTTAGAGAGAAGCTTTTCTTCTTTGCTTTTGCCGGTGAAAAACTTGTAAAATTTATATTCTAGGCTTCTAAAGCCCATAACAAGCCATTCTCTCAAAGGAACATTTGTGAAAGTTATGTAGGGCAGAGTTTTTAGTGTGTCAAAATCTTCAACCGCAGCTTTTGCAAATTCTCTTTGAGCAACCCTTGCATTGCGGAAATTGCCTTCCATGACCGATATGCTGACAAGCTTGCGAAGTTCAAACATCCTTGCGGCATTTATAGCCGTATCAAAATTTTTATATGTAACACTATAATTCATAACTTATATTTAGCAATAAAATACTGATTTTTCAAGAAAAAATCAAAAAGCTGATTATTTGGATTTTTAAAGAAAATTTGATAAATTATCCTTTTAATTTTGACTGTATGCTTATATATAAATGAATAAATTATCATTGTCACTACCAATTTACGAAAGTATGCTTAGTTATATATTTGTATTATACTGTTTATTGTTAATATAGGAGGTTTTTCATGAATATATTTTCAATTTTTACATTATTTGGTGGGCTTGCATTTTTCTTGTATGGAATGAATGTTATGTCATCAGGGTTGGAAAAATTGTCAGGCGGAAAACTTGAAAAAATGTTGAAATCTTTGACTTCAAATCCGTTTAATGCACTTGCATTAGGTGCAGGTATAACAATAGCTATACAATCATCATCAGCTTTGACTGTTATGTTAGTTGGGCTTGTTAACTCAGGGATTATGGATTTAAACCAAACAATTGGGATTATTATGGGATCTAATATCGGTACGACTTTAACTGCGTGGATATTATCGCTATCCGGAATAGAAAGTAACAATTTTTTTCTGCAATTGCTAAAACCTGAATCATTCTCTCCAATAATAGCTATATTTGGTATTTTATTAATAATGGCTTCTAAAAAAGATAAACATAAAAATATTGGAACTTTAATGATAGGTTTTTCAATATTAATGTGTGGTATGCAGTTTATGGCAGGTGCAATGAAACCTCTGGCGGGTATGCCGCAATTTACAAATATTTTAACAGCATTTAATAATCCAATTTTAGGTATTATAGTCGGCGCAATTTTTACAGGGATTATTCAAAGTTCTGCGGCATCGGTTGGTGTTTTGCAGGCATTATCGATGACAGGTGGAATAACTTTTGGAATGGCAATACCAATAATCATGGGACAGAATATTGGTACTTGTGTAACCGCATTGATTTCCAGTATTGGCGTCGGAACAAATGCAAAAAGAGTTTCTGTTGTACACATCAGTTTCAATGTTATTGGAACAGCCGTATTTTTACTGATTTTTTATGCTGGGCACATGATTTTTAATTTTTCATTTTTGGAATCTGCTATAAATCCTTTTCAAATTGCTGTTTGCCACACAATTTTTAATATAGTAACTACCCTATTACTACTTCCGTTCATAAACCAATTGGAGAAAATTGCAATGACGGTAATCAAAGATAAGAATGTTGAAGCCGAAGATATTGTCTTTTTAGATGAAAGATTATTGTTAACTCCTACTTTTGCAATAAAAGAATGTGAAAATTTAACAGTAAAAATGGCTATAATTGCCAAAAAGAATTTTTTCAGGGCTTTAAAAATGCTAAATAATTTCAATGAAAAAAGAATGGAAAAAATTCAGAGAAAAGAGCCTGTCATAGATAAATATGAGGATAAGTTAGGAACTTTTTTGGTAAATTTGTCAACTAAAAATTTATCTGATTCTGATAGCAGAGAGGTTTCAAAATTATTATCTACAATAGGTGATATAGAACGAATTGGCGACCATGCAATTAACATCTTAAAAGTCGCAAAAGAATTGCAGGAAAAAAATATAATTTTATCAGATTATGTAAAACAAGAATTATTGACGATTATAGAAGCATTATCCGAAATAATGGAAATAACAATCGATTCTATATGCAATAATGATACTGAAAAAGCTAAAATGGTTGAACCTCTTGAGCAAGTTATAGATATTTTAGTATCTGAGTCCAGAGAAAGCCACATCAAACGGTTACAAAACGGTCAATGTACTTTAACAAACGGTTTCATATATTCAGAGATTTTAAACAATATTGAAAGGGTTTCAGACCATTGTTCAAATATTGCTATTTATCAAATTCAAGTTAACCAATCTTCTTTTGACAGACACGCATATTTAAATAACGTTAAATCGTTTAAAGACGCTGATTTTAACAAAAATTTTGATATGTATAAAAATAAATATTTGAAAGTACGGGTACAGGTTGATATATAAGAAAAATAAACATTATGCGTAAAAATATTAATATCGGATAGTAGATTAAAAACAGAGCAAATGATGCGATTTGACATAAAACGTCAAGTTGTTGCCAATATAAAAATGCTATTTCATTATTTTTTTGACTGTATTGAATACAAATTGCTACGAGAAAAAGCTTCAACCCTTAAAAACATGTGCGATGTTCAAATCTTCGTGAATGAGGTTGATAAATTATCATATTATCCTGTTTAAAAACTATGTAATAATATACTTCAAACCTATTGAATTTTCTTCCTGCTGATATAAAAATTTTTAATTAAATAGCATCATTTTTTAATATTATCTACTCAACGAAAAATCATATCATGCGAAAAATGATGCCGACAGGGAACAATAGGCCTAAAACTATTGTAAGGACAGAATTAGGACACGTTAAGGAATGTTGCAGACTTGTAGGTTCAAAATTTGGACTTTCAGGACTTTAGATATAATTATTCGTATAAAACTTCCAACCGGCAAACCCTTTGCACACAGTGGATTAAGGCAAAAATAATCATTTCAACCGAATAATTAACTGTCCTGAAAAAGTGCAGTAACTTTTATTAATTTTTTGTAATTTCGGATCCAAAATGGTCCCTTTTTGCCTAAAAAATCACCTGTTTTTTGATTATGTAAAATTCTGAAAATGCACTAAAAAAGAGCCTTTTGAGGCTCTTTAAAAAATGGAGCGGGAGACGAGGCGCGCATCTTGGATTATCGGCGACTCACAGAGTTTGAATTCCGTTCCGTTTTTACTTCGTAAAAACTTCTCTTCATAACTCTGTTCGTGGGGACGGCATTCCCTCACGTTCGTTTGGTCAGCCTTGCCGAAATCCGCAACTCGCAAATTGCAAATTCAATCCACTATCTTCAGCAAAATAAATAGCCGATAAGATAAACTCATCGGCTATTTATTAGCGGGAGACGAGGCTCGAACTCGCGACATCTTCCTTGGCAAGGAAGCATTCTACCACTGAATTACTCCCGCATTTCGCATGACAATTATAATTTGCTGAATTTTTTTTTGCAACTGTTATTTTTGTTTCGGGATGTTTGTTACTGGCTTTGCTTTTAAAAGTCTTTCAGGATATATTGTCCGGCAATTTTTTCACAACAAAGTTTTTTATTATTATATAGGGTAAGCAGGAAAATTTTTAATGAGGATTCCAATAAGTTCATTTTCCAGATTGGTCGGAAAATCTTTTCATACAAGTCCAAAAGCTATAGCAGGAATTGGAACAATAGCCGATAAATCCGCATTCGCTCTCGGACGCAAAGGTTTTGAGAAACCTTTGGGAGACGTGGGAAAATCCCATCTTGCCGAATTATTAAGCAAATTAAAAGAAAGTATGATTGAGACATTTCATCTTGGCAAGTCGGTTATGCCTGAAGTTGTCGCATTAGAAAACAAAATGAGCGCTATGGGTGTAAGGGTAACTTTTGAGGATAATTTAGAAACGGCAAAAGTAATTACTGCTGCTATTGAAAAAGTAAAAGCCAAAGGATTAAAAGTTCCCGAAAGAATTATATTGTTTACTCCAAATGCACAAAATAAAGGGTTGCGAGGTTGGACTACCGCTTATGCGGATATAGCCTTGTTTAATAAAGATTTGAAAGTGAGTAAGGAAAATTTATTGCCTGATTTTATTAAAAATATGGGCATAAAACCCAATGCCACTGATACTGCCGAGGGTGTTGTGTTTCATGAAATCGGGCATTATTTGCATGCTAAATCTCCTAATGCCCATGAAGTTTGGAAAACAATGACAGCAGGCGAATTTGACTTTTCCTTGGCAAGAGAGGTTGGATGTTATGCAATAAATGGCGATGAATTTAATGCAGGGAGAGAATTTGTTGCGGAAGTGTTCGCAGGGCTGATGAGCGGTAAGCAGTACAGTAAAAGAGTTATGAAAATATATAATGCGCTTAACGGTCCTCAGATTCCGGGTATAAATATGGCGGGAGTAGATGTTGCGGCAGGTTCATTGTTTGACGGGCATGATATTTTTAAATCAATAGCAAAGTTGCCGTCAAAAAAATCCGATATATTTGGCGTTTTAGCACAAAAATCAATTTCAAAAGCCTATATGCCTGACTTTGTTTCATCATTCAAAAAATAATGAACCAATAAGTTCTTTAGCTTTCTTTAGCTTATTTTCTTCTGTGTCATTTTCGTTATCAAAAATGATTTTTCTTGCAAAGCTTCCCCACGCTATGCCGTCGAGGCGTACCTTTTCTGCTTTTGCCAGTTCTGCGGTTTTAAAGTTTGTTCCGCCCGAAGCTATCAAGGTTATATTGTCTATATTTTGAAAGTTTTTAGATTCCTCTATTGCTTTTTGGGTTGTTTTTATTTCGTTATCAAAACCGCTTATTGAGTTTCCGTCCGCTTGAACAATCAGCTTTTTGGGTGAAATGATGTCTTTGCATTTTGTTATTATCTTAATTTTTTCTTGTGTATCTGTGTTTTGTGAAATACAAATACCGATTTTGCCATCATAATTTTGTTTTAAAAATTCAAAAATTTCATACAGGTTTTGATCTTTTCCGTTTGTGTGAATTTCTATACAGTCTGCGGATTTAGCCTGCAAAAATTGCGTTTCAAAACTCTGATTGAGATTATACATCTTTATGGCGCTGTTCGGGCAAACCGCAAGGCATTTTCCGCAGCCTACGCAGCCGTCCGTTTTTACTTTTGCAATATTTTTTTCCGAAACAATTGTTTTTTGCGGGCAAATATTTATACATCTTGTGCAGCCGCAGCATTTATCTTTTATAATTTCGGCTTTGTTTGCGTGTTTATCGTTGGAAAGCGTTATACTTGCGCAGACAATGGGTTTTTTAACCAAATCAAGTCCGTCGATAACCTTTCTTGCATTCGCAATAACCTCGCTGTCGGCGCAAACATCAAAAACATCCGCTCCTGCGAGTGAATATATTCTGACAAGTTTTTTAAGATTTTCGATATCGGTATTTTTTGCACCAAAAATTATTTTTGTAATATTCATACGAGTAATGTTAGCATAAAATTGTAAAGATAATGAAAGATATAAAATTTTGTGTTAGTATAGAACCGACTGGAGTTTTTTCATCAAATAATATATGCGCATTATAGAAATAAAATCTCAAAATATAACAATACTTTATAAACCTGTGGAGGACAAAATTGCAGTGGGTGATTTTGTCGATTTCAGCGAGGGGTCAATCGGTCTTGTGGCGCAGGTTTTTAGAATTTTTTCAGGAGATAATGCGGGCGAATATAATCAGGCGGAATTGAAAGTTTTGTTGACACTAAAATACGGAAAGGCTTTTTCGTGGAATGGGGAAACGGTTTCGGTTGATGCAAAAGTAAGAAAGACCTCCTGCGAATTTATTGAAAATTATATTAACAAAGGCGATTTAGAGGATGCGTTTGCACTTGGGTACTCAGCCGGTACGTACAATCAGCCTTTGAGGTTGAGTTTCTGCAATTTTACGACACCTGCATTTGTCGGGTATGAAAACCGTTCTGACAATGAATCTTTTATGAAAACTGTTGCGCATCAGTTTCAATTTTACGGAAGAAAACTTCTTATCATTGATTATAACGGAAATATCGAGATAGAGGGTGCAAAGCGAGTTACGGCGGGATTTCAAATGAAACTGCCGCTAAATGCGGAAATGCTCGAAAATCTTTCATCCAAAATGACATTGGGTGTGTCTGCGGATGCAAAAGCCGTTATAGAAGAAGTTTTGATGGATTTGGCGAGATTTGCAAGAGAAACAACTGATTTTATTTCAATATCAAAATTGATAAACGTAATTGATGAAACATACAGAAAGTCAAAAATTTCCCAACTTATACTTTTCAAGAACAAGCTGCGTGTTTTTCAGCGCCAAAGTATTTTTGCGGATGATATAAACGAAATAAACTCTGTTTATGATGCGATACTGACAAACAATATCGTAATCTTTGATATCAGTAATATTCCCGAGGATTGGAAGAAAGAGTTTTTGAACAGGGCAATTTATTCGCCGGAAAATACATTGAAAAATTATTATCTGTATATGCCGATAGAGCCGGATATGGACAACAAATTGCTAAACTATCTTTTGTTTAAGGCAAACAAGGACGGTATTAGGGCAATTTTGGCGGCAAATTACAGATATATTGCGATGGATAAGATTTTGGATTTTAGCGCAAATTCATTCTTGTTCCATTCGGCAAGCGCACTTGACAAACGTGAGTATTTAAGTGACATTATCCAGTCGTTACCTCAAGATTATTTTGTCGTTACGGGAAATCTTACCTCATCTTTGAATGTGGTTTCGTATCTTGGTGAACCGATAGAAATACTAGATTCGGAAATAATAAGGGGACAAAATACTGAAAACAACGAAACGCTTGATATAATTCAGAAAAATATTGATGAAAATGCTTTTGAAGTTCCGCAAGAACAACCGCTGCCGACAGCTGATGTCGATATGAATGCGATAAATACCGCTCTTGATTCTTCTTCTCAAAATGTTTCTGCACCGCCCGAGGAGCAGCCTGTTGTTGAAGAAGCTCTGCCGGAAGAAATTCCAACGGAAGAAGCTGCGGTTGAAAATACCGTTGAGGAAGAACCTGTTGCAGAAATACCTGTCGCAGAAGAACAGATTGCAGAGGTAATTGAAGAACCAATTAGCGATGATGTTGAAAGTAATGTTGCAGAGGTGGTTGAAGAACCAATAGAGGAAGCTCCCCAACAAGAGGAAGTTCAATTACTTACACCTGATGAAACACCTCCTGTCAATGATACGGAAATATCAATTGAAGAAGATGATTTCTTGGATGAAGATGACAAACTTGTGCACAGAGATATTTTGGATGCGAGTTATGATACGATTGCAGAAGAACCTGCGCCGGCAAACGAGGAGATTGAACTGGACGATTTGGATTTTTTGGATGATGTTCAGTCGGAGCAGCAGCCTTATACCCAAAATGATGAAGATGAACTGCTTGATTTATTGAGCGAAACAGATGATGCGCAAGGCGTTGAAAATATCAGCGTTGATGATTTGGATTTTGAAGAAGCAAATCCTCCGCAACAATATGTAGAACCCCAGCAAAAACTTCCGGTATATGAAGCAGAATATACGGAAAAAAAACCATCTAATGCCCTCGCATTACAAGAAGGTGATTTGGTAAAACATAACAAATACGGACTTGGCACGGTCAAAAAGCTTATAAATCACGGAAATAAGATAATGTGCTTTATAAATTTTGAAGATTTTGGCAGAAGACTTTTAGATCCCGAAATTTCGCAGCTCGAAAAAATTAAATAAAATTTTTACAAAAGTTAATAAAACATGGGTGGCAAAAAAAATATTTTCATGTTATTATATACGTAGTAAAATTGGAATTTCTGCAAATTATTTAACTTAATTTTATTTATTTCCCTAACCAATCAGGCATTTCATATATAGTTATACTCTAATTTTTACGGAGGTTGTTCGTATGGTAGTTTTGCTGAAAAGAACCCAAGAAAAAAGAGCAACGTTAAAGGAAGATTCTTTTGGGAAGTATTTGGAAAGATCTGTTGAACACACAACAGTGAACGGTACATTGGTAGCCAGAAAGTTTTCTTGGTACAAAAGAATTATGGGTTTATTTTAAAAATCGGGCATGCGCCTGAAGCATTAAAATACATAAACAGAAAAGCAAGGTGATGAGCCTTGCTTTTCTGTTGCCTAATAATTAAGAATATGTAAAGAAATCGGCTTTTGGCTTCATTTATGCTACTATTGAGAATACGTAGAGAACAAGGGAGAAAAAAGATGATTCCTATTTTAGATTTAACCAAACAATATGAACAAATTCAGGCAGAAGTTGAAAAAACGGTTCTTGAAGTTTTAAAATCAGGTCAATATATTTGCGGCAAGCATAATAAAGCTTTGCAAGAAGAATTTGCACAATTTTGCGGCTGCAAAAGAGCGGTAGCTCTAAACTCCGGAACGGATGCACTTCACCTTGCATTGAGAGCATTAAATATCGGTGCAGGAGACGAAGTTATTACAACTGCTTTTACTTTTGTAGCAACAACGGAGGCTATTGGTATTGTTGGTGCAACTCCGATTTTTGCCGACATTGACTCCAATACGTTTAACCTCGACTGGAGAGAAATAGAAAGCAAAATTACTCCACGCACAAAGGCAATTATTCCTGTACACTTGTATGGACAACCTGCAAACATGCCAAAGATTATGGAAATTGCTAAAAAGCATAATTTGTATGTAATTGAAGATTGTTGCCAAGCTATTGGTGCTGAAATCAACGGACAAAAAGTCGGTACATTCGGCGATATCGGATGCTTTAGCTTCTTCCCGACAAAGAACCTCGGTGCATTTGGTGACGGCGGTATGGTTACTACCAATAGTGATGCACTTGCAGACAGAATTTTGTCATTGAGAAACCATGGCAGCGCAGTCAGATACTATCATGATGAAATTGGTGTAAATAGCCGTCTTGATGAAGTTCAAGCTGCAATTCTCCGTGTGAAATTCCCATACATCAATGAATGGAATGCAAAACGTAAAGAAAACGCATACAGATACAACGATTTGTTGAAAGACGTAAAAGATGTTGTTTGTCCTCGTGAGTTAGAGGGAACAAAGTGTATTTATCACCAATATACAATCGAAGTTCCTAATCGTGATGCGGTTCAAAAATACCTGCAAGAACATGGTGTCGGCGCAATGCTTTATTACCCTGTTCCTTTGCACTTGCAAAAAGTTCATAAAAATCTCGGCGGAAAACTCGGCGATTTGCCTGTAACGGAAGAAAAGACAACGAGAGTTATGTCGCTTCCTATGTTCCCCGAAATTACCGAAGAACAACAAAGAACAGTTGTAAATACTCTTGTCGAGGCTCTTGAGGCTTGTAAAGCCGGAGTATAAATCGGATTTTTAATAATAAAAAGCCTCTGCATTTGCTGAGGCTTTTTATGTTGTTGAAATATTTGGTTGTTTCTCTTTATTCAATACAGAAGAATTTTAAGAAATCTCTTTCTATGGAGCCATATACACTTTCTTCGCTTGATGGACCGTACCAGCCACGAGCTACTTCAACTTGATTGTCCTTTATTATGACGTAATATGGCCAATACCACGCTAAGGTATTTTCCGGATCATTGTCCCATCTTTCGTGTTCACTTGTCCAAAATACATTGTTGCTCAGCTTCCTGTGCAATTCACTGCTCGGATCTACTGCCTGAAGATTGGATGACTTACCTGTTGAAGATATGGGTTGCCCATAGACCTGACTTAAAATTCTGGAAAACTCTGCACGGGTTGGAAGCCGTTTGCCTTTTTGGTGGCAGAACCATTTTGCATAAGCATAATAGTCGGTATTGCTTGGACAGTGGGAAATAGGTACTCCTGATGCTTTTGCATCTTCGCATTGGCTTTTGTCAAATTTGCTTGTTGTACTGTAAACCTCACCAATATCCATAGCTTTTTCGCCGGTATTTATTCCGAAAACATCTTCATCAACCAGACTTCTGCCTTGATGAGAGCCATTGACGTCATAGTACATGGCTATACATTCGGTAACGTTTATTGTTGTGTCAAAGATGTTACCTATACTGCAATCCGGCTCATAAGCAATAAGAGCGGTTGTTCCGTCGTTGAAAACAAGTCCGTTAACGTGAGCATTCTCGCTAAATCTGATACCCAAATCGTCAGTGCCGTTTATATTTGTCAAATCATAGACTGTAGCTCCCTTTTTCAGTTTTTTGCCGAAACAATCCGCAAGATTGTTTTGGGAACAAGTTTTGGCAAAAGAGAAGTAGCTGTTCATCGTTTTAACAAAATCTTCCGTAGAGTCATAAGTTTTGGCAAGCTCGCTCCTTATTTGCATACGGTGAAAGCCGTCATTGAGCTTGCCGGTAAATGTCTTTTTCTGACTGTCAATTGCCTTTTCGTTTATATTGCCTCTTAAAACAGGCAAAACAACAACACTGATTACCCCTATGATAGTCAGGGTTGTCAATACTTCTGCAAGTGTGAACGCGCCAAACTTCTTTTTGCGGATGCTTGCAGAATGAGTATATTCTTTATTTGCGAACATGAAGTACTCTCTTTCTTATGTTACGTATTGCAACTGATATCTCGTTATATATGTCTAATTATAACACACTTACAGGTAATCCTCAAACTTCTTTTCCGGTTCGACTTTGAACCCGCAGCCGTCTTGCAAAATTCCGTTAAAATAGATGTATTTTTTGGGGAAATTTCTGCATAATCTAGGTCGTTTTTCGTAAACAGAGCAAGTGCCGTCATCGTTTTGAAGAGTGCAGCCCAAAATCAAATCGCCGTTTTCATCCTTGCCTTTTATAACAAAGCGCCTATACATAGGGAAAAAAAACTGAGTCAGTTTGAAGTCTTTTTCGTTGTCGGCATCTTTTATGCGGATATCTTGGCAGCATTTTCCGCACTTTATGCAGTGTCCGGTAACTTTGTAGCGGACCTTTTTCACTACAAAAAGCGATAAAAATTCATACCAACAGGTTTTTAAAAATCCTTTCATTTCTACAGATGAGCCTTACGTCTTGAAGAAGAAAATTGTACTTTTTCCAGTTCATCATATTTTTGTCCAAGCATCATTCGGTCTGCTTCTTCAAGAATTTTGACTACTTTGTATCCGTTTTCTCCGTCAGTACGAGGAGTTTGCCCTGTTTTTACGCAGTTTATAAAGTGCTGGCACTCAAGTTTTAACGGTTCGATTTCAAGATAATCGGGGTATTCAACGTGTTTATTTGTTGATGATTGATTATCATATATAACAAGTTTGTTTTCCTGAACGGTATCATCAAGAATTGCCGTTGCTTTTGAACCTCTGACGAGCAGTCTGACGTGTTTTGCGGGGGTTATCCAACTATCCGTTATATGCGCCAAAATCCCGCCCTCAAAGTTTATGTCGAGATGCACTATATCCATAATGTTGTTGCGGTCGGAAGAACATCCTACGGCTGATTTTACGTTTATAGGATTTTTGCCCAAAACGTAAGAAACCATTGATAAATCGTGTGGAGCCAAATCCCACATTACGCTGCGGTCGTTTTTGAAGTAGTTTACATTGAGTCTGTCGCTTTGTGCGTACGTTATATCGCCCAATGCACCTTCTTCAACCAAGCCTTTCAGCCTGTTTACTGCCGGATGATACAATAAAAGGTGCCCGACCATTAGGATAAGGTCGTGTTCACTGGCTATTCGTTGCATTTCTTCCGCTTCATCGGCTCTTGTTGCAATAGGTTTTTCCACATACACGTTTTTGCCTGCAAGGAGAGCTTTTTTGACCATCGGGAAGTGCGTGTGGCTCGGAGTTGCAATAACAATTGCTTTTATTTCATCATTTGTCAAAAGACTATCAAAATCAGATGTTAAGTGAACATCATCATAAGTTTCCTTGACCACTCTCAAATTCTCAAAATCAAGGTCGCAAACCGTGTGGAGAGCGCCGAGATTATAAAAGTTTCTGACTAAATTTCTTCCCCATAAGCCGCAACCCGTTATCGCAACAAATTTATCCGACATTGTTCCCTCACTAATATCTAACGCATGATTCTATAATAAATAAATAAGGGCGCTAAAGTCAAATAAAGAATATATTAAGAGTATGATTTCAGATAAACGGTTTTTGAGAGTTGGCAGTCTATTTGTGTGTGCAGCACTTGCCAAAAAATCCATTTTCCTGTACAATAAATTTCAGAGAGATATGTTTTGACGAGATTTGCTTGATAATTAGCTCTACCGTTTTGTTTAAGCAGTTTGCTTAAATTAAAACTCAAGTAATTTTGTAAAAAAGATAAGGAAAAACATCACTTAATGTTCAATTTTAAATTTATCAAGGATAACGCTCAACCCGGCAGCTGGCGCAGAGGCTATGACTGCTATAAGAAGAATTTGCTTCTCGAGTCAAAGTTATCGAGAAATGTCATAACAGGCAAGGTTAAAGGCAATTTCCAAGATTTTTATACGGTAAAATTGACTATTGATAAGAATTTTAATGTCAAGGCAAAATGCGACTGCCCTCTTGATGAAGAATGGTGCAAGCATTCTATTTGTGTTGGTTTAGATGCTATAGAAAGCGGACTTTTTGAGGAGTATTACAACAAAAAAAATAAAATTAAGCAGCCGAAAGTTCTCCCCGAAAGAGAATATTTGGGCAACTATATGTTGATTTTCAACCCCCAAAAGAGTAAGAAATGTGCGGGGCTTCAAATTGTTGACAGAGATACCGGACATTCTATCAAAAAACCTGAACCGATTTTGCGTGCTGCGCTTGAGTATCAAAAAAGAAATCCTGATTTTGAATTTAATGCAGAGCAAAAAGCCGAGTTTATGATTTTGCAGGAAATGCTGAAGTGCGGCAGATTTGACGGCAATACGAGATTTTGGGATTATCCGATAAAACAGCTTGATGATTTGGTTGAGCTGCTTTCTAATGCGGAAGAAGTTATAGATGCCACAACGGGTGAAATTTTAGAGTTTGATAAACGTGAATGGAGTCTTGTTTTGTCCGTGAATGCTTCTCTTGCAGGAAATGTAATGCTTGCACTTCACTGGCATAAGCCTGATGACGAGGATGTGTATCCGTTTGGGGAAGCTAGATATTTTTCAAGAACTTCACGTTGGTACAAGTACAAAAATATTATATTCAAGGGCGATATTCCTCTTGCCATTGTTCCGCAATTCATTACCCAAAACACTTTTACGGATGTGCGAGATGCTGATGGCGGAAAGTTTTTGTATGAAGAACTTCCGAAAATTCGTAAAAATATGCGTGTAGAAATGTCGGAATTGCTGGAAAAACTTACGCTTGAACGCCGTCCGCCTAAAAATATTTTGGTACTTGACCTTGATACGGATAAGGGAATAAAAGCAGAGCTTGAGTTTGAATACGATGGAATGAGAGTTCCGTTTAATAAAACAAGCGGAAAAACACCGTATGTTACGGTTAAAAAGCCCGATGACGGAATGATTTATTGGGTGCGCCGAAATATTAAACACGAAAGCAAAACTTATGAAATACTTTTAAATTCTAAGTTTCAGCCTATGCAGACCAATAACCTCTATCTCGATCCTGATACGGCAATCGACTTCTATAACTTCTTTATGGACAAAGCAGGCGATGAGTGGAAAATTGAAGAAAAAATTGATTTGTCCTGCTTAAAGGTTATGAAAAACAATCTTGAAGTTTGCGCAAAGATAGATTTTGGCAAGTCTGTCGATAGTTTTGATGTTGAAATTTATTGTGAAGTGGGAAGAAAAAGACTTGAATTTGAACAGGTTGAAAAGGCGATGTTTCAAGGTCTAAAATACTTCTCTATGGAGCATTTGGGATTTGTTGAAGTTCCGCATACAAAGTTGATGATTTTGTCTAAAATGCTTAACGGCTATGATGCCGAGAAAGTTGAGGATAAGGAATACACATTCTCAATAAAAACCTATCGTGCTGGCATCATTGCCGAGTTAAAAGAGCTTGGAATAAAGCTTAAAATGAGCAAAAAGTTTGAACATTTTTGGGAACAAATAAGCACATTTAACATTGATGAAAAAATTTCCGCTCCGGAAAAAGTCAAAGCAACGCTCCGTGAATATCAAGAAAGAGGTTTGAGCTGGTTGTGGTTCCTTTATCAATACGGTTTGAACGGTATTCTTGCAGATGATATGGGTCTTGGTAAAACGGTTCAAATGCTTGCGCTGCTGCAAAAAGCCAAAGATGAGGAAGGTGCAAAGCCTGCTCTCGTTGTTGCCCCAACTTCTGTTGTGTTTAACTGGGAAAACGAAATAAACAAGTTCACACCTGATTTGAGAGTGTTGAATTTGACCGGTGTGGACAGACACGACCACTTTAAACATATTAAAAAATACGATATTATTTTGACGAGTTACGCACTTGTCAGACGTGACATTGAATTGTACAGAAAGTTCGATTTCAGAATTATTGTTCTTGATGAATCTCAAAACATAAAGAACCATGAGTCTATAACTGCTCGTTCGGTTAAGAGAATAACTGCTGACCACCGTTTTGCTATGTCTGGTACTCCGGTAGAAAACAGTTTGAGCGAATTGTGGTCGGTATTTGACTTTTTGATGCCGGGATTTTTATACGATTTGCCTGAATTTAAGTACAGGTTTATTGTTCCGATTTCCGAAAAAGGTGATACTTCTGTTGAAAATCGCCTTAAAAAGCAAATTTATCCGTTCATCTTGCGTCGTATGAAGCGTGACGTTGCGAAAGATTTACCTGAAAAGATAGAAAACGTTGCATTCTGTAAGATGACAGATGAACAAGAAGCTCTCTACCAAGAAATTTTGGATGATACAAGAGAAACATTGCTGCGTGAAATTCAAGATAACGGTATGAAAAACAGCAAAATGTCCATTTTTGCAGCGTTGTTGCGTTTGCGTCAAATTTGTTGCCATCCGAAACTTATCAAAAAAGAGGTTGAGTCGGGCAAATTTGAACATCTCAAAGAAATGCTCGAAGAGATTACGCAAGAGGGGCACAGAGTCTTGTTATTCAGTCAATTTGTACAAATGCTCGATATTATCAAAGACTACTTTGACAGTGCAGGTATTAAGTACGAATATCTCACGGGTGCAACCAAGGACAGACAAGAACGCATTGAGAGATTTAATAATGATGAGAGCGTTCAAGTGTTCTTGCTCAGCTTGAAAGCAGGCGGTACAGGTTTGAATCTTACGGGAGCAGATTATGTTATCCACTATGATCCGTGGTGGAACCCCGCAGTTGAAGACCAGGCGACAGACCGTGCATATCGTATCGGACAAACCAAAAACGTTATGGTATACAGGCTCATTACGAAAAACTCTGTTGAAGAAAAAATTCAAAAACTCAAAGGTAAAAAACGTGACCTCGTTGATGCGGTAATTTCAGTTGACCGTGAAATCGGTAAGACGCTTACCTACGAAGATATCAAGGACATTTTGTCTAACTCGTAATCTTATTGCATAATCCAAGTTACAAGGTAGTCTAAAATCAAAATTACAACTGTTGTCCAGATTGCGGATTTTGTTACGGCAACACCGACTTCTTTTGCGCCGCCTCTGGTATTGAGTCCTTGTGTTGCGCACACCACGGCAAGCGCTATACCGAAAATGAGTGCCTTTAACAAGCATTCTCTAACGTCTTTTACGTGGGTGTAGAGCCAAACGGAATTTATAAATCGGTGTTGGTGCAGCCCTATGCTGATTTTGGATATAAACATACCGCCTAACAGTCCGACAACAATAGATAACATTGTTACCATGGGAACTACAATTGCCGATGCCAGTACTCTTGGAAGTACAAGGTATTTTATCGGATCAACATGGAGTGTTTTCATTGCATCAACCTGATCGGTTATTTGCATATTTCCAAGTTCAGAAGCCATTGCGGTGCCTGCTCTTGCTGAAATTACCATCGCCGTGAATACAGGTGCAAGTTCTTTCAATATAGTCAAAGAAACAAGTCCGCCTACGTAGGCTTCACCGCCTGACATATAGAAGTATCTGGCTACTTGCAGGGATATGACCGCACCTGTGATAAAAATAATTACAAGGCATATCCCGATAGAGTCGTATCCGATTTGTGCAGCTTGCAAAAGAGTGTTTTTTAAGCTGACCTTGCCTGTTAAAAGGTATTTTAACGAAATAAATAAATTTGTAACGCACTGTCCGATAAATTCAATTATCGGTAAAATGCTTTTAAATATACCTATTACGAGGTTTCCAATAAATTCTATCGGTTTACTAATTTGCATAAACAGGAACGCACCATTGGTCTTTGTATTTTTCTACATTACCTTTAACAAGTTCAAAATAGTAGTCTTGAACACGTTTTGTAACTTCACCTATTGTGCCTGTACCGAGCGCTCTGTTGTCGATTTTTGTAATCGGACTTACCTGTGCGCCTGTTCCGCAATAAAATGCTTCGTCAGCGACATAAAGTTCTGTTCTGTCGATATCTTTTTCAATAACTTCAAGTCCAAGAACTTCTGTAGCAAACTGTTTAACCGTATTTCTTGTTACGCCTTCAAGAATGTTGTCTGTTGTCATTGTTGTAACAAGTTTGCCGTTTTCAACGAGGTATAGGTTCATAGCGGAACCTTCTGTTACGTTTCCTGCTTCGGATAGTACAATTGCATCATCAAAACCTGCTCTGTGTGCGTCAGTTGCAATAAGAGCAGCATTTGCATAAGCGCCGGAAACTTTTGCTCTCGGCGGAATTGCGTTATCTTCTACTCTTCTCCAACTTGAAACACAAACGCTCAAACCTTTGGTAAGGTCACAATATTGACCTAACGGAGTTGTGAAAATCAAGAAACAATCGGGGTTGTTCAACAAATCAGGACCTACCTTTTCAGCAGTTTTAAACAATGTAGGTCTGATATATGTATCACATTTGGGAGCGTTTCTTCTCAAAAGTTCAACCGTGATATCACACATTTCCTGTACGGTATAGGGTGAATCCATACACATAATTTTTGCACTGCGCATAAGTCTTTCATAGTGCTCTTTCATTCTGAAAATATATAGTTGTTGATGCTCTTCATTCCAATAAGCTCTGATACCTTCAAAAACCGATGTCCCATATAAAAAAGCGTGGGTTCTTATCGGAAGTTTTGCGTCTTCGTAATTTAAATATTTGTCGCCTAAAAATACAATGTTTTTGTCACTCATGATAATTACACCTTTTTGTTTCCTAATTACAAGACTACTTTACAATATTTTTTGGCTTTTTGCAATTTTATCAAATTTATTATAATATTTACTCAAATGTCCGCGTAGTTCAGCAGGATAGAACGTCACCCTCCTAAGGTGAATGTCGCGCGTTCGAATCGCGCCGCGGATATTTTTTGATTTTGGAGCAATAATCAAAATTTGATTTTGCGTAGAGTATCAGGTTGGAAATATGGTAACTCAAGTAATTTCAGGTACAACAGTAGGAATAGATGGTCATAAAATAATAGTTGAAACCGATATAGCGGGCGGAGTTCCCGCAATTATTATCGTCGGACTTCCTGATGCTGCGATGAATGAAGCAAGAGAACGTATCCGAGGCGCATTCAGAAATTCAAATATAGATTTCCCAATTCATAAAGTCGTTATAAACCTTGCCCCGGCCGACCTTAAAAAAGAGGGCTCTTTATACGATTTGCCTATGGCAGTTGGAATTTTGACCGCAAATGAAGATATAGATATCACAAAACTTGAAGACACGGCATTTATGGGAGAACTTTCACTTGACGGTTCTATTCGTTCCGTTGCAGGTATTTTACCTATAGTTTTGGGGTTAAAGGAGCATGGAATAAAAAGAGTTTTTGTTCCGAAGGATAACCAGGCAGAAGCGGCGTTGGCTGAAGATATAGAGGTTTTTGGTGTTTCTCACCTTTGCGAAGTGCTTGAATTTTTTTCGGATGAAAATACTGAAGAACCAAAATTGAAACCTTATAAAATTGATATAAAAAAATATCTTCAAGATAATTTTGATGAAAATCCGCTCTTTGATTTTAAAGACGTAAAAGGGCAGCAAAAAGCCAAAAGAGCCTTAGAAATTGCTGCTGCAGGCGGACATAATATTCTTATGGTCGGCTCTCCCGGAGCAGGTAAAACGTTGCTGTCAAAATGTTTTACGGGAATTTTGCCGCCGTTAGAACTTTCCGAAGCTATGGAATTGACCAAAATATACAGTATTAGCGGTCTTATTGAAAAAGATAAACCGCTCGTAACAAAGCGCCCATTCAGGCCCGTTCACCATAGCGCATCTGCGGTCGGTATTACAGGCGGTGGTTCTACTCCAAAACCCGGCGAAATAACCCTTGCTCACAGGGGTACATTGTTTTTGGATGAAGTTGTTGAATTTCCAAGGCAGGTGCTTGAAGTATTAAGGCAGCCTCTTGAAGATGGTGTTGTAACAATTACAAGAGCGCAAAATTCAATAAGATTCCCTGCCGATTTTACGCTTCTTGCGGCTATGAACCCTTGTCCGTGCGGCTATTACGGCGATAATTCAAAAGAATGTACATGTTCCCCTTTTCAAATACAGCGTTATTGGTCAAGACTTTCCGGACCGTTGCTTGACAGAATTGATATTCAAATAAATGTTCCCCGCCTAAAAGAGGATGAACTCCTTTCTGTATCTGACGGAGAACCCTCAAAAGTAATAAGGGAAAGGGTTATAAAAGCAAGAAATATTCAACTTGAGAGATTTAAAGATGAAAATATTGTTTGTAATTCCCAAATGCTGCCTAAACAGATAAAGAGGTATTGTGCTTTGGATGATGCGACAAAAATGGTTCTTAAAAATGCAATAACAAAATTTAATCTTTCAGGACGTGCGTATGACAGAATTTTAAAGCTTTCACGCACGATAGCTGACCTTGATAATTCAACAAAAATAGAAACCAAGCACGTGCTGGAAGCAATACAGTACAGGAATTTGGACAGACAATAAATTTATCCGAGAAGGAATGTGTAGTGTATCAATATTGACATAGCGATACCCAAGAGTGCACCCATTGTGACTTCCAACGGAGTGTGCCCCAAAAGTTCTATAAGTTTGTTTCTGAAACTGTGCGGTCTTTGTTCGTATAATGCATCAACAAGCATATTGAGCTGAGTAGCCATCTGCCCTGCTGAACGTCTGAGACCTGCGGCGTCATACATTACTATAAGACCTGATACTAACGCTACGGAAAATATTACACTGTCAAATCCTTCTATTAAGCCTACGCTTGTCATTGTGGATACTACTGCAGCACTGTGGGAACTCGGCATTCCTCCGGTTGATGCAAAAATTTTAAAATTTATTGCTTTGTGTTTAGAGTAATAAAATATGAATTTTAAAAGTTGAGCTATAAATGTGGCGATGAACGCTGCTGTTATAACTTCTATCCCTGTTCCCATCTAATCTCCTTTTACTTTGTCTACAAGCCCCTGCGCAATATAAACTAGCAAAGGCGAGTCTATACTGTTAAATTGTAATATATTTTTTGCTTTAGTGCAAAGTGCTAACAATTCTTCTTTTGAATTTTCTATTCCAAATAGTCCGGGATGCGTGTTTTTATTGGCGTTTGCGTCTTTATGCGGAGTTTTCCCAAGTTTTTCAAATGTTGAAATTTCGTCAAGGATGTCATCGGCAATTTGAAAAGCGTAGCCTATGATTTTGGCATATTCCGTTAATATGTTAAGCATTTTTTCATCGGCTTTTGCGATAATAGCTCCGCTCCTTAGCGCAAATTCAAATAACTTGCCTGTTTTGTGTGTATGAATGTACTGAAATGTCGGTATATCAACCTTTTTGTTTTCAGAAATTATGTCAACTACTTGCCCGCCGAGCATCCCATTCGGACCTATGGCATCATAAAATTCTTCCATAATCCTAAAAAGGATTTCTTTATCGACTGTTTTTGGGGTTTTTGTCAAGATGATTTCGGGGGCAACTGATAATAAGCCGTCACCTGCAAGAACCGCAATTGCTTCCCCAAAAACCTTGTGATTTGTTGGTTTTCCCCTTCTGAAATCATCATTGTCCATACAGGGCAAATCATCATGTATAAGACTGTATGTGTGAAGCATTTCAAGAGCACACGCCGTAGGCAGTGCTTCTTCCATTTTTCCGCCGCATATCTTGTTTGCTTCAAGTACGAGCATAGGGCGCAATCTCTTTCCGCCTGCAGATACGCTGTATTTCATCGCTTCCCATATTTTTTCGGGATAAGAGCAATTTAAATATTCATCAAGTTTATCTTCTATTATTTTAATGTAAGTTTCTATGTATTTTTTCATATAAAAATGCCGTCCACTCGCACTTGATTATACAACAAAAGTACTATTTTTTTAATAAAATAATGTTAAGAACTTCCAAAAAAATGAAAATTGGGGTATCCTTATACTTGCGAACTTATATTTGCGAAAGGTTTCAAATGAGTGACGAATATTTATCAAAAGAAGAAATAAAGAAATGGAGAAGCTCCGTTGAAAAAATTACTCTTGAAGAATATGCAGCTCGTTTAGGTAAAAAGCTTCAAGAGTCAAAGCAAACAAATGATTTGGCAGACATGTTATATACTCACTTTAACCCTGCGCAAACACCAAAAGATTATGATGTTGTTACAAAGCTCGAAAAAATAGATTTGACTCCAAAATCACCTTCTTCCAAATCTAAAAAACAATCTAAAATCCTTGATGATTTTGATGAATTTGATATGGATGAAGATGCAATGCTTAATGATATTGGTGATTTTGAAGAAGCTCCGCTTGACTTGAAAGCAGAAAAGAAAGCCGAAACAAAACCAAAAGCTAAAGAAGCACCGGCAAAAGAAAAGAAAGCAGCTGCAAAAGAAGCGGCTCCTGCCAAGAAACCGGCAAAAGAAAAGAAAGCTCCGGCTCCGAAAGAAAAGAAAGCCAAAGCTCCTGCTAAAGCGGAAGTTACTAACAATTTTGCCGAACTGAATATTACATTTAAGAAAACACTGACCGACAGAGAAGAAAAGGTTTTGGCCCATTTTGTTGAAAAGAGAGGCGAAATAGTTTATGCAAAAGATTTAGCCGAACTTTTAGACTTAAAGAGAGATTATATTTATAAATACATCAAAAACCTCAGGGCAAAAATGTCAACTGACCTTATTGTCAATGCGGATAACGGCGGATTTAAATTGGAATAATGTCCAAAGGCAGTTTGTACATAGTAGCAACTCCGATAGGCAATCTTGGTGATTTTTCAACAAGAGCGGCAGAAGTGCTGAGAAATGTTGATATTATTGCGTGTGAAGATACACGAGTTACTCAAAAACTATTAAACCACTTTGATATAAAAACCAAGACGGTAAGCTATCATAAATTTAGTGAAAAAGAGCGTTCCGGTAAGCTGATAGAGATGCTTTCGGGTGGACAAAATGTTGCGCTCGTAAGTGATGCAGGTACGCCTATTATATCCGATCCAGGGGGTATTTTGGTTGAAAATGCAAGAAAAGAAGGAATTAAAGTTATTCCGATACCGGGATGCTGTGCTGCAATTACGGCTTTGAGCGCAATACACAATGACGGAACATTTGCTTTTTTGGGCTTTTTCCCTCAAAAATTGTCGGATGCAAAGAATGTTCTTGAATATGCCAAAAACTTTAATTTGGTTTTTTACGAATCTCCGAACAGAATTTTAAAAACCCTTGACTTTATCAAGGAAAATCTCGGTTGTGTCGATATATCCGTTGCAAGAGAGCTTACAAAAATTCATGAGGATATAAACACGTTTGAAATTTCGGAAATGATAAATTATTTGAAAAATTCCGTTGTAAAGGGCGAAATAGTTTTCGTGGTTCATAAAAAAGAAGCAAAAGAAAATTTCGACTATATTCCCAAAGCACAAAAGCTTTTAGCGGAAGGATTTAGTGCAAAAGATGCGGCAAAAATTATATCTACCATTTATGATGTTCCCAAGAATGATGTCTATAAAAAACTTTTGGACAAATAAATTATAATCAACTTTATGTATTATTGTCCCAACAAGTTCCATGTGCTAAAATCTTTCTGATATCAGCAGTTTGGGATTTTGATATGAAAGACAGATTAAGCATTTTTAAGATACGCCTCGACAAAGAATATTTTATGCTTACGGAAATTCTTGAGCAAAAAGATGTGTTTAAAAGTTTGTGCGAAAAGTTTTTTGACAAAGACTACAATCTTAATTTAAAAGAGTTTCCCATAAAAAAGTGGAACAGAATTATAATCTGTGCATCAGGTTCGTCAAAAAATGCGGGTGAAATTGCAAAATATGTAATAGAAAGTCTTGCCAAAATTCCTTGCTCAATAGAATATGCAAGCGAGTTTGCCCACAAGGATACCCCGATAGGTAAAAATGACCTTTTTGTTGCAATATCCCAATCGGGCAACACTGCCGATACTTTTGAAGCTCTTATGAAAGCCAAAAATTCGGGTGCAAAGACCTTTGCGCTGACAAACAATGTTGATTCAAAAATTCACCACAATGCGGACTACAAAATTCTTGCTGATGCAGGTGTTGAAAAGAGTATTGCCGCCACAAAATCTTTTACGGCACAGCTTTTCATTTTATACGTTTTTGCGATTGGTTTGGCAGAAAAAATGCAGGGCATAAAATTGGCGGAGCTTAAAAAAGAATTTGTTACTCTATCGGAAAAATATGAAGAAATTTTTATCCAAAGAGCGAAAATAAAAAAAATAGCCAAAAAAATTAAGGGCGCAAAAAGCCTTGTTATTCTTGCAAGAAATATAAATTCCGCTCTTGCCAAAGAGGGCGGTTTGAAAATCAAGGAAACATGCTACATAAACGCTATCAGCGCTCCGTCCGGCGAATTTTTGCATGGGCATTTTGCATTTTTAGACAAAAAAGTGCCGATTTTCGGCATTTTGAACAAGTCTGACAACGATGAAGAAAACTACAATTTGACGCTGAATAATCTGTATGAAATCAAGAAAAAACGCAGAGCAAACGTAATTTTAATCAGAACAAAAGACGACTATTTGGCGGAAGAAAAAATTCAAAACAAATTTTCAATTGAAATTCCCAAAGTAAACAGGCTTTACACCCCATTTTTGAATTTAATTGCTTTACAGTTATTGGCTTATGAAACAGCAAAACTTATCCACGATAACATCGACAAACCTCGTGATTTGACTAAATGCGTTGCCAGTGAATAGGTTTGAAGATTTCACTTGACAGTTTGTTTTGTCCTTAATATTATAATGTTGTGTGCCGGTGTAGCTCAATGGTAGAGCAACGGTTTTGTAAACCGTAGGTTGCGGGTTCGAGTCCCATCACCGGCTGATTATTGTAAATTGACAACTTCATAAGGGTAGGTGGCCGAGTGGTTAAAGGCGGCAGACTGTAAATCTGCTCACGTGAGTGTACGCTGGTTCGAACCCAGCCCTGCCCAGGTTTTTCTTCGAACCATTCCCATGCCTATGTGGCGCAGTGGTAGCGCATTCCCTTGGTAAGGGAAAGGTCACGGGTTCAAGTCCCGTCATAGGCTGATAAATAGACGAAAAACAAAATTTACAAGATAAAAGTAGATTACTTTTGTAAAAAGGAGAAAGTAAAATGGCACGTGCAAAATTTGAACGTACAAAACCACACGTTAACGTAGGTACCGTAGGTCACGTTGACCACGGTAAAACAACATTGACAGCAGCTATCACAGGTTGTATGGCTGCAGCAGGTAAAGCAGAAGCAAAAAAATTCGATGAAATCGACGCTGCTCCTGAAGAAAAAGCTAGAGGTATAACGATCTCTACAGCTCACGTAGAATACGAAACAGATGCAAGACACTATGCACACGTTGACTGTCCGGGTCACGCTGACTATGTTAAAAACATGATTACAGGTGCAGCTCAAATGGACGGCGCAATCCTCGTTGTTGCAGCTACAGATGGTTCTATGCCTCAAACAAAAGAACACATCCTTTTGGCAAGACAAGTTGGTGTTCCTAGACTGGTTGTATTTATGAACAAATGCGACATGGTTGATGACGCTGAACTTCTTGACCTTGTTGAAATGGAACTTAGAGAAGACTTAAACAAATACGAATTCGACGGAGACAACATTCCTTTCATTCGTGGTTCAGCTTTAAAAGCTTTGGAAAAAGTTATTGCTAATCCGAATGTTCAAAGAGGCGAAGATGAATGGGTTGACAAAATTTGGGAACTTATGGATGCTATCGATACATACATCCCGACTCCTGAAAGACAAACAGACCTTCCTTTCTTGATGCCTGTTGAAGACGTATTCTCAATCACAGGTCGTGGTACTGTTGCAACCGGAAGAGTTGAACGTGGTACTGTTAAAGTTGGTGATGAAGTTGAAATCGTTGGTTTCGGCGAAACTAAAAAATGCGTTGTTACCGGTGTTGAAATGTTCAGAAAACAATTAGACGAAGGTATCGCAGGCGACAACATCGGTGCTCTTCTTCGTGGTATTAACAAAGAAGATATCGAACGTGGTCAAGTTCTTGCTAAACCGGGTTCAATTCACCCTCACACTAAATTCACAGCAAACGTTTACGTATTAACAAAAGAAGAAGGCGGACGTCACACTCCTTTCTTCCCCGGTTACAGACCTCAATTCTACATCAGAACTACTGACGTTACTGGTTCAATCCAATTCGATGGCGAAATGGTAATGCCTGGTGATAACGTAGTTATGACAGTTGAACTTATCGCTCCTGTAGCTATTGAAGAAGGTATGAGATTTGCTATTCGTGAAGGCGGCAGAACAGTTGGCGCCGGCGTTGTAGACAAAATTCTTGCCTAAGTAAACAACTTATAAAACAAGCGGGGTTGACCCCGCTTGTTTTTTTGATAAGATAAATAAGGATAAGGCATTTAGCATGCCAATCATGGTAAGTAAAAGAAGTAGATAAAAGGATAACGTGAAATCATGAGCACGAAACAACAAAGAATCAGAGTTTGCTTAAAAGCGTATGACCACAGACTTATCGATGCTTCTGCAGAAAAAATTATTGAAACTGCAAAAAGAATTGATGCAAAAGTTTCTGGTCCTGTGCCTTTGCCGACTCGCAGACGTGTTTATTGCGTTTTGAGAAGTCCTCACGTTGATAAAAAGTCAAGAGAACATTTCGAAATGCGTACTCACAAGAGAATTATCGACATTTATCCGACAAACCAAAATTCTGAAGAACTTTTCAGATTAGATTTGCCGTCAGGTGTTGATATTGAAGTTAAACTGTAAGTTTAACAAAAATTGAAAATTAAATAGAGACTAATACAGATTACGTCACGGGGGTGGCAAATGTTTAAGCCGCCGTACTGTTAAAAGTGCGGATAATTCCCGATAGTGAACGTAATTTGTTTGTTGAATAATTTTTAGAAGCACCATTTAAAATAAGTGGTGCTTCTTTGTTTCTTATTTGCGCATATTATTGCCGATATGATATAATCAAGCAACGTTGTATAGGAGATGAGAGATGGAAGATATAAGTTCATACAAGTTTGCGTGTGCAATAGCAAGAGCTTTGGACGAAAAAAAGGGTGTTGATATAAAAATATTAAATATAGCGAATGTGTCTGTTCTGGCGGACTATTTTGTTATTTGCAGCGGTGATTCTACCACTCAGGTAAGGGCATTAAGCGAGCAGGTTAAAACCAAGGCAAAAGAAATTTTTCAAAGAAAACCATGCGGCGATGAAAAAGATACCAAAAATCGTTGGAATCTTCTCGATTATGGTGACGTTGTCGTTCACGTTTTGTATAAAGAAGAACGTGAAACTTATGCAATAGAAAAGTTTTGGAGCCACGCATTTACGGTTGAAGAAGAAAAATGGCTTGCAGAGTCAGAGGTCTTTGCGGATATGCTGCGTTAGTTATGTCAACGTCATTTTATTAAATTCTGCATCGACTGCTTTTATTCCGTATTTTTCAAATTCGACTCTGTAAAGTGTTGAGTTTCCTATGTTTACAATACTGTTAATCGTGCCTATTCCGAATTTGTCGTGTAAAACTTTATCACCAACGCTGAAATTAGTTGAATGAAAGCCTTGATTTTCGGAAGTATATTGGGGTGATTCTTTTTGTGCTTTGAGTTTTTGCGCCATAAGTCTTGCCTGCTCTACACCGCTTATAACATTTTTAAACCCTTCGGTTTTTTCCTTTTTTGGCGATTGTTCGTCTTGAGATTTCTTTTTAACTTGTGGTGCAACAAAGTTTTTGCCAAAACCGCCTGCGTTAGAAATAGGCTTGTCTTTTAGTTGCGGAGCAACAAAATTTTTGCCGAAAGAGGAATTAGAAACTGGTTTATCTCTGTCAAAATCCTGCCTTTCACCGAGGTTTTTGACTGCGGTTTTAAAGGTAGATTTGGATGAGTATGTTTCTTCTTTTTCCGCTTGGGACATGTTGCTTTCAATGAGATTTCTCGGAATTTCAAATATAAATCTGCTAGGTTCGTTGTAACGGTATTCTCCCCACATTTGGCGGCGCTTTGCATAAGAAATATGAAGTTTTTCCTGTGCTCTGGTTATGCCTACATACATTAGACGGCGTTCTTCCTCAAGTTCTGAGTTTGAGTTTTGTACTCTCTGGTGAGGGAAAATACCTTCTTCTAACCCTGAAATAAAGATTATGGGGTATTCCAAACCTTTTGCAGAGTGTAATGTCATTAAAGTTACGGCATTGGTGTCATCGGTAATTTCATCCACATCGCTTACCAAAGCAACTTGCGACAAAAATTCGCCCAAAACATCTTCGGTTTCGGTTTCTTCAAATTCTCTTGCAACATTTATAAATTCTTGCAAGTTGTCTATTCTTACTTGCGATTCAACGCTGTCTTCATCTTCAAGCTCTTTAAGATAGCCTGTTTCCATAAGTATTTCCGTTACAAATTCGCTGAGTAAGAAGCTTTCTTTCTTTTCTATAAAGCCGAGGATTAAATTTCTAAAGGCTTCTAATCTTGTGGCGGTTGCTCCCGAAAATTCATCATAATTTTTGATTTCGCCTAAAATATCGAACATTGAGAGCTCTTTTTCAAGTGAAATTTCTTCGATTTTTTTGACGGTTGTCTGCCCTATTGCACGTTTTGGAACATTTATAATTCTCTTTAGTGCGGCAGAGTCGTTGGGGTTATAAATCAGGCGCAAATATGCAACGATATCTTTGATTTCTTTTCTTTCATAGAATTTCAAGCCGCCAATCATACGGTACGGCACGCTCATTGCCATAAAGGCTTCTTCTATTGCACGGCTTTGTGCGTTAGTCCTGTATAAAACTGCAATTTCTTGATATTTGTCTTTTCCATAGCGTTTACATGTTTGTGCAATATGAAAAGCTTCTTCTGCCTGATCTTGCGCTTCAAAACATTGAATTTTTGAGCCCTGTCCCTTTGTTGAATACAGATTTTTTTTCACACGTTCAAAATTGTTTTCAATGACTTTGTTTGCCGCTTCCAAAATGTTTGTAACCGAGCGGTAGTTTTTCTCCAATTTTATTGTTTTTGCCATCGGGAAATCTTTTTGAAAATTCAGTAAAATCTTATAATCTGCGCCTCTCCAACTGTAAATGGATTGGTCAATGTCACCCACAGCGCAAAGAGTGCGGTTTTTCATATCGACATTTTCGAGCGGGTAATTTCCGGTGAAGAGCATTCTTATCAGCTGATATTGTGCTTGGTTGGTATCTTGAAATTCATCTACCAAAATGTGGGAAAATTTTCTGAAATACTTTTCTCGCACTTCCGGACATTGTTCAAGGAGTTTTACAGCCGTAATTAAAAGGTCGTCAAAGTCAAGAGCATTGTTTACGCTCAGTGCTTTTTCATATATTGTGAAAATCTGTCCGACTTTGTCTTGATAATAATCTCTTGCTCTTGTGGCGAAAGCGTATGCGTTCATGAGCTTGTTTTTTGCATTGCTAATTTCAGTTTTTATTGTTTTCGGTTTATAAACTTTGTCGTCTAAATCAAGCACCTTTAAAGCATTTTTAATAACGGCGAGAGATTCATCTTCGTCGTATATAACAAAATTCTTTTGCCATGAAATTCCTTCTTCGTTTTTATAATTTTCTATATCCTGACGCAAAATTCTTCCACAAATAGAGTGAAAAGTCCCCACCCAAATGTGTTTAACGATTTCTTCTCCGAGAATTTTTTCCAATCTCGTTTTCATCTCTTTTGCGGCTTTGTTTGTAAATGTTACCGCAAGTATACCGAACGGAGATGCCCCATTTTCAATGAGTTGGGCTATTCTACTTGTAAGCACTCTTGTTTTGCCACTTCCTGCACCGGCAAGAACGGTCAGAACTCCCTCATTGTCCGTTACCGCTTGTAATTGCTCCTCATTTAATCCGTCAAGTAAATTATTTGTCATGCCAAAAATTTTGTTTATCCCCAAATATGTGCTATTATATTTTATCATATACAAAACAAGAATTATTTGTTAAAATTTTTTGGCATGGTTTAGTAGAGGGTAAACAATTATGGCAGACGACGAAAAAACGATAATGGTGCCGATTGAAGGCAATGAGACAGAAGAAGTTAATCATGACACAGAAGATTCTTTGGCGCATGAACTTGCGACAATCCAGCAGTCGTCGAAAAAAATAGCCATAATCGGAAGCAGAAATCTTCCTATCACTCACCAACAGCTTATAGAAACAATTTCGTATGCGCTTACAAATAGCGGAAATACAATAATAACTTCAGGCGGTTCATGCGGTACAAATGCTGCGGCAATTAGAGGTGCCATGAAAGCAAATCCGCAAAGCCTTATAGTTATTCTTCCTCAAACAATCGGGCAGCAGCCGTCAGATGTTCAAGATCAGCTTATCGGTGTTCCAAATATTATTGAACATCCGGATAGAGCCATGATGACACTTGCTGATGCGAGCCGTATTTGTAACAGGGAAATTATTGACGAATGCCAACAAATTGTATGCTTCCTTTCTCATACTAGCGGCACGCTTCATAAAGCGGTTGCTTATGCGGAAGAATCGCACAAAGTTGTTACAACGTTCTATCTGGACTAACAAAAGTATATTAGCCTTGAGGATAGGTTTTTTATATTCTTGAGACTAATTACAAAAACCCGATAAACGTGTAATATATACATGTTAATTCTTATTGAAAAATAAGAATTAAATCTGCCTCATGATCTCTTCTTCCCGACGACAAATCGGGATTTTTTATTGCCAAAATTTGCACAGAGCGAATGCAACAAAATGAAACGCATGCCCTGCGGAATACGAGTAAGTAAATCGTTTCTGAAGTTATTTTATGCAAAAGACGCTATATGCACTCCAACTTCTGTTTCCATCCCAAAAAAAGTATCTGCTGAATGTTCCGTTGGGATCAAAATCTCTTCCGTATGCTGAGCCATTATTGTAGGATGTATCACCCCAAAAATAATTTGTTCCGTTTGCGGAAACAATCAGTAAACTGTATAAAGGAGATTGCTTAACTTTTTCTGTATCCACGCAATCCTTGTAATAATTAAATCCGTTATCGCCATTTTTGTCAGGCGTTGCATCTTGGGTTGCAGTTACATTACAAGAACTTTTTGCCTCAGAAAATAATCTATCCGCAATTTCTTCCAGTTCCGAAGCCGAAGGAAGATGACCTCCCTTTTTTGCACAAAATTCTTGTGCTCCCAGCCAGTAGTCAGAATTATAAGAAGGTCCTTTTACCGGTCTGAAACAAATGTTTTCAGAATCACATGCATTTGCTTTGTACACTTTATTATCGATGATTTCAAAATTTAGTCCGAAATTTTTAATTAACGGTAAATTGGAAACAATGTCTTTTCCGTTTGCGTTAGGTGACTTGGCGCCGTTAACATCTGCAATAAATCCGAAACAAGAATACAAATCTCCTTGAGTATCACCGCTTTCAACTCCTGCACAATCAGGGTCATTCGTCAATAGCATTTTTACACCGTCAGAAAAAATTATTCCCATTACGTCAGAATCATAACTGGAATTTTCAACAATATTTTTTGCCGTTTTAATGTTTGAAGTGATAAAAGTCTTTGAGGCTGTTTCTTTTCCGTTAAGAATTGCATTTGCAGAAAAAGAGCTTGTAAAGCAATTATCTAAATCCTCTTTGTTGCAAACGGTTGAAATCTTAAAGTATTTTTTCATTTCATTTATGAAATCTTCAGTTGTTGCATATTTTTCGGCGAGCTTTTCATCTACCCTCATTTGCCTCAATCCTTCGGCAAATTTCTTTTCAAAAACTGTTTTTTGTTTATTCAAGGTATATTCGCTAATTTGTTGATTAAGTGCAGGAATAGTCAATGCTGCAACAACACCGATAACAAGAAGTGTTATCAGCGTCTCAGCAAGTGTAAAGCCGTAAACCACACTCCCATGGCTAGTTGCATCCTTTCGAGGAGTGAGTGCTAAATGCTTATATTCAAAGATTTTTAACTTCTTTTTCATAAGGAAATCCTCTCATTTTTTTGTGCAAAAGTCGCACCAAATTACCTACTGTACCAATAATTATAGCATTTTTTCGTGTGTCGGCAACTGTTTTTAAATATGATATCGCTGTTAATATTGTAGGTTTCATTATTTTATATAAACAATCATTGTAAACAATTGTTTCAATTTCAGCTGAATACGAATTTTTGCTCTCCAAAATTACTTTATTTATATATAACGGGAATTCTTGAGCTGACATATTGGAGAATTGATGTTTACAGAGCTAGATTTGAGCGTAGAAACGGCGCAGGACAATATAGAAGATATTTATGTAAAAAGCTTGAATGTGCTTTGTTCTGAGAGCATGTTCATTTTGCAGAATAATTCAAAGGTTTTGAAATATTTAACTGATGAAACTTCTTCAAAAGAGCTTGATATGCTCGTAAAATCTGCATATATGGCAATTAAGCGTAACCGTTTTGAACTCTTTCAAAATATATTGTTGGGTTTGAAAAATCAGGTTCACAAACTTGCGGCCCTTGAAATAAAATATTTTGATGAATATGAAACATTGCTTCGTTCTGATGTTTTCAGAACTTTTGTTCCGCAAAATTTTCAAAAGCATGCTTTTATGTCTCCGGCACTGAAAGAGGTTTTTGAAATATTTAATGAAACCGTAAAACTTTCTCCCACCAATGCTGCGTTTGCTTTAAAAACCGCTATTGAGTCCGGGGAACAAAATTTCGTAAATGACGTCTTGTTAAAAGGTGAGTTAAAAGGCGAATTTATAAGACAAATACATAAACGCTATCATGCAAATTTCGGCATGACTATCGATGAAGATATTAAGAATAATTCTAAGCAAGCTCCTAAGGCTGATGTTATTCAGAATATTTTATCGAAAGCGGTGTAGAATATAGAAAAATAGCATATTTTTAGGTTTGTTAAAAAATATTACAAAGACCGGAAATTCATGCTAGACAATAAAATATGTTTATTTTAGTATAATAAACGTGGTCAGAAATGGTCACGGAATAAATTGCACATTTAAAAAAAAGTTAGACAAAAAAGCTTGACAGTAAAAATTCACGAGTTAAGATTAAAATTACCATCAGATTGATGGACATTATGGTGAGCAGGTTATAAATGCTATAGGCTACCGAATCACACGAGGCATGACGCATCTTGGATAGTTGAGAAAGAATTTTAGATTTCTTATAAAATTTTTTAGAAAACGCTTGACATTAAAAATTCTTGGTGTTAGCATGCTAGATACCGCCAAACATGGGTGGTTACTTAAATGGCAAGTTGAACTTTGAAAATTGAATAACTGAAAACTAAATTACGACCGTTAATTTAAAAACAATTATCGGACAACACGAAATTAGCTAGCGAATCTTGAACTTCGGTTCAAGTTTTGATAACAGACTTTTCGACAACGGAGAGTTTGATCCTGGCTCAGGACAAACGCTGGCGGCGTGCCTAATACATGCAAGTCGAACGAGAATC
>JAILCC010000020.1 GCA_024680555.1 bacterium
AAAAAAGCATCAAGTACTGCAGTTGCTTTAAGAATCTTAGGAAATGGGGAAATTTCAAAAGCAATTACGGTAAAGGCTACATATTTTAGCCCCTCGGCAAAAGAAAAAATTGAAAAAGCAGGTGGAAAGGCAGAATTAGTATAATGCAACAAAATATCGATTCGGCAAAAGTTGTTCAAAATCTGAAAACAAGCTGGCAAGAAAGTAAATTAAAACAAAAACTTATATTCACGTTTGCCATAATTGCTTTATTCAGATTGGGTGCACAGTTGCCAATTTATGGTATAAACAATTCAGTATTTCAAGCATTTGCAAGCGGAAATAACCTGATTGGTTTTCTTGATATGTTTTCAGGCGGTGCTTTGGGTAAAGTTTCAATTTTTGCTCTCGGTATTGGGCCTTTTATTACATCATCAATTATCATGCAATTGCTTGCAGTTGTTATTCCTTCATTGGAAAAACTGCAAAAAGAAGACGGTGAAGCGGGCAGAAGAAAGATTCAACAGTACACAAGAGTGTTTGCTGTTGCTCTTGCATTGTTTCAATCGGTGATTTTTGCTCTCGCTCTTTATAGATTTGAAGGCGTAATACTTCCCGGTGTTAATCCCGTAATGTTTTTTGTAGGCTCTGCGGTTTCTCTTACTGCGGGTGCAATGATTGTTATGTGGTTGGCCGAATTGATAACGGAAAATGGAGTCGGAAACGGAGCTTCGTTGTTGATTTTCATAGGTATTATTGCAGGTATTCCTATGTATTGCAGCAAAACAAAAATGCTTGTTGAGCATGACACAAGATTACAGATTGGTTTAATGCTTTTATTTTTGATATTTATTGCAACAATAATATTTATCATAATATTGCATGAAGCAGCAAGAAAAGTTCCGATAGTTTCTGCACGTCGTCAGGTAGGAAACAAAGTGTACGGCGGTCAAAATACAAATATTCCGTTTAAACTCAATCCCGGTGGTGTTATGCCGATTATCTTTGCAATTGCAATATTGTTGTTCCCTGCGACCGTGCTGGGCGTAGTTCAACAAATGCACATTCAAAATGTTGTCTTATCAAGTATTTTTGAAAAATTGAATCTTTTATTCAGCGCGGGTTCGATATGGTACTATATCATATACTTTGCTTTAATCGTATTTTTAACTTTCTTTTATGCTTCAATAATTCCTTCAATGCAGCCTAAAGAAATTGCAAATAACTTGAAAAAATACGGTTCTGCAATCCCCGGTGTTAAACCCGGAAAGCCGACAGCGGACAAATTAAATGAAATATTAAGCAGAGTAATGTTTATCGGTGCTGTTGCACTGGGTATTATTGCTATGGTTCCGACTGTGGCAACAAAAATTACTAACATAACAACATTTCAGGGTATTGGTGCGACAAGTCTTATCATCCTTGTTGGTGTAGCATTAGACTTTATTAATCAAATAAAGACGCATATGTTGGCTAAACAATATGAAAGCTTTTTGCAACAGTAAGAGGAATTTGTAAATGAAGAAAGTATTTATATTCTTAGGGCCTCCCGGCTCGGGCAAAGGAACTCAAACTTCACGTCTTGCGGATAAATTGTCTGTTCCTCATGTTGATACAGGTTCCCTGCTTCGAAAAAATATTCAGGATGAAACCGAATTGGGTATAATTGCTAAAGGTTTCATTGACAAAGGTCAACTCGTTCCTTTACATGTTGTGTCTGCCGTTATTAAAGACAGAATCCAAAAGGACGATTGCAAAGACGGATATATTCTGGATGGCTTTCCTCGCTCCGTTGAACAAGCGGACGAACTGAAGAAAATAATGTCTGAAGTTGGAACTTTTGATTTAAAAGAAGATGCTTTGGCAATATATTTTGATATTGATAATGAGGTTTTGATACAAAGACTCATAAACAGAAGGTCTTGTCCAAAGTGCGGTACAATATATAACCTTATTTCCAATCCGCCGAAAATAATGGACTATTGTGATATATGTGACACAAAACTCACAATAAGAAAAGACGACAATGAAGAAACAGCAAGACTCCGTTTTGAAACTTATGAAAAAGAAACAGCACCTTTATATGATTATTTTAAGCAACTCGGCATATTAAAAGAACTCGATGCGGATAAACCGATTACTGAAATCTGGGAAAACTTAAAAGAAATCGTATTTGATGAATAGAATCATACATATAAAATAAAATTGCTCTTATAATTTCCGTTACATACGCAAAATTGTAAGAGCAATTTTTTATTTTT
>JAILCC010000010.1 GCA_024680555.1 bacterium
ATTGGAGGGGTTTCTCATTTATTCGGAACACCTGCATTTGCAGCTGCTCCGGCAGAGGAAGAAGAAAGCAATGTTCTCATTACACAAGACGGTATGGCATTTGAGTTCTTTTTGCCTACAAACTATGCTGACCAAATTGCGCAACTTAAAAACCAAAACGCAGATTACAAAGCTCCAAAACGTTCAATAAGCAAGATTTGCCCCAACTTTAAAAATGATAAAAACTATTTTGATGCTGCGAGCAATTATGATTGGGAAAATAATTGTTATGTTAATGTTGATTTAGATGGCTTTGGCAAAAATTCAACAGGTTTTGATGACTTTTCACGCTATGAAGATTTTATTAATGCGGGAGATATGCAAATGTTAGGTTTCTCCGGTACAGGTGAAGTCAGACCTGTTTATGATAATGGTAATCCGGATGCAGCCATCAACAACGGATACAAATATCTTTACGGCGCAGAAGCTCTTGAAAAAGTTAAAGAAGATTATGCTGCTGCGCAAGAAGATTATTGCGAAGAGCATTGCTCCGGCGAAGGGCAGCACGCAAATGACTGCTGCGGCAGATGTTACGAATGTCTTGTATAGTAGTGCATATTAGTTCTGCAAAACAGACAAAACACAAATATTTAAAACAGGTTGGGTTTTTAACCCGACCTGTTTTTGTTTTATATTTTATCGACATTACTAGTCAGGCTTATCAAAATAAGTTTTTCAAATGCGTTATTTCAGGCGGGTTTGAAAGTATTACGCTTATACCGTCTATTCTGCATGCTTTAAATTTTACTTCTGTTTGTGCCATATAAGCATTGGCAATAGAGTGTACCTGATTGTATTTTTTGTCGTCTATTGCTTCAAACGGGTGTCCGAAAGAGGTTGTTTTCCTCGCTTTTACTTCAACAAACACGAGAGTATCTCTGTCCAGTGCAATAATATCAATCTCGCCTAAGCGTGAATAGTGCCAATTTCTTTCAATAATTTCATAACCCGATTTTTCAAGATATTGAGCGGCAAGAGTCTCGCCGAGATTTCCTTTTTCTTTGTTATTCATCAAGCCACCTGCAATAAATTATATAGATAAAATTTCAGAAAATTTGCCGCATAAAATACGTAAACGAAGCCGTTAAACACGAGGATAACCATTAAAATAAACATTCCGTACGGCTGCAGTTTCATGTATTCATATTCAAGCCTTGCCGGAAGCAACCACGCCACAATTCTTGAACCGTCCATAGGGGGTATTGGCAGCAGGTTAAAGACTCCCAAGCCCAAATTTATAGTGACAATTATATCTAAAAACATAATAACAAGGTGGTTAGTCGGTATTGATAGATTATTTTCGCAAAGAGAAATTATTGTTGCAAAAACAAGTGCCAAAAGAAAATTTGAGGCAGGGCCGGCAAGGGCAACAAGCATTTGGTGTGTCGGGTTAGGAATATTTCTCATATTGACTACTACCGGTTTTGCCCATCCCAAACCTACCAAAAACATCATTATTGTTCCCATTGGATCAAGATGCTTGAAAGGGTTAAGCGTTAGTCTGCCCATGAGCCTTGGTGTCGGATCGCCAAGTTTGTCAGCAGTCCAACCGTGTGCAAGCTCGTGGAATGCAATTGAAAATAAGAGCGGAAATATCATAAGCACGACAAACATTACCAACAACAGTGGCGATTTTATTAAGCCCAACATTTGCCATAACATTTGATATTCTCCTTATAAGTTTATCCTGTATATATTATTGCAGAATAATATAAATTAGACAATCGGACTGGAAATTTTAAAAAAATGAGTATAAAATAATAATATCAGTATTGAATGAGGAAGATATTATGAAGCAAAGAATAAGTTTATTTGTTGTTACAATAATAATGATATTGCCATTGGCATTGTATGCTATATTTAAGGCTCCTGCTGACAGTGCGGCAATTGCTGCATCAGGAAAGCCGGTTGTTGTGGAATTTTCTTCTCCGATGTGCAGCGAATGTTTGAAGCTTAAAAAAGTTTTAGATGTTGTTGAACCCAAATATTCTGGAAAAATCATTTTCAAAAAAATAAATGCGGCACAAATGAACAGAACCACAATGAAGCAAGTTCAAAAGTACGAAGTAAAAGTAGTTCCGACGCTTGTTTTTCTTGACAAAGATGGCAATACCCTTTTTAAAACGGAAGGTGCTATGCCGCAAGAAGTCCTGACGGAAAGATTGGATACTATTTTAAAATAATGGAAAATATATTATCTCAATTATCAAGCGGTCAGGTGAATTTTAGCAGTGTCGGATGGCTTATGTATCTGCTATCGTTTTTGGGCGGGGTTGTAACGTCGATTTCGCCTTGCTCAATAGGGCTTTTGCCGGTTATTATAAGTTTTGTAATCGGCAAAAAAGAAGAAAACGAAGTAAATCATTTGCGCTCCGTTGTTCAAATATTTTTCTTTATGCTCGGCTTGGCTTTAACTCTCACGATTGTCGGAATTTTTTGCGCTTTAACTGGGAAAATTTTCGGTTCTCAAGCAGGTCCATATTGGGGACTTATTATGGCGGGATTGATTATGATATTCGGGCTTCACATGCTTGAAATTATTGAAGTTCCTATGCCTGTAATAGTCAAGACTCTCCCTAAAAATAAAAATAATAATCTTATTTTATATCCGATGCTGATAGGTGCGATGTTTGCTTTTGCGACAACGCCTTGCTCCACACCGATTTTGGCAGGAATACTGGCGTATGCTTCAATAAAAGCGAATATTTTAAACGCAGCGATATTGTTGTTTTTATTCTCTATCGGACAGGGAATGATTTTGGTTATTGCGGGATTGTTTACATCTTTGTTTAAGCAGTTATTAAAGCTCAACAAAGTATCCGGCATACTCCTAAAAATTTCAGGCGCAATACTCGTCATAACTGCACTAGTTATCTATGCAAAAATATTTGAGCTGTTTTAGCGTTTCAGCGAATAGCTTTCTTCTTGTTTAACTTTGCGGTTCATGAGGCTTGTTATGAGTTCTTCTCTTGACATATTCAAATAAACTGCATTATAGACTGCTTCGGATAAAGGAGTTTCCATACCGAGCTTTTTAGCAAGTTCACACAATGCTTTTGAGGTTTTAACCCCTTCCGCAATTGCACCGAGTTCTTCAAGAATTTCATCAATTTTTTTGCCTTGCCCGAGGCGGTATCCTACTTGATAATTACGACTAAGAGGACTTGAGCAGGTTGCAATCAAATCGCCCATACCCGATAAACCGTATAATGTACTCGGGTTTGCGCCGAGAGCAAGTCCTACTCTTACGATTTCGGCAAAACCCCTTGTGAGGATAGCGCCTCTTGAATTGCAGCCAAATTGCATTGCATCAACAAAACCTGAGGCAATAGCCACTACGTTCTTTAAGCTGCCGCCGAGTTCTACACCCGTAACGTCAGTATTTGTATAAATTCTAAATCTGTTGGGAACATTAAAGTATTGTTGCAAAAATTCAGCTGTTTTTAAATCTTTGCAAGCGATGCTTGCAGCGGTCGGAAGACCTTTCAATACTTCTACTGCAAGTGTCGGACCTGACAAAACTGCAACCGGATTGTCGGGAAGCACTTCCGCTATTACTTTACTCAATGTCTTTAGGCTTGGAAGTTCAATGCCTTTAGATGCGTTAACGATGATTTGTTCCGGCTTAATGCCAGCATTTTTTGCAAGTTCGCAAACAGGTCTTGTTCCTGCAGTTGATACAACGAGCAAAATAATTTCCGCATCAGTTATGGCTTCTTTCATATCCTGTGTGAGAACAGTTTTCATAGGTAATTGTACTTCAATAGGATATGTTTTTTTCTTTGTTTCTATAAATTCCGGAGTAAAGTCTTCTTTTCTTCCCCAAACGTAAATATCATCAAAGTTGTTTTCTAACATTGATGCTAATGTAAGCCCCCAGCTCCCTGCACCTAAAACAGCTAATTTCATATATTTTCTCCCAATTATCTAACCTTGTTTTCGGTTCCTTGAATCAACCGTTTAATGTTTTCTCTATGTAAATATATAACATAAATCGCAATAATTGAACAGAATGTAATATATGATGGTGGATTTTTAAAATAAATTATCAATATTACCATCAAAACCATTACTATTATTGAAGCAAGAGAGATATATTTAGAAATATATGCAACTATGGCAAAAACAAAATAGCAAATAACTGCAACTCTCCAATCTATCGCCAATCCTACACCTGCCATTGTTGCAACGGATTTTCCTCCGGTGAAATTTAAGAATATTGACTTGCTATGTCCTATAACAACTGCAGCTGAAGCAAAAATCGGTAAAAGATGCAAATCCGCATACAAACCCAATTTTACTTCCAAATATTTTGCAAGCATTACGGGAACAAAACCTTTTATTGCGTCAATAAGCAGAACAGAATAAAAGCCTTTTTTCCCCAAGACTCTCTTTACATTTGTTGCACCTGTGCTGCCTGAGCCTACTTCACGAATATCTTGCCCTTTAAGTGCCTTAACAATCAGATAACCTGTAGGGAATGAGCCAATGATGTACGCCCCAAAAGTAACCAATAAAGTCCAAACTATTTCCATTACTTCTCCTTGTCTTTTCGGTTTTTGAAAAATACCTTGAACGGTACTCCGTTAAACCCGAAAGCTTCTCTCAACTTTTTCTCCAAATATCTTTTATATGCAGGTTTTACGAGAGTGTTGTCGTTTACAAATACAACAAACTCAGGTGGCGAAATGCTTACCTGCGTTGCATAATATATTCTCAAACGTTTATTTTTTTCAATAATTGGCGGGTTCAGTGTATATGCTTCAAGAATAATTTTGTTAAATAAGCTTGTTGAAACACGTTTTGTCCACTGTTCATAAACTTCGTTTACGAGGTCAAAAATCTTTGTTAATCTTTGTTTTTCAAGTGCACTTATAAAGATTATGGGTACGTAGTCCAAATACGGAGCATCATCACGAAGTTTTTTTGTATAGTTGTTAATCGTAGTTGAGGTTTTGTTTTCGACTAAATCCCATTTGTTCATCGCAATAATCAGACCTTTACCGGCTTCTTGAGTTAGAGCAATAATTTTTTTGTCTTGGTCTGTCAAACCCTCTGTTACATCAACCATAAGTATTGTAATATCCGCATTTTCTATTGCCCTGATGGCTCTTGCTACGGCAAATTTTTCCACTCCATATTCGACTTTGGACTTTTTCCTTATTCCAGCCGTATCAAGCAAAATATACTCTTGCCCGTTAATAACGACGTTAGAATCTATGGTATCCCTTGTTGTACCGGCTACATCGCTTACTATAACCCTGTCTTTGCCCAATAATGCGTTTGTTAATGACGATTTGCCTGCATTTGGCTTTCCTACAATTGCAACCTTTATTTGTTTCGTTTCTTCTTCAACTTCAGCTTCGGGAAGAACTTTCATAATGTCTTCCAACATATCTCCTATTCCTCCTGAGCCATGAAGTGCCGAAACCGGGTATGGGTTTCCTAATCCGAGTTCATAAAATTCGTTTATCAGCGCCATTTTTTCTGGAGTGTCAATTTTATTTACTGCCAAAAATATTTTTTTGCCGCTCTGGCGCAGAATGTTGGCAATATCAATGTCTGCAGCGTTTACACCCTCTTGCGAATCAACCATAAAAACAATGGCATCTGCTTCTTCGGCTGCAATTTTTGCTTGAGAATATATTGAAAGCATAATATCGTCGTTACTGTCGGGAATAATTCCGCCGGTATCTACGATGGTGAATTTGCGTCCCAACCATTCGACGTCAAAATATATTCTGTCTCGTGTAACGCCCGGCAAGTCATCTACGATAGACTCTCTCGAGCCTATAAGCCTGTTTGTGAAAGTTGATTTGCCGACATTTGGGCGACCGATTATTGCAACTGTTGGTTTCTTCTTGCTCATAATTTTAGAATACTAAAAAAATGATATTTTGAAAAGTTTTGTAATTTGTTACTTTCAATATGACATGTTTGAATTATGATTTATATAGAAACGGACACAAAACGGAAGGGAAAATTATGAAAAGAATATTGGTTATTTTAGTATGTGTAATGTTTTTAATGCCGCTAAAAGCGGAAGCATTTTCTTGGAAAGACTTTTTCAACTGGCTTTTTAGTCCAGTAGAAACAACAACTGTGGATACAACCGAATTGTATAAAGATACCACAACAAAACTTACAAACATACAAACTCAAGCTGATGCGATTACTCCGTCTGTAAAACCGGCTTTGGTTGCGGTAGCATCAACTATATCTACCCAAAGTGAAGTAAAAGAATTGAATACAAAACTTGAAGCAAAAAATGCTGATGTATTTAATGTGATTACCGATTATCAAAAAACGGTAAACAGTGAAAAAGCAAGAGTATTGGTTACAATAAAAACTCTTACTGAAGCTGATAAAACAACATTTGCAAAAGATGTTAATGCTTTGGCTGCTATCGGTCAAAAGTATTCTGCATTAGCTGATGAAGTTTCTGCCGTAAGAAGTGATTTTTCTTCAAAAGCGCCATCCGGTACCGACAGAACCACAAAACTTAAAGAAATAGATGCCGTTTATGAGAATGTTGCAACAAAAGCATCTAAAATTTCAACATTCACAAATTTAATTAAGCTCTATGCAAGACTTACCGGTTTATCAATATAGTTTTGTAATTGAGTAATAAAAAAGAAGCCTTTTTGAGGCTTCTTTTTTTATGAGTTTTAATTTTATTCTTCAACAGGTGATTCACTGTTCAAAGGATTTACGCTAAGACTGATTCTTCTGTCATCAGGGTTAAACTTGATAACATAAGTTTCAATTTCGCTTCCCGCATCAAGTGCAACATTGTGCTCCTGTTGATATTCAAGCAAATCTTTGTACGGAAGAAGAGCTTCAACCCCTTGCAAAATTTCGACAAAAGCACCAAACGCTTTTATTCTGGTAATTTTACCGGTAACTTTTGAGCCTTCTTTAACCTGTTCTTTTGCTTGTTCCCATGGATCTTCCTGCAAGTTTTTCAAACTCAAACTTACTCTTTGTTTATCGTGGTCAATGCCGATAACTTCAACTTTGATAACATCGCCGACTTTTATGATGTCAGACGGATGGTCAACCCAACGCCAGGACATTTGAGAAAGCGGTAGCAAACCGTCGATACCGCCGATATCTACGAATGCACCAAAGTCTGCGAGTCTGACTACTTCGCCCTCAAGAACGCTTCCGACTTCTACGTTTTCAAAAGTGTTTTTACGTTTGTCGGTTTGAGTATCATTGAGAAGCTTTCTTTGAGAAAGAATGATGTTTGAGGTTGCAGCGTCGATAGAAAGAATTTTCACTTCTATCTTTTCCCCGATACAATCGCCCATATCTTTTACTCTGAGGTGGCTTGACGGAATAAATGCTTTTAAGCCGCAAACTTCCGCTAATAGACCGCCTTTTACACTTGCTTTTATTTCGGTAACAACACTTTCGTTGTTATTGAAAATTTCTTCAATCTTTTTCCAATTGTACGCTTGAGCAACACGTTTATGAGACAAGGACAGTTGTCCGTCTTCATCTTCTTCTTTTATAATCAAAAACTCATATTCTTCTCCGGGAGTTAAAACTTCTTTCCAGTTTTTTCCTATTTCACAGAAAACTTCTTTGGGGTGAACAAAAGCTACTGCCTTTGCTCCTATATCAACTAATACGCCGGAATTGTCAACAGAAACAACAACTCCTTTTACTAAGTCACCCTTGGAAAATTTGTAATCATACTTATCCAACAATTCGGCGAAACTCTCGCCACTACCAGTTTTTTTGCTCATGCAGTACTCCAAAATATCTGTTACCTATTTAGGTAAGTCCATGCCAACTACGTTTAGGCATTTTTCACCAGTGTAAATTATAGCATATTTTTCCAAAAAATAAAGCATGCAAGCGACATTTTCGTTTTTTTATCCTCAAAATGTAGTATATACACTGAAAAACCTATTTACATATTAATGATTAAATACTAAAATGGTAAAGGAAGTGCTACTGTAGCTATTTGGAGTAAAAACTTGGAAAAGAAGATAGTCATTGACGGCGGTAAAAAGTTATATGGCGAAGTCAGTATAAGTGGTGCAAAAAACGCTGTACTGAAGCTTATTGCTGCGGCACTTTTAGTTGAAGATGTTTGTCTTATCCACAATGTTCCTGACTTATCGGATGTGGAAACGATGGTGGATTTAATAAATTCTTTGGGCGCAAAAACCAAGTACAGTAAGTTATCGCAAACAATAGAGATAGATGCAAGAGATATAACAAACCATGTAGCGGATTATGCTTATGTAAGCAAAATGAGAGCTTCATTTAACGTACTTGGGGCATTGTTAAGCCGCTGCGGAGAATCGAAAGTGGCTCTCCCCGGAGGTTGTGCTATCGGAGAAAGAAGAGTTGATTTTCATATTAAAGGTTTGCAGCTTTTGGGCGCAGATGTGAATATAGAAAACGGTTATGTAATTGCAAAAAGCAGAAAATTAAAAGGTGCGGATATTTCTCTTGCAATTCCGTCTGTGGGTGCAACTGAAAACTTAATGCTCGCATCAATATTTGCTGATGGTGTTACAAGAATACAAAACGCTGCGCAAGAGCCTGAAATAGTTGATTTGGCTAACTTCCTTAACATGGCGGGTGCTGATATAAATGGTGCGGGTACTCCGGAAATAACGATAAACGGTGTAGCCAGAGGCAGTTTGAAAGGCATAGAGTATTCTACCATTCCTGACAGAATTGAAGCGGCAAGTTATGCTTGTGCGGTTTGTGCTGCGGGCGGCGAAATTGTTGTCAGAGATATTATTCCGGCACATTTGACATTTTTTATAAATAAAATGTGTGAAATAGGTGTAAAAATAGATGCGGTTGATCCGTATTCGTTAAGAATAAAAAAAGATAAAAGATTAAAAGCGACAGACCTTATTACGCAGCCATATCCGGGATTTCATACGGATATGCAGGCTCCGGTGATGAGTGTGCTTGCTCTTGCCGATGGAACAAGTGTTATAACGGAAAGTCTGTTTGAAAACAGATTTATGCAGGTTCCCGAACTCCGAAGAATGGGCGCTGATATTCAGCAAGAAAATTCAAGAGCCGTTATTAAAGGAGTGGAATTTTTAACTGGTACTGAAGTCAAAGCAAGCGATTTAAGAGCTGGTGCGGCGATGGTTATAGCTGCTCTTGCCGCAAGGGGAAAATCTTCTATAAGCAATATCCACCACATAGATAGAGGCTATGAAAAAATAGAAGAAAAGTTCTCGCAACTCGGAGCAAATATTAAGAGAGTTGAAATAAATGAGAATTTATCAGATAATCAAATTGTTAACTCGAAGGTGCTTTCATGACGACAAAGTATAAAAGATGGTATGATTATGATCCAATGCTGCTTGAAGTAATAGAAATGCTTCGTTACTATCAAGATGAGCTTCGTGAACAGGCTGAAATTTTTCTCACAAAAGTAGAAAAACAAGCTGGCAAAGATACTGTCGACAAGTTTTATGAAACCGTAAGACCAAAAGATGGCGGACACCGTTGGTACGACAAAGATCCGATTATTTCCAAAGCAATTGAGCTTTTGAGAGTTGTACCGGTAAATGTTCAAAAAGAAGTATCTGAACACTTCTTGAAATCACTTGAAGCTATCGGTATTACAAAAGAAGAAATTCAAAAAACTATTACGAAGTGATTTCTGAAAGCCGTATACTATTGGGGTAATTATGGAATTATTTACAAATTCCATGTTGAGAGACTGGAAAACTTGTAAATGCAAGTATTATTTTAAGTATATAAAAAAAGTCGAAATACCTAAAAGGGAAGAGAATTTCGAGCTCGGGAGAAAAGTCCACGCACTGATTAGCTATTATTTAGACGGTCATGACATGTCTATAATGGAAAATGCTGCGGGTGAAGAGGTTTTGGTGCATTATAGAAGTATTTTGAGCCATCCTTTGTTGAAAAAAGAGCATTTTTTGTCTGAATGGGGTTTTAATGTGGTAATTGGTGATACAAAAAATGTTTTTGTGGGGCGTATAGATGCCGTGTTTCATGACAAAAATAAGAATAAGTATATTATTGCAGACTGGAAAACCGGTATGAAAATACCTGATGCAGCGGTTGGCGATATTCAGGCTCAGGTATATCTGTATTCTTTTTATCGGGCGCAAAGCGATTTAGGAATAAATTTTGAACCGGAAGATTTAAGCTTTATATTTGTGCAAACACCGTCATTAAATGAAAGCAGGGTTGACTTTTCCAAAGAATTATATGAAAAATTTGAAGCTGATTTTATAAAAACAATTGCTGAAATTCAAAAGTGTAAGCAAAAACCTGAATCAGTCCAGAATTCTGCCTGCAAATTTTGTGAATACAGATTTATGTGTAAAGTTTGCGATAATTGATATTAAAATGAAGTTTTTATATAAAATTTTTATAAAAATTGTTGTTTCTTGTGTAAAATTGTAACTTTTCGTGCTAAAATTTCAGAGAAATTATTTTTGGAGGCAAAAATTATGAATAGTTGTTTAGAAAGTGCTGAAACAAAAGTTACAAATGCTTATGTCGCAAGAGTTATTGAGGAAACAAAAGCAAAAAATGCCAATGAACCGGAATTTTTGCAAACTGTTGAAGAAGTTTTAACAACACTTGCACCGGTTATTGATAAGCACCCCGAATATGAAAAAATTGCGTTATTAGAAAGACTTGTTGAACCCGAAAGAATTATTTCTTTCAGAGTTCCTTGGTTAAATGACAAAGGTGAAACTATTGTAAACAGAGGCTACAGAATACAATTTTCAGGTGCTATTGGTCCATACAAAGGCGGTTTAAGATTTCACCCTAGCGTAAATCAAAGTATTATGAAGTTTTTGGCATTTGAACAAATATTTAAAAATTCTTTAACAAGCTTGCCTATCGGTGGCGGTAAGGGCGGAAGCGATTTTGATCCGAAAGGCAAATCAGATAATGAAATTATGCGTTTTTGTCAAAGCTTTATGACAGAACTTTGCAAACATATTGGTCATAACCTCGATGTTCCTGCGGGCGATATTGGTGTTGGCGGAAGAGAAATAGGATATCTTTTCGGACAATACAGACGCATTAGAAACACTTATGAAGCAGGCGTTTTGACAGGTAAAGGGCTTGAATACGGCGGTTCTCTCGCTCGTCCCGAAGCTACCGGATACGGCTTGATGTACTATATGAGAGAAATGCTAAAAGCGAACGAAATGACTTTGCAAGGTAAAACAGCTATCATATCAGGTTCAGGTAACGTTGCTATCTATGCTTGCCAAAAAGCACAAGCTTACGGCGTAAAAGTTCTTGCAATGAGCGATTCTAACGGATGTATTTATGATGAAAACGGAATTGACCTTGATGCAGTAAGACAAATCAAAGAAGTAAACAGGGGAAGAATTAGAGAATATCTCGAAAGCCATCCATCTGCAAGATATACCGAAAATGTTAAGGGTGAAACTCCTGCGGTTTATACGATTAAGGCTGATTTGATACTTCCTTGTGCAACTCAAAATGATATCAACCTTGAAACTGCAAAGTTGTTGACTGCTAACGGTGCAATTGCAGTAGGGGAAGGCGCAAATATGCCTTGTACAAACGAAGCGGAAGCATACTTCTTAGAAAATAATGTACTTGTTGCTCCGGCAAAAGCTGCAAACGCAGGCGGTGTATCGGTAAGTGCTCTTGAAATGTCCCAAAACTCAATGAGATATTCTTGGACTTTTGAAGAAGTTGACCAAAAACTCGACAGTATTATGGTTAATATCTTCAAGGCTTGTAAAGATGCCGCTGATGAATACGGTTACGGTAAAAATTATATCGCAGGTGCAAACATTGCAGGCTTCTTAAAAGTAGCTAAGGCAATGGTTTCTCAAGGTATAATCTAGCAAATTCTGTGCGGATTGACCGCAAAGAATACAATTTATAACAACAACCGCTCTGAAAAGGGCGGTTTTGTTTTATATGTTATTTATTCAAATATTCTGTGAGTTTTGTCTTGACCGTTTTTGCCCTTGATGTTACTTCCGCCAAGCTGCTTGCATCTTCGTACAAACACCTGCCCAAAGCTACCGCAGCGGCACCGACATCAAGATATTTTGTAAAATCTTCTTCTGTTATACCGCCGCCTGCAATCAGTCTCATAAACGGCATAATATGCCTGATGTATCCGATATATTCAACTCCGCCCATTTCTTTTGTAGGAAAGATTTTTGTATATAGCGTGTTGAGTTTCCAGCTTTCATAAGCTTCATTCAGAGTAGAAGCGCCTATAATCAACGGTACCTGCGCATCACCTTTTGAAAATTTGATTACACTCATTTCTAAGACAGGTGTATCAATAAATTGTGCGCCTGCATGGATGGCGGCTTGTACTTGCTGCGCCGTTATAACAGAACATGCACCGAGCAAAATATCTTCTGACTTTAATTTTTCTATAATTCCAATAGAATTAGGAATATCAACAGAAACTTCAATTGTGGTTAAACCGCCGTCAATCAATGCTCTTGCAGTGTCATACGGCTCAAATTTGTCTCCTGCCCTAATTACTGAAAATACACGGTTTCTGTTTATGTGTTCTAAAACTTTTTGCTTTGTCATAACAAAATCCTCTATTAAACTAAAATTAACCTTATTATAACAATTTATGCATGCCGGTTATATACATTTCCTATGAAAATACCTCTTTTGCACGATATGAACTCCGTGCCAAAGGGGCAAAAAATGTGTATTTTATTCCTTTTGATTTTGCAATTTTTTCCAAATCTTCAAATTCGTGCGGTTCATAGTATCTTACAACAGGAGCGTTTTTCATTGTCGGGCGAATATATTGACCGATGGTAACGATATCGCAGCCTATTTTTACAAGGTTTTCAAAGATTTCTTCAAGCTCCTCATAAGTTTCGCCCAAACCAACCATAAGACCTGTTTTTGTTTTTATATTAGGGTTTATTTCTTTTGCAACCCTCAAAACTTCTAAAGACCTTTCATAACTGGCCATATGGCGGATTGTTTTATGCAAACGCTTTGTTGTTTCAAGGTTATGATTAAATACGTCCAATGGGGCGGTAACGACTTTTTTTATTGCCTCAACATCACCTTTAAAATCAGGAGTCAATACTTCTACACGAACATTTGGAGTAAGGTTTTTTATTTCCGTAATTACGTTTCTGAAATGTTCTGCACCGCCGTCAGAAAGGTCATCTCTGGTTACGGATGTGATTACGGCATAAAGAAGATTTAAATCACGCACGGCAAGAGCGATTTTCTTGGGTTCATCAATGTCAACTTCGTCAACGCCGTTGTGTCCTACCGCACAAAATCTGCAATTTCTGGTGCAATTTTTGCCTAAAATCATAAATGTAGCGGTTTTCTTTGCATAACATTCAGCTTTATTAGGGCATCTTGCTTCGTTGCAGACGGTATTCAATCCGTTGGTTTTAAGGATATCTCTTACGGCTTTTGAACTTTCGCAGTCTATAATTCCCCTTTTCAGCCATGGGGGTAGGCGCTTAATGGTTTCTTGCATCTCTACACTCTCTTGGGTACGAATAATGCCTTGTCTTCAAGGTTTAAAACCGCTTCACTTATTGCTTCCGAGGTAGTCGGGTGTGCGTAAACTACTTCATTCAATTTGCTTATCGGTGTTTGGGTTTGTATGGCATTAACGAGCTGTTGCAACAAGCCTGATGCATCATTTGCAACAACGGCAGCTCCGACAATAATCCCATTCATACTCATAACCTTTACCATTCCGTCGATTTCACCATCTATAAATGCCTTTGCCGCAATAGTTAACGGAAGTTTGCTCACTTTATAATCTGCATTCATTTCCCTTAAAGCCTGTTCGGTATAGCCAACGGTAGCGATTTCGGGTTTGCCGTATATAATTGCGGGAATGTTGCGGTAATTTATATCAATTTTTTTACCATCAAAAATATGTTCAACAAGTCTGATTGATTGTGCCGAAGCCGTATGTGCCAAAAGCTGCTTGCCAGTGATGTCGCCTGCGGCATATATATTTTCAAAGTTTGTTTTGAAATTTTCATCAACCTTTAAGAAGCCTCTTTCTTTTTCAAAAGGAATATTGTCAAGACCAAAAAGGTTCGGTATTCTGCCTATTGCAACAAGAATTTTATCAAATTCAATTTCTTTTCCGTTAGATAAAAATGCTTTGTTGGCTTCGTATTTTTCTATGCTTACACCCGTATAAAATTCGATTTTTTGCTTTTTGAAAATTCTTGCAAGTGTGTCTGATACGCTCTCATCCATAGCTGGGGCAAGCTTTTGCGCCATTTCAACTACGCAGACCTGCTTGCCTAAGGCATTTAATATCCTTGCCCATTCCGTTCCAATTGCACCTGAGCCGATAATAAGAGTTTTTTCGGGCAGTGTGGTTTGAGCCAAAACAGTATCGGAGTTTAAAACTTTATCTTTGGGTAAATCAGGTAGCATTCTTGGTTTTGAACCGGTTGCAATTACGAGATTTTTGTATTTTATTTCTATATTTTCTTCTTTTGTATGCACTGTCAAATTTCTGTTATCATCAAGTTTTGCAAGTCCTTTTATGATTTCAATACCGTTGTTTTTAAGTGTTCTTTCCAATGAACCTCTTACTTTTTCAACCGTTTGAGTTCTGAGTTCAAGCATTTTTGCTATATCATAGGCAGGATTTTCAACGGTAACACCGTACTTTTCGGCATGTTTAAGGTCGGCAAAAATTTGCGAAGAATGGAGAAGTGATTTTGTCGGAATGCAGCCTCGGTTAAGGCAAACACCCCCGATAAAACCCGCTTCTACCACACAAACGGTTTTGCCTAATTGTGCTGCTCTGATAGAACCTGCGTAGCCTGCCGGACCTGAGCCGATAAATACTATATCAAATTCTTTTGTCATAAAAACTCCTTAATATTAGTGAAGGAAGTGGCGCATTCCGGTCATAACCATAGCGATATTATATTTATCGCATTCTTTTATGACTTCTTCATCCTTGATGCTTCCGCCCGGTTGGATAATTGCGGCAATTCGATTTTGTCCCGCAACTTGAATATTGTCTGTTGCAGGGAAAAATCCGTCGCTTGCGGCAACGGCATCTTTTGCTTCATCACACGCTTGGCTTACCGCTATTTCCATAGAGGCAACTCTGCTTGTTTGTCCCATACCAATTCCGAGTGTGCGTTTATCTTTGGCAACAACTATGGCATTTGATTTTACGTGTTTAACAACTTTCCATGCAAAAAGCATATCTTCTACCATTTTTTCATCAGGTTTTGCTTTTGTAACAATTTTGAAATTGTCTTTATTTAGTTCAACATCTTCTTTTGTTTGAATAAGAGTGCCGAATTTTGTATTTTTTACATCAACAAGAGGGGTTTGCTTGTAAGTAAGGATGTCTGCGTTTACTTTTACCAATCTGAGATTTTTTTTGGCTTTGAGTAATTCAACCGCATCTTCGTCAAACTCTGGAGCAATAATAACTTCCAAGAATATTTCTTTCATCATTTTAGCCGTGGCAAGGTCAACTTTTTGGTTAAAAGCGACAATTCCACCAAATGCGCTGATAGGATCGCATTCCAGTGCTCTTGAATAGGCTTCGGCAACGCTTTCACCCAATGCAACACCGCATGGGTTAGAGTGTTTTATTATTGCGCAGGCATTTACTCCGATAAATTCGGCTACAATATCAAATGCTGCCGCCATATCGGCAATATTATTAAAGGACAGTTCTTTTCCGTTTAATAAATCAAAACCGAAAGATGAGTCCATTTTGTATAAACCTGCTTTTTGGTGTGGGTTTTCACCGTATCTTAAATCCTGTATTTTTTCTAAATTAAATGAAAGAGTTTCAGTCATTGATATCTCCTTCAAATGTTTGTGCGATAAGGGCATCATAGCGGGATGTCAGCATGAATGCTTCAATTGCGACATTCCTTCTGTAATCAAAAGATGTTGAGCCGTTTTGCTTGATGATGTTTATGTAGTTTTCATATTGGTCGGGAGATGTCAACAAATCAACATATTTGTGGTTTTTGGCTGCTGCCCTGATTAAGCTTACTCCGCCAATATCTATCATTTCAATTGTCCTTGCTTGTGCAAACGGATATAAACCTACTACAACAAGGTTTATGGTTTCGATATTTGCCTTTTCAAGCTCCAACATATCATTCGGGTTATTTTGTCTTGCCAGTATTCCCGCAAAAATTGTAGGGTGCAGGGTTTTTACTCTGCCTTCTAGCATTTCTTCATAGTCCGTAACTTCTTTAACCTCAATTGCATTTATGCCGTTTTGTCTCAAAAGTGTATAAGTTCCGCCTGTTGAGACGATATCATAATTCATGTTTGCTAATTCTTTTGCAAGTTCAACCACGCCTGTTTTATCATGAACACTAATCAAAGCTCTCTTTTTTGACATTTTTTACCCCTTAATATTTTTCATGACATTAGAATATGTCAAAAATGATAAAATTGATAGTACATGTAAAGAAATTGAGAATTTTTTATAAAAAATTTTTTCTTTAAGTTTTGTTAATATTGCTCAGTTTTAATAAATCGAACGCAATAAATGTGCAAAATAGCAAAATTTTGTTGTAAATTTAACAAAATAGCCATAATTGTCTATTAAATTAAATAAACAAAATATTTTTTGGACTATTTTTATAATTTGTCAGTTTTTTGAAGATATAAAGAAATAGCAAATTTTTTGCTTTTTTAATTTTAAAACGCATGCAGAGTTGATATTATAAAACTCAGTATTGTCCCAAGGTAGTAAATGTTAGTAGAATTAGATTTAAACAGGCAGAGTAACTATAAAAATATAGCCACAGTAAGCGATACGGCTCAAAATAAATCCAAAGACAAGCAAAGCTTTGGCGGTTTTGGGGATGCGATAACTACGGCTTTAATTGCAAGCGATAAAAGTCCAATGATTGGGGTTTCTATCATTGACCTTTGTTCTATGATTTTCCCCAGAACATTCGTAGATATGTCACGTAACGGTTTTGCCGCAACAGAAACTTTTTTGAGAGAATCCGCAGGACTTATTATTAACTGCTTGATTCCGAGTTTTGTGGTATACGGTGTTGCAAAATTGTTGCAAAAACCTGTTATGGGTGAAAAGTTCTCAAGTTTGAATCCTGCTAAAATGTGGGCAAACCAAAAGAACAATGAGATGTTGACGACTGCATGGCTGAGTACCAAAGATGCAGCAAGTAAAGAAGCCCGTGTCGGTTCTTATGTATCCAAAGTTCTTGATAATATCGAAGGTCTTGCAGGCAAGAACGACTGGAGAAAGATTAGTGATTTAGCAAATAGAAAAGAAATATATTCTAACATTACTCAAGCAATACTCAGCGGTGATAAAAAGCAGGTTGAACAAGCTACAAACCTCTTGATAGACAATTTAAAAGCATCAAGAAATATTCGTTTGGTTAACAAAACTCCGTTTGCTGCTTTGGAAGGTGTTACCGAACTAGGCTTGGATTCAAATATCAGAAACTTAGTCAGAGACATGAACGAAATGGGACAAGCGTTCATGAAGACTGCAGACAGTGAAATACCTGCATTCAGTAAAAAACTCACAAAACTTGTTAACAGAAAGAGTCTTGCAGGTCTTGGTGTAATTGTTGCTCTTGGCGCATCATTCCAGTTCTTCAACAGAATGTTGACCAAATACAGAACAGGTAGCGGTGATTTTGTCGGAGAAGCTGATTATCTTGAACAATTAAAGAGCGGCAAAAAACCTGATAAAAAAGAAATTTGTGAAAAAGAAAGAAGAAAATTAAACTTACATAAAGTAATGGGAACGGCAGGTATGGCGCTTCTTGCAATATTGTCGTTCGGTAAAAAACCAACACTCAACATGTTCCAATTTAATGGAATGTTCCCAACCTTAAACCAATGTCGTGCTATCAGTGCAGTTACTTATTCCGGCAGAATTATTTCTTCCGCAAATGATAACGAGCTGAAAGAAACAGGTTTCAGAGATACGCTTACATTTATCAACTTATACTACCTTGGGGATTATGTAAGCAAGGCTTATGCAACTTGTATGGAAAAATTCGGAAGCATGAAGGGACAACTGCTTAACGAAACATGCAAGCTTAAAGATAATGCAAATCTGTTTGACAAATTCTGGCATTGGTTTAGGCATACGGAACTGAAAGGATTTGAGGAACTCTCTAAAAATCCTGCAGTAAAACGCAACAGAGCATTTGCACAAGCATCAGGCTTGTTGTATTCTTGTATTGTTCTTGGTCTTATTGTTCCTCTGTATAACAAGCACAGAACGAACAAAAAGGCACAAGAAAAACGCCGTATTATCACAATGATAAATGAGCTTGAAAGAGCTTCAAAAATCGATGATAAGAAGGTATATAAAGAATTTTTTGTAAAAAACCCAAACTTAAAATAAGCATCATAGGCAAAAATGAACATCACGACTATTAACAATTCAAAAATCGAATACCCGAACAGGGATAACAAAACCTCATTTGGCGGACCGTTGTTATCTTCTGCATTCATGGCTATAAACAGACATGAAATTATTGGTGTATCCGGTATCGACCTTGGTTCTATGGTTATCCCCAGAACACTTGTCGATTTTACCCGAAATAAAGAAGCCGGAACAGAAACACTTTTCCGTGAAAGTTCTTCTACTGTTACGAATGCCTCTATCGGACTTGCCGGAATTGGTGCTGCTGCATTATTGGCATTGGGCTTGAGAAAGAAGAATTACGGTGTTGATTTTAAAGCGATAACCGCAAATTCCGATACTATTGATGCTATGGCAAATTTATTTAAAGAAGTTAAGACGAATTCCGGTAAATCAGGCGAAGAACTCACAAGAGCATTCCTTGAAAAAGTTTTTGAAGATGTCAGAGGACTTGCCGGAAATAGCGAAGTAGCCGGACAAAAGATTTGGTATAAATTGTTAAATGAATCGAGAATTGTCGGCGATAGTGTTGATGCGGTTAACCCAAAACAAAGTATTATACAGATACTACTTAATGAGCAAAAGAATAAATCATTTAAGTTGAGCGAAAGTTCGCTTGGACAATTAAAGACGTATTTGAGTCTTGATTTGCCGTCAGCACAAGAATTAAAGGTTAATCTCGGCGGCAGAGAAATTATTACCAAAGGAGAACATTTCTTTGCTGATGTTAATGCCTTAACAAAAGCGTTCACCAGAGAAAATGTTATAAAAACTTTTGACGGTGTTTCTGAAGGTGTTTCTTCCGAGTTCGTAAAAGATTTGAAAAAATTGTGCAAAAGAAAAACCATATTCGGTCTTGCCGCAATTTGTGCTTTGGGCTTGTCTTGGCAGGCAATTAACCGTCACATGACACAAAAAAGGACAGGAATTAAAGGTTTTGTAGGCGATCCGAATTATGGTAAAGATAATACGAACGATAATAAAAAGGACAATACTTTCTTGCCGTTAAAAGCGCTTACAACTGCAATTATGGGCTTTTACATGTTTAAGACAATAAATGCAAAGAATTTAAAAGATTTTGTTTCTAAAATTCAGTTTAAAGGTGCTTTGCCGACAATGGAGCAAATTAAGCTTGTATATGGCTCGGTTATTCTCGGCAGACTACTGGCAGCAAGAGATAAAAATGAACTAAGAGAAAGTGCGTTCAGAGACTTTATGGGCTTTACAAACTTCCTGGTTATCGGTGCGTTATTAACTAAATGGTTTGTAAACAAACACGATAAATCTCTTATCAATTATGATATTAACACTCACGGCAAAGGTTTATGGAACTGGATTAAAAATTCATCAATAAAAACTCACGAAGAAGTTCTCAACAATGCCTTCAAGACGGATATGCTAAAAGATAAAGGTGTCAAGAGTATAAGAGAACTCTACAAGCATAATTGGATTCAAAAAGGAAGTGATGTTGCGAAAAAATTGGCAATTTTAGACAGAGCGAAATTGTTGGCGATAGGTTATGCTTGCGTTGTACTCGGTATTATTATTCCTGTGGTTAATAAGTATATGACTCAGTGGAAAACAAAAAAGCTGGCAAATCAAAAAACTCAAAATGTCCCATCGCAACAACTTCCTGTGATGGAGAAAAAAGCTGATAGTAAGGCGCAGACAATAATTCATGATTATTTGAATAAAAAAATCGCAGGATAATATATTACATCCCTTGTAATTTCAGCTTTAAGTATATAAAATTAGATGTGGAGTATTGGAGAGTAATACATGTCCAAAATAAATGTTTGTCTTTCCTGTGATGATGCATACGCAAAGTATGCAGGTGTTGTTGTGGCTTCAATACTTGCTAATGCGGAAAAAGAAGATGAACATGTTTTTTATATATTGGATGGCGGTGTATCTGAGGATACAAAAAAAGAGTTTGAAAAATTAAAAGAAATACGAGACTGCGATATAAATTTTATAAAAATTGATGAGGATATGTTTGAAGATTATAAGGCGGTTAGGACACATTATTATATTACGCTGCCTACATTCTATCGTTTAAAAATACAGTCTTTGCTTCCCGATGTGGAAAAAATAATATATTTTGATTGCGATTTTGTTGTTTGTACAACCTTGAAACAATTATGGAATACTGATTTGGGTGATAATATTGCGGCAGGCGTACTGGACAAAAATTCAAAACGAGTAAAAGAAAATAATACATACATAAATGCGGGGCTGATTGTCTTTGATTTGAATAAAATGCGTAAAAATAATATTGAAGAAGAATTTTTGAATTGGACTAAAGCAAATATTGAAAAAATAAAATTGGGCGATCAGGAGATTATAAACGAGGTCTTGAAAGGAAGAATAAAAATTGTCGAGGACGAATGGAATGTACAGTCCAGCAATTTTATAAATCGTTCTACATACACAAAGCACCCCAAAGCTATTCACCTTTTGGATAAACCGTGGAAGTGGGCAAGTGCTTGTATTCATAAAAAAGAGTATTTCAAATATCTTCAGCTTACTCCGTGGAAAATGGATGAAAAAGAGTACAAGCATTGGACTTTTGATAACGAAATTGCATCTTGGTTTGCGTACATAAAACGCCGTCCGTTATTTTTGTTCAGACCGGGATTTTATGCTGCACTCTGGGCTTGGATTTTCGGTTAGAATGTACACCAATAGTTGTATTTTTGTGCTTTTTGCCTAAAGCATTTGTATAATTTGCCGATATTGACAGTGTTAATCGCATTATCGAGCGAATTTTGTGCAGATTGAAACAAAATTCAAGAAAGGGTATTTAAGTGAAAAATATATACGTCAAGGAAGATAATTTGTTTTTGGAAGTAGATTCAAGACTCAGTGCCGAAAATAATGTCAATAAAATAAAAAATGTTTTGCACAATGTAAAATCACGAAAAATATACATAAATTTGTGCGGCTTGAATATGTTTGATGCGATAAAAATTTCTTCACTGATTTCCGCATACGGGTTGGCTGATGACGTTACAAGAAAATTTGAAATTCTTGCCGATAATAAGATTGTTATGGGACATATAAAACTTTTAGGTTTATCAAATCTTTGTGTAAAAATGGAAGAAGCTCAACAAGCCTTGGCGGCAATTTAGCCGCAGACTTTTGCCCTCTGATACTCGAGTTTTGCAACTTAGTTGCTCACTCTTTCGCAAAATTCGCCTCTTGAATTTTGCTCTCTTCAGGCAAGTCGTCTGCTTTGCTACGCAGCCGCAGACTTTTGCCCTCTGATACTCGAGTTTTGCAACTTCGTTGCTCACTCTTTCGCAAAATTCGCTTGCGCAAGAATTTTGCTTGTGTTAAAAATATAATTACACGAGAAAAGGAGAAAAAAGTATCATGGTAAAAATACGCTTGAGAAGAATGGGAATGAAAAGAACCCCCCATTTCAGAGTTGTAGTTATCAATTCAAGAGAAAAACGTGAAGGTCGCCCTATTGAAGAACTGGGTTACTATAATCCTAAAACTAAAGAAATGAAGCTTAATAAAGAATCTGCTTTGGAATGGATTAAAAAAGGTGCACAACCGTCAGAAACGGTTCAATACCTCATTAACAACTGCAACGAAGACGGAACATTAAACTACACTAAGAAGTCTGCAGAAAAGATTTCTAAAAAGGCACAAGCAAAATTAGAAGCTGAAAAGAAAGCTGCTGAAGAAGCTAAAGCTGCTGAAGCTGCAAAAGTTGAAGAAGCTCCGGCTGCAGAAGAAGCACCTGCTGAAGAAGCAGTTGCGGAAGCTCCGGCTCAAGAAGCTGCTGCTGAGTAGTTTGAATTTTGATTAGAAGATTTTAATACCCTCCTCTTATACGGGAGGGTTTAAATCTGTTAAGGTGAATAAATGATTACTTTGGATGAAATTAAAAAAAGAGTCGAACAGGCAGAAGAAGAACTGCTTTCAACTTTTAGAGCGTATGACAAAATAAGAGATTATAATCAGGAAAAAGTACTTGATGCTTTTATAAAGAATAAAATAGGCGAAGAACATTTTGCTTATGTGTCGGGTTACGGGCATGATGATATCGGAAGAGATGCGATAGACAGAGTTTTTGCTGATGTATTTAAAACGGAAGCCGCAATAGTTAGAAACCATTTTGCGTCAGGCACGCACGCACTTGCTTGTGTATTATTCGGTATTTTGCGTCCGGGAGATAAGCTTTTATCTGTTGCGGGTGCCCCATACGATACAATGGAAGAAGTTATAGGCAAACGTGGAAATGAAAAAGCTTCACTCAAAGGTTTTGGCGTAGGTTATGACGAAGTTCCTTTGATAAATAACCTTGATGTCAATTTTGATGAACTTGAAAGAAAAGTTGATAAAAGCACGACAATGGTGCTTATTCAGCGTTCAAGAGGATATTCTACAAGAAAATCGCTTACGATTAATACTATTGAAAAAATAGTAAAAATTGTCAAAGCCAAAAATCCAGAGTGTGTATGTTTTGTTGATAATTGCTACGGCGAATTTGTTGAAGCAAAAGAGCCTACGGAAGTCGGTGCTGATATCATCGCAGGCTCATTGATTAAAAACCCCGGCGGTTCTATAGTTGAATGCGGCGGATATGTTGCAGGAAAAGAAGAATTGGTCGAACTTGCGGCTACACGTCTTACCGCTCCGGGTATTGGCTCAAAAGGCGGCAGCATGTTAAATCAATCACGTTTGATATTACAGGGCATATTTATGGCACCTTCGGTCGTTATGGATGCCGTTAAGGGCGCAATTCTTGCTTCAAAATTGCTTTCTGATATGGGTTTTGTTACGACTCCTGACTGCAAATCTCAAAGGACGGATATAATTCAGGCTATAGAGTTTGGCAAACCTGAGCCGTTGCTAGCTTTTTGTAAAGCTTTACAGGCGGCAAGCCCAGTAGCGTCATATCTGACTCCGGTACCTGATGAGGTTCCTGGATATGACGTAAAACTCATTATGGCGGGCGGAAGTTTTATAGAGGGTTCAACAATTGAACTCAGTGCGGATGGTCCTATGCGCCCTCCTTACGTTGCGTATATGCAGGGCGGAATAAATTATGCGCATGTTAAAATTGCTATGATAAGAGTTATAAACGAAATATTAAATTCATAAAGCAAAAAGCGAGGAATAAATTCCTCGCTTTTTTATTTATTACGGATTGAGATTATTATTCTGCGTCAAGAGCGAAATCCCAAGGTGCATCTAGGAATGTTTCATCCGGTGTCGGTTCCGGTGTCGGTTCCGGTTCCGGTTCCGGTTTAGGTTTGCAACCGCAATGTTGTTCTTGTTTTACGAGTTTTTTAACGTGATGTTTAGACCACCATACAACGATATCTTTTACTGTTGCGTATCCGTTTTCATCATAACCTGCTGCTTTTTGTGCGCCGTTGTATTTACCTTCGATTATGTTCTTGATACCTCTTGCGTGTTCATCTGAACCTAAGAAGAGGGAGAATGCTATTTGATATTGCCAGAAGGGAACGCCACCTGCGATGCCTGCTATTGTGTAAGGTGCATCAGTTAATACTGCAGTTGCGGGGAATTTAGCAACACCGTAGAGGTATGAACCTAAGTTAGCTAAGAAACCTCTGTCACCTGCGTTGTTTTCTTGAGATTTTACGTTGTCGATTTCATTCCAGAAACCTGCCCAGAAAGAGTCTTTGCCGAATGTACCTGCATTCAAGTGTCTTTGGAACAATCTGTGTTCTTCGTATTCAGAGAATTTCTTTTGTAATTCTGCGCCTAATTGATCATATACTGCACGTTTAACATCTGCTCTTGCTTTTTCTGCATCAGCTGCGCTCAAGTTTTCAACATCATAGTTTTCTTTAAGAGCTGTTTCAATTGCAGTTTGTAAGAATTCTGCAGGGATTAAAGCGTCAATGATTTTGGTTTTGTTTTCTTCGAACTTGGGCATAAAGTCTGCTCTCCAAGCTGCGATTTGGATATCACGTTCTGTTTGAGTTATTTCTCTTGTTGATTGAGTTTTTACTTCTTTTTTGTCATCAAGTAAGCCCAATGTGAAGATATCTTTTACACCGCCCCAAAGTTTGCCGCCTGCTCTTGTTGCTTTTTCAGCTGCTTCAGCACCGTCTGTTACAAGAAGTCTGCTTTGTTCTTTCATACCTTGTTCCATAATCGGAGTTGCAGCGAATGCTTTAATAAGGTCTACAGGAATAGTTTCTTTTTCTACAGATTCAACGATTTTTGCTCTGATTTCTTCATCGCTCATTCTTGATAATTCTGCGTCTGAAAGACCTAAACGATGTTTAACATCAACGATATAACCATATTCAACACGTTCTTTTTTAAGTGCTTCTTCGTAAGCTGCTTTTTCTTCATCTGTTGCATCGGGTTTTAATGATGCTCTAATCATATCGCTTGAAAGGCTTGCGAAAGCATTTCTTGTTAACTTATCAATAGCTTGGTCATTGCTTGCTCCGCCCCAGAGTTTGTTTATGTATAAGCCATTTTTAAGAAGTTGACCTGCGCCATCAATAGCAGATGCACCTAAATCCATTACACCGCTTCCGATTTTGCCAACACCGCTGATAGGTTTTAAAGCTGCTCTAAGAACGCCATTGTCCATATTGTCAACTGCATCTGTACCTGCGTCTATAGCATCTGTGCCTGTTCCGATTACACCGGATACTGCTGATGTCGGTAATGCTGCAGTGTTGCCTACTGTTGAAATAACACCTGAGATAACACCGTTTTCTTTGTATTGAGCTGCTACACGTTGACCTGCGTTTTTAGCACCTTGTCTTGCATCACTTACACGTAATACATTGTTATCGATGAATTTTGCAGTTGCTGAGATTGCTCCGCCTGTAGTGCTTGCTGCTTTACTAACTACACCCGGTTCTTCAGGTTTTTCTTCTTCTATAGTAAGTGCGCTTTTGTGTTCTTCAACGAAATCTTTTAAGTTTTGATATGCTGTTAATTCTTTTCTTAATGTTGCTTTTTCTTTTCTGTCTGCAGAAGTTAATTTTTCATTTATGTCTTTGATTTTTGTATCAATGTCAGCTAAAGTAAGGTGTCTTGCAGCCGGCATATCATACAAACCGTTTTCTTTCTTCGGCATTGTTCTTGCAACTGCACCTTGAAGGTCGATGAATTCTTGTTGAACTTCACGGTCAATTTCTTTTTTACCAAACATATTGCCGATTGCTACTGTGTAGTATTGAACTGCTGCGTTGTTTGCAGTTGATTTTTTAACTGCTTCAGCAGGATTTGTTGCTTCTGCAGCTGCTTTAGCCTTAGCTTCTGCTTCAGCTTGTGCTTTAGCTTCTGCTTCAGCTTGTGCTGCTTCAGCAGCTTCTGCGTCTTTTTCCTTTTGGAATACTGCTGCTGCGAGTGAATTCGCTTCATCTTCATTGATTTCAACACCTTCATTGTTTTCTTTGAAAGAAAGAAGATTTTGGAATGAAGCTTTTAATTCATCGCTGTTTTCGCCGTTATCAATTGCATCTTTTAAATCGCTTGTGCTTAAAGCTGCTGCTGTTGCAACATCAAATGAGCCATCTTCTTTTCTTGCAATATATTGTGCTGCATCAACAACCAAAGCTGTGTATTGGCTTGATTTTGCTGCATCTTCTGCTGCTTTAGCTTCTGCTTCAGCTTTTGCTTTAGCTTCTGCTTCTGCTTGAGCTTTAGCTTCTGCTTCTGCTTTTAATTGAGCTTCGTATGCTGCATTTTCTGCTTCTGTTTCAGCTTGTTTTTTTGCTTGGATTGCATCAAAAGTTTGAAGTTGTGCTTCATGATATTTTTGAACGTAAGCATCTTCTGCTGCTTTTGCTGCTTGATAATTTTCTTTTTTAGTTGAGGTTAATCCCCATGAGAAAAACCCATCATTTTCATATTTATTTTTTAATTCTGTTGTTTTTTGGTGCAATGCCAAAAAATGTTCCATTGCATCTACTTCAGGTAAAGAGTATTTATCGTTCCAGTCAACATCAAATATTGCTGCATTGATTCCTGCTTCAAGTACCTTGTCACGAATTGCATCAATTTGCTCTTGCGTGTAACCCTTAATAACTTCGATTTTTCCAACTTCTGTCATAATTTCCTCCTCGAATATATAATTTCCAAAAATTAAATTCCCGTTATACATTATTAAAAACAATTTCTCTTTTAAAATTGCTATATTTTTAAAAAAATAATCATTTATAATTCTTGGAATTCCGTGTTATAATTGAAAAAAGCATACTTGATAGGGAGAGCAAAATGAATGAAATTAAAATAACAATATCCGTAAAATCGTTGTTGACTATACTGGCAATTGGCATGCTCATCTGGGGGTTGATTGTCGCAAAAGATATAATATTATTTATTTTTGCGGGATATATAATCGCAAGTGCTCTTTTTCCAGTTGTGGATTTTTTAAAGACCAAAATGCCCCAAACTCTCGCAGTTGCTCTTGTTTTTGGCATGCTTATTATTATTCTGGGTGTAGTATTTATTCCGTTTGCTGGAATATTGCTTGACCAATTGCAACAATTCCAAGCCTATTTCCCTAAATTAACGGATCAAATGACAGAGTGGATAAACATTTACCAAAATTCAAGTATAAGTCAAATGCTTCCGCCTATAGAACAAATAAGCTCAAAAATATTTGCGTATAGCGAAAGCATGGTGAAAACTTCTCTGGATTTTACGTTGGCAATTTTTGGTATGATAGTTGCCTTGTTTACGCTTGCGGCTTTGGTTCTGTTTATTTTATTGGACAGGGAATCATTAAAAACAGGCATGCTTTCATTTTTCCCGAAAGAAAAAAGAGAAAATGTCCGTGCTATTGCGGAAACAATAACGCTAAGAGTTGGCGGATATGTTAGAGGGCAGCTTTTTATAATGTTTTGTGTCGGTGTTGTTACCGGTGTAGTAATGCAGCTTATGGGTGTACCGTTTGCACTTTTATTGGGAATAATTGCGGGAATATTGGAAGTTATTCCGATTATTGGACCTATTCTTGCAGCAGTTCCTGCCGTTATTTTGGCATTATTAGTGAGTCCGTGGCTTTTTATTTGGGTAATATTGGCATATTTGGTAATACAAAGGGTTGAAAATTTGATTTCACCTCTTGTGTACGGCAAATTCTTAGATATGCCGCCATTGGTCATTATCAGCGTTATTCTTATTGCAGGGGCAACATTGGGTGTGTTCGGAGTTGTTCTTTCTCCAGCAATTGCCGCTGCTATATACGTTTTGATACAAGAACTTTATTTGAAAAAAATTAACGAAAAATAGATAAATAATATTATTTTAATTCTGTTATTGTTTTTCTTATCCAATTTCTGCCGATAATAAGGCTTTCGTAATCAAGCATTTCGTCAGGAGAGTGCATGTTCAAAATATTTGCTACCCCCAATAATAACGGTTTAAATTTTTTGCCCTCAGCGTTAAGTTTGTCATTTTGAAGTACGTGAGTTTCTGCTCCTGCGTGGAACGAAGTCGGTTTTGTATTTGTTAAGCCGACTGACTTAGCACTGCCGATTAAAATATTTACAAATTCTTCGTTGTCGTCTTTAACAAAAGGCTTCAAGTGAGTTTCAAATTTTGCTTCTATTTTGATTTTGCCATCATATTTTTTAGCTGCAGTATTAACTATAGATAAAATTTCTCTCTTTAATTGTTCTTCATTTTCGGGTTCTGAACTTCTGATAGAGTATGTTGCATAGGCGTTTGAAGCAATAATGTTACGGAAAGAATTCATTGCAATATCTTCCATAATTTGATTTTGTGATGTTATAACAAGGTTGTTTTTGTTGCTTAAAAGGTACATCCCTGCGCTGCCGCCGATTACCAAGCCTGAATTTATTGATGTAATTGTTCCGAGTTCGTTTTCTTTATACACGCCTTGTGGAATTTGTGCAACGAGTTCGGACAGGACTTTGTTTGCACTGACACGAGTTTTGTCACCGATATCTATACCTGAATGGCCGCTTTTGCCTTCCGTCACAAAAATGGTAAAATTCGTGAAGCTTGCGCCCGCCACATTACATTCTCCGAGGTCACTTCCGTCGAGAATAAGAGCATTTTGAGAGAGAAGTTTTGTTGTATCAAGGTTTTCTATGCCGCTCATTCCGAATTCTTCATCTCTTGTAAAAACCCCTTCTATCGTTGGATGAGGGATTTCGGGATGTTCTTTAAAATAAATAAGAGTATCAATAATAACTGCGCCACCGGCTTTATCATCAGCTCCGAGTGTGCGTGTTTTGTCTGTTTCAAGATACTTGCCGTCTTTAGAAACTCTGATATTTACGGGTTCGTCTGTGCCGACAACATCCATGTGAGAACTTATCATTATGGGGGCAGCGGCGGAATTGTTTGCATCTAGCCTTGCAATAACATTTCCGTATGAATCTTTCTGTGCGGAAATACCTTTGGCGGTAAGGATTTCTATTATCTTATTCGCAACATTTTCTTCCTTTTTGCTCGGAGAAGGAATTTGTGCAAGTTGTACAAAATAATCAATTACGCTGTCTTTATTTCTAACTTCTTCTAATGTCATTTTATTGCCTCCGTTTTTATATGGTTTTGCGTCAGCAAAAATTGCGACGGAAAAAACACACATGAATAATATATATAATAGGGTAAATTTTTTCATAAATAATTTATATAATTTGCGTTAAAATGTCTTCTTTATTTACTGTTACTTGTTCTTTTGAGGTTAAGTTTTTAATTGTAACTTTGCCTGCTTTGATTTCATCTTCGCCCAATATTACGGCAAATCTTGCCCCTGATTTGAGAGCTTTTTCAAAACCTTTAGAAAAATTCTTGCCCTGCATATCAAATTCGGTTTTCAAGCCGTTATTTCTGAGATATTTGGCGAGTTTCAGACTTTCGTTTAAATCTTGACAGACAATATATGCATCAAGGCTGCTTGCGTTTACATCGGGAATTAGAGCCATAAGCCTTTCCATACCCATTGCCCAACCGACTGCGGCAGTAGGTTGACCGCCAAGTGTAGTTACCAAACTGTCATACCTTCCGCCGCCGCAAACTGCGTTTTGTGAACCCAAAGAGTTGCTCTTTATCTCAAAAACGGTTCTGTTATAATAGTCCAAGCCTCTTACCAAAAGGCGGTTAACGTTGTATTTTATACCTAATGCATCAAGATAACCTTTCAATTTTTCAAAATGCTCCTGACAGTCTTCGCAGATAAAATCTGAATTGATAGCATTTTGAACTGCCTCAGTTGCAAGATAGCTTTGGCATTCGGGACTTTTGCAATCAAGCATTCTGAGAGGATTTTTTTCATATCTCATTTTGCAATCATCACAAAACTTTTCGAGCATTGGTTTAACCGCTTCTTTAAGTTTTTCTCTGAAATTTGCACGGCATTTTTCGCAGCCGAGAGAATTTATTTCCAATTCAAGGTCGTTCAAACCTATTTTGTTTAAAAACGCTATCGCCGTAGAAATAACTTCTGCATCACATGACGGCGCATCAACTCCGAATACTTCAACTCCGACCTGATGGAATTGTCTTTGACGACCTGCTTGTGGTCGTTCATACCTGAACATCGGACCTTTGTAATAGAGCTTTACCGGCGGACTGATACGGTGCATCCCGTGTTCAATATATGCTCTTACTACGCCTGCGGTATTTTCGGGGCGCAAGGTAAGACTTCTGCCCTTTTGGTCAAAAGTGTACATTTCTTTATTTACAATATCTGTAGAATCCCCGACTCCTCTGGCAAAAAGCTCGGTTGCCTCAAAAATCGGAGTGCGAATTTCTTTATAATTTGCCTTTTCAAATACCTCTCTCATTGCGTTTTCGACAAAATGCCATTTGGCAATTTCATCGGCTAATATGTCTTTTGTTCCTTTTTGCGCCGTTATCATTTATTTTCCCTTCCATAAATATCTTTAAATCTGATAATATCTTCTTCCACAAGTTTATTTCCAAGTTGAACTTCAATAATTTCTAAATCGTCAAAGAAAGGGTTTTGCAAAGAGTGTTTTGCTTTTAAGGGGATATCTATACTTTGCCCCGGGTTCAAAACATACTCTTTATCTTCAAGCAAGATTTTTGCTTTTCCCGAAAGGACTACCCAGTGTTCACTTCTGAAGTTGTGCATTTGGTAACTCAATTGTTGACGGGGTGAAACGTGGATGAGTTTGGTCAAAAAGCCCTCTCCTTGCTCTAAACATTTATAATATCCCCATGGGCGATATACGGTTTTGTGCACCATATATATGTCATTGTTCATTTTTTTAAGGTCGTTATAAACGTCCTTTACCGTATTTGTTTTATCTTTATCGCATACGAGTACGGCATCGGAAGTTTCTACGACAACAAGATTTTCCGCTCCGATTGCACTTATGAGTTTTGAATTACTGTAGATAAGAGAGTTTTTGCAGTTTTTGGCTATGACTTTACCTGCAATAGCGTTCCCTTTTGTATCTTTTTCCTGAATATCGTATATTGCTTCCCAAGAGCCCAAATCTTTCCAATCGCTTTCCAAAGGAACAACAACGAGATTATCCGACTTTTCCATCAACGCATAGTCAATAGAGATATTTGGCATTTTATCGTAAGACATAAACGGAATTGTTGTGGATTTTTTCAAATCAATTTCTTCAAGTACCGCTTTGATTTCCGGCATATGTTTGGCCATTTCTTTTTTGAAAGTCGAAACAGTAAACATGAACATTCCGCTGTTCCAAAAATAACCGCCGTTTTCTATATATGCTTTTGCGGTTTTTTCATTTGGCTTTTCCTTAAAAGCAGAAACCTTTTTAGCCTTTGCGCACAATTTTTCTACGGAAGCATCTTTTTGAGATTCAATATATCCGTAACCTGTATCGGGAGTTTTTGCTTCTACGCCGAAAGTAACAATATAGCCATTTTTTGCTAATTTCTGTGCATTTTTGACACAGGCTGCGTATTTGTCGATATTTTTTATTACGTGGTCTGACGGAACAACAAGGACAACGTCATCTTTGCAAAGTCCTTCGATAAATTTGATTCCGCAAGCAATTGCAGGGGCGGTGTCCTTTGAAACAGGTTCGGTCAGGAGGTTCTTTTCGTTCAATTTCTTTTCAAGCTGAATTTTTACGTTTGCGGCAAGTTCGACATTGGTATTAACAATAATGTTGTCGGGTTCAATAAAAGATGAAATTCTTGCAAAAGTTGATTGCAACAGACTTGTATTGTCCGTTAATTTCAATAATTGTTTCGGGTAAAATTCTCGGCTTATTGGCCATAATCTTGAGCCGTTGCCGCCTGCCAGTATTATTGCGTACAATTGAACCTCCTTATAAATTGTTTGCTGCAAACGAATTATATGTTACCGAAGAAATTGAATTTATTAAATTTCGTGCAGAATAATCATTCCACCTTCTTTTTACCATTGCCGTAATAATGTATCTACGTCCGTCAGGCATTGTAACAACACCTGCATCCCCTAGCATTTCGCCGATATCGCCTGTTTTATGAATGAGCCTTGCATTGTCTGGAATGCCTTGTTGTAAGAGGCTTGTATTTTTAACTTTGCTCATAATTTCGACGATTCTTGCTCTGTTTTCGAGAGATAAAAAGTCGGGGTTGTCAGCGTTATACAAAATCGTTGCCATATCTTTCGGAGAAGTAGTATTTGTTCCGTAAAGGTCGGGCAGCCAAGTGGATACGTGAGTTTTTGAGAAGCCCCAACTTTGGAGAGCCATGTTCATTTCCTGTGCGCCGCCTACTGCGGACAAAATCATATTTGTTGCGGTATTGTCGCTGGTTCTTATCATAAAAGCGGCAAGGTCGCTCATTTCATAATTTTCACCATCGGGACGATATTGGAGATACCCCGAACCGCCGGTTCTGTAGTATGAAGTCATTTTGAACTTTTCATAAAAATCAAGGTGCCCAGCTTCAATACGCTTAAACATTTCAAGAAGAATTGGCACTTTTATTATGCTTGCTGCGGAGAATGTCTTTTCTCCGTTAATATCAACATAATTTCCTGTTTGATAATCCCAAACATAAACACCTGCCTGCAAATTTGGATATTGGTTTATGACATACTGAAGATTATTCTTGAGGGTGGTCATTTCCCTGTTTAGTTTAAGGGGTGCCATTTTTGGTCTTTTTACTTCAACCGGACTGACAAAATCTCTGCCAAAAAGGTGCATATTGGCAATAGCGGTTTGCGCAGGATTGTAGAATTTTTTGGCATCAATTTTAATCTGAGAGTTTTTAACTCTGTTTATAAAAGTGTAGTTATAGGTGTTTTTTAGGGTTGGAAAAAATATAAAAAACAAAAGAAAACCAAGCAGAATAACCTTTATCGGGTTTATTCTTTTCGGCTTTGTCCTTTTATGACTGATATGAGCAACATGCAGGCGGGGTAAACGCTGCGGAGTTGCCTCGTCATAAGGTTCATATTTATATTTTCTGTAACTGCTCATAATTCCCCAAGTTAAACTAACTCTCCACCAACATTATAGCAGTCATAATGTTTAAAGTTAAGAATGTAAAAAATAATTCATATAATTGGGCGAGGGGCAATTGCAGACATTCAGAAAAAAGTTTGTAGGGTGCGTGTTAACGCACCATTAATTTGGTGCGAACAATCGCACCCTACCGACTCAAAATATAAGCAAAAGGTTGATAAGTATGCAAATATTGTTAATACTCAATATGGTGATTTTATTGCTGAATTTACCGTATTTAATCGTAACGATGTCGGAACGGTTAAAATATATGATTTAGAAAGTTACCAAAAAGATAGGTTCAGCCAACCTCGACAAAGAGCTGATAAAACAGGTATGTCGCTAACTGAACCCACTATAAGTATAACCGATTTGGTGAATTTTGTAAAGTTTGTAGGGTGCGTGTTAACGCACCATTAATTTGGTGCGAACAATCGCACCCTACCGACTTGATACAGAACAATATAAGGGTGAGAGTGAAGAAAAGCCGCAAACAGTTCATTTATATAATATACAAGAAAAATCATCAGGCACATACGCTGATAATGCGTACCTAAAAAACCTGATGACAATAATATTATAACTGATTATACAGAGAATTTCAACCCTAATGAAAATAATCCTAAAAATAATTCGTCTGATAAATTACTTCAGGAAGATGATTTTCAAGGTAATTTATTCTACGACAATGAAAAGGCTCGGAATATTCACAGAATCAAAGGCTCCTTTGTTCCGGCTGAAAACTTGATTGAGTTATTTAAAAACGCAGATGAGAGTACAATTATTCACGAGTTTGCGCATTGGTGGTTATCTCGTTTGGAAAAATATTCTAAGGATAATGAAGAACTTGCTCTCGACCTTGCGGAAGTCAGTTTGTAGGGTGCGTGTTAATGCACCATTAATTTGGTGCGAACAATCGCACCCTACCGATTTGCAGAGGGCATAAACATTCAGGCTATTTATGATTTGATTTGCGTTTCAAGCCATTTTTCGTCAAGAATTTTTTTCACTTGTTCAAAAACTTCTTCTATTCCGAGGTTTGAATTTACTACTTTTATTCTTTGAGGAAATTTTTTGGCTAATTCAAGGTAGCCGTAGCGAAGTTTTTTATGGAAATCTATTCCCTCCTGCTCCAAGCGGTCTTTCGTTTCGCCGACTCTTTGCATTGCAACTTCCGTTTCCACATCAAATACTATTGTCAAATCGGGCTCAATATTGTCGGTTGCGATTTCGTTCAGCTTAATTATCCTTTCTATATCCAACCCCCTTGCATACCCTTGATATGCTACGCTAGAATCCGTGTATCTGTCGCACAAAACGGTTTTGCCCTCATTCAGCGCCGGAAGAATGACAGTCTGTACGTGTTGAGCCCTGTCTGCCATATATAACAAAAGTTCGCAAAGAGAATCCACGTTGCCGTCATAATGAAGCAGAATTTCTCTGATTTTGCCGCCGAGCTTGCTTCCGCCGGGTTCTCTTGTCAAAAGGCATTCGTGCCCTTTTGCTTCAAGGTAGGTTTTGATTTTTTCTATCTGCGTAGTTTTGCCTGAGCCGTCCGCTCCCTCAAATGTTATAAATTTTCCTCTCATTATTCCCTCTCAATCAATTTCGGCAAAATTTTGTTCAAATCTCCGACTATCCCAAAATCTGCAATTTTAAAAATGGGAGCATCCTTATCATTGTTTATTGCAATTATTGTTCCGGAATTTTTCATACCTTCAATATGCTGAATTGCACCCGAAATTCCGCACGCAATATATATTTTGGGCGTAACGGTTTTTCCTGTTTGTCCCACTTGAATATCGTTTTTGAAAAGTCCTAAATCAACAAGACTTCTTGAAACAGCAAATTTACCGCCGATTTTGTCCGCAAATTTTTTGACAAGCTCAACCGTTTCGGGTTCTTTTGCTCCCCTGCCTGCCGCAACGATAATTTCCGCTTCATCAATAGGGGTATCTTCAAAAGTTTTTGGCACAAAATTAAGTTCTTCGATGTTGTCCGTCACGTCGTCAAGATTTACGGAAATTTCTTCAATTTCGGGCTTGTTTTCATAATTAGGTTCGTTCATTTTGAAAACTTTTGGTCTTACGGTTGCCATTTGCGGTGTTGTTCTTGAAAGTATGGTTGCCATCAATGAGCCGCCAAATGTCGGTCTTGTTGCGGCGAGTTTGCCTTCTTCAGTCAAGCCTAAGTCGGTACAGTCCGCAGTTAACCCTGCGCCCAAAGCCGACGCAATTCTGGGGGCTAAGTCCCTGCCGTTTACTGTTGCACCGATTAAAAATATGTCGGGATTGATTTTCTCAAGCGAACGAAGAACAGCCTCTTTGTAATATAAAGTCGAATATCTGTCCAGCTTCGTATTTTTTATGACGTAGATTTTATTTACACCGGCTTGAGAGAGTTTTTCTATATTTTTACTTTCGTCGGAGTTTTCTGCGGCAAGTAATATTGCTGAGATTTCGCCATTATAAAATTTTTTTGCTTTGCTGACCAATTCAAGGGCAACATTTTCTGTTTCATTGTTTCTTTTCTTTAGTGCCAAAACAACAAGACTCATTATTTGCCCTCCTTTAATTTTTCTCTGATTATATCAAGGAGTTTAGCCTCATCCGTAAGAATTTCTCCCTTTCTTTCAAAATGAGGAGGGAACGATTTTGAAACGTAAGTTGGTGAACCCTTAAAGCCAATTAGGTTGTCATCTATACCTATATCCTCTTTGCAGGCAACCGTTATATCAGTGTTGCAAGCATTTATGTAGCCTTTTATTGTGTGATTTCTGGGTTCATCCGACCTTTTCATAACCGAAATGACGAGAGGGTACTGCGCCTGTACATCAATAAAGCCTTCTTCCGTTTCACGTCTGAGTTTTATTCCTTTTTCATCAAAACTCAAAATATCAGTTACAAAGGTTACTTGAGGAAGATTTAAGTGTCCTGCCATAGATGGGGCGGTTTGTGCGGTATCACCGTCTATCGCAAACTGTCCGCAAATAATCAAATCAATATCTTTTACATATTTTTTTATTGTGTGCGCCAACGTTGCACTGGTTGCATAAGTATCTGCCCCTGCAAACTTTTTGTCACAAGCTAAAATCCCTTCATCCGCACCCTTTGCTATAGCTAACTTCAAAAGTTCTTTTGCCTGCATCGGTCCCATTGATATAACCGTAATCTTGGTATCGGGATATTTGTCTTTTATTTTCAAGGCATATTCAAGCGCAAATTCATCATAAGGATTGATGATGCTCTCTACACCTTCTCTAATCATAGTGCCTTTTTCAGTCCACTTTATATCCTGCGTGTCAGGCACTTGTTTTATACATACTACAATATTCATGCCTTTATCTTACAAAATCTTTTGTTTTATATCAAGACGACAGTCGTATATTTCTTAGTTTACAGGAACATCAAGAGGTTTTGCCAACGTGATATTCATAACTGTTCCTTTACCCAAGTTGACCTCATCGCCTTTGACAAATACGTTGTAGATACTTTTACCGACAATATATCCGCATCCGCCGATTGCACCGCCGAGTGCGCATACGGGAGCAGTTAACACAACAGGTACGCCGCCCCAGTATTCAAGTCCTTTGTCAACACCGTAGGTTGTGGCATTTACAACAATATCTTTGCCTTTGCTTGCATCTTTTTTAAATTCTTTTGCATAAGATGTTCCGCCTGTTATGTAGCCTTCGTAATTAACGTTTGAATAACCTGTCATATAAGCATAAATGGGAAGTTGTTTGCCTGCAGGTGTTACAATGTGGTCAAATATAAGCATAATTTGTGCTTCTTTACGACAGAAATTAGCCTTTTTCGTTTTGCCTACAGTGCCTCTTATTACGCTTCCTGCGGGAAGAAGAATTTTGTCTCCGACAAGTACGTCAGCAGGAAGAATTGCCGTAAATTGGTCGCCTGTATCAACATAAGTTGTGCTTATAGCAGTTTCAAGTTTTACAGGGATAACGGTTCCTGCGGGTATTCTTTGAGATGATACCTCAACTTTTACCGTTTTTGCATCCATGCTGTTGCTTTTCAGTTCGGGAAGTTTGATATCTTCCAAGACAGGTAAGGTTGTTTCCGTTTTATCCTTTACTTTTAAAGCATCAACAACGGCTTCTTTTGCATCAAGTGCACCGTCAGTTACCTCGTCCGCAAAGTTTGAAATATCTTTTTTTATGGTTTGACCTGCATCTTTTGCTCCGTCAGAAACATCCGAGCCAAAGTTTTTTAACCCATCTGCTGAATCTTTGCCGAGAACTTTCAAATCTTTTATAACTGCAGGTTCAATATCTGTTGCTTCAACCTTGTTTTCAAACGGTGAAACCTCTGTCGCATTGTCTGCTGCAATTGCGTTGTAGGTCAATAAGATTGAAGCTGCAAGAAATAGTGTATAAGTAATTTTTTTAAATTTCATTGTTTTTTCCCCCCAATACCTCTTTATTACAGTATATTCTTACCGCATGCGTAAAGGCAAAATTGTTAATGATTTTTAATAATTGCTTATTTGCTTTGATTTATTATCAATTAACAAATTTGTGCAAAGAATTTTTGTTATAGTATAATTATTCTGTAACGTTACGATTATGAAAGAGAATTTATGATATCATCAAATGAATTGGATAAAAGCACTGAAAAAGAAAAAGTTTTGATTGATGTAAATTGTGATTTGGCTCAGAGTTTCGGCGTTTATCGGAATGATTTGGAGTATGAATTATTGCCCTATGTAAGTTCCGTAAACGTATCTTGCGGACTCCATTCCGGCGACCCTATGATAATAAATAAGGCGCTAAAACTTGCTGCGGACAATAATTTATCCGTGGGTGCGCATATAGGATATCCTGACTTGCAAGGTTTTGGCTACAGGGAAATGGATTTGGCGGAAGAAGAAATTGAGGCGCTTGTTTTGTATCAGGTTGGTGCTTTGCAAGCTATGGCAAAAGCTTATGGCTTGAGAATTTCTCATGTGAGATTGCATGGTGCTTTGTATAAAAAAGCGATTTCTGATTTCAATACGATGCTTGCGGTTGCACAAAGCATTAGAAAAGCAGGCGACTGGATTATTCTGCTTTGTGCGCCATGTGTAAATCTTGAAAAAGCATGTGAAGCAGCCGGCATAAAATATGCTGCGGAAGTATTTTTGGACAAAAAGTATGACGTTGAGGGGCTTCCGTTGTTTGAAGAAAATGACGTTGTTGACGTTGAGTATTCTAAAAAGCAACTTGAAAGTCTGATTGAAAATGAGGAAATAATAAATGTGAATGGCGGAAAAACAAAAATTGACTGTCATTCTATACACTTGAATATGAAAAATGCCTTATCAATTGATACTGCGCAAATGGTTAAGAGTGTTATTGAACAACCTGTTCCGTTGGCGGTTAGTATTCTTGAGGATAAGAGCTGGGTATAATTGGGAGAAGAATTTTGAACAAGAAAGATGTTTCTAGATATGCTACATGGCTTTTACCCGGACTTCAGGTAAAAAGGTGGGTTGTGCTGACTTTTATCGGTACTGTATTTATCATAATGGGATTTATGTTTGCGTTTAATCTCGATCCGATTTCCGAGGTTGTCAGGTTTTTAAAGGCAACAGTTTCCTTAATTAGTCCTCCTGTTGCAGGTTTTATTTGCTTTGTATTGGGATTGTTATCTTTATATTTGGGTTCAAAGTATATGAACGTGTCTATATTAGATGCAATAAGCCCGAGAGATAGGGATTTTATTCTTGAAAGCCTGTATAAGAGGAGAAGACTTAATCGTGGACCAAAAATTGTTGTTATTGGCGGCGGAACCGGATTATCCACAATATTAAAGGGACTAAAATCAATTACAAATAACCTCACTGCTGTTGTAACCGTTGGTGATGACGGCGGCAGCTCTGGAAGATTGAGGGATGAATTCGGTGTTTTGCCTCCCGGCGATATAAGAAACTGTATTGCGGCATTAGGTGATGAAGATGCTTTGATAAACGAATTGTTTCAGTACAGATTTAAAAAAGGAACGGGCTTGGAAGGGCACAGTTTCGGCAATTTGTTTTTGTCCGTACTTTGTGAAATTACCGGTGATATGTTCAGTGCGGTAAAAGAATCTTCAAAAGTCCTTGCCATAAGGGGCAGGGTTTTGCCTTCCACTTTGGATGATATGCGTTTGGTTGCGCAAATGGAGGACGGCAGAGTTATTCAGGGCGAAAGTAATATCCCCGAAGCGGGCGGAAAAATAAAGAGGTTATTTTGTGAACCCGAAGCGCCAAAGGCTTTGAAAGAAGTAATTGATGCAATAAAGAGTGCCGACATTATTCTTATGGGACCCGGTAGCCTTTATACGAGTGTAATTCCGAACCTTTTAATAGATGAAATTTCAAAAACAATTTCTAAATCAAAAGCGCATAAAGCATACGTATGCAACGTTATGACTCAGCCGGGTGAAACAGATGGGTATACTGTTTCCGACCACGTTAAGGCCATATTAAAACATGCAAAATACGATAATATTATTGATACTGTGTTTATAAATAACGAGCTTCCTGAAAATCTTGCCGAAAAATATGAATTGGCAGGTTCTTTCCCTGTAAAATACGACAGAGAAGAAATTAAAAAACTGAAACTCAAAGTTATAGGAAGAAAGCTTATTGAGGAAGATAAAGACGGTTTTGTCCGCCATAGCTATTCTCGTTTGGCACGACTTGTTTATATGTGGTACAGATATCACTATGACCCCAAAAGGGTTTCAAAAGCAAAAAGAGGCAAATAATGAAAAAAGTAACACCCGAAAATATAAAATTGTTAAAAAGAGCCGGTGAAAAAATATCTTCAATTACGGCGTACGATTATTCAACTGCGAGAATTGTCGATAAAGCAGGAATTGATATTATTCTTGTCGGTGATTCTGCTGCTATGGTTATGCTAGGATATCCTACGACTCATGGTATCGGTATGAACGAAATGAAAATATTTACTTCAGCCGTTGCCAGAGGGGTGGAAAGGGCGATGGTTGTTGCGGATATGCCGTTTGGTTCATATCAGGCATCAATTGAACAAGGTGTAACAAATGCTTGCGACTTGATTATTGCCGGAGCAAATGCCGTAAAAATCGAGGGCGGAAGTGACTATATAGTAGAATTAACGGAAAGATTAACTACGCAGGGAATGCCTGTTCTTTCTCATCTGGGCTTTACTCCGCAATTTTTAAATGCCTTAGGCGGTTATAAAGTTCAGGCAAAAGGTGCAGAGCAAACGGAATTTATTTTGAAACAGGCGTTGAAATTGCAAGCGGCTGGTGCATTTGGCATTGTTTTGGAAATGGTCAGTGCGGAAGCTGCCGAATATATTACACAGCGTCTTGATATTCCGACTATAGGTATTGGTGCAGGAAAGTCTACTGACGGTCAGATACTTGTCATTGATGATGTTTTGGGGAAATATAAAGACTTTTTACCCAAGTTTGTCAAGAAATATGCCGATTTAGACAGTGTTATATCCGATGCAATAAAGTCCTATATTTCTGACGTGAAAAATGAGAGATTTCCCCAAGATGAGCATATTTTTAAAATGGATGATACAGAGAGAGGAAAGTTAGGGTATGCAAGTAATAACGAAAGCTAAAGAGCTTAATCAAATAATAAAAAAATATAAGCAGGAGGGGAAAACCATCGGACTTGTTCCAACGATGGGTGCTTTGCACAAAGGTCATAAAAGTCTGATTGATGCGGCACGCAGAGATTGCGATATCGTTGTTACAAGTGTTTTTGTCAACCCGACACAATTTGGCGAAAAAGAAGATTTTGACAAATATCCGAGAGTTTTTGACAATGATAAAGAAGTCTGCAAAAGTGCGGGTTGCGACATAATTTTTCATCCTGCCCCAAGCGAAATGTATCCTGAATATGATGATAACAGGCCGTTGAAAGATAATTTGCACGTAAAATCGCTCTCGTATATAGTAAAAGTTCCAGAAAAATATACAAACAGATTGTGCGGGAAATCACGTCCGGGGCATTTTGACGGAGTATGTACAATAGTTTCCAAACTTTTTCATATAGTTAAGCCGGACAAGGCATATTTCGGACAAAAAGATATTCAACAGTTAATAATTATTAAGAACATGTGCAAAAACCTGAATATGGATATTGACATACAAGGGTGCCCGATTGTAAGAGAAGATTCCGGACTCGCTTTGAGTTCAAGAAATTCGTATCTCTCCGAGGCGCAAAAACAGGTGGCATCTTCTATATTTAAAGTTTTGTCTAATATTGAACTTATGTTCAATGAGGGTAAAACGGATAAAGAAGAAGTCTTTTCCGAAAGTTTGAAGCTTTTGGCTGACGGAATTGAAATAGAATATTTGGAAGTATGTGATGTAAATACACTTGATTATTGTGAGAAAATAATTCATAATAGTTTTGTTGCCATTGCGGCAAAAGTTGGTAACGTAAGATTGATAGATAATGTGGTGCTAAATAGATGAAAAATTTTATTAAGAGTACTTTAAAATTAGCTCAGGTATTATGCGTACTGGTTATGCCTTTTGTTATAGTTCAGTATTACTTTCCGATTGATGCGCTGAGCTTTTTTGGTGCAATGAATACGGCAAGCGTAATTTTCTTTTCAAACTTTACAAGCATGACAATAAACGGTATTGATTGGACATTGTTGTTTGTAATTGTTCCTTGGATACTGGCCATTATTGCATTGGGTATGATTAGTAATTTCTTGGAAAATTTAGATAAAAAGGTTGCTGAAACCGTAACTAAGATTAAATTGGAAGAAAAAGTTAAAGAAGCAAGGTTGAATGAAAAGAAGAAAACAGATTCTTTACAATTGAAGAATATGGTTTACGTAACTGTTTCGGTTATATTTTCAAGGTTTACTATTTCCAATTTGACCGATATGGAAATTGAAGAGAAAAAAGAAGAAATTAAAAAGGAATTGGTAAAGAATTTGCCTGACTATAAGGGCAAAGTTATTGAGGACGAAGCGTTCGATGATGAAGATACTTTCGCAATGCTTTTCATCTCGCAAGAAGATGCCATAAATTATATGCTCAAGTTTAGTGAATTGATTTCGTATTTTGATAATGTAACCCAGTCGTTCGGTTACGGAATATCATTCAAGGCAATAATGGATTCGCAGTCATCCAACGCAATAGCTTTTTATGTACTTCAATTTGAAGAAAGAGCATTAAATACTATTGAACTGAATGAAATTTGTACAACAAATGACTTTGCTAACAGATACAAAGAATTTGGCAAAATGAAACAAATTTCTTTTGCATCAAAAGGCAATTACAGTATAAATAAATCAAGAGTAGAACTTAACAAACTAGAATACTAGGGAAGAAATCATTTTTTCCTGTACAAAAACCTGTGCCGTGTATTCCAAAACTTCGTATGTGTAAAAAGCGTCTTGTATGTTTTTGGCAATTACTATTGCGCCGTGATTTTGCATAATAGCTGCATTGGTGGTTTTGAGAGCTTCCGATACTCCGAGTGCAAGCTCGTTTGAGCCCGGCGGATTGTATTTCACCAGAGGAACTTCATTTCCGAATAAGTATTTTAATTCAACAATGGGGCTATCTTTTAGTCCGATTCTCTTTAATGCAAGAGTTGATAAAAACGGCGAATGAGTATGAATTATTGCTTTTATATCGGGGCGATTTTTGTATATAAGGGAGTGCATTATTTTTTCGCTTGAAGCTTTCCCTTTCCCGATAACATTACCGTCAAAGTCCATTTCTACAATGTTATCTTCGCAAATATCATTCATTGATACGCCCGATGGCGTAATTGCAATATGACTCCCCTTGTTAATACTTGCATTACCTGAACAACCTGGGGCAAGCCCTTTTTGGTACAGCAGTTTACAGTATTGAGAAAATTCTTTGTACCCGTTCATTAGTACATACTTTCTACATCATGGGATTGAAGATATTCTCTGACACTGTTTAGCGCAGATTGAACGATACGTGTAACTCTTGAAGAAGATAAACCAACAATTGTAGCGATTTCCTTTACCTGCATGTTTCTGTAGAAACGATATTCCACAATAGTTCTTTCTTTTTGAGGAAGTTTTGCAATTGCTTCTTTTATCATTCGGCTAAGTTCCGTAAGTTCGTATTGTTCATCGGGCAGAGCGCCTGAATCTTTCAAAAAGTCAAAAGGTGAATCGTTGTCAGATGAGTCTGCAGCGATTGAATCGATAGAAAGGATAGTTTCGTAGATAGCTTCTCTTACTTTGTCGGGAGAAACATCTACGCCGGAGCCATCGGAATCAAGTTCGTCAGCTTCGTTAGAATTGACTTTTTGTTTATATGAGTACCATTTATATCTGTTTCTTAGTTCGTTTCTTATTGCCCATCTTACGGCAGTAGCCATGTAAGATATATTATATTTTTTCAGTTGTTCGGGAGTTTTGTTTTTAATAAGTGCCTGAATACCGATAATTCCAATGCTGACCAATTCGTCCAAATCCACCATGTGCGCAGGGATACGGCGGTATTCCACCTTGGCTACTTTTTCGATAAGTTCTATGTAGTTTGCGATGTTTAAACTTTCAGTCACTTTTAAAAACTATCCTCTTCTTTTTATATTCTATCCATTTTTTTATTTTTACGCAAATTATAAACAAATAATAAGATTTCTGCGACCGCTTTATACAGTTCCGGCGGTATTTCCCGATTTATTTCAACAAGTCTGAAAAGTGCACGTGCAACCGGTGGATTTTCTATAACTGGTATGCCATGCTCTTTTGCAATTTCTATGATTTTTTTTGCAATAAGCTCTGTGCCCTTTGCGATAAGTTTGGGCGCAGCCATTTCCGTTTGTTCGTATTTTAAAGCCACTGCTACATGCGTGGGGTTGGTTACGACAAAGTCAGCCGTTTCAACCGCATCCATCATACTTCTTTGCAAAACTTGTTGCCTTCTTTGTCTTAAAGCGGCTTTTACATGCGGATCGCCTTCAGAGTTTTTGTATTCATCTTTAATTTCTTTATATGACATTTTTTGGTCTTTTAAGAATTTCATTCTTACGACCATATAGTCTGCGGCTGATATGACAAGGAATATAATACAGGCTTTTGTTACGAAGTCGACAATCAATTTACCGAATTCAAACAGTACGGCAAATTTGTTGTCCACGGCTGCCAACCCCAATATTGTCGGGAAATGTGCCTTGTAAACACTCCAACCGACAAGTCCTAAAATGACTACCTTTGTTATGTTTTTAACAAGTTCAAAGGCGGTTTTTATTGAAATAAGATTCTTGAAGTACTTAGTCGGGTTAAGTTTATCAAATTTCATTTCAATTGTTTTTGTGGTGAAGATTGGTCCGATTTGTATAAAATCTCCCAAAATACCCATTAGCATAGCCATGAAAAGAATTGGCGCAAGAATTAAAAATATCGCTACTACCGCAGATGCGAGTACATAGTGAAGTCCGGTGTGGTCTAAACTTGCAACTGGTATTTGTTCGTACAAGATAACAAAGAGCCTCGAAATTTGTGCCCAAATAAACGGTGCAAGATGGTATACAAGCAAAAACATAACCAGCATGGCAACTGCCATGGAGAAGTCTTTACTTTTTATTACTTGTCCTTCTTTCTTGACACGCTCTAACTTTTGAGGAGTCGCATCAAACTGCTTATCTTCATCAGCCATTTGCTATAATGTCCGTATAATACCATTCCTCACAATATTATAACGAATAGTATTCAAATAGTAAATCAATTGAATGGTGTAGTGTTATAGCTCAGACAGTTTGATTTTTTCAAATATTATAAAATCAGTTTCCGTGAGAATTGAAAAGCTTGCAAATGTTTGTTATACTGGTATAGTATGAGAGTTTTATTTGGGGATAATTATGAAGAAAAAAGCATTCACTCTTGCCGAAACGCTTATTACTCTTATGGTGATAGGTGTTGTAGCAGTATTAACTCTGCCGGCAATGTTTCAAAATTATAAGGATATAAAGTACAAAAGTGCGTATAAAAAAATGCATTCTGCAATCATAAACGGTTTTAATCGTATGATTGCGGAAGAAACTATGTCGGGACATGAATCTACGGAAGATTTTGTGTCTGAAATGGGGAAATATTTTAAAATAACTTCTACGTGTGGTAATGATAATCTGCAAAATTGTTTTGCCGAAAAGATTACGACTGATGATGATGTTGTTGATATTTCAAAAATAAAAACCTCAAAAAATCTTGGCAAAGATTGGGATACTGATACCAACGTCAATGGGCTTATGCTTGATGATGGAACAAGTATGCTCGTAGCATACAACAAAGATGGTTGTCTCGGCGCTGCAGATTCCCGTGAAGAAATAATAAACAGTTGTGTTGCAATAGTTTATGATTTGGACAATAAATCCAATGGCAACAAACTCGGAAGCGCTGGTTCAAATGATATCGGGTTATATAATGCAAGTTTTAACAGTAGCGTAAATTGCGGCGAAATAGTTGAAATCGGGCGTAGTGGGACAAAACCGACAGTTAGATATGCCTTGAATGGTGCTGATGCACAGCAGGATGAATGTGCAGCGTTGTTAAGTGCGTTTGATTGTCCTTCCAGAGAATCAAATTGGCCGTTAATATCCACTTCAACCAGCGATGGGGTTATTTCTTGCAGCTATGGTATAGAAAAACCGACATTGAGTACTGATCCTGCGGCAAATGCAAGATAAGTGAATAACATACTTCATTATTTATTTTTATAAGAATCTATATCTCATAAAGGGATATATCCCCCCAAAAGAGTATCTATTCTTGCACCATATTAAAACATAATATATAATTATCTTACTTGATACGTAGATAATTTCTTATAAGGAGATAATAATGAAGTTTTTAAAAGGACTCTTTAGTCTAAAGGCAATATTTATGTCTTTAGCTGTTGTTATGTTGATTTCCGGTATTGGTTTTGCCGGAGAGGCAGATTTGGTTGTGCCTGACCTAAAGGCGGATGCGTTTCAATATAACTTATTGCTAGTAGGTATAGCTATATCTGTATTGGGTGTGCTATTCGGGTTGTTTGAGTACTTTAAAATCCGTGCGGTAAAGACTCACAAATCTATGGCAGAAATAGGAAATTTGATTTTTGAAACTTGTAAAACTTATTTGGTTCAACAAGGCAAATTCCTTATCGGGCTTGAAATTTTGATTGGCATTTGTATTGCATTTTATTTTGGTTTTCTCCAAAAAATGCCTGCTGTAAATGTTCTGATTATATTAGGGTGGTCAATCTTGGGTATATTAGGTTCTTACGGCGTTGCATGGTTTGGTATAAGAATGAATACCCTTGCAAATTCAAGAACCGCATTCAAAGCTCTTGAAGGAGACCCTCTTAAAATATTGGGAATACCTTTGAGCGCAGGTATGAGTATCGGCGTTCTCCTTGTAAGTATAGAACTCATTATGATGTTAATAATTTTGTTATTTGTTCCGGGTGAACTTGCAGGTGCGTGTTTTATCGGTTTTGCTATAGGTGAATCGTTAGGTGCGAGTGCGCTTCGTGTTGCGGGCGGTATTTTTACAAAAATCGCCGATATCGGTTCAGATTTGATGAAAATAGTATTTAAAATTAAAGAGGATGATCCGAGAAACCCCGGAGTTATTGCAGACTGTACCGGTGACAATGCGGGCGACTCAATTGGACCTACTGCAGACGGTTTTGAAACATACGGCGTAACGGGTGTTGCTCTCGTCAGCTTTATACTTCTTGCTGTTACTCAGCCGTCATCTCAAGTAATTCTTCTTGCATGGATATTTGCAATGAGATTTTTAATGATTGTAACTTCTGTGGTTGCATACGGCATAAATACTCTTTTGAGTAAAATTTTATATTCAGGTAAAAAACTTGATTTTGAAGCGCCGCTAACAAATTTGGTATGGATAACTTCAATTTTATCAATTTGTATGACGTTCGGTGTTAGCAAATGGCTTCTTTCCGAAATAGGCGGAAATATTTGGCTCATACTTGCGATAATTATAAGCTGCGGTACTCTTGGTGCAGCGCTTATCCCCGAATTTACTAAAATATTTACAAGCCCGAAAGCAGCACATACAAAAGAAGTTTGTATCGCTTCAAGAGAAGGTGGAGCTTCATTAACAATATTATCTGGACTTGTTTCCGGAAACTTTTCAGGTTGTTGGATTGGTATGGTAATCGTATTTTTGATGGGAGTTGCGTATTTTGCAAGTCTTTATATTCCAGAAGCAATGATGATTTATCCGTCTGTATTTGCATTCGGCTTGGTTGCATTCGGATTTTTGGGAATGGGACCTGTTACGATTGCGGTAGACAGTTATGGACCTGTAACTGATAATGCTCAATCGGTTTATGAGCTTTCCTTAATTGAAACAATTCCCGATATTGCAAAATCTATCGAAAAAGAATACGGCTTTAAACCCGATTTTGAGGTTGCTAAAAAATATCTTGAAGAAAATGACGGAGCAGGAAACACCTTTAAAGCGACATCAAAACCTGTTCTTATCGGTACTGCGGTAGTCGGTGCAACAACGATGATTTTCTCATTGATATTGGTTATAAAAGAAGTATTAAATATAAATCCTGCTGAAATCTTGAACCTGCTTAATCCATACACTCTGCTTGGCTTCATTGCAGGCGGTGCGGTAATTTATTGGTTCTCCGGTGCGTCAATGCAGGCAGTTACGACAGGTGCATACAGAGCGGTTGAATATATTAAAGGAAACATTAAGCTCGAAACTGCTGACGGCAAAGCTTCTACCGAAAATTCAAAAGAAGTTGTAAAAATTTGTACTCAATATGCGCAAAAGGGTATGGTAAATATATTTATTGCGCTATTCTCTTTTGCATTGGCATTTGCTTGTTTGTCATCACCAGCAACAGGAGAAAATGCAGTTTCTTTCTTTGTAAGTTATTTGATTGCGATTGCGGTATTTGGATTGTTCCAAGCGGTATTTATGGCAAATGCAGGTGGCTGCTGGGATAACGCAAAGAAAATTGTTGAAGTTGACCTTTGCGAAAAAGGAACTCCTTTGCACGATGCAACTGTTGTTGGAGATACGGTTGGTGATCCGTTTAAGGATACTTCATCCGTTGCTATGAACCCGATTATCAAATTTACAACATTGTTTGGCTTGCTTGCTATGGAAATTGCAATTTCCGAATCCTTTAGAGAAGTTGCACCCTGGGTGGGACTTGTATTTTTGATTATAGCGTTTGTCTTTGTATGGAAATCATTCTACGGAATGAGAATACCGAAAAAAGACTAATTCTTTTATGATATTTTAAAACAAGTTGCGGCAAGTTAAATCTTGCCGCAACTGTTGTAAATAGGGGTAAATCGTAAAAATATTTACATAAAATAGAATTATCGTGAACATTATATTTCCGTTAATTCGCTTCTATCCCCTGTTTGGTATAGATTTTTAATAAATTGCTTGCCAATAATACATACATATATTAAAATAATTGTATGAATATGAATAAGAAAAAAGCTTTTACTATTGCGGAAATTGTTGTAGCTATGATGGTTTTGGGAACGATAGCTATGGTTTTGATGCCTGTGTTGTACAACGACACGGAAGAAAGAGTTACCGATGCTGCGTTGAATAAGACATACTCTACATTTCAACAAACAGCACGTTCTATCGGGCTTCTTATTTCCACTGGTAAAATTGCTCCCTCCTCAACACCGACATTTACTTTTTTCCAAGCATTAACTGAGACATCTAAAACAATAAATGTTATGGATCTTTCTGATGTGGATAGTAATATTGATGTCAGAGGTGATGCGGATAACGCAAAGGCTAATATGGATGTGTATCTTGAGGATTATAACCCTGATAAAAAAGTTACAGGAATTACTCCAGGATACGCTAACACGGTTATTCTGAAAAATGGTGTATTTGTTATGCTTGATATTAGAGCTGCTGACGAATACATTGTTATAGATGTTAACGGCAAGAAAAAGCCTAATGAAGTAGGCAGAGATATATTTTACTTTACGGTTAATAAAGCAGATAGCAGTTCTTATTCCATAAAGCCTGCATCCGGCGGTAGTTGTGACATAAATTCAGACGATTTTAACGACCGTTTGGGATGTACAAGACAAAGGCTGAAAATCAAGCTTTAGAAAGGTATCTCAGCTATGAAAAAAAAGGCATTCACTTTTGTTGAATTGTTATTGGTTATGTTGGTATTGGGTATAATTATATCCCTGACTTTGCCTATCATTAAGAATATTAAGGATGACGAGGATATTTATCGCTCTTATATGAAAAAGGCAAATCAAGATATAACCGATGCAATGAGTATGATTTTTATAAGAGAACCAAATTTTACGGGCTTTGAAATGTTTGAAGCTCCTGCAGGTTCTTACGATAATGATTTGGTTAAGCAATTTTTTGGTACTAATATTAAAAACGTGCAATTAAGAAATGCTTTCAATAAAGGTTTAAATACTTTTGAATGCGGAGTATGCACTGATGCAGATTCTTCGGAGTGTGCAAAGTTGATAGTAAAAAATGCTGCAGGATATGACGAAGAAAGAATGCAATGTGCTGCCGTTTCGTTCCAAGCACAAAAAACTGCGTTAGCTAATAATATTGCGGATAATCAACCCGGGCTTATTCTTGCAGGTAAACCAATATTCGTTTTCCAATATCAATATTTTGAAAAAAATGATGCATTAAATCGTCCTGAGCCTATTTATGGGTTTGTATATGTCGATATGAACAAAGATAAAGGTCCTAATGAACTGTGCAAAGACAGATACAGATTTATCATATACAATGACCGTGTAGCTATGGATGGTTGCAATTTGGAATTATAAGATTGAGATTATAGGGTTAGCCTGATTCGCTTTGCTACCGCAGGCTTTTGCCCTCTGATACTCGAGTTTCACAACTTCGTTGTTCACTCTTTCGCAAAATTTGCTTGCTTTTTATATTTTTGTGTTACGATAGAGTTAAGATAACGCATCTGGCAATTAAATTTGCATTTGAAAATTTTATATAATTTGAATGTGATCTACAATTGGGACAAGGGTTTCCGGCATTTAGCAAACCTGTTTTGTTATGTAGTCGGGGCATGCTGATATTGTAGGTTGGGCATGCGTCCAACGGTACAGAATGTTCCCTTGATGCTCAAGAAAGCAGATGTAATTTAGTAGCGCTCACAAAGAAAAGAGGAAAAAATGACTCTAGGAGTAATTGGAAAAAAATTAGGTATGACACAGGTCTATGATGAAAAGGGATCTGTAATTCCTGTTACCGTGGTTGAAGTAGAACCATTGACGGTAACTCAGGTGAAAACCGTTGATACGGACGGTTACAGTGCAGTTCAAGTAGGTACTTGCTCTTGCACGGAAAAGAAATTGTCAAAACCTCAACTTAGCCACTTGAAGAAGAATGAACTTCCTGCTATGAGCTATTTAAAAGAGTTCAGAGTAGACGATGCAAGTTCTTACAAAGTAGGCGACAAGGTTGACTTGACAGTATTAGACGGTGTAGCGAAGGTTGACGTTACAGGAAAGTCTATCGGTAAGGGTTTCCAAGGTACAGTTAAAAGACATAACTTTGGCAGAGGACCTATGGCTCACGGTTCAAAGAACCACAGAGAACCGGGTTCAATCGGTGCAGGTACTACCCCCAGCCGTGTTTACAAAGGTAAAAGAATGGCAGGAAACATGGGTAATGAACAAGTTACTGTTACAAAGTTAAAAGTCGTAAAAATTGACCAAGAGAAAAATCTTATCTTGATTAAAGGTTCATTGCCGGGCTGCGAAGGCAGAATGGTTACAATTAAGCCTTCAAGAACGAAATGGAACTAAGGAGAAATAAACAATGTCAAAACAACTTACAATCCATAACAGCAACGGTAGTCAAGCAGGTCAAATAGATTTGGAAGAAAATGTATTTGGCGTAGAACCCAATGTTCACTTGATGCACTTGGCTGTTAGAAGACAATTAAACAATGCAAGAAGCGGTAACGCTTGTGCAAAAACCCGTGCGGAAGTCCGTGGGGGCGGTAGAAAACCTTGGAAGCAAAAAGGTACAGGTCGTGCACGTGCCGGCAGTTTGAGAAGTCCTTTGTTTGAAGGCGGCGGTGTTATCTTTGGACCTAAACCGAGAAGCTATGAAGTAAAAATGCCCGTTAAGGCAAGAAGAGTTGCTCTTAAATCTGCTCTTTCCGCAAGAGTTGAAGATACTACAATCATCAAAGATTTTTCAGCTTTAACCGCTCCGAAAACAAAGGAACTTGTTAAAGTTATTGATGGTTTAAAATTAACAGGAAAGATTTTAATTATTGCAGATACAAAACTTCAAGAAAATCAACATCTTGAACTTGCTGCGAGAAATCTTCCAAATGTAAGAATAATTCTTCCTTCAAATATCAATGTAAAAGATATTTTGGAAGCAGATAGTGTTGTAATGAGTGAAGCTGCGGTTTCCGAAATTACGGAAAGGTTGATGAAATAATGAGTAAAACTAGAACAAATACACAAAAACTTTACGATATTATTAAAAAGCCTTTAGTTACCGACAAGTCTCACCAGGCTATGGAAAAATATAACCAGTATACTTTCGAAGTAGCTAAAGATGCAACAAAAATCGAAATTAAAAAAGCCGTAGAATTGATTTTCCCCGGCAAAAAGGTAAAAGCAGTTAAAACTGTTTATATGCGTAGTCACGAAAAAAGAATGGGTTTGAAATACGGTAGAACTGATTCCTCTAAGAAGGCAATCGTTACTGTTGAAGGTGAACCCATAGAAGAGTTAACAGGAGTGTAAATTATGGCAATTCGTAAAATAAATCCTACATCTCCGGGGCAAAGAGGAATGTCTTGTTTTGAATTTGACGAGATAACTACGGACAAACCGGAAAAATCTTTACTTGAGCCTATCAAAAAACGTTCCGGCCGCAACAACCAAGGTAAGATTACTTGCAGACACAAAGGTGGCGGACACAAAAGGGCATACAGAAAGATTGATTATAAAAGAGAAAAATTCGGCATACCTGCTACAGTTAAAACTGTTGAGTATGACCCGAACAGAAATACCAGAATTTCATTGGTATTCTATGCTGACGGCGAAAAAAGATACATTTTGACACCGAAAGACTTAAATGTCGGCGATGTTATCGTATCAGGTCCTGATGCAGATATCAAAACAGGTAATGCACTTCCTTTATATGCAGTTCCACTTGGTACAAATGTTCACTGTATTGAAGTTAAACCTCACAAAGGTGCACAAATGGTAAGAACTGCAGGTGCAAGTGCGCAAGTTATGGCTAAAGAAGGCGAATTTGTTACATTAAAATTACCAAGTTCGGAAATGAGAATGGTAAACAAAAACTGTATTGCTACCATTGGTGTTTTAGGTAACGAAGAAGCGAAAAACTTATCATTGGGCAAGGCTGGTCGAACTCGCCATTTAGGTATCAAACCGACAGTCAGAGGTGTTGTTATGAACCCTGTTGATCACCCGCACGGTGGTGGTGAAGGTAAAACTTCTACAGGCGGCGCTCCTCAGACACCTTGGGGTAAACCTGCACTCGGTTTGAGAACCAGAAAGAATAACAAAGAATCTGACAAGTTAATTGTTAGAAGACGTAAATAAGGAGAATTAAATGGCACGTTCACTAAAAAAAGGTCCATTCGTTCACGAATCTTTAATGAAAAAAATTGAAAAAATGAATGAAGCAGGCGATAAAAAAGTGGTAAAAACTTGGTCAAGAGCATCGATGATTGTTCCTGAAATGCTCGGACATACAATCGCTGTGCATAACGGGAAAACTCACGTTCCCATCTACGTAACAGAACAAATGGTTGGTCACAGACTCGGCGAATTTGCTCCGACAAGATTTTTCAGAGCACACGCAGGTCAGGACAAAACAGCGAAAAGGAAATAGATTATGGAAGCTAAAGCTAAACAATCAAATATTAAAATGCCTGCGAGAAAAAT
>JAILCC010000014.1 GCA_024680555.1 bacterium
AGTGTAAGGCTTTATGAATAGCAAATAAGACTAAACAAAACAGCCTAGCCTCAAGGCTTAAAACCGAGGCAAATGAACATTGACATAGTGGATTTACCGCAAAAACGGGTAAAAATGAAATAAAATCAAAGTTTTTTACCCGAAAACTTGTGTATGTCGTAAAAAAGTTGTAATTTTGCAACGAAAATCATTGCAAATATGCCAGTACCGAGGAAAATTACCTTTTATAACGATCACTTCGTCACATTCTATACCGCACAAAAGGAGAATGTACGCCGTAAGATCAATCAGGTGCTTAAACTGGTGGAAACACAGGAGAAGATACCACAGAAGTTTTTCCGGTCGATAGAAACAGTAGAGAATCTATTTGAGGTTCGTGTAGAGATGGAGAGTAATATTTACCGAATCTTCTGCTGTTTTGACAAAGGAAACTTGGTCGTTTTGTTTAATGGTTTTCAGAAGAAAAGCCAAAAGACACCGCCGGATCAGATAGCGAGGGCGGAGAGATTGAAAAACGAATATTTTAAAGAGAAGGAGGCACGATAATGACTGCACAACACAAACAAGACTTGATGCAATGCACGGATTTCTCCCAATTGCTGGATGTCGAGTATGGAAAACGAGGCACCGCAAAACGGGAGCAGTTCGAGGCTGATGCCGAGGCATTCTGCATAGGTGAGATCTTGAAGGAACAAAGACTTCAGGCCGGTATGACTCAAAAAGAGTTAGCGGCTCAATCGGGCACCCCTACTACGATTATTTCTCGATTGGAGCACGGTTATAGCAATGTGTCCTTATCTTCCATTTTTCAGATTTTCGCAGGGATGGGCAAGAAAGTAGCATTGACTATTCTGTAATCCCCAAGAAAATTAATACAATTTAAGCGGTAATTCACTAAACGGTTTACCGCTTTTTTTATGCATAAACCGCAAAAAAACACTCAAAAAGTGGCGGAAAAGCTACAAAATGCATTAAAAATGCAAATAAATTTGCACATGTACAATATTTTTTGTACCTTTGCAGCCAAATTTTTCGTGTACGTATATGCATAACGTATACGCGCGAGAGAAAAGAATATAAAAATATTATGAAAAATAGGTCCTCTTTTTGCTATGATAGTCACGATAGTTTAGCGATAGAGATATCGCCAAACTACCTCGTATGTGTCTCGAAGTAACCATTTCGGGTTTTTATTTACGCGCGCCCGTATATACGAAGAAGAGAGAAAAACGAAAAGCAAAAAATGACACCCACCCACCTGTGACGTTCAGGATGGTCGCGAGATGGTCGCGGAAAGGGAAGGGTAATGAATAAGGAATAAACAAAGAATATATAAACAATAACTAAAGTTTTGGGGTAAAAAGCTCCGAAGTGATCTTAGAAATGATGAAAAAATGTACTGGCGAAAGTGGCGATATTGGCGATATCGCTAAAAACGTCAATATCGCCATGCAAAAAATCGCATGAGACAGTTGAGATAGTTGAGATAGTTGGATGGGATTGGTCCAAAATGACCTAAAATGATCAAAAAAAGGTTAATCGGTCAACAATTACCTACAATTAGCCAACAATTATTTGTTCATGAATTTCACGAATTTAACGAAAAGTGTCTCAAGAGTATCAAGAATCTCATGCAAAATTTTCATGAGAATTGTGAGAATTCTGAGAATTCTTAGCCGCAAGGGCATGATATTTTCTCAAAATTCACAAATTTCTCAAAGCAAATTTTGAAAATACCAAAAGTGCCAAAGTGCCAAGGCAAAAAAAATATTATGAAATAAAAATATAAAAGTATTATGAAAGCGCCTACGGATTGTAAACATCAACCGCTAGTATCGGTCAACGACTATGACTCAATTGATGGTCAGTATGCAAATTATACAGATGCTAAGGCATTGAGTATTGGATTTGCCCAGTACAACAAACCGGGACTTCCTATAGAACAAAGAGAGTTGTCTCTTAAAGTATGGCGTCATACAGGAGATCAGTGGAGTCCACAATCGGAAGAGTTGCCTTTTCACCGCAACCTGGATTTGACGATTTTGTTGCTTGATGTGCTTTTAGGTGAAGAAACAAACTCTGTTTCTCCAGATTGGAAGATTTCTGGAGGGGAAAGTGAGAAACAAATAATACAAGAATATTACAAAAAGAACAAGAAATTCATAAACCCAAGGTTCAAAAAGATCAAAGAATTACTG
>JAILCC010000017.1 GCA_024680555.1 bacterium
GCAAAAATTGCTTTGTCAGTTTTGTCAGTATTGTCAGTTTTGACACTTTCAAAAATTTGCATGAGATTTTTGAGACTTTTGAGACTTTTAATCCCCTTATTCATTTTCCCCATTTTCTTCTCATTCATCATTTCTTTCATATTTTTCAGTATATTTTTCATCATTCCAATGATTTTATATTTCGATTTTTGATTTCGGTCCAAAATGTCCAAAAATGTTTCAAAAACTTCCTAAACGATATTTTTAATTAGTCAACAATTATCAACAATTATCCAACAATTATTATCTTTTTTAGGTATTGTTTTTGATCGTTTTGAACCAATATAAATTAGTTTAATTATCAACTGTCTTTTTCGCCTCTTCTTCATACCTTGCCGCCGTTGCCGCAAAACCTACAGCCGGAAGAGGTTCCCGTTTCTTTTGGCTTAATGAATCCACCCTGACTGCCAATTCAGCGAGTGATTCATTAATCGCCGCCATCTGTGCGCCTACTATCTCATTCGTGTCATTTTGGCCACGCAAGATATCCTCTACATAATTCTTTAACTTTTCTACTTCTAATTCCAAATGATCTTGACGAATGGTTGTTTCTGCGATTGATGAAAGTGTATTTTTCATATACACAAAAGCACGCATGATTTGTATATTTACCTGTATAGCAACCGGACTGCGCAACAAACCCGAAAGCATAGCTACACCCTCCTCCGTAAATGCATGTGGTAGATGTCTATCTCCGCCCCAACTTGAGGTGCCATTTTGGCATTTCAAGTTTGTAAGTTCTTGATTTGTAAGCTGAAACATAAAATCCTCAGGGAATCTTTCTATATTTCGTCTCACTTGCCTATTCAGCTGAGCGACCTCTACTCCATACAATTGAGCCAAGTCACGATCCAAGATAACACGTTCTCCGCGAATTACATGAATCATCTGCTGTACTTGAGCAGAGTTCACTATCACAAGTTCTGCATTTGCTATTTCGCTTTTCTTGCCCATTTTTGTCTTTTTGATTTATTAGTTTAATTCGTCCAATTAGCCGTTTTGTTTAATTTGTGTAATCTATGGACCGATTGCCAACTCGACTTTGCAAAATGTACGATTTTTAAGATTTTGCTAATCATTTGTGGCACTTTATCACCAAAAAAGCGTGCAAAGTTAATATAATTCTTTGAATTATGCAAATTTTTTCGCGTATATACGCGCGAATAATAATAAGGTGTAGCCGTTTCTTAATAAACGTACACTTTATGTTTTACAACATATAACCAAAAAAGAGACATGCCGGATGGCACGTCTCTTTCTATTGCCCTGTACCTGCAAATATCACATTTTTTGTAAGATTGCGACAAACTCCTCCAAATTAGCAACATCTACCGGTGGAAAATCTATGTCTTTAAGGACATCAAAATGCTTATCCTCCGTCACAATATACCGTGCGCCACAAGCCAATGCGCAATCCACAAACTTATTATCGTCCGGATCTGCCTGAATTATGCCGTAACGGAAAAACGTTTCTACGCGTTTCACATGTTCGCAGTTCAGTAAAGTATTTATGAGAAGATTCGCTAATTGTTCATTATGAAAACAATCAATAACCTTTTCCTGATATTCGAACAATATATCTTCCGTCACGCAGAGTGTGTAAGCGCCTTCCAGCAGCTTATCCCAAACAATCCGAAGCGGCTTTTGAGTAAATGCCACTTGAAGAACAACATTAGAATCCAGAACGATTTTCATATCAGTATGCTGTGCGGAAATGCGTTACTGCTCCTTGTGCTACTTTTTCTTCTGTCAATTCGCCATTAGCAAACATAGCCGCTTTCATATTCTCAAACTCGCTGAGATAGAATTGCTCCAATGCTTTTTTGAGCCGTAACTCTGCTTCTTCGGATGTATTGAAGTTCAGCATGCTGACTAAATGCCGTTGCATCGGATTTAGCCCATATGTTCTTGTTTGTTGTTGCATTGCAGATACCATGGTTTTTCCTTTCTCCAATTTTGCTTGCAAAATTACAACAATTTTTTGGAATACACAAGTTTTTTTTTATTTTTAGTCAAAAATTATCCAAAATTATCCAAAAATTCTTTATAAAAGTCAACCATACAGCGAAGCAGATCGTGCCTGTACGGCAAAGAATTAAAGACAATTATCAACAATTATTATTAAAATGAGAGTGTGCCAATTAGTTTTGACACACCCTCTTTATTGATAGACAATAGTTGTTTTTATTTCACAAGGAGACCGGAAGCGGTATAAACCTTGTCGGCGCGGAGGATGAAGATCTGGCCGTCACGGAAGATCTTAACGGCTTTGGCGGCAGGTATTTCCTCGCAGGCGGTTGCAGTACCCGGATCGGAAGAATCGACAATAGTGAAGGTCTTCGATGAATATGCCGGCAAATATGTCTCATTGCCATCCTGAACGGCGGTAATAACTACCGTTCCGGCTTTCTGTATGGCAAGAATGGAACCGAAGTCATCTGTTGCCACATAAGCCACTGTGCTATCCGAGCTGACGAAATATACCTCCAAATCCGGATTCTCTTGAGAGATAGCATACATCTCCATTCCATCCGCAGCTAACGTCAATTCCAGACTCTCCACTTCCCAAACAATAGTCTGTTTCTTGCGTGTATCCCCCGGATCAACGGGATCAATATCCACTCCCGGCAGAATGGTCAATGCGCGCGGAGCCGTCTCAACAGCAGCGATATTGTCCGTTCCGGCTTGTTTAGCCACGATCGTGATCTCGCCGGTTGCCACAGCGTGCAGTTTGTTCTCTGCATCGAT
>JAILCC010000008.1 GCA_024680555.1 bacterium
CGGCGAAAATTCAATCGTTGGTCAACCATATGTTGAAGGTGCAAAAATTGCCGGCACGGTGCTTCTTAATTCCAAAAACCAAAAAGTTTTGGTTTACAAACAAAGATGCAAAAAAGGCTACAGAAAAAAACAAGGTCACAGACAAATGTTCTCCAGAGTAATGATTGATTCAATCGCATTTCCCGGAAAAGAAAATTTGCCTGCCGAAGAAGTAAAAGCAGCAAAACCCGCTAAGACAGTTAAAAAAGCGGCAACAAAGAAAGCTGCGCCAAAAGCGGAAGCTAAGGCAGAAACTAAAGTTGAAGCTAAAGCTGAAGTAAAAGCTGAAGTAAAAGAAACGACTGCAGCTAAGAAAACAACAACTGCAAAAAAGACGACTGCGGCTAAGAAAACTTCAACAACCAAGAAAACAACCGCTAAAGCAGAAACAAAAACAGAAGAATAATAAATTAGGAGATATAAACAATGGCACATAAAAAAGGTAGTGGTTCGACCAAGAACGGACGTGACAGTGTAGGTAAACGATTAGGCGTTAAAAAATTCGGCGGTGAAGCAGTAAAAGCCGGAAATATTCTTGTTAGACAAAGAGGTTCAGAATTTCACGCAGGTGAAAATGTTGGACAAGGTTCTGATTATACACTTTTTGCTCTTTGCGACGGTGTTGTAAAATTTGAAAAACATAGAAGAACAAGAAAACAAATCAGTGTTTATGCTGAAGCGTAAGAAAAGTTTACCAATAGTTATAATAAAAAACGAGGCAAAAACCTCGTTTTTTATTTTGTAAAATCATTTACCGATTTTTTGTGAAGCCATCTGGCAAATAAAAAATTCTCATAACTCAAGCAGAAATTGTACAGAGATTGCATAAGATTTTGTCCTGTTTTGGAATTTGAGGCAACAATGGTTGTATCATCAGATGCTTGCTGCAGAAAAAATTCCGTATGGATAACGTTTTCGACATGATTAACAGGCTTTTTGGACAAAATTCTTTTTAGCCATACCTGTAAAAATTTGCATGGTTCAACATTTTCTTCAAGGTGCAGTGCGTCAGCAAAAGCTTTTATAATCATTATTTTATCCTTTCGTGAAGGAATGCTTTGGCGTTTGCACCGGTATATTCGCCAACGATTTGCCCTGAGCCGTAGAGTTTATATTTGTATATAGTCAAACCTTCAAGTCCGACAGGACCTCTGGCATGAGTTTTGTTTGTACTTATGCCGACTTCTGCACCCAAACCATATCTGAAACCGTCTGCAAATCTCGTTGAGACATTATGGTATACTCCGGCAGAATCAACATAGTTCATAAAATGTTCAGCGGTTTTTTTGTTGTCCGTGATTATGCAATCCGTGTGTCCTGAGCCGAAGTCATTTATATGGTTAATTGCTTCATTTACGTCAGAAACAATTTTTATTGAAAGAATTTTGTCTCCGTATTCGGTTTTCCAATCATCAGAAGTTGCCTCTTCAATATTCGGAAGAATTTTTTTGGTTTTTTCGCAGCCTTTCAGTTTGACATTTTCTTTTGTCATTGCGTCATATAATTTTGGCAAAAATACTTCTGCCGCTTTTTCTGATACAAGCAGTGTTTCTACCGCATTACAAGCTGCGGGATATTGAATTTTGGAATCGACTGATACCTTTACGCCCAGAGCTATATTTGCTTCTTCGTCTATATAAATATGGCAAATTCCGTCTGCGTGCCCTAATACCGGTATTTTGGTGTTTTTCTGGATAAATTGGACGAGCTTGTTGCTGCCTCTAGGAATTATCAAATCAATATATTTATCCATAGAAAGCATTTGGTTGACGTCTTCTCTCGATTCAACAAAATTTATTGCCCCATCAGGAAACAGGTTAATTTTTCCGAGAGTGTCGTTGATAATTTTAACCATTGCGGTGTTGGTTAAAAGGGCCTCTATTCCCCCTTTTAATATAACGGCATTTGACGATTTTATTGCAAGAGATGAAATCTGAACGACTACATCTGGTCTTGCTTCAAAAATTACGCCGATAACTCCAATCGGGCATGAAATGCGGTAGAGCTCCAAACCCTCATCCAGCTTGTTTGCCCAAAGAGTTTGTCCTATGGGATCAGGGAGTTTGCTTACATCAAGAACCCCCGCTACCATATCATTAAATTTCGAGTCGGAGAGCTTTAATCTGTCAAATATTGCTTGAGATATTTCTCCTTTTTCAAGGAGAGATTTAGCTCTGTTTAAATCTTCATTGTTTTGTGAAATTATGTATTCTTTGTTATCAATGAGAGCTTTTGCTATCTTTTCAAGTGCATTATTTTTATCTTCTGTTTTCATTGCAGCAAGGGCGATAGAAGCAGCCTTTGCTTTTTTTGCAATATCTTCAATATTATTCATTAATCATTCCTTAATTGTAGTCCAAATCCAGTTCATCTTTTATTTTCAAAAAGGCTTGAACAACGTTGTAATCAAGTTGTTTCCCTGCAAAAGAAGTAATCAGTTCAATGGCTTTATCTACCGGCATCGGATCTCTGTATACACGAGTGGAAATCAATGCATCAAATGTGTCTGCCAAAGCGATAATTCTTGCGCCTATCGGTATTTCTTCACCTTTTATTCCATACGGATATCCGCTGCCGTCGTAGCGTTCGTGGTGGTATTTAATAATAGGAACAACTGACTCTAACTGTTTTATGCTTCCTATTATATTTAGTCCATAAGAAACGTGTTTTTGAATGAGTTTGTATTCTTCATCCGTCAATTTTTCGGCTTTGTTCAAAATGTATTCCGGAACACCAATCATTCCTATATCATGAAGCAGGCTTGCCACTTCTATCTTACTGATTTCTATATCAGAGAGGTTCATTTCTTTTGCTATTTTTATGGCATATTCACAAACTCTTTTGCTCCTGCCGGAAGTAAATTCATCTTTTTCGTCAAGAGCTTCCGTAATAGCACTTATTGTACCTGAAAATAAATCCTTAAAATCTGTTATCAGTCTTGTATTTTCTCTCGAAAGCTTGCTAGCTTCAAATGCCTTTTCTACGGTAAGTTCTAATTCTTCCGGTGTCCAAGGTTTTTTTATGTAGCGGTGAATTTTACCGGTGTTGATGGCATCAACAAGAATAGGAACTTCCGAATACGCAGTAATCAATATTCTTATTACATCGGGATAGTGTTCAAAACAATGGTGTAATAGTTCAACCCCATTTTTGCCCGGCATTTTGTGGTCAGATAAGACCATTTCTATATCATTAACTTGTTTCAATGTTTCAATGGCTTCATCAGCATTGTTGGCTGTTATGATATCATAGTGTCTTCGCAGTGTTCTTCTGACAAGTTGAAGGTTATCAGGTTCATCATCAACAACCAAAATCTTATAACTCATCTATGCATTTCCTTTCTGTTCCTTTAACCCGTCTCTGGGCAAGGTAATAGTGAATTTTGTTCCTTTGCCTAATTCACTTTCTATATCTATTTTCCCGTTATGAGATTCAACAATCTTATAGCTAATAGACATCCCTAAGCCGGTTCCTTCTCCGACGCCTTTTGTCGTGAAGAACGGTTCAAATACTTTTTCGATATTTTCTTTTGCAATACCGGTTCCTGTGTCTTCAATTTCAATAACAAGATTGTTGCCCACATCTTTTGTTCTGATGTAGATATCTCCTGTATCTTTTATTGCAAAAATAGCATTATCGATAATATTCATAAGCACTTGGTTAATTTGTCCGCCATAACAATCAATAGGTGCAACTTCTTCAAATTCTTTGTGAATTGTAATTCTGTTTTTGTATTTATTATACAGAATGTTTAGTGTCGTATTGATTTCTTTATTGATATCAATTTCGTTGATAATCATTTTTTCTGTTCTTGAGAAATTCTTCAAATCCATTACGATATTTTTTGTTCTCACCGTACCTTCTCTGCAGCTCTTGATTAAGTCGGGCAGGTCTTCTTTTAGGTAGGAGTATTCTTTATCTTCAAGGAGTTTCTGCATTTCTTCTTTTTGCTCAGCAGGAAGAAGGTCTGTATATTCTTTGTATTTGTCAATAATGTCCATCAAATCTTGAGAATAATTTGAAAGGTGAGTAAGGTTCCCGTATATAAAGTTGACGGGGTTATTGATTTCGTGGGTAATACCTGCTACCAATTCACCCAAAGAACGCATTTTCTCAGCATGTACAAGCATTGCCTGCGTGCCTTTAAGGTCTTTCATTGCTTTATTAAGTTTTTCGTTTTTGTCTTCAATTTCCGCCGTTCTTTCTCTGATTTTTTCTTCCAAAGATGCGTGAGTCCTGTATATTATTGAGGACATTTCGTTAAAAGAACGAATAAGAATATTCAGTTCTTTGTAATATGTCATAGGAATTTTGTGGTCAAAATTACCTGTTGAAAATATTTTTACTGCTTTTGTCAGTGAATTTATCGGAACTGTAATAAGTTTTATCATTACAAGTGAGCAAAACGAACCCAAAAGTAAAAACAGAATTGCAATTGTCGGGTTTTTAGCGGTTATTGCTTTCAGGTAGTACGTTATGCCCGAATCAAGAGAATACGCAATAACGACCATGATTTTGTTTGCAATTGTCGTTTTTTCAATTCTCATGTCCGTGTCATAAGGAGAGTACTTTTTATACTCTTGTTTTACCATTTCATAATTTGCAATTTTACCGTTTAAAGACTCCATACTTGAAAAGATTACTTTATCTCTGGTATCAAGGTCATAAATTACTACAAAGTTTATTAATCTGTTTTCAACAAGTCTTTTGGTTAATTCCTGAAAATTAGAATAATTATTTTGCGTAAAACTTTCTTTTGCAGACGAATATACGATATTTGCAATTGACTTACTGACGTTTTGCCGTTCATCAAAGCTTTTGTTCATCAGGTCTTTGGTAAATTGCATGAAGTATGTTGTCATTGAAAGAATTGTTATGAGCATTATAATGTTCATAAAAACAAGAAAAACCGCACCAAGACTGGTGGAATTCTTTTTAAAAAAATGATTTATTTTTGTGAAAATCGTCATAATTTCCCTTTTTTATTTTGTTTTTGGTTGTTTCGCTCTGATGTTAAGAGCTGCATCATGAGCGAGTACATATATTGCGCAAGTTTTAAGATTTTTTAAATACCATGCACAGTCTTCTTGTTGACAGACAACATAGTTTCCATCGCTTCCGCTCATCATTGGACATTTTGGTATAGCCAAGGCATTTTCTCCAACTATTTTCTAACAAAAATATTATACCAATTTTTTGAATTATAAGCAAAAAATCTTTTTAGAGGCTTTTATAATATTGATATCCCCCTTTAATTTTGATATATTCATTTTATGAGCATTCTGAAGTTTTTAAAGTCATTTGATATTTTTAACAGTGAAGCGATAAGGTTTTTAAAAGACAAGACCTTAAACATTTTTCTGTTGGAATCACAAGGTGACAAAAAAGGTTCAGTCGGCTTATCATCCGACAAAAATGCAATAAATATAAATGTTGTAAACCGTCCTAAAACGTACAGGCTGCTTGTCAGCGCAAAAAGGCGCATGGAAGAGAGAAGGGCCAGAGAAAAACAGGCAACAAGATTATGAAAATAATAAAACCCGAATTTTTAAAAAGTTCAGATAGTTTGAAAAACTGTCCTGATTTGGCAGTGAAAGAAATTGCCCTTTTGGGGCGTTCTAATGTCGGCAAATCTTCTTTTATCAATAAGATTTGTAACAGAAAAAATCTTGCAAAAACGAGTAATACTCCAGGCAAAACACGGCTTATGAATTATTTTCTTATTGATGAAAAATTTGCAATTGTCGATTTGCCGGGTTACGGATATGCAAAAGTTTCTCAACAAGAGCAGGAAAAATGGCGGAAAGAGCTGGAAAATTATTTGTTAAAGAGAGAAAACCTTGCTTTTGTCATTCAGTTTATTGACGGCAGGCATGATGTTCAAAAAAATGACTTGATGATGCGAGAGTGGCTGAATTTTCATGGACTGAAAACCTATACAATAATTACCAAAATGGACTACGTTCCCAAAAATCAGATTTTAAAAACCGTAAAAAATATTGAAAAAACCCTGAATGATTCTGCTATTCCGTTTTCTACACAAACCCCGATAAAACAGGAAATATGGGATATTTTGGAAGAAGTTTGCGATTAAATGTTTTTTATTCTAATACGCATGCCAATAAAAATCCAAACCTGCTTGCTTTGGGTTGTTTCAAAATGCTTTTAATGATTGCGTTTTGACGAAATAACGCAATTTTTTAACTACGCTTGTTTTTATAAATCTAAGGGAAGTTTATAAAAAAAGGGGTAATTATTATGGCAGATTCAAATGGTATTCCTGTATTGGGTGGTCTATTTCAAATAGTTAAGGCTCCGTTCAAGCTTGTAAAAAGCGTTGGTGAAACAGGGTTGGCTATAGTCACACTTGATGGTGACGGGGCGGCAAATGGTTTAAAAGGTGTTGGAAACAGTATTTTTGATGTTGGTGAAGGTGCGTTCAATACCGTTGCTGACGTAGCAGGGGCAGGAAAAAGTTTGTTTAATGCCGTTCATTTTGATGGAGAAGAAGCAAAAAAACAACAAAAATCACCTGTCGGAACAAAAGATGCAGGCAAAGGTAATGCTGAACCTCAAAAACCTGCACCTGAACCGAAAGTAACATCTCCTATTGAACAAAAGCAGCCGTCTGCTCCGATAGTTGCAGCGCCGAAAGAGGATAAACCCTCTGTTCAACCACCTGTTGTACAAGAAGCACCTGTAGTTCCTCCGGTTGAAAAAGAAGCACCGACAGTTCCGCCTGTTGTACAAGAGGCACCTGTTGTTCCTCCTACTGAGGAAGCACAACCTGCTGAACCACCTGTAGCTAAAGAAGCACCCGCTGCGCCGGAATCTCCGAAAGGAGAAAAAACTCCTGAGGAGGTTGTACCGGCACCGATTGACAAAGCACCTGCAGAGCAAGCTCCTGCTCCGAAAGCACCGGAAGCATCAAGCAATGATAGTACTAATAAAATAATAAAATATACACTTATTGGAGTTGGCGTTGTTGCCGGATTACTCTTGTTAAGAAGCTTCGGCAAAAATTTAGTAAAAGCTTTCTCAAAAGGAAAAGATCCTATGATTGACCACACAGCGTTGTATGAAGCGTTGAAAGGCAAGGCCACCACATTGAAAGCGCATCAAACTGTTGCAGGTACGGTTGGTAAAGTTACTGAAGCTGTAACATCGAAAGCTCCTGTTGCTTTGTTGCCTGCTCCTCCGGAAGTACAAGCAGCAATGGATGCAGCTAAAAAAGCACAAGAAGAAGCTGCAAAGAAAGCTGCAGAAGAAGCTGCTAAAAAGGCCGCAGACGAAGCAGCTAAAAAAGCCGCTGCTGATGAAGCAAAAAGGGCAGCAGCACCGCAAGTTGCAAAAACTAAGGCAAGATTATTAGCAGGTGAAAAGCTTGCAACTCCAAAATCTCCTATAGGTTTGACTGACAAATATGCAGCACTTGGCGAAGCAGCACCCAAACAAGTTCACAATATAAGCAGTGAAGAAGTTGCAAAACTTACTGAAAGGGCTCAAAACAAGTTATATAAAGAAAGAGTTACCAAAGAAGTAAGGGAACAAGCAAAAGCAAGAGCAAAAAAAGCGGCAGCAGAGGCGGCTAAAAAGGCCCAAGAAGAAGCTGCAAAAAAGGCTGCAGAAGAAGCAGCACAAAGAGCAGCGGAAGAAGCCGCAGCAAGTGATGCAATAGCAGAAGTTTCAAAAGCCGAAGCAGCACCGCAAATTGCCAAGACAAAGGCAAGATTGTTGTCAGGTGAAAGACTTGCAACTCCAAAATCTCCTATCGGTTTGACTGATAAATATGCCGAACTTGGTGAATACGGTCCAAAGCAAGTTCACAATATCGGAAAAGATGAAATTACAAAACTTACTGAAAAAGCTCAAAACAAATTATATAAAGAAAAAGTTACCCAAGAAGTAAGAGAACAAGCAAAAGCAAGAGCTAAAAAAGCAGCGGCAGATGCGGTAAAAGAAGCACAAAAAGCTGCTGAAGATGCAGTAAAAACGGCTGAAGAAGCTGCGCAAGAAGCGGCAGCTCAGGAAACAGCAAAAGCTGCTTCTCAAGAAGCTGTAAAAAAAGTATCTGCAAAAGAAACCGCAAAAGCAGCTAAAGCGGCAATAAGAACAGAAATCAAAGACTTGAAAGTTTCTATAAAAGAAATGACGCACGAAAGAACATTGCTGCAAAAGAAAACAGTTCTTACTTTGGAAGAAACCTCAAGAAAAAATGAATTAACAAGACTTATAGACAACGCAAAAGCAAAATTGCGCAGAAGAGAACATCGTCTTGCAAAAATGATGGGTAAAAAGGTAACAATTTCCAAAACAATAACCGCTAAAAAAGACGTTAAAAAAGACAGAACAGTGGATGTGTCTGCAAGAACCGTTAAAAAAGAAGCACAAGCAGAAGCTCAACAAAACGTTATTAGCATAGAAGAACTTCTCAAGAAAACAGGCGGTTATGAATATCCTATAGATGTAGAAGATGCATTGTATGTAGGCAGTTATATCGCATAGTCAATTTAATCCCTATATAATTTCCCCATATTAGAGAAAGGAAAAAATCCTTTCTCTTTTCTTATATGCAAAGAGAAGATACATAGTAGCATCTAAAATATTAAAGTGCCGATTATATCACAAGCAAAGGCAATGTTCAAAGAAAGCACGATAATTTTAACAGAACTTTACCCCGTTACCGTAAACGCAAGTTTAACCATAAACTTGAATTTTATATAGCCGATTATTATAATTAGTTATATGTGCGCTATAGTGAATTTTATGTCCAAAAAAGAAGAAGAGAATGATTGCCTTGAGTCCTTTAATTTAAATATATTTAACGGTTTGTTTAGAGTACATAAAATAAAGCAGGCAATAAAAAATGGTGAAAAAACGGCACGAAATTATGCTATACTTTCGGATTGGTATAGTATATGGGAATTTATACCGGCATTCAACAGAAAAACATTATACTATGCGCTGAAAGCTGTCAGGGCAGACAGAAAATATCCCAAAGGGTATTGCTACGCAGGCATTGCTTACTTGAATATGAAAGGTAAGGAATATCTTTGCGAAAAATATTATAAAAAGGCTTATGGATTAGGCGGAGTGCAGTATTATAGACCATTGGTCGGGTTGTTTGTGTATTATATGGGCAGACACGACAAAAATCGGGAATATTCCGCAAATATGTATAAAGTAGGGACTGCTTATCTCAAGCACGAAAACAAATCAGTTGATTATTGGGCGGATGCCTTATGTATAATTTCTTTCTATTACGGTTTCGGTTTTGAATACAAAAGAGCATTCCAAAAAATAGTTTCAATATGCAAAAGTAAAAGAAAACTCCCCGGCTTAATTGAAATACTTACAATATTGACATCCGTAATATATGCTGCAATTTCCATAATCTGGGGATATGTTCACAAATCTCCGAGAAGTACATTAGCGTGGCATCTTTTTACAGACGGACACTACGAACAATTATTGGCACTCTTGAACAAAATTTTAATCAGAGAAAATAAAGGCAAAAATAATAATAGGCAGCTTGCTATGACGTATTTATTGAAAGCACAATCTCTGATAAGAAAAGGTGACATAGATTATGAAAAAGCAATAGATGCACTGGAACAGTACAAAAAATATTGCGGCAAAAAGAAATTAAAGGTTTATTATCTTTTGAAAGCAAATTTTGCGAATTGTGCGGGGGATTATAAAAATGCTCTGATATATGCAAACGAAGCACTTTTATACAAAGTTAGCGGGGGTAATTTGTACGAAAAAGGCGTTGCGTCATACAAATTGGGAAACTATGTTGAAGCCCAAAATAATTTTCAACGTGCATTAAAATATAACGATTGCGATAAAGCAGGCACCTATGATTATCTTGCGTTGACTTTGTATATGCAAAATAAATATGAGGAAGCCGTCGATGTAATTAACAAAGCGTTGCTGATTACAGGCGACAGAAGATTTTATTATTCAAAGGCAATGTGTTTGGAAGCATTGGGGAAAGATGAGCTTGCAAAAAAATATTATAAAAAATATGAGGAAGAATAATATACAACCAGTACTGTTAAAAATATTTTTTATGTTATACTGATTACATAAATTTCGGTACAAAAATAAGTACAACGAAAATTAAAATTCAATAAAACCAATGGAGAGGTGTCCGAGTGGTTTAAGGTGCAGACCTGGAACGTCTGTGTGGGGGCGACTTCACCGCGGGTTCGAATCCCGCCCTCTCCGAGTTTTTTCCTAATGTGAGTCAGGATTTTTTAGTGTATTTAGCGGAATTCGAACCCCTAGTGCAGACAAGCTGCGTTCCCTCATAAGTTCGGGAAGTCCCGCCCTCTCCGAGTTTTTTCCTGATGTGAGTCAGGATTTTTTGTTGCGATGTTGACACTAGCAAATTTTAGTTTTATGATGTTTTTGTATCTGTGAATAGAAACAAAGCATGGAATTTTTATGATTAAATTTTCTTCAAAATTAAATAAAAACTGGTGGCAATGGTAGTCATTAACTGCCCTTGTTAATCGTTTTTATTTAATTTAGCGAATATGGTGGCAGTTTTTCAAATTGTCACGTGTTTAGCTTTGGAGAAAAAAATGTCAGATAGTCTTAAAATTCTAATAAATACTTTGCCAAAAGGGATGAAGCCGATAGCCTCTTTTTTGAGACATCAGGAAAGTTCATCAGGTTTATCCACAACCCGCTATATACAAGATGTTTCGACCTGCTTGCTTCCTAAGGCTGTATTTTCAAGAAGCAAAGAAGATTTGACGGAAAATACATTTTTGGAAACCTCTGAAGAAGCTTTGATTTATTTAACACCGTCACTCTTTGGCGAAAAAATTGCAAGAAAAGTTTTTTCCAAAAACCTTGATAACAATCTCAAAAATGAAGTTGCAAAAACCGGTGTCAGTCTTTTGAATGCGGCTAAAAATGATGCTATGACAAGTTTGAACAACAAAAAAATTATTCCTGTGAAAGCTGCAATTGCCCTTGCCGCAATGATTATCCCCTTAACCGAATTTTCGTTGAATTATATAAAAAACCTGATGACTTTGAAATTGTTTAAAAAGTGCGATTTTAAGAATATCGCAGCATTAACAAACGCAAAAGAGGATAAAGTGCAGCAGGAAAAAGTTAAAAACAGTGCAAAAAAACATATATTTACAGCAATGGGCATCTATTCCGGACTTCTTGGCTTGGCTGCTTTGCTTGCATCAAAAGGAAGAAATTCAGTATTTTTGCAAAAAGTATCCGAGTTTATCGTCGCTCCCGGAAGTAAATTATTTAAAAACAATGAAAAAGCAAAGAGCTTTATAAACAAGTATTTCAGCATTGATTTTGCGCAAAGTCCGAAAAACAAATTGGTTTTGAGTAAAGGGCAGTTGACTACTTGCGTGTTGCTTGGCGGTTTGGGATATTTTGGCGCATCTGCTGACAGGGGAAAAGAAAACTTGAAAGAAACGGCGCTTCGTTTTCCGATTGTTGCCTTATACGTAATTACAGGTAGTGAACTTGTTGAAAAGGCTTTCAAGTGCTTGCTTAAAAAATTCGGAAAATGCAAAGATGTAATGAATACTAACAAAGAAGTCGTTCCGTTTGAACAATTGGGCGCTTTGGCACAAAAACTTGCAAAAGAAAAAGGCACAACGGTTAAACAAGAATTTAAATCCTTGCTCAAACAAAAAGCGTTGATTTTCGGGTTGCCGTTCCTGTTTGCAATAGGAGTGATGGGATTTTTCGTTTCTTGGTTAACTGTAAACTCAACTAAAAAAAGATATGCGAAGGAGCACAATTCCGACAATAAGTGCGATACTTGCGATTTGCCGACTATTTATAAAGATTTTACTGCTTCCCGAGTAAGAATATAGGTATGCCAAGTTCTTCCGCCGCTATCAGCAATTTTAGCGGAACTTTATCAAGAGAGTCTTCCGTTGCAAAGAGTGCTCGTATTTTTGGGGCATAAACATTTGTTTCGTTGTGGGAATGTTTGTTTGCCCTTATTTGTTCGTCGGTGTATTTTATTGCTGCCATAAGTTCTTTTTCTTTGATAATTCTGCCTGTGGATAGCCTTATGTCGTGGATATGTGACAAGTACATTTGTTCAAAGAATATTTTGTGAATTTCGCCGTATTCTTCTTCGCTGAGAGGAATTCCCAGTTGTTCCATATAATCGGTGAATGCACATCTTCTGAATGTTGCGGCATTTTCTTTCTTTTCGGATATGTGACCGTCTTTTCTGGAGTATGCCCAGATTTCACTGGAGAAGTTCACAAAGTTTTTGTGCCTGCCGCTTCCTTGGTTTGTATCCAAAGAGGAGCCGATGTTTGCTTGTTCTACAGGTTCTAAGATAACGCCGCAGGCATTTTTGCCGTCATAAAATCTTATGTTGTCGAGAGTTATATTAGATGTGCAGATGTCGGCATTTGCCGTTATGTCTCCGAGGTAGAATACGTCCATCGGGTTTTCCGTACAATGCGCAAGGAACGATATGTCTTTTTTAGAAACAGGGAGTCCGTTGCTCGTAATAAATCCGAAATCTCTGAGGTCTGTTTCATCTGTTATAACCGTGCCCACATTTTCTTTTCCTTTAGCGTTTCGTGAAAAATTCAATACGGAAATGTTGTATGTGTGTCCGTTTCTTTCGTACGCAACGTTTGCTTTGTCGCCCATAATTCTTCTGATGAATGGGGTTGTATATGTGAAAGAACCTATTGAGTGCATTTCTTTTTGAAGAGCCTGAAGTTTTTTGTAAGTTGCGGGAAGATTTTCTATCAGTCCTCGTTCAAATCCCGGTCTGATACTGCTAAGGTCTGCCTCTGCAAAAATTTTGGCAAGAACTAAGTCTCCGTTTCTCCTAAATCTCGCTGCGATTTCTTTCATATCGCTTTCGGTAGGATTTGAATTTGCACGTTTGAACCAGTGGTGATTTTCTATAAGTTCAATAATTCTTTCCTTTGTTGCAACAGGCAAATTTGCCCTTTTTAAGATATCTCTGGCGTACATTGATGATATTTTGGGGTGCGAATGGTCGATAAGGTTTTCTGATTTTGAAATGTCGTGGAACAGTATGGCGAGCTTTAATACGAGTTTGTCCATCTTGCTCAAATCTGCATATTCAGGAGAGTTCACAGCTTTATTCAGTACGCTTAACATATGTCCTTCCAGCGAACAAGCGTGAGTATGGTGCTGCTGCTTGCCTATAATACTCATATATTCAGGGAAAGCTTTGATTATCTGAGTTAAAAGTTCTTTGATTTCAGGATTTTCAACTTGTAATTGGTTTTCGTATATAAATTCATGTACCAAATCGTGAACTTGTCTTTCGACAGGGTTATTCAAATCAAGCTTCAAGTCGGTCAGAATGCCGTTAAATGCGCTGCCGTTATCGTATAAAATGTTTTTATCCAGCTCTAGAAGCAAATCCGGTGTGATAAAATCGCTTTGAGGCAAGTTGCCAAGCTGATTATAAATATTGGCGATATATTTTTTCCTTGCAATAAGTGTTTCCGCCACTGTTTTGGGACATCCAGACTGTTCGGTAAGAGCCGCAATTGTTTCATCGCTTATACTTAAAATTCTTTCCATTGATTCTCGGAGTGAGGATATGCTTATTTGTTGAACTATTGGGTTGTCGGTATTGTTTGCAAGCAGAGAGGACAAAGCTCTTACTTTGTAGTCAAAGTCGTTGGAGTTTTTCTTTTCACCTCTTGCTCGGTATTCAAGACTGCCGCCAACGTCCATCCGAGCGCATGTGTCATCGTGAACAGAAAATACGGCGTTGTTATTTCTTGTTATATCCCAGTTTGCTAGCCATGCATCCACCGCAAAACCGCTTTGAAATGCGATTATTTCGTCAGGTGATGTTATGTTGTGAGTGGACGGAATAATTTTGCTGGCGATGCCGACTTTGCCTTCGGAGGTTTTTATAAAGCTGATTTCGGGAGTTAAAATGCCCGCTTCCCGATATAATCTTGAAGCCAAGACTTCTTGCGTTGCAGCGTCTTTTGTTGAGGGGAATTTTACGTAGAACAAATCGCCGTTTATTGCTTTTACAATATAGCCCTCGTTAGAGCCGCCTTGCGTACCTTCGTATTTTGTGAATGACATTATTTCACCGTTAAATATTAAATCTATCGGTGAGGTTTCTTTGCTTGCAAGATGAGCCTTTTCATAGTCTTCAAGCATTTCACTTGTATAAGGTGTTTCCGTAAATGTTGATGCGGGTTTTTGAACTTTCGGTACTTCCGCAAGTCTTGCAACCCTTGTCGGGAAGGTTATACCTATTTTTGAAATAATGTCTGATGCTGTTTTTTCATCAAGTGGTCTTAGAATTCTGTTGAGTGCTTTTATAAAATCTTTTCTCGAAAAAGCTAATTCTATACCTCTTTTACCGTTTTCTTGCAGGAATTGTGCAAAGCCTGATGAGGACAAAATGCTGTCGGGGGTTTGACCGTTTATTGCATCGGCATTAAAAGCGAAGCTTCTGAAAAATCTTGTCATGTCAGCTTTTTCAACCTGTGCGGGAGTAATTACCTGACTCAGGGCTTTTGCGACTTGTGCCGATATTTTTTCTAATTCATCCGAGAATAATTCTTTTTCTATCTGACTGAATTTCTCTTGCAAATCTGAAGCTTTTCCTAAAAGTGCCAAGTTATCGGAAACATTTTGAGATGTTATCTCCATAGCCTTGAGAGTAATCATTTCGGATACATTTTCATCGGAACATTGTGCAAGCTTGGATTTATCAAGAGATTTAAAATAACGTATTGCCCTGTCTAGTCCTTCTTCTGTTATGGTAAGGTTATTTGTTGCAAGTTTTAATTTTAATGCATTATTAACGGGCAAAGCGTTGATTTTATCAAAGAGGTTGTAGTTTAATGATTCGTTTAAAAGAGACTTGAATACATCAAGTGCTTTTCTTATTGTTTCGGGAGATGCCGAAGAACCGCCCCAAAGGCGTGTTAACATTGCTTGGTTCTTCATCCCTACCGCTTGCGCTTGTGTGTCTAAAAATCTTTTTAGAGTTGTGCTGTCATTCATATAGGCGTATTTTGCCATGTGACTGATGACTTCCATTCCGTACGCATATACCAAGTTCGCATTTTGGCAGGCAAAATCTATCAATATTCTGTTTTCTATGTTTTTTAATTGTCCAATCATAAATTCAGGCAAATTTAAGCCGAGTTGTTTTTCAAAATCGCCTGTTGCATTTTCAAGAATGTTTGCTATATTTTTCCTTGTAAAAAGTGGTTCTCCGTTTCGGTTTTTTGCATTAATCAAAATCCTGATGTTAGGATGGTCAATAGTTAGCTCTGGGGAGTCATCCTCTACGGCAATTTCTTCGGTTTTTTTCGAGGTTACTTTCATTTTGGCTGCTATAGTGAGCGCCAAATCTCCTCCGGCGGGTTTCCCATCTTCAAGGATGGTATCTCTAGTGGTTATAAACATTTTAAACCGTTCTTCATTAGATGCAACTTCACATATAGTATGTATCGGTACGGATGTATCCTCGCAGCAATTAAGAATACCTATGATTTTTTCCAAATGTTTTGCTTCTCTTAAAACAGAATCGAGGTCGTAACGGTCTTTAATTATGGGGCTACCGTCTTTTCGTGTTAGTGAAGAAATTTTTATAATACTTTCTACATCTGCTTCACTCTTGATGAAAATATTCGGATACTTCATAAAGAGCGGATTTTTTTCGGGATCCAGCTTTTCAAAAATTTTAACTGCTTTTTCGCAACCGTTATGATTTATCGTAAGAGCACGCAGCGGGATTTTTTTGAAGATGCTCATATCGGGATATTTTTCCTTAAAGTGGAATAATTTAATGGCATTTTTCAGTGTAGCTGCATCGGGTATTGCATCCCATAAAATGAAGTCCAGCTCTTCCATAACCGTTTTGAGATAGCTGATTTCAGTCGGTGTTAATTGAGCAATATTACTTATTGCATTATCATCCAAACTTACTTTTGAATTTTGGGCAATAAGCGGAAGAATATTTTCAATTATTGCTTCTCTGACTTTTGGTGAAGCTTTTGCGATGGCGTGTATTTGCTTGGGAGAGAGTTGTTTGTCTCCCAGTTCTTCTATAAAACCGAGTTCTCTTGCTGTTTGTATTTCTTTTACGCTCAGTTCCAAAAACATATCTTTTATTTCGGGAATATCAAAATGTATAGAATCTTTTCTTCCCGGAATGGCGAACAGAGGGCGTAGTTTTTCAAAGTCCGTATTTGATAATTTTGCAAAGGTTACAATATCTTTTATGGATGTACTTCTGCCTGCGCTTTCAAATTCTTCAAGCGTCAGAATACCACGTTTTTTTATCGTTGCCCACATTTGTTCATCGATTTCTTGCACGAGGTTTTCGTATCCGAAAATATCATCAAAGCTCAGTTGTTGATGTCTGCCGGGAATGTGTACTAATGTTGTATATTTATCTTTTATATAGCTTGCTACCGGCGTATCATCATCCGACAAACTTATTGGGACATCACGAAGCTTGTATGACACATGCTCTGCTCTTCTGTATGCGTCATAAATGCCCAAGTCGCTTTCTTTCATAAGTTTTTTGAACAGAGCTTTACCGTCGGCAGACAGGATTGATATATCAAACAACAACCCCGAAGGAATCATATAATATCCTCTTTTGCCGTGTTGAATGTCTAAAAAGCCATCGAGCTCCATACGCTCCAGTCTGTATGGGGTAAAGTCAAATATATTTTCACATACATTGCCAATGGTAGAATTGCGTTCGGGAAGGGCAACTTCTAGCAGGTCCCTTTTAATTTTTTCGGGCATTCTGGATGGATTTTGCTCATTCAATTCAGATAGCGTACGCATTATATCAACTTCCATAGCGGCAAGTTCAGGACACCTTAATGTTTTGCTGATAGCACTATTAAGCTCATAACAGTTTTCCTCCCCTTGGGGCGAATATGCTTCATACAAAGCTATACATAAATCAACGTTATCAAGATTATCTTTTATAAGGCGGAAGAGATATTCTTTTTCCGAATGACTGGGGTTTGTTTTTTGGAAAATATTTGCAATTTTTTTCCACTGTTCTTGCGAAAGGCCGTAAAGATCTTGATTTAAGCCGGCAATATCCTTGGCGAGAAGAAGTGCTGCATTTATATCATCTGTCGAATCAAATATTTTGTAGTCTTCATCGGTGTAGGTTCTGCTGCTGCTAAATTGAGGGATGCCAAACTCAAGAACTTCTTCCTCAGTCCATGAACTGATATGCGTTTTGGGGGTGGTTGCCTGAGAAATATATTTTTCTGCAAGCATCAGGTTGAAGTCCAGAGTTCTGATGGATTCCATATCGTTATTTGCTTCAATGATGTTTCTTATTGCCCATAAAGGTATATCTGGGTGTTGTTCGACAAAGCTAACAATGTGTCTTGCCATATCCGAGTTATCTTGAATTCTGTATAATAATTTTTTTATATTTACGTTCGGTGTTGTTGCCGCAACTGCTTGTGCATAAAGGTAGTCGAGTTTCAGTATATCGATATTATTTGATAAAAACCATAGATTATCACTATCTTTGTCGGAAGTGTGGTCTGATAAAGCATAATCCAAATCCTTTATAAGTAAACTGCCGGCAAGTTCTTTAGTTCCGCAATGTTTTATAATGATTTCCGAAATTTTTGCTTTCAATTCATCTACACCCTGTGGTACGCTTTGTGAACCCTTAAGGAAATGGGAAAAGACCTTTTTCTTGCTAAGCCTAGCTATAGCTGATAGACTTCTCTTTAAGGATGAAGGTATTTTAATCGAAGAGGCAGAAAGCCTGCTGAATTGAGTTCTAAGTGATGTAGGAGTGGACGGAGTTGTACCATCTGTTTTTATTGGAGTGGTTGGTGTATCAGCTGCTTTATCAGCAGTTGGTGCGGCTTTAGCCTTTTTAGAACCCTTGCTTGCTCGTGAACGTGTAGTTTTAGGTTTATCCGAACTTGTGGTTTTCTTGGGACTTGCGGCACCTAAAACAAGCGGTGCGCTGGCAACGCTTTCTGCCGAAGCTTCTGCAAGTAAACTTGCCACTGCCGAAGGTATTGCAGGAAGTTGAGCCCCATAAACGCTTAAATATGGTGCAATTGTCGTGGCGAATTGGGTTCCTGCATTGATTGTGCGGGCTAAAGCATCTCTTATTTTGCTACCTTTTGTATCAAGTTCCGGAGGCGTGTGGTTTTCTACAATCGGTGCAACCGGTGGTTTGGCAATTCCTGCTATTGCGCCGGTTACGGCTTTTGCCGCAGCCGTTGTCGGAATATCAACAGGCGGAACTGATGTTGTAGGACTTAAATCAGGACAGACCTTCTTAAAACCGCTGACGACAGGATTTGTTTCACCTGCGGGAGTTAGCGGATAATTTTGAGGAGTATGCGTCAGTGCAGGGTTTTCAATATTTATAAGCGGTTTTGATTGAGCTTCAATAAAACGAATTACGGAGTTTCTAAATCTGAAAATTGCGCCCAAAGTAGCTTGTTCTTCAATGCTTAACAGTGTTCCTCCGGTACAATCGGGTGAAGTGTACTTGTACATAAAGGCTCTTTGCGTGGAAACACTTCCCGAATCCGCAACAATGTCAGGCGTGCCTTGGGTTATTATTTCCGTGGGTTTTGTCGCACCCAAACTTGTTTCTTTCATTTGTATTATGTCTATGTCTTTTGGTGAAAAATGAACACCGTCATACAGTTTGCGCATAAAGGTAAGTACCTTATCTACACTTTCTGCGGAAAATTCGTCACCTTTGATTGATTGCATAAGCGCTTGATATTCAGGGTTGTCCTTTTGGGTGTGTTTAAATGTTTTTAAAAGATTTTCATAATCATACTTGGCTTGTTCTTGCGGTGACATTTTTGCGTATTTAGCTTCTGATATTTTACCTTTTACCGCTCCTATTGCATCACCGGCAAGTGAAAAACCTAATGCAATTGCGCCGCCGTATGCACCTGTTTTCAAGGCTTCTTTGAATGCGGTTGAAATATCTTCTCCGGATACAACGCCAACTCCGAATCTCATTGTCGAGCCTGCAGCAAAACCGCCCGAAACGGAGCCTGCAGCTTTTGCAATTATTATTGCTTTGTCGGGACTTACATTAAATTGCGTGCATAAAGCTTTATACGCTTCGGGAGTTGCTTTATTTGCGACTGCAGCGAATAACTTGAATGAAGCGTACGTTAGAGCGGTATCTCGTGTTATATTACCGATATCACTGCTCGTAAGCCCATCTGCATCAGAGCTTTCTTCTATTGTGGACATTGCTGCAAAAGCACCTGCTGCGGCAAGGGCGCTTCCTCCGGTAAGCATACTTACGCCGATTAGAACTGCCATATTCATTATATTCTTGGCGGTTGCCTGATTTTCAATAAAATCATTCAACTTGTCTTCAGCAATGCTATGTCCCACAACATTTCTAAGGGCTGCACTGTATTCTCCGACTATACTGTCATAATCTTTATCTTTGAAAACTGCGGCGCTAAAATCTTCCGATTCTTTGATAAAATCCTGAACCAGAATTTTATAGTCATTTCCGGAAGCTTTTCCTATGATATTATGCTGTTTGCTTTTAGCCTTAATCCATTCTATGCAAAGCTGTTTGTTATTATTAAATTTTTTCATTAAGGCTTTTTCAAGCGGGGAAAGCCTCGACATAAGATGTGCTTGATACAACAAATCATGTTTGTATTTATCAATGTCTTCTAGTGTTCCGAGCATACAATATTCTTTTTGCCAGTCTTTCAGCTCTTGTTCTTCTTTCAATTCATCGGAAGCTTTTTTAAATAATTTTGCGCAAGATGCGAGCTGAAATGCGGTTTGCGCACTTTTAAGTTTATAAACATTTTCAGCCTTAAAATCTACCAGAGTAAGAGATTTGTATTTTTCCATAAATTCAACTAGAGAGTTGAATTTATGAATATCTTGCGTGGCATTTTTTAATTTAACGGCGCCAGTAAATTCTTTATTGATAGCTTCATCAACATCTGAAATGCTTGTTCCTCCGAATGCTTCAATCATAACCTGTTGAAACATGGAAATATATCCCATATCGTCCAAGGTTTTTCCGAATGTATTACTTATATCAATAATTTGTTTTTGTTTTGAGTCGGCAGCCTCGGCTGCAGCCGATTTAACGCTTAAAAAGCCGTGAGTCATTACCTGATTTGCCGCATTAGCAACACTGTAAATTGGTCTGAAAGTATTGACCTGCATGAAGTTACCGTCTAATTCTTTTCGGTGTGCTAATTGGAAATATGCATCCATATCTCTCAACGTTAATGATTCCTGCAAAGATGCAGTTATATTAAAGCCGGGAACATAGACAGTATTACCGCTTTTGTCTCCTGAAACAGAATCGGAGGAGAGGTTAATGTTGATAAAACCCAGAGGTCTTTCTTTTTCTAACCCTTTTTGTGATGTAAAGCTCTTAAATCCAGGCAGATAAATAGTATTGCCGCTTTTATCGCCCAAAACATTTTCGGGATTAGAGGTAAAAGTAATTTGTATCAAGCCGCACGGACTTATTTCTTCTATACCTGATGCGGATGTTTTGACTTTGTAACTCGGAACAAAAACTTTTCCATCTCTTTTATTACCGAGGACTTTGGCAAGCTCCGGAGAAAGAGCTATCATTGTAAGGTCGGAGTAGTCATAATGAGAAGAATCTGCTTTAAAAAGGTATAACGGTTGCTTGTCAGTTCTTTTTCCGGGCGTTTTTAAAGCGGAAAAGTAAGGCGTTTTGACAGGTTCGGGTAAGAGAAAATCACCTTGTAAAAACAAGGTTTCTTGGGGTTTCTTGGCGCTTTCAAATAAATTCCAAGGGAAAAAGACTTGTTCAGTAGGAGTATTATCCTCAAACAACTGAATTTGAGACAAATCAATACGTTTTTCCTCGGGTTGTTCAACCTCGGAAAAATCAGCATTTTGCTGCCCGATTTTTATCTGTTTTATTCTAAAATCTTCTTCTGACATGCCAAGTTCCTGAGGGGAAATACCTACCTTACGTATAGTCTATCGGTTCAAAGCCGATAAATCTTTAGGCTTTTTATCGGAATATTTACAAAAATTTACAAAAAAAATTTGATATAAAAGCTATTGTATGCGTGCTATAATTCCTCTTATGGAAATATTTTCAAAAAAAGAAATAGTTGAAATACTGAGTAATGACGATAAGAATGATTGGCTTTTCTCTTTGGCGGATAAAGTCAGAAAAGAATACGTCGGAGATGCAGTTCACCTTAGGGGGCTTATTGAATTTTCTAATATTTGTAAAAGAACTTGTAAGTATTGTGGACTAAGGTGCGAAAATAAAAATATTGACCGTTACCGCATAGAAGCGGAGGACATAATTTTTTATGCAAAAAAAGCGGCGGAAATGGGCTATAGGACTGTTGTTTTGCAGTCGGGAGAGGATGAATTTTACAACGCAAAAAAACTTGCCGAGATTGTCAAAGAAATAAAGAAGGCAGATGTGGCGGTTACTCTGAGTGTTGGCGAAATGAGTTTTGATGATTATAAAATGCTGAAGGATGCAGGTGCGGATAGGTACCTTTTACGTATTGAAACTACGGACAGAAATTTGTACAAGCAAATGCATCCGAATATGGATTTTGATAACCGCAAGAGATGTTTGAAAGATTTGCGTACTTTGGGCTACGAAGTCGGAACGGGTTGTCTTGTCGGTTTAAAGGGGCAAACTATAGAGTCGCTTGCGGATGATATTTTGTTTTTTATGGAGATAAATGCTGATATGGTGGGAATAGGTCCTTTTATTGCTCATCCCGATACTCCTTTAAAAGATGCACCAAACGGAAGTTTCTCCTTGGCCCTGAAAGTTATGGCGCTGACGAGAATTTTATTGAAAAATATAAATATCCCGGCAACAACCGCTATGGAAACGCTTAATCCCAACGGCAGAATTATTGCACTTCAAAGCGGTGCCAACGTGGTTATGCCAAATGTTACTTCGACCGAATACCGCAAAAAATATGAAATTTATCCTAATAAAATTTGTATAAACGAAAACCCCGAACAGTGTCGAGGTTGTATTGAAAATAAAATCAAATCCATCGGCAGAACGATAGCGACTGACTGCGGATTTAGAAAGAAATAAAATTATTCTTCAAACAATACGCTTGAAAGATATCTTTCGCCGGTGTCGGGAAGAAGTGCAACAACGGTTTTGTCGGGATTTTCATTTGCAAGATTTATTGCCGCAAATAGGTTTGCTCCGGATGAAATTCCGATAAGAAGCCCTTCCGTTTGCGGTGCTGCTTTTGCTGTTGCTATAGCATCTTCGTTTGAAACCGTAATAATTTTATCAACAACATTTCTGTCGAATGTGTCGGGAACAAAGCCTGCGCCAATTCCCTGAATTTTGTGCGGACCTGATTGACCACCGGATAAAACGGGGCTAGACAAGGGTTCTACCGCAACAATTGTAACGTCGCCTTTTTGTTCTTTTAAGTATTTTCCTACGCCCGAAACCGTTCCGCCTGTTCCTACGCCTGCAACAAAAATATCAATTTTGCCGTCTGTGTCTTTCCAGATTTCATGAGCGGTTGTATTGTAGTGCTTTAAGGGGTTTGCAGGGTTTTTAAATTGCTGCGGAATAAAAGAATTCGGAGTGTTGTTATGAAGTTCTTCTGCTTTTTCAATTGCACCTTTCATACCTTTTGCTCCTTCTGTAAGAACAAGCTGAGCGCCATAGGCTTTCAAAAGTTTTCTTCTTTCCAGACTCATAGTTTCCGGCATAGTTAAAATTAGCTTGTACCCTTTAATTGCGCTAATTAATGCCAAACCGATACCAGTGTTGCCGCTTGTAGGTTCAATAATCGTTGTATCTTTATTGATTATACCTTGAGCTTCCGCTGCTTCAATCATAGCAAGGGCAACTCTGTCTTTTACCGAGCCTGCCGGATTAAAAAATTCAACTTTTACATACAAATTGTTACTTTTTGCCAATTTGTTAATTTTTACAAGGGGTGTGTTTCCGATTGTGTCAATAATGTTATTGTATTTTGTCATTGTTTTTTCTCCTTATTATAATACTTTGTCTATTATGCCGCCGCCGAGAACTTTTTCTCCGTCGTATAAAACAACTGATTGTCCGATTGAGATTGATTTTTGCATATTATCAAAAATTACTTTTATTTCGTTATTATTTATCGGCTCTATTATAACACTTTGCGGCTCTTGTGTGGAACGAATTTTTGCCTGACAACATCGACCTGCCGTAACTTGAGCCACTGAAACATAGTTTAAATCTTTTGCAATAAGTTCGTTTTTGAATGTTTTTTCTTTATTGCCGACAATAACTTCATTCTTTTCTTTATCAAGCTCAATAACATACAGAGCCTCTGTTGAGCTTATGCCGAGACCTTTTCTTTGCCCGATTGTATAATTCCAAATACCTTTGTGCTGCCCGAGTATATTGCCGTCCTTATCAACAATATTGCCTATTTTATCCTCAACTTGCAAGAGTTCGTTATAATCACCTTCGTAAAAATCTTGGCTGTCGGGTTTATCTGCAACAGGGAGATTATGCTCTTTTGCTATTTGTCTTATTTCTTCTTTTGAAAAATTGCCAAGAGGCAAAAGGATATTTTTTAATTGCTCTTGCTTTAATCTGTACAAAAAATAGGATTGGTCTTTTTTAGGGTTTATCCCTTTTTTCAAAATATATCTGCCGTTTTCTTCTTCCACCCGAGCATAATGTCCTGTTGCAAATTTATCAAATGCAATTCCGTTTAGTTTGGCAAGATGAGGTAAAACATCAAATTTTATAAGTGCGTTGCACCAAACGCAAGGGTTTGGTGTTCTGCCCTCAAGATATTCTTTTTTAAAGTTTTTCAGTACAATTTCTTCATACTGTTCTGCGCAATCAAAAACATAGAAAGGGATATCGAGAATTTCACAGATTCTTTTTGCTGCTTCTATGTCTTCTTTTTCATCAGGCCCAAGGCAAGCACCATGGCTTGATTTTTTGAAACTTGCGAGCTTTTCTTGAATTTTTTTATATACGCCGCCTTTGCCCCAAATAGACATTGTTGCGCCAATTACTTCATACCCTTTTTCTTTTAATAACAGTGCTGCTACTGACGAATCAACACCACCTGACATTCCTGTAAGAACTCGCATATATCCTCATGCTAAAATGTTATGGTATACCTAAACAATATGATATAATTAAACAATACTTTTGGCTTTTATGCAATATTGTGTTAATATAGTTTATGAAAAGAGGTTGTATGGCAAAAGAATTAACGGAAAGTCTTGAAAAATATTTACTGGCAATTTGCGAGTTGTTAAGAGAGCAAAAGAGCATAAAAGTGAAAGATGTTTCCTCTTATTTGAAAATAGGAGGTCCTGCAACGGCAGATGCGATAAAAACACTTGCCGCAAGAGGGTTTATAAATTACGTGCCATACGGAACAATTTCTGTTACGGCTAAAGGTGCTTCTGCTATAGAGATAAAACGCTACAGGCGCAATACTATTTCGAAATTTTTAAATATGGTGCTTGATATTCCGGAAAAAGAAGCGGAAAAAAACGCAATAGCTATAGAATATTCTATGACTGAAGATGTTTTGACAAAGTTTGTGCATTTTTTGGACTTTATGGGGCAATGCAGCTGCAAAGAGCCCAAATGGATAAAAAGCTGTAAATCAACATTGCAAGATGGTAAATTGAGTAAAAAATGCCAGGCATGCGGCGCAGAGGGCAGGGGTTGCGGCTGCTGCGGAAAATAAAAACATAACTATATTTATATATTCCAATTTGCGTAAAAATTTTTTCCATGTATAATTTCTTTATCGGATGCATACGAGAAAAGGAGTTAATCATGGCAATTACTATAGAAGCACAAGAAAGAGATACAACTAAAAACCCACGCCAATTAAGAAGCGCAGGTATTCTTCCCGCTACGGTTTATGGCAAGGGTAAAGATTCAGTTTCAATTCAATTAGACAGAAGAAACTTTATCAATACATACAAAAACAATAAAGAAGAAACTTTTGAAATCGTTGTAGGCAAAAACAAATACAACGCAAAAGTTCAGCTTCTTCAAATTGAAGCAGGTACTCAACAAGAAATGAATGTAGAATTTAAACTTGTTTAATAGCCTGTTTGGCAATAAATATTTTTTAAAAAGACCTTAACATTATTTATGTACAATGTTGAGGTCTTTTTTATGAAGAGAAGATTTTTGATTTTATTATTGCTGCTTATTTTGGGCGGTTATATTGCATCGGCGGGTTGGTGTAAAGAGCTTGATGGCGGTTTTTGTTATTCAAATTTCAGCAAAAAAGAATTGTTAAAAGACCTGGTTTTTGCTGAAAGACAAGTCTTTGACAATACTTATACATCAGATAATATTACAGAGAGATTAGAGAGATTGGAAATAGAGGTTTTTGGGGCAATTCAGGATGGGAGAGAAGATTTTCGCATAAAAAGGTTGAAAAAATCGGTTACAAATGTCGCTTCCGGCGGGAACGGACTAAGTAATGCCTTAAAAACACTAAATCTTGGCGGAAATTCAGTAGGGATGACAAGTTGGGTGATAGGGAATATGCACAACTTTTATCCTTATACCAACAGTTATTATTCGGGCAGAAATTCTTATCGTTCGCAATCAAGAGGCTATTCGCACAGACTGCCTCCACCTCCAATGTATCCAAATCATAGCTACAATAATAACCCGATTACCAACGGAGATTTTACAAAAAATTATTCAATTGGGACGGGAATAAAAATTCTGGATGACTAGCAAATTTTTTATTTTTCGTATATTTATACGGGTACGAGGTATTATATGCGTATTTCTGCAATCACATTCGGTAATTATAACCCTAACGCAATAATAAATAATCCGCCGTATATTACGAATCATCCTTTTTATGAATATATGCGTGATAACAAGCTTGATTTTGATAATACGGATTTGCGTGCTTTTAAGTCTGTTCAACATAAAGAAGCAGACAAAGACAGTTTTATGACGGGGCTTTTTACCGTGACATTGGCAGGTGTCGGTGTTGCAGGTTATGCTGGGAGAAATAAATTAAAAAGCGGGTGGCGCAGACTTTCAGATAGTGTGAAAAGTGCATTCCACCGTTAATCTTCCTCAAATTCGCCCGGTTCTGGAATGTGGTCGTCAAATTCCAGCATAACTCTTATTAAAAGGCGAAGTTGCTTTTTGTAATTTTGCAGGCAGATTTCCTTTGTCTTGCCGCAATAGCAAAATTCTTCAAATTCTTTCAGCCGCAGATAGTGGTACGGTTTGCCCTCAAAGTCCAAATCTTCGCCAAACTCCATTGTCCAGTCGAGGTCAACATATTTATCTAAAAGTTCGTCAGTAATTTTTTCTTTTTCCATAAAGTCCTCTGTTATTACAGATTTCGTTGAAGCGGCTGCAAAATAATAATGCCTTCTCCGCCAACGTATTCCACACGCTTGCCTTCTATTTCAAGATATACATCTTTTCCGTCTGCTGCTTGAGTTGCGGTAGTAACCAACTGCTTAACTCTGATTTTCATACTGTCTGCGCCACCGCCTTTTTCAAAATCGTCAGAGATGTTTATAGTGTATGAGTTTTTGTCTTCTTTTATTCCTAAAAGCTTTGTTTCGGGAGGAATTTCAGAATATACACCAGCAATTTTTTCAAAGCCGTTCGGACCTGAGAACAAAGCCTCCATGGTTGAACGGAATTTGTCGCTGCTTGTTTTAAAATCCTTTTTTGTTGTTGACAACGATACATCCTGCCCTTTTTCCGTTAAAAAGTATACCTCTGATTCGGTATCGTCTTTTTTCGGCTTTTCAGGGTGGTGTTCGGGAGTTTGGGCGGGATCTTTTGTTACGCCGCCGGTTATTTTGTCAATATTAAAGCTTTCTGATACATTCAGACCGAATTTTTCCTTTGCAAAAAATCCGCCAATGGCAAGAACTATACAGGTTATAAGTATTATAAAGATTGCTCTAATCATTTAATCTCCTAACTTTTACCCAAAAATACCGAGCCTCGGATGATAATTTTTTCGTCTTCAATTTTAACACTTTTTAGCAGAGTTTTGCAATTATATTGTTTGAGAGCTTTTTGCATATACTGTATCGGATCGAAAATATTCAGAAGATATTTCATTTTTTTACCTTCGATTTTGCGGTTTGAGGAGCCGAATTTCAAGTTTTCAAGAATAATTTTATTATCATATATCTTTAATTTTGAAATAACATTTGCGGTAAAAGGTTTGCCCATAAGTGTTTTAACGTCGCTTGTGAAATTGAATTCGTTGTTTTTCAGCGATACTCTCGGATTAGAAAATTCAAAAAAGCTGATTTTTACCATTTGGTGTTTTATTCCGACGGTATAACTTTGATATTCCGGAGTTTGGAGCGTTTTATTTAAATCTTTTTCGGAAATTTGAATTTCAAAATCAATTGCCATTGGTTGAAGCAGTTCTACCGGATTTTTTTCCAAATCAAAATGGATAAATTTGCAGGTGGTTTTTGCAAATAAATGGGTAATGTATATGTTAGAAAATTCTATTTTTTTGCCTGTTACACTGAAATTCTTGAATTTTCCTTGTTTTGCGTCAGTCATGCTATAGGAATTCACTTTTACGTCAAACTTGCCTTTTGCATTTTTTTTGATTTCTTTTTTTATTTCTCTTGCGGCAGTACTTGCGGCAAGAGAGTTCAACCCTGTTTTTGCCTGAAAATTTCTCGTGCCTTCATCTGCAATATCAAACGGCGGCTTGGGGCAATATTGCATATAAAGGTCGTATTCACTTTGAGCGCAATAGGCTTTTAGTGCAAAAAGTAAAAACATAAACACTATAATTATAATAAATTTTTTCATTATCTCCCCCCTACAGAACAACTGTTTTTGGCTTGATTTTGCCGTCCTGTTTTACACCGATGGCAACAAGATTATTTTCAAAAGTAAGTTTTATTTCTCCATCAATCATATCATCATCAAAAATATATTGTCCTTTTTTTATCTTATCAACTTCGTTTTCCTTTAATGTATATTCCGGTAAATCAATTACGTTGTTAGGATTGATTAAAAACTTATCAGCGTTTTCGCAAGAGATTTCTTCCAATTTTACGCTGTTTTCTATCAATAAGTTTGCGCTCATTGTACGAATTAAGTTTTCCATCATAGCTCCAGAGGAGAGTTTTTCTCCAAGGTCGTGTATAATCGAACGCACATACACTCCGCTGGCGCAGTTTATATCAAAAGTTAAAAGCGGAAATTCGTCGGTGTTATCAAAATCAATAAATTTTATGCTAAAAATATCGACTTCCCTTGCCGGAATTTCGACACTTTTATCGCTGCGGGCATATTCGTATAATTTTTTCCCGTTAACTTTTATGGCGCTATAAATTGGCGGGGTTTGAATTATTTTGCCCTCAAAAGTTTTCAGCGCTGATTTTATTTCATCAAGGTCATAAGTTTTGTTCTTTTTACTTATTATTTCTCCCTCAGTATCGTAAGTATTTGTTTCAATTCCGAGTCGTGCAAAAGCCCTGTAAGATTTTGTTTTGGGTGCATATTGAATAAGTCTGGTCGAATTTCCAATAAAAACAGGCAAAACTCCGGTCGCCAATGGGTCAAGTGTTCCTGCGTGCCCGATACGCTTCATATTCAAAATTTTTCTGAGCTTTGCGATAACATCAAAAGAAGTCAATCCCTTTGATTTGTTTATATTTAAAATGCCATTCATGCGACTATATTTCCCCTTTTGAAATTTTGTCTATAAGGGCGGAAATTCTGCTGCCTCTTTCAAGGGAGTCGTCCAGATGAAATTCGATTTTCGGGGTAAGTCTGAGGCGAATGCGTTTGCCTATCTCGCATCTGACATAGGGCTCTTTTTCTTTTAATGCTTCAAGAGCGGCTTGTTTATCTTCGTCATTTACAAGAACACTTACAAAAACCTTTGCAAAGGAATAGTCGGATGCAAGTTCTATATCCGTAACCGAAACAAGTCCTTTTATTCTTGAATCTCTTATATCTTTAAGGAGAATATCTCCAATTTCTTTCAACATTGTCTTTCTGACTCTGTCAGCTCTGTTATTCATTTTATTCTCCTAGAGCTTTACCGATACTGAAACAGGTTCGTTTTCAGTGTTGTCAATGCTCATTGTTCGTCTTATTTTAATTATATTTGCTTTTATGTTTGATACACCGGTTGTTATGCGGGAAACCAACCCATCTTGTGCTGCTTTTTCCGAATATTGATAAGAAGATAAATTTATAGCGGCTTTTTTATATTCTGACTTGTTTTTTAAAGCAATTCCGGCGATACTTTGCGGAAAACCTTCTGGCAATTGAACTTTTTCGATTTCGGAAGCTGTATTGAAACAAGCTCTGTTTGCAGCTTTTTGTTCTTTGTCGGAAATATCTATGCCATAATCCATTTTGTCCATAAGTTCGTTGTGAGCGGCGGAACAAGTTGCAAATGCTTTTGCCAAATTACGTTCATATCCCAAGTAAGCTGTTTTGTGCTCGGGTTTTACCTGTGTTAATAGCGGTGCATATTGCATTTCTTGATAAACAAAGAAGCCGTATACACATAAAACAATGAATGTTATGGTAACCACAAATGAGTTGGGGTTGTCAAGCTGCATTGTGTGAAACATCCAGTCGGAGTCAATAAATCTTATTATAATAAATGCTCCGATACCTAATGCTGCCAAAAAATATGCATGTGTAAAGATAAATCCGATTCCGGATAGTAAAAACAATACTGATATTATCTTTGTAAAATCGTATATGCTCTTCACTTCTTATTCCCCTTTTCTGCCGTTTATACCAATACTTTTCTTTCAATTTCTTTTGTCGTATACGAAATTATTATATCGCCTTCGGTTAAGTCGTTGAATTTGTTAAACGAAATACCGCATTCGTAGCCTGCTGCAACTTCTTTTGCATCTTCCTTGAAACGTTTAAGCATATCAAGATTTCCTTTATAGATTTCTTTTCCTTCTCTTTCCACTACGGCTATCTTGTTTCTGACAACTTTTCCTTCAAGAACGTAGCAGCCTGCGATTTTATTTGTTTTACCTATTGTGAATATTTGTCTTACTTCGGCTCTGCCTGTTTCGATTTCCTGTACTTCAGGATTTAGCAAACCAAGCATTGTTTTTTCAATATCATCCAAAATTTCGTAGATAATATCGTAACTTCTGATATCGACACCTTCTTGTGCGGCGAGTTTCGCAGCATTAGCGTCTTCTTTTACGCTGAAACCAATAATAATAGCGTTACTTGCCGATGCAAGCATAACGTCTGCTTCGGATATATCTCCGACTGCAATGTGTACAATTTTTGTGAAAATTTGTTTTGATTCAAGCTGCTGAATAGAAGCGCTGACAGCTTCCGCACTTCCGTGCGTATTTGCTTTGATAATTATGTTCAGTTCGTGAGTTTCTTCCTGCTGCGCCTTAATTAAATCTTTTTTAACTTTTGAAGGAGCAATGGCTTCAAGCTTGGATTCTCTTTCTTCTTGTTTTCTCTTTGCGACAAGAGCTTTCATTTCTTTTTCGTTATTAAGAATTTCAAATCTGTCACCGGCTTGCGGAACTTCAGATAAACCCAGAATCTCAACAGGAGTGGATGGGCCTGCTTTTTCAATTTGTGCGCCGTCATCACTAAGAAGTGCTCTGATTTTTCCTCCTACGCTGCCAACTGCAATACAGTTACCTTTTCTCAAGGTACCGTTTTGTACAAGAACAGTTGCAACAGGTCCCTTGCCTTTATCCAATTTGGCTTCAATTACGACACCGGTTGCGCTTACCGTCGGATCTGCTTTTAATTCTTGCATTTCTGCAACGAGCAGAATATATTCCAATAATTCATCCAAACCTTTGCCTTGAATAGCACTTACCTTGCAACAGATAGTATCACCGCCCCATTCTTCAGGAACAAGACCATGTTCGGTTAATTGTGTAAGTACTCTGTCAGGATCGGCGCCGGCTTTGTCGATTTTGTTTACGGCAATTATTATTGGCACATTTGCAGCTTTTGCGTGGTTAATTGCTTCAATTGTTTGAGGCATTATGCCGTCATCAGCAGCTACAACCAAAATGGCAATATCAGTAGCCTGTGCACCTCTTGCACGCATTGCGGTAAAGGCTTCGTGACCTGGTGTGTCGATAAATACAATTTTCTTATCTCCGGCATAAGCGGTATATGCACCGATAGATTGAGTAATTCCGCCGACTTCTCCAGATACAATTTTGTGTTTGGATGCTCTGATTGCGTCCAATAGTGTTGTTTTACCGTGGTCAACGTGTCCCATAATTGTAACAACCGGAGGGCGGGTTTTTAAGTGTTTTGAATTCATATTAACAACGTTCTTGCCTGCATCCTCGTCTTCTTTTTGGATATACGAAGAATCCAAAACAAGAATGTCAAAGTTTTCAGCCAATTTTGTTGCTGTATCAACGTTTATGGTTTGGTTAACCGTTGCCAAAACGCCGTTCATCATCAAGCATTTTACTATTTCTGTAACTGATATTTTTGCTTTTTCGGAAAATTCCGCAACCGTCAACGGTTTATCAATAATTACTTCAGTAACTTTTTCGACAACTTCTTCAACTTGAGGTTTCTTTTTTGCCTTATGCTGTTGCTGGTGCATAAGACGTTCTTGTTCTTCTCTTTCTTCTTTTGATTTGCCGAATTGTCTTGAATCTTTTCTCTTGTCTAATCTTTGAGGAGTTCCTGCTCCGGGACGTCTTCCGCCTGGCATATCTTGCGCAATAAACTGCCTTTTAATCGGCTGTTTAGAAGGCATACCCTGTTTTTGACCGTCTTGATTTTGTTCAAAAGTTTTTCTTTCGCCCTTTTCACCAAAAGGTTTTCTTTCAAACGGAGGTTTTTGCCCATCTCTGAATGGAGGTCTGTCGCCTTGATATCTCGGACGGTCCGAGCTTTGATATTGCGATCTTTCACCTTGAAAACGAGGTCTGTCACCTTGATACGGTGGTCTTTGACCTTGGAATTTCGGTCTGTCGCCTTGATATCTCGGACGGTCCGAGCTTTGATATTGCGATCTTTCACCTTGAAAACGAGGTCTGTCACCTTGATATCTTGGGCGGTCTGAGCTTTGATATGTTGAACGTTGTCCGCTTTGATATTCTTTTGATTGTGGTTTAAAATCTCTCTTTTCAAATGTTCTGGGTTGTGAAGAAGAATATTTTGCCTGAGGTTCTGTCCCTTCTTTTTCGGGTTTTACAACCTTTTTTATTTTGCTCGGAGTTGAAGTTATAACCCCCGAATCTTTTGATGTGTCGGGTTTTTTCTCGGGTTTTGGACTGAGACTTTTTTTCAATGTTTCGGCATCATCGGCAGAGATAGAGCTGGAATGCGATTTGACAACTATGCCAACATTTTTTTTCAGCAAATCAATAACCTCTTTGTTAGGCAGGTTCAATTCTTTTGCTAAGTCGTAAACTCTTATCTTCTCTGATGACATTCTTCTTCTCCGACAAAAAACTTTTTTATCTTCTTTATTTGTAACATAAGCACGCAATTTTAACAACTATAACGCAAACAATTCACGAACATGACAACCTGCCAACTTATAAAGCATTTCATATTTCTTTACAAAAGAACTTCCACAAAACCAGCAATATTGTGATGTTCAAAAAAATTTACAAAATATCTCTGTTCTTCGGGGCAAAAAACAAGATTTTTTTGTTAGTATATAGAGGTCGAGAGGATAAGGTTAGAAACATGCAGCAATCTCCCATAGTTACGGTTACGGAAAAATCAAGCGTAGAAAATTTGAATATAGAGCAGGATAAAACAGGTCTTGGCGTTTCTGTTATGCTCGCAAGGAGTGAAGTGCCGGAATCACATCGCAGACAGGCAGATGCATATATGATTTTGAAAGCGCACTATGGCATGCCCGTTGTTAACCCTGCGATAAATTTGGATGAAAAAAGATTTCTTGCAAAATACGACTTTAATCCCCTTGAATATTCAACGGTAAAGCAGATAAACGATGAGCTTACGGTTATGCAGGGTTGGAATGAGTCCGCCAATAAAGAATTGATTAGTGCATCCGACAAAATAATGTCCATAAGAGTTAAAGAATTAAAAAGCATTATTGCATCAAAGTATGTCAAAATTTCTAACGAAATATACAACGGCTATAAGGCTTTGGAACGATATTTGGAAGAAATATCTAAGTACAATTAAGCAAATAATTGTTGACTGTAAAAAGAAATAGTGAGATAATCACAACGGTAATAGTTTAATTTAAGAAAGTTTATGGAGAAAGTTTACTATGAAGAATTTTAAAACTTCCATCGCAGCATTGGCAGCAGTTCTTATGTTAAGCGGCGCAGCATATGCAGATTGCGGTTGCGGATGCAAAACAACTACTGATGCTTGTCCTTGTGGCGCAAGCTGCAAACAAACTAATGTTGAAGCTTATGCACACCCATCATTGTTTGGTTCTCAAACATTTGAATTTTCTACTGATGACGGTGCTTATATTACAGGCGGACACATTGCAAAATCTAAGAATTCCGTTGGCATTCGCGGTAAAAAGAATGCAGCAGTTCAATCTTGGGCTAACGGCGTTTTGAATTTAATCAAGAGCAACTATGCTAACTCTGATTTATTTAACCCCAAAATGCCTATCCTTCGTTCTGAATGGGCAGTTGTGCTTTCTGAAGCATTCAACGTTCCTAAGAACAACGCATGCACTAAAAAATACACAGACATTGATGCTTCTTATTGGGCAACAGGCTGGATTTGCGGTGCACTTGATACAGGTATGATGATTGGTTATCCTTCAAAAGCATTCAAACCTGATCAACCGATTACAAAAGCAGAAGTATTTGCTACAATTGCACAAATCGTTGATGCAACTCCGGATAGCGATGATTTAGCTTTACAATTCAACGGTAAGACTGTTCAATACATTCCTGACTGGGCAAAAGCTGCTTCAGCTGAAGTATTGGCTACAAGATTATTATCAAATGTTCCTGACCAAGATAAAGTTATTACTGACGAATATCTTTCAAAAGAACAAGTTGCTTATTTAGTAAGCGCACTTAGAACTGACTTAGCTTATTATCAAACATTAAGCTTAGACAAGAATGCTCCTAGCGCAGTTAAGAAATACACTCCTGTTGCTCTTACAATCAAAATGAACGACAGAGTTAGCGCTAGACACTCTAACATTGGTGACCACTTCACTGCAAAAACAACAAAATCAGTTACAATTAACGATACAACATTCCCTGCAGGTTCAACTGTAAACGGTAGAGTTGTTGAAGTTAAGAGACCTGGTCTTGACAACAATGCAGGTTGGATAAAAGTTAAATTTGTTGATATCGTAAATGGCGATACAAAAGTTGACTTCCCGAAAACACTTTCTGAAGCAACAGCAACAAATTCTAAGAGCCCATTCTTCCTCGGAAGAATTATTGGTGCTCCTCTTTCTACAGCAGGCAGAATTCTTGGTGTTGTAGGCAGAACAGGTGGTACAATCTCTGATACTTGCGGTAACAGACTTGAAGAAACAGGTGACAACTGGAGCAACGTATTTGTTGAAACATTGTCTGGTCACCCTGGTTCAGGCGTTAAGAGCTTCGGCTATGGCGTTTGGTCAGTTGCTAAAGGTATCTATGATATCACAAAAACATCTGTAAGCGGTGTATTTGGTGTTGTTTACGAAGTTGGTGATGAATTAGTTTATATGATTCTTCCGAGTGCTTCTAACAACTCATCATTGAATCCTAACGAAGAATTAGTAATCTTATTCTAATTTTTCTAAAGCGATATAAAAAGCCGTCCTCGTTTGAGGGCGGCTTTTTTTGCGGAAATATAAATTTCCTCTTTATCTCAAAATCCTTTGTAGTATAATATATCTCATGGAGATAGAGAGATAATGGATGACGTTAAAGAAAGAGTAATACTTGACAATAATAACCAGATAACATCCTACGAGGTTGATACTCAAACGGTTAAACTCGGTTATATATATAACAATGTTCAAAAAAATATTACGCTTGAATTTGACCTTTTAACTGATGAAGAATGCGATTTCATTGAACAGGCATTTTATAAAAATCCTATCTTGAAAGAAGAATTAATAAATTCAAAACTCAATTTTTATTTCTTTGAATATCTTCTTAAAAATAATATAAAAATTATTGTGCAGGATGTTTCGGATATGAACTTGCCCTCGTCTATGCCAAAAGATGAGCAGTTGTTTTTATATGATTCATTGCGTGCAATAATTTATAAAAATCCGCTTTTAGCACTTGATATAAAAGGTTTTGCAACTGATGAAATGAAAGAAATTCTTTCTCGTCAGCTGCTTGAGGTAAAAAAGAATGATGTTGATTTTATTCCGTACGAGAGTGTAAAAATAAATACCCAAAAGAGTCTCCCTGAGTATTACCGGATGAAAAAACTTTATTCCGATGAAATTTTTGCGAACTTTTCGGATAATCCTCAGTATTTTGATAAAAAAGATTTTAAATCCAATATGATGGAATTATACGATTTAATCAGGGATGAATTTGAGAGTGTATTCGGGTATGAAAACAATTTCTTTGCCAGAAATTGTGATTTTTATTGCGTTTTTGGCAAAAAGGACATGAGCTTTTTTGTAACTCCGACGATTAACTTTGAAATCTATCTGAAATCTAAAGGCTCTATGTTCCGAGCAAGCAAAGAAATGAGAACAATTCCTATTATAGAAGGGGATAAACTCGTATTAAAAAATCTTGTCGGGTTGAACGTCCCTAAATATATTGTTTATGATTATTTTTTGAATTTTCAGCATTTGATAGAAAGTGATGAAATAAGTCAAACAACAAGATTATTTAACTATTTAACCTTGCTTGCAAAAGATATTGTCAAAACGCTCAACATCCGACCGCATGTTACTTTATTAGATACTCAATATTTTAAAATTGACTATAGTGTGGATTTTGAAAATCCGAAATTAAAATCTACGCTTTCTTCAATAATTGATTTTGCCGTGGAAAATTTCGGAATAAGTGCGGACGGTAATAGCGTTGTTCAAAAGTCTTATATCAGGGAAATTTTGGACGACTTAATCAATTATATGGTTTATAAAATATTAAATTTAAAAGTTTCAAAATTAAAATCATCTCCCGCAATAACAATGTTTTCTCAAAGTCAGCCGCAAAAAGCAATAAGAGGTTCAAGAAATATTGCGGTTGCGTTAATCGAATGGCTCAGTACATTTAATCAAAATACCAATCCGATAAAACTCCTTGTTACTTTTGATAAGGCAGGCGAATTTGAATATATAACGAAATTAAGTTATTCAACAAAAAACAAAACCAACGATTTTAAAAATTTATTTACGGATGAGGATGAAAACTCTAGAGAGGTTGTTGCTGCACAAATACGGAGTGCGTCGGAATTTATGCCCACTCTTAAAAACATATATTGTTCATTTGGTTTTTATGAGCCGCAGGTAAAGGCAATAGAAATTATAAAAAATCTCTCAAAAATTTGTTCTATCTTAAACGGTTTCAATGTTGATATTTATATGCCCAAAGAGCTTCAAAACGTGTTGAGACCGAAGCTTTCCATAAAAACAGTCCTCAAACCCGATGTTTCCAAGGACTTTTTAAGCAGTTTTGATGATCCAAATTCCAACTATTCTTTGAATGATATAATGGAATTTTCTTATGAAATAGCAATTGGTGATGAAAAACTTACCAAAGAAGAATTTTTGAAACTTATTGAAAATTCAAACGAGCTTGTGAATTTCAAAAACAAATATGTTTTGCTAAATGAAGCAGAAATAAAGAAGATTTTGGAAAATCTTGATAAGCCGATAGATAAGGAATTAAATCGTCTTGAGCTTATCCACAGCGTTTTTGCAGGCAAAATTGATGACTTTGAAACAGATTATGAGGATGCTATCAGAGAAGCAGTTAAAAAACATTTGAACGTTAAAGAGGTTGAGCCGCCAGAGGATTTGAAAAAAGTTCTTCGTCCGTATCAGGTCTATGGTTTTAAATGGTTATATTCAAATATCATAAAGGGTTTTGGGTGCTGTATTGCAGATGATATGGGACTTGGTAAGACGGTTCAAATATTGAGCTTGATAGTAAAATTAAAGCAGGAAGGCAAGATGCCTAAGCCTGCTATGGTTGTCTGCCCGACTACGCTTGTTGGTAACTGGTTGAAAGAGTGCGAAAAGTTTGCTCCGTCTATGAATGTTAGCATATATCACGGTATAAATCGTGTCCTTGATTTGAAATCGGATATAATTATTACGACATATGGACATTTACGTGCAGATTTGGACAAGTTGAAAAAATACGAATGGGGTATGCTTGTTATTGATGAAGCTCAAAGCATCAAAAACCCTGCTACCGCACAGTCAAAAGCTATAAAAGCACTTGTTACGCCATGCAAAATTGCGATGACAGGTACTCCTATAGAAAACAGATTAAGCGAGTTGTGGAGTATATTCGATTTTATAAATAAGGGTTATCTGGGTTCTTCAAGCGAATTTCAAGACAAGTATGCTTTTGAAATTGAAAAACTCGGACATAATTCTACTGCTCAAAGGCTTCAACTCGTTACTTCTCCGTTTATTTTGCGCAGACTTAAAACAGACAAAAAAATCATTGACGATTTGCCGGAAAAAATTGTATTTGACGAATATTGCTACCTTACTCCGGAACAAGCGGCATTGTATGAAACTACTTTAAACTCTACAATGAAGCAAGTGGAAGAAGCTACCGGTATTAACCGTAGGGGTATGATTTTAAAACTTATTACTTCTTTGAAGCAAATTTGTAATCACCCTGCTAATTATCTCAAAAACCAAGACTTCTCCTATGATTTATCAGGCAAAACAAAGAAAATTTTTGCTATAACGGAGTTGATTCTTGAAGCGAATGAAAAAGTTTTGATTTTCACTCAGTATAAAGAAATGGGCGAAATACTCACGAAGATTATAAAACAAGAGCTGCATGACAAGGTTCTCTTTTTCCATGGTTCACTAAGTCGTCAAGAGAGAGAAAAATTGATTGACCAGTTCCAAAATGATGATGAGACAAAAGTTATGGTGCTTTCTTTGAAAGCCGGTGGCACAGGGTTAAACCTTACGGCAGCTACAAACGTTATTCACTTCGATTTATGGTGGAATCCTGCCGTTGAAACTCAAGCAACTGACAGAACATATCGTATCGGACAAAATAAAAACGTAACTGTTCACAGGCTTGTTACGCTGGGTACATTTGAAGAAAAAATTGATGAAATATTGAAAAATAAGCAAAAACTCGTTGATATGTCACTTTATACCGGTGAAACAATGCTTGGCGATTTGTCAAATGAAGAATTGATGGAAATATTTAAACTCCGTTGATAATCGGGTATATTTTAGCTATAATCATTTTATGAGAGTGTTGAATAGGCAAAAATTAAAAAAGACTCTGTCCGTAAGTTTGATTGCGGTTATTTTGTCTTGTTGCTTTTATTTCTTTGCGTCAAAATTTTTTGAACAAAATGCTTATGATGCAATGTCCAAGCTCTCTGCCAACAAAACTGGTTTGGAAAATATAGTTAATATCGTAATTGACGATAACTCAATAAGAGAAATCGGTTCTTGGCCTTGGAAAAGGACAATGTATGCCGATATGTTTGAATATTTGTCTCAGTCCGGTGCAAGGATTGTACTGTTTGATGCGGTTTTAACAACACAGGATGATGCTGAGGATGACCAAGTTTTTTTGGACAGACTCGAAAAAACTCCCTTTATAATCGGCGGTGTTGATTTTACCAAAAATGAAAATGTCGAAAATCCTAAAGATGAACTCAAATACTTTAAGAAAAAATTTTCGATAAATGTTGTTGATAACAGAAATACCGGAAGAATAGAGCAAACCGAATACAAGGCATATCAAGAAATGCTGCCGGGGTATTTGAACGCTCTAAACTATATCGGTTCGGTTAATACGGCTCTTGATACCGATGGTGCGGTTAGAGCTTTTGAACCGTTTATATTTATGAATGGGGCTTATTATCCGTCTCTACCTATGGCTGCATTTTTAAAGCTCAGCAATATAAAAGATGTTGTGTTATATGATAATTTCTATGAAGCAATTGATGACAAAGGGAAGATATACAAATTTCCTTTATGCTACAGAAAAGACAAATCTGTTCAATATATAAAATGGTTAGCCCCATATGATAAAGAATCGTGGGTACCCCATGAGCAGATAAAAGCATCGGATATTATTAAATCGTATAACCTTGCAAAACAGGGTAAATATCCGATAATTCCGCCTGAAATGATTAAGGACAAAATAGTTGTTATCGGTGCGACTGCCAATGCTTTATATGATTTAAAAATCACACCGATGTCCATAAATATGCCGGGCAGCACTATTCAGACAACAATTTTGGATAATTTATTATCAGGTGACAGTATTTCAGTTGTGCCGGTATATATAAATGTGCTTATTATCCTTATCTTTTTGGGATGCATTTTTATGCTTGTATTTTATGCAACTCCGATACTGTCGGTTATAGGAATTTTAATTCTTTCATTTTTATATTTTTATATGGCGCTTTGGGGATATTCAAACGGCTATGCTCTAAATATGGTTGCTCCTTATGTTTTCTTTGTATTTACGGCGATATTTTCATTTTCGTATAAGTTTTCGATAGAAGACCGCAAAAAGGAAAAATTGAAACGTGCAATGAAGCAATATATCGGAACTACGGTTGTTGATAACATAATAAAAGAGGATGAAGATGTCGCTCTCGGCGGCAAAAAAACTGATGCAACCATCCTTATGGCTGATATAAGGGGTTTTACAAGATTTTCGGAAAACCTTGATCCGGATGAAGTAACAAAACTTTTGAACGAATATTTTGGTTTGATGATACCTATTATTGAAGAATATGGTGGCGTTGTAAATAAATTTATCGGTGATGCAATTCTTGCCGTATATAACGAACCGGTCAAAGATAAACGCCATCCGCTGAATGCTATATTGTGCGCAACAAAAATGATTGCGAAGTTAAAAGACTTGAGAAAAAAATGGAAATCCGAGGGCAAACCCGATATCGGTATAAGTATCGGTATAAACACAGGCATGGTGTTTATAGGAAATATCGGAACCCCAAACCATTTGGAATATACGGTTATCGGGGATACAGTTAATGTTGCCAGCCGTATTGAAGCCCAAAACAGACAATTTAATACTCAGCTTTTAATAAGCGAAAGTACTTATGAGTATGCAAAAGATGTCCTTGATGTCATAAAAATCAGCTCTGTTGAAATTCGAGGCAGAGAAAAACACATGAATATTTATGAAATTATAAAAATTTTAGATAAAAATGAAACTAATTGATAAACTCGAAAATTGTGCCGAAATCAAGAAAGCACTTGAAATTGAGGTAAAAAATAACTATATAAATATTGTCGGTAAGAAAAAATCTTTTTCAAAATATATGCTTGCCGAAATTAAAAAAATTATTCGCCTTATGCCGAAAAACGAAAAATGGCGAAGTATTTATCATTCATTTGACAATTATCAGTTATTGATGCTTTCTGAAAGAATTAAGGTTATAAACAGCATTTATGAGCTTCTTGCTGAACCTTATGTCGAATACATTCCTGAAGATAAAATAAAAAAAACGTATTCTGATAATCCTGAAAAAACGGATGTAACCTATTGCAAAGGTGTAGGTCCGAAAATTGCCGCTCTTTTAAATAAGCTCAAAATTTTTACCGTTATGGATTTGTTGAATTATTATCCCTCAAGACATTTGGATTACACGAACAGAACAAAAATTAAGGATATAAAAGAGGGAGAAAATGTAACCGTTTTTGGGGAAATCAGAGATGTAAACATCTATAACAGTCCGAATAAAAATATGTGTATTTTGACGGTTGTGGTTTCCGACGGTACCGGCAGGGTAAAAGCTACGTGGTTTTATAAAAAACTCAACAGAAAAATGCAGGAGCATTACAAAGCTAATTATCCCAAAGGCGCAAATATAATTTTGTCCGGTATAGCAAAACGTGATAATTACTATGGCGGTTATATGATTGACAGGCAAGAAGCTACCGTTATTACGGCTGATTTTGAAAATAAAGATATAATACATAACGCAAGAATTGTTCCTGTTTATCCTCTGTGTGAAAACTTGAACGTAAAAACTTTGCGCAGAGCGATTTTTAATGCAATAGAAAACTATTTGGATAAGGTTCCGAATATTCTGCCCGAAAAAATTATTCGGGAAAATGATTTATTTGATAAACAAACCGCAATAAGGCAAATACATTTTCCGGACAATTTTGAAATGCTTGAAAAGGCTAAAAAGACTCTTATATTTGAAGAACTTTTTATTTTGCAGTTGAAATTTCTTTTGATAAGGGAAACCGTACGTCGTACGATAAAAACGGAAAAAATAAATATAAAGCCAAATGGTCTTGTCGACAAATTTGTGCAGAGCTTGCCATTTACGCTTACTGAAGGGCAAAATAATGCCTTCAATGAGATATTGTCTGACCTTAATTCCACTGAGCCAATGCAGCGGCTTTTGCAGGGTGATGTTGGCAGCGGAAAGACTGTCGTTGCTTGTATGATGCTTCTTGCTGCAGTGGAAAATGGTTATCAGGGAGCAATAATGGCTCCGACAGAAATCCTTGCCACGCAGCATTATAAAAATTTTGTTGAATGGCTCACTCCTTTGGGACTTCAAGTCGGTTTTTTTGTCGGAAAAAATGGCGCAAAGGTGCGTAAGGAAATGCAAATAAATCTTTTGAATGGGCAAACGCATATTGCTGTTGGTACGCATGCGCTTATTCAAGATGCTGTTGAATTTAAAAACCTTGGTGCTGTGGTCGTTGATGAGCAGCATAGATTTGGAGTAAAACAAAGAAAAGAACTTTCGCAAAAAGGTACAAATCCGCAGTTATTAACGATGACGGCTACTCCTATCCCAAGAACTTTAGCTCTGAGCGTACATGGTGACCTTGATGTAACGACGATAAATGAACTCCCGAAAGGAAGAAAACCTGTTATTACAACTCTTATTTCGGGCAGCACAATGCGCAAAAAAGCGTATGATTTGATTAGAAATGAGGTTAAAAAGGGAAACAGAGCTTATATAGTATTCCCTCTTATTGATGAAAGCGAAACGCTTTCGGCAAAAGCGGCAACAAAAGAAGCTGAAAAACTCAAAGAAAAAGTCTTTCCTGACTTGAAAATAGGACTTGTTCATGGAAAGCTTTCCGCTCAGGAAAAAGAAGAAAATATGCAGAAATTCAAGCGTGGTGAATATGACGTTCTTGTTTCAACAACTGTTATTGAAGTGGGTGTTGATGTTCCGGAAGCCACGGTTATGATTATAGAAAATGCCGAGCGTTTTGGTTTGTCCCAACTGCACCAACTCAGAGGGCGTGTAGGCAGGAGTGAACGGCAATCATACTGCATTCTTGCTTCAGATAGTAAAAATGCCGAAACCCTTGCCAGATTAAATGTTATGACACAAACAAATAACGGATTTGTCATTGCGGAAAAAGATTTGCAATTGAGGGGTCCGGGAGAATTTATGGGAACAAGGCAGAGCGGACTTCCTGATTTAATGATAGCCGACCTTGTAAACGATGTTGAAATTCTTGAGGCAGCCAGAAATACTGCCATAGATTTTGTTAAAAATGGCAAGCTCGAAAACTATCCGGTTTTGCAAAAAATTATTGAAGAAAAACTCGCAGAAATGCGTTCATTTGTAGCGGCAGGATAGCGCTATCATTCGCTTTTTACATCCATTCTCTCCCTTAGCTCAAGGGAGAATAATTCCTTTTTAAATTCAATTTGAGGCAATTATTTTTCAATAATTGTTTTTATTAAGATACGGGAAAAATATAACCATTTGGCATGGGATTAAATTAGGAATTCAGGAGATATATAGGATGGAAGTTAAACCAATAGGGATAGGAACCAAAGTTTTTGAAACACAAGATGGCAAGCAGCGTTACAAAACCCTTAAATTATCGGGCAAGGCGAATGAAGATTCTCCGATAGAATTTAATTACGGCGGTCACAGATATTTTAAACAAACTATTAAACAAAACGGAAAAGAAGAAATTTTGTATGTATGCGCAGACGAAGCTCCCGAAACATTGGATAAGGCTGAAGCTGAAAAATATACGGTTAAAAAAACATGTGGTGACGGAAAAGACGACGGTAAAATTTCTTGGACAGAAAAACTTTCATCAATGTGGAACGGAGTTGCAAAGACTTTTACAAATATGTTTTCTTCTCCTAAAAAAGCAATAATTTCGATAGGTATAGCAGCAGCCGCAATCGGCGCTTGCTTTATCCCCGGCGTAGGACCTTTTATCAGTGCAGGCCTTTTATATGGCGGTTTGGCATTAGGTGTAGGAACCATTGGTGTTGGTGCATACCAATCTGCTAACGCAAAAACAGATGCGGAAGAAAGAAATGCTTGGGAAAATATCGGTAACGGTGTATTTACAACAGTTACGTCTCTTATCGGTTTAAAATCATTCAAATCTAATTTGGCACAGCAGGCAACTGCAATTGAACAAGCTACGGGACAAGCTGCCGGTGCTGTTAATCATATAAGCAAAGCGGCAACAGTTCCTTCTACAGCCGAAGATACTATTAAATCAGTAGGTGCTTTAGCAAAAGTTGGTTCGGCAGTCAAAAATACATTCGTTGCACCTGTTAAGACGGTGGCTGCACCGATACTTGAATTCAAGGATATGCCAAATGTAGTACGTACGATTAGTGCTGTAAACCATGCAAAGGCAGGACTTCTTACAGCAGGTGCTTCTTCCGCATTCAAAACTGTTGACCTTGGTATAAAAGCAAGCGAAGCAAACATATCTCACTTAGAAGCATTGAACTTGCACTTCCAAAACGCATTACAAACCAAAAATAACGTAGCCGAAGCACATACTTGGCTAAATCATATGAAAACATTGTTACCGTATATTCAAGGTGATGAAGCGGTAGTAACACAAGCGAAAACAATGGTAGATAATGCTTCAGCTGCTATGAAAGGTATCAATATTCTGACAGGAACAAAAACGGCTTCAACTGCAGGCATAACCGCTGTTGCCGCAACCGGAACGAATATGACGGCAACTCCCGAAGAACAAAAACTTCAAGCTTGCACATTTGTTCAATAAAATAATCAGTAATTTTATATAAAAAAAGACGCCGGCTATATGGGCGTCTTTTTTTCTAGTTTAGGGCTTCATCAAGTTTGTTCTGGCTCTCCAACATATAGATGTCATCGCAGCCTCCGATAAATTTTTCGTCTGCGTAAATCTGCGGTACCGTGTGAATACCGGATTTTTTGGCAAGTTCATTTAACATGTGAGCCTCGTCGTTGATGATATTGATTTCCTCAAAATCAATACCCTTTTCGTTTAAAAGCTTTTTAGCATTTTTGCAAAAAGGACACTGCGTAGTAGTGTATATTTTGATTTTTTTCATGAAACCAACCTCCATATATAATTATATGCTATTTTAGCGAAAATTCAATATGCTCAGGCTGGGAGATTATAGTATGGCAAATAAAAAGCACCGTTCTTTAGCGGTGCTTTTTATAAACTGTTAATAGTTCAATTATACTTTTTGAACTTTGTTTGCTTTAATGCATGAAGTGCAAACATTGATTTTTTGAACCTTTCCGTCAACTACAGCAGTAACCGCTTGCAAGTTAGGAACTTGTCTGTGTACGTTTGCTTTATGAGAGAAAGATACTTTGTTTGCCTTATTTGCTATTTTTCCGCATATTGCGCATTGTCTTGACATGATGTGACCTCTTTTCTACATTTGTTTCTACATCTTAACTAAAAGAAAAATAAATTTCAAGAGATGAAATTTAAAAATTTAAATACAGAAATATATTGATAATTGCCAATAGTAGTATTAGTGGAGTTTTATTGCTTCAAAAATGCCATCAATAATGAATTGGAATGCGAGTGCGGTCAACAATATGCCAAATATTTTCGTAATGACATTTGCTCCGGTTTTTCCCATAAGACCGCTTATTTTGCTTGAAAATCTCAAACAAAGCCATACGATAAACATGTTAACAAAAAGCGCAGTCAATACAATTGCTTTTGGGAGAAGTTCACCCTCTGATTGCTTGATAAACAGTATTAACATTGTTATTGCTGCGGGACCTGATAAAAGCGGAATTGAAATCGGAAATACTGCCAAATCTGTTGAAGTTTCTTCGTCCTGCGGAGCATTTTCAGTTTTGGACATAACCATTTCAATAGATAAAAGCAGAAGCAAAAGCCCTCCGCCGAGCCTGAAGGCGGCAATTGAAATGCCGAACAAATCCAATAATAATGAACCTGTCAATGCAAAAAATATAAGTATTAAAAACGCAATCAGCACACCCTTGTTGGCAATATTTTTTCGTTGAAGTTCCGTACATTTTGACGTCAAGGATATAAAAATAGGCGTAACTCCAATCGGATCAATCGTCAAAAATAATGCCCAAAATTGTATTACAAATATTGAAATGATTTTCTCTATTCCCATAACAACAATTATATCAACCTATAAATGTGAATGTATTATACTCAAGTAGTAGTCTAGTAGTAGTCAATGTTATTTCTTTGCAATATTCTATATGTGCAGCCGAGTTGTTGATTTTCGTTTGCTACTTCTTTCGGCATTTTCTTAATTTTTCCGTTTTCTACTTCACCGCATGTGAATTTATCTACTTCACCAAAAGGCATAATTCCGTCCTGATCAACAATCCAGAAATAGTGAATATCTTTACCTACGACGTTTGGTACTTTACCGGCATTGACGTCTATTTCCATATAGCCGCAGATATTGGCAGGCTTTATTCCTACGGTATCTACAACGACAGATATATCCCAATCCGTAATGTTTGCTCCGCTGGAGCTTGTCCCTTTATTGCAGTTAGGATCAAATACAGCTGCTACAGATGCGCCGTTTTTAAGGTTTACTGCGTAGAAAGTGGTATTTTTACCGTTGACAATAAAGTTTGCATTTTGTTTATTCATAAATTGAGGTTTTCTTTCTTTAAACAAGCATGCTTGCGCTCTTTCGTTTTTCTTGTTCGTCAAATCCTGACCTGCGCATCCGGTGACGTCACTGTTGGAGTAAACTACATTCTTTTCCAATTTTTCCGATATTTCTTTTATAAAACATTTACTTGAACCTTCTCCTGCGCACATCATTCGCAAAGAGCCTTGGTTTTGTGTAAGCATTACCAATAATGCCTGTTGAACATCGTTTTGAATTTTCTTTATTTGTGTTGAAAAAAGTTCTTTTTCAGCGTTATTTGTTACGTTAGGTACCAAAATAACTGCCAACAATGCAAAAAGCAGCATTGCTATTAAAAGTTCTGCAAGTGTAAAAGCTTTATTCTTATTATTCAAAATACGTTGCTCCAAAAAATTATCCTCTTTAATTTTACCATGTTTTTTTATTTTGTAAAAATGTTTTTCTTTAAAAGGTTGATGTGTTGATAAGTTATTGGGTTTATTCTATACTTTAGGGGTAAAAATATTAAGGAAATTGAGGTCAGAGAAATGCAAAAACAGCTTGAAGAAATTCTCGCACAGGGGCTTGAAAAAGTTCAAAATGCAAAAAACAGCGAGGATATTGAAGAAATAAAACTCGAGTATTTGAGTAGAAAAAGTGTGCTTAACAATATAAAAAAAGGGTTAAAAGATTTATCACTGGAGCAAAGACCGGTAATCGGTGCTTTTGCAAATGAAGTAGCGCAAAAAATTGAGCAGGCTGTTGTTGAAAAAGAGCAGGGCATTTACGAAAAAGAATTAAATGAAAAGCTTGAGGCGGAAAGAATAGATATAACTCTTCCCGGAAAAAATATCCCTATGGGAAAAGTTCACCCCCTCACAGCCACAATTGATGAAATAGTAAGCATATTTCAAGGGATGGGTTTTACAATTACGGACAATGTAAATTCTCCGGAAGTTGAAACGGAATATTACAACTTTGACGCTCTAAATTTTCCTAAAGACCACCCTGCAAAGGATATGCAAGATACTTTTTATACAAAAGTTGCACCGAATGTTATTCTCAGAGGACAAACTTCCGGTGCGCAAATTCATACAATGGAAACGAAAAAGCCGCCGATGCGTATAATAAGCCCGGGACGTGTTTATCGTTGTGAATCGGTAAGTGCTAGAAAAAATAACCTTTTCCACCAAATTGAAGGACTTGTTGTTGATAAAAATATTACTTTTGCCGACCTCAAAGGTGTTTTGAATGAATTTACTAGAATTTATTTCGGCGAAGCAAGACCGACGAGATTCAGAACGAGTTTCTTCCCCTTTACAGAACCCAGTGCGGAAATTGACGTTCAATGTATTATGTGCAAAGGTAAAGGCTGCAGGGTTTGTTCGCAAACAGGCTGGCTGGAAATTTTAGGTGCAGGTATGGTTGATCCGAATGTACTGAGAGGTGTTGATATTGATCCGGATGTATATACGGGCTTTGCTTTTGGTATGGGTGTAGAAAGGCTTGCGATGTTAAAGCACGCCATTAGTGATATCAGATTATTCTTCAATAACGATATCAGATTTTTACAACAGTTTTAGGAGGGAGGAAGAATAATGCAAGTTTCACTTGAATGGCTAAATGAATATGTTGATATAAAAGATTTATCGCCCGAAGAAATTGCTCACGGACTTACTATGAGCGGCTTGGAGTGCGAAGGTATAGACAGAATAGGTGCTAAATTTACTAATATTAAGGTTGTTGAAATTCAAAAAATTGACAATCATCCGAATGCTGATAAGTTGCACTTGGTAACGGTTTTTGACGGAACTTCTCAAAAAATCGTTGTATGTGGTGCTCAAAATATTGAAGTCGGGCAAAAAGTTCCTTATGCGTCTGTCGGTTCTACTGTTTTAGACAGAAAAACTGGTGAAAGCTTCCAACTCACACCGGCTGTAATTAGAGGAGTCGAATCACAAGGCATGTTGTGTTCGGATGACGAACTCGGGGTTGCTGATTTAAAACTTCAGGAAGAGGACGGTATACTTATTCTTAACAGAATTTTTGACAATGTGACTGTCGGTGCTGATGTAAAAGATGTCTTAAACCTTCCCGAAGATACGGTACTTCATGTTGCGCCTACTGCCAATAGGGGTGATGAAATGTCTGTTGTTGGTATTGCAAGAGAAGTAGCGACAATATTTTCCAGAGAACTAAAATTCAGTCCGATGAGTTGTACAAACGAAATTAAGGCTCCGAATTTTGAAGTAAAAATAGACGAAAATGTATGTAAATACTATTCAGTAGCGGTTTTAAAAGATTTAAAAGTTGCTCCGTCTCCTGCTTGGATGCAACGCAGACTTTTGGCATCGGGAGTCAGGGCAATAAGCAATATTGTTGACGTTACAAACTATGTTATGCTTGAATACGGTCAACCATTGCACTCTTTTGACCTTGATAAATTGAACGGATATCTTGAAGTCAGAACAGCAAAAGAGGGCGAAACAATTACCACGCTTGATGGCGAAGAAAGACAGCTCAATAATAATTCTGTTCTTATTGCAACAAAAGAAGGCGGTGTGGCTCTTGCCGGTGTTATGGGCGGAGAAAATTCCGAAATTGATGACAATACAAAGAATATTGCGTTAGAAGCGGCATTTTTCCCTGCTGCAAGTACAAGAAGATGTGCAAAGAGTGTAGGTTTAAGAACGGAAGCAAACGCAAGATTTGAACGTGGTGTTGATATGGAAATGGTTAAACCGGCGCTGATTAGAGCTATTCAGCTCTTAGTAGAGCTTTGCGGAGCTAAGTTTGAAGGTATTGCACAAGCAGGCAATAATGCGCTGCCTGAGCAGCTTATCACCCTCAGATACGCACAAATTAAACGCTATTTGGGTATAGATATTCCGGAAGAAACCTGCATCTCTATTCTTAGCAGTTTGGGCTTTAAACTTTGCGGAAAAAATCAACTTGCGGCAAGATTTTCTGTTCCAGGTTTCAGAGCGGTTGACGTGACAAGAGAGATTGATTTGATAGAAGAAATCGCTCGTATTCACGGTTATGACAAAATTGAACCGACGCTTCCCGACAAAACCGTTGCTGCTGAGGTAAAAAAAGAGGATTTGACCGTAAAAAAATTGTGCAATCTGCTTTTGGGTAAAGGGTTCTATGAAGCAATGACTTCTTCATTGATAGGAAAGCCCCTTTATGACTGGGCAGGAATAAAATATGATGAAGCAAAGAACGTTGAAGTTTGTTATTCTCAGTCTGAAGACTTCTGTATGCTTCGCCAGAGCGTAATTCCGAGCCTCTTGAATATTATCAAATACAACTTTGACAACGGTTCAAAAAATTTAAGATTTTTTGAAAATGCAAAAACTTATACAATAGAAGAACCCGCAACTGAAAAAACAACAGGGGTAAAGGAAAAACGTATTCTATGTGGTTTGATTACAGGCAACGCAAATACTTCAAACTGGCAAGAAACCGAAGATGTTGATTTCTACACACTGAAGGGTGTCATAGAAAATATTTTTGAAGAACTAAAACTTACGCAAAGAGTTATATATTCACCTTGCGAAGATGTAAACTATTTACATCCAAAACGCAGCGCTTATGCTGCGGTTTTGGGCAAAAATAAAGCGCCGGTTGCAAAATTCGGTCAGCTTCATCCTGTTATAAAAGACAGAATGAAATTCAATCAGGATGTATTCTTCTTTGAAATTGACCTTGATGCATTGTTGGAAAATGTAAACTATAATGCGGTTTTGGTTAAAGAACTTCCCGTATATCCGGAAGTAACCAGAGATATCGCATTCATTGTGAAAAATGATGTTTCTTATCAGGATTTGGCAAAATCAATAAAGAAATTTGTTTCTCCAAACCTGTTTAACGGTGCTGATATTTTTGACGTTTATCAGGGTGAACACGTTGAAGAAGGTCATAAGAGCGTTGCATTCCACATTTATCTGCAAGATAAGAGCGCAACACTTACAGACCAGATTATTGATACCGAAATAAATAAAATCAAAGACGGTTTGAAAAAATTCTATTCATCAGTAACCTTTAGAGAATAAACGGCTATGGGCAATAAGAGTGAACATAAAATTCTGGCAGATAATCGAAAAGCGTTTCATGATTATGAAATTCTTGAAAAATATACTGCGGGTATTGTTCTCACCGGAACTGAAATAAAATCTGTCCGTAAAGGTTCCGTTAACCTGAAGGACGGCTTTGCAAGAATTGAAGAAGGCGAAGTGTGGCTTTATAACGTGCACATAAGCCCCTATGAAAACGGTAACAGATACAACCATGAACCGCTTAGGAACAGAAAACTGTTACTCAAAAAACAAGAAATAAATAAACTCATAGGTAAGTTGAAAGAATCGGGTTTGACATTGGTTCCTATAAATATGCATCTTGAACACGGTTTTGCGAAGGTTGAAATTGCACTTGCCAAAGGTAAAACGCTCCACGATAAGCGTGAAACTATCAGCAAAAAAACTGCAAAACGTGAAATCGAAAAAGCAATGAAAAGGAATTATTAAAATATATCCCACTTGTCTAATATTAAGGACTTTTTATTTTATTCTTTATCGTTTTATAATAACGTTATGAATAAGAAGATAATATACACCATTTTAATATTAGGCTTTTTTGTTTTTTGGGGTTCATCTTGTTTACATAGAGATGTTATTGAGGAAGAAGAAAAAATTGCCGAAAACAAAACTGAAGAAGCCATATTTGAAAAAATAAAACCGCCGTTTGAAATAAGGGAAATAAACGGACGAGAATATCTTATCTCAAGAGGTGATGTCGGCAGGTATGGTGGTGCTTTTTCAAATTCTACAATAGGTGAAGGTCCGAAAACATTTAATATCTGGAATTCCAAAGATGCTACATCAAGCACCCTTGCGGGTTTGATGTTTGAGGGAATGTTTACGACAGATGCATATACGGGTGAAGTCATACCAAAACTTGCCAAAAAAGTTGAAATTGCAAAAGACGGAAAAACATATACTGTCACTCTTCGCAAGGGCTTAAAATGGTCTGACGGCAGAGAAATAACAGCAGATGATGTTGAATTTACATATAATACAATTATTAAAGGCGGTTACGGCGATACGAGCAGCCGTGATGTTATGGCTGTTGACGGTGTTATGCCTTCTTGCAAAAAAATTGATAAATATACTCTCGAATTTGTTACGCCAAAAACTTTTGCGCCATTTTTGAGAATGCTCGGTTTTGCAATTGCTCCCAAACATATTCTAAAACCCATTACTGACAAAGGGATAGATGAGTTTAATCGATTTTGGGGCGTAACGACAAAGCCCGAAGATTTTGTTGTCTCGGGGGCATTCAAATTAAAAGAGTACGTTCCTGCGCAGAGAGTTATTTTTGAGCGAAATAAAGATTATTCTATGGCGGATAAAAACGGAAATTTGCTTCCGTATCTTGATAAATATGTTGTCTATATTGTCGGAGATTTGAACAATCAGGTCTTAAAGTTTGAGGGCGGCGAGCTTGATATTTTGCCTGTAAGGGGCAATCAAGTTGCACGGTTTAAGGCTCTTGAAAAAAATTCTGATTACAAAATGTATAACCTCGGTGCGGGCGACGGAACAACTTTTATAAGTTTTAACCTCAATAACCGTAAAAATGACAAAGGCAAATATTATGTTGAGCCTAAAAAACAAAAATGGTTTAATAATAACAATTTCAGAAAAGCTGTTGATTACGCAATAGACAGGGAGTTCATTGTTTCTAATATTATCAGCGGTGTCGGGATGCCTTTATTTACGGCAGAGGGTTTATCTTCAATTTACTTAAATAAAACTTTGGCAAAAGGACATCCGCAAAATCTTCAATATGCGCAAAAACTTCTTTCTCAAGCAGGTTTCAGTAAGGATGAAAACGGTATTTTGCATGATAAAGAGGGAAATGAGGTTGAGTTTACCTTGATGACAAATGCAGGAAATCTCGAAAGGGAATCTATTGGCGTTATTATTAAGGAAGATTTGGCAAAATTGGGTATGAAAGTCAATTTTAAACCAATAGAATTTAACGTTCTTGTCGGTAAAATAACAGGTTCAATGGACTGGGATGCAATAATTATGGGGTTGACCGGTTCGGCACTTGAGCCGAATAATGGTGCAAACGTATGGTATTCTTACGGAAGCTTGCACATGTTTAATATAAGACAGGGTAAAGATGCCATAAACAGAACAAATATACTGCCATGGGAAAAAAGATTGGATGAACTTTTCTCTCAAGGTGCAACAACATTGGGATTTGAAAATCGTAAAAAAATATATGACGAATATCAACAGATAGTGTATGATTATAATCCGTTCATATATTTATACAGTCCGTTAAATATTTATGCGGTTCGCAAAAAGTATAAAAACCTTGAACCGACTGCGCTTGGCGGAGTAATTCATAATTTAGAGGAGATTTATATAGAAGAATGAACGTATTTATATACATAATTAAAAGACTTATAAATGCTGTCCCGATACTTATTTTGGTATCTCTAATCAGCTTTTTTATAATACGTTTGAGCCCTATTGATCCACTTAGTGAGCTTAAACTCAATCCCGCAATATCTCCGCAAACACTTGAAGCGGAAAGAGTTCGGCTTGGATTAGATTTGCCCTTGTATAAACAATACTTAAAATGGGGAGGAAACTTTATAAAAGGTGATATGGGAGTATCGACTTCGGGTGAACTCGTTTCTGACAGGTTGAAAGAACGTATCCCCAATACGCTATTGCTTACGGGGATAGTAATTCTTCTTACTTGGCTTGTCGGGATACCACTGGGCATTTATGCCGCATTGAATTGGCGAAAGCCGGCCGACAGAGTCATAACGGTGTTTACATCCGTTGGTATGGCGATACCGTCATTCTTTTATGCTCTTTTATTATTGGTTTTTGCTGTTAAAACAGGCTGGTTTCCCATCGGGGGTTTGACGAGTTTTAATTTTGCCCAGATGAATATATTTGGGAAAATTTTTGATATAATTCATCACCTGTTTTTGCCTGTACTTGTGCTTTTCACGCTTAGTTTGGCAGGACTCCAAAGACAAATGAGAGGAAATTTGTTGGATGTTCTTGAGTCTGATTATGTAAAACTTGCTCGGGCAAAAGGTTTGCCTGAAAATAAAGTTATATACAAGCACGCAGTAAGAAATGCGATAAATCCTATGGTAACGCTTATAGGATTTGAATTTGCGGGGCTTCTTAGCGGTGCAGCATTGACCGAGTACGTGTTTCAGTATCCCGGACTTGGCAGACTCGTATTAGAAGCGGTAATGAAATCAGATATAAACCTTGTAATGGCGAGTTTGATGATAGGTTCGATTATGTTAGTGGTCGGGAACATAATTGCGGACATACTTTTGAAGCTTGTTGATCCGAGAGTAACAATGGAGTAGCAAGAATGGCAAAGCAGATTATAATTGATAGAAGTCCCATAAAACAAATTCTTAAAGACAGATTTGCCGTTATTGCTTTTGTTGTCTTATTTGTAATGTATCTTTTAATTGCATTTGCGGATTTCTTTGCGGTATATCAAGAAGATTTTTCCGACAGAAATATGTCCTATGCTCCACCTTCAAGGATTTATGTAATCACGCCCGAGGGTAAATTTTCAATGCCGTATACATATAATTATAAAAGAGTTTTTAATCCCGAAACTTTTGCAACAGACTATAAAACAGACAGAAGCCAAAGATATTATTTGAAACTTTTTGCAAAAGGTTTTGAGTACAAGTTTTTGGGCATAATAAAAACGGACAGACATTTGTTCGGACTGGATAACAAACAGGGAAGATTATACTTTTTAGGCAGTGACATAAACGGCAGAGATAATTTTTCAAGACTTTTATACGGCGGTCAAATATCTTTAACGATAGGATTTCTTGCATTGTTTATTTCTTTTCCGTTAGGATTGTTGTATGGCGGAATTTCGGGATATTTCGGCGGACTTATTGACAACGTTATGATGCGTGTGGCGGAAGCTATAATGTCTATTCCGAGTTTTTATCTTTTGATTATTCTTGCGGCGCTTTTACCTGCAAATATGACAAGCACCCAACGATTTGCGCTGATTATTGTCATCCTTGCTTTTATCGGTTGGGCGGGTTTTGCAAGGGTTGTCAGGGGTATGGTCTTGTCAATAAAAAATCAGGAATTTGTCGAGAGTGCAAAAAGTATCGGTGCAAGCTCGTTTAGAATAATTACAAAGCACATTCTTCCTCAAACAATGAGCTATGTTCTTGTTGCAATAACATTGAGTGTTCCCGGGTATATTTTGGGCGAATCGGGCTTGAGCTTTTTAGGATTGGGTATTCAGCAGCCGGATGCAAGCTGGGGTAATATGTTGAAAGAGGCGCAGGAATACACAAATATTTTGTATCGTCCTTGGCTTTTGACTCCGGGGTATTTGATTTTTGTAACTATTTTGTCATTTAATTTGATAGGTGATACAATTCGGGATGTGTTGGATCCGAAAAGTTATGGGAGATAAAAATTGGAATTAACTTTGCATGAAGCGTCATACTATTTTGACATAATTTTGAGAGTGTTTATTGCGGTAGTTTTGGGGTTTGTAATAGGTTTTGAAAGAGAACTTACAAGCAAATTTGCAGGACTTAGAACGCATATACTTGTTTGTATCGGTTCGTGCATTTTTACAATTTTATCAATATGGGTTTTTCCTACTGCAGTAGCAGACGGACAGTATCAGGCTTATGGTGATCCTGCCAGAATTGCTGCACAAATTCTTACAGGTATCGGTTTTATTGGTGGTGGTACGGTATTGAGGCATGGTTCATCAGTATTTGGTTTAACTACGGCAGCAACACTTTGGACAACGGCAAGTATCGGTATGGCAGTCGGGTGCGGTCAAATTATTCTTGCTGTTGTAGCAACGATATTAACGCTTTGCGTATTGGTTTTAATAAGAAAATTAGAAACAGGCTTTTTGAAAAAATTTACCCAAAAAACAGCAACCATCCGTGCTACTTTGATTGTTGAAAAAAATTATGTGCCGGACGTAATAAAGGCGGTTAGTACGACTTTCGACAAGATTGTTGAAATAAATCACAACAAGAGTGACAGGATGGACGAAAGAGAAAAAATTTATATAGAAACAAAATATGTTTCCCAAAATCCGGTTCGTGATGTGTACAATAAAATGAGTGAAATTCCGAATATAGAAAATCTTTTCATCACAAACATGAATTTTGAAAAATAATTATTGATAGCATGATGAGAGTACGTCGTACAATTCTTGACTGTTACCGAGTTTATTGGCTTCCATAGACAACATTTTACCGTTTTTAAAATCAATAACGCAAATAGCTTTAGTTTCGCAATTATCAACAAAGGCATTATGTTCCATTGCTTCCTCTACAGTATGTACATCGGGGATATTTAATTCTCCTTGATATACATGCCTTTCAACAAACGTAAATTTATTTGTCCAAGCCGGAGAATTTTTATACGATAAAATGTCTTTTTGAAATTGTAAATTGTATGGACAGTAAAAATCGACTAAGGTTGCATATATAACGAGTGTTTTTCCGCCTGCCATATCTTCGTACCCTTTGTGCTTCAAATATGCCGCCAAATTGCTGTCCAAATCTTGCATCTGATATTTTGCGATAAACGGTTTTGTTTTTGGTGAAACCGACTGTGTCTTGGTCGGAATATTTACAACAGTTTCGTCAAAGGAAGCAGCTACATTTTTGACGGGATTATTGGCTTTGTGAAGAGATGCAAATGCAAATGTAGCTATAATTGTCAGAGCTGTAATCGTATATGCCCATCCTGTGTTTTTATTATGCAACATTATATTTTCCTTTTGTTATACAAAACGTTTTGTTAGTTATAGCATTTTGAAAAGACGGTGTATAAATATTTGCTATCGTTTTTCTTTTCGGGCGGAATGGAATAGAGTTTTTTCTTTTCAAAATCTATAACACAAATTCCGTTGCAAGGCTTTTTTACTGCTGAATATGCTCCCTCGTGTGCACTGGTATTAACTTTTACAAATTCAAATTTTTTTGTCCACTCCGGAGATTTCTTATAAAGCTCGATAGTCTTGTTGTTGCCGGAATATAATACAAGTTTTTTCCCCTCTTTATATTCATTTTTATAGATACCTTTTGATAATATTTCTAATTTGGATTGCTCAATGTTTGAAACAATGCTTGAAATATCATTGTCATCTGCTCTTTCTCCGGCATTTATTTCGGCGGTTTTAAAGGCATTATTTATTTCATTCATTGTTTCGTTGTGCGATACTGCTGCATAAACGACAATTATTATACACGCAATAAAGCTGTATATTGTCCTAATAAGTTTTCTTCTTCCGAAAAACCACATAAACACCTGCCGTTAAAATTGATTTGTATAAAGTAATTAAACCAGTAATCAGAAGTTTTGACATCATTTTTTTTAACGACTTTTAGCTTAAAAAATATTCTGCTTTGATTTTATTTTCAAAGCCTTTTATTTCTTTTCTGAGCTCGTGGTCAAATTCTTTTTTATTTTTTGTTTCTTCATATGCGTAAAGAATAGAAGTGTACTTTCTGTTGCCGAAAACTTCGCCGATGTATGGCAAACTTGCTTTTACAAGTTCTCTTGCAAGATAGATTGCAACATATCTCGGCTTAACAATTTCTTTTGACCTGCAAGAACCCTTTAATTGAGCGGGTTCAAGATGGTAATATTGAGCGACCATGTTGATTATATCGTCAATGGTCAGTTTTTTATTAAGCGCATCAAGGTTCAAGAGTTCTCTTGCGATTTCAACCGTAACAGCGCTGCCTTCTATGCTCATATATCCCGCAATGCGGTTCAATGCTCCCTCAAGTTCTCTAACGTTGTTTTTGTATGCGCCTGCGATGAGGTCAATTATTTCATCCGATAATTCAATTTCGTTTTCTTTAGCTTTTAACTTCAAAATTTCTTTTCTTGTTTCAAAATCTGGTGCTTTTATTTCTGCAAGCATTCCCCATTCAAAACGGCTGCGAAGTCTGTCTGTAAGAGTTGGAATATCTTTGGGTTGACGGTCTGACGTCAGTACAATTTGTTTTCCGTTTCTGTGCAGATAATCAAAAATCGAGAAGATTTCATCTTGCGTGGCAGTTCTGCCCTCCAAAAATTGTACATCGTCAATCAAAAGGACATCAACGTTTCTGTATTTGTTTATGAATTCATTTTTTAATTTCGGGTTGCCTTTGTATTCGTACATGATTTTTGTAAATTCGTTTGTGAAATCATTTAACGTGGTGTATTTCAGCTTTAATTCGGGATGTTTGACTAAAATGTATTGCCCGATGGCGTTTACGAGGTGAGTTTTTCCTAAGCCGGCTCCGCCCCAAATGAAAAGAGGGTTAAAGACTTTTCCCGGTTCGGTTGCCACACTTTTTGCCGCACCAAAAGCAAGTTTGCTCCCTGCCGAAACAACAAAGTTTTCAAAAGAATATTTTACATTGATGTTGTACGAGGACAAAAATTTCATTGCATCAATCTGAACCTGATTAAAAGAGAGCTGGGTTTGAACTGCCTGAACATTGTTTTCTTCTGTTTTTTCGGGTTCGGAGATGAATTTTGAGGTGTAAGTTTTATCAACAATAACCGAGAAATTTGCTTCGGGATTTTGGGAATATTTGCGCAGCGCACGCAGAATATCATTGGCAAATTTTTCTTTTATTGTTTTGCTCCAGATAGGTTTATTGGTAATGAGCTTTAAAACCCCATCGTTGTATGAGTGTACGCCCAACGGACGAATAGCCATGGCAAAAGCAGGAGTTGAAAGTGTTTCTTCCAAATCATTAAGAATATGTCCCCAAAGGGTGTCTGCATCTACAACACGTACGTCTTCACTCACAACTAATCCAACCCATGCTATTTCTTCTTGTGAGTAAGATTTTACAACAAAAGGCGAATGAAGAAAAGATAAATACTTATTTTTTAGAACAGAGTGTCGGCAATCCAATTTTTAGCAGATACAGCGTGTTTCCACAGATTTGCATTGCTGCGTTGGTTGTTTTGATACCTTGATTTAATATCTTCAACAGTTTCTTTTGCTTGAGTTTGTGATAGGTTTTCTATACGTTGTTGAGCACTCAAATCACTAACTTTTGCTTTTGATTCGGTTTGTTGTGAATATAAATTATCTATTTGGTTTTTGTATTCTTTGGCTTTACCTTCTGCGGCATTGACACCTTTTTCTTTTATTGCAACCTCTTTTTCTGCCTTGCTTACTTCATCTTTAGCTGTTTTAAGTCCCTCTTCAGCTGTTTCTAAGTCTTTCATAGCACCGCCATTGCCTTGTCCGGATTCATTGCCACATAATTCTTTGCGTACAGCTTTCAATTCATTTTCTGTATCTTTTGCTTCTTTTTCTTTTGCGGCAGCTTCGTCTTGTAGTTTCTTTAATTCGGCTTTTGCTTTAGCTAATTTGCCTTTTGCTGTAGCAAGTTCTTCTTTTGCCGCAGCTTTTTCTTCATCAGTAGTTGCACCTTGTAATTTTACTGCTGCTTCGCTCACTGCTCTGTCTGCGCTTGCAACTTCATTGTTTTCGTAATTAGTAGCTTCTGTACGTGCATCTTGTGCTTTTTCGGTTTGTGATTCAAGTGTTGAACTCAAATCGGATTCTCTTTCTTTTAACCCATCACAAACAGCTTCTTTTTCGTTTACTACTGTTTCTTTTTCTGTTACAGCTTGTTTTTTGCTTTCCAAGTCAGCTTTCGCTGTTTTATACTCAGATACTACTTCTTGTAACGTAGTTTCCTCATTTTTTAATTTTTCATCAATACCATCAAGTTTTGATTGTATATCCTTTTGTGTTGCTGTTTCTTTATCAATTTGTCCTTGTAAAGAGACTTCTTTGTTTTTGGAAGAATCATAATTGCTTTTTGCTCTTTGGGCATCTTTATCGTTTTCTACACCTTTTATGTCCAAATTTCCGCTAGAGCCGGATTTGCTTGTGCCGCCTGATGAACCTGCTCCGCTTGCGCCGCCTGATGAACCTGCTCCGCTTGTGCCTTGAGGTCCGCCTTGTTGTCCGCCACCAAGACCGAGTGCGCCTGTTGCTTTATTTGCTATAGCAGTTCCGCCTGCTTGTGCTGCGACTTGTGAAAGTTGTTGTCCGAGTCTTGCCCAGAAACCGGGGGATGAATTTGAAACATTTACCGTTCCGCTTACACCTGCTCGAAGTGAATTCATTGTTGCAAATTTGTTAGCGGAGTTAATCCTTTGCGAATATGAATTGCTTAATGATACTACTTGGCTTGACAAATCAGATACATTCGCACCTTGCTTGTTAGCTGTTTGTATTTCGGATTGAGCCTTTTGGAGTTCTTGTTGCGCTTTAACATAATATTGTTGAACCGCAGCCCAATTGCAGCTGGTTGCCGCTGCTTCAGCTTTGCTTGCATAATCTTTTGCTGCTGAGATATATGTTTTTGCATTTGCTACTGAAGAAAAGTCACTGCTTGATGTGCTTGAAGATGAACTTGTCGAACTCGTTGAACTTGTAGCGCCTGCTTTTGAAAATATGCTTGAATTTTGTGCACTTATAACATCACTTTGAAGAGTGCTTACATTCGATTTTAAAGAAGATTGTGCGTAAATGCTTACATCGGAAGAAGCTTGTGTCGTTGTTGTTTCTTTTGAAGTTGTTTCTGTTGAAGATGTGCTTTCGGTGGTTGAACTGCCAAAAACACTGCCCGTTCCGGCTTTTTCCGTACTTGAGCCAAAAACGCTGCTCTTTGAGTCGCTTGTGCTTCCTGCTTTTGTACTGAGACTTGATGACAAAGAACCTTTTGTTTTTGAAAGGTCGCCAAATGAATTTGTTTTTGTTCCGCTCAAAGTCGAAGCAAGTTTATCTGAACTTGTTGTTGTTTTGGGCATGCTCGTATTAGCATTTTTTGCTTTACTCAAATCTGCCGTATTCAGTTGTTTAGCTTTGATTTCGGGGGTTGCCATTTCTCTTCTCGTATCTTCTTTTTATATACTTTATATATAAATAAAAACATTTTGCCCTGTTTTATTGCCATGAAAACAAATTTTTTTTTCTGTATAATTCAAAATATGAAAAAGATTTTAATTTTGATATTATATTTATTTTTAATTTTTCCTGTCTATGCTCATGAGGAGAGTGAGCATCACGTTTTAAGTGCAACGGTTATCAAAAACAGAATAAGCGGTGATGTGGCGGTATATAACCTTTCTAACGGCAAGCTTCATACTTCTGATTGTGAATGGGCGGAAAAATGCACTAAAAATTGTATTTATCTTAGTAAAAAGGAACTTAAAAAGAAATTTTATATTCCATGTCTGGTATGCGGCGGTGGTGTAATTGAACCGATAAGTGATGAAGAGTCGGAATAATAAAGATGAGGATGGCAGGTTCTTTTGATTAAAATAAGAAGAATATGCACAATAAAAGCTGAAACATAATGTATCAACTTCCCAAAAAAGCATTTTTAGTGTAAACTATAGTTAGTCAAGAGCTTGTTGCAGGTTTAAAGGATGGAAAAGATATTTGAGCTTTCAAACGGATTAAAAGTAGTTTTCAGACGCAATACGGAAACCCCGAGAATTGCGATAAACTTCTTTATAAATACAGGTATCATTGATGAAAAAAAGGCAGGAGAAACATCATTGATAACAAAGATTCTTTTGCAAGGAACAGAAAAAAGAACTGCAAAAGAAATTGCGGAACAAACTGATTTTTATGCAATAGAGCTTGTTACCGATGTAAAGCAAGATTATTTGAAGATAAAAGCAGTATTCTTAAATGATGATGTCGATGCTGCTCTTGATATTATGAGCGATGTTATTCAAAATTCAACTTTTGAAAATTTTGAAAAAGAAGTAAATAAGCTGAAAGGCGAAATTATATCGGAATTAGATTCCGCAAAAACAAAGGCGCTTGATAATTTGGTAAAAACCTTGTATGAAAATCACCCATACGGAAATGCGTTCACAAGAGTGCTTGAAGAAATTGATGAAATATCTTGTGAAGAAATTAAAAAATTGTATTATGACAATCTAAAGGCGCAAAATTGCGTTATCAGTGTTGTGGGTGATATTGAGGAAAACAAAATAAAAGAGCTTTTGGAAAAATATTTTGGAAAAATACCTGCAGGAGGTGTTGACAAAAATATAAATGCGCCGCAGAAATTGCAAGAACAAAAAACGACAATTATAAAAAAAGAAGATGTTGCGCAGGCGCAAATATTAAAGGCGTGGGTTCTTCCGGGGCTTAATAATAAGGATATTCCCGCACTTATGGTGCTCAATTCAATTTTAGGTTCGTGTGGCCTGAGTTCAAGATTGTTTTTAGAATTAAGAGAAAAGAAAGGACTTGCTTATGTTGTAAGGAGCAGTCTTGATGTAATGAAGCTTGCATCAACATTTTCTCTGTATATAGCTTCCGAGCCTAAAAATATAGAAGTTGCACTCGAGGGGTTTAAAGAAGAAGTTGACAAGTTGAAAAATATTCTTGTCAGTGAAGCTGAAATACAAAGTGCAAAAAATAATATTTTGGGGAAAAGGGCATATTTACATGAAACAAATTCTCAACAATCTCACTATTTAGGCTATTATGAACTTTTGGGCAAGGGTTCTGCTTATGATAGCGGTATTGAGGATGAAATTCTTGCCGTAACCCCTAAAGATATACAAGAAGTTGCACAAAAATATTTTGATGAAAACTTTGTTGTATCGCTTTTGGCACCTGAAAAATTTTTGAGGTAAATTATGAAAAAAATAGTTTTAACAATTATGGCAGCGTTTGTGCTTCTTGTGCCGGTTAGTGCAAAAACGTTGAAAGCGACTGTGTCGTTGTCGTGGGATAATTTGACGCAGACAGAAATAACTCAGGATATTGATGCAGTAAGAGCAAAAATTTTTGACGGTAAAGATATTCAAGACAAAGATAAAAAAGAGTTTAAAAACGAAGTAAAACCTTATAAAAAAGATAGAGCCTACAAAGAAAATTATTTGTTTGCGGAATCGGGCGGAGGAGAAGTTTCCGACAAAATTGTGGTTCCGTTTTTTTACAAAAAGTATATTTATGCATACGGAATAATATATAAAAATGATTTAAAAACCTGCTACTATTACACCGCTTTGGGAAGATTATTTACGGTAGAAAAGTTTGAAAAAAATTATGGCGAGTTCCCTGTTACGTCATATCAATATAAGACCAATGGTGTTTTGTTGGCAGTTGTTTATAATATCAGTGATGTTGACCAATATATGTATTCCAAAGACAGTAGTTTTGTCGGCAGATGGTACAAAGAAAATTATTATAACGGAAACGGCAAAGTTGTGATGACAAGAACTTTACCCGAAAAATAATTTTTCATGTATAATATTTGTATGAGAAGATATGCAGTAAGATTATTTAAATCTCAATATCAACCGTTGGATATACCTGCAACAGTCAGTGTTAAGCATGGCGATTTTGTTTTGGTAAGAACGGAAAAAGGAGAGGAAGTCACGCAGGCTTACTATGTTAATTCCGCAATAGCTAAAGCCTGGGAAAATAAAGAACCAGAAGCACTTCCTCTTGTCAGAGTTATGTCCAAACGTGATTTGGAAGAATATGAAATATTAAAAAAAGAAAATGAAACTGCGTTCTTAAAGTGCAAGGAGCTTGTGAGAAATCGAGGTTTGAATATGAACCTCATAAATGCAAATTATACTTTTGACAGGCATAAAATAACATTTTATTATACCGCTCCTGCCCGAGTTGACTTTAGAGAACTCTTAAAAGACCTGACGCAGGAATTTAGAAGAGTAAGAATTGACCTCAGACATATTGGCGTAAGAGATGAAACGGCTATGCTTAAAGGCTGCGGTCTTTGCGGCAGAGAGTTTTGCTGCTGTTCATTTTTGAAAAATTTTGATTCAATAAATATAAAACTTGCAAAAGACCAAGGGATGCCAATAAGTCCCTCAAAAATTTCCGGTACTTGCGGCAGGTTGTTATGCTGTTTGAATTATGAATACCAAACTTATCTTGAAGCTGCAAAAGATATGCCTCCTATCGGTTCAGGTGTTATGACTCCGCAGGGTATCGGCAGAGTTTGTGCTTTGCACTTTTTAAATAATAAGGTTGCCGTCAAACTTGAAGACGGAAAAATCAAAGACTATACAAAGGAAGAAATCGAAATGATTGATGATGATGTAAACAACATTGATATCAGCGGTACGAACGTATTCCAAGATATGGTTGATGATGCAAACGAAGATATGTCACATTTGGAAGATAAAGAATAATGAACAAAATCAATTTGAAAATCAAAAAAATCTCAAAATTGGCGCAGCTCCCTACTTATGCTACGGAAGGCGCAGCAGGCATGGATTTATATGCCGCAAATGAAGAACCGATTACGTTAGCTCCGTTAGAAAGAAGACTTGTTCCGTTAGGTTTTACCATGGAGCTTCCGGCAGGTTATGAAGCACAAATTAGACCTCGCTCAGGTATGGCAATTAAGCGTGGTATCACGTTGAGTAACTGTGTAGGTACCGTGGATGAAGACTACAGAGGCGAAGTTTGTGTCGGCTTGGTTAATCTTTCAAGAGAAGATTATACTATACAGGCAGGCGACAGAATTGCACAGATGGTCATTGCTCCGGTAACAAAAGCGGTTATTATTGAAGCTGATGAACTTGCCCAAACTGTTAGAGGTGAAGGCGGCTTTGGTTCAACAGGGTATAACTAATATCTGTTACCAACGATAAGAGGAGTGCTTATGCGTAAGAGCAAAATTAATAAGTTACTTGATTTATGGGAAAAAAATAACCTTATCTCAAAAGAACAAAATGCAAATATTAGTGCATTTATGAAAGAAAGGCAAAAGGAAACTTTTTTCAGATTTTTGAAGTGGGTTTCTATAATAGGTGCTTTTTGGGTAGTTGGCGGGCTTATTGCAACGATTATTAATATTTTTGAACTGGATTTTATGCAAAAAATAGTAGATTTTATCATAAAATCCGGCACGTTTATTATTGGGATTATCAATGATTATATTTGGCAACCGATATATAACCTTATTTACGGTTGGTTTGGAGATAATTGGGGTTATTTCGTTTGGGGAATTTGTTGTATTATTCTATTTTGTTTGTTTAAGTTTTTATCGGAGAAATTTAGTGTCAACAAAGATGTTGATAAATTAAATTTGTCTGACGAGCAAAAAAATATATTAAAAACGAGTTGGATTTTTGATGTGTTTTCTGCGATATCTTTGGCTGCGGCATTCTGCCTTTTTAATATGTTGTTTATTCCGCATGATTCATATTATTCAAACAATAAAATATTTCCGATATGCGACGTTCTCGGATGTGTAACTTTTGTGGCTTTGGCATATCGTTATTTGAAGCCGATGTATTTATTGTTCGGAATATATTTTGCGGCACTTAGTGTAGGAATGTTTTGGGGATATGGGTATGCTTCTTATTGGATTGGAGCATCAAGACCTGTTGTGCAAATTATGCTCTCAATAATTTTATTGTTAGTCGGATACATTTCCGAGTACCTGACCGAGGAAGATTTTATAAAGGAAAAATTTGCTTCAATATATAATTGGACAGGTTTGTTTATGATGTTCATTGCTCTGTGGATTGCATCATTTTGGGGATTTTCGGAAGATTGGAACTGGAATGCAGGAGCAGGTGAATTATGGACTGCAAATATATTGTTTATCCTTGCGTCAATCGGTGCAATGTATTATGGAGCAAAAACGGAACATAAGCTGTTTTTCAATTACGGTTTGACATTTTTAATAATAGAAACATATACGATTTTTTGTTCAAGATTATGGGATAAAATGCCGATAGGTATTTCTTCTCTGATTATGGGCATAATGTTGATTTATACCGGAAAAATCTTAAAAGATTTATATATTAAAAAACAGGCTAAAGAGATAGTTTTAAAAAGGAAAGAATAAGTGCGTTTTGAGAAAAATCACAATTTACCGGGTACATTGATTTGCGTTGAGGGAATAGACGGTTCTGGCAAATCTACTCAGCTTGCTATTTTGAAAGAGTGGCTTTCCGAAACTGTGAATGATGTGATTTTTACGGAGTGGAATTCGTCAAGACTCATTTCGCAAACAACAAAACTTGCCAAAAAACGTTCGCAATTAAGTCCTCGTACATTCAGCCTTTTGCACGCAGTTGATTTTGCCGACAGATTGGAACATATTATTCTCCCTGCGCTTAAAGCGGGATTTATTGTACTCGCAGACAGATATGTATATACTGCTTTTGCAAGAGACGTAGCAAGGGGCGTGGATGCTTCTTGGGTGCGCAATATGTACGGATTTGCCATAAAACCCGATTTATCGGTTTATTTTAAAGTGCCGGTTGATATATCTTTGAAAAGAATTTGCGCAAATCGACAACCGAAATTTTATGAAGCAGGTATGGATTTGAAATTAAGTAACGATCCTTATGAAAGTTACAGGATTTTTCAAGGGCGTGTTGTGTACGAATACGACAGAATGATTGACGAATATGATTTGGTAAAAATGGATGCGACAAAAACAATTCACGAACAACAAATAAAATTCAGAAAAATTGTGAAAAAAGTTTTGAAAAATAAAGGAATTGAAATTGCCGAAAAATAAAATGAAAAAACATGGATATAAAGGAATGCTTGTAGTTGTTGAGGGTACTGATTTTGCAGGTAAATCTACCCAAATTGAACTTTTGAAAAAGTATCTTGAATGTCAAGCGTTCGGTGTTGTTGTGAGCGAGTGGAAATCGTCAGACCTTATTGCAAGTGTAATTGATGATGCAAAAGACAGAAATCTTTTTAATGCAAATACTTTCAGCCTTATGTATGCAGCTGATTTTGCATACAGGATGGAAAACCATGTCATCCCCTCTCTTGAGGCGGGGTTTGTTGTTTTAATGGATAGATATACTTATACTGCTTATGCAAGAGATGTTGTGCGTGGGGTAAAACCAGCTTGGGTACGTAAATTATACGATTATGCTCCGGTTCCTGATTTGACTTTTTATCTTGATTTGCCGGTAAAATCGCTCATGAAACGCATTATTGCGGCTCAGGGTTTTGATTATTATGAATCAGGCAGAGATATAGGTTTTAGTACCGATTTTTATGAGTCATTTAAAATTTATCAAACAAAAATTTTGGAAGAATATTCCAAAATGGTTGATGAATACGGTTTTGTTAAAGTTGACGGTAATAAATCGATAGAGGATATTCACGAATTTATAAAAGATAAAACGCAAAAATTATTGAAAACAAAATTTGAATAAGGCGAGAATAATGGACAAGAATACAAAATTAGGCTTAGAATTTTTTGAAAAACATGATTATAAAAAAGCGATAGACCACTTCCAAAAGTCTATTGAACTTACAGGCGGTGATTTTTGGACATACAATAATATTGCAACCGCATATTATAATATTGAAGATTATGACAGTGCCATTGAATTTTATATAAAGGCACTCAGCTTAAATCCCAAGGCGGCTGATGTCTATATGAATCTTGCAAATGCATACAAAAACAACGGCGAATTGGCTATGGCTATAGGAACATTGGATGAAGCTATTGCAAACGCTCCGGAAAGTGCGGATGTGCGCCATTTGAAAGCTCTGTTTTTGTATGATGATATGCAATATGACCTTGCGCTTGATGAACTTGAAAAAATATTAGATAAGGATGAACTTGATGTAAATGCAAATTATGACATAGCAAAAATTTATTTTGATATGGGCTTGTATGAAAGTGCGGTTGCGCATTATGTAAAAGTTTTGGATTCTGCCGAAAATTCTGCGGATATCCATTACAACCTTGCACTTGCGTATGCGGCGCAAGATGAAATTGACAAGGCGATTTTTCACCTGTTTACGGTAATCAGTTTAAATCAGGCATATTATCCCGCTTATAAAAAATTGGGGGTAATGCTTCTTGCCAAGGGTGAAAAAGAAGAAGCAAAAGAAAATTTTGAAAAATATATCAAATTCGATTTGCCCAAAGAAGAAATCATTGATATAGAAAAGATAATAAAGACATTGTAATTTATTTCATTGTTACTATTGTTACGCCGTCCGAACCTTCAAAGTCTTTTCCCGAACGAAAAGATGCTGCATATGGTGCGGTAGACAGGTATTCTCTGACAGATTGCCTTAGTGCTCCCGTGCCTGCTCCGTGTATAATTGTTACCTGCGGCAAGTTCGACAGACTTGCTTCATCAAGATATTTATCCAAGGCATCAAGAGCATCTAAAACACGCATTCCTCGGATGTCAATTTCAGACGGAGTGCGATATTTTTTGAATTCAAATCCCTTTTGGATATTTATATTAAGCTTTTTAGCCATTTTTTTATCCGTGTAATAAAGGTCTTTGGCTTTTACTTTTACTTCCATATCCCCTACCAAGACAAGCAAGTTGTCGTTTTTATCGGGCAGGGACTTTAATTCTACGACTTGATTTAGCCGTTTGAGAAATGCACTGTCGCCGATTTTTGCTTTTTGCCAATCCATTTTTTTGAATATCGGTGCAATTTCTTCCATATCCTGTTCAAATTCTTGTGCTGCCGAATTTTCCATTTCTGAAAGTTTTGCAAAAGCCCTGCGGGCAAGTTTTTCGGATTTGGCTTGTCTGATTTCGTCCATAATCTGCTTAATTTCGGTCTTGGCGAGAATTATTTTGCTTTCGTATTTTTTCTTGTATATGTCCACCGTTTTTTTACGTTGTTCACGGACTTTTTCCATCTTTTCAATATAATCGGCTTCAAGTTTTTCAACCTCAAGGCGTTTTTCCTCGGCGGCTTCTACATTTTTATCAAGTTCCATCTGCGCATTTTGCAAACCCTCTAACACCTTGCCGGTTTGGTCTTTTTGGGTGTGATAAATTTCATTTGCGTTGTTTGAAATTTCTTCCTTTAATCCCAAATTCTTTGCAATTGTTATGGCATTACTTTTCCCGGGAATACCGATAAGAAGCTTGTATGTTGGCTTTAGTTCTTCTGTATCAAATTGGACGGAGGCATTTTGAAACCGTTCCAACGTATAAGCAAGGGATTTTAATTCGCCGTAGTGTGTAGTAACAATAGTCTTTGCTCCGATATTGTTGAGATATTCAAGTATTGCCTGCGCAAGAGCTGAACCTTCTTGTGGATCTGTTCCTGCTCCGATTTCATCAAGGAGAATAAGGGTATCGTTATCTGCGGCATTTATGATTTGTATGATGTTTTTTAAATGCCCAGAAAAGGTTGAGAGGCTTTGGACTATGCTTTGCTCATCGCCGATATCCGCAAAAATGTTTTTGAATGGATAAATGCTACCTGATTTAGCTGGGATAAAGAGCCCCGCTTTTGCCATGAGTACGCAAAGCGCAACGCTTTTTAACGTAACGGTTTTCCCTCCGGTATTTGAACCTGTAATAACAAGACAATCGAACTTGTCCCCTATTTCGATATCGTTTTCAATAACGTTATCCAAAATTTTTAGCAGTATCGGGTGTCTGAATCCTTTTAATATTATTTTCTTTTCTTCGTTTAGCTCGGGTTTAACGGCTTTTATTTCAAGAGCATATTTTGCTTTTGCAAAAATAAAGTCGAGCTGCGCTATTATTTTATGACTTTTTCTCAGTTCAATTTCTCTTTCTAAAATTTCTATCGTAATTTCGGAGAGAATTCTTTTTATTTCGTTTTCAATTTTCAATTCAAGCTCGACGACTTTGTTATTTAATTCCACAATGTTTTTAGGCTCAATAAAAAGTGTGGAGCCGCTGGCTGAAACATCGTGAACAATACCTTGTACGTGTGCTTTATGGTCAACCTTTACTGGGAAAACATATCTGCCGTCACGCATTGTAAAAATCGGTTCCTGCAAATATTTTTCCAGTGATGAAAGGGTTTTATTTACAAGGTTTTTCAGATTTTGCGAATTGTCTTTTAAGGATGAATACAGAGATTTTAATTCTGGACTTGCATCAGGTTTGAGTTTACCTGTATCATTAAACAGGTCTGAAATTCTTTCTTCAAATTCTTTTTCTTCGTACAAATCTTTTGCGAGATTTGACAGATTTGGGGCAAGTTCGGTATTTCTGTTGAAAAAGCCCTTATTCAAACGAGAAATTTTCAGGCACTTTATTACTTCAATAATTTCTTCTTCATTTAATATTCTTGTGACTTTTGCCTGTGCGTATATTTCTTCAAGGTCATTAATTGAACTTATAGGAGGTAAAAGCAAGGCATTTGTTAGGTTTACGGCTTCATCCGTTAAGTTTAGAGTGCTTTGTACTTTTGAAATATCATTTTCGATTTTGATATTTTCGGATAAAGTTTTGCCGTAGCTTGTTAATGCCTTGCTTTTTATCTCATCTGTTATTTTTTGCCATTCAAGTTTGTTTAAGATATTCATGCTTTATATTTTAAAGCAAACATGAATTAAAATACTGCTGCAAATATTGCGGTTATGCCAGCTGCAAATAATCCTGCAATTCCCAAAATGCCTACTGTTTTCATACTTCTGTCTAAAATTTTGTCAGCATTTTCTCTGTCATCACGAACTGTTTGTGTTGTGGTAACTACTCTGTCATATTGTTGAGGAGAATCTATTTGTTGAACAGTTGCGGGCATTGCTTGTGTTGTTTCGTAAGTAGCAGGTATATTTGTTGCAACAGGAGTGCCTGTAGTTATGATAGTGTCGTTTACGGGAATATATGCTCCGTTATAGTAGCCGGTATTTACTGTTTGAACAGTTGAACCTGCAGGGTAGGTTGCAAAATATCCTGTCGGAGAAGATGCATTATAGTGTTCTTCTTGTGTAGTTGTTACCGTAGTGGGCTCAATTGCAAATGCAGGAACTGCGCTAAAAATACAAAGTGCTAAAAATGATGCGAAAATCTTTTTCATTGAAATAACCATGTTTTGACTCCTTCTGTCCAGTTGACATTTTTATAACGAAAAAGATTTTGTCATGGTTCATTTTTGTTTTTTTATTTTTTTGATTATGTAAAAAAGCCCTGCTGCTGCAAAGATTACACCTATCCATTGAGAAATAACGTACGGCAGTCCGAAGCCGATTTTTGCGTTAAAGATAAACGACATGGTAATAAAAATGTAAAACAGCCCCGGTAGCAGAGTAATAAAGTAATTTTTCTTATTTTTGTACAAGAATATCGTTGCATAGATGAAGGTCGGAATTGCTATCAGTTGGTTTACAAAGGTGAAATATCTCCATATCAATGTAAAACTTCCGGGGTTAATTTTTGCCCAATAAATAATGCCGAGAAGAATAGCTGAGGTCGGGATAATAACTTTCAGCCTGTTTGTAATTTCGCTTTGTTTCAAATTTAATGCATCGGCAATGGACATTCTCAATGCTCTCAGCGCAGTATCGCCGGATGTTATAGGCAAAATTACAACGGCAATAGTTACAACAAAAGCCAATATTGGTGCTACAAACGTATCCGCAATAGAGTTTATAACATTTGCGCTGCCAATTAGGTTTTCGGGAACGAGCTTCAACGAATATACATGCATTGTTGCAGCAGCCCATATCATGGCTATCAAGCTTTCTACGCACATCATTCCGTAAAATACTTTTCGTCCCTCTTGTTCTGTTTTTATTGTTCTTGAAATAATTGTTGATTGCGTGGAGTGAAAACCCGACAGCAAGCCGCAACTGACAGTCATAAAGAACATGGGTAGAATATGAAGTCCGTTGGGGTGGAAATTTATATGATGAATATTAAACTCCTGTAATTGTACTCCTTTGGTGAAAAATCCGATTACAACAAGGAGAGAGCCAAGTATCAATGTTGCTGCAAAAACCGGATAAAATTTTCCGATTATTTTGTCGATAGGAAATAACGCCGCAATTATGTAGTACATAGCTATAATTATGTAAATTGTTGCCATAATCGGGTTATTGAATGAAAAATCGCTCTGGTTAAAAAATCTTTGTGCCATAATATCGCCTGAGGTATAAACAAAAACCGAGGCTAAAAGTAAAAGCATTATTGAAACTATGAGTAAAAATATTTTAAACTCTGTTTTGCCCAGATATTGTTGTATCAGGTCGGTTATTTGTGCGCCATTATTTCTTTCCGAAATCATTCCCGAAAAATAATCGTGAACTCCGCCCATAAAAACGCAACCTAAAGGTATCAGCAAAAATGCAACCGGTCCGAATAAAATCCCTTGTATCACACCCAAAATAGGACCTAAGCCGGCAATATTTAAAAGATGAATTAAAAGATTTTTAGGAGTGGATAAAGGAACAAAATCCACTTTGTCATTCATTGCATAAGCAGGAGTTTTCCTATCGTCCGGAGAAAATTGTTTTTCAACATACCTTGAATAGAAAACATATCCCAAAATCAATATAAAAATCCCGATTAAAAAAGTAATCATCCTAATCCCTCTGCTTCAATATTTCTATATTTATTATAGTGCAAACTTAATTTTCTGACGCTTTTAAAAATCTTTGCGCCTGAACCTCATCAAATTCAAATATCAAACGTGAAACAAGTTGTAATAATATTAAACCGACCATAGAGTCAGAGGATTTTACAATATATAGTTGCTTGTCTTTTTTGTCTAATTCTTTATCGACTTTTCCGCTATAGAATACTTTGGCTCTTGGAGAATTCTTTTTTATATTCTCTTTTAACGTTTTAACTAAATTTTCTTTTAACTCGTCAACCTCTTTTTCATAAACATTGTTGATATAAAGTTCAGGTTCGTCGCTCACAACGATTTCAATTTTAAAATAACCGAGATTGGTCGTTGAAATGAAGAAGGATATTTGCGCATCACCTTCCGAACCGCCTGATATTTTTGCCTGTATTTCATTTAAATCTTCTTGTTTTGGCGGTACTAAAGGCAGCCATGGCAAGTACATCTGAATAATATCTCTTATAAATTCATTCGGATTTGTTTTTGCAGAGCTTGCAATAGATGCACCTATCAGCATAATATCTTTTAATTGGGCTATATTTCCATGCATGGAGATATCTCCCATATATTTTATAAGCTTATCGCTCATAAGTGCTGCATTTTTGTTCAGCATAGCGGCAAGAGCAGCCAAATCAACTTTTGAATTTGATGATAACAGGGCAAGAAGCGCTTCTTGCATTGTATTTTGTCCTGTCGTATTCAGATTATTTATTATATTGGCAACCTGTGAATTAGATGTTAATAAAAATTCATTTAAAAGACTCGTCCAATCTTTTGGCAACCCCATCATATCCCTCAAGAACATGTTTTGCTGCATGTTGTTCATTATATTTGTTGCGGCAATTTGAATACGGGCAATTGTCCCCTGCAACTCTTTTGCGCTCAAATTTGCCAGAGTTTCGGCATTTTTTTGTTCCAAGGAAAACTTTTGCATTTGTTGCGGTGCAGGCTTTTGTGGCTCAACATTTTTTTGAACCGAAAAAACAATGTGCGCTAAGTTCGATATATTAAAATTCATAGGTTTATCCTTGTTATACCCAATATTATACGGTTTTTTAAAGAAATATCAACTAAAAACTCTTTTCTCTTTTCCCTTTGCATGCTACAATTTATGCAAAAGGAGAATGAGGTAATTATGACTGACGAAAAGCATATATATATCGTTGACGTAACAAATCGGGACGGAGTTCAAACGTCAAGATTGGGGTTGGCAAAACTCCAAAAAACAATTATAAATCTTATGCTTGATGATATGGGGATAACATTTTCAGAGTTTGGTTTTCCCATTACAAAACACGAAAGAAATTATTTGAACGGAAATTTAGAACTTGTTGATATGGGCGCAATTACAAAAACTCGTCTGAGCGGTTGGATGAGGGGTATAAAACCCGATGTAGTGGAATCATTTACAGAGGTTCCTCGCCTGAAATATGCAAATCTTTCCGTTTCTACTTCGGAACAGATGATTAGAGGCAAATACGGCGGAAAAAAGACTTTTGATGACATTATTGAGCTTACTAATGAAGCAATTGAAACGGCAAAAACATACGGCGCAATTGAAGTTGGTGTAAACGGTGAAGATTCTTCAAGAACAAACCTTGATGACCTTATTAAGTTTGCACTTGAAGCAAAAAAACATGGCGCAAATCGTTTCAGATATTGTGATACACTTGGTTTTGATAATCCGCACAGTGCATACAGCAGGATTTTTGAAATTGCAAAAGCAACCCAAATGCCTATAGAAACACACTTCCATAACGACTTGGGTATGGCGGTAGGCAATTCGGTGATGGGTGCAAAAGCCGCTATTGATGCTGGAGTTGACGCATATATAAACACTGCGGTAAACGGTATGGGCGAAAGAGCGGGGAACGCAGACCTCGTTTCATGCATTTTGGCAATACTAAAATCGAGCGAATTGTCAGGTACATACAAGCTTGATCCGAATATTGATTTATCCAAAGCGTGGAAACTTGCTAAATATACTGCTTACGCATTCGGAATACCTATTCCGGTAAATCAGCCTGCGGTTGGTGACAACGCTTTTGCTCATGAATCGGGTATTCACGCTGATGGTGCTTTAAAAGACAGAAGAAATTATGAATTATATGATTATGAAGAACTCGGCAGAGGTGAACCGGAAGTCATTGAAACCGGAAGAATGATTACAACAGGAGAATATGGCGGAATTAAAGGGTTCAGAAACGTATATGAAAATCTTGAAATTGAGTTTAAAGACGAAGATGAAGCAAGAAATATTCTTGAACTTGTTCGTTGCGCAAACGTTCATACACAAAAGCCTTTGACCGACAGCGAACTTCGCTTTATATATCATTATCCTAGTGTTGCTGCTAAAATCATGACAACAACACCGTATTATATGCCGACAGGCGAACTTGAAAAACGTATAAACGAGCGCCCGACGGTAACTTCGCAATCAATTGTATAGGGGAATCTTATGGGACAAACAATAGCAGAAAAAATATTGAGTGCTCACGCAGGCAAAAATGTTGTTGCGGGCGAACTTATTATAGCAAAAGTTGATGTAACGATGGTTCAAGACGGTACAGGTCCATTGACCGTTCAGGAATTTAAAAAACTCGGCAAGCAGCTTGCAAATCCCGAAAGAACTATTTTATTTATAGACCATGCGGCTCCGAGTCCGAGAAAAGAATTATCTAATTCTCACATGGTATTGAGAGATTTCTCAAGAGATTATGGCGCAATCCTTTCTGATGTGGGTGACGGAGTATGCCACCAAAGACTTGTAGAGGATTTTGTGTTCCCCGGAGATATCCTTGTGGGTGCTGATTCTCACACATGTACTTCCGGTGCACTCGGTGCATTTTCTACTGGTATGGGTTCCACTGATATTGCTGTAGCAATGGCGTTGGGAAAAACTTGGATGAAAGTTCCTCCGACATACAAAATCGTTGTTGACGGTGATTTTCAAATTGGTGTCGGCGCAAAAGATTTGATATTGCATTTAATCGGGATGATTGGTGCGGATGGCGCAACATATAAAGCCCTTGAATTTCATGGTTCAACAATTGATAAAATGCCTATGGCAGACAGATTTACACTTGCAAATATGGCGGTAGAAGCAGGAGCAAAGGCGGGTTTGTTTAAAACTGATGAGACAACAAGACAATATCTTCAAAGCAGAGGGCATGAGGATAAATTTAAAGAAATTTATGCTGATGAAGATGCGTCATACGAAAGAGTAATAAATATTGATGCAACAAGGATTGAACCGACTGTTTCTTGTCCTCATACTGTTGATAACACCAAAATTGTTTCAGAATTAAAGGATGTTAAAGTAAATCAAGTTCTAATTGGAACATGTACAAACGGACGAATAGAAGATTTTCGACTTGCTGCAAAAATACTCAAAGGTCAAAAAGTTGCGGATGGCGTTCGTCTTTTGATTACACCTTCTTCAAGAAAAGTACTTTCCCAAATGCTAAAAGAAGGCTTGGTAGAAACTTTTGTTGATGCAGGTGCGGCTCTTGTTACGGCAGGATGTGGCGCATGTGTAGGTGTTCACGCAGGTATATTGGGTGACGGCGAAGTTTGTTTATCTACACAAAACAGAAACTTCCAAGGCAGAATGGGTAATACCCAAGGAAATATATATCTTTCATCACCTGCGGTTGCGGCATATAGTGCAATAAAGGGATATATTGCCGATCCGAGAGAAGTTCTCTACGGTAACGAAACATTGAAGATTTATCCGCATGAAAATTATATAAGATAATGGAAAAGATACTTAAAAAACCTTTTGGAGAGGAAAAAGTAAAGATTTCAACGGATGGCAGCGGCAGAAACTTGATTTTTGCCATTGAAAGCAGCTGCGACGAAAGCGCCTGCGCCATTGTTGAAAACGGTCGAAAAGTTATCTCAAATGTTGTTGCTACTCAAATTCCCATTCACCAAAAATATGGGGGTGTTATTCCGGAAGTTGCGGCAAGAGAACATTTAGAAACCATTAACGCTGTTATAGCCGAAACTTTTGAGCAGTCAGGTATAAAACCCGAAGAAATTACTGCGTTTGCTTCCACGGTTGGTCCAGGGCTTGTAGGGTGTTTGTTGGTCGGTATGAATGCGGCAAAAACTCTATCTGTAGTTCATAACAAGCCGTTTATCGGAGTAAATCACTTGAAGGCTCACGTTTGTGCAAATTATATTGATTCTGACCTTGAGCCGCCTTTTATTTGTCTTTTGGTCAGTGGCGGGCATACGCAGATTATAAAAGTTGAATCTTATGATAAGCAGGAAATTTTAGGTGAGACTCTTGATGATGCAATAGGCGAAACGTATGACAAAGTAGCAAGACTTTTCGGTATTCCGTATCCCGGAGGTCCAAATCTTGATAAACTTGCCCAAAACGGCAATCCTGATGCGTTTAAAATTCCAAAAGCAAAAGTCGGTGAGTACGATTTTAGTTTTAGTGGCATAAAAACTCACATGCTTAAATTGATGCACAATTTAAAGGAAGAACATGGCGAAAATCTTCCGCTTAATGATGTTGCGGCGAGTTTTCAAAAAGCTGTTTGTGATTATTTGGTGCAAAAAACAAAAAATGCTGCGGACAAGTTGGGGTATAAGACGCTTGCTGTAGCAGGTGGAGTTGCTGCAAATTCACAAATAAGAAAATTGTACAAAGAGCTTCAAAATGAGGGCTATAAAACCTATGCTCCCACCATGAAATACTGTACGGATAATGCCTCTATGGTCGGCGCTGCGGCATATTTCTTGTCTGATGTATATACAGACCTTACCACAGAAGTATTTTCAAGGGCTTAAATCCATTTTAGCCGTTTCATATAGTCAAGGGTTACGCTTCTTCTTGCGGCATGGTCATCCGCAAAGATTTTTACAATCAGGGTTTCTTGTGTTTGCGTATTTATTGCCCCAACAAGACCGCAGGCACCAACTTTTGCAAAAACTTTGCCGTTTGTGAGTTTAATTATTTCCGTATCAAATCTGTTGTTTCCGCCAAATAGCATGGGATATTTCAGGCATGCTGAAATTATTTCCGCACCTTCATTTGTGTTGTACAAGTTCAAAAGCCCTTTTGCCATATTTTTTGACGGCATAGCCAAAACAGGAACCCCGCAACCGTCTTTTGCTAATATTTTTTTATCAAATTCGCATAATTCAAGGGTATAAGAAGTAATTTTTTCTTCTATCGGGTGATTGCTTTCCAAGTACCCTTTTATATCAAGGCGGAGAGCCATGCAAGAAGATAGAATGCCGGCATGCTTTCCGCTGCAGTTACAGTATATAGGGGCGGGCTTTTTGCCATGTTTAATCAGCGTGTATTTGGCTTTTTCATCAAGCGGATATTCCTTAGGACATCTTAAATCGCCAATCTTCAGTCCGGATTTTTTGAGAACACTTTCGACTAACTCTGTTTGTTTTTGGGTTCCGGCGTGAGAACCTGAAATAACGGCAAGTTCTCGTTTTGTTATGCCATATTTTTTATATGCTCCAGATTTTATAAAGGCGTAGGCTTGAAAAGGCTTTTGAAAAGAGCGCATGATGATATTTTGGTCTTTGCAATACGAAAAATCCAACAATTTTTTGCCGTTTTTATCCAAAGCAATAACTGAGCCAACATAGGCTTTTTCAGTAATATCGTTGCGTTTTGTTTCGATTATAACTTCATTGTGCAGCATATTATTCTGACAAGTTCAAGAGTTTTCTAAGCTGCAACTTTAAGATTTTGTTTTCTTTTAAAAGTCTTTCGTTTGTGAGTTTCAAAGAAGCTCCGTCTTCGCCGGAATTTAGGTCTGCTGCTAAGCCGATAATACCGTCCATTGAAAATCTTTTACGGCTTTCTTCTTTGTATCTGAGAACTGCCTTAATTTCACTTTCGGGAACAAAGCCCATATTTACAAGTACAGTAGCAGAACCAACCTGTTCGTTTGTTGCTTTTTTGATTTTTTCTTGTTGGTCAAGAACTGTTTCCAACTGCTCCATTGAAATTTGTCCGGTTCTAAGAAAGTATTCTCCGATACGGGTTCTTCCGCTCATATAACGTACCAATTCGACCATTTTTAATGATTGCGGCATAGCGATAAGCTCTCTTTCCAAACAATCAATAAACACATTTGAGACCTCAAACAAGTTCCAATTGTTTCTTATGGTCAATTCTGCAATTGTTAATCCGTCTAATGAATCTTTTAAGAATGTATAGTGGCTTGGTGAAAGTCCCATAGTCTTTATTTCAAGCTCTTTTTTCCCTTTGTAGGTTAATATGCTCTTATGTAATTGGAAAATGTCTTCCGTTTCGTATGAACTTAAATATTGCGGAGTCAATTCTTCTTCCAATCTGTATCTCAGATATACGAATAAAAGCTGTTTAACCCATATAGGCATTAGCAAAATATCCGAAACAAATTTTGAAAATTTATTTGCTTGTTGTTGATTGTCTCCGTCTCTGTTAATTTTCATCTTCTATCCTTTTGCGTTTATGCTCTTAAATGATAGCATCACAATACTTCTTTATTCATATTACCCGATTTGATACAGTTTTTCAAACTTCTTAATAAATTTATACTATTTCTGTATACATTTGTTAATATAAATTCACACAGTTATCCTAATTGTGATACCCGATTTTATAATTTTATTTAAAAAAACACCACCACTTTTTAGAGGATATTATTTGTTTTTTATGTTGCGCAAGTATTGATTTTAGAATGTCAAATGTTTCCTCGTTTGACAGTTCAAAATGCATTTTTAGCTGTGTCAGGTAGTTGTTTATGGATTTTAGTGCCTGACGTTTTTTGTTATTGTTTGAAAAATATTTTTTGTTTATATTTTGCTTTTTGTCCATTATAAAACTATGTTAACTTTTTATTTTATAAAATTTATGAGTAAGGGGTTTAATTTTTATTTGCAGGAGATAACTATTTCTTGGGAATAAAAAACAGGGTACCTGTTGTCAGATACCCTGTTTTGATTTATATGTCTATATTCTTTATTGAGTTACAAAGAATACGTCCATCATCTTTCTTACGACTTCGACAAGTTTGCCGGCTGCGTTTTGAACCATCATCTTGAATGAACCGAGGAATCCGGTAATGTTTCCGTAGATATCTCTGAGGATATTACCTTTGGAATCTTTTTGAAGTTCATAGTTTACAGAGATTTCAGTTACGCCTGCTTCATCAAGAGTTTTTAATTCTTTTGTAGAACCGTCTGCTTCGTAATCGACTTTAGCGTTTTTGTTGAAGTCAACCCAGAGTCTAAGGTCATTGAATATCTTATCTTCTTTGTTGATTACATCATCGCCGTTGTCATCATATTTAGCGAGTTCTATGAAGCCGTTGTCTGAGCCGTTTTGGTCACCAAAGAGTTCGCCACCGTTATCAACTTGACCGTTTTTGTTTTTATCAAGAACTAAGAATGCGTTGTCGAATTCTTTTTGTGGTGCGGTCCAACCGGTCTTTTCAGGTACACCGTCGTTGTTAAGGTCAAATACAACACCGTCTTCTACTGATGTATATTTGAAGCCGTCACCTTTAAGGTCGAGTACCAACGGTGAAATTGTTTGTCTGAGTATTCCGCCAACACCGTACAGACATTGTTGGTTGTTGCGAACAACTACTATCTGACCACCGGTACATAATTCTCTAGAGTCTGATGATGCTCTGTTGTCAGCGTAGTATTGGTTATTTACGGCATAGATACAACTATTGAACATTGTATTTGTTGTTATTTGACCTTTCATATAGTTGCAAGTGTTTACACATTCCGTGTTGCTGCCGCATACTTCAGCGCAAGTACCGCCTGCTTGTTGTGTCTTCTTAGTATCTGCAGAAGATATATCTTCAGAGAACGTATGGTACCAGCTGCGTGCTGTGAATACACCTTCTACTGTTGATACGCCGTTCTTGTAAGATACCATGTAAGCGTATACTCCGTTGAATGTTCTTGCTTTATCTGCTGCAGAGAGGGCATTTGCTGCTTGTTTCATATCATTTGAAGGTACTCTGTCGTGATCGAAACAACCGCCTTCAGCTTTACCCATCATATGGTTATACAATGTGCAGCTCGGTTTATTCTTACCTTGTCTTGCGAAGTACAATGTACCCCATTGTTTACAAGGTGTGCATTCTTGTCCGTTCCAATACGGTATATCAGGAGGACAAGCGCATTTTCCTGTTGAATCGTATACCATGTTGCTCTTACATTGTTTGCAGTTTAGAGCTAAGTTATTTACATATACTTCGTTTTCTCCGAAGTAGTTTGGTTGTGCTGCTCTAATTTGTGCTTCTGTTTGACATCTGTCACAAACCGTAGATGTAGGTTGGCTTGTTGACGGGAATGTACAAGGTCTTGGAGCACAGAATTGAGGTCCGTGACCAGCAGGGCAAGTGTAGCCTGCAGGGCATGGTCTTGCAGTAGGAGTTACGCTTGCTTCAGGACAATAGTAACCAGCCGGGCATTCTCCTGAACATGTTTCTGCTGATAAGCCTTCTACTGAACCGTATGTTCCGCAAGGACAGTTGATAGGAGGAACAGGACCAGGACAATAGTGTCCAACAGGGCATGGTTTGCATTCGCAAGCATTAGCATCGAAGTATGTGCCTGCTGCGCAATCATTTGCTGTAATACCGCAAATACATTCTAATTTGTCGTCTGAAGGTACGTAGTTTCCTTCGCAATCATAGATACAACCCACGTGGATGCTGCTGTATATAGCTTTGGGGTGATCAATGAAGTATTGTTTGAATATCCACATCCAGTCAGCGATTTCAGGACGTGTTGTCGGACATTCAAGTTGACAAGCATAAGTTCCAGCAAGAACTCTTGATGTTGCGTCGTAGTAGTAACCCGCTTGAACAGTTACTTGACTCGGTTTGAGTCTCGGACATTTACATTCTGACGGATTATCTTCGTCTCTTGATGTGAAGCTTGAAGGACAAGCTGATTCACAAGTAGAAGACGTAGCATCAAACTTCATGTTGTTTGAACTGTATAATGTTGCCATTTTGTCGATGTCACAATTACAAGTCTTGTAAACATTGTTTGGAGAACGTCTTGTTCCGCAATCTTCTTTACAAGTTGCTAGTGACGGATTTGATTTGTAGTTTGTATTTTGTAAGCATCTTGTTGTTTCTGCATCTGACGGATTAGCTTTACAATGTTGAGTAATGTTATCCGTTGTTTCATACAAACAATCTACTGCTCTACATTCGGTTCTTGCTGTATTCGGGAATGTTTGTCCGGTACAAGCAACCATACATGCAGGTGCATTATCTAATGCGTAGATTTTATTTAAGTTGCCTTGTTGCGTAAGTGCAGTTGCTACCTTTGCTTGGTCGCAATTACATTGTTTGTATACGCTGTTGGGGCTTGTCAGTGATGAGCAAGCAACTTTACAAGTAGCTGAACTACCACTGTATACATAGTTTGTATTTCTCAAACATTCTGTTGTTTTAGCATCAGAAGGATTAGGAATACATTCTAATTTTTCTGTTGTGTAGTTATATTGTTGTAAGCAGTCTCCGATACAAGCTGTACGATCTGAGTTGCCGACAGCACCGTCTTTACATTCATAAACACAGGTTGGGGCATTGTTCATATCGTATATTTTGTTTTCGTTGCCTGATGTCATAAGATGCGCTGTTACTTTAGCGTTATCGCAAGTACATTGTTTGTGAACCGCATTAGGTCCTGTCAAACCTGTACATTCAACCTGACAACCAGTTGAAGCAGGTGATGAAATGTAGTTTGTTGTAGCCAAACATGCTGCAGTCAACTCGTCGCTGGGGTTAGCGATACAGTGTTGAGTTATATTGTCTGTTGTTTCATATAAGCAGTCAACAGGTCTGCATGCTGTTCTTGTATCATTCGGGAAAGTTTGACCTTGACAAGCCATCATACAAGTCGGAGCATTATCCAAATCGTAGATTTTGTTCAAGTTTCCTGCCTGATTAAGAGCAGTAGTTACTTTTCTTTCATTACATTTACATTCCTTATATACGCCGTTCGGACTTGTAAGAGCTGAACATTCAACCTTACAAGTTGCAGCTGAAGGATCAGAAATAAAGTTTGTATTTATTAAACATTCTGTTGTTTTAGCATCAGAAGGATTAGGAATACATTCTAATTTTTCTGTTGTGTAGTTATATTGTTGCAAGCAGTCACCGATACATTCAGTATGACCGTCATTTGCTCTTGCACCGTCTTTACAAGTGTAAATACAAGTAGGAGCATTAGTTAAGTCATAAATCTTATCTTCGTTGCCTGCTTTTGCAAGTTCTGTTGCAACTTTGCTGCTGTCACAATTACATTGTTTGTATACGCCGTTCGGACTTGTAAGAGCTGAACATTCAACCTTACAAGTTGCAGCTGAAGGATCAGAAATGTAATTTGTATTTCTTAAACATTCTGTTGTTTTAGCATCAGAAGGATTTTGAATACATTTTAATGTTTCTGTTACGTAATCGTATTCTTGCAAACAGTCACCGATACATTCAGTATGACCGCTATTTGCTCTTGCACCGTCTTTACAAGTGTATACACAGGACGGAGCGTTGTCCATATCGGCAATTTTGTTTTCGTTGCCTGCTCTTGCAAGTTCTCTTGTAACTTTATTGCTATCGCATTTGCATTCTTTGTATGCACTGTTAGGACTTGTCAATCCTTCGCATTCAACTTTACATGTTGCAGCTGTCGGATCAGAAATGTAATTTGTTCCTGTTAAGCATGCTGCAGCTTCTGCATCTGTCGGATTAGCTTTACAGTGTTGAGTTATATTATCAGTTGTTTCGTATAAACAATCTACCGGTCGGCATGCTGTTCTTGCAGAGTTCGGTATATTTTGTCCTGTACAAGCAAGCATACAGGCAGGTGCGTTATCTAAGTCATACACCTTATTCAAGTTGCCCGGTTGGTTAAGAGCAACTGCTACTTTTGCTCTGTCGCAAGCACATACCTTGTGGGTAGAGTCTGCAGTTGTGAGTGAACTACATTCTGTAGAACATAATCTTGCTGATGCACTGTAAATGCTGTTTGTGTTTTGTAAACATTCAGCAGTTTTAGCATCAGAAGGATTTTGAATACATTCAAGTTTTTCTGTTGTGTAGTTGTATTCTTGTAAGCAGCCGCCAATACATTTTGTGTGATCAGCATTTGCTACGGCACCGTCTTTACAAGTATAAATACAATTTTCTTGTGTCGGATCATATATTTCATATGTTCCGAGTGCCAAAGCTGCTTTATCTTTACATACGCAAGCACCGTTTCCTGTAGTGCTGTATTCTCTGTTTTCAGATTTACAAGATTTACAAGTAACAGATGTTTCGTCGTATTTTTCATCTGAATTTAAGCAAGCAGCGTTATTTGCTTGTGCTGAATCACAAACACATTCGCCTGCTGTTACATCGTATGTTTTTAAGCATCCGCATTCAGGGCTTACGCAAGCCGTTTTTGCAGGGTTAGCTACTTGATTTATAGAAGAACAATCAAATTTACAAGTTGCTGATGTTGTGTCAAATATTTCGTCTCCTGAGAGATCTACTTTTGTTGCATCACAAGAGCAAACGCCGTTTGATAATGTTCTCGGACTTGTACAGATACAGTTTTTACCGCTAATAGTGAAAGGTGATGGGCAAACGCAAGTACCTGTTGTCTTATCCCAGTTGTCTCTTAATGTTTTACAAGCTTGTGACGGATCATTTATCCATTTTTCGCAAGTATCAAAGTAATCCGGACCTAATTCAGCTTCAGTTTTACATACGCATACGCCATTTTCGTTTTTCAAGTAATCGTATGGGCATGTTCCGGGGATTACACATTGTTTTAAAGTATTGCTCCAAACTTTTGGTTCTTCGCATTTACAAGTTGTTTCGCTATCTGCAACCATGCCGAGTTCAGCACAATCAGCAATACAAATACCGTTGATGTTACTGTTTTCAACGGCATAAATACCTACCCAGAATTTTTTGTCGCCTGGGCATTCACATTGTCCTACTGTACCTGAACCTAATTTACAAAGCAGGTTGATTTGTCCGCTTGTAACAAGGTTGCCTTCGTTGTCGTAACCGTTACCTGGACAGAAAGATCTTCTACAGCTTGATTCGTCAATCATTTGATAGAAGTTAACTTGTATGCCGGCACCAGTTGAACCTGTACAACGGCTAGATGTGAAATTATAGTTTGAACCTTCGCTACAAATAGAGATGTCATTGTTATATGATGAACCAGCTCTTGTCAAGATAGGACTTGATGTTGTAGCGTAAATTGTAGCAGCTCCGGATTTTGTTACGTTGAATACCATTGCGTTTGCAGATAATTTTTCTGTTGTTGCTGATCTGCCGTTAGCTGTGTATTCGCCCGGAACAGTGATTGAATCTGATGCATTTGCATCTACACTTGAATAAATAACAAGTGATTTTGCCAAGTCAACAGGTGATTCGATGAGTGTGTCTGCTGCAACTTCATAACCTGTTGCTTCAGATGCAGAATTGCCGTCACCGATTTGTGTGGTTGACCAATGTCTGTTGGTTTCTTCAGCGGGTGCTGCCGGTTCAATTGGTGCTGAAGTAGCAGCATTTACTGAACTTCCGCCTGATTTTGACATAGCGGATGCAGGTGTTGAACCTGTTGCATACCATGCGCTTTCACAATCGGCAGATTTATCAAAAGCCAAAATTCCGTACCCTTGTACTTCAAGAGCCGGAATTTTTTCTCCGTTTACTTCTACGTCATCGATAACTTTACTACCGCTAATTTTTTCTGCGTATTTGTCACGCATTGTTTCAGGTGAGCATGCCTGTGTGGCAGAAATTTTATCTTGCCCTAAAATGCTCATTGTTGCCGTTCTTACGGCACTTTCCAATTTTGCCTGCTTAATTGCCAGTGTGTCATTTTTAATTTTTGAAGCATTTACAATCCCTAGCGTAATCGCTATAAGACAGCCCAAAATTACAATAACGACAGCTGTTTCGTTAAGGCTAAATCCTCTTTTTTTCATAAGTCTACTCATGTCATTAACTCCTGTACATATATAATTTACATGTTATATCTCGATATTACTAAAAGAAAGGTGCTAACTCGTTTTTAACCGTTTTGGGTTATATAAAAATTGTCATAGTTAGACTTCTTCATATTAAATCAAAAACTGCTGACAATTTTTTTTTGCCACCCTATTGAGAAAAGTTCCTTATTTTTAACACTACCTAATTAATATTTTAACATATCGTAAAATCTAATACAAGTAGGCAAAAGGATTTTGAGGGTAAATGTTAAGAATGTAATAAATTGTAAAGCGTTGTAAAAAATTATTAAGTGCCGTCAAAGCCTGATATTATTGGGTTTTTGAAAAAAGTTTTTTGAAAACCAAAAGTTTACGTTTAAACCCCATATATGCGGGGTATATATAGACTGAATACTGAATTGGGTTTTAAGGGATGAAAGTCCCTTGAGGCTAAGTTCCATGTATATCTCCTTACTAATTAACTATTTCTGTGCTAGTGCTGAGGCGTAAAACCCTCAGTTTTTTTTATGGATTTACGGCAAGGGTTGGCTGAACTCTTTCTCTGCTACGTTTGTATCTCTCCATATTGGTGTTCGTAATTAGGAATTGTAGCAATTTTGGCAAATGTGTCGTGAAAGAGCGGAGATGTATTTATTATATTTAAGTCGCTTGTCCTAAAAACTAAAACTGTGCTATTATATTATCCGTAAATAATTGTAGAAGAGAATAACATTGAATCTTAATATAGAGTTTGGAGAGCATTGGCACGCAAGTTTGTTTGGCTTAACGGTAAATATGGATACCGTTTTGACGGCTTGGCTTGCCATGATTATAGTTTTGATAATTTCGGCGATTGTATCTGTGGGGTTAAAGCGAACTCCTGGGAAATTCCAATCTTTTGCCGAAATGGTATATGGTGCGTTGGAGAGCATTCCGGTTTCCCAAATAGGTGCTGAGGGGAAAAATTATACACCGATTATCGGTTCATTATTTTTATTTATATTAACATGTAATCTTATAGGGCAGCTTCCATGGAAGTTGTTGCATATTTCCGAAGGAGAGTTTGCTTCACCGACGAATGATATAAACCTGACGGCGGCGTTAGCAATTTTGGCAATTATATATTATGTTTATTCAGGTATTAAGAAAAAGGGCTTGTTCAAGTATTTAAAGGAATTTTTGCCGCCGATGGGGTTAATAGAAATTTTAGATTTGGTGACAAGGCCGTTGTCCCTGTCTTTAAGACTTTTTGCCAATATCCTTGCGGGTGAAATAATAATAATGGTAATGCTTGGCTTATTGGCGGCATTTTTGCCCATACCAATGATGTTATTTGAAGTATTTGTTGCCTTTATTCAGGCATTTATATTTGCGATTTTGACGGCATCTTACGTTGCCGGAGCGATAAAAGAAGAATAATAAAACAGTAGTTTAGTTAATAGAAGGAGAAAAATTATGGATCCAAAAGCAGCAGCATTTTTAGCAATGGGAATAGCGGTAGGTTTAGGAGCGCTTGGTCCCGGTTTAGGTATGGGTAATGCAGTAGCGGCATCTGTTGAAGCTACCGTAAGACAACCCGAAATGGCAGGCAAGGTTCAAACTTTGATGCTTATTGGTCTTGCGTTTATGGAAGCGCTTGCTCTTTATGCGTTAGTTATTGCGTTTATATTATTTAGCGTTGCAGGAAAATAGAAATTAAAAATGTTAGAATTTAACGGTACAGCAATAGTTTTAGCAATAAGCTTTGTGATTTTTGTAATACTGGAAAACCTCATTTTTTATCGCCCTTTAAAGAGAGTTATGAATGAAAGGGCTGATTATATAAAGAAAAACGAGGATTCAGCAGATGCAAGCTACAATGCTGCGCAAACTCTTGCTGCGCAAAAAGATGAAAAAATTGCAGAGGCTCAAGGAAAGTCGGCTCAGATATTGAACGATACGAATTTGAAAACTCAAGAAAAATTTGATGTTGCATTGAGAGAAGCAAAACAAAATTCTAACAATGTTATAAACGATACCCAAAATACCCTTGCGGAAGAAAAGAAGCAGGTTGAGCAAGAGTTGAAAAACGAAATAGGAAATTATGCTTCCGAAATTATTTCAAAAATATTAAAGAAGGATGTTGCGGTTGTAAATGTAAATGACGAGGTTATTCAAAAAGCAATGAGAGGTGAATTATGAAAAAATTTATAAAATTTATCATGATTTTCACCGTCTTTGCAGGAGTAATTTATTTACTTTGGAAACCGATATGCCAAATATTTTCAACCGTATATAATTTCATTCAAACAAGTCCGTTTTTTACGGCAAATCTGTTTAATTTTATTATTGTAGCGGCATTTTTTGTATGGCTATTATTCTATTATATTGATGTAATTGGTGTTTTGGAGAAAAAGAGTTTGGAAACGGCAAAAATCATTACCGATGCCGAAAATAAAAAATCAGAAGCGCAAAAGTACCTTTCCGATACCCAAAAATCTCTTGAAAACATCGATAATGACGTGAAAAAAATAGTTTCTGACGCAAAAAATATTGCCAAGAGTATAGAAAATAATTCTAAAGTTAAGCTTGAAAATGAGCTGGCAACTTTAAAAAACAGAGAAGAACAGCTCAAAAATGCTCAAGTCAGCAAAGCAAAAGAGGAAGTTTCGATGGTTATCGCAAATGCCGCTGTTGCTGTTTCCAAGGAATATATTAAAAATACTCTTGATGAAAATATGCACAGAGAACTGATATTTAACTTTATTAACGATTTGGACGAGGAGATGAAGTTATGAAAAATATGAGTATAGAAAAATATAAAACCCTCGCTGAACGTTATACAAAGGCATTATGGAAGATTGCTGAAGAAAATAATGAAATTGAAAAAATGGGTGAAGAACTGAAAACAATTTCTGATACAATTTCTCAAAATCCTGATATAATCGGCTTTTTTGTCAATCCGACCATTAAAATTGAAGATAAAAAAGATGTATTGGAAAATTCGTTTGAAAACCGAGTGGATAAAGAATTGTATAACTTTTTGAATGTTTTGGTTGATAAGGGGAGAATGTTTTTACTCTCTGATATCCAAACCTTGTACTTCCAAAAAATTGCAGAAAAACAAAACATACTTGATGTAGAAGTGCAAAGCGTGATAGAGCTTGATGACACTATGAAAAATTTGTTGTCGGAAAAACTTAAAAAAATCACCGGCATGAATATAAATATTATAAATACATTAGATGCCGATATTATTGGCGGTGTAGTATTGAGATTCGGGGGCAACGTTATTGACGGCAGTGTCCGAACTCAACTGAAAAGAATGCAAAAACAGTTAATATAAAGGGAAAAATTATGAGCATAAGACCTGATGAGATTAGCTCTCTAATTAAAGCAAAAATAGAAAATTATACGACACAAGCTGATGTGTCTTCGGTGGGAACCGTGCTTGAAGTCGGTGACGGCATTTCAAGAATTTATGGGCTCGACAAGGTTATGGCGTCAGAGCTTGTGGAATTTGATGATGGACACGGCACACTCGGTATAACCATGAACCTTGAAGAAGACAACGTCGGGGTGGTTGTTCTTGGGGATTATACACACATAAAAGAAGGTATGGCGGTAAAATCTACTGGTGAAATTGCCGCAGTTCCGGTTGGTGACGGACTTATAGGACGTATTATAAATCCGGTAGGTCAGCCAATTGACGGCAAAGGCGAGCTGTCTTACACAAAAATTCGTCCGATAGAAAGAATTGCTCCGGGTATCGTAAAAAGAAAATCGGTTCATGAACCTTTGCAAACAGGTTTAACTGCGATTGATGCACTTACTCCTATTGGCAGAGGGCAAAGGGAACTTATTATCGGTGACCGTCAAACAGGCAAGACTGCTATTGCCATTGATACTATAATTAACCAAAAAGGTACCGGTGTTATTTGTATTTATGTTGCTATCGGACAAAAAACAAGTTCTGTTGCACAAATAGCAAAAACACTCGAAGAAAAAGGAGCTATGGATTATACAATTATTGTTTCGGCTTCTGCAAACGAATCTGCACCTCTTCAATATATTGCTCCATTCGCAGGTGCAGCAATCGGTGAAGAATTTATGGATAACGGCGGACATGTTTTAATTATATATGATGATTTAATCAGACACGCCCAAGCATATCGTGCAATGAGTTTGCTGTTGAGAAGACCTCCCGGTCGTGAAGCGTATCCCGGTGACGTATTTTATCTTCATTCAAGATTATTGGAACGTGCCGCAAAACTTTCTGATGCGGAGGGCGGCGGTTCTATGACGGCGCTTCCGATTATTGAAACACAAGCAGGTGATGTTTCCGCTTATATCCCGACAAACGTAATCAGTATTACCGACGGTCAAATTTTCTTGGAAACTGATTTGTTTAATTCGGGTGTAAGACCTGCGATAAGTGCTGGTATTTCTGTTTCTCGTGTCGGCGGTGCGGCACAAACAAAAGCTATAAAAACAGTTGCGGGTAAATTAAGACTCGATCTGGCGCAATATAGAGAGTTGGAAGCTTTTGCGCAATTTGCAAGCGACCTTGATAAAGCTACTCAAAATCAGCTTTTGCGTGGCGAAAAACTTGTTGAAGTCTTAAAACAACCTCAATACAGACCGTTGTCTGTTGCGGAGCAGGTAACAATTCTGTTTGCTGTAAACAATGGGCTGCTTGATGACATTCCGAATGAAAAAATTGCCGAGTTTAGAACCGAATGGTATAAATATATGAATTCGACTATTTCTGCATTGGAAGAAAAATTGAATACGGGTGCTGCGCCTACGGATGAAGAAAAACAATTGTTAACGGATGAAATTAAAAAATTTAAGGAAAATATGTTTGAAAAGGTATAGTAAAAAGCGATGCCAAATTTAAATGATATTAAAAACAGAATAAGGAGCGTAAAATCAACCGGTAAAATTACTCAGGCGATGAAGATGGTTGCAGCTTCCAAAGTGAAAAAAGCAGAAATTGCCGCTAAAGAATCACGTCCTTATTCCGAATATTTGACTAAAGTATTTGCGGAACTCGTTGACGGCAGTGTCGATTTTTCGCAAGAGCAGATTAATTATGAAAACCCATTAGCAAATTATTCTGCTTTATTGTCAAAAAGAACGGTCAAAAATGCGGGCATTTTAGTTATAACGGCAGATAAAGGGTTGGCAGGTGCGTACAATTCAAATATCATAAAAGAGGCGCAAAAAAGAGTTTCCGAGTTGAAAGGACAAGGGCTTGGCGCAAAACTTTTTGTTGTCGGCTTAAAAGGTATTGCTGCTTTGAAGAAAGCTTATGGAAATACTGATGTGGAAATTATTAAAAATTATTCAAAAATCCCTGCCATTGTTGAAGTTGAGGTTGCCAACATGATTGCCGAAGATATGGCAAAGGCTTATGTGGACGGACGTATAGATGAAATTGATGTTATTTATACCGAGTTTCGTTCTATGCTTTCGTATAAAGTTAATTCTTTTAAGCTTCTTCCCGTAAGTACCCTGACCAAAACAACGGAAAAAGTAAATTCCGAAATGATTTTTGAACCTTCAAAAGATGCAGTGTTGCAAAAACTGCTGCCGATGTATATTTCCAATTCGATATACAAAGCTTTGAAAGAAGCTATGGCAAGTGAACTTGCAGCAAGAATGAATGCAATGAGCAACGCAACCAAAAATGCCGAAGAAATGGTCGCAACATTGTCAGTTACTTACAATAAAATTAGACAATACGGCATTACAAATGAGATTACTGAAGTTATTTCAGGTGCAAACTCGATTAAGGAAAACTAATGGAAAACTTAGTTTATAGCTCAAAAACTCGCCCGCAGCGTTTGTGTAAAATGTGCGGAAAATGTTGCAAAATGGCGGTGAGTCAGTATTCATTGAATGAAATGATTGAGTTTTCTTCGGACAAAGAAAGCGAAGCGAGGGATTTTCTTGATGTTTTTGTTCCTTATGAAGATTTGGATGAGCCGAGAAAAATATCTTCTGAATATGTCGATATAATAATAAACAAGCTTAAAGAGCAGGAAAAATATGTCGAAAATGAACCGATATTTTACCATTGTAAGTATATTTTGCCCGATAATAGATGTGGAATATATGAAAAACGCAGCGATATTTGCAAAAGATGTCCCGCCCATGCGTGGATGCTTATGCCGGTCGGGTGCGGTTTTATGGGGTGGCAATTTGCTCTCAGAGAGCAAATTATGCATGATGTAAGAAAATTAAAAGAATATCTTTATGAGTGCGAAATACTCTATGGTGAGGGCGAAATTCCATCAAAAAAAATAACGGTTCCGCAGCTCAGAGAGCTTTTAATCTCAAAAATCAAACCGTATGAACGCTTCGGCTCAATGTATTGGTAACTTTTGCCGCAATGTTGTGTTGAGAATGCTATACAATATTTTCTTTGACTGCTTTTACGGCGGCTTGTACTCTGTCATCCACGCATAATTTTTGTAAAATACTGCATACGTGAGCTTTTGCTGTATGAACGCTGACAATAAGGTCTTTTGCTATTTCTGTATTGCTTTTCCCTTTTACAAGCAAACGTAAAACCTCTAACTCTCTTTCTGTTAACTGGCTTCTTCCGTCGGAAAACTGGTTGGAAGAAATTCTTATGTTTTCCGGTTTTGGAAAAAGTTTCAGGGCGACTTTTGCGATAACGGGATCAAGCCAGCAAGCGCCTTTAGCAACTTCTTTGATTACATTTACAAGAGCATTGGGCTCAATATCCTTTAAACAATACGCATTTGCGCCAGAGCCGAGTGCAGCCAGAACTTCTTCATCCCTTTCATGTGATGTAAGAATTATTATTTTTACATCGGGATTTTCCTGCTTGGCTCTGTTTGTTGCTTCAATGCCGTTTATCCCCGGTAATCCTAAGTCCATCAGCACGACATCGGGTTTAAGCCGATTTATCAATATTAGCCCCTTTTCTGCATCTTCAGATTCTCCGACAACACTGATTCCCTCAAATTCTTCTAAAGACGATTTCAAGCCCATTCGTGTAAGTTTATAATCTTCAATGATTATAACAGACACTTCTTTCTGTAATACTGTTGTCATGTTTCCTCCAATATTAAATTTTCTAACAAGATAAATCTAACATTGAATGATTTAATATGTATATTACCTGTTCAGGTAATATTTATGAGAATTTTTGGTGCGAATGAAATATATATTGTAAAGTTTTGTAAGAATGTTCTCATTTTGACTAAAGTTTTGGTGCAAAACTGCCGATAACGGAATTGTGTTATTAGTAAGTGTGCTACTGGCATGGAAATAGAATAGCATTTTTATTGGTTATTAGGGCATAATTGCCTTATGACCGTTTGAAGATTATTAGGTTACAAAGAATGGAGATACAAGCGCAAAGGGATAAAAATAGGGTTAAAATATAAATAAATGAGTAGTGACTATTGATGCGTGTTGAGCGTATAAATGGTTACGAATGTTGTTGTAATAATAAAGAAATAGATTATAATACAGTGAATACGCAATAGAAAGGAGAAATTATGAACGTACCACAAATTGGGTCAAATTTTGAAATTTCTGGCTACAATAGCGTGAAATGCACAGGTGATCCAAACCAAGATGCAAAGAATTTTGCTGAAGCAAATAACATTAGCGTCTCTGAAGCCAGAACTATTCTGTCGGCAAAATTTGGTGAACCTGCGGCAAAACAAGCCAATGATGTTGTTAAGGCAGCAACTACGGCTACGGATGATGATTCTGAATTGGTAACAGGTTCACAGATTGAAGTAGATGGCTATAACAGCGTGGCTATGACCGGTGATCCTCAACAAGATGCAAAGAATTTTGCGGATGCGAACAATATTTCGGTAGATGAAGCTAAAGAAATTCTGTCGGCAGAATTCGGTGCTCCCAAAACAACCCAAACTGCAACTGCTGCGGATGAAGTTGAAGAAGATGATGAAAACGCTATTGATACTATCAAGGCGGAAGTAGATGATTACGTTACTGATATTCAAGATAAGTGGCAGGAAGTATCAAATACGTATAATGCATGGCAAAAGGCAGGCGGAGGCTGGAGTAATAATGGTACTCCGTTGTGGAAATATCATGCTGCAGTAAAAGACTTGCAACTTAGCATAGCAGATTTTATTACTTATGTTGGAACAATTGATTTGAGCGGAGTTACTGCTGCACAAAAAAGTGCTATAGAATCGGCAAAAGAAGATGCAAAAACTTGGTCTGATAGGTTTGGAACTGCTGTCAATAGCAAATGGTGGGAAAATTCTGAAAAATGGACTAAGGGTGCAACCGCGCAGAAAAAGGCAAGAACACTTACTCAGGATTTAATAACACAACTTAAGAATGCCGGTCTTTCTACATCAGAGCTTACAAAGCCAACTAAACCGACAGCATAATAAACAATTAAAAATAAGAAACGCAGGAAATATTTTTCCTGCGTTTTTTATAATAAATAAACTAGCGAATATTGATTTGGAATTCACAACCATTGTCGCTGTTGGATATCAGTGTTAGTTCGCCTCGGTGCTTTTCGATTATTTCTTTTGAAAGAGATAACCCGATTCCGCTGCCGTCTGCTTTGGTTGTAAAATATGCTCTGAATATTTTGGGTAAAATTTCGGGTTTAATTCCGCTTCCCTCATCTTTTACTTTTATAATTATTTCTCCATCGGCTTCGTCTAATGTTACATATACGCTTTTACCCTCGGACGTTGCTTCCAAAGCATTTTTCAACAAGTTTAGCATTACCTGATATATTTTGTTTTTGTCTATATTGGCTATCAATGGCTCTTGTTTTATATTCAGCAGCAAATTTACTCCTTTTTGTTTAAAGGATGGAAGTGCAAAATCAACAACCTTTTCAACCAATTCGCACAAGTTTTCTTCGGTAATATTAAGTTTGAAATCTCTTGTGTAATTTGACATTTCTCCCAAAGTATTGCCTATGTTTTCAAGTGCGCTATTTATTACTCCTGTTGCATTTTCTACCATTTCAAACGGTTCTGAAGACTTGTCGCCGTTTTCGATTTTTTCAATGTAGCCGGAAAGAATTTTCCAATATACACCGAGCATTCCTACAGGATTGCGAAGTTCGTGTGAATAATTTTTCAGAATATTTCTTACATCTTTTTCTTCCAAAATATTGTATTCACCGATTTCTGTATTTGCACAAATCAAATCTCTTTGATAGTCTTCAACCTTGAGCATAAGTTTGTTCAAGATGGTATCGAACATAACGTTGCCTCTTCGGTCAAGGTTGAATTTGTTAACTTCGTTTACTACTTCTTTATAATCTGCTTTGACCTTCATTACTTCATAAATATTATTGATTATCCCTGCATTTAGAGATGTACATGCATTTACAAAGCCTTTGGTGTCTGTTGGGGCCCAAGCCAAAACTACGGAAAATCTTTCTGAAAAGATAAGTAAAAAATCTTCTTCAAATACGTTCTTGCGTTCGTCAAGAATGTGGAAGTTATTGTATTTGGCGTTATTTGCAAAAGTGAAGATTTTTGCATTGGAATATGAAAGTCTTGTCAAAATTCCGTCTATATTTTCTAAAGTTGAAGATTTTAGTATAATTACACTTTCTGTTCTAACGTCCATTACCGTTTCCAAAAGCGTCTTAAAGAGGCTTGATACGGTTTGTTTGACGTACATATTCGGATAATTCTCAAAAAGAGGAAATATCGAAGAATTTTTAATTACGTTTCCCATATTACTTACCTGCTACACTGCGATTTTTGTTCTGTTAACTCTTGTTTTGTTTAATAAGCCGTTGTTGATTGCGTAAAGAACAGCTTGAGTTTTGTCGGAAACTTGTAATTTTTGGAAAATATTATTAACGTGAGTTTTTACTGTTGTGTCGCTAATGAATAATCTTGTTGCAACTTCTTTGTAAGAAATACCTTCTGTCAAAAGTTCCAGAACTTCTTCTTCTCTTTGAGTTAAGTAATTTAACAAATTGTCTTCACTGTTCACATAAGATTTTTCATCTTCTTGTGATTTTTGGAAGTAATCGAAGAATTTTGCTGCGATTACTGATGGCAAGAAGATTTTTCCGTCAGAAACATCAATAATTGCTTGAATAAGAAGTGCTGATGCCATAGTTTTGAGAACATATCCTCTTGCACCCTCTTTCATAACTCGGTAGATTAAATCTGCATCATCATAACCTGTAAGTGCGATTACTCTGACATTGGTATCAATTTTTTTAATTTTTTGAAGAAGAGTAATACCATCTGTGTCAGGCATGTTGATGTCCATTAAAATGACATCCGGATGATATTTTTTTACCATGTTTAGACAAACATCTGCGTTTGATGCCGTACCGATAACATCAAAACCACCGTCTAATGAGGCAATGCCTCTGATACCTGCTGCGTGTTCGTAGTTGTCATCAACTACCAAAACTTGAATCCCTGAATGTAACTTTGCTCTTCTCATCTCTTGCTCCCTATATTTTATGTGACATAAAAAAATACACTGTTTTCTTTAGAAAAAATCTAACTCATATTTGGATATTACTCTTTTCGTAGGATATGCACATCAATAAAGAGGTCTAAAAACGAGACTTTTCGGGGTTAAAAATTATCTAAACCGAAAGGTTTAGAAATCGCAAAAAACCGCCTTGAGTGCGAGGCGGTTTTTGTCAATACTGATTTTGGAATACAAAAAATTATTATAAATATAATATTTTAGGGGGATAGACGAAATATGCAGGTAGGCACTATTAAGTCGAGTTGGTAAATCCAACCTGTGTTAATGCAACCTGAAATATGATATGCGCCGCAAAATTATACTTTCCCTGCGAGGGCTTTGTATAAGCTGATTTGATTTACCAGACATTCTGCTTTGCTTGCAACGACCATCTTTTCTACAACAAGCAGGTTTTCTTTTCTTTGTAAAAGGTCGAGTTTAGAAATTACACCCTCATTGTATTTTGCCTCGGTAAAGCCAAAATCTTTCTTTTCCATATCAAGAGTTTTTAAGTTTTTATCATATTTTTCGTTATCAAGTTTTAGTGTGCTCAGTGTGTCGTTTACTTCTTGAATAGCGGTAAGGTTTGTCTTTTGGTAGTTAACTACAGCCTGCTCGTATCTGTTTTTGTTGATTTTAAAGTTAGCAATTCTTGCTCCGCCCGTAAATACCGGAAGCAGCGCTTGCGCACCTGCTCCTGCTACGGCATTTTGCCAATTCATTGCTTTAAGCCCCGGCATCGAGGTTGCGGAAAAACCTAAAAGCCCGAGTATGTCAAAAGTCGGTAAAAATTCCTTTTTCGCTACTCTTACATCTATTCCGGCTTTTTCAATCATTTTTTGTGCAACTAAATAATCCGGTCTTTCCGTAATTACTTCTGATGAAATTTCGTTTGGAACTGCTTTCAAATTTACTATTTCATCATAAGAAATTCTTTTTAAATCAGCCGAATTATTTGGGTTTTCTCCAATCAAAACCGCTAATGTATTCAGCAAAACTTCTCTTGCTTTTTTTAGTTCAATCAGGTCGGTAGTCGATTGGACGTATGATTTATCAGCTTTTACAAGGTCTGAAGTCGATACGATGCCTTCTTCGTTGGAAAGCTTCATCATATCGTATATTTGTTTCCTATCTGAAATTATTTCTTCTTGTAATTCAATAAGTTTATCTATTTTAACTATATTATAATATACTGCGCCAACCTGTGAAGCGATTGCGAGATAAGCCGCTTGTTCCTGATATTGTGATGCTTCGTAGATTTTCTTTGCGCTCTTTGTTTTATCATGATTTTTCAGAAAAATGTCTGCTTCATAACTTGCAACGATAGGAATGGAGAATACTCCTGTGGTTTTTGTCTTTCCGGGTTGTTTTATAATTGCCGGAGAAGCACCGACGGAAACCTGTGGAAGTTCATTAGCAAGTTGCAATTTTGCTGCTTGGCGGGCTTCTTCTACTTTTAAGGTAGCAATTTTCATATCGGGGTTATTTTCTACCGCACGCAATATGTAGTTGCTTAAATATTTGTCGTTGTAGCTTTCCCACCAATCAATATTGATATAATCAAGTTTGTTGGTTTTGGCTTCCAATGCCTTTTTTTCTTTTCTGCTCAACTTTTGCGTTTGTACTTCTTTTTTATCTCCTATAGCCAAAGCCGTTACAGGAAAAAAATTTGTCCCAACCATTCCTGCAATTAAACTTGCTGCAATAAATTTTTTAATATTCATACTACCTCTGAAACCTTCTTGTTATTACTTGACTTTTCTTATAGCACTATGCTAGCATATCATTGTTACAAATGCAACAGTGTAATATTTGTAACATATATATCGGAGTTCTGAGGCGATGTGTAAACATTCGGTGAAACATTTTACGGACAGTATATTTTATTCGATTGAGCAAATTGCACGTTATATAGAAATAAACGGCAAGGAGTTTTTTGCAAAATTGACGACTGAAATCACTCCCGAAGAGTATAGAACCATAGATGTTATTATGTGTAATCCCGATATATGCCAAAGAGATTTGGCAAAGTTAATATTAAGAGACAGAGTGCGCACGGGGCGCATCCTTGACTCTCTTGAAGGAAAAGGTCTTATTCACAGATTTAGTGATGTTCGTAATAAACGCCTCGTGAAGAAAATGTCTTTGACAGAGCTTGGGCAAAAGTATCATACTGAAGTATCTCAAAAGCTTTATCCGTATTTGGCGGAATTTTATGAAAAATTTACGGCTTCACAGCTTGATGAATTAAAAAAATTATTAGGATTATTAGAAAATGCGATTTCGTCTGTTACGAAAGTGCAAGCATAGGAGATAAATTATGGCAGAAGAACAGGAAAAAAATATAACTGAAAATAAAGATAAAAGAGTTGTAAAGAAAAGATATTTCGGTATAGGTGTGCTTGTAATAGCCCTTTTGATTTTAGGTGTGTGGTTGTGGAATGAATCCAAATATCAATCAACTGATGATGCCTATGTTGAAAGTCATATGGTGAGAGTAGCACCGAGAGTTATGGGGCAAATTGAAGAAGTCTATATTAACGATAACCAAAGAGTTAAAGAAGGTGATATTATAGCAGTTATTGACGATAAAGACTATAGTATCAGACTCGATCAAGCGGATGCAAATTATAAAAGAGCGCTCCTTAATCAAAATGTTGCAAAAGCAAATCTTTCTGCGGTAAATTCGGAAATTGAGCTTGCCAAAAAAGATTTGGAAAGATACAGAAATCTTTATGAAAAGGGTGCTGTTTCAAAGCAGGTATTTGATGCGGCGCAAACAAAATATGATACAATTATGGCTCGTCAAACAAGCGCTGACAACATGATTTTTTCTGAAAACGGAAGCAAAGTTGCGGATGCTGATTTGAAAGTATTAAAAGCATTGAGAGATCAGGCAGAATTAAATTTGGGATATACAAAGATTGTCGCTCCGCAGGATGGTACAGTTACAAATAAAAATGTTGAAAAGGGAGATTATGTTCAAATAGGACAGCCTTTGTTTACGCTTGTACCTGATGAAGTATGGGTAGTTGCAAACTTTAAAGAAAACCAAGTCGGCAAGATGCGTCCCGGACAAACCGTAAGTATTAAAATTGATACATACCCCGACCACATTTTTAAGGGCAAAATTGACAGTATACAAAGAGCATCAGGAGCAAAAGCAAGTCTTTTCCCTCCGGAAAATGCGGTAGGTTCATTTGTAAAAATTGTTCAAAGAATACCTGTCAAGATTGTATTTACCGAAGAAATTGACCCTAAAAAATATACAATTTCAGCAGGAATGTCAGTAGTTCCAAGAGTAAGAGTGAAATAAAAATGGCGCAATCTCAGGCAACAACTACTGAAGAATGGAAGCCAAAATACGGTCCATGGCTCGGTGCTATACCTACTATTTTTGCTGCCTTTATGTTTGTACTGGATGAAACGGTTGCAAACGTAGCGTTGCCTCACATGGCCGGAACATTTTCAATCAGTCGTGATGAATCAATGTGGATTTTAACATTTTATTTGGTCGCTAGTGGTGTAATTATTCCGATGGTTGATTGGTTTTGTAAAATAATGGGCAGAAAAGCTTTCTTTATGTTCAGTTTGGCACTTTTTACTATTTCATCGGTTGTGTGCGGTTTATCAAGCTCGTTTGGGATGATGATTTGCGCAAGAATTTTTCAAGGTATTGGCGGTGGCGGATTGCTTCCGATAGCACAGGCAATTTTGCTTGAAAACTTTCCTCCTCGGGAAAGAGGAAAAGCAATGGCGGTCTTTGGACTTGTTATCGTAGTTGCACCTATTATCGGGCCTGTTATCGGCGGATGGATTACCGAAAACTGGAGTTGGCCTTGGATATTTTTTATAAATTTGCCTATTGGTATTTTGGCATTATTTGTTTCTCAAAAGTTTATTGAAGATCCGCCCTATGCAAAGAAGCAAAAGGATATTGAATTTGATGCAGTGGGATTTAGCTTTCTTGCCTTGTGGATGATTACTATGCAAATAGTGCTTGATAAAGGTAATAACAATGATTGGTTTAACTGTGCTTGGATATTGCAGTTAACTATCGTATCTGCACTTTCTTTTCTTGCCTTTATAGTAAGCCAAATGATAATAAAGAAACCTCTTGTTGATTTAAGCATATTTGCGGATAAGAACTATGCGATATGTACTACTATAAGGTTTATGATTTCGGCAATTTTGCTTGCATCTTTGGCTATTTTGCCTCAATTTTTACAATCATTATTAGGTTACGATGCATTTAAAAGTGGTCTTACACTTATGCCAAGAGGTCTTGCAGGTATTGTTACAATGGCTCTGTTGAGTAAACTTTCCACAAGAGTTGACGGCAGGATATTGACCGGTTTTGGATTATTGGTTATAGGAATTGCCGGACTTATATTGGGAAATTTGAACCTCGAAATTTCGGCAATGAATGTTGTTATTCCAAACCTTGTGTTTGGTTTTGGGATGGGTTTTGCAATGGTGCCTTTGATTTCACTTTCCGTAGTAACCCTTAAAAACAGTCAGATGACTAATGCAAGCGGTGTTCAAAGTATGCTTGCAAATGTTGGCGGCGCAATAGGTACTTCCGTCTGTGCAACATTAATTTCAAGATATTCACAAATGCATCAAAATATGATGGTCGGAAATTTAAGTCCGTTAAATCCGGTATTTCAGACAAAATTGACGGCAATGAAAAGTGCGTTTATGCAATATACATCTTCCGGTGTGGCAACACACATGGCGCAATATTCACTGTATGGCGAACTTGTCAAACAATCTACTCTGTGGGGATTTATTGAAACATTTAGGATTGTTGGCGTTGCCGCCATTGTCCTTATTCCGTTTCTTATATTTATAAAGAAGATAGACTTGAAAAAACACGACTAAATGAGGTATTTTGCGTACAAAAGTTCTTATATGTTGATAAACATATAAAAATATTGTATTATAGACTTGTAGTTTTTAGTAAGATTGGTGATTTGATGAGAAAAGCATTCACACTTGTAGAATTATTGGTTACATTGATGATAATAGGTGTTGTTGCAGCTATTACGATACCGGCACTTCTCGGTTCTACTGATGAATTGCAGAGAAAAGTCGGATATAAAAAATCTGTTTCGGTTGTAGGGCAGGCGGTACAACTGTTAAAGGCAAAAGAAATACAATGCGAAGTTACAAATTCTATGGACTTGGCAGCATGTTTTAACAAGGTAATGCTTGGTTTTCTTGCTAACAGTAACGGAGAAACAGAAGGCTATACAAATGTATTGGTAACTCCGGACGGTTTGGCTTATCAGTTTTTATACTACAGAGATGATACCGGCACGAAAAATCCTTTGGTGCCAAATATGAAAACCATAGAAAAAATATGCGGCGACAATGACAGCTTAAAAAAATATTCTACCGGAAATTATGCTGAAGAATGGGAAATATATGCCGGCAATACCGCATATTGTGGTGTTATTGTTGATGCAAACGGCTTAAATAAAGGAACTACACATTTCCCTGATGCGAGATTGACGAGTGCAATGATATATGGTCAAGTTTCTGAAAAACCGGGTGATCCCGGCATGTATGACGAAGATCCAAAAGCATACGGAATTGAACAGTTCCCTGTTATTTTGACAAGTGATGGCGCTAAGGCAGTATATAGCAAATGGTTCGGCATCAACAGCAATATAAACAGAGGCTATTTTTGGTTGTACGGAATTAGCAATCCTTTAAGAGAAACAACCAAATAATTTTGAAAAAACTATTATACACAAGACTTGACATCACTTTATGTCTGTCGATAATTATAATTATGTCGGGTTATATCCGGCATGATTTATCTCACGGAATTTTTTAAAAGTTACTATAATGGACGCAATTAACGGCATAAGGAGGTATGTGTGCCTACATTAAATCAATTGGTTCGCAAAGAAAGAACTAAAGCAAACAAAAAAACAAAATCACCGGCTTTAACAAATTGCCCTCAACGCAGAGGCGTTTGTACAAGAGTTTATACAACTACACCGAAAAAACCGAATTCTGCACTTAGAAAAGTTGCCAGAATAAGACTCACAAACGGTTTTGAAGTTTCAAGTTACATTCCCGGTATCGGTCATAACTTGCAAGAGCACTCTGTTGTACTTATCAGAGGCGGCAGGGTAAAAGACCTTCCGGGTGTTAGATATCACATTATCCGTGGTACTCTTGATACTCAAGGTGTTCAAAACAGAAATCAAGCAAGAAGTAAATACGGTGCTAAAAAAGAAAAAGCAAAGAAATAATTAGAAGGATGATATAAATGTCAAGAAGAAGTAAACCACAAAAAAGAATACCAATGCCTGATCCTGTTTATAACAGCAAGGATATTGCTAAATTTATCAACAGACTTATGAGAAAAGGCAAAAAGAGTATTGCAGAAAAGATTTTCTACTCTGCAATGGATAGAATTCAAGAAAAAACAAAACAAAATCCTGTTGAAGTTTTTGATCAAGCAATCAAAAACGTAACTCCGCTTTTGCAAGTAAAAGCACGCAGAATCGGTGGTTCAACTTATCAAGTACCTATCGAAGTAAGACCTGAACTTGGTGTTGCTATCGGTTCAACATGGTTAATTCAAACAGCAAAAAGCCGCAGCGGCAAATCTATGATTGACAAATTGGTTGCAGAAATTTTGGATGCATCAAACAATCAAGGCGCTTCAGTTAAGAAAAAAGAAGATACTCACAAAATGGCTGAAGCAAACAAGGCTTTTGCTCACTATCGTTATTAATATTAAAAAACATAAATGATAAAAAAACGACCGTTCCCCAAAGAATGGTCGTTTTT
>JAILCC010000009.1 GCA_024680555.1 bacterium
AGGCGAAAACGAAGGATTTGTATTTGAAAACAAAATCGTCGGTGGTGCTATTCCTAAAGAATACATTGAACCTGCAAGAAAAGGTATGGAAGAAGCTCTTGAAGGCGGTATCTTAGCAGGATATCCGATGATTGACGTTAAGGTTGAACTTTACGATGGAAGTTACCACGAAGTCGACTCTTCAGAAATGGCATTTAAAATTGCCGGTTCTATGGCTATCAAAGACGGTTGCAAAAAGGCTAACCCTGTTATCTTAGAACCTATGATGAAAGTTGAAATCGAAATTCCTGATGAATTTACAGGTACGATTATCGGCGATATCTCAAGAAGAAGAGGTCGTGTTGAAGGTCAAGAACCTCTCGGCAACACAGGTAACGTAATCGTTAGAGCTTTAGTCCCTCTTGCAAATATGTTCGGTTATGCAACTGACTTGCGTTCTAATACACAAGGCAGAGGCACATTCTCAATGGAATTTTCTAATTACGAACAAGTTCCTACGAACATTAAAGAAGAAATTATTGCAAAAGCAGGTGCTAACGCATAATAAAAAATAAACAAAAAACGACCTTGATTTTTCAAGGTCGTTTTTTGTTGCAAACGAAAGAATTATCCCTTTACTGCGCCTTGAGTTTGTCCGCCAACAAAGTGTTTTTGCAGAGCGAGGAAGAATATAATAATAGGGATAGTTGATATTATTGCTCCTGCCGAAATCAATCTCCAATTTGAACTAAAGAAGCCTTGAAGATAATTTAGCCCGACAGGGAGAGTGAACATTTCCTGTTTTGTAAGAACGATACTGGGCCACAAAAATTCTCCCCAGCATCCTACAAAAGTAAATATTGCAAGCGTTGCAAGAGAGGGTTTTACAAGCGGCATAAGCACTCTGAACCAAATTTGAAAAACGTTGCATCCGTCTATGATTGCAGCTTCTTCAAGCTCTTTTGGTATTGCCATAAATGCCTGCCGCATCAACAATATTCCAAAAGCGCTTACTCCAAAAGGCAGTATCATTCCCAAAAAACCTGCCACTGCGCCGTTAGAGTCAACGAGATTTAATCGTAAGGTCAAAAGATATAACGGTATCATGATAACTTGAAAAGGTACCATCATTGTTGCAAGAGTGGCGAAAAACGTATAGTTTTTCCCCTTAAATTCCATTCTTGCAAGGGGATATGCCGCAAGAGAAGCAAATAACAGGTTTAAAATAATTGTTGCCACCGTTACAATAGTGCTGTTTATTATGTAACCCATAAACGGTACTTGATTCCATGCATCTATAAAATTTTGAAAAGTTATGTGTTCCGGAATAAACCTTGGCGGATATGCAAAAATGTTTTCCACGTTAGATTTTAGTGCGGTTGAAATCAGCCAAATGAAAGGTCCGATAGAAACAATTGTGAAAAAAATCAAAAACAAATGGGAAGAAAGAGATTTTAATAATTTTCTAAACACCGAAATTTCCTCCTTCTATTTTTTTGATATTTAGTACGCTTATTGCCATTATTATTATCATCAGAACAACTCCGCACGCTGAAGCATATCCTAAATCGAGGTTTTCAAAAGCTTTTTGATATATATAATAAACAACAGTCATACTTGAATTAAGGGGACCGCCTTGTGTCATAACATAGATTTCGACAAAGACTTTCATTGCGCTAATTGAACTTATGATACTCACAAGGGCTATTGCAGGCAGTAAGTGCGGAATTGTTACGGCAAGATGTTTTTGAAAAAGGTTTGCCCCATCTATGTCGGCGGCTTCGTACAGGTCATTGGGAACGCTCGTGAGCGCAGCCAAATAAATCATCATATAATATCCGAGTCCTTTCCATACGGTTACCGCAATAACCGAAAAAATAGAGTATTTGGGATCTGTCAGCCAGCCTATTTTTTCAACCCCCAATATGCTTATAAAATAATTTAAAATTCCGCTGTCCGCATATAACCACTTCCATGCAATACCTGCTACGACTATAGAAACGACAACAGGCATATAAATAGAAACTCTGTAAAAGTTTATAAACTTTAGTTTTTGATTTATTACTATTGCAATAATCAGCGGAATTATGACAAGAAGCGGGACTGCTACAACCAAATATACAACGGTATTCCACATCGTTTTCCAAAATAATGAGGAGTGAAAAAGGGTTGTATAGTTGCTTAAACCGACAAAGACCGGATTATAGATATCGTTTGAATAATCAAGAGTACTTATGTAAAAACTTTCAAAAAACGGTATGAAAAAAAATACGATAAGCAGTATTAGCGCAGGCGCTAAAAACAAATAAGGAACGTATTTTTTACAGTATCTTGAATAATCCATAATCTAATTGTAGCAAGTTTGTTGCGTTAAAGCAAAATGTTTTAAAAATGAGAAAAATTTTGCTTTTTTACTAAGAATGTAACAATTTGTGTTGCATGTGTGAAAATATTTCTTTATGCCTTTTATTTATAATGTTTTCGTACTACAATCTTGGTAAACAAATAGCATGAGGTTATAAAAATATGGAATGTACTCTTCAAAACTATGATGTAAAAGATATAAATTTGGCAGAACAAGGCAAAAGACAAATAGATTGGGCATTTAATGATATGCCTGTTTTAGCGCAAATCAGAGAAAGATTTATAAAAGAACAACCTTTCGAAAATATAAGAATTTCCGTGGGCTGCCACTTGACAAAAGAAACTGCAAACCTTGCAATTACAATGAAAATGGGTGGTGCAGATGCAGTGATTATGGCATCAAATCCGCTTTCAACCCAAGATGATGTTGCTGCAGCGTTAGTAAAATATTACGAAATTCCTACATTTGGTTATGCTGGCGAAACATTGGAAGCTTACACTTCTCATGTCAATTCCGTATTAAGCCACAAACCTCAGTTGGTTGTTGATGACGGCGGTGATTTGGTAGCTGAAATAACAAAAAATTGGCGCCATCTTATCCCTGATATGTACGGTTCTACAGAAGAAACAACAACAGGTATTATTCGTTTAAAAGCCATGGAAAAAGATGGTTCTTTGCCGTTCCCTGCGGTCGGAGTAAATGAATCTTTAACAAAGCATTTATACGATAACCGTTACGGCACAGGACAAAGCGCACTTGACGGTATAATTAGAGCTACAAACCTTTTACTTGCCGGAAAAACGTTTGTTGTTTGCGGCTATGGTTGGTGCGGCAGAGGTTGCGCAGCAAAAGCAAGAGGAATGGGCGCAAACGTTATCGTAACCGAAGTTGATCCGCTAAAGGCTCTCGAAGCAGTTATGGACGGCTTTAGAGTAATGCCTATTGCAAAAGCTGCAAAAGAAGGCGATATGTTTATTTCTGTAACAGGAGACAAAAATGTTATTGATATTCAACACATGTTGGATATGAAAGATGGTGCTCTTGTTTGCAATGCAGGGCATTTTGACGTTGAAGTTAATATTGCGGCATTAAAAGAACAAGCTTCGGAAATAAGAGAAATCAGACCGACTCTCGAAGAATATAGGCTTAAAAACGGAAAAACGGTTCTCGTTGTTGCACAAGGCAGATTGGTTAATCTTGTTTCGGCAGAAGGTCATCCCGCAAGCGTTATGGATATGAGTTTTGCAAATCAGGCATTGGCGGCTGAATTTTTGATTAAAAATCACGGCAAACTTGAAAATAAACTCTATGTTCTTCCTACGGAGTGTGATTATATGATTGCAAGATTAAAACTCAGAGCGATGGGTGTTGAGATAGATACTCTTACGGCGGAACAAGAAGCGTATTTAAACAGTTGGAAAACAGGTACTTCAAACTAATTTACACTTTAGTTTTTGTTTATTAAATGTGCTAAAATACTTTTATGCAAACAAAATCTGGAAAAGTAAAAAAGTTAAAAGGCTTTATTGAAGTCCCTTCCGATAAATCTCTCAGCCATAGAGCGGTTATGCTCGGGTGTCTTTGCGGCGGGAAAGTAAAAGTAAAAAATTTTTCCAAAGGAGAAGACTGCCAAAATACGCTAAAGATTTTTCGCCAAATGGGAGTAGGGGTAGATTTTGTTGATGAAAAGAATTTTATGCTGAATTCCAAAGGATTAACTCGCCCTGAGAACCCATTATACGCAGGAAATTCGGGTACAACCATGCGGTTGTTGTCGGGGATTTTGGCAGGACAAGATTTTGAAAGTCAAATAGAGGGTGATATCAGTCTTTCAAAACGCCCCATGAAAAGAATAATCGAACCCTTGCGCCTTATGGGTGCTGATATATCTTCTAAAAATGATGATTTCAGAGCGCCTTTAATTATAAAACCCGCTCAATTATCTTCAATAGAGTACGTTTCCCCTATTGCAAGCGCACAGGTAAAATCATGTATTCTCTTTGCGGGGCTTTTTGCAAATGGCAAGACAAAAGTTTCCGAACCTTATAAATCTCGTGACCATTCCGAAAGAATGCTAAAATATCTCGGCGCAAATATTGAAACTGACGGTTTGAGCGTCTATATTGAACGTTCAAAACTTGAGCCTAAAGAAATTGAGATTTCGGGTGATATTTCCTCTGCTGCGTTTTTCTTTGTGGCGGCTTCTATTGTTCCCGATTCGTGCATTATCGTTAAAAATGTCAATATAAATCCGACACGGACAGGAATTATTGATGTTATGAAAAAAATGGGTGCAAATGTAGAAATTCTTGATGAGAAAAAAGTTTGCGGAGAAAATGTTGCGGATATAAAAGTTTGTTACAGCGAAAATTTAAAAGGAATAACAATCGAGGGTGAAATTATTCCTAGATTGATTGACGAGCTGCCGGTTATTGCCGTTCTTGCTTCTCAGGCTGAGGGAGAAACCGTAGTAAAAGATGCTCAAGATTTGCGTAATAAAGAATCTGACAGGATAAAATCGGTTGTAAGAGAGTTTTCAAAAATAGGAATAAACATAGAAGAAACGCAAGACGGTTTTGTTATAAACGGAAAAACTCCGTTATTCGGAGGGAAAGAAATAGACACGTATCATGACCACAGACTTGCCATGAGTGCGTATGTAGCAGGATTGATTTGCCAAGAGCCTGTTGTTATAAACGATTTTGAATGGGTAAATACTTCTTTTCCCGAATTTTTAGAATTGATGAATAATTTAATTGAGGAATAAATATGGAAAAAGAAAAAAAACAAAAAAGAAATTATGCAAAGAGAGAAGAAAAGGAATACAACTACGGAGTAGAATTTTTTCAGCGGTTTGCAATTTCCGTTATAGTAATTCCTTGTATAAAATTATTTTATGAAATTGAGATTGACGGTATAAATAATATTCCAGAAGAGGAGTCTTTTATTCTTGCTCCGACACATACAAATTATCTTGATCCGTTGCTTGCATATTATGCCACCAAAAGACCTGCGGCATTTATGGCAAAAAAAGAATTATTTGATAATCCCATATTGGGGCCGTTGATTGTTGCGCTCGGTGCGTTTGCGGTGAACAGAGAAAAACTTGAAATTGCAACGATAAAAACGGCGCAAATGATTATAAAAACTAAAAAATGGATATTGTCTTTATTCCCTCAAGGCGGACGAGATAAAGCCAAAAAAATTACAAAAATCACTCCGGGTTTTGCTTATTTTGCAAGAGTTGCCCAATCAAAAGTGCTCCCTGTTTCTATTACCACCAGAGAAAATAAAAGGAAAGAAACAGGTCTTATTTCAAGGCTTGAGACACTTTTTGATGATACACCTCTTTTTACAAAACTCTTTTCTTCCTTTTTAACTTATGAAATTAAAATAGGAAAGCCGATTGAATATTCAAAAAATCTCGGTGAAACAATGGAAAAATGGTGTGATGAAATTTGTGCAATAAGCGAATATACCGTTGATGAAAAAGTAAAACAAAAAATAAAGGCGGAAAAAGAAAAAGAAAATGAAAGTGCTGATTCAAAGAGTTAAAAATGCAAGCGTAACAATAAATAATGAGCTTTTTTCTTCAACGAATAAAGGTTTGTTGTTGTTTCTCGGCGTTGAAAAAAAAGATACCATTCAAGAAGCTGATTGGCTTGTTGATAAAACGTTAAAGCTGAGAATTTTTGAGGACGAAAATGAAAAAATGAATTTGTCCGTTCAAGATGTTGGCGGAGAGATAATGGTTGTTTCTCAATTTACACTGGCGGGAGATTGTAAAAAAGGTACAAGACCGAGTTTTGATAATGCAAAAGCACCGTCTGAAGCGAATGAACTGTATGAATATTTTGTTTCAAAATTAAAAAAATCGGGTTTAAATGTTCAAACAGGAGTTTTTGGCGCAATGATGGATATTTCTTTGATAAATGACGGTCCTGTAACTTTTATGTTAGAGAAGTAAAAAGCTACCTTTTTTACTATCTTTTCTTTTCGTGCTAAAATATTATCAGTACAGAGGGGAGAAATTCTTTTGGAAAAGGAAAAGAAATCTTTTATAAGAGAACTTGTCGAGACAATAGTTGTTGTAGCCTTTTTGGTTATTGTGATAAGAGGATTTGTCGGCGAGCCCAGATGGATACCGTCTGCTTCTATGAGAGCAACGCTTCTTGAGGGTGACAGGGTTTTTATTGAAAAAATTACAACCAAACATAATTTCAGAGAAATAAAAAGAGGGGATATTCTTGTTTTTTATCCGCCCTTTACAAAGTTGAGACCGGGTTTGTGGGCAAAGTTTACCAGATTTGTCGGACTTTTTGATAAGAATGAAGCGTACATAAAAAGAGTGGTTGCAACAGAGGGTGAAAAGTTTAAAATAGGTTCGGATGCAAAAACCGGCAGAAGCGTTGTTTATATTAACGGCAAACAGCTGAAAGAAGATTATTTGTATGATAATGCTACGAGAGAATGCGTTGAGGATATGACCTGTGAGGGAACAGTTCCCAAAGGAATGCTTTTGATGCTTGGAGATAATCGCGCAAATAGCCAAGACGGCAGATATTGGGGATTTCTTCCGAAAGACAGAGTTATAGGACGTGCCGTTTTTATGTTTTGGCCGCTCAATCGTTTGAGAATATTCACAACTCCTGAATATTAGGAGGGTTTATGGAAGATTTTTTAATTAAAAATTTTTCCCAAAATGATATTGAAAAGGAGCTTGATTTTGTCGGTTTTGATGAAGCTTACCTAAAAACAGCTTCTAATAAGTTTGTTTCTAATCTCTACAAAATATATTCGCTCACTCCTATTCAAGCGGTGATTTTAAAGCAAACGGCTCTTTCTTGCGGAACAGATTGCGCCGTACATAGAGATGTTGTGACACAAACGGTCGAAAAAAGTGACGTTATTCTTTTCGGCACAAATTCTCAAATAAAAAACATAATAAAAAAGCTATACATTCAGCCTTTTGGCTTAAAAATACTGGCAAAAAATTTGGAAGAAAAGCTGTCGGGAGCTTCTAAAAAATGGATTGGAAAAACCTATATAATGGGGATATTAAACATTACAGATAATTCTTTTTCTGATGGTGGTGAGTTTTTTGAAAAGGAAAAAGCTCTTGAACATTTTTCGCAATTGCTTTCTGATGGAGCGGATATCGTAGATATAGGTGCGGAATCAACCGCTCCAAAGTCAGAGCCGATACCTCAAGAGGCGGAGTTAGAGAGACTCGAACCGATTTTGCCCGAATGCAGAAAATTGTTCCCTAAAACGATTATAAGCGTTGATACAAGAAATGCTTTAACCGCAAAGTCTGCAATAGGTATGGGGGCAGATATTATCAATGATGTGTCGGGCATGATGCATGATGAAAAAATGGTGGAAGTTTTAACCAATTCTGAGGCTGATATTGTTTTAACTTTTGATGATGAAATAAAAACGGAAAAAACCCTTGACGAAACGATAAAAGGTTTAATGCGCAGAGTTGAATTGTGTGAACAAAACGGAATAGCAAGGAACAGAATTATTTTGGATGCAGGTCTTGGTTTTAATAAAACTTTTGAACAAAATATTGAACTGATTAAAAACGCATCCGAGCTTTGTTCTCTTGACTTTCCTGTATTATACGGAATTTCAAGAAAATCTTTTATCCAAAAAATAACGGGTTTACTTCCCAAAGAAACAGAAGAAGCAAATATTTCTATTGGTGCATATTTGGCTACCCAAGGGGTAAATATATTAAGGGTTCACAATGTAAAAGGTCATAAAATAGGCTTAAATGCTCTTGATAAGGTGATTTATGATTAACTTTGATTCATTGACCTTGACGGCTCTTTTAAATGAAATAAAGCCTGTTGTTGAAAATGCAAGAGTGCAAAAAATTCGTCAGCCAAACAGGCAGGAATTGATTTTGACGCTTCGCAGCAACTCCAAAAATAATACACTGTTTATTTCGACAAAGCCATCTTTTGCGCATTTATGCCTGCTTGAAGAAAAAAATAAAAAGTATCGGCTTTTTGATTTTCCGACTTCTCCGCCAATGTTTTGTATGTTGTTGAGAAAATATTTGGAAAATTCTAAAATTGAAAAGGTTGTTCAGCCGCCTCATGAAAGGATAGTAGAGTTTTATTTTACTGCGTATGGTGAGCTTGGAGAAACAATAAAACTTGTCCTTGCAGTTGAACTTATGGGTAAACATAGCAATATGATTTTGTACAATGCTGATACCAAGATTATCGTGGGTTGTGCGCACAATGTAGGCGAAGAAAAAAGTAAAACACGTGAACTTGCCGGCGGTTTAAATTATGTATATCCGCCCAAAACCTATAAAAAAGATATTTTGGAAATTTCTTTTGAAGAATTTTTTGCTCTTTCCCGTTCTATAAAAACCACATTCCCTAACTGGTTGAATGAAACTTTTTACGACATAAGCATTCCTATGGCAAAAGAATTGTGCAAGGCAAATAATATTCCAGTTGCGGATGATTTTGGTTTTGCTCTTTCACAAGAATTACTCAAGAAAGTTTTTGAAGAATTAAAAGAAAAATTATTATTAAACAATATAAAACCGTCTGTTTCCAACGATTTTGAAGAATTTTCTTTAAATGATATATATGAGAACAAATGCGAAAAGGTTAATTTTATGGTTGACCTTTACTTTGGCAAAAATTCTTTTAATGAAATGTTGGAGCGAAAAAGAAAAAGCCTAAAAAGCCTTGTTGACAGAGAAATTAAGAAAGTGAAACGTCTTATAAAAAAACTTTCTCTCGGCGATGATTTTGAGGAAAAAATATTATTGTACAAGCAGATGGCAGACACTCTTATGGCAAATATTCACTTAAAAAATCTTTTAAAAAACAAAGTTGAATTGAATAATGTTCATACCGGTGAAAGTATTGTCATAGAAGTTGATACGGCTCTTTCTATAAATGATAATGCCCAGAATTATTACAAACTCTATTCAAAAGCCAAAAAGACTAAAATTAGCAACGAAGAACTTTATGAAAAATATAAAGAGAAAGAAAATTACTTTTTGAGCATAAATTCAGCTTTGGATTTGGCTCAAGATGTTGAAATTTTATCCGAAATCGAGGAGGAAATTTCTTTAATTTTGCCCAAACAAAAAGCAAAACCTCCTGAAAAAAGCAAAAAAGTTGTTATAGAAAGCCTTGAAGAAAAAGGGTATGAGATTTTTATTGGTAAAAATAATAAACAAAATGATTATATTGTTTCCAAGCTTGCTTCTCCCGAAGATTTTTGGTTTCACGTGCATGGAGATTTCGGCTCGCATGTTTTGGTTAAAAATAAGAAAAAAGAAGATATGTTGCCTGATAAAATTATTTTGAAAGCGGCAACTTTGGCTGCAAAATATTCTGAAAAAAAGAATGACACAAAAGCAGATGTTATTTATACAAAGCGCAAGTACCTGCGCAAACCGCCTGCGGCAAATTTGGGGTATGTAACGTACAAAAACGAAAAAGAAATAACAGTAGAGTTATAACCTCGTGCCGAGAATATATAAGCAGAAGAATTATATTTTATTTTGGGCTGTTTTTTCTAAGCCTTCATCAAAATCCACCCAGCCTGTTTTGGCATTCCAATCTGTTTTTAATTTTTCTATCCAGGGATGTTTCCTTTCTGGGAAAAAAGTCCGCAGTTCTTCGCCTTTTATTTCTCTTTTAACGAGCTTTTTTAATGTTTGAACAAAATTCCCAAGCAAATCTTTCTGTTCTCCTTTAAAGGGATATACATTTGCCCTTAATCCTAAAGAATTAAATTCATCACCGTCTTTCAACACTTCTATCTGTGAACGGATTTTAAAATCGTGCCAATAATCATCGTAAAAAGGTTTTCGGAAAATGAAAAATACCCTGTCTTTTTTGTTTGGCAAAATTTCATGTATTTCTTTCAAGAGAGAGGGGATGGATTGTTCCGGCATACCTCCTTCTTTTGAATATCTTATTATTGTGTTGAGGTCACCGCATAAACGGGCATTAAAAGGTTGTGTGCGTTTTATTTCCGATATTTTCATATTCCTCTCCTTGTTAGAATACCGTTATTTTACTACAAAAACAACTGAAAAAGTTGAATTATTCTCAATTTAATACTATTATAATTATACGATTTGTATTGAAACCATGTAGGAGTTAGACAAATGGCAGAAAGTGAATGCATGACTAAGGCGCAAGAGGCGGAAAAAAGTGAACCTATGCTCGGTGCCAGAATTCTTCTTGAATGCTTGAAGAAAGAAGGTGTTGATGAGATTTTCGGATATCCCGGCGGTGTCGTGCTTCATATTTATGATGAATTATATAAATGTGATTTTATTAAGCATTATCTTGTTAGGCATGAACAAGCTGCAATTCACGCAGCAGAAGGTTATGCTCGTGCAACGGGCAAGGTCGGTGTTGCTATAACAACCTCTGGACCGGGAGCAACAAATGCTATTACCGGTATTGCAAATGCTTATCTTGACGGCTATCCGATAGTTGTTATTACAGGTCAGGTTTCTGTTGATTTAATCGGAAATGACGCATTTCAAGAAGCTGATATCGTTGGTATAACTCGTTCTTGCTGTAAACATAATTATCTCGTTAAAGATTTAAAAGACCTTCCGAGAATAGTAAAAGAAGCATTTCATATTGCAAAAACTGGCAAACCCGGACCGGTTGTAATTGATTTACCTAAAAATATTACAACGGCAAAAATGAAATTTAAGTATCCTGAAAAGCTCGATTTGCCGGGATATAACCCTACTTATGAAGGTCACCCGAGACAAATTTTAAATGCATTAAAATTATTATATGATGCTAAAAAGCCTGTTATTATTTCGGGCGGCGGAGTGGTTGCGGCAGGTGCAAGCCAAGAAATTACCGAGCTTGCGAGATATTTGCATATCCCTGTAGCCAATACGCTTATGGGGATAGGAACATTCCCTGCGGATGACAGACTTTCTTTGGGAATGCTCGGTATGCACGGAAATTATTGGGCAAATTTAGCTGTATCAAATTGTGATGTGCTTCTTGCCGTAGGAACAAGGTTTAATGACAGAATTACAGGTTGTTTAAAGAAGTTCTGCCCTGATGCAAAAGTTATTCATATTGACATTGATCCTTGCTCAATCAGTAAAAATGTTCCGGTAGATATTCCTATAGTTGGTGATGCAAAGAAAATACTTTCCGCTATGCTGATTCAGGCACAAAAGAAAGAGCATCAAATAAATGTCGAATTAAAGGACAAATGGTTTGCGCAAATTGACGAATGGCGCTCTAAAAGGGCTATGTTAACGGTAAAATCAGACAAAATTGCACCGCAAACCGTTATCCAAAAGATATATGATATTACGAAAGATATTGAGCCTATTATTTGTACGGAAGTCGGTCAACACCAAATGTGGACGGCTCAACTGTATAAATTTAACAAGCCCCGCCAATTTTTAACTTCGGGCGGCTTAGGGACAATGGGCTTTGGTTTCCCTGCGGCGGTCGGTGCTGCGGTGGCGAAAAAAGACAAAGTTGTTATTGATATAGCAGGTGATGGCAGTATTCAAATGAATATTCAAGAGCTTATGACCTGTGTAGATTATAATTTGAATGTCAAAGTCTTTATTATAAACAACGGATACCTCGGTATGGTAAGGCAATGGCAAGAAAAAATGTACAACAAACATTATTCGCAAACTCATATTTCAAGTCCGGATTATGTCAAATTAGCAGAGGCATACGGAGCTCTTGGCATAAGGGTTGAAAGAGAAGAAGACATTGAACCTGCAATAAGGAAAGCAATTGAGCATAACGGTCCTGTTTTTGTTGATTTTGTGGTTGAACCTTTTGAAATGGTTTATCCTTGGGTACTTGCAGGCGATCCGATAGATAAAGTGTTACTTTCAAATACAAATACGGATGAAGAGTAGGAGGAAAAGATGAAACATACATTATCAGTTCTCGTACAAAATGAATCAGGTGTTTTATCAAGCCTGTCCGAACTCTTTAGCGGCAGGGGCTATAACATTGAAAGTTTGACGGTTGCACCTACAATAGATAATGAATATTCAAGAGTAACGATAGTTACTTCGGGTGACGAAAAAGTTATAGAGCAAATTTGCAAGCAGCTTCACAGACTGATTTATACACTCAAAGTTGCGGAAATTTTTCCCGAAAATTCCGTAACAAGAGAACTTGTACTTTTAAAAGTTACGGCGAAAGATGAAGACAGGTCTGAAATATTGAGAATTGCAGAAATTTTTGAAGCAAAAATTGTTGATGTTTCACCCAAAACATACACGCTGCAAATTGTCGGCGACCAATCCAAAGTACAATCTATAATTGAACTTTTAAGACCGGTAGGGATAAAAGAAATAGTTCGTTCGGGATTGGTTGCAATTACAAAAGAAAGTCAATTTATGGTAAACGGTAAATAATAAAGTAGGAGTTTTATTATGACAACAGACACACAATTAAAAATCTATTACGACAAAGACATTGACACATCAAAACTTTTGGACAAAAAAGTTGCGGTTGTCGGCTACGGTTCACAAGGTTACGGACAAACACTCAACCTTCGTGATTCAGGCGTAAATGTAAAATCAGCACTTCGTCCTGACGGAAAATCTGCACAAAAAGCAAAAGCGGAAGGATTGGATGTTCTTCCTATAGAAGAAGCCGTTCAATGGGCTGATGTTGTTCAAATATTGATTCCTGATGAAATTCAGGCAGAAGTTTATGAAAAGCAAATCAAACCGTATTTGAGAGCAGGACAATATCTTTGCTTCTCACACGGTTTCAATATTCACTTTGGCAAAATTGTTGCTCCTGATGATGTAAACGTTATAATGGTTGCACCTAAAGGTCCGGGACACACGGTAAGAAGCCAATATCAAGAGGGAAAAGGCGTTCCTTGTTTGGTAGCAGTTCAACAAAACCCATCAGGTGACGCAAAAGAAGTTGCATTGGCTTATGCAGCACTAATCGGCGGAGCAAGAGCAGGGGTTATTGAAACATCATTCAGAGAAGAAACAGAAACAGACCTTTTCGGTGAACAAGCAGTTCTTTGCGGTGGTTTGACTTCTCTTATTCAAGCAGGTTTTGAAACTCTTGTAAATGCAGGATATTCTCCGTATATGGCATATTTTGAATGCTGCCACGAAGTAAAACTTATTGTGGACTTGATTTTCCAAGGCGGTATTGCTGATATGAGATATTCAATTTCTAATACTGCGGAATTCGGCGATTTTACAAGCGGCCCGAAAGTTATCGGACCTGAAGCAAGAGAGGCTATGAAAGGCATCCTCAAACGCATTCAAGACGGAAGTTTTGCGGATGAATTTATGGCTGATTGCAAAGCAGGCTATCCGAGAATGAACGAATACAGAAAAGAAGCACAAGCTCATTTGATTGAAAAAGTTGGCGGTGAACTTCGTTCCAGAATGTCTTGGGGCGGCGGTAACAAAATCGTTGACAGAACAAGAAACTAAATTTTAGTTTAATAAAACCTAAAAAGAGCCTTGTAAAAGGCTCTTTTTGTTATTTGTACAACAAGTAGGTTGGCTTTACTAAGCCAACATTATAAATTTTGTCAGATTAGTAAATCTGACCTACGTACCTTTTTTCCCTTTTTCTTCATCTGCGCCAATGGTTATCCAATGGTCGGCATTTTCCACTCTTTTAATTAAATCTTTAACTTGTTCTATAATTGACATTATTTGCTCCTTAAATATTAAATTTTTCTTAAATAACCGCTCCATGCCTTTGTTCCCATGATATTCATGGGTTGTAATCGCAAAGACAGGAGCATTTATGAATAAAATTGAAATTGAAAATAAGTTAAATGAATTGAGAAATTGTGAAATGGTTGAAATTATAACAGATGACCAATATATACGTACTGTCTATTATTACAGTATTATTAATGATGAGAAAAACGAAAGATTAATTTTTGATATTAATACACCTGTAAGTTATACATATGGACAGATTAAAAGTATTCAGCCAAGCCCTTTAGAGCGGGATATTTCTTAATTCGTTCGGCAGATACATTCAAATCATGAATAGAACAAGTATATTTATTATTGTTTTCTTTGTAGATAATATCGTATATTGTTATGCCTAAACTCTTTGCAAATTTATCAAGTTGTTTGAGTTTGGAATAATCAATATTGGTTTCTGTAATCATAAATTCCCTCGCTTGAAAAAATGTGAAAAAATCTGTATTATAACAACAGACCATAAAATATTTGATGTAAATTATTCAGATGTTATAAACAATAATAAACAAGAGTACATTCAAGTTAATGCTTTATTTGAGCAAGATAGAAAAATGTTTCTCTATTGTTCTATATATGATATATTTCCTGCGTAGTTAAATCTAAAACGCTATTATATTTTATTTGAATTGGCATAGGGGCAAAACCATGTTTTTTAAATTCTAAACCTACTTGTGTTAACAGTTTTGTATGCAATTCTCTAAATTCTTTTTCTCTATATTCAGACATTTATTTCTTTCATAAAATCCGGCAATAAATCATTTTCAATCATATAATTATATGTTGGTGCTTGCTTGATTGTAATTGCCCTTACATCGTTTTTTGTTTTAATTGTGCCGTTATTGATACCGTCTATTATTTCTTGCCTTACTTCATCTTTTCTTGCTGCTAAATAATGAGCTTTTATAAAATCAAAATTATCTGTTATCTTTTTAACTGCATCTTCAAAGGGTTTAAAATCTGAATATTTTATAGTCATATCACGCATTCCTATCTATATTGTCATTGACAATCTTATCAAAAAATAAGTATTTATGAAAGCCTTTATTTGTTGCAAAGTAAATAAAATCAGGCATTGCGTGTTCAATTATAGGTTCATTTTCATAACGCTTATAATACCAAGTATCTATTTCGCTTTCTACTTGCTTAAATTCTGCCGTATCTATTGAAAGAATTGTCATCATATATTCTTGTGCTTCATAAGAATACTTGTTTATATACTTACCTGTCTTTTCGCTATGATAACACTTGTTTACATCTATCTTTGCGTTTTCTACTCCCCCAAGCCATTCTCACCCTCGAAAATCTCACACAACCCATTTACAAGTTCTTTATCTTCATCTGATATATTAGAACCAAGAGAGTTTTCTATAATTGTTTGAATGGTGCGAACAATCGCACCCTACAAGCTATAATTGTTTTTAAGTTCGAACCAAATTCCTGAAGATTTTTATTTGTTAATAACTTTTTTTATTTCTTCCAAATCCTTGCCCATAAGCCATCTTGGAGAACCTTCTTCGAGAGAGTGGTTTCTCAAAAGATATGATGGGTGAAAAATCGGCATCATCTTTGCGCCAAAAGGTCCGTCAAACCACTGTCCTCTGATTTTGGAAATCGGAAGCTTGGTTTCCATCATTGATTGAACTGCCGTAGAACCGCAAAGAAGAATAACTTTTGGTCTGATTAAAGAAATTTGTGTATCAAGATATTTTCTGCAAGAATCTTTTTCTTCGGGTTTTGGCACTCTGTTTTCGGGCGGTCTGCACTTTACCGTATTGCAGATATAAAGGTCGTATTTTCTTGAAATGTCGTGTTCTTCCAAAAATTTATCCAAAAGTTGTCCTGCTCTGCCGACAAAGGGAACACCTCTCATGTCTTCATTATGCCCGGGAGCTTCTCCTATAAGCATAATCTTGGCATTGGGGTTGCCGTCTGACCACACGGTATTGTTTCTGCCTTCATGGAGTTTACAAGCGGTGCATTGAGAACAAACTTCTTTTAGTTGGTCTAAGATTTTAACTTTTTCGTCAAAAGAAATATTTTCTGTTTTTATTTCAATCATTATTCAATAACCTTATAAATTAGCGGTTCCGGTGAAACAGGTTCTTCTGTTATGACAAACGCTTCGGCAAGCATTTTTTCTGCAATTGCGAGTTTTTCTTTGTCATTTGCATAGATATCAACAAGTTTTTCCTCTAAATCTATTTTTTCACCGACTTTTTTATTCAGCACAACTCCGACTGCATGGTCAATACTGTCGGTTTTCTTTTCTCTGCCTGCGCCCAAAATTTTGCACGCTACGGCAAGTTCATAAGTTTTAATCTTCTTTAAATAGCCTGCCTTTTCCGCTTTTAACGGTTCAATTATGCTTGCTTTAGGGAGTTTTTTATAATCGTCAATGCAGGAATCATCACCGTTTTGCGCTTTTATGAGCTCTCTGAATTTATTTAGGGCGCTTCCGTCTGCGATTTTGCTTTTCATCAATTCAACAGCTTCTTCTTTTGTTTCTGTTCGGTGAGATTTGGTAAGAAGAATGGAGCCAAGTTCAAAAGTCAAGTCCACAAGGTCTTTTGCCCCTCTGCCTTTTAAAACTTCCACGGATTCTATAATCTCTAAAGCGTTGCCGATATTGTGTCCGAGAGGTTCTTCCATGGAAGAAATAACTGCCGTAATTGAACGATTTAACCTTTTGGCAACTTCGACCATAATGGTGGAAAGTTTTTCCGCTTCGTCTTTTGTTTTAACTATAGCGCCGTCGCCGCATTTTACATCCAAAACAATTACGTTTGCGCCTGAGGCAACCTTTTTGGAAACAATGCTTGAGGTTATAAGCGGCAGGCAATCAACCGTTGCGGTTACATCTCTAAGCTCGTAGAATTTTTTGTCTGCATAAGCCAAATCGCTTGTCTGAGAAGCGATTGCGCAACCGATTTTTTTCACCTGTTCAATAAAGTTTTCAATTGTTAAATTGGTGTTAAAGCCTTTAATTGATTCTAATTTGTCTATTGTTCCGCCGGTATGCCCTAGGCCTCTGCCCGAAAGTTTTGCTATTTTTCCTCCGCAGGCAGCCATGAGCGGTATTAAAATCAGTGTAATTTTGTCGCCTACACCGCCAGAGGAATGTTTATCCAAAACAAAATCGGCAATAGAGCTAAGGTCAAGAACAGTTCCTGTCTTTGCAATGAGTTCAGTCAAAATGGCTGTTTCATCAAAGTTCATACCTTTCAAACAAACAGCCATAAGCCAAGCCGTTATTTGATAATCAGGAATAGTGCCGTTTACGACTCCGTTTATCCAAAATTCAAGTTCTTCTCTTGAATGAGCTTTACCGGCTCTTTTGTTGGCGATAATATCGACTGCACGCATTTTTCACCTCAAAAATTACAGACCGTTTTCGTCTTTTATGACGATAAGATTATTCATGATTTTCATTACGGTTGTCGGAAGAACGACGTTTTGAAGTCCGCCTGCAATACTCAATACCTGACGAGCAGGAAGTGTAACGTCTTCTCCGTTATATGTAAAAGTATAATCTGTGTCCCTATCTGAACGAATAGTAACCTTATCCATAAATATTCTCCTTACGCATTTTTTGCTAACATTTCAAGTTTCTTTTGTTGGTCAAAGTTAATCAATAGCCCGATTAACTCATCCAATTCCCCTTCAATGACAGTCCATACATTGAGGTTTTGCCCTATACGGTGGTCTGTAAGTCTGCCTTGAGGGAAGTTATATGTTCTTATTCTTTCGCTTCTGTCACCTGTTCCGACTTGAGAACGTCTGAGGTCTGTTATTTCCTGCATTTGTTTTTGAACTTCCATATCATATAATTTTGACCTCAAAATTTGCATTGCACGTTCTTTGTTCTGAAGTTGTGAGCGTTCTTCCGTACAAAAAATCATAATTCCCGTAGGTTTGTGGAATAATCTTACGGCTGTTTCAACTTTATTAACATTTTGACCGCCTGCGCCGCCTGAACGAGCAGTAGACATTTCTATATCTTCAGGTTTGATTTCTACTTCCACATCATCAACTTCAGGCATAACGGCAACAGTAGCCGTACTTGTGTGAATACGACCTTGAGATTCGGTTTGAGGAACCCTTTGAACACGGTGAACACCTGATTCATATTTGAGTTTGCTATAAACGCTATCACCTTGAATAGAGATAACTACTTCGCTAACGCCGCCTGCTTCACATTCGCTCATGCTCAAGATTTGTGTTTTCCAACCTTGTTTTTCAGCATAGCGCATATACATTCTCATCAAATCTCCTGCAAAGATGTTTGCTTCATCTCCGCCTGCGCCGCCTCTGATTTCAAGCATAATATCCTTGTCATCCATAGGATCACGAGGAAGAAGAAGAATTTTCATTTCTTCAGAACATTTATCCATTGTAGCTTGTGCATTTTGAGCCTCTGTATCCAAAAAGGCTTTCATTTCGGGATCATGCTCCCCTTTTGCAAGCTGTACTGATTCATGATAAGTGTCAGATGCAGCTTTCCATTTTTTATACAGCTCAACAGTTTCTTCCATTGATTTTCTGAGTTTTGATAATTTGGTAAACTCTTTGTAGTCCTGAATAATGGCAGGGTCAGAGAGTTTTTCCCCAAGTTCGTTATATGATTTTTCAATGCTTAGTATCTTTTCAAGCATTTCTTCCATTGTTGCAATTCCTTTTTAAATGTTTGTGCCATTTAATAATAACATAAAAAAGAAAATATACAGACTGAAAAAGTAATAATTTTTATACTCTTCTTGTGAATATTCCTGCGGCGATTTTTACAAAACCTTTGCTTTTAAGAACGCTGAGCATTTTTTTAACCCTGTCAAACGGTATTTGCCCTCTGAAAATAGCGCTTCTTTCACAGGAGAAACAAAAAGTACCTTTTGGTGCGACCAAATCAACAAGTTTTTCAAAAAACTTAAACAAAGCAGGTTCATTTTTTGGTGACATGTGTTGAATTACGTTGTTAAACAAAATAACATCTTGCTTTTGACCAGTTTTTAACAGGGTTTCCGTAACCGTTTCTATCGGAGTTGCCCAAAAACTCTTTCCCGAACTATAAACCTTTTCAAGATGACCTAGCACGGGTTTTGGCAGAGCTGCCGCTTCACAGGGTAGTTTGGGCGGTTCTCTTAAAATATCAACGGTTGTTAAATCAATAACATCAGAAAGTTTTTTCCCGGAATGTTGAGCAATTTCAAAGGCGCTATTGATGTGTGTCAGGGGTTCTTGCCCCTGTGCAACTCCGATATCAAAGATTTTAAGCGGAGCAGCGGTCCTTTCCCCCATCAAAGTTTTTATATGACCTACTTGTTCGGGATAGCGATTCATTTTGGAATAGCATGTTATTCTTCTATGGCGGGTTGGCGCAACTACAGACGGGCTAAGTACATCGTCACGATATCCCGACATAAAATAGAACGGCGTTCTGTTATCTGAAGTTGGACAAATTTCCAGTACCATAATACCCCTTACCAATGTTCCTTATTCTAATAAAAACTAGCATGTTTAAAAGATTGCCAAAATGTCCGGCAATAATTTTATACTTTCGGCAAATCTTTTTATTTTTTCTGTCTTTGTTATATACTTTAATTGAACACAGAAAAGGAATTAAAAATTATGGTAGAAGCAAAAGTTTGTAAATTCAATGTTGGCGGTAAGGAAGTCATCGTTGAAACAGGAAAGTATGCAAAACAAGCCAGCGGTTCGGCATGGGTAAAAGTAGGAGATACGGTTATCTTAGCTACTGCTACTATGAGTAACGAACCCCGTCCGGGAGTTGATTTTTTCCCGTTGACAGTAGATTTTGAAGAAAAAATGTCTGCAGTAGGTAAAATTCCGGGTGGATTTTTAAGAAAAGAAGGTCGCCCAGGAGACAAAGCAATCCTTTGCAGCAGACTTATCGATAGACCGATTAGACCGTTATTTCCGAAAGGATTTAGAAATGACGTTCAAATCGTAACAACGGTTTTGAGTTCTGACCAAGAAGAACAACCTGATGTATACGCAATTTTAGGCGCATCATTTGCTCTTACATTGAGCCCAGCACCGTTTGAAGGTCCTGTAGGTGCAGTAAGAGTCGGCAGAATTGACGGCGAAATGATTATTAACCCGACTTATCAACAATGCCAAAAAGGCGATATGAACATTGTTGTGGCAGGTACAGAAGATTCCGTAATCATGGTTGAAGCAGGCATGGAGTTTGCAACAGAAGAAGATATTATGAAAGCGGTTGACCTTGCACAAGTTGAAATCAGAAACCAAGTTGCGGCACAAAGAGCTTTCGCTCAAGAATGCGGCATTGAAAAGCCTGAATTTGTTAATCCTTTTGATACGACAAAGTTGGCTGAACTCATCAAAAATGTTGCAAACGATATGATTTTTGATGCAATGCACAATTTCGACAGAGAATACAGAGAAAATAAACTTGAAGAAGCTAAACAAAAAGTTAAAGAAGCTATAGAAGCACTTCCGGAAGAAGATGAAATCAGAGTTCTGCTTGCTTCAACAGAATTAGACCTTACTGGTGAAGAATTTAAAGCGTTGGAAAAGAAAATAATGCGTAGAATGATTACCGAAGAGGGTGTTAGAGCAGACGGTAGAAAAAACACCGAAATTCGTCCTATCTGGTGCGAAGTTGGTGTTCTTCCGAGAACTCACGGTAGTGCAATTTTCACAAGAGGACAAACTCAGGTTCTTTCAGTTTGTACGGTTGCAGGTCCGGGAATGGCTCAAGAGCTTGACGGAATTGACCCGCAAACATCAAAAAGATATATGCACACTTATGCATTCCCCGGTTTCTCTGTTGGTGAAGCAAAACCGTTAAGAAGCCCCGGTAGACGTGAAATCGGACACGGTGCTTTGGCAGAAAGAGCTATTGTTCCTGCACTTCCTACTGAAGAAGAATGCGGATATGCAATTAGAGTTACATCTGATGTATTAGAATCAAACGGTTCAACTTCAATGGCAAGTACCTGCGGAAGCTGCCTTGCATTGATGGATGCAGGTATTCCTCTAAAAACAATGATTGGCGGTGTTGCTATGGGACTTATTAAAGAACCCGACAAGACAACCGTTTTAACAGATATTCAAGGTATTGAAGACTTCCTTGGCGATATGGACTTTAAGGTAACAGGTAATGAAACAGGTGTTACGGCACTTCAAATGGATATGAAGATTAAAGGTATCCCCAGAGAAACTCTTATACAAGCTCTTGCACAGGCAAAAGAAGGTCGTTTGTTCATTATGGACAAAATGAGAGAAACTATTGCTGCTCCTCGAGCTGAAATGTCACCTTATGCACCGAAGATTACAACTTTCAAAATTCCGGTTGACTCTATTGGTGGCGTTATCGGACCTGGCGGCAAAACAATTAGAAATATCATCGATTCATCTGGTGCAACCATTGATATTGAAGATGATGGCAGCGTAACAATTACCAGCCTTGACCAAGAAGGTGCAATTATTGCTAAGAGAATGATTGACGAATTGACATTAAAATTGGAAGCAGGCTTGGTTGCAAGAGGTCATGTAACCAGAATTCTTCCTATCGGTGCAATTGTTGAAGTTGCTCCCGGAAAAGACGGTATGGTTCATATCTCTCAAATCGCTCAAGAACGTGTTGAAAAAGTTGAAGATTACCTCAAAATGGGTGATGAAGTTATCATAAAAGTTCTTGAAGTCGATGATAGAGGCAGAACTAAAATGACTATCAAAGGCGTAACTGAAGAAGAACGCAGCAGCCTTGTATAGTCTTAAATATTATGCAAAAAGAGTCGTTCCTTGAACGGCTCTTTTTTGTTATATGGGGGTTGTAAACACTTTTACTAAGGGGTAATATTATCTTTGTATAAAAATGATGGCAGAAAAATGGAAAATACAAACAAAAAAGCGGTAAAAACTCTTTGGGCAGGACATTTTACTACAGATGTGTATTCCGGTTTTGTAAACCCTATTATGCCGTTTTTGGCGGCAAATTTGGGAATCAGTATAGCAGTTTCCACATTTATTTTGAGCCTTGCACATGCCTGTTCGTCACTTATGCAGCCTATATTTGGCTTTCTGTCGGACAGTTGGAGAAAGAGGTTTTTTATATTTTTCGGACTTTTAATGTCGTCACTGTTTTATCCTATGATGGGAAAAGCGGGTAGCGTTTATGTTTTAGCAATATGCTTGATAATAGGAAGCATAGGGAACGGCTTTTTTCACCCTCAGGCTACGAGTTTTATAAATATTTATTCCGCCCCTAAAGATTTATCCAGAAATATGAGTATTTTCCTTGCCTTGGGAACATTGGGTTTTGCGCTCGGACCTATAGTTTCATCGGGGTTTGCCCAATATATAGGCTTGGACAAGCTTCCTTTTATGTCTGTTTTTGGAATAATTGTTGCGGTTTTTATTCTGCTTAATGTTCCAAAAATATCCGATAAAACGGAAAAAGTTGAACATGTAAAGTTCTTTAGAGCTATAAAAGAAATTTTTACCAATCGTTCAATGGTGGTTTTAATTATGTTTTCTGCCTTAAAATCACTTGCGACACAGTCTAACAGTATTTTAATGCCTTTTTTATGGAAAATGCTCGGGTATAACGCTTTTTGTATAGGGTTATTACTTTTTGGATTTTTGATTTCGGGCGCTTTGGGAACATATATGAGTGCAAAACTGGAAAAACTTATGGGAACAAAACAAGTTATGGTTATGGCTTTTTGTGCAATTTTGCCTTTGACGGTTATTTTTGCGCTGACGTATAAGACCATTCCTTTGATATCAATTTGTGCGTTTATTGCGATAGGGTTTTTTGCAATGCTTTCCGTGCCTATAAATATGGTGCTTGCGCATCAAGTTATGCCGCAATATAAGAGTCTTATATCCGGCTTTATAGGGGGATTTAGCTGGGGCGTAGTTGCGGTGGCAATGACTTTTTGCGGAATTTTGGCGCAGAAATTCGGTATTATGAATGTGCTTTTGTTTGTATCGGCATTGCCTGCATTTTTAACAATTCTCGTCAAATATGTTCCTGACAGAAAATACTAAGCAACACAAAAATATTATTTTTCTATACCCGACTGTCTAATTGTCAACGATATTTTTACTTTCTATGATGTTTTTGTAAGTAGCAAAAGAGGTAAGAAAAGATGTCTGTGCCAAAAATCTGTGTATTGGGAAAAGAAACATTATTAAAAAAACTTGATAGTGGAGCAAAGGAATTGAGGTTTATTTTAAAAGCCATAAATTCTTTTACTGACAATTATATTATTGTTCTTGATGAAAAAAGAAAGATTATTGCTTGTTCGGACAGCTTTTTTGATTTGGTTAAAAAAACGGAAATTATTGGCGAAAATTTCTTCAATGTAGCAGAAAAAATTATCGACCTGCCTAATGATTTTTTATCTCATAAAAGTTATTTTGTAAAAGAGAAAGGGAATATGCCGCCAAAAATTTTTCAGGCAAAAATTGAAAAATATTTCGAAAAATTTGAAGATAACGGCAAGTATATTATTATTTTGAAAGACGTTACAAAAGATAGTGAACTTCAAGCTCAAAAAGATAATTTTATAGCGACATTAACCCATGACCTAAAAACTCCTGTCAGAGCTGATATTATGTCGTTGGAGCTTCTTTTGAAAGGAAAATTTGGCGATTTATCCGCAGCGCAAACCGAAATTCTGTCTGAAATGCTTAATTCTAACAAGTTTATGATGAATATGCTTGATACGCTGCTTGCAAAATACAAGTACGAAAATGGCGGCGTAGAGCTTACGAAATGTGATTTTGACTTAAACAATTTTGTAAAAGAGGTTGCAAAAGAATTGAAATGCCTTTTTGAAGAAAAACAAATCAAGTGCGAGTTTGGATTTGGTGAGGAAAAAATCAAAATTCACGCAGACAAAATTGAACTCAAAAGAGCTTTATCGAATTTGATTTCTAATGCCATAAAATTTAATAAACGTGGCGGTTTTGTCAAAATTTCCACGGCAAAAGCAGACGATAAAATAAAAATAACTGTTGAAGATAACGGCATAGGAATGAGCGAGGATAAATTGGAGCATATTTTCGACAAATATGTGAGTTATGCAAAGCGTTTCCGCCAGTTAGGTACGGGGTTAGGGCTTTATGTTGCCAAAAAAACCATAGAAGCTCACGGCGGAAAAATAACTGTTGTTTCTGAAGCTGATAAAGGTTCAACGTTTACGATAATATTGCCCAATTATTTGACACAAAAAGCTAATTGACCTTGGTAAGAACGAGGCTGACTTGCTAACCTACCTCCAGTTTCAAAGCATACCAAAATAGTACTGTAAATTCCTCCGGCCTCACTTGTATCGCTCCAAAGATATCTCCAAAAATATGTTCCGAAATAATATTTTCCTATAGAGGAGTTTTTTACAGCATCAAAGCTACAATTGTTATATGTTTCCCCCTTATCACTCGCTGTTTTTTCACAATTTGCATTACCGTAAATCTTTTTTTGAAGTTCCTGCAATTGCGCCAGAGTGGGCAGGCTTCCGCCTTTTGTTTCACAAAACTTTTTAGCTCCGAGCCAGTAATCTTGAGTATAAGTGCTTCTGTCGCTTCCGGTTTCTGCCGTTCCGTCAAGAAAACCATATTCGTCCGAGGCATACATTCCTATTATTTCAAAAGATAAATCTACAAGCGGAACATTTGTTACAATATCTTTTTCAACTTTGTTTGGTGCTTTATTTTGGTTAACATCAGCGGCATAACCAAAACATTTTGTAGGATTTCCCTGCGTATTGCCACTTTCAATTCCGATACAATCCGGATTATAAGTTATAAGCATTTTTACGCCATCAGAAAAAATTATTCCCATAACATCGGAGTCATATTTTGCTTTTATAATTAAATCTTTTGTCGTTTTTATATTAGCGGTTTCGTATTCTTGACTGGCATTAGCGGTAAAACTTTCTTTGTTTTTTTCATTGTTTTCATTTTCTCCATAAGTAATAGTATATTCAGCCTCTCCGCCATAAGAAAACTGTGGAGTAAAGCAACTTGTTAAATTATTACTGTTGCATACCGTGGCTATTTTAAAATACTTTTGCATTTCGCTTACAAAGGCTTGAGTGCTTTCATATTTTTCTTCAAGTTTTCCGTCTATACGCATTTGTTTAAGCCCTTCATCAAATTTTCTTTCAAAGACGGTGCGTTGTTTTTTTAGGGTGTAATCACCAATCTGCTGCATTAAAGTCGGTATTGTCAATACGGCAACAACCCCAATAACCAGTAATGTTATTAAGGTTTCGGCTAAAGTAAATGCAGCAAGCCAATTCCTTGGAGAGAGAGTAAATGTTTGTTCGCCACTAAACCCGCTGCTAAGGTTGGCTATAGCCTTTTTAAATAGGGTAATATGGTTGTTGTTACTGAGTTTGGGCATATTTATATCTCTTTTACTGCTCTGCACCAAAACGCCACGATTTTGGCTTCTTGAAATCAAGTCGCTCGTTTCACTGCTTTGGCATTTGTTTTTGCTTTCGACATTTCGTGCTTTATATTTTACTCTATGCTAAATCGGGATCTTTCTTTTCTTTTTCTAATTTTGTAATAACTTTGTCAATAAGTCCGTATTCTTTAGCTTCTTCAGCACTCATGTAGTTATCACGTTCAGTGTCTCGCATCAAATCTTCTACAGGACGACCACAATGTTTTGCCATAAGTTCGTTCATTTGTTTTTTAATTCTTCCGATTTCAGCAGCTTGAATTTCGATATCAGTTGCTTGACCTTTTGCACCGCCCAAAGGTTGGTGAATCATAATTCTTGAGTGAGGCAAAGACATTCTTTTGCCGGGAGTTCCTGCGCTAAGCAAGAATGCACCCATACTTGCAGCTTCGCCGATACAAATTGTACAAACATCTGCTCTGATATGATTCATTGTGTCATAAATCGCCATACCTGCGGTAATTACACCGCCGGGGCTGTTGATGTAGAGCATGATGTCTTTTTCGGGGTTTTCACTATCCAACAATAAAAGCTGCGCAACAATTGAGTTAGCAACCATATCATCAATTTCGGTTCCCAAAAATACAATTCTTTCTCTCAAAAGTCTTGAAAAAATATCAAAAGAACGTTCACCTCTGCTTGAGTTTTCAATGACGGTCGGAACGTAGTTAATAATTTTGTTGTCCATAAAAAATCCCTTTTATAAAGTACCAATCTGAAAAAATTTTAGCATTTTTTAAGGTTTTTAACAAGCAATAATCCTACAAATTACCTAATCATCTGGTCAACAGTCATAATGAGTATTCCTGATGCACCAAGAGTTTTAAGTTTGTCTATGCTTTCATAAACCTTATCTTTATCTACAACAACGTGTATAACGACGGCTTGGTCGTTGCCGTGCAAGGTTGTAACCGTTGGAGAACTGAGTCCCGGCAAGAATGATTTTACTTCATCAAGTGCTGCCTTGGGAATATGAGCCATCAAGTATTTTTTATCTCTTGCGTCAATTGCGGATTGAATTGCTCGTACAAAAGCATTGATTTCGTCGGGGAGTTCTTTTTTGATATTAGGTCTGCCTATTATAACTGCACTGGAATCAAAAATTTCACCGATAATTCTAAGCTTGTTGGCTTTTAGCGTTGAGCCTGATGAGGTTATATCTACTATTGCGTCAACAAGTCCCATACGGGGCATAATTTCGGTTGCGCCTTCGACTTTTGCAACTTCGACATTTTTGCCGTTTTCTTCAAAATATTTTTTTGCAACGTTCGGAAAAGAAGTTGCTACTTTTATGCCATCGGGCAAGTCTTTTACGCTTTTATATGCTTCTTCATCCTTTACTGCAACTATCATCTTGCATTTGCCGAAATTCAAAGGAAGAATTTCATCAACACTCAGACCGCATTCGTTAACAATGTCCTGTCCGGTAAAACCTATATCGCAAACTCCTGCGTGAATAAAGTTAGGTATATCTTTTGTTCTTACAAAAATAATCTCGTATTTCCCGTTTTGAGTTTTCACACTGAGAGTTCTTTCTCCTTTTGTTGGAAAATTCAGCCCTGCTTGATTAAGCAAAGCAAAAATATCTTCTGACATTCTGCCTTTGTTTGGAATTGCTATTCTTAGTCCGTCCATGATTTTCTCCTTTTGAGATAATTATAGCAAAAGCACTTTAAAAGAAAAAGCGATAAAAATGACTTGAAAATCTTTTTCATGTTAAAATAGTTTCGTTAAATACATAAAGAAGATGAAAGGCTAAAAAATGGCAGAAGAAGTCAGAGTTAGAATTGCCCCTTCTCCGAGCGGAAATCTCCACGTTGGAACGGCAAGAACTGCGTTATTTAATTATTTATTTGCAAAAAAAATGGGTGGAAAATTTGTTCTGCGTGTTGAAGATACAGACTTGGAACGTTCAAGTGATGCATATATTAAAAACATTTTTGATTCTTTAAAGGCTATGGGACTTAATTGGGATGAAGGTCCGGATATAGGCGGTCCTTATGCTCCTTATACTCAATCGGAAAAATTTGATGTTTATAAAAAATATGCAAAAGAGCTTTTGGATAAGGGTTTTGCGTATGAATGTTTCTGTACTCAAGAGGAACTTGATGAAGAAAAACAGCGTGCTATTGATGAAAAAAGACCGCACGTATATTCCGGCAGATGCAGAGATTTGACAGAAGAGGAAAAAGCAAAATTCCGCAGAGAGGGCAGAAAAGCCGTTATAAGATTTAAAATGCCTTCTAAAATAATGAAATTCCACGACCTTATCAAGGGCGATTTGGAATTTGATACGAGTCTTATGGGTGATTTTGTAATAATGAAATCAAACGGTTCTCCGACTTACAACTTTGCGGTTGTTATAGACGATATGCAAATGGCTATGACACATATTATCAGAGGCGAAGACCATATTTCCAATACGCCGAAACAAATTGCCATATATGAAGCATTGGGAGCAAAGGTTCCGGAATTTGCGCATGTTGGTATGATTTTGGCTCCTGATAGAACAAAACTTTCCAAAAGACACGGAGCAACTGCGGTAAGTGATTTTATTGAACAAGGCTATTTACCCGAAGCATTTGTGAATTTTGTTGCTTTGCTCGGATGGGCGCCGTCTGACGGAGTTGAAATTAAGACATTGGATGAAATTATTGCAGATTTTTCTTTGGAAAGTATTTCTCCAAGCAACTCTATCTTTGAATTTGACAAATTGAACTGGATGAATGGTCAATACATTAGAAGTATGGACAATTCCGAGTTAACAAGACGTGCATTAAAATATATGCAGCAATACAATTTGTCTGAATATTCAACAGAAAAACTTGAAGAAATAGTTGCATCTGTAAAAGAACCGATAACTGTTTTAAGCGAAATAACCGATGCGGTTGAATATTATTTTGGCGAAGATGTACAACCCAATATTGAAGCACAGGATATTCTTAATGCTCCTGAAGCAAAAGATGTTCTGTCTCGTTCAATAAATTTGGTTAATTCTTTTGATTTTTCAGACCATGACGGACTGGTTGAAAAACTTATGGCATTTAGAAAATCATTTGAAAATGTTAAACCCAAAAATGTTATGTGGACTATCAGAGCTGCTTTGACAGGCAGATTGAGAGGCGCAGAATTGTCTGCGGTATTTACAATTTTGGGCAAAGAAAGATGCTTACACCGTATTAAAAAAGCGTTGGGAGAATAAAAATGAAACTTTTCAACTCGTACAGCCAATCATTGGAAGAATTTATTCCTCTAAACGGAAACAAAGTAACTATGTATGTTTGTGGCCCTACGGTTTACGATGTTCCTCACCTCGGGCATGCACGCTGCTATATTACTTGGGATGTGGTATACAGATACCTTAAATTCAAGGGGTTTGATGTTACGTATGCAAGGAATATCACTGATGTTGATGATAAAATTATTAACAAAGCAAAGGCGCAAAACACTACACCAAAAGAGATTTCAACGAAATTTGCAGGTGAATTCCATAAAGCTATGGATGCCTTGAATTTGCTTTCTCCGGATATTGAGCCCAAAGCAACCGAAAACATTGACGAAATGCTAAATCTTATCGGTCAGCTTGTTGAAAAAGGCTATGCTTATGAAAGCCAAGGCGATGTATATTTTGAAGTGGATAAATTCCCCAGATACGGTAATCTTTCTAAACAAAGCATAAAAGATTTGGAAGCAGGTGCCAGAGTTGAAACATCGGATATAAAAAGAAATCTTTTGGATTTTGCTTTGTGGAAAAAGACAAAAGACGAAACTGAAATTTGCTGGGATAGCCCATATGGAAAGGGTAGACCGGGATGGCATATAGAGTGTTCGGCAATGTCGAGAAAATATCTTGGTACAACTATTGATATTCACGCAGGCGGAGCTGATTTGCAATTCCCTCATCACGAAAACGAAATTGCTCAATCAGAATGCGCTTCGGGCAAACAATTTGCAAAATACTGGCTGCATAACGGTTTTGTTACTATTAATAACGAAAAAATGTCTAAATCTCTCGGCAATTTTACTTCAATAGAATCGTTGTTGAAAGCTTATGATGCAAATACAATAAAGTTTTTTATTTTAACAAATCACTACCGTCAGCCTGTTGAATTTAATGATACTGCATTGGAAAGTGCAAAATCAGGTGCGCAAAGGCTTAAAAATGCGATAGCTGACGTGAAAACAGCCTGCGGAGTTGAAGAAATCACACCGATTTTCGATAAAGAAAATTCATACGTAAAAGCGTTTATGGAAGCAATGGACGAAGATTTTAATACCTCTAAAGCTCTTTCAATCCTTTTTGAACTGGCTACTCTTGCTCAAAAAGAAAAAGAAGAAAACACGGAAAAGGCGCTTGAGTATGCGGGTTTGCTGCTTGGTATAAGCGGGGTTTTAGGTTTTAATTTTGATAAAAAAGAAGAGCTTTCAGACTCCGTTACACAAGGACTTATGAATCTGATTATAGATATAAGAAAAGACGCAAGAGCCGAGAAAAACTGGGCTTTGTCCGACAAAATAAGAGACGGTCTCGGTGCTTTGGGTATAACTTTAAAAGATAGCAAAGATGGCATAACAACGTACGAAATTAAATAGATTTATACTTCTTCTATAGAGTATTTTTCTTTTAATGTTTGTTCAAGTTCGTCTATTTTGTCTTTTTCTACAAGGAAATGCCATAATCTATCCGAATCAAACCCGAGTTTTTGATAAAAAGGAATAGCTGAGGTGGATGCTTCTAGCGAAACGGTATCGGCACTCCTTTGTTTTGCCAAATTCATAAGGGCGTACATAAGGCAAGAGCCTGCGCCTTTGAGCTTTTCTGCTTGTTCAGGGAGATTAAGTGTTTGAAGTATGTCCAAAAAGATTGCTTTGTCTTCAGGACTATCCGTTGCAAGAGCCATAGCCTTAATGGTTTTTGTGCCGTCCTTATCAAGGGCTTCTATAGCATATAAATCGCTTTTCTTTACCTCGGCGTTATTGGGATTGGCGCTCATTTTTTTTAACCAAGCATAAAGTTCCGCACCAAAGTCGGTTTTTTGCCAGTCATCAATATTTTTTTCTACTCTTTGGGTATCAGAAGCTTCCAGTCTTGTTATAAAAACGTCAACCGGTTCTGTCTGTTCGGTTTGAGAGTTATATTTGTTAATTCTTGCACTGAACAGATTTTCGCTTCCAAAATTTTGAATATTTGCATTTTTTATACTTTGTATTTGCATTTTTGCTCCTAAGCAATTTTTTCTATAGAATATTTTTTTTCTAAACTCTTTAATCTTTTATCATAATTTTTTTGTTCTAATCGAAATTCGGAATCCCCTTTCCTTATGGGTTTTAAGCCGTTATGCCGATAAAAACCCATTGAGGAAGAGATAGAACACAGGTTAAAATCGGAATTGTTTTGTTTTGCATGGTTTATTATTGCGTACAAAAGGCAGCTGCCTGCGCCTTTTATGACATTTGGCATACACTCAAGATTATTGACCTGAATCAAATCGAGATGAGTTTGGTTTTCTTTTTTCTTGTCGGTTACTTCTGCAATCGCTCGAATTTGTTTTACTCCGTTAGGAAAGGGAACTTCTACTGCATAAAATGTTGATTTGTCTTCGGTTTCTGCGGTGGGATACGCATAAGAAAGAGCATCAATGAGGCTGCTTCCGTATTTGGTGTCTTCCCAGTCCTTTTCTTCTCTTTTTAATCTTTCAATATCAAAGCTGTCCAATTTGGTTATATAAACATCGACAGGTGTCGTTTCCCCGCAGTCATGGAGATGCTGCCGGATTTTTGCCTTATAAAGAGCTGTGCTGCTAAAATTTGGTGCAGAAATACCGTGTAAAAAATCGATTTTCATAGTTGCATAAAAGTATGTAAAAACAAAAATTGATACTTACGCAGAGCAAAAAAAATTATTCTTGTCGTTATTATTACTGAAGGTATCGACATGGTAAATATTTCTCAAATCAGACCTAAAACGGTAAATATGATGAGGCTCTTTAAAAAGAGGTTAGCGTCGCCTGAACAAATGCAGGCTATTTTGGAGAATATTGGCGATAACGAGAGAAATCTCGGATCAATTCCATACGACTGGTTTGAAAAAACTCTTTCAACCGATGAAAGAGGCTCTTTTGCTTCAATGGTTTTTGATATTTTTGCGGATTTTGCGGCAAGTATTCGTTCTGCGTGGTTTGCTCCCATTCCCCAACAAAAAATATCAATGCTGCAACAAAATTTATCTGAGCATGTGGACAAAAAAGCCACCGTAGAATATCTGGCTGAAGGTGCTATAGGAAAGGCGTTTAAATTTAATATAAAAGATAAAAATTATGTGCTGAAGATTTTTCATGATGTGACAGGGCTTGATTTAGAGCATGGCAAAAACATAGAAGTTGCCAATGCCATTTCGTTTTGTCACGGAACAAAACCTTCTCAAAGGGCAAATTTTTTCTTCGGAAAAATAGCAAGAGAAAAAGATAAGGATGGTTTTATGGTTACGGAATTTGTTCCGCAAGGTAAAAATGCCAAGTCAATTTCTCCAACCGAAATGGAGTACCACAGGTTTTATATTTTTGATGATGCAAAAAGAAATACCGTAGATGGCAAGCGTGTGGATTTTGGCGGAATACGTCTGAACTATTCTTCTAAGGAAAAAGAGCAGCTTGCAAAGAAATTTTTCCCGATATTAGAAAGAATTGATAAAAAAGCAATTAAAAAACTCCTTGAAAACGAAAGAACTGCTTCTGATTTTACGGATTTTTTGGCTGATTTTTGGGATAAATATTCTACCTGCGGTATGTTTAGTGATGAATATAAAAAAATAATGCGATTGTTTGAGAGCGGTGTTTTTGAATAATAAAACTAAATATTCGTCCAAAAGCTATTTACATCAGAATTATTCTGTCTTATAATATACTACGAGTTAGAAAATTTTTAGGAAAAAATGAGAATAAGAAAATACCAAAAACGCTGTTTCCGTACTAACTAGAAGGCTTATATCGAACAAAGGATATAATGTCATTTTTGGCATGCTTTTAGAGATATAAGACCTTATGAAACAACACAAGGGTCTTATTTTTTTTCAAAAAATTTACATTTACACAATAAAATAGCAATTTATACCCTTCACGGGTTTTGCTAAAAAAGTAAAAAAGGAGAAATCAAATTATGATAAATACCCGACGTATAACTCAAGCAAATCGTAAGTTAGTTAGAATAGCAAACCTTATTTGGGGTTTGTAATCCCTTGAGTTATGGAGGCTCATTAAACAGACAATGTCAGCAATAAACGCAATATTTTCAGCATTAGGCAATAATTCATCATTGTGGTCAATCGCCACCAAAGACGGTATAGAGACAGTAGGCAGAACCGCAATGGCATATAAAGAGGGTTCAAAAACCTCTGAAAAATTCGGCAAGTTAGAAGCAAGAGAAAAACTCATAGAAGCGAATGCAACCTCAGTAGTATGGTTGGGCGGCATTCCGTTATTAAAGGTTTTATTTGATAAGTTATATACAAACAAAAAGTACGGCTTTGCACAGTTTAAAGAATACGGCATGGATGCCCTTGCAAAGACCGATATCAGACTGCTTAATCCTGAATCTCCGCAAGCATTAACACTTGCAAATATTAAGAATGATGCGTTAAAAGGACATGTTGAAAAGATTTTAAGCAATAAAGATGCGTTTAAAATGAACTTTGCAAAAAGGTCAATGATTTCTACGCTTATTCCTATTGCTCTTGTCGGATATATTCTTCCAAAAACCGTTTATGCTTTCACCCACAAAATGATTGCAAAAGAAAAAAGAGAAGCTCTCAAAACGGCATACAGAAATCAACAAGCTAAAAAAGATGAAATAATCAATTCAACACCTGCTTTTGCCACATTTATGGGCAAGGCAAACAGAACCAACCTTTCATTCCATGGCGGAACATTCTTTGAAAATATTTCAAAATATTTTGTTCATCCAAATACAAACATGGTAATGGTTGATGGTGGTATTTGGGCAGGCAGAGCAGGTTCTTCAAGGAATTTGAAAGAAGCCGGCGAAAGAACAATATACGAACTCGGCTATATCGGTATTTTGTACAAAGGCGGCGATTATGTTGCAAAAGGTTTGAACTGGTTAACTAAGAAAATTGCCGGAATTTCTACTGCTCTTGATGCTAAGCTGCTTCAAGATAAATCATTTACGGAAGGACTTCTTGCGTTGTCTAAAGACAAAAATGCAGCACAAGCTGCGCTTGAACTCGTTGATGATAGCGAAAAAGGCATAATTTCGTTGATTGATAGCGATTTGGCTAAAAATGGCGGCAAATTCTCCAACCTCACATTACAAGCTGCACAAAAACTTGGCTTTATCCACGTGGTTGAAGGCGAAAGAAATCCGCTCAAATTTATTGAAACAAAAGAAATTTCTAACTTGAATAAACAACTCAAAGAATTTGTTACAACCCTTGCTGAAGGTAAAACTCCGGAAAACTTGATTAAGAAAGCTAAATGGCTCAAGAGGGGTTCTGTAGCGGCGAATATCGCTATATGCTCGGCTGCTCTTGCAATCGGTTTGCCAAAACTTCAATACTTCTTCAGAAGCAAAGTTTCAGACAACACAGTTGCACCCGGGCTTACACAGTATTATGACCAAGAAGACCAACCCAAAGCATAAAAATTAAAAGAATTTTTTGACGGAATTTTTTAATTTTATTTTGTATGCAAAATAAAGAATTATTGTTGCTGCTATCCAAGCTGCAGGTCCGGCAAAACAAATTCCTTTGTAACCGAAATAATACCCCAAAACAAATGCGCAAATTGTTCTTGCGACAAGTTCACCGACTCCCGACCACAAAGGTGCCATAACCTCTCCCATTCCTTGCAGAACATTTCTGAAAATCATCAGCAAGCCCAAGAAAATGAAAAATATTATTACGATATACAAATATATTTGCGCAAGCCGAATAACTTCTTCGTTAATTTCGTTTAAAAAGACTGAAATCATTGGTCTTGAATACAGTGAAATAATTATGGCTGAAAAAAGGCTTATCCATATGGCAATAACGACTCCAGCCTTTGCGCCATCCTTTATTCTTGTCCATTTTTTTGCACCGAAATTTTGTGCCGTAAAGACTGCCAGAGTTGCACCAAGAGCAATATAAGCTTGTGAGAACAGTTGGTCAACCCTTACTGCGGTTGTGAATGCGGCTACTGCGGTTGAGCCGAAAGTATTTAGCACAAATTGAATTGCTATCATTCCCAAAGACAGTATGGACATTTGAAAACCCATGGGGATGCCGACTTTTAGGTGTTCATATAAAAATCTCCAATCTGTTTTCCAGTCCTCTTTTTTCAAACGCAAAACAGGAAATTTTATGAACATATAAGTAACGCAAAGCAGAGTCGAAATTGCCTGTGCGACAACCGTTGCATAGCCTGCTCCCTGAATTCCGAGTTTGAATTTTATTATAAAAAGCAAGTCCATAAAAATATTCAAAAAGGCGGAAACTATAAGGAAATAAAGGGGTGTTTTGCTATCGCCCAATGCCCTTATGACGTTTGCCGACAGGTTATAAAAAATTGTGGCAAAAATCCCTCCGAACATTATAACAAGATAGCTTGCTGCCAAGTTGATTATGTCATCCGGTGTTCTTAGCAAGGCTAGGAGTTTGTAGCTGAATGGGGTTGATATTGCCGTCATAATTACTGAAAGAATTGCGGAGAGGATGACGGATGCAGCAAAAGATTTTCTGACCAAATGATGTTCTCCCGCCCCGAATTTTTGAGCGGTTATAATCGTAAAACCCTGTGTGGAAGCGAAGATAAAACTTATTACCAGAAAAATTAACGGAGCGGTTACACCAGTGGCGGCAAGCGCCTTTAGCCCAATAATTCTTCCGACAATTAAGGTATCTGTCAGATGATAAACCTGCTGAAAAACATTTCCCAAAAATATCGGAAACATAAAAAACAGTAGAAGTTTATAAGGATTTCCTGTCGTTAATTCTTTTGTAGCCATTGTTATTTGAGTATTTTTTTGTATCTGCCTTCAAGTGTTTTAATTCTTTGATAATCTTCTTTTCGGGGGAAGAATTTTTCCTGTTTATTTTTAAGCCATTCCATTTCAAATTCTATTGCTTTTAAAATTCCTTCTTCTGCTTTTTGGGAAGAAAGAGAACTTTTGGCATCAAAAATTATTTTTCTTGTTTCAAACCCCGTCAAATAGGGCATAGACTTGAAGAAAGGAATAGAAAGAGTATCTACCTGACCGCCGACAATAAAGAGTTTTTCCTTTTTCGCCATTTCTTTTGATATGGTTTTTGCCATTTCAAAAATTTGAGCACTGTTGACCTCATATTTAGTGATACTCAAGCTTTCGGACATGTCGGTTCTGCCCAAAACTATTCCGTCTATGGCTTGAAAATCTTCACAAGAGACGATTTCATCAAGTTTTTCGTATGCTGTTTGGGTTTCGATATTAACCAAAAGAGTAAGCCCTTTTAATTCGTTGGCGGAAAAGACTGTTTTTGTTGCATCGACAAATTTTTTGATAGCATAAGCGGATTCAATCATTGGAGCAACGATAATATTTGCGCCGGCAATTTTTGCATCATAAAGGTCTTTTATCGCACCGCAGCCGCCGACTTTTATGGCAAAGTCGAGTCCCGACATCGCAGCTATATTCGTAAGACGCATGGCTTCTTCCATTGTCGTTCCTTCGGCTTCAAACTCTGCTTTTATGCCTATTACGTGATAGTTTTCTTTTAAATCACGCAAAACTGTTATCATTTTTTCGTCAAAACGGTTCATTTCCTATTGCCCGATTTACTATCTGATAATAATATAACCTAAAAACACGATTATAGCGATTAGGGTATGTTGTTAATAACATATGTATTGTATCTTGCAGTTTGAGTATTAATAACAGTCCCCGCGAGTCGGATTTGAACCAAACTTTGATGTAGAGAATACGAGAAACGAACTCATATTCTTTGTTTATGATTAATTGAAAACTTAAAAATTTTCAAAAAATGTTTTTACATTAACACATTAACTCTGTTTTAATCACATTTCAAGTCCATTTGGGCATACTTAATAAATTTTAGTAAATTTGTTTAAAAACGCTGTATACCAAACACTCACTATAATAGAGGCTAATTTTGCAAAATTTCAAGAGCCGGAAACTATTGATTTTTCGTTCAAAAAATTAAACAAGTTTACGAAGAAATATTAAAACAATACGCAAATCACCATAAATAAGTCCGTTTTTGACATACCTTTCTATTATAATAATTATAAAAATTGAGGTAAAATTATGTGGTTTTTAAATCTTATTTGGACAGTTATTATATTTCTTTTCATTGCTGGTTTATTTATGTGATGGTTAATTGACTAGTTTTATGATACTTTTAAGAAAAAGGGTCTGGTATGATAGAAGAGATTAAAAAATTTGATGTGATATGGACAAGGCGTGATGCAAAAACCAATACATTATATACAATACAAGATGATAATTTATATAATTCTTGCAATGTATGGTTTATGCTAGTTCAAGACAGAAATAATATAACTCAGTATT
>JAILCC010000021.1 GCA_024680555.1 bacterium
TAAAAACACGATAACAACAGGCAACGGCAACGATTCCGTAAACGCAGGTCTTGCTGCAGATACTATCACAATTGACGGAACAGGAACAAAGACCATTTATATTAAAAAAGGTGACGGCAACGACACTATCGCATTCAGCGGCAAGGGTGTTAATGCAAAAGTAGTTCTTGCATTTGATTATGACCAAGACAGCCCTGATTTTGCAGATTACAGTTTTGTTAAAAGCGGAAATAATCTCCTTATAAAAAGAAGTTGGGCAGAGGGTGAAGATGCAGTCGTAACCGAAACTACTACGATAAAAGATTATTTTAAAAATGAGCCTAATATTTCAATAACACAATGCAATAATGATGAACAAGAACTTCTGACACATCTTCTTCATTCATCAACTATTGATCTTGATTACACCAAACAAACAAAAGCGGTAACCCTTGTCGGAAGCCAGTATGATGATGTAATAAAAGGCGGTAAAGCAGCTGATAAAATATCAACCGATTTTGGTGATGATAAGATATACGGCAATAAAGGAAATGACAGTATTACGATTAACGGCGAAGGCTCAAAAAACATCTTTATTTCAAGAGAAGATGGCAATGATACAATACTTTTTGATTTAGATGAAATTGCTGCAAGCTTCAAAATTAATGTGAATATTGTATTGGATGATTTGTATGGTGTACCTGCTGAAACGACTTATGCCATTGATAAAAATCAGCAAGATTTGATAATTACAAATAAATATGCCGCAATTGACGGTCATAAAGCCGTAAATCAAAAAATAACGGTCAAAAATTATTTTGGCAATACAAATAAAGTAAATCTAACCGTTGGCGAAACGGATGTTTATGCGCTTTTACTTGAAAATAAAGGTGAGGTTACTGTAAAAGACAAAACCATAACAGGTACTCCTTTTGATGATGAAATTGTCGGAACAAATAAAGCAGATACAATTTATGGTTATGCAGGAAATGATGTTATTGTTGCATCAAGAGGTAATGACAAAATATACGGCGGTGACGGTGATGATTTGTATGTTTATGACCGTTTTGACGAGAGTGATGAAAATGCAAAATATTATCACGATAAAATTTATGATAATAGCGGAAACGATACAATAAGATTTACCAATCTCAAAAATGATGCTACATATTTTACTCCGTCTACAAGGCTTTATAGCGGACCATTCCCAATGTTCCTTAATAACCAGGACGGATGCACTTTTGCAAAAAGTGGAAATGACCTTGTTATAGGTGCTTTCCAAGGTTCAACTCCTTATGACATTGTTCAAATACCTTATAATAAAATTACTTTAAAAGATTATTTTAAAGCGGACAAAGGTGAATATGGGGTTAAATATATTGACAATGCCGAATTTGTAGAAGAAGAATTCTTTACAGGTGAATTTGATGAATATGGCGACCCTATTTATGAGACTCAGCTGGTTAAAAACGGAAATTATATGCAGATGAATCTTGCAGATAGTATGATGGTAGAACATAGTTGGAGAACAACAAATTTAATTTCTGACCATAAAGCAAATAAATACACCGGTACAGTTTATAATGACTACATAGAAGGTGCGTATAAGCAAGATATTTTAAAAGGCGGTGACGGAAACGACGTAATTGACGGGATGGTATGTGCCAAAGGCAGAGATTATCTGTACGGCGGAGCAGGAAATGATGTCATAAGAGGTAATGATGCCTATATGTACGGCGGAACAGGTAATGATACTTACGTTTCATACTCTCAAGATAATATGAAAGAGGTAACTAATATTATTTCCGATGATGCCGGTTATGATACATTGTCGCTTGTATTTGGTACATACATGACTTATTTTGATGTTACGCAAAAAAACGGCAAAGTTGTTTCAACTGGAGATATGTACATAAAAGACACGACATTAAAAAGAGAGCCTTGGATACAGTACGGTTACATACTTAAAGATGAACCGAATACGGTATTTTATGATGATGATGCCGATTTAATGTCTAAACGAGATGATATTGTAAAATATGAAGTTTATCGTCTGTTTGATGGTACTTATGAATGGCAAACACAAAATCTCGGATACAGAGCAATTGAAGTTGGTCTTCATGATACTGTCGTAAATGAATATGGCAGTAACGTTAAAGTTAAAGGTCAAATCAATACTCTCAAAAACAATAACGTCGGTACGGTTATCAAAAATGGTACAACTCCGGGGAATATTATAGAAAATTATACAATCGGCTATAACGATATTTTCTATTCAAATAAAGGTTTTTCGGCAGGATATGAACAAGAAAAAATTGATATTACCGCACAAAAAATTGCAACTTGGTTGAACAATAACAACTTTACTTCGGTGCAAAAAGCAATAAAAAATGGCACAGATGCACAGTTGGCGGAAATGCTCGGTATATTTAAAGAAAATATGTTTACCTGGAGTGAGGTGGATTACAATGAACTTTCATACGGTTCAACAAATTCTGAAACAACAGGCACAACGTATATCAGTGATGCTTTCTGGGCAGCCTATGTTAACGACAATACCTACACAATGCATATCACAAATGCCGACAGATATTCTATTATCAATGATTACGGCGGTAAAGATGTTTTGACACTTGACAATGCCGAAAACGGCTATTCATTCCTGTTTGATGTAGAAGTTGATAAAAAAGGTAATTTATTAAATTACAGCCGTGATTTCTATATTAAATTTGCAGGCGAAGAAGCAAATGAAACAGGCATTGTTATAAATTGCGGCAGAGAAGAAGCTCACGCAATCAACCAAATATATGTGGAAGACGAAAAAGTATTCCATTATAATCAGACAGTCATTAATGAAGTTCGTCAAAATGTTGCAGGTTGGTTGACAGATAACGGTTATGCCAGTGTTCAAGATGTCCTGCACAGTGCTGACGAAGCCGACATAAACTCAATGATGGCGCAATTTGCACCGCTGAAAGAAAACAACTGGGCATAATTTTCAGAGTTTTCATTCAGATAACTTTAAATGCGAAAAAGAGGAATAACAAAAGCTATTCCTCTTTTTTAATGTGTAATTTTTTAGTGGGGGCAATTTTTTACGACAAAAATTTTTAAATATTATATACGAGAGAATTAGCAGAGGAAGAAACATGGAAGTAAAAAAAATTTCCGGTCAAGCACCGCAAGCGTTGCCTCAAGCTACGCCTAAAAAAGAAACAACACAAGAATCATTATTCGGTGACATAAAAACTAAAAAAGTTACTGATCCAAGGGCATTTAAAGCTTTAAAAGGTGAAAAAACAGAAACTTTAAAACAGTATGGTTATTATGTTGTAGATAAAAATAACAACGGCATTTATGATGAGGGTGATGAATTGCATAAACAAATCACCGTTATGCTAGATGCAGGTCATGGTAGCGGAAAGCACCTTCAACAGGGGCAAAAATTTTCTATCCCCGGACAAAAAGAGCCGTATGTTACTGTAAAAAATGATACACTTGAAAGTATTGCGAAAAAACATAATGTTGATTTAGCGAAATTGCAAAAAGCAAACGCTGCTGCAAAAGCAAGCAGAGATCCGGGGGCAATTCCTCCGAAATCAATCGGTACCCATGACGAAGCTTATCTTACCGGATTAGCAAGAAGTGAATTGCGTGAGATACTTGAACAAAAAGGATTTAAAGTAATAGATAATGTCAGAACAGACAGGGCAAATCTAAAAGACAGACAACGAGTTAAGCTTAATGCAAAGCCCAATATGTTTATAAGTTTGCACTGCGATTCAAGCGACAAATCGAACGCTTCCGGAGAAACAGTTCTGTATAATCCGGCAGCTTCAAAAGATAAAAAATTTGCCGAGGCAGTAAATAAAGAGCTACAAAGTGATACAACAATTAAAAATAGAGCAATGCAAAAAAGAGAAAACTTGTGCGTATTAAAAGGCGACCAAAATGATGATATTGCTGAAATTTTAGTTGAAATGGGATTTCTTTCAAACAAGGCAGACTACGACAATTTAAACAACAAAGAATCTCGTAAAAAACAATTGGATGCAATTGCAAAAGGCGTTGAAAACTACTCTAAAAAAGAAATCAAATAGAGCCTGATTATTTCATTTTGCTCTCTATTTCTCTTTTTGTTCTTGCCGAATTTCTGAATTTGGAATTTTCTTGAAGCTGGTATATTCTTGCAAGACAAGCTTTGGATAATTGCATGGTTTCTTCTTCGGTTAATCTGTCGGCTTCTTTTTCGGCTTCCAAGTTCTTAATTACCGTTTCAAAAAGTCCTACAAAAGTTTTGTTGTCCATGCGGTGTATTGGTCTTGCAAAGTAGTCTGCAACTCCGCCTGTTGTATATTCAAAAGTTTTTCTCAAAGTTTTTTTGATGTCTTTTGAATGGGAAAGTTCATAATCCAAAAATTTTATAACCTGTTCTTTTGAACCGTGACGAAAAATGTAGGTTTTTACTGCATCGAGCTGCCCCTTTGAATATAGTGCGAGTTCTGCGGAATTAGGCAGAGCGTGAGTTGCTTTTCTTACAAAATCGTCCATTTCGTTTAACGGAATTTCAAGAGTTTTTGCCAGCAATATTCTGTCTCCGTTTTTGGTAAAGACATTTTTTATTGGTCTGAAAATCATTAATGGACGATTGGACATTATTCTGTTAAAATCTTCCGTCCCAAGTTCAATTTCCATAATACCTTTTACTTCGGTGCTGTGCCTTTTTAAAAAATTGACTTTTTGCACCGCAGTCAGAGCGTCGGACGCAAGAATATGATGCAAAGAATATACATCAATAGGGGTATTATTTATGTTTATCGGAGGTATTGATAAGTCACTCATGTTTTATTAGTTCGCTTTTGAGTGTGCCAATGCTTGTTCTACCGCTCTTGCCAATTGGTCTGCGCAAGAGGTTCCCTTGCCGCCGCAATCGTTGCCTTTTAATGTTTCCACAACTTTTTCTGCATCTTCTCCTTCAAGAAGTTTGCTGATAGCCAAGAGGTTTCCCGGACATCCGCCAAAAAATCTTATACCGTAAACTTTTCCGTCATCTATAGAAAAAGAAATTGCTTTTGTGCAAACGCCTGCTGTTTCGTATGTGTAATTTTGCATAATAAAAATCCTTATCTTGTACAGTATAAAAATAGCAGATGTTTTAAAGAAAGTAAATCTTTGGGGCTTTTTTAGCGCAATTTTCCTTTAAAAAAAGACTTTATTTATATGTGGAAGTTCGAAGGACATAGAAAGAGATATGGCAGAAAAACTGCAATTGGACTTGAATAAAGTACATTTCTCCATACCTGATAATGGCATGGCGACTACTGTTTCTAATCCTGTCAAAAAAGAGGAAACCCTTATTGGCAGCGAACTTTCACCTGAGAAAAAAGATTCTTCCACAATTGATATATCTCTTTCTTCAGACGAACCGAAACTTGCCGAATACGGCATTGATTTGAACAAACCGTTTAAAATCACAAAAGAGATGGTAGCAAAAATGCGAGCCAAAGGCAAAAAGGGCTTTTGGGAAAGCTTGAAAGACAATGCCAAAAATGCAATTCCTTTCTTGTCGGGATTTTTTGACATTAAAAAAAGCATTGACCTCGTTGCGTTAGCGAACAAACAAAAACGGGGAGAAACTCTTTCAAAGCAAGAAAAAGAAACGCTTTACCTGTATTTGCTGGAACAAGTTGAAAACGAACAACGAGGTTCAAGCTTTATGGGCAAAGTCGGAGAAATGTTATCGCATCTGCCTGCTTTTGCCGGTGAATTTTTATTAACGGGCGGTCTTTACAGTTTGGGAAAAAATTTAGCGGGGAAAGCCGTCAAAAAACTTGTCGGTGATGTTGCTAAAAATCAACTCTTGAAACGTGCAGCCATTGGGGTAACAGGTATGGCTGCGGGTGCCGCATTCAGGACGTTTGCTTTGAGTAATACTTATAGCGGAATGTTCGCTCGCAGATTAAAAATGGATACTTCAAAGCTTGATGAAAACGGTCTTGGCGAAATTGAGTTGAAAGAAACGGATGAAAGTGTTGGCGCAAGTATTGGAAAAGGACTTTTGGATGGGTATATAGAAGCTTTTTCGGAACAAACAGGGGAGTTCTTCGGTTATGCACTGACTAAACCGTTGGCAAAAATACCTTATTTGGGTAAAGTGCTTGTTCCTTCCGCAAAAGCGCAAGGGTTTATGGCAAAAACCGGATTTAACGGTTTATTTGAAGAGTACGCAGAAGAACGATTGGGCGGAACACTTAGGGCGATTACGGGGCTTGACGAACGAGAAAATGTTTCTTTTGCCGAAAAATTGTATGATGCAATTATTCCGGAGTGGGAACAAACAGGGGTTGAATTAACGACAACAGCTCTCTGGGGTGGAGCTTTGCATGGTATGCATACTGTCGGTTCGCAAATATCCCAAACCAAAAAGAGAAAGGGCATTGAACGATATTATGCAATAGTTAATTTGTTACAGAATGCACAAAATCTTGAGTTGGAAACAAATCCGGAAGACGGACTTATCGCTGATTTCAGAGATATTTTGAAAGCCAGAAAAGCTATCGCTTCTCAGCAAATTGAAATTCCTGCCGAAATAAAAGCAAAAATAAAAGAGTGCATAGAAAAATACGGAACGGCAATAGGGGTTGATATTAACGAATCTTCATCGGAACAAATACAACTTATTGAAAACGAATTAAAATTGTGGCAGGAAGCTTCGAAAAAATATAATGTATGCATTCCTGATGCTGTTTTACTGAGTGCATTTTTGGGTGAATTAAAAGATTTACGAGTCGGTGCGTTAGCCTTTTGGGGTGGAAATTTCATTGCAAATTATTCGCAGCAGCCGGTTAAAAGTGAATATATACCCGCAATTATGCGTCATGAAATGATACACTTGAATACTGATGAGAAAAAATTAAAGGCAGCTTGGGAAAAAATTGAAGAAATTATGCCTAAAAATGAAATTGAAAAGAAATTCTTAGATATGAACTCGCAAGAAGAAATATCTTTAAAAAACAAAATTATAGACATTGATAATTGCAAATATATTGAAGAACTGGTTAAAGCGGAAATAAACCCTGTTTTGATACAATATGCATACACTTCTCCCGAAGAATTTCTTGCAGTTGCAATGATGGGTAACGCAAATGCTTATTCCGAAGAATTTAAAGCATTCTTGCTCGAAATCGGTGCTCCCAAAGCTGCGTTTGATTTTTATAAAAATCCTCCGACACCAATGAGCCAAGCTGAAATTGACAGAAAGGTTTCACTTGTCAAGAAAGCATATAAACAAAGAATTGAAAAAGACGGCGAAGACAAATACCTGTTATCTCCGTCAATTGTCAATCTCCTAATTCTTGCGGATGATACTATGGCTTCTCAAAAAAATCTGTTGGCAGAAAGCTTTAATATAAGGAAAATATCTCTTGAAGAAGTTGACAAATTTATAGATGAATTAAATCTTCTTGTTCAACAAGGAAAAATGCAGGAAGAAGACAGAGAATTTGCATTTTCTCAAACTTTAAAGATATATGATATTGTTTCAAGACACGAATTTTTGAGTTCAACTGTTTTGGATTTAATTGATGTTTACAGAATTATGGAAGCAATGAATTTTGTCCACAGCAAACCTCAAAAAACAATTATTCTTGAGACGGAAGTTAACAACCCCGAATTGTATGACGAAAATGCAGTCAGAAAAGATGTCAGGGCGCTGCTTGATATTGTTGGGGATAAATGCTTACAAAATATGGAAAAAGAAGTTAATACAAGCGTTAACGTAGAAGAAAAATTAAGCGGAATGGTATTCACCGACAAAATTACGGAAATGCTGGACGCTTTATACAAAAAAGTAGATAATTTGCTGAAAAGCGAAATAAAATTCAATGTTCAAACTTTTGAAAACGTTATGCACAACGGAAGAGCGTTGAGTCTAGATGTTTTGGACAGGATTGAGCTTGTTGAAACTAATCACAAATTTGAAACAAAAGATATTATCGACAGCAATATGATAACGCTGGAACTTTTAAGAGATGCAAAAATAAAAGAAGCAGTCCTTAATTACCACAAGGAATACGTTTCTTTGGAACACGTTAAAATAAACGGAGAAAAAGTGGAACTCCCTGTAAACGTAAAAGATGCCATAGAAAGACTTGAAAGCGGCAAAAAACTGTTATCATTTGAAGAACATGCAATAACGGATATTTTAAAAGATGAAGAATATTGGCAAAAGAATAACCCTGAAGTTTTGGAACGCATAAACAGGGTTATAGAAAATAGCAGCAGTAAACTGAATGCTTTGGCACAAATTGCCGAAGCCGTAAGACAAAAAATCAACTATAGCGGGAATATGCTTCTTCATGACCACTACATATTGAGATTGCTTGACAGAAATCTCCTAACTCTCTATGGCCAAGAAGGAAACGCACTTTCACCTTATGAATCAACAACAAGAATAATAAACGAGTTGACCGCAAAATTAAACAGTAAGCCGTGGAGCGAAAAAGAAACTCAAAGAATGGTCGAAATCAGCGGCATTTTTGAAAGAGATATAAAAATAATTATAGAAAAAACAAACGGCAAAACTGTATTAAAATCTATTATGGACTAAATATAAAGTTTCTGCGGTGTCTTCCGGGTTTTTGCGAAAATGCGGCAATGCTGTTTTCAAGATTTGCGTCCAACTGTCGTTTGCTGTCGACTCCATTTAAAAAGTCTTTGAAAGAGTTGATAATAGTTTTTATTGTTTTTATTTCTTCCGGATAAGTTTCATTAAATCTTTGTGAATCCTGAGCAATGTTTATTCGTCTAAAGAAACAATGAGTATGTTTGAAAATTTTTCTGGATGTGGAAATGGCATCGGTAAAGCCTTTCAAATAAGATAATGTTGAATTAAAGAAAGGCTGCATTTCCCACGGAAGTCCTGCCATTTTTCTTGAAATACCGGATTCTATAGTGTTTATATCAAAATTGGGATTTGCTTTTGAATAGTAATATAGGCGGCTTTCGTTAGAAAAGTGTCTTACCGCCGAGCGTACGGTGCCGATATTTGGTGTTGGTCTTACGAATATTCCTATAAAAGCAATTCTCATTTTGTTTCCTTAATCTTTAAAATTAAATGTTGGTTTTATGACGGTTTTTACTCTTACGGTATCACCGATGTTATCAAGTATCTCTTGAGTATTTTTATACGCAAATGGAGATTCGTCAAGAGTGTGTTCTGATATTGAGCCGGAAAAAATACCCCGCATTGCCTGTCTGTAATCATCAATGCTTATTCTTGAAGCTGCAGCGGCTCTTGAAAATCTTCTTCCTGCGCCATGCGGAGCGGTAAAATTCCAGTCGGGATTTCCTTTGCCTGTAGCAAGAATAGCTCCGTCACGCATGTTCAATGGAATTATCACTTCTTGCCCTTTTTCCGCATTTATTGCGCCTTTTCTAATCATTCCGTTCGCATCAATGTAGTTGTGAATTGCTTCAAAAGAAGATCTTTCACGCCAACCTAATTTCGATAAAATTTCATCTGCAATTATTCTTCGGTTTAATGAAGAATAGCGAATTGCTTTTCTCATGTCATCCATATAGTCTGCGGATTCATGCGGGTTTAAAAAAGACAATTCTCTTATTCTGTAAGGGTTTTGAGCTTGGGCAATTTTACTGTAATGACTGAACACTTCTCTGCCCATGCTTCTTGAACCGCTATGAATAACGAGATAAAAATTGCCGAGAGCGTCTTTGTCAACTTCTACAAAGTGATTTCCGCCGCCGACGGTTCCAAGGTCTGACAGCATTCTTCCGGTGGGAACATTGTACTTTTTCCCAAGGTCTTGGATAGTTGGAGCTATTTCTCTTACATATTTTCTTTTTGCCGTAGGTTCCATGGTTTTTTTACCGGAAAGAAAAGTTCTCAAAACTCTTTCCAATAAAGGATAATCTTTGCTTGTGGCTTGATTTTCAAGTTTTACGCATAACATTCCACAACCTATATCTCCGGAAATAATTCCCGGTATTGCGTTGGAGGGATTGCCCTTTACGCTTAATCCGACTAAGGTAGAACCGCTCGGATGAACGTCAGGCATTATTCTTATGGGTGAATCTTTCAGTGTTGGGTGGCAGCAAAGCTCTTTTAATCTCGAAAAAACCGAAAAATCAGGCGTAGGAGTGAATATTTTTGCGCTTGTTTGGCTGCCTTTTACGGCAATAAAAAACCTGTTCCCAAACGAAGTTTGGTTTGGGGCTTTTCTTGTATGATTAACTTTTTGCGGCTTATAAGACAGAGTATTATTGCCAAGTGACAGTATATTCATGTTTTTCCTATGGGTTTATCCATTGGCATGAAAACAAAACACAGAAAAATTTGTTATTTTTGCTTTAAAAGTCGGGTAAAAATAAACGGATAGATGCCTATAAGGGAAAAAGTTGAGAAAAAGCCGGCAGTAAATGCGACTTTGAAGTCGCAATGTTTTATCCATACATACATATCTAGCAAATGCAGTAAGAAAATTGCTATTGCAACTCCGATTATCCCAATAAGTATTTTTGTTTTTTTACTAAATTTCTTTGGTTCAAAGTGGAAAAATCTTCTGCACAAAAGACCACCGTTTATTGCGCCTAAAGACATTGCGGTATGAATAATTCCGGTATATTTTGCTGACCATGGACTAACGAGAAGTTTTCCGTTAATATAGTCTGCCGGATAAGATTTTGTGCAGATAAAAAACAAAACCAAACAGGCAAGAATGTCGAAAACAAACAGAAAATACAGATATCTGTTTGTATCCTTTTCGCACCAATCAAACAATTTTGCCATGGGAAAAGCCAAAATAAAACCTGTTAAAATGCCTACAATTACATCCTGAGGAGTGTGTACGCCCAAATAAAGTCTGGAAAATCCAATCAACAGTACAAGAAAAACCAACAAAGAACAAAAAACAGGATTTTTTCTTAAAAGGAATGCCATCCCTCCAAAAACTGAAGAAGCCATTGTTGAGTGACCGCTCGGGAAAGAATAGCCGCCGGCTCTTAAAAAAGCAAGGGATTGCGGATGAATATTTTTTGACAATACCCATGGACGATAAATGCAAGCGGTTGTCTTGAAAATCTGAGCGGCGACAATAGATATTCCGTTTAAAGAAAAAAGACAAATACCGCTTTTGGGGCTAAAACACCAATAAATAACACACATTACCGTAAAAGGGATAAGAGTTTCTCCCAATGCGGTAAGCTTTAGAAAAATATTATCAAAGAGCCCTCCGGTTGCTTCTCTAATATTTTGAAGCCATAAAAGAAAGTCAATTTGAGGATTTATCCAAAAGCTGCTTGTTAAAAATTCTCTAATCATATTTTTATTTTATAACAAAAATACAACTCGTCATTATGGTGTAGTTTGTTTTACAATCACTTAAAAATGCGATAAACTTTACGCAGGATTGATTGTGAGGAAAAAATGATTGAAAAAAGACCGGCATGGAGTTCACAATTTGCTTTCATACTTGCAGCAATAGGTTCTGCGGTAGGCTTGGGAAACATTTGGCGTTTCCCTTATATAATGGGAAAAAATGGGGGAGCGGTTTTTCTTTTTGTATATTTGCTCCTGATTTTCTTTATTTGTTCCATTCCTCTTTTGGCGGAGCTTGTTCATGGGAAATATACTCAAAAAAGTGTCCTTGATGCTTTTGGGCAAGTAAATTCCAAATTGAAAATCTTTGGCTGGTTTGATATTGCTACTTCGGTCATGATTTCTTCATTCTATTTTGTAGTTGGCGGGTGGATAATTTTCTATATTTTAAAAAGCTTTTCTTTTAGCGGAATAACTGATTTTGGCGGCTATTTTAATAACTTTGTTGCTTCTCCGATATATTCGGTAGTTTTTACTATAGCTTTTCTTTTTGCTTGTATATTTTTTGTTTACAGGGGGGTTAACAAGGGCATAGAGGTTGCAAATAAGATAATGATGCCTCTTTTTGGAGTGCTGTTGATTGTATTGGTTTGCGTTTCTTTAAGTCTGCCAAATGCGAGTGTGGGGCTTGAATTTATGTTCAAACCTGATTTTTCAAAGTTTACTCCCTCAATGATTTTAGAAGCTTTAGGACAGGCATTGTTTACTTTGAGTATAGGTATGGGAGCAATTTTAACTTACGGAAGCTATCTGAAAAAAGATGACAGTATTCTGAAAAGCGCATATTCAATTATTATTGCGGATACGATTTTTGCGATTTTGGCAGGAATAATGATTTTTCCTGCGGTGTTTTCGTTTGGAATGGAGCCTAATTCTGGCGCAGGACTTGTTTTTATAACTTTACCCAAAATATTTACGCAAATGCCCTTTGGAAACCTTGTGTCGTTCGGTTTCTTTGTACTCTTGTTTTTTGCGGCATTGACATCAGGCATAAGTATTGTGGAAGTTACGGTATCAGCATTTATTGATACTTACAAAATGTCTCGGCATAAAGCGGCAATCATAATGTTTTTAATGGTGGCGCTTCTCGCCATTCCTGTTTCGTTATCGTTCGGATTGCTTAGCTCAGCAACGATTTTTGGAAAAACGCTGTTTGACTTCTTCGATTACATAACGGCAAACTTGTTTATGCCTTTAAACAGTTTGGCAATTTGTTTTGTTGTAGGCTGGCTCTTAAAGGTTGCAAACGATTATGTGTTTAAAAATAGATTTATGCATGAATTGTTTTTGTTTATGTGCAGATTTGTTTTGCCGATATTGTTTGTTCTGTTGATAGTTACTGGGTTAAGGTAGAACACGGCGCACTTGCCGAAATCCGCTCTTGGATTATCGGCGGTTCATAATTCTTCACTCCATTTCAAAATGCTTACGCATTTTTTCATTCCGCCGAATTATTCACAGAGACGTGCTGGGTTCGCTACGCTCACACGGCGCACTTGCCGAAATCCGCTCTTGGATTATCGGTGGTTCATAATTCTTCACTCCATTTCAAAATGCTTACGCATTTTTTCATTTCGCCGAATTATTCACAGGGACGTGCTGGGTTCGCTACGCTCACACGGCGCACTTGCCGAAATCCGCAAAAAAAATCCCCTTTTTTATCAGGGGCAAACTTTGAGGTTATTCAAAGTCTAAGGGTAAGGTAAGGTAGGTAGTATATCTCTGTTTTAATTGGTATCTCTATTTGTCTTACATATATATAAAAACAAGCATGGGGGTGTAAATTTCATTTTTCTTCAGAAACATTTACAAAACTTAATCATGTCCTTAATAAAACTTAAAAAGACCTCTCTTATACAGTTAAGAAAGGTCTTTTAGGTTTTATAAATAAATACAATTACTTCAATCCGCACGCATCTTGATATAGCCAAATATACTTTTGAGCGCTTTCTTCCCAGCTGAAATTTTGGCTCATAGCGTTTTTAACAAGTTTTGTCCATACTTTTTTATCTTTATAAACATCCATTGCCCAGCGGATAGTGTTCAAAAAGCCGTTAGCTTCGTAATTCCAGAATTTAAAGCCTGTTCCTTCTCCTGTTTGCGGGTTATAATTTTGAACCGTATCAACAAGACCGCCTGTTTCTCTGACGAGAGGAAGCGTGCCAAAAGCCATAGCTATAAGCTGGCTGATACCGCAAGGCTCAAATCGGCTCGGCATCAAAAATACGTCTGAACCTGCATATATTTTTTCCGCTCCGGACGGATTGTAACCGATATAATCTCTGATATTATTTGAATTAAGCCCCAAATTTCTGAACATGTTTTCGTACCAGCCGTCGCCCGAACCTAATACGATAAGTTGTGCTTTCATCTGCTTGAATTCGTGTGCAATTGCGGCGATTAGGTCTAAACCTTTTTGGTCAACGAGTCTTGAAACAATGCCAAAAACAGGAATGTCGGGATTAACTTCTAGTCGGAATTCTTTTTGAAGGGCGGCTTTGCATGCTGCCTTTCCTTTCAAATCTTTTGCGCTATAATTTTGCGGAATTTTATTACTTGTTGCGGGGTTGAATAAAGAATAATCAATGCCGTTTAGTATTCCGCAGACTTTAAATCTGTTGTCACGTAAAACTTCATCAAGCCCTTCTCCATATTCGCTGCGCATAATTTCATCCGCATAAGTCGGTGAAACGGTGGTTATTTTGTCGGCTTTTTTAATTGCGCCTTTCATCATGTTTACTTCACCGCAGCATTCAAGCATATCGTATCTCCATGCCCAATCGGGAGGAAATCCGATAAAGTCCAAAATGTCTTTGGAATATCTTCCTTGGTATGCAAGGTTGTGTATGGTAAATATGGTTTTTGCTCCGCTCAGACCTGGGCAGAATTTAAAATTATGTCTTATATGGAGTGGAATTGTTGCCGTGTGCCAATCATTACAGTGAATTATATCGGGATAAAAGTTTAACAGTCTTGTGAATTCAAGTGCTGCCTTGGAAAATACAGCATATCTTTCTTGTTCAAATCTGTTTGAAACCCATTGAGGATATACCCAGCCAAAGTTTCCGAAGTATCCGTCATTGGCAAGAAAATATACTTCAACATCACTATCGGGGAGATAACCTTTTGCAACACCGAGTCCGATATCGTTGCATCCCATTTGAACAACAATTTGAGGGAAATCAATAAATTCTATATTGTATTTTGCCCTGTCAATACAACCGTACAAAGGCATAACAACCTTTATGTCATGACCTGCTTTTCTTATCGCTTTCGGCAAACTTCCGGCGACATCAGCAAGTCCGCCTACTTTTGCAAAAGGAGATACTTCTGCTGAGACAAATAAAATCTTCATGCTTTTCCTCTTATATAATCTAACCAGTGAAATTATTATACAATAAATTACACATTTAAGACAGTTTGCGCAGGTAATGCTTTTGTTATAGAATGTCGGAAGAAGCAGATTTTGCATGAGAGAAGATTATGTCTGACGATAATAATAAAAAAGAGATTAAAACGATAGACTTTAATGACAATAGCTTTTTTAACGAGGGAGAAAGCCATTTTGTCAGCAGTATGAATAATACAAAAAAGGATACTTTTTTAACCAAATTGGTTACAATTGCCGTGTTATTGAGCTTTTGTATAATTGCACTTGTTGTTTTTGTTCCTTTTGATAAACTTAATGCTCCGCGAATAAATAAGTATTTAAAAGGAGAAGAATTTAAGGAGCAAAACAGTTTTGATATTTTCAAAAAGAGAGAAAATATTCTTGTATTGGGTGTTGATTCTAACGGTGATGATACAGACCCATTTGAAAATACGAGAACTGATACGATTATGATAGTGTCTTTGGACAAGGCATCAAAAACAGCAAATATAGTTTCTGTTCCTCGTGACAGCAAAGTTTACATCGATGGGCATGGCATTGATAAAATCAACTCGGCACATGCTTTGGGCGGAATAGAGCTTGCATTAAAAACTATTCAAAGTATGTTTGGGGTAAGAATTGACCATTATATCCTCATAAACTATGAAGGATTAAAAGAAATTGTAAAAGTTTTGGGTACAATTCCAGTAAATGTGGATAAAAAGATGAGATATACGGACAGGGCAGGTCATTTGTACGTAAATCTTGAACCCGGAAAACAGGAATTGGATGCCGAGCAGGTAGAACAATTTGCAAGATTTAGACATGATGCTGTGGGTGATATTGGCAGAATGGAACGTCAAAGAATGCTTATACAAGGTATCTTGACAAAACTTCAATCTCCCGAAAGTATCTCTAAACTTCCTGAAGTTATATCGGTGGCAGGTAAATACGTTAAGACGGATATGACAATATTTGATTTAACAAGATATGCAGGCGTAGCAAAAAATATAAATACGGATAACTTGGTAATGGCAACGCTTCCGGGACATCCTTCACAAAATTCTTATATCAGTTATTGGATATTGGAGCCTGATAAAGTTCAAAATATTATAGACAGACTGGTGTACAGAATTGAAGAAGATAATCCACAAGCAGGACCTCTTATGATTAGTATTTTATACAATGCTTCACTTTCCGACAAAATAGATGAAATAAAAGCTGCTATAGAAGAAAATAATATGAAAGTTATCTGTATGAAAGAAACAAAAAAGTCTAATCCTGAAGTTATCGCTCACAAAAATACCTTAACTACAACTAAATACAAATATTTAAAAAATATACTTCCTCAATTGAAAAAAGCGCCAATGACAATTTCTTACGATTTATTCTATTGTGATGAATCAGACGTAACACTTGTCCTTGCGGAATAAAAGGAGAATATATGATATTAGATACAATAAAAAACAGGTATGCTTTAAGAACTTTTGACACCCAAAAAATACCGTCATTTGAAGACATAAGAGATATTTTGGAAGCGGGACGTTTGGCGCCATCCTTCTTAAATTTACAGCCATGGCATTTTATTGTAATAAAAGATGAAAACACGAAAAACCTTTTATATAATTTGTCGGGTTCGCAGGCACACGTTTTGTCAGCTCCGGTAATTATTGCGTGTTGTGCGGATTTGAACGTTTTTGATTATGAAAATTATAAGGCGGCTCTTGAAAAACGCCCCGGCATGACACAAGAAATGCTCCAATATTTTTTAAACAGTAAAGCTCTCAACCCTGCGTCTTTGAGCAAAGAAGCGGTAAAAATGAGAGGACTTGAAGAAGTTACTTATGCAATAGCATATATGACTCTCGTTGCGAATGAAAAGGGCTTGGAAACTTGCATTGTCGGCGGTATTGGTAATGAATATACCCAAACTGCACAAGATATTTATGCTGTTGCAAAGATGGAATTAGAACTTCCGAAAGATGTGTGTATAGTGGCGCTGCTGCTTGTCGGATATCCTACGGAAGATACGACAAAACCCTTCAAGGACAGAAAATCATTTGAAGAAGTGGTTTCTTTTGAAAGATTTTCTTCTGCAGATAAATAGCGAAAACTATTCGTTTTTATAGACGTTTTCTTCAAGAACTTTGTAGAGGTTTTTGGCGTCTTGGATGGCAACATTTCCTGTCGGAATTTCCAAAACCTCCACGATTACTGAGCGATTCATATATTCTATCGTAATTTTGTCACCGACTTTTAGGTCTTTGGCTGCTTTTGCAGGGTTATTGTTAACAAAAATACGAGCCTTGTCGGCAATATCTTTTGCAACCGTTCTGCGTTTAATCAGTCTTGAAACTTTTAAAAATTTATCTAATCTCATAATTGTTTCCTTGCTAACAATGTACAACAAAAATTTAGACTGTGCATAAATCATTTATTGACAATGATTTTTTCTTTAGCTACAATGTACTTGTTAAAAGCCATTGGGGCATCGCCAAGTGGTAAGGCAGCTGGTTTTGGTCCAGCCATTCGGAGGTTCGAATCCTTCTGCCCCAGATAATAAAAATACCGCCTTCTGGCGGTTTTTTATTATCTATGAATAGGATGAGAACCGTAGGTGAGAATCACGGATTTTGCGGAAGAGTGAGTGCCAACGGCACGAAACTCGAGTTTGTGAGGGCAAAAGTTTGCGGCAACGAAGTGAAGCAAACGACTTGCCCGAGAGGCAGCAAAATCCAAGACGCTTCTGCCCCAGATAATAAAAAACCGCCAAAAGGCGGTTTTTTATTGTTAATTAACATTTAGCTCAAATATCAGTTTTTACTTAAATCCGTATTTTGATACGATTTTGAAAAAATCTTTCAGGCATTTAGCGTAATCGGAAAACTTTCTTTTGGAGCCGCCCATTTCACTCCAGCTTGTTACCGGAAATTCAAAAAGCCAGTTCTTGCCTTTGCTTTGGGGCAAATCCGATATCCTTTTTAATAGTTCCATATCAAATAACCAACGTGATATAAAAGGTTCTCTGGTTGTCGGTCTTAGTACATCCGCACTAAACATCTTTGCTCCGCATTGGGTGTCGGATATTTTGGGCGAAAAAAGAAGATTTGCCATTCTTGCAATAATACCTTGCGCAAAATACTTTCCTGCAGAGCGGTCAAGTTTGTGTCCGGCGAGGTTTAACCTTACTCCAACGACAGAATTTACTTCGGGTACGTTCTGAAATACTCTCAGAAAGTTTGGGATTTCGCTGAATTTTACCGCCAAATCAGCATCCAAAAAACCAATATGCCTGAAATTTTTATCCAAAGCCGTGTTCAGCCCGAGCCTTACCGCTTCGGCTTTTCCCATGTTTTGAGGTGCTTTTACGGCGATAAATCTGTCAGGAGCCATTTTTTCCAATTTTTTTAAAACCGCAAAAGTTTTATCTCTGCTTCCGTCATCAACAAGAAAAACTTTTGACGAAAAGTCCCCGAGGCTATCCATATATTGTCCTATGTTAATTCTTTTTTCCTCATTAAAACACGGAATAATAACGGCAGAATCGTAAGAGGATTTTGGTGCTGTTACGTTTATTTTCATTTTAAATATCCCTGCAGAAAACTTTCTGTAATTGTAGCATAACCAGTAGTATTGTAAAGGAACAATTTATATAAATATCAAAAATTTTTCTTTTTGTTTTTCATGCAGGTATGGAAATCAAAAACGTAAATAATTCTAATAATTTTGCAAGCAGAAGGCTTTTTAATACTACCTTATTTAAAAAGGGGGCAGACGGTGTAAAAAAGCCTATAAAAGCATTTATAGCCGAGCTTACACCCGATGATTTTTCCAGAGCTGATTTAAAATCGGAAGTGTGGAAAAAAACAAAATTCGGTGAAGATATTCTGCAAGATTTATGCGATACCTATTATGGCGAAGCTCAACCTCTTTTGCGCCCAAGTCTTGCCGGCGAAGATATAAGATTTTTTGCGGTAGAAGTTCCTGATGCACAAACTGGAGTGAAAACAATTGCCCTGGGTGAAGCAAAAGTTAGGGATGAGTTTATAGTTTTAGACAGACTTCAAGCGTTAAATGGTCATGAGGAGGCAGAACACTTGTCGGGCGGGGGAACTAATATTTTGTACGCTATTTCCGCTCTTGTAAAAAAAATGAAGCGGGCGCTTGTTACTTTAGAATCTTGCAGCGACGCAGTAGATTTTTACAAAAAAAGCGAAATGACGTATGAACCGAGAGGAAAAAATTCTTTCTTCAGACTTTATCAAGATAAATATGACGAATTTATGAAAAAGTTGGGAAATAAATTCGGTATAACTCCTTTTAATCAATAGTTAGTACAAAAAATTTTTGTTAATTTTTGGCAATAAGGACTTGATTATTGTCTTGAACGTATTTGTTGCTTATTATTGAACCTATTCTGTTGAGAGCAAAGCCCGATACGATAGCGAGGAACAATGAACCCGGACCGCTTGCGACTTGTCTGAGGTTGCATAAAAACGCTACTGCCAAGCCGCCGGCTACAGGAATGCCGTCTTTCAGTATTGCGGGGAGTTTTTCTTTTGCACTCTTTTTACGGTTGGCAAGGATATATCCGATAGTTCCGACGCCTACTGCCTGTGTAAATAAGTCGGTAGTGAGAGAGTGCAATGAAAAATCAAGCATTTTTCTGTATGATTTATCTGTTTCAAAATCGATAGCATTGTTGAAGGATTTTTGGAATTTGTTTCTTGCTGCTACCAGTTCGTTATACAAGGAAGGATTTTTGCTTTTTAAAATTTTGCAGAGGTGAACGGCTTCTTCTACTGCACCACGTTTATCTGCTTGAACAAGAGAAATAAGCTCTTGTATTTTTAAAGAATTATCGCTGTCGGGCATCAATTTTTGGAAGTTTTCCGCAGTTTTTCTTAATTCTTCAAGCAGTTGTCCTCTGGTGTTATTCCTAGCAATATTGCTTGTTTTGGGGTTTAAGAATGCTTTCAGATGTTTTTGAAGTGCCAAGTAATTTTTACGCAATTCGGGCCTATGCAAACAGTCATTATAGAAAATGTTGTCTAAAGCGGTTGATAAATTCTTGTGCAAATCCAAAATGCTGTTTGAAATAGCCATTTTTGACCTGTTTAACGGAGCAAATATTGCTTTGTGATAGCCTTTCATTTCTCTTGTGGGGATAAAGTCGCCAAGTTCCCTTATTTTATTGAAGAATTTTTCTCCAACGGTGCTTCCTCTTGCTGATTTTAACGAAGAAAGAAATCTGTTTTCGGAATTTTCTTGGAGAACTTTAACCATTCCGTCAAACCTGTTTCCGAAGCCGTCTATAACAGTTTTCAATTCTCTGTCTGACAAAGAAGAAAGTTCTCTTAATTTTACGGCAAGTTGTGAAGGGGTATGTCCGCTTATTGCTTCGGGAGAGAGTTTTTCAATTTCATGAATGGCTTTATCCAGTGTTGTTCTGAATGCGCTTAAATCGGCAGCCGGTTTTTTGTACTTGGAGCCTGCCAATTTTTTGCCGTATTTTATAAAGAAATTTGTAATACGGTCAAAGAAAGTTTTTCCTTTTATGTGGAGTTTGTCTTCCATTTTAATAAGACCTCTGTCCACGACAATATCTTTGATGGGGTTGATATTGCCAAAGCCCTGAAGCTTTCTCAAAAATTTAGAAGTGTTTACCATTAAGCCAAGTTTGATTCTTTGGAACCAGTCGAGTGAAGAACTGTTTTCCATTTTTTCCAAGGCTTTTGCGTGTAGGCTGGTTACGTGTTTCTTTACATATTGTGTGAAGTTTCCGAGCTTGCCCCCTCTGTGAAGTGCAAATAATATTCCTGCGCCTGCTGCTATTGTTCCTGCCGTATAGAGCATGCCGTATTTTCTCTCAAATTTGTCTTTCATACTTTCTTTTGTTTGAGGCAAAGTTATAGTATCTCTGCGGTTTTCAGGAATAAATACCGCAAAAGTTTTTGATAATTCTTCGTTTGTTGGACGATTAGAAACTAACATAATACCTTGCCTTCACAATTATATAAAAACGAAAAGACCGTAAAAATTGACAGATAGTGGCATTAGAATAACTTTTTTGTTATTTAAGAAAAGTTTTATTCTTACAATAAAGATATCATATTTTTCGACTAAATTAAGTATTCTCAAGTATAAAAATAAAAGTATAATATTTCTATAGGATTGTGAGATTTTATGCTTAAATTTATCCGTTCAACGGCAATGAAAATTATAATAGTTATCTTTGTTGCGCTGGCTGTTGCTTTTTGCTTCAAATTTCCGCACAAAGTCGTGACGGCAAAAAATATGGTTTATTCATACTATCACGTTTACAAGGGTGATAAATTATACAGAAAAAAAGATTTAATCGGTGCAATAAACGAATATAGAAGGGCATTAGAATATTATCCCAAACATGCTAACGCAAACTATAACCTTGCAAACATTTTTGCGGTTTATGAAGATTATATTAGCGCCCTTGATTATTATCAAAATGCGGTAAAATACCGCCCCAAATTTATGAATGCCAGAATTGCTTTGGGAATACTTTTGGCAGAAAGATTTTATGAATATGACAGAGCCATAAGGGAGTATGATACGGCAATAGAAAAAGCTCCGTTTAGTTTTAATATCCCGCTTATATATAGAAATAAAGGGTATATTCATTATAATAAGGCAGTTGCTTATTATAATAAGGGACTTGCGTACAAGTGGAGGTCTCTCGTGTATGGACTGGAGCCGGAAGAGGTCAGAGAGAGCCTGAAAAATGCGGTAAAAGCATACAAAGATGCTATAAAAATAGAAGATGATATGTACGATGCGTATTTTAATTTGGCGGTCAGTTTGCATTTGCTTGGCGATGTGGATGAAGCCAAAAAAATGTATTGCAAATGCATAAACAGAAGACCTTTTGACTATGATGCGCACTATAACATGGCTATTTTACTCAGAGAACAAAAACAATTTTTGGATGCAATTTTGGAATTAGAAAAAGCCGCATTGATTGTTGATGCTGAGGGCGATGGGTATAAATCACGTTACATATATGATGTTTTGAATGAAACATCCGCCAAAGTTTATGCCCAAGATGATTATGCTATTTTAAAAGAAAAACTGGATAAAGATCCTTTGCGCAGTTATGAGCCCACTTTTGTAAAAGGGAAAATTGTTGCATCGGAAGAACTTGATAAAGCAATGCTTAAAAATATGCGTACTTGCGGTGCTTGTAAATAATAAGTTTTTTTATGCAAAAAGTTAAATTTTGTTGACCGTTGGGGCTTTTTTTATTATCCTAGTAGTAGCATAGTAAAGAGAGTTTTCTGATGGAAAAGTTAGATAAATTGCAAGCTTTGATAGCGGGAGATGGTGAATTACCAGTTCATGTGGCCAGAATGGCTGCTCGTGACGGGTATGATGTTATTTGCATTTCTTTGTCTTCCAAAAATCGTGATAGTTTGTACAGATATTGTAAAAAAGTTTATAATTTCGGTCCCGGTGAAGTTATGAAAATATTAGATACTCTCCGCACAGAAGGGGTAAAACAGTTAACTTTTATCGGAAAAGTATCCAAGGAAATACTTTTTAGAAATCCGAAACTCGACAGTAAAGCGATAGAAATGTTGAAATCTGCCAAAAAACTCAATGATGATGCGGTTATGATGTTGTTGGTTGAGGAGCTTGAAAAAAACGGAATACAAGTTTTAGACCAAACTATTTTTATAAAAGAATTACTTGTGAAAAAACAAGTCTTTACGGAGATACAGCCTACTCAAGAACAGCTTGCGGATATTGATTACGGATTTCAGCTTGCAAAAGAAATGGGCAGACTTGATATAGGACAGACTGTCGTTGTCCAAAATAAGATGGTTCTTGCCGTAGAGGCAATAGAGGGTACGGATAAGGCAATAGCAAGAGGCGCAAAACTTGCAAACAAAGCTCGTGCAGCCGTTGTTGTAAAGGTTAGCAAGCCAAAGCAGGATAATCGTTTTGATATTCCTACTGTCGGATTAAGAACTCTTAAAACTATGAAAAAGTACGGCGCAAATGTGCTTGCTGTTGAGGCGGGAGAAACGCTAATTGTTGAAGAAGAACAAATGATAAATTTTGCAAATAAATATAAAATGGTGGTGGTAGCGGTATGAAAAAACTATTTATTATAACCGGTGAACTTTCAGGCGATTTGCATGCGGCAACCGTTGTTGAAGAACTAAAAAAGACAATGCCGGATTTGGAAATAGAAGGTATTGGCGGAAAGCATATGGCAGATGCCGGTGTAAAAATTTTTAAAGACCATTCCAAGATGGGCGTAGTAGGTTTGACCTTTAAAGCGCTTTTTGACCATATAAAACTCGCTAAAGAAATTATTGATTATTTGAATAATTCTTTCAAGCCCGACCTTGTTCTTTTGGTTGATTACGGCGGATTTAACCTTAGAATTGCAAAATTTTTAAAGAAGTATAATTTTGAAACATTCTACTATATTTCTCCGCAGGTATGGGCATCAAGGAAACACAGAGTTTCAAAAATAAGAAAATACATTTCCAAGTTGATGGTTATTTTCCCATTTGAAGAAAAATTTTACAAAAAACAAAACATTACGGCAAAGTATGTGGGGCATCCGTTAGTTTCCCAACTTTATTTCGGTTACCAAAAAGAAGATTTTATAAAAGAAAACAACCTCAACGAAAATAAAAAAATTGTAGGTGTCTTCCCCGGAAGCAGAAAATTTGAACTTTCTTATATGATGCCGATTTATGCTCAAGCAATCAGAGAAATATATGAACATCAAAAGAAAATTCAGTTCTGTATTTCTCAGGCAGAAAATATGAGTGAAGAATTTTTGAATAAATATATTGATGATTTGAAATATGAAGGTATTGATATAAAACTTATAAAAGGACAAAATCATGCACTTTTAGCTTGTTCCGATGCCTTAATTTTGACTTCCGGCACGGTAACGTTGGAAGCTGCAATGTATGAAACGCCTATGTGCGTTTGCTATAAAGGTCCATTGCCTTTTTATTGGATATATTTGGCTGTCAGACACATTTCAAAGGTTTCTTTGCCTAATATTGTTGCTGACAAGGATATTGTTCAAGAGTTTATTCAACACAGGGCTCAGCCAGAATATATTGCAAGTGAAATATTGAGCCTGCTTCATAATCAAACAAAACGAGATAAGATGATAGCCGAATTGAAAAACATTAAAGAAAAATTCGGTGAAAAAATAGCATCGCAAGAAGTTGCAAAAACGATAAGGGAATATTTTAATGAAGGATAAAAAGGGCATATATCTTCATGAAAAACCTTTAAAAGTTCAATGGAAAGTAAGGCTGGTTGCGGATGCCGCTTTTGCGTATCTTCATCAGTTGGATGCGAATAAAAGGCTTTATGAAATAAATAAACCGGCCGAAAGAATTCCTGCTATATATGCGTTGTGGCATGGCTATCAGTGGGGATTGGGGCTTTTTGAACAGGAAATAAGACCCAAGACAAATATTCTTATAAGTAAAAGTAATGATGGTGAAATTATCGCAAGACTTTGTGACCATTTGGGTTTTTCTTTGATAAGAGGTTCAATGCGCAGAGGAGGGGATACCGCATTAAGAGAAATGATAACTTCTCTTGAAAATGGTGAAAGCATTGCGTTTACGGTTGATGGTCCCAAAGGTCCTTGTCAACAGGTTAAAAAGGGACTTATAAAATTGGCAAAGTTGTCTAAAAAACCTATTATCCCATTTGTACCGTACACCGGCAAAAAAATTTCCTTCAATTCTTGGGATAAATGTCAGGTGCCTACACGAATTTTTTTAAAAGCATCAATAATTTATGGCAACCCTATTTATGTGCCCGAAGATGCTGATGATAGTATTGAAGAAGAATACAGACAAAAAGTTGAAAATTATATGTTTGAATTGGAAAAAGATTTGATTATAGAACACAAACAGTATTGGAGAGAGTAAAAATGGCTAATTTTATTACTATGTCAAGAATTATACTTGCAATTATAACGGTTTCTTTATTGTTTATTCATACGGTACCTGTTTATATTGCGGCATTTATTTTGACGGTTATTGTTATATGGTTTGATGGGTTAGACGGTTTCGTTGCGAGACTGTTAAAAGAAGAATCAAGATTCGGCGCAATGCTTGATATTTTAGGTGACAGAATAGTAGAAAATATTTATTGGATTGCATTTTGTGCGTTGGGCTTTGTTCCCGCTTGGATTCCTATTGTTGTAGTAACGAGAGGTCTTTTGACTGACGGAGTCCGTTCATTGGCTTTTGAAAAAGGTTTTACTGCTTTTGGAACAACAACAATGCAGCAAAATCCTATTGCAAAATTTATCGTTGCTTCAAGAACGGTGCGTTTTTCTTATGCCGTGTTTAAGGCATTTGCTTTTGCGTTTTTGATTGCGGCAAAAATCCCCATGGAATATATGGGAAAAGATATTGTTATTATGATTGCGTATGCTTGTGTATACATTTCTGTGTTCCTTTGCGTATTGAGAGGAATACCGGTATTGTTGGAAAGCAAGAGATTTTTTACGGAAGATGCAAAATAGCGGCTTTAAAATAGTTTTAAATGAACCTGAAATACCTCAAAATACAGGTAATATTGCGCGACTTTGCGCCTGTACGGGTAGTGATTTGTTTTTGGTCGGAAAACTCGGCTTTTCCCTGTCCGAAAAATATGTTAAGCGTGCAGGGCTTGATTATTGGGACGATGTAAATATCAGGCGCTTTCAGTCATTGGAAGAACTGTTTGAAGAATTTCCGAATGAAGAAAAGTATTTTTTAACTACAAAGGCAAAACAGTCGCATTTTGAAGCCAAGTTTAAAAAAGGCTCGCTGCTTATTTTTGGCAGTGAGACAAGAGGTTTGCCGATTGATGTGATTATGTCTAATTATGACAATGCTTTTAGGATACCTATGCTGCCTGAGCAAAGAAGTCTAAATCTTTCTAACAGCGTTGCAATTGTTTTATATGAAGCTATTCGTCAAACCGGTAATATTGAATATTAGGAAACTTCAATAAGGGCAACAGTTTCTACGTGCGGAGTGTGGCAAAACATATCAAACGGTTTTATGTTTTTTACTCTTGCACCGTTTTGAACAAGGTATTTTAAATCTCTTGCAAGAGTGGCGGGGTTGCAGCTGACGTATATTATGCCGCCTTTTGACAGGCGCAATGCTTCTCTTAGGGTTGTTTCATCGCATCCTTTTCTCGGCGGGTCAAGGATAATTATATCAAATTTTTCCGAACATTCGGTTAAAAAATTTCCGGTATCGGCGCATTTTATCTGAACATTTTGGATGTTATTGTTTTTAATTACCTCTTGCGCAAGTTTTGTCGAACTTTCATTTTCTTCAACGCTTAAAACTTCTTTTGCAACATCGCTTACTACTATGCCAAAAGCTGCAATTCCTGCGTAGGCATCCAATACCACAGGTTCTTTATAGTTGTTTTTAATGATTTCTTTTACGTACCCGAATATGTTTTCCGCACTTTTGGGATTTACTTGAAAGAAAGTGTTTGCCCCTATTTTAAAAGTCTTATCCAGTATTTTTTCTTCAATAGTATCTTCTCCGAACAAACAGACTGTTTCTTTTCCGAGAATAAGGTTTGATTTTGTTATGTTGAAATTCACACAAACGCCTGTTATTTTTTCAAATTTTTGAAATATATTTTGGGCGAGAGTTTTAATATCGGGGTGAGTGGTATCATCGTTAACAACCAATGTTACAAGGTTGCTGCCGTTTAGAGAAGAATGTCTGATGACAATATGCCTCAACAAGCCTGTTTTCTTTTTTTCATCATAGCAGCTGATATTGAGTTCTTGCCCTTTTTGCCTTATGTATTCCACAATTTCATCACAAATTGCAGGTTGTATAGGACAGTGTTTTATGTTTACGATTTCGTGGCTTTTGGGTTTGTAATATCCCGCCAAAATTCTTTTCGAAACTTTTGTTTGTGCGGTCGGATATTGAATTTTGCACCGAAATTCTTTTGTCAGGGGTGCGGGTTCCACATCTTGAACATCCATATTAAGACCGCCGATATTTCTAATTGCATCTTGTACGATTTCTTTTTTTAATTTTAATTGAAAATCATAAGAAGCGCTTTGCAGAGAGCAGGCTCCGCAGGCATTATACAAAGCGCAAAACGGCTTAACTCTGCCCTTTGACGGTTTTATAATTTCGAGTATTTTTGCTTTGGCAAAATGCTTATTTTCTTTAATGATTTCGACTTTTACTAAATCATCAGGCAGGGCATTTTCAACGAAAATAACAAAACCGTTATGTTTTGCCATCCCTTCGCCCGAGCTTGAGAAATTTTCTATTTTTAGGGTTAAAATCTTTTCCATAAGCATGATTGTACCATTAACAATCATCCTATCAACAATTCAAGATATCAGCCGATTTATTACTTTTATAAAAAGGGAATTTATTGTATAATAACCATATCTACAATATAAATTCAAATTTTTATGCATAAAAAAAGAAAAATAATAATAAAAATATTAAGCATCATGGTGTTTATTCTTGGTGCGTTGGGGATTTTGGTCTGGGGACTCAATACGGTTTCTCAGAATAAGACGCTGACAAGCAAGTTTATACACTTCCAGATAGAAAGGCTTTTAGACTTGGATTCCGAAGTCGAAAACCCGCATGCATATTTAGACTGGGATATGCAATACAAAATTAGAGCGGACAAATTGTCTTTTATTCAAAATAATTCCGACCTTGTTACAATGGAAGACGTTAATTTGAGCGTTTTTCTGCCGTACATGCTATTGAAAAAAATATATATTACCCAGATGAATGTTTCAAATTTGTTTGTTGATGCACAAAGGTACGATAAAGATAAAATTAACATTATAGAGATATTTAACATAAAAAGTTTTTTTGATATTTATTTTAGAAATTCCGAAATTAGCGTAAACAGGTATTTTATCAAATTTATAGATACATATCATCAGCCGGAAGAAAAGATTTTTATTACGGGCGATAATATCTTTTTAAGCAAATTTACTCAAAATAAGTATTTGCAGCTTATTGCGGACGGAAATATTGATTACAAAAACAGGGTTACACCCTTTGCGATAAACTATAACGCCAAAATTCCGACCATACAAAAAGACTTTAATTTTGAAGTTTCTCTCCCTGATTTTGATGCGCAAATTGTTTCCGATTATGTGAAAGAATTTGAGCCCAATACGGTTTTAGAGGGTAAAGGCAGGCTGAGAGCAAAAATTAGCAATAGTAAGTATGTTAATCTCAAGGCTGATTTGGAAGATATTAAACTGGAAACACCAAGACTGCCGTTGAGGTTTGATTATGATGATAAATTTTCCATACAGACAAAACTCGCTTTTGAAAATAAAACTAAAAACGTGATAATTGAAAAATTTAATGTAAAAGGCAAAGATTTTGAAACATCAACTAGCGGAAAAGTAATTGATATAACTAAAAGACCGTTAAATATAGATTTGGACATAAAAGTAGAAGAAAATTCCAACGGAAACAGTATAATGAAGCTTATACCGTGGGGACTTCCCTCAATGAATTATGCTGTTGACAAGATAAAAAAATATAATGCGGGTTTAATAATGGGCGGACAGGCTCACGCAAAAGGTAAAATCGGATATTTGGAAATATATGGGCATGCACACGGTAAAGATGCAAATTTAGGCTATGGTTTTGATTATCCGAGTTCTACGGTAAATGTCGATTTTAAAGGTGAAAAATTATACCTCAATGGTACATATTATCCCAACAAAGACGAAAAACAATATACAAAAGTTGATGGAAGTATCAAGATAAAAAAACCGTTTTATTTGGATTTGAAAACATATAGTTCTCCGTATCTTGATGTGGTATCGGGGCAAAAAGCTTTAAATATACTTAGCGATGTTTGCAATTTTTCAACCGGACCTCTTGCACTGTTGAATTTGAAACAGGGCTTTACAACGGTTCCTAATCTTGAAATAAAAGGTACTCCGCCGTATATATATTTGAACGGAAAAGCAAGTTTTTGGAACGGAGTCGGCTCTATGCCCGGTTTATACGGAGAAGTTGAAAAAACCTCCGGAGAAGTTGATTTTCTCGGTAAAGATATTGTCTTTAAAAATATCAAAGGTATGCAGGAAGGAACTTGGGGCTATGCTCACGGAAAAACCGAAATACACAACAAGGCATTGACGCATTTTTATATGCACATCCCCGAAGTTTCGCTTGTTTTGGCAAAACAATATATTGACAATTCGCCTTTGATTAAACAAATATCTGATGCTCTTAAAGGAATACTTGATCCTAAAGGAATGATAGAAATATCCTTTGTGCTCATTAGTGACCAGGATACTCCGCTTCCTTACACCGAGGGGTTTGTAAGTGTTCCAAAGCCGGGAAGCTGTAATATTGCCGGACTTGCGTACAGGGCAACAGACGTTACCGGCAGGGTTGATTTTGATACTTATCAGTCAAGAATAGATTTTGATGGATATGTTCACGGTGTTAAAACAAAATTGACAGGTACGGCAGAAACCAATTATTCAAACCTTTTGATAGTAAATGAAAAAGCTGATATAAATGCTGCGTATGAGTTTTTCGTAAATTCACCGATGTTTGAAGATATGAAAGATTCATTGAAAGATTTGAAAGACTTTAACGGAACAATGAGGATAGAAACAAGGGTTACCGGCGATTTGGCAAAAACAAAGGGAGATTTTACTTGCGATATAGATATTTTTAACGGCAGCCTAAAATATCTTGATATTCCTGAACCCATTGTTTTAAAAAGCGGACATATCAAGGCAAGGCGGGATAAAACACAGTTGAATAACATCTCCGGAACTGTTTTTGAAACTCCGTTTAATCTTGTCGGTTTGGTAACGGATGCGGGTACTCCGAGAGAAAAATACGATGTAAAATTCGAGATGAAAGATTTTCCTATTTGCAACGTTAAAAAACTGGTAGGGACACAGATTTTCCCTGCTGAGGCAAATGAACTTATGACGGAATTGGATTTTAAAGGCGGCTTTGTTGATGTTGTTTCTTATGTGGATAAAAAAGAAAATAAATCCAAAATAACTTTCAACAATGCTGCGGCATATTATAAAAAAGCAAGTAATCCTATCGTGGCAAAATCGGGCGAAATGTTTTTCAGCAAAGATTTAATTAAGTTTAATGACCTTGATATAAAAATGACGGATTCAGATTTTCTTATAGACGGAAACATTTATGATTATGAAAAAAATCCCAAGTTCAATATTGACGTAACTTCTAATATTGCGGGTACTGATTTTAACGATACTATGGTACCTTTATTCCAAATACCGATATCTTTAACCGGTAAAATTTATACAAATCTGAATTTTACAGGTTCTATGGATAATTGGAATGCTAAAATGAGGGCGATGCTTGATGATAATTCGTACGTAAATTATAAAAATGCAAATATCGGTGCTGCTTTGTCCAAGTTTATGTTTGTTGATGCGAGCGGTAACATGAATGATGTCAATATAAAAACTCTGGATATATTTTCACCGACACCGGATATTACCGCACAGCCGCCGTTGTTGGCTCAAATGTACGGAAAAGTAAAAGATATAAAATCGAAAAATCCATATCTTGATGATTTTCACTTGAAACTCAACGATTATATGAATATTTCATTTTTGAATATTCTTTTCTACAATCCGAAAAAACCTCAACCGTTGCTTTCTGACGGAAAAATCAAAGGCAATATTCTTTTGAACGGTTATGCCGACAATATGTCCATTCTCGGCAAAGCGAAAATTCTTAATGCAGTTATTCCCTCAATAAGTACAACTATCGAAAAAATGGCAATAGATTTTAATAAAAAACTCATCTCCACAAAAGATACCGTTATTGATATTGCAGGTTCAAAAGCCAATGTTTCTGCCGTTTTAGAAAACAGATTTACCCTGCCATTTTATATAAAAGAAATCGAATTGGCTTCGGACTCAATAAATATAGATAACATTTTGAAAACATTTAATAATCTTTTTGCAGACAAAACGCCCCAACCTGAAAAGAAGAAAAACAAAAAATCGAAACAAAAAGAAAATATTGTTATTGCTCCTGCCCCCAACCCCCCTGTAATAATTGACAAGGGAAAAATCAGATTTGATGAAATTGTTTATCAAAATCTTGTGGCAAAAAATGCTAAAGCTGATTTCAAGATTTCTTCCGATTGGAATTGTGCGGCTAAGAATATTTCCGCAAATATCGCAGATGGAACAATAAACGGTGATTTATTGTACAATTTTTACACAACAAAAGTGGAAGGAAACGTTGAGGCTCAAAATGTTGCGGCAGATACGATTGCTTCAACTTTCATGAACCTGCCCAATGAATTGTCGGGGCAAATGGATGCCAATGCAAGTTTTTCAACAAAAGGTAAAACGCACGAAGAACTTATACAAAATATGAATGGCAGCGCAAGCTTCAGATTGAACAAAGGTCGAATGCTCAGACTCGGTTCAATAGAATATATGTTGCGGGTAGCAAATACAGTTAAAGGTGGTATAACCAGATTAAACCTCAATGCGATAGTTAACCTCGTTGCTCCGAGGACAGGTTATTTTGATACGATTGAGGGCGATTTTAAGGTCTTGGATGGTATTATTTATTCAGACAAGGTTACATCAAGAAGTAGCGAATTAAATCTGTTTATGGCAGGTATGTACAATATGAATAACTCTTACGTAAACGGCACCATAATCGGACAAATGCCTATAGAAAGTAAAGAATCGATTTTGTGGCTAGGTTCTCTTGGCAGAATTTCTTTGAACTCACTGCTTAGACAGTTAACAAGAGAAGCTAAAGAAGTAATAAGAGAAAATGAAGAAAATTTCTTCTACAATCCGCAGGCTTATATCGATACGATTTCTGATTTAAAGACAAATAGAAGCGGCTACAGATTTTTTGTTGTTTCTTTGAAAGGAAACTTGTACGAAGACAAGTATGTTGACGATTTTAAATGGATAAAATAATTTACCAGTATTCCTAAATATGCTATAATCAACCACAGAAAGAGAGAATATAAATGCAATTACAAGAAGTCGAAAAAGCAATAAAAAGTACTGTAATATTCAGTATATTCTCAGGAGCATACTATACTTTCAAACACGCCTTGGAAACGGTCGGATATATCGGTTTTAACTTGAGAGATGTTTTCATTTTGGCGATAAAACGAAAAGTAAGTTTTAAAAAAGTTATTTACGAAGCCTCTAGAATAGGTGTTGATGCGCTTCCTCTGGTTATTATGATTTCGTGGCTTGCAGGTATGATTATTTCATTGCAATTAGCGGTTGCAATGGTTAAGCAGGGCGGCGGAAATTTTGTCGGAGCATTTGTTACGCTCGTTATGCTGAAAGAGCTCGGTCCTATTATGGCGGCATTTGCGATAGTGTTTATGGAGGGTTCTTCTATTGCGGCGGAAATTGCTTCCATGAAAGTTACTGAACAGGTTGATGCAATAAAAACATTGCACGTAAACCCTATTCAATATCTTATAGCTCCAAAAGTATTGGCAGCAATTCTTATTGTCCCTATGGCGGTTGTCATTGCATCCGTTTCCGGAATATTGGGAGGACTTTTTACCAGTGTTGCCCACACCGAGCTTACTGCCGTGGGATACCTTGAGTCTGTAAGAACAGGACTTTGGATGAAAGATATTTGTGCGGCACTTGTTAAAGGTTCGGTTTTTGGAGGGATAATTGCAATTGTTTGTGCGACAATTGGTTATGAAACAAAGGGCGGTGCTCTTGAAGTCGGAAAATCTACAACAAAAGCGGTCGTTTGGTCGATTACAATAGCCGCAATTTTTGATTATATTATATCAGCGTTATTTATATAGGTCGTTTATGATTGAAGTTAAAAATATTTGTAAAAAATTTGATGAAAAGGTTGTTTTAAAAGATATTACTTTTAAGGTTAATAGCGGCGAAACACTTGCTGTTGTCGGCGTTAGCGGTTCCGGTAAAAGTACCATACTGAAAATTATATGCGGTCTTTTGGAGCCTGACAGCGGTGAAGTTATCCTTGGAGATGACAATTTGGCTATGCTTTTTCAATATTCGGCATTGTTTGACAGTTTGAATATTTCCGACAATATTTCGTTTGCGCTCAACGAAAATGAGGCGTTTAAAGGCAAGTACTCAAAAGCTCAAATAAAAGATATAGTAAAAGAAAAATTGCAGCTTGTCGGTTTATCCGGAATAGAACAAAACTTCCCAAACGAGTTATCGGGTGGTATGCAAAAACGTGTAAGCTTTGCACGTGGCATTGTTACAGATCCGAAAATTATTTTGTATGATGAACCGACTGCAGGTTTGGATCCGATATCTTCTACGGTTATAGAAGATTATATGCAGGTTCTTAAAAAAGAACTCGGCGCAGCTTCGATAGTTGTAACTCACCAGATGTCAACTATTACAAGGACGGCAGACAAAGTTATAATGCTTTATAATGCAGGCATTGTATGGGCTGGAACGCCAGATGAAATGCTAAAATGCGATAATGAATATACAAAACAGTTTGTCGAAGCACAAAAAACAGGTCCGATGAGGACATCAGCGGGAATTTAATTATAGAAGGATATAAATTATGAAATTATCACCGGCGGTAAAAGTAGGAACATTAACATTATTATCAGTTGCGATACTGGTCTTTTCGGTTATGTGGCTAAAAGGGCGTGCAATAAGCTCAGGAAACAGGTTAACAGTTACTTTTCATGATGTTGACGGTATGAGAGCAGGCTCGGGAGTTCAAATAATGGGTTTGCGTGTAGGGCAAATCGAAGAAATTACTCCCATAATTACAAGGGACGAAAGCCTTGTCAATGTCCGACTCGTAATTACCGAGCCGGGTATATCGGTTCCTGTCGGTTCTGAAATTTCTATTCAACAATCGGGAATTATCGGTGAAAAATTTGTTGAAATTACTCCGCCGCAAACTCATTATATATATCTTCCTCTAAAATCAGACAAAGATAATATTGGGGTTGCTAAGGGCGATAAGGTTGAATTATATACTTTTAACAATGCAAAAGAAGAATTTACAAGAGTCGGTGCGATAAAAAGCGTGGAAACAGTTGACAGACACTCACTTCCTCTTGAACTCAGAGAACAATATCAAGTTCCTTATATCGCAAAAATAGGTTTCGTACTTACGGTATCAAATCTTGAATTACCAAAGGTTTACGAACCATCTATAGCAAAAAGCGGCAACAGGACGGTATTGCGCTTGAATAACAAACTCTCAAAAGTTTATTACATAGCATCTGATTCACCATATACAATAGTTGAACCGGTTCGTTTGAGAGAGTTTTTGGACTTGCAGTTGCAGGCGGCAAAAGCGCTTAACGAAACAAACAATAAAATCAATGCCGTTCTCAGTGATGACGTAATTATTGATATCAAAGACGCTCTGAGAAATGTAAAAACAATTTCTCTTAAAACAACCGAACTTATTGACAAAACAACGGTTCTTGTCGAAGGCTCAAGAAATGATATTGATGCGCTTTTGAAAATGGCTAACCAGTTATCGGAAGAACTTGCGCTTCTTGCAAATAATATGAATACAATAGCAGGTGATCCCGAATTCCAAAAATCAGTTGTTTCTATGACAAAATCTTTGGATGAATCTTCAAAACAAATTTCTTCAATATTAAGTGATGAAAAAACGAAACAAACAATTGTTTATTTGAATGAAACAATGAAGAATGTTGCCGAAATTTCCACTTCAATTAACGAGCTTACAAACGATAAAAATATAAGAGAAAAAGTTTCAAGAACGGTTGCCAATATTGACAATTCAATGGAAGTTTTATCTTCTTTGATGACAAAGCTTGATACACTTTCTCCCGAAGATTGTGCAAAAATCCAAGGAATTGTTACGGATACGGCAGAAACAACAAAGAACCTCAAGAAGTTCTCCGAAAAACTGAACAAAAGATTTTTACTCTTTAGGTTGATGTTCTAGCCATGAAAAACTTTATTGCAAATATCCATTATGCAAAATATATGACAATGGAAGAAAGGCTTGCATACATAGGGCTTGGACTTGTAAAGCCATTTTATGCTCTTGGCGTTAAGGCAAGACTGTTGGCGTATAAATGGGGACTTTTAAAAAAAGTTAAAGTTGATGCCAAAGTCATATCTATAGGCAATCTTACAACCGGAGGAACGGGGAAAACGCCAGTTTGTGTAGCATTGGCAAACTATTATAGTGAAGTTTTGAATAAAAAAACTGCTATTTTAAGTCGTGGATACGGCGGAAAACTTGCAAACACACAGGTAAATACGATTAGCGACGGAGAAAATATATTTTTCAGTGCGCACATGAGCGGAGATGAACCGTATTGGCTTGCATATAATGCGCAAAAAACAGTAGTTTTAACTTGCAAAAATCGTATCGATGCGGCAAAAACCGCTATAAAAAAATATGATGCTGAAGTTCTTATTCTTGATGACGGTTTTCAATACGTCAAACTCCAAAGAGATTTGAATATTATGCTGATTGACGGTAATTTGAAGTTCGGAAATAGAAAACTTTTACCGCAAGGACCATTGAGAGAACCGTTATCCGAAATTGACAGAGCTGATGTAATTTTGGTAATGAATAAGCGTGCTCTTGATAAAGAAGCCACAAATAATTGTGCAAAATTTGCCGAAAATATATCAGAAAAGTATGGTAAAAAGACAATTTTATGCAATTTTGCACCTGTCGGAATTTTTTCATTAGAAGATAATTCAGCGCTTGTTTCCCCGAATAAGGTGTATGCTTTTGCGGGAATCGGGCAGCCCCGCTTCTTTTTTGAATATCTTGAAAATCAAGGATATGAAGTCCTTAAAAAACGTGTATTTGAGGACCACCACTTATATATGAAAGAGGATATACAAAATATTCTTTCCGAGGCGCAAAAACTCGGGGCAAATGCTATAGTTACAACAGAAAAAGATGCAGTAAAAATAAAAGCGCTTCTGAAACAGGATGAAGCGTATTTTTATGCTTTGAAGCTGGGTTTAGACCTTAATATAGAAGAAATTTCCATATAGCTGTTGTGATTTTATGTAAATTTTTGTAAAAATATTCCCAAAATATATACAGAAAACACGCTAATGTGCCGATAACAAGGGTAAGTTATTAGTACGGAATTTTGGCATGGAAATAAATAAAATCACATTTGAACAACTGGCTGACAAAATGGCTATAGAGAGCTCTTTTGAGGATTTGGATGTAAATGACGATAATGTTATAAACGAACAGGATGTACAGGCGGCAGCTTCAAATCAAACTTTGGCTGCGAATATTACAAATCTCTTAAATTCTGTTGATGAAGAAGATGAATTATCTCCTGATGCTGATTTTGATTATGATGATACCGTTGTAAATACGACAGATAATAATACTAATGTTGCTACGACTGTTTCTAACAGTTCAACTTCATCTCAGGTATCTGCTGCTTTAACCCAGTTTGAAATAAATAAACTTAATGACAGGCAATCGGAAATTCAAAGCGATATTGAAGCGAAACAAAAAGAATGCGAAACCAAGCAGAAGAAAATAGAAGAAAAACAGGAAGAATTAGAAGCGTTAGTCAAAGCGGCTCAAAACAATAATGACAATTCAAAAACAGCACAAATAACTGATTTGCAGGCTGAAATAAAAACCCTTGCAGCAGAAATTGAGGAATTGTTATCTTCTATAGAAAAATTAGAAAGTGATTATAAGGCAAATTCATTAATGCTTACTTCTTTAACCGAGAGCTTGGAAACACAGCAAACGGCTTTGACTCAAGAAGTAAGTGAGGTTAATGCTACAACCACAATAAACGGAATAACCTCAACAGACGGTGCAAATTCCGCATCTAGCACAAAAACCCTCAAATCTATGGATGAATACATGACAATGATGGATGAAAAATTTGCCGATTTGTTCTGCAAATTAGAGTCGATGGATGCTCAAAGCGTTAGTAATTGGCTTGGTACAACAGCTGACGGAAAAAGATATGCAGGTCCTTCCGCAACCACAAAATCCAACAGTGCAGCCTATTATGATGCTGACGGAGATGGCAGAGTTACGGTTATTGACCAATTGTTGTGGCAAAATTACCTTGAGAAATATAAAAGTAGCAATAGCGCTCAGTCTATAAATCAAACGGGAATGGGACGGGGTTTGTATATAATGACAGGTCGTCTTAATGCGGCAGTCCTCGGTAATTATTACGGAACGACTTATGATTTAGACGATTTGGAACAAATTGATTATCTGAAAAAGACAAGTGAGTATTCGGATAAACTAAATCCTGGCGTAACTGCACAGATAAATCTGAATATTACCAAAATTGCTCAGAACGAAAACTGGGAAGAAAGATTAGATAATCTTTCTTCGCAAAAGTGGTTTACAACAAAATTCGGTAAAGATTATGCCTGCAAATTAAAAGAACAAATAACGGAAGCAAAAGATTTTATAAGCAAAAACCCTGAAAATGCCAAGTTTGCAGGTATTGCAGCGGCATTTAATATATACAAAAATAATATTGCAAATGAAAGCAAGATGATTGAGCTATTTGAAACAGACGGCGGAAAACACGTATGGAATACAACGCTTGAGGATGCTGAGCGGATAGCAAGTGAGTTTGGTATATCTGTATCTCAGGCGCAAAACATGTTAAATGGTGAAAAAATTCAGCGTCAATTCAAAAATACGCTTAAATATGCCTGCGATATAAACGGTGACGGAATTTTTGACCATAAAGATTTGAATGAATTAAGCGGCGACCTTGATTTAGACGGTGACGGTTGTATTAGCAGTGAAGAAAAGAGTTTCCTTGAAATATTAAAGGCTCAACTTTATTCAAAAGCCACTATAAATCATGTGAATGCGTCAGATGACATTGATGATGTTATAAGCTATTGCGAATTTACAAATAACAATTCTGTAACAAGTGAATTAGCAAGCGATTTCAGAGCAAGAGCGCAAGAATTGGCGGAACAATACGATAAAGACTTATCCGAATATACTAATGATGACGGTTTATATATTTCGGGCTCAAATCCGCCCGAAGGCAAGAAATCTTGGGATAACGGTAATGCTGCGCAAGGTATGTTCGGCAAGTTGGCTTGGTACTGGGAGACATCAGCTTCTTATTCAAAATACGGAGTGGTAACTTCTAAAGGTGTAGCAGATGTTTTGACTCCCACATATAATCTCAAATGGCGTATAGAAAACGGCAATTTGTCTAAAACGGAACTTCAAACCATAATTGACAAAATAAATGCTGCATCCTCATCGGTTCAATCTCAGCTTGCGGATATTAAAAAAGCGGCTGAAACAAAACTTGCGAGTATGAGTTAGTGACCGCTAAATGCTCTTTTCAAGTTTTTCGCTTTGAATTTTTAGATTTTCAAAGCTATCATAAACTTTATCAAGATTTTCCTGCGTCATATCATTATTGAAATTCTCAAGAGATTTTGAGAAGTTTTCAACGGTTTTGTCTATTTTATCCAAAGACGGAGTTCCGTTTTTGAGGTTTTTAAGCTTGTTATACTGTATATTCATTGAATCAATTTTAGATTCCATATTTTTATTTAATGCCTTAATGTTTTTGTGTGTTTTTTGCAAAGAACGTCGAGCTATTCTTATTCCGTATTTTGTGCGATTAACATTTTCTCCGAAGTTAAAAACGCTTGTTTCTTTATAAACTCTGCCCATCCCCTTGGTTGTGCTTTCGAGGTTGAAATGGAGTTTTGCACCGCCTTTTTCTATTGTGGAAGTTATATTTGCAATTTTGTCGTCAGCTTCGTTTGTCGCTTTCAGCATATTATTGGTATCTTGGGCGGCATCATCTTGGGTTCTGTTTTTTGCAAAATGGTAAACACCTGCGATAGAAGCCATCGTTGCACGCAAAAATTCTTCCATAATACCAAAGGCATCACCTATTCTTATTGGCTCACGGACAACAATGCCGGTTTCGTCAGAATTTTTATCCGGCGGGGTTAATTCTATTGAACGAGAACCTGCAATTCCGAAAAATTCGATTGTTGCTTTTGTCCCTGGTGGCAGTTTTACGCTATCGTTTGTTACGACAAAATCTACGAATATTTTGTCATAATCTGTTTGAATTTTGGTTACATGCCCTATATCAACCCCCAAAATTCTTACGGGAGAACCTATAACAATACTGTCGATATCGTGAAAGGCAACGTGGTATGTTGCCCCGATATCAAAAGCATTCCTAAAGATTTTTAGCCCCAAAAACCCAAGGATGCTTAATAACATTATGAATAAAATTATTTCTGCAATGAGTGACTTTTTCATATATAGTTATTATAATTGTTTTGAGAATTTAAGTAAATCATGATTTATGAAAAAATTTTTATATAACGAAAAATACGCTGCGTGGTTGTTTTTGGCTCCGGCATTAATCGGAACATTAGTTTTTATAATTATACCTATCTGTGCTTCGCTTTACATAAGTCTGCTAGATTGGGATTTGATAAGTTTGCCCAAGTTTGTCGGACTAAATAATTATGCGGAATTATTTAATGAAAAATTTTTTTGGCAGATATTAAATAATACAGTAGTTTACGCAGTTATAACAACGATTTTTGCCGTAATTATTCCTCTTATTCTTGCGGTGATTTTGAATGAAAAAATAAAAGGTGCAAATATTTTTAAAACAATTTATTTTCTTCCTTACATTACTCCGATGATTGTTTTGGCAGTTGTATGGGCGTGGATATTTGATCCCAATTACGGTGTATTTAACTTTATTTTTCATTCTCATATAAAATGGCTTTATGACACAAAAACCGCTATGCTCGCACTGATTTTTGTCAGTGTATGGAAAAATATCGGCTACAACATGATATTGATGCTTGCAGGACTTCAAAATATACCCTCTGAGGTTGATGAGGCTGCCAAAATAGATGGCGCAATCGGAATTAAAAAGTTCTTTAAAGTTACTTGTCCGTTGCTTAGTCCGACGATACTATTTGTTTCTCTTATTACAACGATATCGTCATTTCAAGTTTTTGACCTGATATTTCTTATGACACAAGGTGGACCGGAGAACTCTACTACGGTGCTTGTTTATTGGATGTATAAAAACGCATTTGAGTTTTTCAAAATAGGAAAAGCCTCTGCAATAGCTTATATTTTATTTACGGTAATTTTAGTTTTGAGTATGTGCCAATGGCTTTCTCGGAAAAAATGGGTTTATAACGAAGAATAATGGAAAATGACTTGCATATAAAAACGATAGCCTTGTGTACGGCGATAATAGCTGCGGTATGCGCTGTTTTTTGGGATAAGCTATATGTCATTATTCCGATTTTTATTCTGCTTGCCGGTTTTTTATGCTACAAGAAAATTTTCGGAAAAATATTTACTTTCATCTTATTGGTATTATTTGCCTGCACTGTACTATATGCGCACTACAGAGAACCAAACGATGATGTTCTGGTATATTATGCTTCCCAAAAAGTAACTTTGCTTGGCGAAATTTATTCTCTGCCGTCAAAAAGTGCTACAGGCAAGACAAAGTTTGTGTTTAAAGCCGACAAAGTTATTGATTATAAAAATAATGAGGTCTTTGTTGATGCAAAAACGCAGGCTTTTTTAGACAAAGAAATTACGGATAAATTCAATCGTGGAGATAAATTATCACTTGATGCGGAAATATTTGTACCCCAAAAACCCAAAAACGAGGGAGAGTTCGATTATGGAAAATATCTGGCAAATGATGGCATTTATACTCTTTCAACCGTTCATAACGTAAAAACTCTCTCGGAAAAACCATCACTAAATATGAGGATTCTCAGAAAAATTGACTGTTTGAGAGAGCGGGTTATAGAAATTCATTCAAATTATCTTAATAAGGATAAAACTCAAATTCTTGGCGGCATAGTTTTTGGAAGTGAAGCGATAAAACCATCTGCCGAAATAAAAAGAATATTTATAGAATCGGGTTTGTACCACCTTTTGGCAGCATCGGGCATGAATGTTGCTTTTATCTTTGGTATTTGGTTCTTTTTGATGATAAGACTCAAAATGCCATACAGGCTTGTTATAGTTACCGGCGCTTTTGTTGTTTTGTTTTATTCAATGATGACAGGTTTGCCGCCATCCGTTACAAGAGCGACATGGATGTTGGAGCTGGGACTTTTGGCAAAATTGATAGACAGAAAAGCCGATAACAATGTTATATTGCTTTTTGTTTGTGCAGTTTTGCTTTTATATAACCCGGCTCTTATAAACAATATCGGTTTTCTTTTGTCGTTTGTAGTAACTTTCGGGCTTTTGTACTGTACAAATCCTATCTTGGAAAAAATTAAATTCCTTCCGCCTAAAATTAGCGGTTGGATAATTATTCCGTTGGTGGCGCAAATATTTGCAATACCGATACAAATGTACTTTTTTCAAACAATTTCGGTTTATTCAATAATTGCAAATATGCTTGTTATTCCGTTTATGGCTATTATTAGTTTTTGCGGTTTCATTTCAAGTATTTTTGCACTCATTCCGAAAATCGGGCATTATTTATGCTTTGTTTTGGATAAGGTGAATGAGCCGCTTTTGAGCTTTTTACTGTTTGTTGCTTCTTGGGTTTCAAGTTTCCCGAACAATATAGCCCATGTAGCTAAGTTAAATTATATAGAAATAATATTATACTATATTTTGGTATTTCTATTCATATATATGCTCAAGAAGAATTTTAAAACCCTAAAAACAAATATAGCGGCTTTACTTATACTGGTATACTTGATTTTCAGCTTTACATCCAAGGGTTATACCAGAGATTTGACGTTTACATTTTTAAGTGTCGGTGAGGCTGATAGTATTTTTATTACAACTCCGAATAACAAAAAAATCCTTATTGATGCGGGCAGAAGTTTCGGAAAAGACAAAAACTCCGCCACTTCTGTGATTTTACCGTTTTTTAGCACAAATGGGATAACTTCAATAGATATGATGCTTTTAACTCATCCTGACAGTGACCATATAGGCGGAAGTGTCGATATCTTGGAAAATATAAAGGTCAACGAGCTTGTTACAAACGGTGAAAAAGCTAAAAATAAAACATATTTAAGGCTTCAAGAGTATATTAAAAATAATAATCAGGTTGAAAAAATAATAACCGAACCCGAGGAAATTTCTCCTGACGAAGAAGTTAGTATAATTGCCTTTAAACCGCCTGATACAAAGAAAAATACCCAAAATGATACCTCTATTATTTTGCTTTTCAAGTACAAAGATTTTGATGCAATTTTGATGGGTGATAATGAAATAAACAGTTACGAATTACTGAAAACAAATCTTCATCCATCGGGTGACATTGAATTATTTAAACTCGGACATCACGGTAGTAAAAATTCTGTTAATAAAAAGATGGCACAGCTGATTTCTCCAAAGGTTTCCGTCGTAAGTGTCGGAGAAAATTCTTACGGACACCCTAATTCCAAAGCGATGAGTGTTCTTAGAGGAAGCAGAATTTACCGTACAGATATGGATAATACGGTTAGAATTAAAACAAACGGAAGAAACTTTGATGTTTATACATATAATCCTCAAAGTAACCGTTGGCAAAAGGATACGAGAGAGCCTTAAACCAACAGGGGCTTTATTTTTTCAAGAATTTCTTCAAGTCTGGTTTTGTCGTATAGATATAAATAGCCTAAAAGTGCTTCAAATGCAGTTGCTATGCGGTGGGTTTTGTGGTTAATTCTCTTTGCCGTCGTTACGGCGAGATTTCTTCCTCTGCGAACAATATCAGCCTCTTTTTCGGTTAATTCCGGTTCAATTTTTTCCAAAAGATTTGCTTGAAATTCAGCGTTCACAAATGACACTGTGAGTTTGTGAAGCTTTTGTATATTTTGGGTTTGCGTAATCGTGTATTCTCTTACAAAAAGCTCATAAACACTATCGCCAAGGTGTGCGAGATTTCTTATGTTAATAATTTCTTCCATAGGGAAAGTATAGCATAAAAAAAAGATGCCTTATGTGGCATCTTTAAACCCCTATAATATTTAACCCGTCAGAATTGATTAGAGAGAAAAGAGAGAGAGAATAAATCTTGTTTTGAAATTTTGCTTTTGGGGTTGAGTCGGCAAAATTTTATTAAATTTTCAATTTTGAGCGTAGTTCGCCCTTGGCAGCTTCCTATCGCACAGGGATGTAACGATAGTTTTTGTACGCAGATTTAGCCAATAGTTTATTGCCCAATTCTTTGAGCTTGTCTTGATATTTCATCATAGCAACCTTGTCTTGCGCAACGGTTTGCATTTTGTCTAACATTTCTTGTTCATCAATTTGGTTGATATTATTGTGATTATCAACCTGAAGTGATTGATACTTTTGTACCAAAAGTTTGTCGATGTGGTCTCTTGCTCCAACTGCCATAATAAATCTTCCTTCCTGTTCTCTTTTCTTTCCGTGGTTAAACTTAACTTTCTTTCCGTATATATATAAAAACATTTCACTAAAAAAAATTGCGTAGCATGAAAAATTATTTTTGAAAACGCAATAATATTAAGCTTTTTAGCCTCTTTTTAATAATTTGAAACAAACTTGCCAAGCCATGCGAACATAAGATTAAATATAAAAAGAGCATGGGAGAAGTTTGATGAAAGATATCGACAAAAAAGTTGTCAGTATTTTTGAAAGGCACAAGGCGAACAAGCCATACTCTTCTGATGCTAAGGTTATAAAATGTGATGACGATGTCTATTGCGTTACGGTAAAAACCGACAAACACGGCAACCCTTTCAACAGAGAAGAATTATTGGAAGATGCAATGCTAACGGAATATATCGTAAGAGTCCTTATAGACACTCCTAACGGTTCTTATATCAATAATTATAAGGTGTCCGGCGAAAAAATATTAGGTTTTTTGAGTAAGTTTACGAGCAGGAAAAAGCAAGGGCAAGTCATAGAAATAGATAAATATATTGCTGATGATTTGGCGTAAATAAAAAGTTTTTATTGTATTTCAAATCATTGCTGTTTGCGAGTATAAGAATAAATTTTGAAAAAAAACTTGAAAAAAAATAAGATAAAAGGTATCATTATGAATGTTCTCAGCCGATTAAATATATTGGCACAAAGAACAAATAAAAAAGGCTTAAAAAAACAGGTTGAAATCAGACAAACTATCGAGTTGGCAAATATGCGTAATTATAATGACTCGATAAAGATAAAATTTGTACAAAAAGCTATCAATAGCAATTATTTTGGCAAAGTGTTGCCGATATTCAGAGCTGATGATTTTAACAATCTTTGTATTTCCGAGAATTTTGCGGAATTTTGTAAGGCTCAAAATTGCTGAACGGTTAATAAGTTTTAAAGTTTTATATGAGGAAAATTAAATGGCAAAATCTATTGTAGTATCTGAACGTGATAATATTGCGGCAGTTATGGAAAATGACAAAGTTACGGAGTTTTTTGTTACAAGAGGTGACATTTTATTAAATGATGTGTATCTTGCTACCGTAGAAAATATTCTCCCCAGTATTGAAGCTGCTTTTGTAAATGTCGGCAGCGACAAAATGGGCTTTTTGCACGCATCGGATGTTATAGGAAAAGGAACTCTTGAAGAAAAATTAAAACCCGGACAAAAAATTCTTGTTCAAGTTATCAAAGAACCTACAGGACACAAAGGACCGAGAGTTACCATGTCAATTTCTCTTCCTGGAAGATTTCTTGTCTTAATGCCTGATGAAAAAGGTATTAACGTAAGTAAAAAAATTGAATCATCCAAAGAACGTTCACGTCTGAAATCTATTGTAAGTCTTTTAAAACCTGCAGGTGTTGGCGTTATTATAAGAACAGAAGCTGAAGGGCAAACAGACAGTGAAATACAAGAAGATATGGAAGCGCTTCTTGAAAAGTGGAATGACATTGTTAATGCGGTTGATACGCATAACCCTCCTGCGTTGGTGGCTCGTGACCAAGACCTTTTGTACCGTGTAATCAGAGAAGCAGCTACCGAAGATACCGATGAAATTATTGTTGATACTTCTTTTGCTATGCACAGAGCAAATCAGCTTCTCCAAAGTTGGAATATGAACCATAATATCAACGTTTCCGTTCACAAAGGCATGGACAATGTTCTTGTTCATAAAGGAATTGACAAAGAAATCAAAAATGCTTTGCAAATAAAAGTAATGCTTCCTTGCGGCGGGTATCTTTTTATTCAGCAGACAGAAGCACTAACCGTTGTTGACGTTAACAGCGGAAGATTTACAAGCGGTTCTTCTCAGGCTGAAACAATCCGCAAGACAAATATTGAAGCGATTGACGAAATTGCAAGACAATTAAGACTCAGAAATATCGGCGGTATGATTATTATTGACTTTATTGATATGGATAATCGTGCCGACAAACTTGCTATATTAGAACATTTTGAAGCGGCACTTGAACCCGACAAAGCCTGCCCTCAGATTGGGCAAATATCTGACCTTGGACTTGTGGAATTAACAAGACACAGACAAGGACAAAGCTTGCAGGAAATCTTTACGAAAAAATGTCCGTCATGCGGCGGTACAGGCTACGTTTTAGATGCGTTTAATTTTGCGGCAGCTCCCAATGAAAGCGAATACAAGGCAAAAGGTGCAAAAATAAAACTTACTCCGATAAAACCGCAAAATAGTAAACAACCCAAACCTCAGCCTGCACAACCGGAAAATAATGTTCAACAGCCTCAATCCGAGCAGCCACAAGAAAAGAAGATACAAACTTCTCCGTCATTGAACGCAGCTGCGCAAAATCAAAAACAAAAAGAAAATCGTGAGCAATACAGAAAATTTATATTCAATAATGAAATTATGAAAAACTTCATAAAAGAAAGCGGCAAAGCGGTTTTTGATTTGGCAAAAGTCGTTCGCAGCGCACGTATTCCGATAAATACCATAAATAACCGATTCCCTCGTTGGCTTACTCGTGATACATTTATGATGTTAGCGGAAATCGAAAATGCAGAGGCGGCAGCTTTTGCAAAACCGGTTGAACTTAAACCGGAAGCGGTTGAAGCCAAAGTTGTTCAAGAGGTTCAACCGGCGGAAGAAAAACCTGAAAAACCCGTTAAAAAATCAACCAGAGGCAGAAAGCCCGCAGTTAAAAAACTTGCCGAAAAGCCGAAAAAGGAAGAGGCTCCTGCCGAAGAAAAACCTGAAAAACCAAAAAGAAAACCTGCAACCAGAGGAAGAAAACCTAAAAAAACAGAGGAGTAGTCTGAAATGAAAAAACTATTATCGTTGCTTTTATCTATTTTTTGTATTTTTTCATTTAACACGTGTTTTAAAATAAACTATGTGGCCGCTGCTCCCGAGCCAACACAACAAGAGTTGCCGGAACTTCCGATGGATGGTCAGGTTGATGATGATGTATTGCGTGAACCGATTTTTAATCCTGAAAAAAAGAAAAAAGAACCCAATAAAATCGGTTTGAAAATGAAAAGTATATTAGTACAGTTATTATGCGGAATAGCGCTCGTAGTGGTTATTGTCTTTTGCGGTTCTTTTGTTTGGTTTGCTAATCTTCAACGCAGAGGAAACGAAAGAAGAAAAAAACAAAGTGCTAACACAAATGTAATTGATGCAGTGGATAACTTTGCAAGACGCAGAATAAAATAGTGCTACCGCACGGCATAGGCTACCAACCGTTGCAAAGGCTTTTCTGTTTTTTGCCCCTTGGGGTGCTACCGCACGGCATAATTCACTTGATTTTTACTTTCTTTTTTTGTCTATACAGGCATGCTTGAAAACTTGAGTTTTTCTGCTAAAATAAAGTAAACCACGAATTAGTTTAGGGGAGAAAACCATGGACAATAAGAAGAAAGTGCTGCTTTTTATCTTTTTAGTGATAATTGTTGCGGCATATTTTGTAATTACTTTACCGGCAAAGTTGGGACTTGACCTTGTCGGCGGTTCAAGACTTACTCTTGAAGCACAAACTACGGATACTATAGCAACTATTACTCCGGACATGATGGATAGTTTGAAATTCGCTATTGAAAAGCGTGTAAACTCTCTTGGTGTTTCGGAAGTTGTTGTTCAAAAAGCAGGTGAAAGAAGACTGATTATCGAAATTCCAGACGTATCAGATCCCGAACAGGCAAAAAAATACCTCGGTGATACTGCTGAGCTTGAATTTAAGGAACAAAAGAAACTTGATGACGGCACTATTGAGTGGGTTTCAACAGGTTTGACAGGTAAAGACCTCAAAAAATCAAGCGTTGTTACTGATGCTGCGGGACAATGGGTTGTCGGTCTTGAATTTAATAATAAGGGTGCTCAAAAGTTTGCCGATTTAACAAAAAGACTTGTTGGGCAGCCGATGGCAATATTTTTTAACGGTGAACTTCAATCTGCTCCAAACATCAAAGATGTTATTACCGGCGGCAGTGCAGTAATTTCAGGCGGAGATGAAGGCGGTTTTAAGTATGAAACCGCAAAAGAAATGGTTGACCTTTTGAACGCAGGTGCTCTTCCTGTTCCTGCAAAAATTATTGAAGAAAATGTCGTAGGACCTACGCTCGGTGCTGATTCTATCGACAAAAGTAAAAAGGCTGCGTTTGTCGGTCTTGGACTCGTTGCAATATTTATGCTTATTTTATACAGAGTTCCCGGTCTGATTGCCAATATTGCTCTTGCGATATATGCGCTTATAGTTTTTGCGATATTTAAACGCATACCCGTAACACTTACCCTTGCAGGTATTGCAGGTTTTGTATTGAGTATCGGTATGGCGGTTGACGCAAACATTTTGATTTTTGAAAGAACAAAAGAGGAACTTCGCTCGGGCAAACGTCTTTTGACTGCGGTAAAAACAGGCTTTGACAGAGCGTTTACAAGTATTTTTGACTCCAATATGACAACAATGATTACTTGTGCAATTCTTTATATGTACGGTACAAGCATTGTAAGAGGTTTTGCTCTTACATTGGCTATCGGTGTTGCTGTCAGTATGTTTACGGCAATTACTGTTTCAAGAAGCCTTATGGAAGTCTTTATCGGAGCAGACCACATGAAGCACCCAAGCTGGTTTGGCTTAAAGGCTGATGAAGTCAGTGCAAGTATTGTCGAGGAGCAATCCGCAGGCAAGGCTAAGTTGGGTGTGTTGGACTAATTGGAGGGTAAAATAATGGAAAATAAAAAAGGAATTCTTGATATAGTTAAATACAGATGGATATGGATTTGCTTTTCAGCAGTTTTATTGCTTCCCGGAATTGTTGCAATGGGATATTCAACCGTTGTAAATAAAACACCGTTATTGCTCGGTATAGATTTTACCGGCGGCACTATGCTTCAATACGGTTTTGACAGAGAAATAACCAAAGAAGACGAGGGGAAAATCAGAACTATAGTTACAAATTTAGGTATCGACAACCCTGTTATTCAAACTTCCGCTCCTGTTGTTACAAAAGCCAAAGAAGAAGTAAAAGAAGATGCTGATGAAGTTTCGGAAAATGAAACAGGAAATGTTGAAACAAAGATTACCGAAACAGCTAAAGAAGAAGTTGAACAAGAAACAACCCAATATGTCGTTTCAATAAAAACAAGATATCTTGAAACAACGGAAGATAAAAGTGAAGCGGGAGATATATACGAAGGCTTAAAGAAAGAATTTGGAGATGTTCAAATTCTTCAAGTTAACGCTATTGGACCTACTCTCGGTGCGGAACTTTTCAAAAATGCAATAATTACGTTGCTATTGGCTTTTGCAGGTATTATTATTTACCTTACATTTAGATTTCAATTTGACTATTCTTTGTTTGCATTTTTGGCGTTGTTACACGATGCAATCTTTATATTGGGAACATTCTCTATATTCGGACTTTTGTATCATACGCAGGTAGATGCATTATTTATTACTGCGATATTGACCGTAATCGGTTTTTCTGTTCACGATACTATCGTTGTATACGACAGAATCAGAGAAAACAACCGTTTCTTGGCAAAGAAAATGACTTTTGGTGAAATCGCAAATATCAGTGTTAACCAAACCTTGATGAGAAGTATTGCAACATCAGTAACAACACTGTTAACGCTGCTTGCGTTGTACTTCCTCGGTGGTGAAACAACAAAAGACTTTGTACTTGTAATGATTTTGGGTATCATAATCGGTACTTATTCAAGTATATTCTTTGCAAGCACACTTCTTGTTATGTATAGAGAACACGTTGCAAAACAAAAAGCTTTGGCAAGACAAAGATACTAATTATGGATACAACAAACGAAAAACAATTTGGGGCATTTTTATCAGTATGCTCAAATGCCCTTCTAATAACAATTAAGCTGACTGTCGGGTTTTTTACCGGCAGTTTAAGCATTATATCGGAAGCCTTACACTCTCTTAGCGATATTGCGGCATCCTTCATTGCATTTGTTATGGTGAAAAAATCGTCCAAGCCTGCTGATGATGACCATCCTTTCGGACACGGAAAATACGAAGAGTTGTCAGGATTTTTGGAGGGCGGTTTGATTTTTGCCATAGCTTTATTTATTTTGTATAGTGCCGTGAAAAAATTTATTCATCCGCAGCCGTTTGAATTTGAACCGTTGTGGGGCATAATTGTTATGGCGGTTTCGGTTATAGTAAATATTTTTGTAAGTACATATCTGTTTAAAATCGGACAAAAAACAAATTCCATTGCAATAACTGCGGATGCTGAGCATTTAAAGACGGATGTACTTTCTTCTATGGCGGTACTGGTAGGGCTTTTGATGGTAAAAATTACGGGCTTGAGCGTTATTGATACCATTTTTGCTTTTCTTGTTGGTTTGATTATTGCCGTTACCGGTATAAAAGTTACGTTTAGTGCGGTTAAAGGGCTTTTGGATGAAGCTTTGCCCCAAGAAGATTTGGATATTATTAAAGGCATTTTGGATAATCATTTGAATAAAGATGTTGTGGATGTTAGGTTTTCCAAGACAAGAAAATCAGGCAGCGAAAAGCTTATAGAGTTGGTTATAACCGTTCATAAAAATATGACTGTAGGTATGGGGCACGAAATTTGCAACAAACTTGAAAAAGAGATAGAAGCAGCACTGAACGGAGCATCCGTTTTCATCCACATTGAACCTTGTGCGGATGAATGCACAGGCTGTAAGGACAAATATTAGAAAAACAGTATCTCATAAAAGGAGAAGATATGATATAGAAGATTAAAGCAACCAATAATACATGTCAAAGGTTTAAAAACGAAACCCGAAACAAGTTAGGGCTGACGAGGGACGATAAACGCAAATTAGCATTTACCCTTGCTGAAACACTTATTACTTTACTGGTTATAGGTGTAGTGGCAGCATTGACTATACCTTCATTGATGCAGACATACAAAGAAAGACAGACTGTTACCCATCTGAAAAAATTTTATTCCACAATTTCCAATGCAGTAAAAAGAGCCGAAGCTGATGAAAATCCAATAGGGAATTGGGAATATTGTTCCGGCGAAGGTGTTAATTCCGATAAATTTTTAGCACAATTGATTAAATATTTGCAGGTTTCTAAAGTTTGTTGGAATGATGATAATACGTGTTCAACGGATGAAGCATATATAACGCTTGACCAGTCGAGAACATGGAACGCAGGAAATCCTAACTGGGGAGGATACTCCCGAGCTATATTGTCAGATGGAAGTTTAATGTTTGTGTGTCCATCTTGCGGTGAAGATGATGACAGGTACGGAGAAGTAAATATTGATATAAATGGTGAAAAAGGACCGAACAGACTGGGTGTGGACACTTTCCATTTTTATATCCTCAAAGACGGGGCAAAGGTTACTCCGAGTTATCATGGTGAAAATCTTGAGGAGTCTTGTAATTTAAATTATTACGGCAATGGAGACAATGGCGACGGTTGTGCAATGTGGATAATAAAAAAAGGGAATATGAATTATTTGCACAAAACCGTTTCTTGGGATGATTAAGTTTCAAAATATTCTCTCGTTGCAAAATAAATCATTTCATGTAAGATAAAAATTATAGAGAGTTTTTTTAGGAGATTATATTATGGAATATCCTCAAGTTTTAGCAACAGTACCGAGAAGTGCAACGGAAGAAGTTCAAATTTCTATTAATGAATACCGAGGTAAAAAGTATCTCGATTTGAGAGTATATTATACTACCGATGACGGTCTTAATTGGAGTCCTACCAAAAAAGGCGTTACTTTTTCACCCGACAGATTGGGCGAATTGAAAGATGCCGTAGAAAAAGCTATGGCAGAATTTGGTGTAACTGAAGAATCAACGGAAGAATAGTTATTGTTTTAAAATATAAGTCCACAAAAGAGTTGAAATTTTTGTTTTAACTCTTTTGTTTTAAATTATCAAACTTAACAATTTTGGCTAAAATGCTCTTCTTGTTGTAAAATGTTCCTGTATATGATTAGTTACGGAAATAGAGAGAGATAATCAGACTATGTTTTCTATGCTTGCGTCAATTTGGGAAAAAATTAAAGACAGAGTTGTTTTACTTGTAATAATTGCGTTAACGTGGGTTGTTCTTGCGTTTATACACTTAATTATTCCGGTAGAAAAATTATTTGTTGTTATGGGACTCATGGCGATTTATACCTTGATTTTGACGGCATCATTTACCCACCAATCCCGCAGACTTAAAAAACGTCCGGAACGTCTTAATATGAAATATGAGCCAAGCGTTTGTATTATGATTCCTGCGCATAATGAAGAAACGGTTATCGCTTCAACCATAGAAAATATTATGTCTCTCGACTATGAGAACTATGAAGTTTTTGTTATTGATGACAGAAGTGCTGACAATACGGCGCTTGTTCTTCAAAATCTTGAGCAAAAGTACAACGGAAAACTCAGAATTTTGATACGGGAACAGGATGCCATTCCCGGCAAATCCGCAGTTTTAAATGATGCGTTTGCTTTAACGGATAAAGAAGTTATATGTGTTTTTGATGCGGATGCAAGAATTAAAAGGGATTTTCTAAAAACAATTCTTCCTTATCTTGCCCCTGAAGAAATCGGTGCCGTACAGGCGAGAAAAATAATTTCAAACAGATACGAAAATCTTCTTACAAGATGCCAAAACAACGAATATACACTGGATTGCCACTACCAACTCAGCCGTGACAGTATAAATGGTGCGGTTGAACTCAGAGGCAACGGTTTTGTCGTCAAAAGAACCGCTCTTGAGGAAGTAGGCGGATGGAACAACAATACAATTACCGATGACCTTGATTTGTCTACAAAACTGCACCTGAAAGCTTGGGGCATAAGATATTGCCCCATTGCCGAAGTTTATGAAGAAGGAATAACAAGTTTTATTCCGTTGCTAAGGCAGCGCCGCCGTTGGGTAGAAGGCAGTATAAGAAGATATTTGGACTATTTCTTCCAAATTGTAACGTCTGATATTATAAGCTTGCGTGCAAGTTTTGATATGATGTCATATTTACTTGAATTTATTATGCCTGTTTTGTTGCTTTCGCAATTGATTATTCAAACTTTTTGTTATGTGAAAGGTTATGAAAATCAGCTTTTGGGTACTGTTGCGGTTGCTTTTGCGTTAGGAACATTCTTCTTTTGCGGGTTATTGTTTTCTCTCAGAAGATACGACAAACTTTCGGTGTTCCAAACCCTCAAACAGTCTTTAGAAACAAGTATTTATATGGTGCTTTTGTGGGTGCCTCTGGTTTGGTTTATTGTTCTTAAAATCTTTTTCTTCAAACGTGATATGAGATGGGGAAAAACATCCCATGGTTTGATGGAAAAACCCGCAAAAAAAGAAACAACAAATGTGGGTTAATTATGTCTGACAAGGTGATTTTAACCGAGCAATCTAATTCCAATACGGTTGATATTGATGTTTCTTCATCGTTTGAAATTGCAAAAATGATAAACAATGAGGATAAAAAGGTTGCCTTGGCGGTTGATGCCCAATTGGAAGAAATTTCTGCTGCAATTGATTTAATTTCTCAAAAAATACTTGATGGCGGAAATTTGTTATATTTTGGTGCCGGAACATCAGGCAGATTGGGAGTTCTTGATGCATCCGAATGTCCGCCGACTTTCGGAGTTACATCTGATATCGTGAGAGGGTATATTGCCGGCGGCGATAAGGCTTTAAGAAGTGCCATTGAAGGTGCGGAAGATGATTATGAACACGGTAAAGCAGATTTGAAAAATTCGGGTGCAATTCCAAAAGATGTGGTGGTTGGAATTTCTGCCAGCGGAAATCCCAAGTGGCTTTTGGGTGTTCTTGAAGATGCAAAAGCAAAAGGAATTTCTACGATTGGCATAACTTGTAATCCCGAAGCTAAAATTGAAAAATTTTCCGATATTTTTATATGCACGGTTGTCGGGCAGGAGGCATTGACTGGCTCAAGCCGCATGAAAGCAGGCAGTGCGCAAAAAATGGTTTTAAATATGTTATCAACGGGTGCGATGATTAAAACTGGCAAAGCTTATAAAAATTTTATGATAGATGTTCAGCCTACAAATGAAAAGCTTAAAGACAGGGCGGTCAGAATTGTAGCCGAGATTGCAAATGTCGATAAAAATATTGCAAAAGAAACATTGGAAAAAACGAATTTTGAAGTCAAAACAGCGGTTGTTATGATTGTTTTGAACTGTTCCGCTCCGATTGCTCGTCAAAAACTTTCCGAAGCTGACGGAGTTTTACGAAAAGTTATATAAACCACTTCAATATTGACACTTTGTTATGTTTAAGTGATGATTATAGTTGCGAAAGGACGCAGTTATTTTCGCATGGGCGAAAATAGCAGAATAGTTAGTAAAAACTAAGAAAGGTAAAACATCGTGTTAGAAGAAGAAAAAAACGAGAATGTTGAAGAAACTTCTGAAGAAACAGTTGATGAAACAACTCAAGAAACAGCTGAAATAGCAGAAGAAACTGTTGATGTAGTTGAAGAAGCAGCTGAAGCTCAAGAAGAAGCTCCTAAGAAAAAAGTTTTGAGAGCATCAAGAGCAGGCAGAGGTGAAAGAAAATCTCGCAAAGAAAAAACCGAAAAACCCGCTTCTGATTGGACAGAACGTGTGGTTCAAGTTCGCCGAGTCACAAAAGTAGTTAAAGGTGGCAAAAAGCTTAGTTTTCGTGCAGTAGTAATCGCAGGTGACGGAAAAGGTCATGTTGGCGTTGGGTGCGGAAAATCAAGCGAAGTAGTCGGCGCTATCCAAAAGGCAGTAGTAGATGCCAGAAAAAATTCTATTGAAGTCCCTGTATTTAAAACGACTATTCCTCACATTTCAACAGGAAGAAGCGGAGCAGGCAGCGTTGTGCTGAAACCGGCTTCACAAGGTACCGGTGTTATCGCAGGTGGTGCAGTTCGTTCTGTACTTGAACTTGCAGGTATCGAAAATATTTTGAGCAAATCATTAGGCTCAAAATCTCCTCTTAATGCAGCAAGAGCAACTATGGAAGCTTTAAAAGCAATTAAACCGTTCAAAGTTGCAGCAGCAAAAAGAGGTCTTACAGTAAAAGAAATGTTAAGTTAAGAGGAATTTAGTCATGGCAACAGAAAAGAAAGTAAAAGTAGAACTTGTTAGAGGCCTGATTGGTTCAACTGAAAAACAAAAAAAAGTGGTTAAAGCGTTGGGTTTAACAAAGCGTAACAGCGTTGCTGAACACAATGACACTCCTGTAATCAGAGGTATGATTACAAAAGTTTCACACTTGGTAAAAGTAGTTGAATAGAAAAGGTGGCAAATACTATGGAAAGAATAAAATTAACAGATTTAAGACCGGCAGACGGTGCTACACACTCTGAAAAGCGTGTGGGGCGTGGTCGTGCGTCAGGTTGGGGCAAAACAAGTGCCCGTGGTAATAACGGTGAAGGTCAACGTTCCGGCAGAAGCTCTAAGAGAGGTTTTGAAGGCGGACAAATGCCTGCTTACAGGCGTGCTCCGAAACTTAAAGGTTTTGAGCTTGTAAACCAAACCGTTAACTATGAATTAAACGTATCAAAATTAGACAAAATTGATTCAAACGAAATCGATTTGGCTTTATTGAAAGAACTTGGCTACGCTCCGAGAACTGCTCAAGCATTGAGAATACTTGGTAATGGCGAAGTTAAAGGTTCAAAAACCGTTAAAGCAAGACACTTTAGCGCTTCTGCAAAAGAAAAAATAGAAGCAGCAGGCGGAAAAATCGAACTCGTTTAGTAAAAGGATAATATAATAATGCAACAACAGAAAATGAAAATTCCTACGATTGCCGATATCGTGAGCAACTGGGAAGAGACCGGTTTAAAGAAAAAATTGATATTCACTTTTTTGATTATTATACTTTTCAGACTCGGGGCGCAAATTCCCTTGTTTGGTATTAACAATGCCGTATTTTCAAACCTTGCGGCAGGTAATAACATCATAGGATTTTTAGATATGTTTTCAGGCGGTGCTTTAGGTGCGGTTTCAGTCTTTGCACTCGGTATCGGACCGTATATCACCGCCTCCATTATTATACAACTTTTGACTGCTATTATTCCGCAGCTTGAAACTCTTCAAAAAGAAGAAGGTGAGGCAGGAAGAAGAAAGATTTCTCAATATACGAGAATTTCGACCGTATTCTTAGCAATGTTTCAAGGTGCAATTTTCATCACATATTTATATAAATTGCCCGGTTCAATAATGTCCGGAACAAATCCTGTTTTGTTTTCAATCGGGGCAATTTTGACGCTTACGGCAGGTTCGGTTCTTGTTATGTGGCTTGCCGAACTTATTACTGAACACGGTATAGGCAACGGCGGTTCTATGTTGATTTTTGTAGGTATCATTTCAGGTATTCCTCTTTATATCGACAGAACGCATACCCTTGTTGCAAATAATGGACAATTACAGTTTCTATTGTGCATAATGCTATCATTATTCCTTTTAGCAATGGTTTTGGTTGTAATTATGCAAGAAGCTATCAGAAAGGTTGTTATTGTTACTCCCAAAAGACAAGTTGGCAACAAAATTTATGGTGGCGCAAATACATATATTCCGTTTAAACTCAACCCTTCTGGCGTTATGCCGATTATCTTTGCAATTGCAATATTGTTGTTTCCTCAAACTATTTTAAGTATTTTGGGAAATTCAACCGTGCTTCCGGCTTGGCTAAAGAGCGGAGTAACGTTCATTAACACAAATATTTTATCGGGCGCAGCATATTATGTAATTTATTTTGTTTTGATATTCCTATTGACGTTCTTTTATGCGTCAATTATGCCCAATATGCAGCCGAAAGACATAGCTGAAAATCTTAAAAAATCAGGCAGCTCCATACCCGGCATCAAACCTGGAAAACCGACTGCTGAAGCATTAGATAAAATTATAAGCAAAATTACATTTATTGGTGCAATCGGACTTGGTATCATCGCTATGATTCCTACCGTAGCAAGTAAAGTTACCGGAATTACGACATTCCAAGGTATAGGTTCAACGTCAATAATCATCATGGTTGGTGTTGCACTTGATCTTGTAAATCAGATAAAGACTTATGCTTTGGCTCAGCAATACGAAGGATTTTTGAAAAAATGATGAAAACTCAAATGCTTTTTTTGGGACCTCCGGCTTCCGGAAAAGGAACTCAGACAGAGAGACTTTCTAAAGAATTGGGACTTCCTCACATCGATACGGGCAGTCTTTTGAGGGCGGAAATTGCCGCAGGAACTGAAGAGGGCAAAATTATTCAAGCCTTGATTGATAAAGGACACCTTGCTCCTGCAGATATTGTTGCAAAGATTATTATTAAAAAAATATTTTCCGAAGAAGCAAAAAACGGCTACATTCTTGACGGTTATCCAAGAAGCATTGAACAAGCCGAGTTGATGGAAAATGAACTTGAAAAAGCAGGTGTTGCAAATTCTCCTAAGAGAATTGTCGTAAAAATGCGTGTGGACAAAGATTCTTTGATGGAAAGAATAGTAAATCGCAGAATGTGTAAGAACTGCGGAAAAATTTATAATCTAAAAACTCTTCCTCCGAAAGATGAACATGTTTGCGATGAATGCGGCGGAGAGCTTTATCAAAGAAAAGATGACAACGAAGAAGTAGCAATGCAAAGGTTTGAAACCTATAACACGGAAACTGCACCTTTAGTTGATTATTACACAAAGAAAGGTTTGCTTGTAACCGTTGATGCAAATAAAGCTCCCGAAGAAGTCTATGAAGAAATTCTAAAAGTAATCGGGGCTTAGGATACCAGAGATTTATACAAATGGAAAAAGTTTTATTATTTATTCTCTTATCTCTTTTTGGCGGAGTAATATGGGGGGTTGGCATGAAAACCTTGGAGGGTGGTGGCGACTACCTTTGGTATTCTTTGAGTTTTGGATTTGCTCTTACAAGTAGTATGGTTGTTATAGTCCAATTATTAAATAACAAATTAAAACGAAACCCAAAGAATCAAGATGCTAATAATCAAGAAATAGAGAGACTTTCTAATTTGTTGATAAATAAACCGGTTATATATATATCTGTATCCATTTTGGTGTTTTTGTTTCTGCTGGTATTGTATTTTATTGGAACGATTATATTTGATGTTTCAATTCATAATTCGATGGCAAAGTAAGTTGAGCATACTACCTAACGAAAAGTTTCTTAGGGGGCTTCGTGTCAGTTATGCAAAGGCAGACCAAAATATTCGCAACTCGTAATTTTTAAAAATGCAAAATTTGTATCAAATTATGCGGGCGTGCATTGTTCTTACGGGTTTCGTCACTTCGCTCCTTACTCTTTCGCAAAATCCGCTGTCTTGGATTATCGGCAACTCACAGAGTTTGAATTCCATTTCATTTTTACTTCGTAAAAATTTCACTCCATAACTCTGTTCGTGGGGACGGCGTTCCTTCTCCCTCGTTCCTCGGGAGCAGTCAGCCTTGCCGAAATCCGCAAAAAAAATTCCAATTTGTTTATACTCCTTGGAATTTGAGAATTTAATCTCTTATACGTACATTATGTTGTTTGTTGTGACTATTTTTCTAAGATTTGTGCAGGGTGTTTTGCATTTGGTGGTGTGCCCAAAACCCTTACCAACTCTAAAACTGTGGATTTCATTTGACATCTTTGGGGGCTATCTTTAAAGAAAGTGTGGTAGAAGCAGCCGTTACATACGCAACCTCTGGAATAGCAATCAATAGCAATATTTGTCCATCGGCGAACAGAAGTATTTCTCCCAAAGTCCCTCATTCTCATCACAGTTTACCATCCTCCAAATTTTGTTTAACCTTGCCTTAAATAAGGCTCCCCAAATCTTTTATAAATTTCGGCTTTCACCGATTTGATAACGTTTTCCCTGTAGTTAATCTGTTTATGTTTTAAATTATATTACCATCTGCGGTTTTTTTTCAAGCTAAAGCCGTGTTATTATTACATTTCGCAACAATTGCCCTAACATGAATGTTGACGGTGATTTACATGAAACCAAATCAAGAAAAACCGCAACATGCATGGTTTTGCATGTCGCTTGTTTCTGAAATTGCATGCTAGACATGCGTTTTGGCGATTATAAAATTGCCCAAAAAACGTGTCCTGTCTAAAAACTTTACAAATCTTAACTTGCCTGTATAATAAAAAGCCCCCCGAAAAGGGAGGCTTGTAAAAAATTATCGAAAATTTTGAAATTATTCTTCTGCTGCAGGTGGATTTTCCGTTTCAGTTGCAGGAGGATTTTCAGTTGTTTCGGTTGCTGCTGCTTTTTCTTTCTTTTTGAACAGTTCTTCAATTTCCTCAGCTTTTTTGCCTGCTGCTTCCTTTTCTGCCGCTTCGATTTTGGCTGTCATATCACCTCTGGTTATGCCAACTTTTGCCCAAGCATCGCTCAAATCTGTTTCAAATTTAGCTTGAGCTGTCTT
>JAILCC010000019.1 GCA_024680555.1 bacterium
CGCTGTTAACGGTTAATGTTCCTGAATCTGTTAAGGTTAATGTTCCGTCGTTTAATGCTCCTGTTACATTAACATTATGAGCTGATATTGTTGCGTTGTTTGTTAATGTTCCTGCGGTAATTGTCAGGGTATTTTGGGTTAATCCGGTGTTTATAGTGGTTGTTCCGCCTGTAATGGTGGTTGAACCTGAGCCGAGAGTGTCAACAATACTATCAAATACGTTAGTACCGCTAAGTAGCATTGTGCCGCCATTATCAATGTCTGCCACGGAATTATCTTCAAAGAGGACATTTTCTATTTCCAACGTGCCTTTTGCACCGTTAATAATAGCGGTATCAAAGTTTTTGTAAGAAGTAACTCCGTTTATGCTCAAAGTTTGTTCTGTAGCACCTGTACCGAGTGTTATACCTGCGTGGTTCTGACCGTTTATCAAATATGTGTTATTTCCTGTAACGGCAAGACTGATACCGTGCAAAAGTCCCAAATCTGTTTCTACAAGTTCATCTGCCGCAAGGCCGTATAATTTGATACTGTCATCACTTGCAACCTGTATAGCAAGAGAATTGCCAACTATTTTATCAATAACAATTATACCTTTGTCCGCATCTTTACCTGCAATTGAGCCGAAATCAGAATACGAAAGGTTATAAGAGCCCGTAACGGTAGCTGCCTTTGCGATATGCGATGCCAAATCTCCCGACAGAGTATAAACCCCTTCAAATCTGTCATCTTCTGTCAAAACAATGTCGACTGCACTGGTCAATGAATCATTCAACAGATATACAGAGTTGATAACGATATTGTGGTCATTCGGTGTAAAATCGCCTTCTACAATTATTCCATCAGAGAGAGCATTTTCTAAGTCCAAATCAATTCCGAAAGACATATCACCGTTCAAAGTCAGCGTACTAAACGTTTGATTTCCTGTGCTTTCATTTTGAAGATTTAAGGTTGAATTGCCTGCTATAAGGTTTACACTGTTAAAAGCATCATTCTTTCCGACATTCAAAATTGTATTATCTAATGTCAAATTTGTGTTATTGATGGTTGCGGCGCTTCCTAATGTAACTTTACCTGTGTCAAATGTAAATACTGTACTTGGTGTACCGGTAAGAACTCCGTTGAATGTTACATCTGCAGGTGTGCTGACTTCATCTATTGTATCCAAAATATCCAGCGTTGAATAATCGCCGCTCAGGGTTATATTGTCATCTATTTGCGTTTTGCTGCCGATATACAACTTTCCGTCTGTTTCAATTCCGCTGCCGTTATGATGTAAATATGAATCATAAATATATGTGTTTGCACTATAAGATGTACCTGTAATCAGGGCAGAAGAATTTTTGATTTCTACATTTTTAATGGTAAGATTTGTCGGCCCGTCTAACTCGAAACCTTTATAATGGTTTGTTTCATTAAAATCTATAACAGAATGATTAACGGCATCTGCGCCTTTTATGGTTATGTTTCCGCCATTTGTTTCCCCCAAATCTGATTTGACGGTATAAGTATCATTTTCTTTTGTTGTTTCAAAAGACCTGTTATACAAATTTGCCTGATTTACCGCCATCAGAGTATCCAAAGAGCCTATTTTAGTTTTATTTTGCAAGGCTGACTCTATTTTCATATACAAAGTATCGTTTGTTGTGTCGGTTGTTCTTATCTCTGCGTTGCCAAGAACTTTTGTATTTACACTATAAATCGCAATATCGTCATCCCATTTTGTAACAGGCTTAACATCATCAATATCCGTTTTAATATCATCTTGCAAAACAAAGAAAACAGAAAAGTCTCCTTCTCTTTTAAAATCTTCAGCCAATTGAAGATTTCCTGTCGGAGATTTAATAATTTGAACTGAAGTTTCCTGCCCCTTTGTTATTTTACTGACGTCATTGATAAAATTAAGCGAACTTAACGTTATCAATCCTGAGGTTGATTTTGTTACACCATCTTCGGGAGTAAGACTTGCATTTAATGGCTTAAATGTATCAGCTGTTGATGACGCAGGAGTTGTCGTATTAAAATCAATATCGACAACATATCTTGAATCAGCATCAGAAGATAACGTCGCAAAATTGTGTTCATGAATTATTCCGTCAGCGGTATCAATATTTGTATCCTGAATATCGGTCATTCCCTTATCTATATCACCGTACAAATAAAGAGTACCAGTCTTGTCGCCCGATATATCGACGTAGTACCTGCTGTTTGTGCCGGTAATATTATCGTACATATACATTTTGCCGCTATTAGTCTGTTGGAGATTCAAGGTGGAATTTTGTTTATCCATCCATATACCGGTAGAAACTCCTCTCCTTAAATTATCTTTGAATGTCGTTATTCCGTCAGCACCATCAGCTAATATCGTCAATGTATCAGTTGATGCCCAGATGCCGCCGGCATAGTCATAGCCGCCGATATAGCCGTTGTTAATTATTGCGGAATTTTTAATTAAATCAATTTTTGATGTATATGTGCCTGTAGAGTCCGGTTCAATAAAAATACCGCCTCTTTCGTTATTTGAAATAGTAACATCATCAAGAGTAGTTATATAAGAGTCGCTTGTGGCATTTCTTCCCGAAACATTTATACCGTAACCTGTTGTGCCTGTTATAACAGATTGTTGAACCGTATCTGCGGTTGCTCCCCAAAAGCTCAAGCCGACACCGTTGCCGCCTATAATTGATAAATTTGTTACCGTTCCTATTGTTGCCCCTGTCTCATTTGCAATAATATTTTGCAAATTTTTTGCTTCATCCAAAGCAGCGCTGTTTGTTATGGTCAAATCTTTAATTATACCGATATGTCCGCTTTTATTTATTATTGCTCCGCCGTTACGAGCCTTGCCCCCATAAATATCAACATCGTCAATTGTATTTATGGTTGCATTATCCATATATATACTTGAGCCGTATAGGGATTTACTATCAGCATTATTATTTGTAAATGTTGTATGACTTAGTTCATCAACTGTTGTTTGTCCTCTCAGATATATTGCCGAGCTTCCGTTGTTTTCAATTGTTGAATTTGTTATTTTATCAATTGTGAATGAACTGTTTTGTGCAGCAGCATTGACACATATCCCGTTGCTGTTGATGTTTTGTAAAGTTAAGTTATCTATTGTTCCGATTGATGCGGCAACATTTTTGCCCAAACTTGCTGAAACACCGGAGGAATCCACTCCTGCAAGATTTTTTATTGTGGTATCAATAATGTTGTTGATGACACCATTACCACTTACATAGATACCGTTAGTGCTGATAGAGTCAGAGGGATTTTCTATAACAATATTATTTATTTCATCTATAGTACCGCTGGTATCAATAACTCCGCTTCCTTTTGGTGCAGAATTGTTAAGAAAATTTGAATTGGATATTATACTGATTGTTCCCGTATTTAGAATTGCACCACCTGTCTTGGTAACCGAATTGCCTTCAAAGTACGAATTATCAATTTTTGTTATTGTTCCGCTATTGTATATTGCTCCGCCGTGGGAATTTTCTCTGTTCGTATAATTGTTTAAAAATTTTGAACCAATAATGTTTTCAATTCTGCCGACATTATATATAGCTGCGCCATGGGTTGATGTTATGATATTTGCAAAATAACTGTTTTGAATATAGTCAATTATCCCGTTGGATTGATTGTATATTGCCCCGCCGCTATTTGCTCTGAGATTTATGAAATATGATTCATCGATTGTGGTAATATTACCGTCATTCCACAGGGCATCACCTTGAGAAGAATAATTACCCCAATCTCCATCAGGCTTGTTTGATACGAACCAGGATTTTTCTATTGTACCGATTGAACTTCCTTTTTTGTTATGCAAGGAGCCGCCCTGATAGCCTACGTTTTCATAAAAAATGGAGTCAGAAATACTTGTTACGCTGCCCTCGTTAAATAAAGCACTTCCGCCTCTGTCTCCGCCCGTATTGGTATTAACATTGTTTGCGAAAACAGATTTTGCTATGCTAAGAGTTCCTTTGTTATATAATGCGCCGCCCCATTGACCGCTATTATTTGAAAAAGCAGAGTCTGTTATTGTTATATTTCCTGAATCCGAATAAATAGCACCCTGACCGCTCGTATTAACACCAAATCCATTCCAGGACTCACCGACGGTAACTCCTACGATAGCATCTATGCCGTCTATAATGTCGCTCGATGTGGTTGTAGTATAGGTACCGATATTTTTTACGGTTAAACTTTGTCCGGAACCTATTTTTAAGTATGCACTCGAGTTTCCGGTTCCGTCAGTTATACCGTACTTGTTTGCGCTGCCATCAATAATCAAAGAGGAACCCTTTAGAGTGCCAAGTACAGCCGTAGTAGTTTCCGAACCGGTAAGTGTATATGTTTTGTCGGGTGTAGAAGTATCAGAAATAGCTTCTATCAATGTACTATAAGCCAACGTAGAAGTATCCTGAGGCGATACCATTGCTGCAATCGTCGCCGCAAGCAAAATTTTTTTATAATCTACTGCACTCTTCTTCTTGTTACTCATAATACTAGTCTATAACCACACAAACGCTATACCCGGCAAATGTTCCAAAGCCTTATGGAGCATATATATATTATTCTAATATATAATGGTATAATATTCAAGTTAAAATCTAATGAAATTAAATATCTGCGCCACTACCGAGATATACTGCCTTTGTAAAGTTAAGAAATGTTTAACTGACCAAAGCAACAAACAATAAAAACGAGCTATTAGTAGATTTTTCGCAGACCTTGTAAAAAAAATGAATAATTTTTCAAAATACTCCAAATAAATGATATGTCTCGACAGAATATAGCATATTATGCATTAAAAAAAGACCCTTTCGGGTCTCTCTCCAAGATTCTCAGAAGGGGGACTTCCCGAACTCGTGAGGGAACTGCGGCTTGTCCGCATGAGGTTCGAATCCCCCAATACAAAAAAAGACCCTTTCGGGTCTCTCTCCAAGATTCGGAGAAGGGGGGATTTTTCTTGAATTTTGCTCCACGATTGCAGATGCCTCCTACCCCCTCAATTATTCGGGGTTGTCGTCGGCACTGCAATCGTCACTTCGAGTTTGGCACTTTGTGCCATCACTCTACGCAAAATTCGCCGAACCCCAAATTAGGATTCTCGTCCTCCCCTTAATATTAAATCCCGACTATCTGATGATAATCGGGATTTAATTCGGAGAAAGGGGGATTCGAACCCCCGGTACAGGTTATCCCCATACAACTTCTTAGCAGGAAGCCGCTTTCAGCCACTCAGCCACTTCTCCGTACCCTCTTAGGATACCATAAAATTCTTTTTGTGCAAATATTTATTTTGTGGCGGTTACTTTTATCAAGTGATAGCCAAACTGTGTCTTAACAGGTTCGGTTATTTCACCTACCGGCGCAGAAAATGCAGCGTCTTCAAACGGTTTTACCATTTGTCCTCTGCCAAATCCGCCCAAATCACCGCCGCTTCTTCTTCCGGAAGGACATTTTGAATATTTTGCAGCTGCATCTTCGAATGAAATCTTGCCGCTTTCTATATCGCTTTTTAATTTTAATGCTTCGTCCTGTGTATCTACAAGAATATGGCTTGCTCTAACCATTGTTCTGTTAGGACTTTCATAATTGCTTTTTGCTGAAACTTCCGTTTGATTTTCCATAATAAAACCGACTCCTATAAATGCTAAAGCTACAAACAAAACAGTTAAAAATTTTTTCATCTTGTACTCCTAATAAAAAAGAGGCTTTACGACCTCTGTAAGTAGTAGTGTTCTAAATATGAAGTGTGTAAATATCCAAGTTTTGAAATTTCAATGTTCGTATTCCCACCTGAATATCTATCACATGATTATGCTAACACAAAGATTTTTAATTTCAATAAGAAAATTACAATAAAATACAAAACTTAAAATCTGAAGTAAATAAACGGATTATACGTACCTGCTGCGATAGATACCGTCGATAAAACGAACATAACCAACAACCAGAAATTCACAAATGCTTTTGCCAATTTGTTTTGTGTATATATCATGTTCTTAAATATAGGCATTGAACAAAGAATAGCTGCAATAAACGCAATAATTTCGACAGTATCAACGTAATATCCGAAGCCGTACATTGGTGCATCGGATACCGCCTTTAAAAGTCCGAACATATTCAGAATATAGTTTGCCGCATAATGCAAACTGTCGCTTCTAAACAGCACCCAACCTATTACAAAAACAAGGATGCAGCCAATATGCCGCAGAATTTCAAGCCCGAGAGGATGTTTCTTTTTTTCAAATTCTTTGATATTTAAAACTTTTTCCAAAATTATAAAAAACCCATGCCATATACCCCAAAATACAAAATTCCATGCGGCTCCATGCCATATACCCGTCAACAAAAAAACAATTCCGAGGTTTCTACATGTTTTCACTAAACCATTACGATTGCCACCAAGCGAGATATAAACGTACTGCTTAAACCACGTGGACAATGATATATGCCATCTTCTCCAAAATTCGGTTATTGATTTTGATATGTAAGGATAGTTGAAGTTTTCCAAGAACCTAAATCCGAATATCAACCCCAAGCCAATCGCCATATCCGAGTATCCCGAAAAATCAAAATAAATTTGGAATGTATAAGCTATCGCACCAAGCCACGCAATAGCGTGCCCAAACGCATCAGGCGATTGAGAAAATATCTTATCGGCAATAAGCGCCATAGTGTTTGCGATAAGAACTTTTTTGGAAAGCCCAATAATAAACCTTTTTACGCCCTCGTTGACTTTTGCAAAATTAACTTCTCTTGATGTAATTTGTTCTTCAATATCGTGATACTTCACAATAGGTCCCGCTATCAATTGAGGGAACAAGCAAATATACAATGCAAGCTTGTACAAGTCTTTTTGAACTTTGACTTCACCCCTGTAAACATCTATAACATAAGATAACGCCTGAAAAGTATAAAACGATATACCAATAGGCATAATTATATCAAGGGGTTCAAGATGCGCACCAAACAAACTATTTGCGTTTGAAACGAGAAAGTTAAAATATTTAAAATAAACCAAAAATGAAAGGTTTGCTATAATCGTACAAACCAAAATCAATTTTGGAGAGAATAATCTTTTAACACTAGATACAAATAAAGGACTCTGTTCTTCCTTTGTGCAATATATTGCACACTCAATACATATTGCGCCCAAATAGTTTATCAATATTGCCATAAGCATTATAGCAAGATACTTGGGTTCGCCCCAAGCATAAAATATGATGCTTGCAGCAAGTAATATCGGATTATGCAATTCCTTTTTTGTAACAAGATACAAAAACAGTAGAATCGGCAAAAATATGTATATAAAGGTCATTGATGAAAACAGCATTATTGTACTTCCTCCCACCTATATTTATTAGGATACAAATTCAAAAGCGCCCTTATATACAATGACGTCACGTTTAAAATCAAAATATCAGGTTTGTACTCCTTGAATACATCCTCATAAACCTCAAAATTCATATACCGGTAATTGTCATAATATCTTGCCGTATATTTGAAGCTATACGGCAAAAATTCGACTAAATTTGCCGCAAAGGAATTTCCTATAATCATAACTTTCTTATTCAAGCCATCCGGACAGTAAAACAAATTATCCTGTTCATCGTGCTTGCCAATTTCGGGAATGGGGGCAAAGTTTCCCCCGATTTGAAGCTTTTCTTCATACGGATTTTTGTAATAAAGATATGGGGTATCCAATATTTTTTTTGCATAAGACTTTGGCAGTCCCAACTGCTTAAATGTCTGCCCATTGTTAAACTCCTTGCCCCAATGCTCGGAAACTCTGTTATCATAATACTTTTCAAGAGAACTTTCTTCCAAAATCGGCACCGAGGGGAAATCTTTTTTTACTTGTCGCATAAGTTCATTATAACCGACATAAGCACCCTTTTTTGTCCAGTGATGGTCTGTTTTGAAATAAACCGGAGTTTGCTTATTGGCGATTTTTAATGCCTCTTTCGGATATATTATGTTGGTTTTTGTATTGGCTTTTAAATAATCAACTATTTCCTCTGCAAAATCAGGTTCATAATTTCTTTTGTCAGCTAAAGGATAATTGAAAAAATCGGATTGTCTCGGTATTACAAGGAAATACAATTTTATACCGTTGTCATCACAAAATTTCTGAAGTGTATTCAGATTGCTAGCATAGGCAGCGAGTATTTCTTGTTCATTTTTTTGGGGTTTGGTAAGACCAAAATAATACCCGTTTCTATATAACAAATTGCCTTTTTTATAAAATGTAACGGTTTTATTACCGCAATAATTCGCATTAAGCGTACAATTTATGATGGTATTTAGCGCAATCATTTTGCTGCGCAGATTAAATCTGTCATTAAACCAATTGTTAAATTCCGTTCCAAAATTCAAATTCAATTTTTTCTGTTTAATAAGAGATGTTTTTGGTGCAAGATACCTGTTTTCCCTCTTTGTTTTTTGGGCTTTCTGAATATGAGATGCCGGAATACACAGAAGAATAAAAAATATCAAAAGTAATACAATATCTATTCTTGAATTATTTTTAACCGTTTTAAAATCAGCGATATAATCGGTGATTTTATATGCAAAAAGGAATGACAGCACCATTATTGAAATAAAAATCAAAACAGATTCATGGTGCCACACATTATAGGTTGCCAATATAGCTCCAATCGTCAAAAATATTGATATAAGAGCTCTCTTTTTCATTATACGGTTCCTAATACTTTTTCCTGTTTTTTGAACTGCATTTCATATAAATGCTTATATTGTCCGTTTTCAATATTCATAAGTTCATCATGCGTACCGAGTTCGACGAGTTCGCCCTCGTTGATAACCGCAATCCTGTCTGCGTTCTTAATTGTTGAAAGCCTGTGTGCAATAATAAAAACGGTTCGATTTTTCATCAAATTATCCATTGCTTTTTGAACAATAGCCTCTGACTCATTGTCCAGTGCAGATGTTGCTTCATCCAAAATAACAATTGGTGCATTTCTAAGCATCGCCCTTGCAATAGCAATACGCTGTCTTTGACCGCCCGACAAAGTCAAACCCCTTTCCCCTATAACGGTATCAAGCCCCTCGGGAAATTCTTCAATGGTTTTTTCCAAGTGGGCGTATTTAATAGCTATTTCAAGTTCTTCATTAGTTGCATCAGGCTTACCCATCAATATATTTTCCCTGATTGTTCCGGAGTATAGGAAATTATCCTGAAATACCATAGAAATAGAGCGTCTCAACGAACGCAGGGAAAACTCCCTTATATCTGTTCCGTCATATTTTACGGCACCCTCTTTTACGTCATAAAAACGGTTTACCAAATTAACAAGAGTTGATTTTCCTCCGCCGGAATTTCCCACTATGGCAAGAGTTTCATTTTTGGGAACAGTGAGATTGATATTTTTCAATACAGGCTTGTTCGGCACGTATTCAAAATATACATTTTCAAATGTTATTGCGGTATTTAAGCCACGACAAATTTGCGGATTTGCTTTTTCTTGAATTGCAGGTTCCAAATCAAATAATTCAAATACCCGCCCCATTGCAACAAATATTTTCTGTATGCCTGTGAGAGTCGAACCCAAAGATTTAATCGGTTTGTAGAGCAGCAATAATGATGTTACAAAAGATGCAAAAGAGCCTGCTGTCATCTGCCCTGTGTTTATAAGATAAGTACCGTATCCCAAAACTATTGCAATACCTACAGATGCAATTTGATACATCATCGGGGACATCCAAGCCGTTCTTTTCGTAAGAGACATATTAATGTTAAAAGCCTCTTTTACATACTGTCTGAAAAGATTTTCCTGCCTGTCTTGCAAATCATAAGCAAACATAACTTTGTTACCGTTGTATGTCTCGTTCATGTTTGTAGTTATATTTCCCGAAATAACCATGTTTTCGTTAGAAGCTTTCCTTATCCTTTTCCGGAGCAGTGCAACCGGTACAAATGCAACACAAAGAACCAATACCCCTATAAATGCCAACTGCCAAGAACTGTATATCATTACCGCAATAAGCCCCAAAGCACCAAATACACTTGTTGTAATGGCTTTTATGTCGCTGACAACGCCCGAAGATGCAGTAGATGCATCACTTACATATCTTGAGATAATTATTCCCGAGGGGTTATCATCAAAAAACTGAGGGTGCATATTGACCAAACGATGAAAAAGGTCAAACTTTACATCATTAGTTATTTTTCTACTTGTCCATGCAGAGATATATGAGTTTAAATATCTTAATACGCCTTGGAATGCCGCAAAAAGAATTATACCGACAGGCAATATAAATGCCATAGCCAAACTTGTTATGGTAATATCATGCCCGAGCAAAGAAAAACCGAAAGTTTTTCCGCCAATAACGTAGTCCATATAGGGTTTTAAAGCAAGTGCAGTTACGCCGTCAAGCAATCCCAAAGGAACTGAAATCATAAAGCCTATTAAAATTCTGAACCAATAAGGCTTTATGTATGGAAACATTCGTGATAAGAGCCATTTGTAATTAAATGAATTTATGGCAGTAGTGGCTTTCAGTTTATACTGGTTAACTTCCTGAAAATCCTTAATTTCATCATAAACAGATGTTTTTTCCGCATATTTCCACCACAAATCTTTATATCCATTACAACAGTTTTTTTCTATTGGTTTAGCCCCAACAAATACTATAATTACCGGTTTTTCAGTATGCAGTAAATATTTTTTGTATTGCGTTCTAAGCTCTTCGGAACAATTTATATTCGTTTTATAATGCCACTTTTCTGCATAACCGTATTTCATTGGTAATTCTTTGCAATTATCTATAAGAAGATTTAAAAAATGCATTTCCTGGCAACATCTGATATCGATATTTTCACCCTGAAGAAAACTTCTGGATAGCAATTTTTCATCAAGCTTGCGTTCTCTTAACTCTTTTAGATTCATTAGCAATAAGTAATTTGAAAATAAAAATTTATTTTTAGATTTTATAGGATAGCTTAACTCATAAATATATTTTGTTGATGCACATAAACAATTAGAGACATCCGTACCATATAATTCACTTAAATCACCGTTCACAATACTTGCAGAATTTATATATAATATCTTGTCTGCATCAGTGATTTTAGGTAATTCCAAACAGTACAATGAATTATAATAATGGCAAAACGAAGTATATTTTATATGATTTATTTTTGCACAATATAATGAACTGCAATTATCATATTTCTTGATTATATCAAATTTTGAAATAAATTCTTGGCGTACAGTGCCATCATAAATAATATATAAATTGATATTATTATTTTGATTATTTGCAAAAAGGCTATATATAGATACCATAGCCATATAAAAATTCTCTTCGGATATTGAATAAGCTACATTAATTTCCAATTTATATAGTTCCTCTATTGCATACCTTCAATACTATCATAAAAAACAATTATTACACTACCCAAATTAAGATTTTCCTATAATTTTACACAAAAAATCCATAAGCTTCTTTTTATTATTTTCAAATTTTATATCTTTGGAAACTGCCATATACGGATACTTATCATTTCCGAGTTTTATTTTTTTTAATGCTTTTTTATACATACTTTTATATTTTTTACTACTATTTCCGTCCAATAATCCCTTTATTCTTGCATATTCAATATTTTTTTCCCTCAAATGAATTCCCTGACCTTTTGCTAATTCGGAAGATGTTTTACGCAAACACCTAAAAAGACCAGCTGATTTTTCCCATATATCTTGTCCTAATTGAGTTCTTATTATAATTGTACTCTCCCCATTAATATCTCTATCTTTGGGTTTACCTATATAATTGTCACCAAAAACTATATCTGCCCTTCTATTCAATTTGTCGGGACAGTACAAACATCTTTCAAGAACAAAGTAATCTTTTACCTCCATACGTTTTTTTCTCGGCAAATCAATATATGTTCCGTCAGTATACGTTAATCTCAAATTTCCAGGCCAACCACCAGCATCCTTTGTTCTAAAAAATAATTCTTTTAAAATTTTTCCTTTTGAAACAGGATTCTCTTGAAAGTATTTATTTACATTATAATTCATGGTTTTATCGCAAATTAACCCCAATAACAGATAATTATCACGGTTTAATTTTTGTATGTTTATGAAATTATTAAATGCAACTATAACACACGGAGTTCCTACTATAATAATTTTTTCATCAGGATGATTTTTAATATAAAACGCTGTATTAAAATGATTTATTGTTAAATAGCGGCTTTTAGAAGTGTTATTTAAGTTATCACCTTTAATAAATCGCTTTGTTTGCAACTGCTTATCATAATTATATCCTTCCACCAAAAAAGCAGACTCATAGACATCATTTTCAAGTAAATATTTTACTATTGAAGTAACTGCACCACCACTTTGCGAATTTGCCAAAATATCTTTATCTAAAGTTTGAACATTATAAACATCAATTACATTACCCAAAATGTAATCATTTAAATTGGCAGAAGACTTATATTCTTTAAGCTGATTTATAGGACAAGCCTTTTCGCACAATCCGCAATTTTTGCAATCACCATTAACATTAGGAAAATTATCTTTAAAACTTATACAATTCAGATGGCATATAGCAGAACAAATACCACACTGGATACACAAATTTTCTTGTTTTACATGTTCAATATTACGCATTAAAACATTCCCTTAATTACATCAAAACAAGTATTTTTTTGCACATCTTGTACTTTTTGTTTAATAATATATCTTATTTCTTCTTTATGGCCCTCAATATAATCAATACTCTTGAGCATTTCATCAATATTAAAATCATATCTGCAATCAAACATCATTTTTTCTTGTCCAAGAAGTTGCAAAAGTTCATTGTATTTTATTGCCCACCCTAAAACAATACAGGGCATATATTTCTTGTAAGCATGAACAATCGAATGAAATCTCGACAAAATCAGAAACTCAAACTTTTCAAAAATTTTCGGAAACTCAATACAATTAATATTTGATTCAATAAAATATACGTTCTCATTTGTTTCAAACATTTGCTTAAATTCCTTGCATAAATCTATATCATACGTATCATAGTTAGAAATACAAACATTGTACCCCTTTGATAACAAATAATTTATCATTGTCTTATAAACATCATAATAATTTCTGTTTGTACAATGTTCAAATAATCTTTTATTCGGAATTATAAGGACACTTTTGGGTTTAATTGCATCGTAACAATTAATATTTTCCTCGGGAACGCTTTTATACAGTCCCTGATACTCATGTGAATTTTGCAACACCATATCGTTAGATAAGTATATATTATTCAATCCTAATTCTTTTAATAAACGATACCCCTCCTTTTCACGACAGAAAATAATTTTGGGATACTTTAATATTTCTTTTAAACTTTCTTTGGTAATTCCCATTGACCCATCAAAATCAATTGGTCCGATTGATTGAGGCATCAAAAACATTTTTTTGCCATACAATTTTGCAATTTGTATTTTATAAAGCAAAAGATTATTAATAGTTCTCGTTTTTTCTGAAGAAATAGAAAAGCCGCTTATATCAAAAATTGCATCAACATGTTTAATCGTTTTTAAAAAAGGTGTTTTTGTTTTAAATCTATAAATAAGTCTTTTTATAAAATTAGAATTTTCTTGGATAATTTCCTCTAACTCTTTAAAACTATTTTTTATAAATTGAGCATCAATATATTTTTTTTGTTGTTTCGCATTTTCAGTAAATTTAACCTGCACAATTATTTTGCAATTTGAATCATTTTCTTTTAGCCAAGAAATCATTGTATACAACATTGATTCAGCGCCTTTATTATTAAAACCGCCACCTGTAATAAAATACTTTTTGCATTTTGAAAAATAAAGTTTTATTCTTACCCCTAAAATTGTTACGACTTTATGTTTTTTTTCATTTCTAACAGAAAAAATTTGTTTCAATAAATTCATATAACAATTCCTTGCACTTTCTTCTTATCGGTTAATCTTCTTTTGTTTTATTTTGTTCCAATACTTCTATTATATACGAAAATATTTTATCCGCAGCAGGTTGTTTACAATCGACAATTTCATCCGCAATTCTTTCTCTTGATTCTTTTTTGTAATCTTTTTTATTCAGGACCAAATCGGCAAAAATCTGTTCCAATTCATCATTGCTGTGAGACAGATAATATTCGGAGCAAACTTTTTGCCCAAGAATGTTATTTTCCATCGCCCTTGGGTTACACAATTTAATTACCGGCTTTTTGGTCGGCAAATATTCGACAAGGAATGACGAACAGTCCGTTATCATCAAATCCGAAGACTTGAAAATATCGAAATAATCGCCGGAGCCATAAACTTTTCCTATTTTCTTCCATTCTGCAACATATTCATCAAGCTCCTGCTGAGTCCAACCTATCTTTAAGAGTTTATATTTCAACAAAGGATGGGGCTTATATACCCACGTTGTTTCCGGATGGGCCTTCGCCAAATCTTGAATGAATTTTCCGTTTTCAAGAAATGTTGAAATATGCAAAACTTCACTTTCCAATATTGAATGGTGTGGAGCATATATAATTTTGTATTTATCGGGATTTTTCCAATATCTTGCCAAGTCAATATTGTCTGAATTATTTACAAACACGTCAAGCTTAGGATAACCTGTCACCACGCAGTTTTCTGCCGCCCTTGAATTGTAGAGCGTATATCGTTCTTTATTTAACTCGTGTTCCACGAAATAAGCAAATAACCATATATGAAAATCGTCCGTATAATTCGCACGCACATTTTCTATTTCATAGCCGTACGAACAAAAGAGGTTAAGCGCATATTGTGAGGTATATATCGGCCTGATTTCCCGAGGTAAATCAAATCTGGACATATAAAATATAATATCGGGATTAAACTTCTTTATATCCGTGTATTTTTTGCCTTTACATCCCAAGACAGCATCAATATTTCTGCTTTTATAAAATTTTATGTGCTCATTTATGATTTTTTTGCCGTTCTTTTTATCTTTTAAAACTCTTTTTCTCGGATATATGACAACCTTGGGTGAAAAATATCTGCTTTTCTTTAGGGTTTTATACAAGGAATCATATCCCCATTTTTGTTCTTCCTGAGAAATGAAAATTACATTTATCGGTTCTTTTTTGTACTTTTCACGCAAACGTGCCAAAACATTTTCGTAATTGTTTTTTATTCTTTTTATGCTGCCTACCGTATGCCTGATACATATTCCGAATATCGTTATATTTTTCCTGACGGCATCGTAATAAACTTCTCTTGATACGGAAAATATTTTTTTCAAAAAGTTCTTTGGCTTTTCTTTTAAGCAAATGTTAAAGTTGTATGGCAAATCCGGTTCCGTTTTTTCACAAGGCAATTGCTCCGGGAAAAAAGAATTTAGTAAATACTTAATGCATTCTCTGTCATAATCATTTGCAGTCGGCTCGTCATTTATACAAAACAATGCAGGATTAGCAAGTTTTATTTTCCATTTCATTTTATTTATAGGCTCAACGGCGTACGTTGCGCTATCGACATTAGAATGTTTATTGGCTTTTATAATTCTTAAGGGACTTTTGCCCTTAACAATCTGATATAGCGAAAAAATTATTCTTTGGACTGATAATTTACGAAACTTATGAGTTAAAAGCTCATCAAACTCATTTTTGTATTCGTTTTTACACGCTTTATACAGTGTTTTTGTATACGCATCCAAATTGTGATGGGGTATGCAAGAATAAGCCTTATGAAATTTGCGTTTTATTAGCTGAATTGAAAGAAAGACGCTTCTTACATACAAACTGCGCTTCAAGCTTGCTTTTGTAAACTTCTTTTCTCTTAACCTTACAATCGGTTTGCCGTCAAACGTAAAAAAGAAAGAGGGTTTTAACTGTTTAAATACGAAGCAGTCGTCATTTGCCAGCAAAAAATGTTCCGACAAGCCAGGTATATTAGCCACGCAGGACTCAATGGCTCTCGAATTAAATACCGGCAGGCAATCGTTGGGCATTATTTCCTTATGCGTAACTATTTTTATTCTGTCATCTCGGGTATCAAGCCACTTTGGAACTTGTCCGTTAGTAACTATGTATATTTTATTTACCCACGGAATATTTTGAAAAACCGAACGCAACGAATACCTGAGTTCGTCATTCTCAATATATCTGCTGTCACACACATCTTGTGAAACAGGAATATTTAATTTTTTTTGCCAAAAATTTTTTTCTTTTGCAAAATCTTCATCTGCTCCATTCACCCACAAATATACAAGGTCTATAGGATATTTTTTTAAATTCATGAATTATTCCTTTTTACTTTCTTGAAGTTTTTATTTCCTGTATTTTCCGTTCACAAGAGGAACCAGTTTCATAATATCGTAAAGTTCGGTATCTTTGATGCACTCGATAAAAGCATTGACGTCTTTTGGAAAACATTTTCCGCCGTACCCAAATCGTCCGTCTGGTCCGGGAACAAGCGTATGAGGCTCATTTATATACCCGCTGAGAAGAACACCGTTATGAACATTTTCGTAATCTATGCCAAGTTTTTGGCAGTATTCGTATATTCCGTTAAAATATGTTACTTTCAGTGCGCCAAACACATTATGCGCATATTTGGCAACTTCCGCCTCAAGAGAGGACATGCATACATATTCTTTGCCGACAAAAATTTCCTTCAATAATTCTTCGTTATTGGTAAACACCATAGGTTGACTATAAAAATCGCTTACGGCAGTTCTTTCCGTCAAAAATTCCGGCATAAAATTAATCTGCTTATTGTGCTTTTTTGATAACATATCGCATGTTCCGGGCTTCAGTGTGGTACGAATATAAATCGGCACATCAGGGCACGAATCAATGATGTTTTCCAAAGTAGTCAAATCTTGCGAAAGGTCATCTTCCGTAGGAATATGAATACTTACAAAGATAGCATCCGCTTTTGAAATATCATCATTCAAGCCTTTCGGCGGATCAACACGCAATATATTACATTTTTCGGAATTGTTTTCTTCTATCCATTTTATTAGCGCACCGCCTATAACACCGCAGCCTATAACGCCAACATTAATTTTATTCCTCTCTGTCACTTTAGTGCTCCTTCCTCTTGGATTTAAATTGTATCTTCTTCCACAATATTGTTACTACTTTATATTTTTGTCTGTCAACAATTTTATTTTTTATTGAAAAAATATTTTCTAATATTCGTTTCCAAAATAGCTTTCTGCTTACGGTTATACATATTTTTTGATACTCCTGCAATTTCTTTTCGCAAAGCGGCTGACTATTTTTTTCCCAGTCTTGCTTTTTAGGATACATAATCTGAAGCAGATACGGCAATTGATTTCTATATTGGGAACTAACATCCGGCTCGTCATTTATGCACAACAGATACGGCGTTTTTGATAAAATCTGTCTTTGAAGTTTTGAAATTTCTTTGATATCAGCATATAGCGAATCTGCATGAATACCGTCAAACGTATCCTCGTACTCACACACGATATTCGATTCATGATTCGCTATTTGATAAAGCAAAAAGATTACTCTTTGAATTGACAATTCCCGGAATTTTTGATTTCTCAATTTTTCAAATTCTTCTTTAAATTCTTCCAAACATTTATTAAATATTTTTTTGCTGTATAAGTCCATATTGTGATGAGGAACATACATCAATGTCTTTCCGTACTTTTCTTTTATTAAATTTATGCTGTGCAGAACAGATTTTTTATACAAACTTTTTTCCAAAACTTCGTCAGTATAATCATAATGAAACAAGCGTGGAATCGGCAAACCGCTATCATCTATGAAAAAATCAGGCTGCACCGGTCTGTTTACGAAGCAATCATCGTTTGAAAGCAAAAAATATTCGGATAAATCGGGTATATTCGTAACAAAAGTTTCTATAACACGAGAATTAAAACATGGTAAGTATTTTGCGGGTATTATAGCTTTGTGGTTGATAATTTTAATCTTGTCGGTTTTGGATAAATCCAGCCAATCCGGAATTTGACCGTTCGTAACAATATAAATTTTGTTTACCCATGGTGCATTTATTTCGACAGAACGCAAAGAATAACGCAATTCCTGATTATCAACAAACCTTGCATCCGCATTATCATCATTATGCGGAATTCCAAGCTTTTCTTGCCAATCTTTCTTTTCCTTTATAAATTCAGAGTCAGAACCGTCTACCCACAAATATACAATATCTATTTTCAGATTTTCAGACACGCCATAACTCCTATTCATAAGAATATTTTTCCGGCAATGCCATATAGTCGCCGTACAATATCCGCAAATATTTGTCATACATATTCGGACAAGGATACGTTTCACCCTCAAATTTTAATGTTGTAAGCGGAAACATATCATCGTAATCAAACACAAGCATTTTATATCGGTGAGGATAATCAATTCCATAGAACAAAGCAGGATTAGCCTCAGCGCACTCCTTGTTGTCCAATACTTTTTCCTGTTGTATTTTTTTCATATCTGACTTTGCCTTTTGAATAAGCTCGCCACTAAAACGTTTTTGCGTATATTCAGAGTGGAATATTTTTACCGCACTTCTTATTTTATTTGTTAAACTTTCTTTTTCTTCCTGACTTAAAGCTCCTCTATTGTATTTATCCACGGGAAATATATCCAGACCTATTCGTTCACAATGCTTATTGATAATTCTTATTTGATAATAATTCATTACAGGCGCTCTTTCTCTGATATAGAAATCGGAGTCTTTAAATTCTTCTTTTAGAATAGGGAGAATTTTTTCATAATCATCTCTCAACATACAAATGTCGATGTCATCATCCCAAGGCACAAAGCCCTTATGGCGAACCGCACCGATTAACGTACCGAAATCCAACCAATACGTGAGATTGTTGTTCTCGCAAATTTGTTTTACTCTTGCCAGAAGCTTTGCACACTCCAATTGTATTTCTCTCAGCTCTCCCTTTGCAGGAGGAACTTTCGTAATATCAATACAACAATTCATTATATTGCGAAGCATTTCAACTTCTTTTTGCAAATCATCAAGTTTTACTTTTCTCTTTCGTATTGAAAACCTAATACCAAAAATCGTGTATATAACATATCTTTGATTTTTTTCAATTCCAAACAGTTTCATTTTAATATCTCTCTCCTTTGTCAGACTTATTGCTCTCTGACATCAGTATCAATTGGAAGGTGGTTATTAGCTTTATCTTGAAGTTTTTTATAGTTATTATATATTTTTCTTTTCAAATTTGATGAGCTTATGCCTGCTCCATATGGAAAGTAAAATACCTGAACACCTTGTTCTTTTAAATAATCATATTTCCCTGTCCAATCATCACCAACCACAAAAATATCAAAATTGAGTTTGCTTACCTTGTCTGTGTGGTCTAAAGAACGTTGCGGAATAACTATATCAGGTCCTTTTATAGCTTTCATAAGAGCAATTCTTTCCTCAAAAGGAATTATCGGTGTTGACTTATATGTAGCAACCAACTCGTCCGTATTTACCCCGACAATCAGAATATCGCCGAGCGCACGAGCATATTCTATCATCTTCAAATGGTTAATATGAAGCATATCGAATGTACCTGATGTATATACAACAGTCTTATTACCTATCATAAGCAAACTCCTTATTTTTTATCTCGTTTATAGAAAGCATTATTTTTTCAATCAAATCATCAAAATCTTCTACCGTAGTGTTACCTATATGTGAAACTCTGAACATCTTGTCTGCCAACGCACCACCACATGGATTTACGCACAATTCATATTTATCTCTGAGATGTTTCACAAGTTCACCCGCCTTAATATCGTTACAAATTATAGGTGTCAGCATATTTGACAAGGGGTATTTTTCGGGAAACGCAAGTCCGTTTTCCTTCGCCAATTTTCTAAAATGAATACATTTTTCCTCAATAATTTTCAGCAGGGCATCTTTTCCGCCAATTTTGTCTATATAGTCAAGTACCGCTTTTAATTCATACATAATAAATACTGCGGGAGTATACGGAGTTTGACCTCTTTCAATATTTTTAAAATAATCTTTAAAGTCAAAATATTGACTTTTTACGAAATCGTTGTTTAGCACCTTATCTTTCATTCTTTGGCTGAAAGAAATAAACGATAACCCCGGCGACATACAAAAACCTTTTTGGGAACTTACAATAGTAACATCTATACCGTATTTTTCCATATCATAATCATCTGCCAAAAAAGTAGAAATTGCATCGACCACCAAATACATTCCGTTCTCTTTGCAAAAATCGGAAAGGATTTTTATGTCATACAACTGTCCTGTTGACGTTTCGTGAAGGTTAACAAACAGCGTTGTGTATCCTTTTTGGGCATACGGGAGCAAATGAGCCCATTCCAATTTTTCATCCCACGCCAAATTTATTGAGTCATACGCTGCATTATGATGTTTTAATAATTCACAAAACCTCTTCCCAAAAGTACCGCCGTTGATTACCAAGGCTTTATCGTTGTTTGCAATACAATTTTCAATTACCGCTTCCATAGCTGCCGTTCCTGATGCGGTAAGATATATGAGAGAATTTTCGACATTATTATTGAGCAGCTTTGATGTTCTGTTCATATTTTCTTTGACCATATTTCCGAATTCTTCGGTTCTAAAATAGAAGTAGTCCTTGTTGTATATGTCTTTTGTGAAAGGATATAACTCAACAGGTCCGACAATAAAATGCTTCATCCGCTCCCTCCGCTATAACGGCATGCTTTCACTACAAATTTAAAATATATTCTCAACCGCAATACTCTTAAATAGCATGATAAGTATAACACAAAAATATGTTCGTGCTAATATATTGATACATGAGATTTAGGCAAGATGAGAATAGTTGACGCATCAAAAAGCTTAATAGTTCTATCACTATTGACTGTCGTTATGGTAACGCAGCCATGCTTTGCCATAAAAGAAAAAGCAAAAAAAGATAAAACTCAGCAAAATCAAGAAATTCAAATTGAAGAAACCGAGAAAAAGCTTGTTGGAAAAATTTCCTTTGATGATGTGGTAAAAAAAGCTGAAGAACACGCATACGACTTAAAAATCGCAGACTATAATATCTTAATTGCCAAACAGGATATCAGAGGAGCAAGAAGCGAATACTTCCCCAAACTCAATTTTATGGCAGGCACGGAATATACGAGAAACTTCCAAGATATAAAAGACACAACGATAATGTCTATCAGCGATGCGTTCATTAACCCATACACAAGATTCCAATCTATTCTCGGAATAACCGTTATGTATAATCTCTTTGATTTCGGAGTAAGAAGCTGCAATCTAAAAATAGCAAAAGAAGATACTGCATTAAAAGAGCTTGAAGTAAAGCAAAAATTTCAGGAAATGAACTTAACGCTGCTTGACAGCTATGCAAAAATTCTTATAACCACCAAACAAATTGAATTAAACGAAGAAATATTGAAACTTCAGGAAAAAAATCTTGAAATGAAAGAAAGATTATATGAAGCAAAAGAAATTTCCAAAACGGATTTGAATGATGCAAAAGCTGAAGTAGCAAAAACCAAGTACAAAATATCGGATTTAAAATCAGTCAGAGGAGATTCTTTGAATTGGTTATCTTTTTATACCGGTGAACAGTATGATACCAATAACCTGAAGGTTGAAGTATTAAAAAAATCTGATTTTGATGTACTTGAATTTCAAGATTATACAAAAAGCGTAATTTGGAAAATTCACGAAAAAAATATTAAAAAGAAAGAATTGGAAGTATCTGCGGCAAAGCGTAACTACTTGCCAAAAGTTAATGCGTACGGCAGATATTATTTATACGGTTCAAATTACAGCAACTACGGAAAAGCGCTTGGCATTAAACCATCGAACCTATCAGTCGGCGCATCATTGAACATGCCCATTTTTGACGGTTTTAAGAACAGTTCAATTGTGCAAAAAGCCGAACTTGAATTAAAACAGCTGCAAGTGGAAAGAGACAAGGCAATTGCAGAACTCATGACAAGGCTTGCCTCCATGCGTTCAAATCTTATTTATCTTGATGAACAAATAAATGAAAACTCTAAAGCGATATCCGAACTGACAGATAAAGAAAAATCAATACATAAATTGGTTGCAAATAAAGTATCTTCACCTGTTGAAGAAAATGAAGCAAAAATCGAACTTTTAAATCAAAAAATTGAACTTGAAAAAAGTTGTATAACACAAAACGCATTAAAAAGAGGAATACAAATACTTACTGAGGAATACTAATGACAACACAGGAAACGCAAGAAGCACAAGAAAGAGCAAAAAATGTAAATACCGGATTGATTTCGCTAGAAATTGTATCCAGAATAAACAATGTCGATATTGACATGAGAGGCATTGTTAGGGAATACGGTATCTCTACTGCAGATATTGAACCCGAAGAAATTATACGAATTGCAAAAAACAAAGGGTTCAAGGTAAAGAAAAAATCCATGCAGCTGAAAGATTTATCAGCAAAATACCCGCTTCCTGCCATTATTCAGAAAAAAGACGGAAGCTACCTTGTCCTACTTGCATTAAAACCTGAAGATAATAAAGTCCTCACTCTGACTCCTCTTGAAAAACATCCTGAAAGTCATGATTATGAAGAATTACAAGAAGAATTAAAAGATTATATTCTTATTTTACGTCACAAAAACATGAATTCTGATGTAAAATTCGGCTTCAAGTGGTTCTTTAATGAAATATTCAAATATAAAAAAATAATCGGACAAGTCCTGTTGGGTTCATTCGTTATCCAACTATTCGGACTTGTTACACCGTTATTCACGCAGGTTATTTTGGATAAAGTTCTTGTAAACAGAACACTTGCAACACTGGATGTTTTGGCGGTAGCATTTATCGTGGTAGCTGTTTTTGAACTATTACTTAACCTATCAAGAAATTATATCTTTATACATACGACAAATAAAATTGATGCAAAGCTCGGAGCAAAACTTTTCAAACACCTGTTCCAACTATACTATGTATATTTTGAAAACAGACAAGTTGGTAACATTGTCGCGAGAGTCAGAGAACTTGACCGTATCAGAGAATTCATAACCGACAAATCGGTATCGGTATTGATTGATGCGTTTTTCTCCGTAGTTTTCCTTGTGATAATGTTCATATACAGTCCTAAGCTGACATTCATCTCGCTAGGATTTTTGGCAATAATTGCAGTAATTTATCTTCTTATCACACCAGAATTGCGTGTAAGATTGGAAGATAAATTCCAAATGGGTGCACATTCAAACTCCTACCTTGTTGAATCGGTAACAGGAGTTCAGACAGTTAAATCACTCGCTATTGAAGGTTCAATGTTCAGAAAATGGGAAGAAAAATTGGGCAAATATTTGAAGTCCAGTTTCAATCTTGCCATTATGGGCAACTTTACCGGCTCTATCTGCGGCTTTCTACAAAAAGGCATGACTATCGCAATTTTATACTTGGGTGTAATGCTCGTTATTGAAAACAAGCTAACAATAGGTCAATTAATCGCTTTCCAAATGTTTTCCGGACAATTCGCAGCTCCGATGTTGAGACTGGTCGGCTTATGGAACGATTTCCAACAAACCCTGCTTGCTGTTGACCGGATTGGCGATATTTTAAACAGCCCTCTAGAAATGCAGTCCGGAAATGCAATTACGCTGAGCAACGTTAAAGGTGATATTAAAATTGATAATCTCTCATTCAGATACAATGTTGATGCGCCAATGGTATTGAACAACATAAACATTGACATTAAGGCAGGAGAAAAAATAGGTTTTGTAGGACGTTCAGGAAGCGGAAAATCAACGATAGCAAAACTTATTCAAAGGTTGTACTATACAACGGAAGGAACAATATACATTGACGGAATTGATATAAGAAATATCAACCCTGTTTGGCTAAGAACCAATATCGGTATAGTTTTGCAGGAAAATTACCTATTCTCAGGCACAATAAAAGACAACATTGCACTCCCAAGACCAAACATACCGATGGAAGGAATTGTTCAGGTTGCACAGATTTCAGGTGCGCATGAATTTATTTCAAAACTTCCAAGAGGATACGATACAGAAGTAGGAGAACGTGGTTCATCGCTTTCAGGAGGTCAAAAACAAAGAATCGCTATTGCTAGAGCGTTGATATCCAATCCTCGTATTTTGATTTTTGACGAAGCTACATCAGCATTAGACTATGAATCGGAAAAAATAATCAGAGATAATATGAATATGATTTCACAAGGAAGAACGGTTATAATAATTGCGCACAGACTTTCAACAATAAAAGGCTGTGACAGAATTGTCTGCTTTGATAACGGAAGAATTGTTGAAACCGGTACGCATGACGAACTTCTTTCACACGACGGATATTACAGAAAATTATATGAAGCACAGATGGGATAATATAAAATGAAACTAATAGACAAATTGATACCAAAACAAGATGACAGTCACGAATTTAAGCCTATATTGGCGGAAATTGAAGATGCACCGTTAAACCCATTAGGGAACACTATTTTTTGGGTAATAATTACATTTATGCTCCTTGCAGGACTTTGGATGTACTTCGGCAAAGTCGATATTGTAGTAACCGCAAGGGGTTTGATTATTCCGTCCGGAGAAGAAAAGGTTGTTCAATCTTTAGATAAAGGTGTTGTAACAACAATTTCCGTTAAGGAAGGTGAATACGTAAACGAAGGACAAATTGTTGCAATAGTTACTCCGGCTGAATACGAACCGGGGTTGGAATTGAATAACATAAGAGAAGAAGAAGCAAAAGTTGCCGAGCAGCTAGCTTCAAGCAGAAGCAAATACTCAATTGCCGTTGCAAACAAAAACAGGCTTGCAACCGTAAGAGACATAATTCCGGGTTCAAGATATGATGATGCAGCAAAAGAAGTTACGGAGCTTTCTCATGAAATAGGTGCATTGTCTGCAGCACTTTCCGAAATCAGAAACAAAAGAACTCAGTTGGAAAAGCAGAAACAGCTCTTAAAGTCTCCTATAGACGGCTATGTTAATACTATTTTTGTACATACAATAGGCGGCGTCGTTCAACCTGCCGAAAAAATAATGACCGTAGTACCTAAAGATGCCAAGAAGATGATTAAGGCAAAAGTTATGAACCAAGATGTCGGCTTTATTGAAAGCGGCATGCCAGTATCCATTAAGGTAGATACTTACAACTTCCAAAAATACGGTATATTAAACGGCAAAGTTACTATCGTTTCACCAAACAGTGTTGAAGATGAAAAACTTGGTGATATTTACGAAGTCTATATTGAACCCGAAAACTCGACATTGTTGGTAGAAGGCAAAGAACAAACCATAAAATACGGTATGACTACCACAAACGAAATTAAAATCGGCAAACGCAGAATTATAGAATTCTTCATATATCCGTTGATAAAATATATGGATGAAAGCATTAAAGTAAGGTAGCCATATAAATCAGGGCATAAAAAAAGAACCTAACAGGTTCTTCAATAATGGTGGGCCATTCTGGACTTGAACCAGAGACCTCACGCTTATCAGGCGTGCGCTCTAACCACCTGAGCTAATGGCCCGAATATGAGGCACTATTAACAAGTTCACTTACCACTCAAATTTGCGTCCTTTTGAGATTTGCCTCACATAAATTAGTATAACAAAAACATATTTTTGCACAAGTATTTTTTACTTTATTATGCTTTCGCCTGTCATTTCTGCAGGTTTTTCTATTCCCATAAGTTTAAGAACCGTTGGAGAAACATCGCACAACGCAGCATTTTCACGAAGTTCAATGTTTTCTTTATCATTTATAACTGCAAAAGGAACAACATTTGTTGTATGAGCAGTATGAGGATTACCTGTAGTTCTGTCTATCATCATTTCTGCATTTCCGTGGTCAGCGGTCAATAACATAACATAGTCATTTTCTTTAACCGCTTCAACAATTTTACCAAGGCAAGTATCAACCGCTTCAACCGCTTTTTCAGCCGCTTCAATTATGCCGGTATGCCCAACCATATCGGGGTTTGCAAAGTTTACCAAAACAAACGGATATTCTCCGGAATTGAGCGCATTGACTACGTTGTCGCAAACTTCATAAGCACTCATTTCGGGCTGCAAATCATAAGTTGCAACCGCAGGTGATTTTACAAGTGCTCTTGTTTCCGTAGCAAAAGGTTTTTCCACGCCGCCGTTAAAGAAGAACGTAACGTGCGCATATTTTTCCGTTTCGGCAGTTCTAAATTGTTTAATGCCATTATTATCAAGCACTTCGCCCAATATGTTTTTCCAAGATTGCGGCTTGAATGCTATCGGAAGTCCGAATTTCTCATCGTATTGCGTCATACATACATAATATAAATCGTTCAAAACTTTTTTCCGATTGAAACCGTCAAACTCTTTAAAGTTTATTGCTCTTGTTATTTCTCTTGCTCTGTCAGGTCGGAAGTTGAAGAATATAACGGAATCTCCGTCAGAAATTCTTGAGTTTTCAAGAGTAACAGTCGGAATTACAAATTCATCCGTAACGCCGTCCGCATAAGATTTCTCAATCGCTTCGGCTGAATTTTGGGCAGCATTACCTTCGCCAAGAACGAGTGCATTGTATGCCTTTTCTACTCTTTCCCAACGGTTATCCCTGTCCATTGCATAATATCTGCCTGAAATTGTTGCAATTTGAGGAAAACCCTCTGATTTCAGCTTTGTATCAACTTCTTTAAGATAATCTATTGCACTTTGCGGAGGAGTATCTCTGCCATCCAAAAATGCGTGAACATAGAATTTTTGGATGTTGTTTCTTTTGGCAAGCTCAATAAGCCCATATATATGCTTCATAGCGCTATGAACACCGCCATCACTCAATAAACCGTACACATGAAGTGCGGAATTATTTTTCTTAACATGATTTATTGCATTCATAAATTCTTCGTTGGTGAAGAAATCGCCCTCATCAATAGCTTTGTTTATTCTCGTTAATTCCTGATAAACAATTCTGCCTGCGCCGAGGTTAAGGTGTCCCACTTCGGAATTTCCCATTTGACCTTCAGGAAGTCCGACATGAAGTCCATCTGCATATATTTTTGTATTCGGATAAGTTGAAATTATATTTTTAAAGTTGGGAAGATTTGCATGCGTAATAGCATTCCCTTCATAATCTTCGCCAATTCCCCATCCGTCCATAATCATAAGTATTACTTTGTTCTTCATCGTTTTTGCCTCATTTAAGCTTTATCTCTAACTATGTTATCACAAAGATTTTTAAGATTGTAGATATATAAAATTTGAGACAGTATCAAAACCATATCATTTGTTAAGTTTTATTAACTGGCGCAAAACCAATTCCACAGCCAGTTTTTAAAAAAGGCAAAACAATGCCAGCAATAAAGTATATACTTTTTATTTTATTAGTATATATCTATAAGTAAATGAGGAGTAGTAGAGATGACAACAATCTATTTAACAAATTGGCAGTATCAAATGATACTAGATGGGCAAGTAAGAACACATGTAGACAAAATGGATAACAATCATGATGGTATAATAACACACCAAGATGCTCATGTATATTGTGAAGGAGCCACGACAAAATATGGTCCGCATTGTGACATGTATACATATTCAGATTTATATGATGGATCTGATGAAGGTTACGAAGCAGGAACCGATATACAAGCCATCGGTCTATCAGATGAAGGTGCTATTGGCGGTTATTCAAAAAATGAAGAAGACTTTGGCGGACAATTATACGCATATAACGTTGAAGACCTCAATAAAGTTATTGATTATTATAACAATGGCGGAGGCTATTGCGATGATGACTTTGAAAAGCATGTATATGAAGGCATCGGTGCCACAGGTAAAAAAGCACCTGAAGGAAAATACAAATATACGGAAGACCACTATTTTAAACACATAGAAGATGATATAAATGCCAGCGATTATACAGACGAAGAATATAGAGCAATGTTTGTTCATGACTTATTAGAAGCCGGAGCAACTGATATAAAATACACAAAAGACGGACTAATCGGAAGCTACACTATAGATGGCGTAACCTACAACATGAGTAGTGGTTCGTGGGCTGAATGTACATGGAATGGTGCAACTTACGATTTCAATTGTGGCAGAAGGGGAGAATATTATGCAAACGATGCCCGCACGCAAGAATTATTGGCTATTGTTGACCAAATGACAGGCAAAGTTAACGCAGCCGAAACAGAAAAAGCTGAACTTGAAGCAGAACAAGCAAAATTAGAAGAAGAACAAGCAGGGCTGGAAGCAAAAGCCGCAGCTGCAAAAGCAGATTATGAAAAAGAGGTCAATGAACTGCAAGAAAATATTACAGCAGCAAATAAAATTCAAAACGAGATAGAAGATGTAAATAATGCAATAGAAGAAGAAAATGCAACTGTTCAAAAATCAGGCGCTTCAAATAGTTCAAAATCATCTTCATTAGGTTACAAAGCAAGCAGCCTTGCAAGCAAATTGGGCGGCATTAAAAACAATATTTCGACACAAAAATTCTCAGTTATATATTCCAAAATAGCATTATCAAGTATTAACTCAAACTTGAACAATGTTTCAGGACAAGTAGATGATGTAAATACTCAAATATCTGCAAAAAATTCCGAAATTGACGACTTAAAGGCTCAAATTGAAGAAAAACAAGCAGAATTATCAAGTCTGTAATTTTAAACAAGTATAAATAAAAAAGGCTGCAGAAAATGCAGTCTTTTTTTGTTATTTTATTGCAGATATGAGATTCAAGCCGTTGAAGAGTGCTATAATGTTTGCCATTGCAGTACTTGTATGCAAACCACGGCAGGTAACAACCGTACCGTTTGGTGCTTCAAGTTTTATTACCGTCATAGCATCTGCACTAACACCTTTTATTTCACCGTCAATTGCAACTTGTTCGTAGTGAATAAGTTTTTGAGGGAAACCCGCTTTACGAAGTGCATCAAGACAAGCTGATAACGGTCCGTTATCTTCACCGACAATATTGTAGCGTTTATTGTTATACTTAAATTCGACTCTGAATTTATTTTCGGAAATCTTTGTAAATTTATCAAGCGTAAACGGACCTTTGACCTTGAATACTTCTTTGAAGTAGATATCCGTAATATTCCTTGTCGGAAGTTCCCCAACCTTTTCGGCAGCTTCTTTGATAATAGGTGTAATCCTAATAGCTTCTTCCATAGTGATAGGATAACCCGCACTCTTGATAATTTCGTAAATTGCGGTTTTTCCGGATTGACTTGTAAAGGAAACTTTTTCATCATCTCTGCCGATAAGGGACGGATGTATCGGTCTGTATGCTCCTTTTTCCATATCCTTGGTTTTGATAGCACCGTCCTGATGAATACCGCTACGGTGCGCAAGAGAGTCTTGCCCGATAAGGGGTGCTTTTTCATAAATAGGAACACCTGATTTTTCGGATATCATAAGTGCGGTTTCATAGATTTCTTTTAAATTCATCGGCACATCCACACCGCAATTGTGGAGTACAACCGCAACCTCAAAGAGATTTGTATTTCCGGCTCTTTCGCCAAGTCCGTTCAGACATCCTTCCAATTGCGTAGCTCCGGCAAAATAACTCTCAACTGTTGTTGCGGTAGCCATACCCAAATCATTATGACAATGGACTGCAACGACAATATCTTTAGGCAGCGCATCTATAACCATTTTAACCCTGTTAACAAAATCAACGGGGCGTGTACGCTCTACGGTATTAGGAAGATTGATTGTTGTTGCACCGGCCTCAACCACTTTTTGCAAAGTTTCAATTACAAACGGCATATTTTCTGCACAATCGCCAAAATGTTCTACCGAAAACTGAACATCGCCTTTTGAACCGATAAGCGCTTTTGCGTATCTTACGGCATCTACTGCAATCTTGCTTACATCTTCAGGTTTTTTTTGAAGAACATACTGCATATTAAACGGAGAAAGTGTAATAAAAGTATGAATTCTCGGCTTCACTGCGTCTTTTATCGCATCGTACGCAAGATTTATATCCCTCTCAACCGCTCTTGCCAAACCGCAAACAACAATGTCATCACCTGCCTGAGATGCAAGCTGCTTGCAAGTATCAAACTCCATATCGCACGAACCGGGATAACCGATTTCAACTGCCTGAACACCTAGATTTTTCAACAAGGAAAACACAAATTCTTTTTCGCCCAAATTCCACGGCTTTCTCAATGCCTGATTTCCGTCACGCAACGTTGAATCAAAAAAGAAAGGTTTTCTGTTTTCCATTGTTTTTACTCCTAATTATATCTTTGGCAATTCAATTGGCTTCTTTTCGGATTTGATTTTTGCAGGGTAATATATTAAATCCGTAAGCTCCCTGACTGCCCCTTTGCCGCCGTTTTTTGCTGCCTTAAAATTGCAAATCTTTTTCACTTCATCTACCGCATCATTCGGACACGCCTTTATTCCGACAACATTCAAAATCGGAATATCCGGCAAATCATCTCCCATATAGGCAATTTCTTCATTTGTAATGCCGAGTGTCGTTTTTAAATATTCCAATTTTTCAAGCTTGTTTTTTGCACCTTGAAAAACATATTGGACACCGAGGTCGTTTGCTCTTTTTTGAACAATAGTTGATGTTCTTGCCGTAATTATGGCAACCTTTATGCCTAGCTTTGTCAGCATTGCTATGCCTTGACCGTCTTTTGCATTAAATGTTTTTATTTCTTTCCCATCATCGGTATAGGAAATTGAACCATCGGTCAAAACACCGTCAACATCAAGTGCAAGAAGTTTCACATTTTGATAATCAAGTGTCATCTACGCTACTCCTGCTTTTAATAAATCATGAATATGTATAATACCTTTGGGGCAACCGTTTTCATCGTTTACAAGGAGAGAAGTAATAGAATATTTTTCCATAATTTGAAGTGCCTTTGCAGCCAAGTCCTTTTCTTCAATGAATTTTGGATTACCGTTCATAACATCCTTAACAAGTAAAGTTTCGGCATCATGTGCTTTCATAATTGCACGCCTGATATCACCGTCAGAAACAACACCTGTTGTTTTGCCGTTTTCATCGGTAACAACACCGATACCGAGGCGTTTTTCGGTAATAATTGTTATTGCATCGGTAAATTTATCCGTAGCGTTTATGACAGGGAGTTCCTCATTAGAGTGCATAAGCTCTTTGACAGTATATAAGAAACCTTTGCCCAGTGAACCTGACGGATGGAATAAAAGAAAATCTTCCGAAGTAAAGCCTCTTTTCTTGAGAAGACATATTGCCAAAGCATCGCCCATAGCAAGAGTTGCCGTCGTACTTGCCGTAGGTGCTTTATTTAGGGGACAAGCTTCTCTTTCTACACCTATATCAAGAACAATATCACTCATATTGCCGAGTGTGGAGTTTGTATTTCCGACCATCGCAATAATTTGAAGCCCCATTCTTTTTACAATCGGTAAAAGTTTGAGCAATTCCGCCGTTTCTCCGCTGTTAGAAATAGCAATAACGACATCGTCCTTGGTCAAAATTCCACTATCGCCGTGAGTTGATTCAGCAGGATGAAGAAAATACGATGGTGTGCCTGTACTTGACATTGTTGCGGCAATTTTTCTACCGACAAGACCAGATTTTCCCATACCCGAAATAACAACACGACCTTTACAGGAATACAAAAGATTTATAGCCTCAACAAAAGAGTGTCCGAGCCTGTCAGAAAGCGCAGCTACTGAACGGCTTTCTATATCAAGCACTTCTTTTGCATCATTTATAATGTTTGTCTCTTCGTTTTGTTCAATTATCATCACGAATTTACCCCTAATTACCATTCTATAAATATATTATAGAACAACAATAGTATTTTTGGGGAAATGTAAAGAACAAATACAACAAATATTTATATCTTTATCTTCACAATAACTTTTTTTACGGTTTTCGGAATATCTGCAACCTGACACGGAAGATGAGCGTCTGTCGGATAAAAAATAATAAACTCATTTTCTTTTACAAGCGTAAGAGGGGCATCGCCTTTGTAAAATTCAACATCTTTTTCTTCCGCATATTCATCAGTAACAACCAAATTATCAAGAGTGGTTACACCCATATTTTCTTCGCCTTTTATCATATATTGAATATCAATATATTTTTTGTGCGCCTCAATATTGTCGGAAACTCTGGTTGTGTATTCCTCGACATTCATATACAAATTTCTTCCGTCTATATCATAAGAACCTTTTTCATATTTGGAAAAATCAGTATTCTGAAGAAATTTAAGCGCTCTTTCAATAGAAGGCGACAAATTATAATATTTTTCTGCGTTAATTAAAACATCTTTAATCATAAAATAATCTTATTACAAAATGAACTTTTTAGAAAGTTATTACGTAATGAACATGTAAACTTGCTCCATGGAGGTATATATGAAAAAGATTTTTCTTGTACTTTGCTTTTTAATAGGATTTCAATTGCAGGCGGATGCGGTAATTGTCGATCCTTATATTGCGCCCATACCTAATTATTATGCCGGAAGCGCAGTTGATTTTTCTATCAATGTAGGTGCACCCTACTATCCTTATTACTGTGATCCTTATTATCCTTATTATTGTAGAACCCCATACTATTCAAGCGGTGTTTATGTAAGTCCGTATTGGAATGTAGGTTTCGGCTGGGGTTGGGGAAGGCCGTATCATCATCACCACCCTGCACCCCCTCCAAGACATCACGGACATATTGCACCACCACCTCACGGACATCATAGCGCACATGGTGCTCCCCCTCCAGCAAGACCATCAGGCGGACACGTAGCTCCGGCTTCCGGTCATCACTCTGGCGGAAACCATGTTGCACCACGCAGCGGTGGAGGCGGACATGCTTCACACGGAGGCGGACACGCTTCTCATGGCGGCGGAGGGCACGCTTCTCATGGCGGTCATGGCAGCGGTCACAGAAGATAAATAGCAAATTTTAAAATGTTCATACTTAATATGCCTGTAGTAAAATTTAACATGCTACAGGCATGTTTTTTGGGAAAAATGCAGATTACACAACCATCAACAAACACTTTTGGCAGTATTAAAAGAAAAGCAATCAGGAGAAAACGCTCTTCAACAAAGCATGCTGAAAAAGTATCCCTTGAAGAACTGTTAAAAGAATATGCATATAGCAAGCAGACATTTTACAGAGACTTATACGGTCATCGTGATAATATCGCAACTGCAGAATCGGAAACAATAAAACAAGCGGTCAAAACCGGATTTTTCAAAAAACTTGTGACTGTAATAAAATCAATCTTTAAACACAAATAGAAAGGACATATAAAATGCAAGTAAACTCAATTAACAACCAAAATTTTAACGGGATAATAATTCCAAGCAATGTTAAAACCAAATTAGAACAAGATATTATAAAAATGATGAGCCATGATACCCAAAAGCTCGCAGATACATCAAAGCTTATTTTCAGCATTCAAAAAGACAAACCAAACTTCAATTTGCGTATCGTTCCGAAACATGACAAATTAACCCCGAAAACAGATGCAGATTTTGACGTATTTGTGGAAGATATATCTAAACACTCACAAGTAGCGGTTCAAGGTGACTCACTTGCGACAAGATTTATAAACGGCTTAAAACAAATATCTCGAATGGGTTAAAACAAATGCAAATAAATAAAACCGACAACTATTCTTTCGGACAAATAATAGCAGATAGAAGCGTCAGAAAAGCCATCACAAATATGCTTGGTACACAAGAAGCTTCTTTTGTAAAACGTTTTGAAACAGGATGGAATGCATGCAAAAATACCGAGTTTGCAGACCTCCTTATCACTAAGAACAGGGAAGTATTTGTCGTAGGAAAAGAAAGCCAAAATATGAAAAAGATGAAGTCATTCAACTCTTTTATACACAACATTTACAACGGAATTCAACATGTAATTTTTGCCGAAGAAAATAAATTCCGTTATTGATAAGGAAGGAAAAATGCAAGTAAACTCAATTCAAAACACATCATTCGGACAAATCTTCGTATCTCCGGAAATGAAAGAAAGAATAAAAAAACAATTCGCAAAAATGCCGGAAGATAGAAGACCTGATTGGCAAGTATTCAAAAACAATTGGAAAAGATGCCAAAACACGAAGGAGTTTGACCTTTTAATCACAAATGACGCAAAAGTGTACATGCTTGATAAAAACGGTCAACGTGTACTGGAAGAAAAAATTCTTTCAAGGTTTATTTGGAACATTGATACCGCACTCAAACGCATCTTACTGTTTGAGGACGCAAATCCCTTCCAACAAGCAAGCAAATACGACCATTAACCGATTTCGGCAGACTGATTAAAGTTCATCCGGCGAACCTATTCTGCCCAATATAGCGCTAGCTGCAGCTATAGCAGGGTTTGCTAGATAAACTTCGCTGTCAACATGTCCCATTCTGCCTACAAAGTTCCTGTTTGTAGTAGATATTGCTCTTTCACCCGCCGCAAGTATGCCTGCATGTCCGCCCAAACACGGTCCGCAGGTCGGCGTTGAAACCGCCCCTTGTGCTTCAATTATTGTTTGAACATATCCTAGCTCAATAGCTTTCAGGTATATATCTTGTGTTCCCGGGAAAACAATGAGCCTTACATCTTTATGAACTTTTCTGCCCTTTAGTATTTCAGCAGCAAGTTTTAGGTCGGAAAGTCTGCCGTTTGTACAGCTTCCTATAACTGCTTGGTTGATTTTTACATTACCAACTTGAGAAATAGGCCTAGTATTTTCGGGAAGATGAGGAAAAGCAACAGTAGGTTCGATATCTGCTACATCATATTTTATAACCCTTGAATAAACGGCATCTGCGTCACTTTGATAAAATTTATAAGGTCTGAGAGTTCTGCCTTTAAGATATTCTTCCGTTATCGCATCAGGAGGAATAATACCGTTTTTTGCACCTGCTTCAATTGCCATATTACAAATAGTAAAACGTCCATCCATAGGCATTTCAGAAATGGTTGAACCTGTAATTTCCAATGTTTTATACAAGGCACCGTCAACACCGATATCTCCGATAAGATGAAGTATAAGGTCTTTGCCGCCTACCCATTTATTGAGTTTGCCGTTAAATTCGACCTTTATTGCCTCTGGTACCTTAAACCAAGTTTCACCTGATGCCATAGCACAGGCAAGGTCAGTTGAACCTACACCGGTAGAAAATGCGCCCAACGCACCATAAGTACAAGTATGACTATCTGCACCAATTACGAGGTCGCCTGCACCTACTATACCCTTATCAGGCAATAATGCGTGTTCAATGCCCATTCTTCCGACATCAAAGTAGTGCTCTAACTCCTGTTCACGAGCAAAATCTCTAATCATTTTAGCCTGTTCAGCCGATTTTATATCTTTATTCGGAACAAAATGGTCGGGAACAAAAACAACCCTTGTCTTATCAAAAACCTTGTCCACGCCGATTTTCTTAAATTCTTTAATGGCAACAGGTCCGGTAATATCGTTGGCAAGAGTAACATCTACTTTCGCCGTAATAAGGTCGCCCGCTTTAACTTCATCTACACCTGCGTGAGCCGCAAAAATTTTTTCCGTTATATTCATTGGCATAATTTTGCTCCTACTATTTTTTCAAATTTCTCATTGTCGGGAAAGCGATTACATCTCTGATTGATGCACTGTCAGTAAGCAACATTACAAGTCTGTCTATACCCAAACCAAGACCGCCTGTCGGAGGCATACCGTATTCAAGTGCATTGATATAATCTTCATCAATTTCTTGTGCTTCTTCATCCCCTTGTGCCTTCGCTTGCATTTGAAGCTCAAATCTGTGACGTTGGTCAATCGGGTCAGATAATTCAGAAAAGGCATTGGATATTTCCCATCCGTTAACTCTAGTTTCGAACCTTTCCGTCAATCTCGGATTGTTTCTGTGGGGTTTAGCAAGAGGAGAAATATCTTTCGGATAATCTAAGATATGAACAGGGTTAATCAAGTTGGGTTCAACTTTTTCTTCAAAAATTCTGTCCAATACTTTGCCCCAGTTTTCGCAATCATCAGCATCTATACCGATTTTCTTTGCTTCGTCTTTTGCTTCTTCAACGGTAATTTTGTCTGAAAAATCAATGCCTGTGTATTCCTTTATCGCACCGAGCATTGTTTTTCTGTCCCAAGGAGGTGTAAGGTCGATATCCCTGCCTTGGTATGTAATTTTTGTTGTACCGAGAACGTTTTGCGCAACAGTTGCAACCATATTTTCCAATAATACCATCATATCGTTATAATCTGCATAGGCTTGATATAATTCCATCATTGTAAATTCGGGGTTGTGCTTCAGATCTATACCTTCATTTCTAAAGCTTCTGTTTATTTCAAAAACTCTTTCGCTTGCACCGCCTACGATAAGTCTTTTTAAATATAATTCCGGCGCAATTCTGAGATACATATCCATATCAAGAGCATTGTGATGAGTTACAAACGGTCTTGCACTTGCACCACCTGCAATGGTATGGAGCATTGGTGTTTCAACTTCCAAAAATCCTAAATCGGTCATATATTTTCTGATTTCCGAAATAATTCTTGAACGTTTTACAAAAGTGTCCCTGACATCTTGGTTCATAATCATATCAAGATATCTTTGGCGATATCGCGTTTCCTTGTCAGTCAGTCCGTGGAACTTTTCGGGAAGTTGCTGCAAAGATTTGGACAATATTTTAATATCTTTTGATTTAATAGTCAGTTCTCCTCTGGGAGTACGTCTGATTGTACCTGTAACACCAATCATATCGCCAACATCCAATAATTTTAAAAGTTTCATTTTATCTTCGGGAAGGTTTTCTTTGTGAGAAAAAATTTGAATTTTTCCCGAGGAATCCATAAGGTCAATAAACATGCCCGAATTTCTCATCCCCATAATCCTGCCTGCAACGGAATAATAATCTTCTGTTTCCGTACCTGCTTCGATATCGGCATATTTGTTTTGTAAATCTCTAGCACAAGCATTTTTATCAAATGTATACGGATAGGGATTTATACCCATCTCCACTAATTCGGTTAACTTTTGAATGCGTCCTTCACGAACGGTTTCCGCTCTGTTTAATGTTTCTTGTTCCACTTTTAACCTCGTTTCTTAGCATTATGTCATTCCGAACTTGTTTCGGAATTTTATCACCATAACAAATCCTGAAACAAGTTCAGGATGACATGAGTAATATTAACACAAAAAAACATACAATGAACTATGGCTTAAAAAGAAAATAGAATATATAATAGTTCTATGAGTTTATTGGAAATAAAAAATTTAAAAGTAGCATTCAGCGTAGATAAATATAGCCTTGAAGCAATACATGGCATAGATTTATCAATCAATGAAGGAGAATCGTTAGGACTCGTCGGAGAGTCTGGTTGCGGAAAATCCATAACCGCATTGTCTGTATTAAGGCTGCTTCCGCCAAACGCAGTTATAAATAGCGGCGAAATCTTTTTTAACAAAAAAGACATCCTGAAAATGAATAACAACGACCTGAGAAAAATTCGAGGCAAAAAAATTGCACTTATTCCTCAAGACCCAATGACTTCATTAAACCCCTTATACACAATTGGCGAACAAATTCTTGAAGCGGTGGAATTACACTCCGAATACAAAGGTGAAAAAGCAAAAGAAATAGTTATAAATGCGCTTAAAGAAGTGCAAATTCCGGATGCAGCCGAAAAATATAATGCATATCCCCACCAATTATCCGGCGGCATGAGGCAAAGAGCAATTATCGCCATGGCTCTCAGCTGCAACAGCGAAGTTTTAATCGCAGATGAGCCTACAACTGCTTTGGATGTGACTGTTCAAGCACAGATTTTAAAACTTATTAAAACTATTCAAGAAAAGCACAAGATGTCTCTTCTTCTTATTACCCACGACCTCTGTGTTGTATATAATACCTGCGACAGGATAGCAGTTATGTATTCCGGTAGCATTGTTGAAGAAGCTCCGACAAAAGAACTTTTTAGTAACCCGAGACACCCTTATACGAAAGCGCTATTGAGTTCATTAACCAACGACAGAATTATTTTGAAAGGGCAACCTCCTGCCATTACCGAAATAATTGATGGTTGCAAGTTCAACCCGAGATGCAATTTCTGTACGGATATTTGCACCGAAAAAATCCCCGAACTTGTTTCTGTCGGGGATAATCATCAAATATCCTGTTTTAATTCTTTGGAAATTAGTTAAACAAACTTACAAGTGTTTGACCGATTGTTGTAATTGAAGATGTAACACCTTCTTTAATTAAATCTGCGGTCAATTTCAAAGGACTTTGTTTGTCAACGTGATCGAATGCAACATAAATAGGATCTCTTGAGTTTTTAAATCTCATTCTGTCATACGCAGGATTAAACGGATCATAGACTCCTGAATTAGATTGCATACCTTGTTTTTTCGTTTTCAAAGGTTTGTATTTTCCGTTACCACCTTGTGAAAAGTTACCTGAGGTTGTCATTCTTTGGTCTGATACTGATGTAGCCATTTTTATAACTCTCTATTTATCTCGTACATTATAATAAAGTCAAGAATATATAAAAAATTGCTCAGATATATATACTTTTGTTACAAAAGTTAATATTATTTTTCAAGCCAAATTTTTATTGCATTTCTTCCTGCTTCACCGCTTTTTTCAGGGTGGAATTGCACTGCAGCAAGATTTTCTTTTTCAATTGATGCACAAAACTCGCCGTAATAATCAGCAACGGAAGAAATTACATCTTTATCTAACGGATTAACATAATACGAATTTACAAAGTAATAGTAATCGTTTTTTAAAAATGTGTTGTTATCTCTTGTTACTATTTCATTCCAACCTATTTGTGGAGTCTTTCCGCTACGATATTTTATAACAGAGCCTTTTAATAAACCTAAGCCCTGCACATTCGGAGCTTCTTCGCTGCTTTCAAATAAAACCTGCAGTCCTACGCAAATCCCCAAGAACGGTATTCTCTTTTCAATAGCTTTGTGTATCGCAAAATCAAGAGCTTTTGATTTTAGTGCTTCCATCGATTGGCCAAAATGACCTTGCCCAGGAAAAATAATTTTTTGGGCAGACAAAATATCACTCTCTTTATCCGTAACAAGATATTCGCATCCCAAAGATGACAAAAGGTTTGTTACGCTTCTGAGATTACCTCCGCCATAATTTATTACACAAATCATAGGACACCTTTGGTGGATGGAGTAATGTCTTTATGCTTCTCATCTATTTCACAAGCCGCTTTTAATGCTCTTGCAAAAGATTTAAATGCAGCTTCAATAACGTGGTGAGTATCATCACCGTATAGTGATTTTATGTGGATTGTCGAAAGTGAATTTGCCGCAAAACTTGAGAAGAAATGTTTCACCAATATCGTGTCAAAATCGCCCGTCTTCTCTTCTTTTATATTCAAATCCGTATTCGAATAAGCTCTACCGCTAAGGTCTATTGCCGTAAGCACAAGAGCTTCATCCATAGGAACAGATGCGTTTCCGTAACGATTTATGCCTTTTTTATCGCCCAACGCTTCTTTAAAAGCCTGTCCTAGCACAATGGCAACATCTTCAACACTGTGATGGATATCACCATCGAGAGATTTTGCCGTCAAATCAATATCAAAATAACCATGGGCTGCAAATTGCTCAAGCATATGTTTAAAAAACGGAATATCAATTTGGATATTTTTCTTTCCGCAACCGTCAATATTCAACTCAAGTTTTATTTGTGTTTCTAGAGTATTGCGCTCAATATTTGCTTTTCTCATACTATTTCTCCAAAAATTTTTCCACGTTCTTTACACTATCTAATATACCAATTGCACCGTCATTTTTCAAAAGATTTTTTAATTCTTCCGATTTATCCTGAGGGGGCAACACGCCAATAGTCGGAACTTCTGCAGCCAAACCCGCTTTAACATCATCCCGTGTATCACCGAGATAATACATTTTTTTCGGACGAACAATTGCCTTTATCATTTCGAGTCCTTTGGGAGACGGTTTTTGGTCTTCCCCGACTTCGTCCATAGTAATAACCGGGGCAAATAAATCTTCAACACCTGCATTTTTCAATGCAAATATGGCTTCTTTTTTTTGTCTGCCGGTAAATATTGCAAGGTCATATTTCTTAGAAAGCTCTTGCAAATCTTCTTTTGAAATAAGCCATTTTTCATTTGAAATCAGACCATCGCCATCATTTCCGAAATAAAACTCATTGAATTTTTTAACAATATCTTCGTATTTAACTTTGATTTTTGCTTCTTCCAATAATTTTTGCGTCAAAATCCAATCGTTATTATATCCGCCTTTGTTTTTCCATTGTTGAATTTCTGATAGCGACACCTGCTTTTTACTGAAGAACATATACGTCTCTTGTATAGCTATTCTGTACGAAGCGGATGCATCCACCAAAACTCCGTCCATATCAAAGACCAACAAGGGCTTTTTTGTTTTCAACACCTTCATGAGTTTTTTTGCATCACGAAGCGGCGGAATAGTTAGGCGAAAGCAGTTTTTTGCAAGACCTGAAAGTATTTTGGTTTTTATTTTATTTTTCAAAAGTTTTTTGTAAATATAATCAGCCCTGTCCCCGAAATCTACACACAAGAAGTTTGTTTCACTCGGATAAACTTCCTGCGCAATGGGAGCAAGTTCTTCCGTAAGGTATTTTTTGGATTTTGCTATTTCTTTCTTAACCCATTCAACGTGACGAACATCTTCAAGTGCCGCAACACCTGCAATAGCAGCAACCGAGTTGACGCTATATGGTGAAGCAATACGTCTGATGTTGTCAATTATCTCTCTGTTTCCGATTAAATACCCTAGTCTTAAACCTGCCGTTGCAAAGTCTTTTGACATAGATTTCAAAATCAAAACATTGTCGTATTTTTCGGAATATTCAATATATGTTTTATTCGCATAATTTGCATACGTTTCATCTATAACGACAAGACTGTTATTTGCCTTCTCTATAATGCGCACAAGATTTTCGTCGCTGATAAGCTCTCCTGTAGGACTGTTTGGGCTTGTTACAATAACAAGTTTTACAGAGGGAGTTATCTCTCCCAAAAATTCCTCTATCGGAAATTCCCATTTTGTTTGATATGGAACTTCTTTATAATTACAGTTTGCAATAGCAGCATAAATTTTGGGCATTGAAAAAGCCGGAGTAACGGTCAAAACATTGTCACCCAAGCCGCAATACGCATCAAAAATATACCTGTAGCCTTCATCCGTACCGTTGACAGGAATAACATTTTCGGTTTTTACTTTATTGTATTTTGCAATAGCTGCTATAAGTTTTTCATAAAACGGATAGAATTTTATTTTTTCAGGTTTTATGTTTCTAATCGCACGAACAACTCTCGGCGAAGGTCCGATTAAATTTTCGTTAAAATCAAGTTTCAAATCCCAGTCAAATTCCTCATCAACAGGATATGGGATAATATTTTGAAGATGTTTTTTAGCTTCCGGCATAGTATCCTCTCTTTATCTGAAATAATGATACCTTATTTTTGACTTAAAGACAACATAGGCAAAAGCTACTCTTCCAACATCAGGAGTGTTCTTATATCCGGAGGAATTATTTCTTTATCTTTTACAATTAGAGCTGATTTCACTGCTCTTGAAGCGCCTTTTTCTTCTCTGTCCTGATAAAAATAGTCATCGCTTAATTTCACATACTGTTTTTTCTTGGCATACAATGATACAGAACCTCCGCCATCAAAAGCTAATGCCTTTTCTAAGCCTAATTTTTTGACTTTGTTTTGGAGTTCATATATTGTTACCGGCGAATTTTCATCCGTGATTATAATGTATAAATATTTGCCTTTTATCCCAATCATCGAACGGTCAGTACGTCTTGTTAAGCCTGCTCCGTCACGCAAAATTTTGCCGTTTCTTTCTATAACAAAATATTCTTTTTCCAAATCCATTTCAGGCAAAAGTATAGGTCCTGCTTGGATAGAACTCGTTAGCTCACAATCAGGCAAATATTCATCATCATGATATGTTATATCGACCTTTTTCTCGCCGCTGCAATTATAAAATCGTATTTCCCCCCTGTTAAAAATTCTGTCTAAATACGGCTGGAGTTTTTCATTAGAAGTCAGATTTTCATTTTTTGTCGGATCGGCAAGAATTTGACCGTTTAGGGTAACATAAGAAACCGTTTTTTTGTTCTTTGCATCAAAAAAACCTGCATTTATTGCAACTTCCGCATTTGACCTTAGAGCCATATCTTTAACCGTTCTCAATTCTGTTGCAACATACGGATAAATGTACTTATTTTCGTAATTGATTTTTACAATATATAGTCCGTCTTTTTGGACAACTTTCGGTAATCTGTCACACGCAAATACCGCAGAGATATACCCCGCAATCATCAACGCAATTACACTTACGAAAAAAGATTTACGCATTTTTTGGTTTTCTTCCCCGCTTCATAAGTTTTTGTCTTTTTTGAGCCTGTTCTTCCGGAGTAATATTCAGACTGCGTGCAACCTTTTGAAGATGTGAAACATAATTTTCCGGAGCAACTTTCAATTGGAAAAGGAGATTAAAAATAATTCTCACACCTGCAAGATTTATACCCAAATCACGAGTCAAATATTGTATGAATTTGCCTCTTTCCACATCATCCATGGAATACAATCTTCTGTTTTTTTCTGTTCTTTTCGGAACCAAAAGCCCTTCTTCATCATATATTCTCAATGTTCTTTGATGAACGCCAATCATCTCCGATATAATGCTTATCGGGAATATAGGAGCGGCAGGATTTATAAAACTTGAAAATTTTTTATTATCATTCTTTGTTGCTGTTGGCATAATAGCACTCTCCTTTTTTATTTATCTTTGTTTAAAAATAACAAAAATACAGATGTTATTCAAGCAAAGACCGACTAATGAAGAGAATAAATATTCTCTATATTGGACACGCTTTCGTAACATGCACCTGCTTCTGTAAGTTCTTCGGCATGCAGACCAAACAACGATATCATCTTTTTTGCTTTTATACTTTTAGGCTTCGTCATAAGTTCGTTCACAACAAAATCAATCGCTTGATGGCGAGTCATATCATACATATATGAGAGGTTTTTTCCCCTACCCATGATTCTTTGTTTAGATTTACCCATTTTGTATTATTGTTCCTCAATCATAGAAACTCTAACCTGATGTCTGCCGCCTTCAAATTCGGTTTTTAACCAAGTTAAAACAACGTCTTTTGCTAAGTCAACACCAATTACCCTCGCACCCATAGTCAAGACATTTGCATCATTGTGAGTACGGCTGACTCTTGCAGAATAAGTTTCATGACAAGTAACCGCACGGATACCGACTACTTTGTTAGCTACAATGCACACACCAAGTCCGCTTCCGCATATAATAATACCTTTGTCAAATTCGTGATCAGCTACAGCAAGAGCTACTTCTTTTGCAATAGATGGATAATCTGCAGGAGCTTTATCATAAACTCCGAAATCATAACATTCAACTCCCAATTTATGCAGATAAGCAACAATATCCTGCTTTAAATCAAAACCTGCGTGGTCACAACCAATCGCAATTTTTTGCGCTTTCCAGTCAAATTCAGTCAATTTTTACGACTCCTTGTCTCAATACATGCCAGCCATTTTCATATCTTATTATAGTAGATTCTAAGTTTTCTGCATAGTAACCAAAGTCATTTGTTACAAAATTTAAATTTTGCCCGAAATACTTTATTACATCATCTTTTTTCAATGCTGACGGCTGAGTTGAGAGGTTTGCACTTGTTGTTGCTAATACCTTATTCGGCGCCAAATCTGCAACCTCAGCAAATACAGGGTGTTTGGGTATTCTTATACCGACGGTATCAAACCCCGATGTCATATAATCAGGTGTCAGCGATGACTTTTTTGTAATCAGCGTCAATGCTCCGGGAGAATATTTTTTGAACATATTTTCTTCCTCAACCGAAAGTTCCCGAATATAAGGTTTTAAATATTCAAACGAACTCGCCATAAGGATGAGAGGCTTATTTCCGTCTCTCTTTTTTAATTCATATATTCTTTTCACGGCATTTTCATTGTTGGGATTGGCACCCAAACCCCAAACCGTATCGGTTGGATAAGCAATAACCCCATCTCGTGCAAGTGCTTCCTTTATTTTTTCTCTATCACTTGGGCTCAATATATATTGATTTGGTATCACTATCAATTCTCCTTTGTTTTGCGAATATATCCCCCATATCAGGAATAAACTTCAAGCATTTGCCGTTTGCGGAGATATTAATTCTGTAATTCTCATCCAACGAAAGCATATATGCGTTTTGCCCCCGATAATCTACCGCCCACAAGCCAAGATTTCTTCTCTCATTCTTATAATATCCATACGCCTGAACAATCACTTTGTCTGAACCAACCTCAAAACCAAGCGGTTTTATATCCCACTTGTAATCGTTTAAAAATATACCCTTATTCGTCCAAAAATCAATTATACTCGTACGAACAATGTTCAAATCATAAATATGCTCTGATGCCATATCATACAGATACAGCTTTGTCATATAGATTTTGTCATAATTTTCACCGATTTTTTCTTTGAACAATATTTTGTCTGAATTTTGATTCCAATCGACAGGGGTATAAGTATCAAACTTCATGGGATAAAGTTTTGCATAATCGGTTTCTATTATGGGGTTAGGAAGTTTATCCTTTGTCGATACCGACAAGATTGCCTCTCTGTTTGAAAGATTAGAGTCCAACGGAACTATATAAAGTGCACTTGCAGTAACTCTCGGATCAGGATAGAAATACACCTCAGAATAAACAAGCATATTAAAATCGGGAGAAGCTACAGCATTTATATTATACTGACCTTGCGAACGGAGTCCGAACAGGTTCAATTCCCGTGAACCGGCAGGGTAATTGTAGTCTATAATTTCATAGTTAGAGGCATCCAAAATTTGGTCATAGATGTAACTCGGTTCAACCGCAACATCTCTTGCGAACACTGTTGAAGATATACATAACAATCCGATTGCGGCAAGGAGTTTTTTCATTAAACCAACCCTTCATTTACAGCAACAATAGTAGCCTGCGTTTTGTTTTTCACACACAGTTTTTGAAGAATATTATGTACATGAGCTTTTGTTGTTGCCAATGAAACAACAAGTTTGTCCGCTATTTCAGAATTGCTCATTCCGTCGGAAATCAAAGCAAGCACTTCTAATTCTCTTTTTGTAAGTCCGACACTCTTTACAAAGTCGGCAGGATTTTTAGCCTTGTTCGGACTTTGACCTGTCGCTCTGCTTAATACGAGTCTGGCAATAGAAGCATCAAGCCACGACGCACCGGAATTTACCGCTTCAATAGCAGAAGCCAGCTGCGTTATATTAGTTCCTTTAGTGACATAGCCGTCCGCACCTGCCGATAAAGCCGCAAAAACATCCTCCTCGTCTTCACGAGAAGTGAACATAAGAATTTTGGAAGATAATTCTAATTCCTTAATTCTTCTGGTAGCTTCAATTCCGTCAATTTCAGGCAAACCTATATCCATTAAAATAACATCGGGTTGAAGCTTTTGGGCAAGTTCAACACCGCTAAGACCGTCTGCAGCTTGTCCGACAAGAACAAGCCCATCAGTTTTTTCTATACCGACTTCCAATCCCATTCTGGTCATTTCATGGTCTTCAACCAACAACACTCTTATTGCTTCAGTCATTTTTTATATCCCCTAATTTAAAATAAAATTCGCTACCTTCATTGAGTTTGGTATCCAAACCTATTTCACCGCCGTGAGCCTCAATAATTTGTCTACTCAAATACAAGCCCAAGCCTGTTCCGGTGGAACGTTTTTTTGATGTTCCCTGAGAAAATCTCTTAAACAATTTTTTTGCATCTTCATCTGAGATACCCTCACCGTTATCTTTAACGGAAAATTTTATAATGTCATTTTCTTTGGAAATTTTTACCTCAATTGTGTCTTTTGTATGGACAATCGCATTACCTATAAAATTCGCCACAACACGGCGTAGTTCTCTTTTATCCGCATATATAATCACGGACGGCGGCATATTATTAACTATATTTATGTTTTTTTTCTGAGCTATAGCTGTAATTTCCTGCAATGATTGATTAACAAGTGGGACAAAGTCAAAATGTTCTTTATTTAATACATAATTTCCGGCTTCATATTTGTAAACCTCAAGCAAAGCATTAACCAACCCTAGCATATCTTCATTAGAGCCTAGCATTGTCGATAAAAACTTCTTTTGCTTGTCCGATATTTCCCCGAGAGTTCCGTCGAGAAAAAACTCCAAGGTTTGAATAGCAGCAAGTAATGGTGTTCTTAAATCATGCGTCAAGGTTGCAATAAAATCATTTCTCAACCTTTCTATTTCTTTTTGCATTTTAATGGTTTCGACAAGTCTGCTTCTCTCAACACCGTTTTTTATATTCATTATCAGGTCATCGTCATTCCACGGTTTTTCAAGATATTTATATATTCCGACTTCATTTATAGCCTTTATTGCATTTTCTTTATCCGCATAACCCGTCAAAAGTATAGAGGTTACAGAGGGTTTTATTTTTTTTAGTTCTGTAAGAAATTCTATACCGTTCATATCCGGCATAACAAAATCAGATACAACAAGGTCAACTTCATTTTCTTTTAAAAAGTCCAAAGCTGCCTCTGCGGAATTAAACGTAACAACATCAAAAGATGTTCTCATAGATAAAAGCAACTTGAACGTCTTGGTTGCAAGCTCATCATCATCAAGCATCAATATTCTTGCTGTATCAATATCCTCTATCACAACTGCAATCTCCCAACAATAGAATATACTATGGTCGGGAAATATACAAATAAATTAAGAAAGGTTAAAAGGTTACTTTTTTTATAACTTTTCTCATCAGCAACGGATAATTTTCGATTTTGTCAACTATCTCACGTTCGGTATAAAATTCTCTTGCAAGCTTTGCCGGAGGAGAAGTTAAATCCCAAAGCCTTAAAAACCAATTTTTTCTTGATGAAACAGACTTAAATGAAAGCCTGAACGTGTCACACGAGTTATTGTCCACCGCACGCCGCCTTTGAGTTTTTACCAATAAATTTTTTCTTCCCGCAATAAAGTTCTGCACCTGAGTATTGTTTGTCAAAGTCTCTCTTATAGCATCCGTTGTTTCGCCTACAAAAAAAATTCTCCCGCTAAATGATATTTCATTCCTAATTTTCATAATTTCAACCTGTATTACTTGTCTGTGCGGCAAATAACAAATTTAACCCAATTTATCCAGCCGCTCCGTCAAATAGCTTTTACTTTTTAGCCAAATCAAATTTCCATGTTCCGCATGGTGGTCGCTGTCTTGGGCAAGGCGTACCGAACTGCGGAAAAAGTCGATAAAACGAGCAAACCAAGAATCACTGTCTGTAAATCTTTTAAATGTTATTCTATACAATTCATCATCACGCCTTTTTCGTTGAATTTCATGCTTTGTTGCCTCTCTACACTCAATCTTTACAAGCAGGTTTTTCTTGCCGGAAACATATTTTTGAATCAAGGGATTTGATGAAACCGCTTCTTTAAGCGCCGTTGTACCCTCACCAACAAATTTTATTCTGGCGTTAAAATTGGTATTTGATATTCCGTTTAGTTCCATGCCTGTTCCGTTGGTTTGTTACTACTGTATGAACAACCGTAAAAATTTTTTTTGATAGCTGCAGGAATTTCGACAAAGAATAATAGTTTTATTGATGCATAGGTTATTTATAAACTTGCAAGCATTGCAGATAGGCCCCTGACATGATATAATTAGCGACATAACTAAAAATCAACTTTATATTGGATAGAAGAAAGGTTAAGTATGATGAAAAGAGGTTTTACATTAGCGGAAGTTTTAGTTACACTTCTCGTTATTGGTGTTATTGCGGCACTAACTATTCCGCAGTTAATTAATTCAACAGAAGACAGGCAATTCAAAACTGCATACAAGAAAGCTGTTTCAAGCATAGCAAATGCGACGGAATTGATGGAAGCAAACGAAATAAGTTGCTCTGTTAGTAACGATTCGGACCTGGCAAAATGCATGAAAAATGCGATAAAGGGCACAGTTACTAACGCAAATGGCGAACCTGACGAAGAAGGTAATGTTCTTGTTACCCAAGACGGTATGGCTTTCATGTTTTTCTTGCCTTGGATATATAAGGGCAATATTGAATCTTTGCAAGGTGAAAATGAGAATTATGCCGCTCCTAAGCGTGCAATTAGTAAAATTTGCCCAAATTTCAATTGGGAACCAACTAATTATTTTGATTTTAACAGTCAGGACACAGCTACTAGTTGCTATGTTTTTGTTGATTTAGATGGCTTAGGCAAAAATTCATCCTTTGCAGGCGTAGGCATGGATAGCGATGATTTTAAATATTATTTTATAGATAATCCTGTAAACTTCCCTGACATTGTAAAATCCGGAGATATCCAAATATTTGGTTTTACCGGCAAAGGCGAAGTCAGACCTGTATATATAAACTCGAATGAGGATTTGGAAGCAAATAACGGCTATAGATACATGTACGGTGAAGAAACACTTGAAAAATTAAAGGAAAACTATCAACCGCACCGCAATCCTGATGTTGAATACATACAGTAACGTATATCATAAAAAATAAAAGGCTTTCAGGGATTTTCTGAAAGCCTTTATGTTATTGGAAATATTTTATTCCTGCCATACGTTTCCGATGGCCCTAAAATGGTCGGGATGACAGGACTAGGCGAACAACGCGGAGCCGCATACAGATTAAAGAGTTCAAATCCTGTCATAAAAAGAGACCATCGTTTCCGATGGTCCTAAAATGGTCGGGATGACAGGACTAGGCGAGCAACGCGGAGCCGCATACGATTCAAGAGTTCAAATCCTGTCATAAAAAAAAGACCATCGTTTCCGATGGTCCTAAAATGGTCGGGATGACAGGATTTGAACCTGCGACCCCCTCGTCCCAAGCGAGGTGCGCTACCAAGCTGCGCCACATCCCGGTAAATACATTTTACGACAAAACTTATTTTATTTTCAATTGGTCGGAATTTGCGAGGTGCTACCTCTCACGAACGATACTCAATCGTTCGTTCGGCAGAGTCAAGCTGCGCTACATCCCGATGTGCTACGCACGTATTCATAGTAACATAATCAGATTTTTTTACAAGTTTTTCAAACTATTATCTATATCTGCAATAATGTCATTGACATTTTCAAGCCCGACAGAAAGTCTTACCAATCCGGGATTAATACCGCAAGCTAATAACTGTTCATCGGTAAGTTGCCTGTGTGTTGCACTTGCAGGGTGCAAGATGCATGTTCTTATATCGGCAACGTGAACTTCGTTACAAGCCAAATTCAAACCGTCAATAAACTTAACAGCTTTTTCTTTGCCCCCTTTTATCGTCAGTGCCATAACTCCGCTACATCCGTCCGGAAGATATTTTTGAGCAAGGTCGTAATATTTATTATCACTAAGTCTCGGATAATTTACCGCTTCAATTTTGTCTGATTGTTCAACAAACTTTGCTACTTCCATCGCATTTTTACAGTATTGCTTCATTCTTAGAGCAAGTGTTTCAAGTCCTATATTAAGCAAAAAGCCGGAATGCCCTGACGGATATGCACCAAAATCTCTCATTAACTGCATTCTTGCCTTAATAATATACGGCGCAAACGCATAATCACGAGTATAAATCGTTCCGTGATATGATTCATCAGGCTCGGTAAAATCGGGGAAATTGCCGTTTGCATAGTCAAACTTACCGGAATCAACAATTACACCGCCAACCTGAAGAGCATGCCCATCCATATACTTTGTTGTTGAATGGATAACAACATCGGCACCCCATTCAATCGGTCTGCAAAGGATTGGTGTCGGAAATGTATTATCTATTATGAGCGGAATACCGTTTTTGTGAGCAACTTTTGCAAATTTTTCTATATCAAACACCTGTAATGACGGGTTAGTTAATGTTTCGCCAAAGATGAGTTTTGTATTAGGTTTTATGGCTTTTTGTATTTCTTCTTCCGTAGAATCAACATCAACGTAAATACATTCTATTCCCAGTTTTTTTAATGTTATCGAAAACAGGTTAACCGTTCCGCCATATATTGATGCGGAAGAAACAAAGCTGTCGCCGGCACTGCAAAGGTTTAATATTGACATCAATGACGCCATTTGACCTGAAGAAGTACACATGGCAGCAACGCCACCTTCTAATTCGGCTATCTTTTTTTCAACGCAATCTACAGTCGGGTTTGTAAATCTTGTATAAATATGAGCCTTGGTCGGATCATTAAAAACGTCACCGATTTCATCACTCGAATGAAATCTGAATGTTGTGCTTTGGTATATTGGCATAACTCCGGGACCGCCGTTTTCTGGTTTGTAACCGGCGTGTAAACATTTTGTTTCTTTTTCCATATTCCTTACCTCATATTCTAAAAATTACATTGCTACAACTAGTTTATAACTTTTTATACTTCTGTCAATAACTGCCCTAATGGGTAATATCGCAAATCAGAACAAAGTACTATATTTAGATGTGCATATTCCACTCTCACTCATAAACTTTATTCTGACCGTTTTACGGTCTTTTTTTTATATTACACCGAGAACATCTAGTCTGTAATCTTTACACAGTTCTTCTTTTGCAATAACTCTTATTTTGGGTAAAAAGCCTTTCAATACACCACTTACAATTGCTCGAATTTCAGATGGTACAATTATCGGCGTTTTTTCAGGATTATATCCGCTTACGTATATTGCTTTATTGATTTTGGAAATAAGCTTATCCACCTTTTTGATATCAACTGATGTGCCGTTTTCTTCATCCTCAATAATATTGCAGAATACGTCTGCCGCATCATCACCTAGCACAAAACCCGATATTGTATTACCGTCAACAGAAAGATTTTTGCTGATTTGCCGAGCAAGCGACATTCTGATTTCTTCAATCAAATCAAACTCTTCATCATCAGAAGCAAAATCACCTATCTTCTCAAATATAAATACTATATCTCTTACACTGATATAATCGCTTATAAGCTGCGCTAATATATAACGAATTTCGCCGACAGAAACCACTTCCGGAATAAGACTGTCAACAAGATAGTGATTTTTCTTTAATACCAAATCAAGGTAATTATTTATATCCGAATAGTCGATAATATCATCCGCATGCTTAACAGTTATAAATTCCAAGGCATCAACTATGTACTGAACTGCGCTTCTTCCGTTTTTCCAATAATCTTTCATGCTTTCAGCCTTTACCCAATAAACCGCTTCATGCGAAATTTCATCATATTCTTCAATAGCGTTTCTTGGCTTCTTTTCTAATTCCGACTTTTTAATAACCCTTGAATCGGAGTACGCAACACTTTTGTATGCTGTAATATCCCGAACCTGAATTTCAAATTCATTTGGCTCAAGATTTTCGGAGCAGTCGAATTTTACATAAGGAAGAACATATCCAAGCTCATCAGTGAGTTTTTGGCGAAGTTTTACTGTTTCACACAACAATTCGTTTACACCGTCCTTGTCGGCAAGGCATGACAATTCTTCACTAAGCAATATGGTAACTTTGCTTGTTTCAATGGTATCAAACATTTTGTCGGGATGAATTATTGCGGAAAGATCAGTTTTCATATCCTGCAAATCTTTCAACTCTCGGGAGATTTCTTTGTTTAATTTTTTGTGTTCTTCTTCCGAATTAACCGTTTCGAGCTTTTCTTTAATTTTTTTAATTTTTTCTTTTTTCTCTTTCATCTTACGCTGCGCTTGAACACATTGATTATACGGCTCATCTGAGTTTTCAAACATTTTTTCAAGAGGGCTTTTTATATCACCGATTTCAACATTTTCTGTTTCTTCGTAGTATTCAACTTCACGTGAGAAAATACAATTGTAACAAGGCTTTCCGCTATGAGTTTCAGCCTCATGTATTGTATAAAGTTCCCACCCCTCATTGGACATGGTGTTGAGAAGAAGTTCAACTTCGGTAGTATCGTTAAGCGGTGCAGTTCTAACCGCATATTCATTACGTATATCCTTAAACATTTATACCCTCTTTCAGCCTAAATAACCTTGCTCTAATTATAACAGAGAAAAAATGTAAACAAATATTTACAGAGTATATATAAAATATAGCAATTTTTAAAACAAACTTGTTTTTATATAAATGTGAGAGCTAAGAAAACCACAAACCCTAGAGAGATTGAAAAAGAGAGAATTTTTAAAGAGAGACAAAAGACTTACTTATAAACCCTAATATTTTATCCTATTTACCCCTATTTACCTACCCCTGAGAGCTTAACATCTATCAGGGCTTTTTATTATAGGCAATAAAACGGGCAAAAATGTTTTTATATACTCAAGGGTAATTATAGGGAATTCACCATGGGAATTAAAGTTTCTGAAATCAAAACGGAAGTATGTCCTACAAATTCTTTGGAAACAACAAAAAAAGTTGGCACCCCAAAGCATGATAATATAATGGTCTTTCCTCCGCAAGAAAATACTGTCCTAAAGAAATCCGAAAATAATGAAGAACCCAAGAGTTCTGTACTGCCAAAAATTCTGCTGGCTTCTTTAGGTATTTTTAGCGGACTTGTCCTTACTGTTGCGGCAAAAGGTCCTATAAGAAAATTTAAAAATTTTAGAGCAATTCCAAAAGATCTAAGGGGTATTTTTTAATCAATAAAAAACAAAGAAAATGATGAATTTGTCCAATGCGCATATTCAGAATTATCAAAACATTTTGGTATTGAAAAGAATTTACCAAATAGTTTTAGCCTGAGATACCAAAAAGACATAGCAGAAAATATCTGTAAGTATGATTTTGCAGAACATGCTCTCACGGTTAACAACTATTTTCACTGCCAGCCAAAAGAAAAACAGTTCCTGATATTAACAAACGGACTGAAACAATGCAAAGAAGTATTAACACGAGAAATTAACAGTATTCCTGAGGAATTAAGAACCGCTTTTAGTTCGCTAAGGGGGCTTAAAGGGAAAGAATTTGCAGAAGCCGCATATCCCAAACTTGTTTCTTATATGAAACTGGATGGTATAGCACCAAAAAAACTTAGAATAGTAAAACCGACAGAAATAGACAAATTTGGATTTGCAGCCGGAGGATATCATCCTACATATAACAAAATTTATATTAATGAAAAATTGTTATTTGAAATGTCGCAAAAACGTATGCTTGATATACTTGCACACGAACTGAAACACTGCGAGCAGCATACCAATATGTGCCGATTAGCAGGAATGACACCGGATAAATATGCCAGAGTACTTGCGGAAGGTGCCGTAAATCGTGCAATAAATGGAGGAAACGGTATAACAGGGTATTTTTACAAAAGGGCGGTACAAGAAGGTAACGGGCAGAAATTCATAGAGGAAAATGTACAAAATGTTATCAGAAAGAATATAGAGAAAATCAAATCAGCATTTGCTTCAGTATTTAAAGCCCCCAAAATAAGTCCCGATTCCCCGGAGGGTAAAAAAGCATTATTACAATTAGAATCGCTAAAAACTTATGGCGGATATAGCAGACATTATGAAGAACCGATTGAAATTGAAGCACATGAATGGGGCAATAAAATAAAAAATTTCTTTCAAAAATTTTTAGAATTAAAATTGTAGATACCCAAACAACATATCTTCCCCTACCTGCTAATATAAAAACAAAAAAATCAGAGTAATATTAAAGCAGGAGTACATTATGACAACAATTTTTGGTATAAGATTATCCGACAGAATAAACAATTCAACCGATTTGCAAAACCTGCTGACAGAATTCGGCTGCATTATAAAAACCCGCATTGGGCTTCATGACACATCATGCGGAGTGTGTTCGCCATACGGCATAATTCTTTTGGAAGTAGTAAAAAACGAAGAAAAAGTCAATGAATTCTTATGTGAATTGCAAAATTTAAAAGGTGTGAAATTTAATATAATGGAGCTCTAAATTTACAAAACTTAATCTTTTTGAACGAATTTTCAAGCATATTTGGCTATTTTAATGCTTTTCTTGCTTTTTTCACATAGTGTGGTACATTATTGCTGATATACGATATAACATTATCACATATTTATAGTACAATTATAGTGTTATATGCTCTAAGTTAGTTTAAAAAGGATAAGAAAATGACATTACCAAAAGTTGCTTATTTTTCAATGGAGATGGCTCTTGACCAATCTCTAAGTACATACTCCGGCGGCTTAGGCTTCTTGGCAGGAAGCCACATGCAATCAGCAGGCTATCTTGGTTTACCGATGGTCGGAGTAACTTTCTTGTGGTCTTTTGGCTATTATGACCAACGAATCGACCAAAACAACAATGTAGAAGTCGCTTACGTCAGAAAACATTATGACTTTTTAACCGATCCTAATATTATGGTTGATGTTGAAGTTTTCGGTAAAAACATTAAAGTCAAAGCTTTCCGTGTTGAACCGAAACTTTTTGGTACATGTCCTATATACCTGTTGACAACAGATATTCCCGAAAATGATGAAGAAGCAAGAAAAATTTCTCACCGCTTATATGACGGAGATGAAAAAATCAGAATCAGCCAAGAAATTGTTCTCGGTATCGCAGGTGTAAGAGTTTTGTGGGCAGCAGGTTACAAGTTCGATGTCCTTCACATGAATGAAGGTCATGCTCTTCCTGCAGCATTTGAACTTTTAAGAAAATACAACGGAAACCTCGACAAGGTACAACAAAAAACAGTATTCACAACACACACTCCTGTAGCCGCAGGTAACGAAGTACACAAAGTTGATTTACTGCATCAAGCAGGTTTCTTTGCCGGAGCATCAAGAGAAACGGCTGTTCATTTGGGCGGAGAAGATTTCTCATTAACAGTTGCAGCTCTCAGAATGAGCCGTATTGCAAATGCCGTTTCACAGCTTCACGGCTTGGTTGCCAATAAAATGTGGGAATGGGTTGACGGCAAATGTCCTATTACCGCTATTACAAACGCAGTAAATCTTCACTACTGGCAAGACAAGAGAATTAGAGATGCACAAACAGGTCAAGACCTTTTGAATGCAAAACTTGAAATGAAAAAAGAACTCTTTAAATATATCTCAAGCAACACAGGTAAAATGTTTGATCCAAACGTTCTTACTATCACCTGGGCAAGAAGATTTGCCGATTACAAACGTGCTTGGCTTATTTTAATGGACAGAGACAGAATTTCAAAACTATTAAATGAAAATAAAATTCAACTTATTTTTGCCGGAAAATTCCACCCGGATGACACAATGGGCAGAGAAATGTTTAACAAAATTCTGCACCAATCCACGGAAATGAAAAACGTTGTTGTTCTGCCTAACTACGAGCTTGAACTCAGCGCACTTCTCAAGAGAGGTACGGATGTTTGGTTGAACACTCCGCTTCGTCCGTTTGAAGCATCAGGTACATCAGGTATGTCAGCCAATATGAACGGCGCTATTCACCTTTCAATATATGACGGTTGGACAGTAGAAGGTACATTTAACGGCATAAACGGATACTCTGTCGAATACCCCGGATTGGATGATGATATTCCTTGGGAAGAAAGACACTGGAAAGACCATGAATATATTATGAACGTTATAGAAACGGATATCATTCCTACATACTATGAAAACAAAGACAGATGGGCAAGATTGATGAGACAAGCCGTCAGAATTTCAGAAGGCTACTTCAATTCTGACAGAATGGTAATTGAGTACTATAACAGATTATATCGTCCTATTGCACACAGAAATAGTTCAAACCCCGAATATGATGACGAGGAACTAATATCAGAAGATGGTGCAAACCTTGATGCTTGGACATACTCAAATATTAAATAGGCAAAATCCAAATAAAACAGAAACAGAAACGGTATTTTATCGTTTCTGTTTCTTTATATACAGATTTATGTTATTATTAAAGAAAATAGTTAGGTAAAGAGGGAAATATGACGCAATATAGAAGATGGTATGACAATGATCCTGTTCTTAAAGAAGCACTTGAACTTTTATCAATGGCAACGGATGATGAAAAAGATGAAGCTACAAGGTTTTTATTAAATCTGCAAAATGAAGTGGCAAAAGATGTAATAGAAAGCTTATATGAACAAATAAAAGGATACCAGGAACATGGAAATCGCTGGTATGACAAGGATCCTGTCATGTTAAAAAGCGTAGAATTGTTACGTGTTGCTCCGCCAAATGTTCAACGCAAGGCGGCAAAAAAACTCCTTTCTACCTTATACAAAGACAGAGAAGACATCGAAGAAAAACAAAATGACTAAAACTCTTACTGATATACAAAACATGAATGATTCAAGGGGAGTGGAAATACAAAAAGTCGGCGTTAAGAATGTCGAAATTCCTCTTTGCGTTCAGCGAAAAAATGATACCGACCAAATTGTAAGCGCAAAAGCTCGCCTTAGCGTATCTTTGCCTCACAATTATAAAGGTACGCACATGTCTCGTTTTATAGAAATATTATCCGAATGGGAACAAAAAAAACTTTTGGGGATAGACATAAAGGGCTGCCTCATTGATATGTGCGAAAAGCTGAAAGCCAAAAAAGCCGAAATAAAATTTGAATTCAAATACTTTATCCGCAAAGCTGCACCCGTGAGCAAAAAGAAGTCCTTAATGGGATATGATTGCTCATTCAAAGGAGTTTATAAAAAAGCGGGAGAATACAAATTCATACTTGGAGTAAAAGTTCCTATAACAACACTTTGTCCGTGCAGCAAGGAAATTTCCGACTACGGCGCACATAACCAAAGAGCTATTGTCTCCGTAAATATAAGCTATGATGAAGAAAACATTATATGGCTTGAAGATTTAATTGAAATGATAGAAAGCTGCGCAAGTTCGCCGCTATATCCCCTGCTGAAAAGAGCGGATGAAAAATACGTAACGGAACACGCATATGATAATCCAAAATTCGTCGAAGATGTGCTTAGGGATGTTGTCCTAAAATGCAGAGCTCATGAAGGAATAAAATGGTTTGAAGTTGATATTGAATCAATAGAAAGTATTCACAATCACAGTGCATGGGCATATCAAAAAGAAAGTAAGGAACTTACGGAGTAATACCCGGTGAAAAAGCTACTGTTTGATGCAAATTTCAAAAAAGATATGATAGGACAGCAATTAACTTTCAGGTTGATAAATGCCTGCAAAAGCATTGTTCCGGACTGCGTTTTTGAAGGTATAGCACAATACCCGACAAAAGAAAAAATTCCTGAAAATGTTAAAATATACCGAAGCATAAATATGCTGGGCATTGACAGTCTTTGGTACGCAACCGTACCCGCACTCAATGCACTTATAAGTAAAGATGAACCGTTTTATTTTCCGATGGGAAATATTCCGGGACTTATGCCCTCAAATACTCCTGTCATATCCTTGGTCAGAGATATTCTACCCCTTGATGCAATAAAAGATGAAGATTTATTGAAAAAATACAAACGGAAGCTTCAAACCGACATAAATCGTTCCGACTTGATTTTTGTCCTGAATGACAACATAAAAAACAGACTGACTCAAGAATTTTTATTTTTAAATGAACCGGTCGTGCTGAATTTTGCATCACTTATTCCCGCAGAATACCTTGATTTACCAATGGCGAGATTAAACGAAAAATATTTCTTTGTAGATGTCGAAAATGTTTCCCCTACAGGACTAAGCGAACTTTTAAAAGTATTCATATATTCTCAAATGAAAGACAGAAAGGCAACAAAATTATATCTTTCCGGAAAATTGAGAGTCGCAACTAACGAACTTTTAATCAATTTGGAAGTTGCAAGAAAAGTTGGAGTAATAAGGGAATACAAAAACCTGACTTCAGAACAACGTTCAATGCTTCTGCGTGGCGCATTGGCTGCAATTTTACCGACAAAAGTTGATGTTATGCCTTTTGCACATCTTGATGCAATGAAATGCTCTTGTCCCGTTGTAACCGATGCAATGCCATCCATAATGGAAATATGCGGCGATGCCGTCATATATGCGGATATTTCCGAAGCAGAAAGTTTTAAAGTGCTGCTTTTGCGCCTTGAACAAGATGAAGCATACAGAAATGAATATATATACAAAGGTCTGTGCCGAGAAAAAAATTACTCATGGGATAAATCCGCACAGGTATTTATAGAGAGCATAGACCGTCTATATACGGAAGAATAGCAAAACAATCTTAACCATTTTTAATTTTTAAACACATATTGTATAATGACCGTATGTTAAATGTAGTTATAGTAGGCACAGGTGAAATGGCGAGTTCGCTTCTTTTGGGGATAAAAGAAGCAGGACACAATGTAGTCGGTTTTTTCAGGAGAGAAAGTTTATCAAAAATGCCGCTAAGAAAAGCATTTCTTGATTTTTTTGCCCCAAGTGACTTTTATATGCTCGCAAAAAACTACAAAATTCCCGAAATCAAAGCTCACAGCGTAAATTCGGAAAAGTTTCGACATAGCGTGCGCAAGCTTCACGCCGATGTAGTTTTGGTAGCAACCTGGGGAGAAAAATTGTCACAAAAAACAATAAATACCCCAAAACTTGCCTGCATAAACTGTCATCCATCCATGCTCCCCGCATACAGAGGTCCTAATCCTTATATGGCGGCTATATGCAACGGAGAAGATAAAACCGGCATTACATTTCATCTTATGGATACAGGTTATGACACCGGAGCAATATTGTTGCAAAAAGAAGTTCCCATTCTCCTGTCAGATAACGGTTATACCTTGAAACTCAGATGCGCACAAACCGCAAGATGCGCATTGAAAGAACTTCTCGACGGAGTGGAAAACGGCTCACTTGTCCCCATAGAACAAGACGAGTCCCAAGCATCATATTATTCAGGAATTACAAATAAAGATATCTACATAGATTTTTCGATGGATGCAACCGATATTTATAACAAGGTCAGAGGCTTTGAGCCGTGGGCATCTTGTTATTTAAGGGTAAATCGGCAGTTTTTAAAAATCGGTCATGCCAAAGTCATAGACCTCAGGCTGAATGAGTTTTTTGTAAAAAACAAAAAATATCGCATGCCCGACGTTATGCCAAACATTAATTCCGGCAAAATACTTGCCAGAGGCTCGAATTGGATGCTTTGCACTACAACTGAACCTAATAAAGCAATTTTGTTATATAACTTAAAATTATACGGTTTTTGTAAACAATTCTTAACAAAAAGCTTAATATATTCACTTAAATAGAACTTTCCTTATAAGCCGAAAACCCCATATATATCAGGCATTTTAAGGCAAACAACAATGCGTCGCCACTTTACATTTCTTCACAAATATATGGCAAAAATTAAAGTTTTCCTTAAAGACATCCGATAACAATACCACAAGAACGAAATTCGGAGGTCGAACCAAATGGGTTTATCAGCAACACAAATGAGATTTTTGATGGTGACGGCACGCAAGTCCAACGTCGAATATCAAGGTCAACAGATTAACCAAGCAAGAACAGCTCTTGCAAACCAATCTGCAGATTTGTTTGCTGAGTTGATGAGCTTGAAAGCGCCAACAGCACCGTCAATTTATCAATATGTAATCAACCCTACACCCAATCCCACAATCGATTGGAGAGACGATAGCACTTGGCCGCTCAACGAAACAGATGCCAAAAACTTTATGGTTTACTACGCAGGTAACGAACCATACTTTGAAGATTTTGCAATCCCTCAACTTATTAAAAACGAAGACGGCTCTCGCTACTTGAGAACTTATCTTGGCAAAGATGAAAACGGAAAAGCAATTTACGAAGACAAAAATGTAGAAGATGACGATGAATTAAATTACACTACATACTTCGAAAAGAAAACAGGCAAAGATAGTGTCGGTAACGATGTCAAATACTTCTCCATACACGTAAATGAAAATGCTAACTTTGGTTATGATATAGAAACCGGCAGATTTACCGGTGAAAACGAAAGCGTAAGAGAAGTTGACTTGCCTAAATGGGCGCAAGCATACAACCTTGCAAGAGTACAATATGAAACATATTCAAAACCTAAAAAAGAAGCAACATATACTGAAGACTTTTTCAACGATACTTCTGCAGATGGTTATGAAGCAAACAAAGATGTGCCTATCAGATTAAAAGAAGAAGTACAATCTTACGACTCAACCGCAACAATTTCATACAACCAAGCGCAATATGATGCAGCAATGGCAGAATATGAAAAAGACCTTGAGGAATACGAAAGAACTTGCGACCAAATCAACGCTAAGACTGACGAAATTCACGAGGCAGACAAAAAACTTGAATTACAATTGAAGCAATTAGATACAGAACAAGAAGCAATTCAAACAGAATACGAAGCCTTGAAGAAAGTTCTTGAAAAGAACATTGAAAACACTTACAAGACATTCGGTTAATAAATAACATGCCGGCTAGAGGTGCCGTGCACTGCGATAAATACCAAAGCACAACATGTCAAGTTGAACATGTTTTAAAATCCAAAAGCAAAACTAACGATACTAATTTATATTCGACCTCCTTTTCAAGTCAACCAAGCGTTGACTTTTTTTTTGCGGATTTCGGCAAGGCTGACTGACCGAAGGGAAGGAATGCCGTCTCAGTGAGGAGAGTTATGAAGTGAAGTTTTTACAAAGTAAAAACGGAATGAAATTCAAACTCTACGAACTGCCGATAATCCAAGAAGCGGATTTCGGCAATGCTAACTGACCGTAAGTAATGTCAAAGTAATGATTATAAAGCCAGTTCTAAAGATTATGCTTTAAGCATTTTCTTTTGGTCATCATTGCCTTCAGAAGCGGTTTCTGTAGAAGAAGCATCATCTGTTGTTGAAGCTTCAGCTGATTCGGAAGTTTCTTCAGTTTCTTCTGATTCTTGGGTTTCTTCGGATTCTTCTGTTTCTTCTGTTTCTTCGGATTCTTCTGTTTCTTCTGTTTCTTCTTCTTCCTCAGTTTCTTCTACTTCTTCATCTTCTTTAACTTTATTATCTTTCTTATCGTCTTTCTTAACTTCTTTATCTTCTTTATTTTCAGAAATTGTCATGCCATTAGAAGTAGAGCCACCTTTAGCAGAATCAGTATTTGCTAACGAAATACTGTTGTCTGATGTATCTGTTGTATCTGCTTCTGCATCTGATGAAACATCACTTACATCTTGTGCCGTTGCAGCAACATCTTCAACACCATTATCTTGAACAGTTAATTGAGAAGCATCACCTGATTTTGCAATCTTTTCTGCATCAGTCATTGCTGCTTCTTCTCTTTCAGCACCGCTTTTAGCAACGCTTGAAGCTTTTTCTACATCAGCACTAGCATCTTGCGCAATTTGTTCTTGTTCTTCTTTTTCGGATAACACATTTTCTTTTTCTGATTCTAAGGAACTTACTTCAGATTTTAATTCAGAAGCCTTTGAAGATTCAGCTGATGCTTCGCTTGCAGCAGCTGATGCATCGGACGCCGCATTTTTAGCTTCATTTGCAGTACTTGATGTTCCGGAAGTTGCAGTATTATTTGCAGAAGTACCAACATTAACAGTTTTTTCACCTTTTTCGGTACTTGTTAAACCTACAGCCATAAGTGCACCACCAGCTGCCATCAACTCAACACCAATACCCATTGTACTCGTCATTGCTGCATAACAAGTACTTGCCATTGACGCACAAAATGCACCTGCAGCTGAAGCAGCCCCTGCAAGAGAGAAACTTTTAGCCGCATCACCTTGTGCTGCTCCTGCATTTGCTCCGTTTTCAACACCAGCTACATCAGCAGCTTCCGCCCCAGGTTCAGATGTTCCCAATGAAGGTACATCTAGAGAGTGTAAAGTTGCTCCAGTACTAAGACATCCGACTTCCAAAGCTTCAAAATGAGCACTTAACTGTTCATCCGTCATGCCTTCTGTTTCATCTACAGTCGCTTCTGCATTATTTGCCGCAGCATCTGCAGTTTCTTCAGCTCCGGCTTTACCAAAATCACATGCCATTCCTATTGCAACGCCACCACCTGCCATTAGCAAACCTCCACCTGCAGTTTCGACAGTACCCATTGTTGTCATTTCTTTACCTGTAGAAACAGTTTTTGTTGCATTCGCACCTGCTTGGTTGTATGTTGCATTTGCCTTTGACATTTGATTCGATATTTGCGTAGATAAAGATTCTTTTTGTGCTGCAGCTTGAGCTTTTGATTCTGCATTTTCAGCTGCAGACTGTTTAGCTGAAATTTGTTCATCTATATTTGATGCTTTATTTGCTAAATTTTCAGCATTTGAATTTGCATTTTCTGCTTTTTCAGATGCAGCTGAAACCTCTTCATTTGCTTGAGCAACTTGTTCAGCGGCTGCTGCTTTTTCTGCATTTATTGTTTCAAATGCTGCTTGAACTTGGGAAACTTTTTCTCCTGCATCTTCTTGTTCATCAGCTTTTTCTTTTTGGTCTTTCGCTTGAGATTCTTGAGCGTCTTTATTTTCTTTTGCTTGCGCATCTTGTTTATCTTTTACTTCATCTTGTTGATCCTTTTGCGCTGCTTGAGCTTTCTCTTGTTGATCTTTTTGAGATGCTTGCGCTTTATCATTTTGTTCTTTTTGAGCATCTTTTGCATTAGCTTCTTTAGACTGTTGTTGCTTTTTAGCTTTTTCTTCAGCTTCAGCTTGTAAAGCCTTTGTATCTGCTGATTTGGTATCAATTTTATCTTTTTTCACATCTACAGAATTTGCAGAATAAGACTCACCTGATGCAGAGGATGAACTTGCTGATGCAGAAGTAGAAACACCATCAGCAGAACCTGATTTTGCTTGTGCTTTTTCATTGTTTGCTCTTTGCAACAATGTTTGTGTCTTATTGGTATCGTTTTGTCCTTTAGAAACTTTCTCATTTCCCTGAGATTGGGTCATTTTAGCTTCTGATTTTTGCGCTTTGCTTTTTTGATTTTGTATCTTTCCTTTTTGAATCTTTCCATTATTTTTTGATTGATCTCTGTTTGCATCAGATTCCAAAGATGCTTGATTATTTGCATTTTCGTTAACTTGTTCTGCGGCAGAATTTGCTTGCATTGTGGAATCGTCGGCAGACTTTTCGGCACTATCACCAGCTGCATCACTTTCTTTTCCACACTTGTCTACTGAACTTGGATCATCAGAATCTACATCAGTATCAACATCTGCTTCAAAATCCAATGTTCCGTATTTTGTATCAGAATGTAAATCTTGAGTAAAATTGCCGCCACCGGCAACTACACCTACTGGAGAATTTCCTGCTGCGTTTTGAGCTTTCTGGGTATCTTGTGCAGAAAATTCAACATTTAAACCGCTTTGCAAAGTTTTAACAGCGCCAATTAAATCATTTGCGCTGATGTCTGATGCAGCTGCACCGTTATTTGCTTGACCTATATTTTTGAAGTTATTTGTAACTTTAGAAACTGTTGCATCATCAAGTTTGTCTGCAACTTTTTTATCATCTTGTTCAAAAGAAGACTTGTTTTGTTGATATGTTGTTTGAATTTTGTCTTTTAATTCAGAATCATTGTTTGTATTTTTTGCTTTATTTTGTTCATCTTCAGCTGAGTTAGCTGCACCTGCTTTTTGAGTCAAAGAACCAAAAGTGGTTGTTTGATTGTTAGCAGCTGCAGTTTTGTTAGTTAATGAACCGAATGTAGTAGTTTTGTTTGCTTCACCTGCTTTAACAGGGTTTGTTGTTGTGTTTTTAGTAGTCAAAGAACCAAAAGAAGTTGTTTTGTTTGCGTTGTCTTCTTTTGTTGTATCTGCTTTTTGTTCAGTTTGAGAAGCTTGTGTTTTTTGTGCTTCTTGTACACCTTGAGCTTTACCTGTAGTTAATGAACCAAAACCGTTTTTAATCGGGTTAGTTTGTTTTTGTGATTCATCAGCTTGTTTGTCTTCTGTTTTTGTATTTTCAACTTGTTTTGCATCGTGTGCTTTAAGTGCGTTTTTGTCACCTTGTGCAACTGCTTGCATTTCGGAAAGTGAAAGTGAAGATACATCAACTGCTTGCATATTTCCGTTTTCATCTTTTGCTTTAGCATTTGCAGCTTTACCGGAATTATTTAAATATAAACCCATAAGTTCAGTTACATCGGAATTGTTATCAGCATGAGAAAGGAGTTCTTGAATGGTATTAGAGTCGTAGCTTTCGTTTGCCATATCGGCAACTTGTTTAACAGCGAATACAGATGCTTCGTTTTGTTGTTCTTTCTTGATGTCAACTACTGATTTGTGTTGACCTGCCTGTTGTGCACTTTGTGCATTCAGGCTTTGGCTCGACATTTTGTTTAAAAGTTCGTGAATGTTAATACCCATTTTCATGCTCCGATTGTAACTCGTATATATAAAAAGTATATACTTTGAAAATAATTGCCTTTTCAGAGCGTGCTCTCTTAACATTTCTTAATATTTAAAAATTGGCGAATTTATACACCATTACCACTATTGCGACAAATACAACCATACACAAAACCAAAAGAGTATATACTGAAGTATATACTCTTTTGGTTTATTGATATATACACATCACTAGATATACTACATGACATGAATTTAATATATATAGTTATCTGTTTTTTGATAAAGAAATTGTATTCTTCATAAGCAATGCTATCGTCATAGGTCCGACGCCTTTTGGTACAGGAGTAATATATGATGCCTTTTCTTTTACATTCTCAAAATCGACATCCCCAACGATTTTTCCATCCTCAAGTCTGTTAATACCGACATCAATAACAACAGCCCCCTCTTTAATATCACCCGCTTTGATAAATGTCGGCTTGCCGATTGCAACAACAAGTATATCAGCCTGCTGCGTTATAGCGCACAAATTTTTAGTCTTGGAGTGGCAGAGAGTAACCGTTGCATTTGCGTTTGTCATCAAGACTGCAAGTGGTTTTCCCACGATATTTGAACGACCGACGATAACAACATTTTTACCCTCGGGAGATATATTGTATTCTTTTAGTAATTCCATTATGCCCAATGGGGTACATGCCGTTGCGTATGGTATATCACCTGACAGAAGCTTGCCCAGATTGTAAGGATGAAAACCGTCAACATCTTTTGCGGGAGAAATCTTGTTTATAATTTTTTTCTCATCGAACCTTTTTGGTAACGGTAGCTGAACCAAAACCGCATCAACATCATCCTTGTTTGAAATAAGTTCTATATTTTTTTCCAAACTTTCTTGTGTCTCACAATCGGAGAAAGTATATACTTCTGACTTTATCCCAAGCTCATAAGCCTTTTGCGCTTTTTTATTCACATAAATTTTGCTTGCAGGATTATCACCCACCAACACAACTGCCAAAGACGGAACTTTCTTTAAGAGAGCCACCTCTCGCTTTAAATCGGAAGTTATTTTGTCTGCTAAGTTTTTTCCGTCTAATATAACTGCCATCCCTACTCCATTATTGGTAAATTTAATCTGACTATTGTATCGTTAATTGCTTTATTTACAATCTTAGATGTTTTTTGAATTCCGTTCAATTCAAGGTTTTCATCATAAGGAATAACACCAAGTATTTTCATACAACTTTCATTCAGCTTTACTGAAATATTTTCGGGAATACCAGATTTAACTTTATTTAAAACTATCCCCAACTGTCCTTCTGCCGCATACTTTTCAGATGCCTCCATTATACGTGATGCAAGTGCAACTGATTCTTCCGTTGGAATTGCGACTATAATAGTCGTATCAATCGGATAATCAACAAGCTGTATGAGGTATTTTAAATCGTACTCGCAATCGAAAATAACAAAATCGTATCTGTCGTATAACTTCGTCAGAGCATTCGCAATTTCAAAAGTTATCGGACAACGACAATCTTTAGAGGGAGAAAGCCATGTTACAAGCAAGTCCGTATTTTCTTCCAATGGGAATATAATATCTTCCATAGCCCATTCCACATATTCTTGGCGTGTCATTTTGCTGGGAATACCGGTTTTGTACTCATGCTTTCCGCTTCTTATACCATAAACAGTCTCTCTTACTGAATGCCCAAACGTAAAACCAAATTCCGTCGAAAGGTCGTTATCTACAACCAAAAAGCTCTTTTCGGGATACTTTTGGCGCAAATTGTATAACATCGATTTTGCTATTGTTGTTTTTCCGTTACCACTTTTTCCTGTTATAGCAATTGTTGTTGTCATTCTTCTCTCTCAAATACTATTCTGTCTTGATTTTAGCATTACAAGGCACTACGCACAATATTGTAAATTTTAGCCGCAAATAATACCTGCGATAGTTGCAGACATATAAGATGCAAGCGTACCACAGATAAGCGCCTTTATGCCGAGTTTTGCCAAATCTTCTTTTCTGTTTGGTGCAATTTCTCCGATACCGCCGATTTGAATTGCAACAGAACCAAGATTGGCAAAGCCGCAAAGAGCAAAACTCGCTATAACCACTGACTTATGACTCAAACCGAGCTTCATCATTTCCAACAAATCTATGTATCCGACAAACTCATTTACCACCAATTTTGTTCCCATCAGTGCACCGACTTGTGAAGCCTCGTGAAAAGGAACTCCCATCAAGAACGCAAAAAACGAAAATATTGCGCCCAATATGCTTTTTAAACTCAACGTTGAAAGTGTCATACCCAAAAGAGTTTCCCATCCGGTCAGGTCATGCAGCCACAGTCCGAATTTTCCCAAAATTGCATTTATCATCGCAATTAGCGCAATAAAACCGATTAGCATGGCTATAACGTTTATAGAAATTCTCATACCGTCAGATGCGCCGTGTGCAATAGCATCAATGACATTGACATGGTTTTTCTTGACTTCAAGTGAAATAACTTCTGCAGTCTCAGACTTTTCAGTTTCGGGATACACGAGTTTTGAAATAACCAATGCGCCCGGCATAGCCATTATACTTGCCGTCAAAAGGTATTCGGCAGGAATCCCAAGTCCAATATATACCGCCATAACACCACCTGCAATACAAGCCAAAGAGCCTGACATAGAAGCGAGTAGTTCGGATTTTGTCATAGTGGGGACATAAGGTTTTATCATCAACTGCGCCTCAATTTGTCCGACAAATGCGCTTGAAACATTAGAAAGAGCCTCACTGCCCGATACCTTCATCAGCTTGTATACAATTTTTGCAATAAAAGCAACCAATCTTTGCATAATTCCGAAGTGATATGCAATAGAAACAAGCACCGCAACAAATATAATCGTAGGGATAAGTGTCAATGCAAAAAGGTAATCGCCATAGTTGCCAAAAAGTTCGTTGTGAATAACACCTGTTTTTGTTAATACACCAAATACAAAATCACCGCCATAGCTTGAAAATTCAAGCAATTTATTTATACAGTGCCCAATCCAATTGAATATATTTTGTCCCAAAGTAGTTTTCAATATAAACAGGGCAAGCAAAACCTGCAACAATAAACCCGAAATTATTGTGTGCCAATTAATACGTTTTTTGTTATTAGACATTAAAAAGGCAATTAAAAGAATAAAAACTATTCCGATAAGTCCAAAAAATCTCAATTTTCACTCCATTCCATACTTTGTGTTTTCTCTTTTAACATACGAGCTGACTCCTCGTAGCCAACACGCCCCATCAGTGCGTACGTGTAGTTTTTAACCTGTTCAACTCCGGGTTGGTTAAACGTATCAATATTGTACAAAGCTCCGGTAATTGCAGTCTGCACCATAAACGTATGAAAAAGCACTCCCAAATAATATTCATTTATCTTGGGAATACTTATTGTAACGTTTGGTTTTTGGTAATCCGTTAAAGATGCCATTGTAGAATCAGCCTCGGCATTAAGAAGTTCATTCAAAGACTTTCCGCTAAGATAACTCAAACCCGTATATTGGAATATGTCAGGAATATTAGCAACCGTATCAAATTCTTCTACTCTGACAAAATCAATAACTTTATCATTCGGACCTTCATTAAAAAGCTGCAACATGGAGTGTTGGTCAGTTACCCCGACAGCCTTTATGGGAGTCAGACCTGCATTTATTTTGTTACCATAAAAATCATATTCTTTTCCGAGAGACTCAGCCCATAATTGACAGAACCAATCGGGAAAATATTTCAAGCGATTTGAGTACGGCATCATGACCGTTTGTTTTTTACCTTTTTTAATATCCATAAGGTAATGTATCAAGGCATATTGGGCTGCAATATTTTTATATATATCGGTATATTGCGCCTGTGCATCAGCGTCACGGACACCACGCAACAATTCTTTTAAATCAAAACCGAGTATCGCAAACGGCAATAAACCTACCGAACTGAACACAGAAAATCTTCCGCCCACATCATCAGGAACTTCAAAAGCCTTATAACCCTCTTGAGATGCGAGTTGTCTAAGTATTCCGACATTTCTATCCGTTGTAACAACTATACTTTCTCTGTAATTGTCATCACATTCTTTTTTCATTTTGTCTTTTATAATCATATATACGGCCATAATCTCCGCCGTATCACCAGATTTAGTGACAACATTTATAAGTGTTTTTTTCAAGTCCAAAATATCTAACAGTCCGTTTATTCTGTCAGGATCAATATTATCTATAAAGAATACTCTTGGGAAACCGTTTCTTTGTTCGGTAGAAAGTGAATTCCAAAACGGATTAAGAAGCGCATGACTGATAGCCTTGCCACCCAAAGATGAACCGCCTATCCCCAGTATCACCATATTTTCGTATTTATCTTTTACTTCAGCGGCAAACTCATTTATATACCAAAGAGTATCTTCATCATACCCGAGGTTCATCCACTTTTTGCCGGCATCTCGTTCGTCTTTATTGGAATAAAGGTCTGTGATAATTTGAGAAATACGCTCTTTGTACTCCTCAAATTCATTTTCTATACTAAGACCATTTTCTTCACCGATAACTTCGGCTCTGATATTACGATAGTCGAACTTAATCATCAACTTCCTCATGACTGATTTATATTTATATAATACATGGTGAAAAATTTTTTTGAAGTAAATAAAAATAAAAAAAGACTCGATGTTATCGAGTCTTTTTTTAATATTTATATAAGCTATTACGCTTTATTTTTCGGTCCGGAGGTAAGGTAAGCAATGATACCAAGGGCTACTGCGCAAATTCCTGCCCATTTTGCAGCTGCTTTAATTTTGAAGCTCTTTGCTACTTTTTGAAGTCCTTCACCAAGGCTTTTGTTAGCTCCTTCAGTTATAAATTTGCCGTCTTTAACTAAGCCGTCAATTACACCTTTTTGTGCATTGTGTGTAGCTTGAGCTGATGCTGATTCAACAAATGTTTTTAATGTTTCTGCATTTGTAACACCTTCAAGCCCTTTTGTTATTGCTTCACCTTCAAGACCGTGTGTCTTCAATGTGTTAACAATACCTTCTTTGAATGTTTTCAATGCAGCTTCTTCAGCCGGAACTACTGTTTTTGTAGCATCTTTTAAACCTTCAAGATATGTTTTTAATTCAGGTTTAACTGCACTGTTTACTGCTGCTTCAAATGCTGTTTTTGCTTCGCCTTCCAAGCCTTCAGCTGCTGCTTTTACAAATTTGTCTGTGGCTTTGTTATCTTTTAAAGCTTTTGTTAAAAAGTATCCGCTTGCGCCACCTGCGACTGCACCAGCTGCTATACCTGTACCGGTATATGCACCTGTGTTATCTGTTACATTACTTACTCCTGTCATGAAGAGACCTACCTTTCATTAGTTTTACACTACCTTGTACTTTATTAAAGTACAAACTAAAAAATAATTGCTTATATTTTACACTATTTTTTAAATATTTTACATAACTTTACAAAAATGTTAATATATTCTTATGAAAAAAATAATCTTAATAGCCTTTCTAATATTTATTACAGCTATAAATTGCGGGGCGTTCGGAAAACCTAAAAAAGTAACATGTAAAAAACCGATATACTTTTTTGAAAATCAAAAAAAGGATATCTTTTTTGGTTATTTGGATGAAATTGTCCAACATGAGGGTTATGAGGTTGAGAAAATGCAATATGACCTTGGCTACATGTTATTAAAATATAATATAAAAAAGGATAAGGTTGTTCCGGTCAGTTTATTGTTGAAACAATTCGGAAACGATGTATATTTATTTATTGATATTCCCAAAAACAATACCGAGCTTGAACATTATATATATAAAGGACTGAAAGACAAGTCCAAAAACTCTTATTTATTAAACAACGATTATTTCTGCAAGCAATTAACTCAGGATGCGGAAAGCATTAGAACAAGAAGTAAATCCACCCTGCAAGAAACGCAATATAATCCAGCCGTGTATGTAATGGATATGAAGCGTTATGTCGGATACGATAAAAAAACATATTTTTGGAAAAGCAAATACAAAAAGCAGGATAAGAAAAGAGCGCAAACGGAAGTCCAACAAGCTAAAAAAGAAGCGAAAATAAAAGCCAAAATTCAAAAGAGAGAAAGCAAAATTATCCCCGAACAACTTTGATGTTACGACTCTTTACTCATTATCATTTTAAGGATATAATCAGCATGAATATTTAGACATGAGTATAGGTGGGGAATATGACAACGAAGTATATTTTTGTAACAGGAGGGGTAGTTAGTTCTTTAGGCAAGGGAATTGTCGCAGCATCTTTGGGAAAATTATTAAAATCAAGAGGATACTCTATAACAATACAAAAATTTGATCCGTATATAAACGTCGATCCCGGAACTATGAGTCCGTTTCAGCACGGCGAAGTTTTTGTAACCGAAGATGGTGCTGAAACAGACCTCGACCTCGGGCACTACGAAAGATTTACAGATACAACTCTGAGCAAAATGAACAACGTAACCTCAGGGAGTGTATATCTCAACGTAATCAACAAAGAGCGCAGAGGAGATTATTTGGGAGGTACAGTACAAACAGTTCCTCATATTACCGACGAAATAAAATCAAGAATTAAACAGGTAGCAAAATACAATAAAACCGACTTTGTTATTTGCGAAATCGGCGGTACGATAGGCGACATTGAGGGCTTACCTTTTATCGAAGCCATCAGACAATTTAAGTTCTACGCAGGTTTTGGAAACTGCGTATTCATACACGTTACTCTGTTGCCATTTTTGAACGTAGCGGGCGAATTAAAAACAAAACCGTCACAACACAGCGTTATGAATTTAAGAAGTCTTGGTATTCAGCCAGATATCCTTGTTTGCCGTACGCAAAAGCCTATTCCGAAAACAGAAAGAGATAAATTGGCTCTCTTTACAAACGTTGACCCCGATGCAGTTATTGAATGTAAAGATGCAAAAATCTTATACGAAGTACCTTTGATGCTTGAAAAAGAGGGACTTGCTACGGAAGTCCTAAAAAGACTTAATATGGAAGACAAAGAACCTGATTTGGAAAGCTGGAAAGACTTGATTGAAAGAGTTAAAAACCCGACACACTCTATCAGAATTGCCATTGCGGGTAAATATACAAAGCTATCTGACGCATACATTTCCGTAGTTGAATCATTGAAACATGCCGGATACGCTAATCACGCAAATATAGAAATAAAATGGGTTTCTGCCGACGACTTGATTGAATATGACAAAGTAAGAGAAGCACTGTGCGACATTGACGGTGTAGTAGTACCGGGCGGATTTGGCATAAGAGGAATTGAAGGCAAAGTTAATGTTATAAGATATTGCAGAGAACATAACATTCCGTTCCTTGGTTTGTGTCTTGGCATGCAATGTGCAGTTATAGAGTTTGCAAGACATGTTTGCGGGCTAAAAGGTGCTAACAGTGCAGAATTTAACGAAAATGCACCTTATAAAGTTGTCGATATAATGGAGGACCAAAAATTCGTCGAAGGATACGGCGGCACAATGAGACTCGGCAAATACAAATGCCGCCTCAAAGAGGGCTCAAAAGCCGCAGCCGCTTATCAAAAGGAAATCATTTCCGAACGCCACAGACACAGATACGAAGTTAACAACAGATTTATTGAACAATTAGAAAATGCAGGTCTCGTATTCTCCGGCATGTCTCCGAACGGTCACCTCGTTGAAATGGTAGAACTTCCCAAATTAGATTGGTTCGTTGCATGCCAGTTCCACCCGGAATTTAAATCCAGACCGGAAAGACCGCACCCGTTGTTTATGGGCTTGATTAAAGCAGCATCAAAAAATGTATTAAAGGGTAGAGAATGCAAAGAAGTTATGAAAGTTTAATTAAAGAAGCTAAAATTGCCGCACAAAATGCTCATGCACCGTATTCTAAGTTCAAAGTCGGAGCGTGCGCACTGTTTGAAAGCGGAAATATTTATACCGGCTGTAATGTAGAAAACTCAAGCTACGGACTTTCTTTGTGTGCGGAAAGAAATGCACTTTCCTCCGCAGTATCGGCAGGAGAAAAATCAAAGCTTATTGCTATTGCAATAGTTTCTCCGAATATGAAATTCTGTACCCCTTGCGGCGCTTGCAGACAGTGGATAACGGAATTTTCCAAAGACGCAAAAGTCATCCTTGAAAAGGATGACTCATCGCTAACAATTATTGATATAAAAGAATTGCTGCCCTACACCTTTGAATTATAGGTTATGCAATAATATTTAACTTTCTGCCTGTAGTACCGTTCGGATGATATGGAAGTGCCGGAAATACAGCTCTAGTTTCCATTACAGGCTTTATCAATCCGTTCTGTAATAATGTTTGAGGCTTAGTTACATTTGCTCTTCTTGTTTGTATCTCGGAAATCGCCCGCATTACATCCAAGGGCATTTCTGACGCACAGTTTCTACTAACCGTAGGGATTCTTGCCATAAATACATCCTTTCTTTTGGGAACACCACTACGGTATTAAAGCTCTGAAAAAAATAATTTGCTACCACAATTATTTCAACGATACAAATGATGCACCGAGGATACCATCTACTTTTTTAATTTCGGCAAGAGTTGAATCATCAACAGAAACATCCGTATTCATAATCATCAAAGATTCGCCTTTTGCTTCTTTCCCTTTTCTTGCAACTTGCATCATATTTATGTTTATACCTTTGTTACCGAGAACCGTTGCAACCGCAGCAACCATACCGGGTTTGTTAACGTGCGGTGTAAGAAGAATATGTTCGTCAGGTTCAATGTTTACATCATAATCATTAATTTTAACTATTCTTGAAGCGCCATCTGCACCAAGTGCACCTGAAACAACCCACTCGCCTTCTTCCGTAACAACTTTTACACTTAATAAACCGAGATATGAACACGTTTGTTCCGATTTGGTTTCGGAAATATCAATTCCTCTGTTCTTTGCATATACAAGCGCATTAACGTAGTTTACGCTATCCAAACTTTGGGATAAAAGCCCTTTTAATATTGCAACCTTTAACGGTGAAATATCAAGGCTCGAAAGAGTACCACGTCCGGCAATTTTTACCGCAGTTACCGCACCTTTTGCAATTTGTCCTACCAAAGCGCCAAGATTTTCAGCCAAAGGCATATACTCTTTAACCGGTTCTAAAATACTAGCTTTCAATGAAGGAATATTGACGGCACTTCTTGCATTTGAGCCCAAGAACACATCTCTTATTTGTTCTGCGACATCAAGCGCAACATTGATTTGTGCTTCTGCCGTACTTGCACCAAGGTGAGGAGTGAGAGTTAAATCTCCGCTGCAACCTAACAATGGATTATCCTCGCTTATCGGTTCTGACGTGTAAACGTCAATTGCAGCAGCCGCAACTTTTCCCGAATCAATGGCATCCCGCAAGTCTTGTTCGTTTATTATGCCGCCTCTTGCACAGTTAATAAGGCGAACGCCATCTTTCATTTTAGCAATAGTGTCTTTGTTTATAAGATTTATTGTGTCTTTTGTTTTTGGAACGTGTACGGTAATAAAATCGCAAATTCCCCAGAGTTCATCAAGAGTTTTAACTGATTTTGCACCGATATTTTCAACAAGTTCCTGCGATGCAAACGGATCATAAACAACAACATTCATACCCAAACCCAATGCTGCCGTTGCTACTCTTGAACCGATTTTTCCAAGACCGATAATACCCAAAGTTTTTTTGAAAAGTTCTATACCTGTAAACTTAGAGCGTTCCCATTTACCTTCTTTTGTTGAAGTAGCTGCAACAGGAATATGACGTGCCATAGAAAGCATCAGTGCAACAGTATGCTCTGCCGCAGCAGTTGTGTTTCCGTCAGGAGAATTTACAACGATTACACCTGCTTTTGTTGCTTCGTCAATATCTACGTTATCAACCCCTACGCCTGCACGACCTACAATTTTTAAATTCTTTGCCGCCTGCAGAATTTTTGCGGTAACTTTCGTTTGGCTTCTTATCATCAATGCGTCATAATCGACAATTTTTTTTGCTAACTCGTCTTCCGGTAAAGTTTCTATAAAATCAACCTGCGCAACACCTTCAAGTATTTCACCTGCGGCTTTGTTGATTTTGTCGGTAATTAAAACTTTTGGCATAATTCATACTCTCCCAATAACATAACCTATGTTTTTATTTTCTCATGAAAATAAAATTTTGTGCCAAATTGACGCAAGTTTTAGATAAAATAATCAAAAAATATTAAACCACCTTGTATAAGAGGGAGAGAAGTCCTTTATATGCCCAAAGGCAAGTATTTGTAACAGGATTTTTCAGAGATGCCCAACCTCTTGGTTGAGTTGCTGTAGTAACTGTAGCTTCCAAAGCATCAGCAAACAATTTAGTAACCATAACGCCTTCCACACTGTTTAATTTTCCGGAAAGACCGCTTGCCGTAAAAGCGACACCGTTATACACATAGTGCATTGCGTTTGTTTTCAAATGGTTTACTGCCGCACTTGTAAGTCTGCCGTTAAAATTCACACTTTGCGCTGAATTAAGAGGTTGTATCATTTCATACTCCTTTTGATATGTTATTTTTATACGCGTATTAAAGCTCGTGAAATATCTTTTTGCTATTTACGGATTTTTTTGTGATAAATTTTAATAAGCAACAGATATATGCAGAGTGCTAATTTTTATGCACCATGTCATGATAAACTTATTGAAACACTGAAGTATCGGCAAACGCAAAGGAACAATATGCTTTTAACTATAGATATAGGCAATACATCATCTACATTCGGAGTTTTTGACGGCGACAATTTGATTAAAAAATTCTCACTTTCAAGCGACAAAAAGCGCTCCGTTGACGAATACGGTACACTTATCCGTTCCATTTTAAAACAAAACGGCATTGATAAAACAAAGCTCACCGCCTGCATTATGGCGAGTGTTGTTCCGACATTAACAGATACAATTATTGAAGCAGTTAAAAACTATTTAAAACTTGATGTTTTGAGAGTAACAACGAAAATAAACACCGGAATAAATTATGGTTTGGATAATCCGAAAGAACTTGGTGCGGACAGAATTGCCAACGCAAAAGCTGCCGTAAAAATTGCGCCGAATAAAAACTGTATTGTAGTTGATTTTGGTACGGCAACAAACTTTGACGTTATCTCAAAAGACAAAACATTCCTTGGGGGCGCAATTGCTCCCGGTATAAATATATCTGCCCTTGCTCTGAGCACCTATACGTCATTACTCCCAAAAATCAGGGTGGAAGAACCTCCGCAAACTATCGGGAAAAACACCGTTGATGCAATACTATCAGGAATTATTATCGGTCATGCCAAAATGATAGACGGCATGATAGAAAATATTGAAAAAGAACTCGGAGAAAAGGCAGTTATTATTGCAACAGGCGGATATAATGATATCGTAAAACATTCAATGAAGCGCAAATTCGATTTTATAGAACCTGATTTAACCCTGAATGGACTGGCATCCATATACAAAAGTACTGAATATTAAGTTTTGTTAAAATAGTATATATAAAATATAACAATTCTATCTATTGATATGTTTTTAATAAAGTATAAGAAGAGAACAAACATAGGAGAATAGATAATGAAACTTTCTGCATTGAATTATTACAAATCAAACCCGAATGAAGCATACGCAGCAGGCGGAGCATTCAAAGCAAAAAAAGGTGCACAAAAAGCAGCCACAGAAAATAAAGCAAAAATCACAGGCGGAGCATACATAGCCGCTCAAGGAGCAAAAAAATACAAAAACCAATACGTAGCGGCATGGGCAGCTAAATGGGCAAAATAATTTAAAAAAGTTTTAAAAAAAGATGCCTCCCAAAAGGCATCTTTTATTTTGCTTATTTTCAAAAAAATCTTACACAAAAGAATTGTGGACCTTTTCATGCCCGATAGTAGTTTGTCTGCCATGTCCCGGATACACCTTTATATCGTCAGGCAACGTCAGCAGCTTTGTTTTTACTGAATTAACGAGCTGATTATGATTGCCGCCCAGCAAATCCGTTCTGCCAATACTTTCATAAAACAAACTATCACCTGAAAAAAGCATATCATCAACAATATATGCCACACCGCCTTGAGTATGTCCGGGAGTATGTATAGTTTTTATCGTTTTATTTCCGATTTTAAATGTTTCATTCTCATCAATGAAAGTGATATTTTGCGGAGCTTCATAATCAGGCATACCCACTGCCCTGAGATATTCCTTAAAGTACGGAATTTGTTCTTCGTCACCCTTATGAATATAAATCGGAACATTATAATGTTTTTGGATATCATAATCACCTGCAATATGGTCCATGTGCGCATGGGTATTGAGAAGATACTTTAGATTTCCGCCCAAATTCTCAATGGTTCTTTTTGTCAAATCGAAGTCGCCTCCCGCATCTATCAGTACAATATCTTTTGAGTCTTCATCAAAAAGCAGATAATTATTAACCTCAAACAATCCCATATTAAGTATTTCAAGTTTCATAAAAAAATCCTTTTATTTATTTTGTTATTATTCTACTATAATAGAGTAGAGTAAATTGTACATCAAGTTATGAAAAAAATTGCAATTTTAGGTTCGACAGGTTCAATAGGGAGACAGGCGCTTGAAGTTATAAAAAACAGGCGTGATGCTTTTTGCGTCAGCGCACTTGGCGCAGGTAATAATGTTGAACTTTTGATTGAACAAATAAAAGAATTTGAGCCGGAAATTGTCAGCGTAAAATCGGAAGAAAATGCCAATATACTCAAAAAGCTTTTCCCAACTAAAAAAATATTGACCGATGGCATTGTTGATATTGCAAAAGATGCCAATTATGACGAAGTTCTTGTCAGTGTAAACGGCATATCAGGCTTGTTCCCGACACTTGAAGCAATAAAAAGAGGAAAGACCGTTGCTCTTGCAAATAAAGAAACCCTTGTTACAGCAGGGGATATTGTTATGGCAGAAGCAAGAAAAAACAACGTTAATATTATACCTGTTGATAGCGAACACAGCGCAATCTTTCAATGCTCAAACAATGGCAAATATGTCAGTAAACTGATTATAACCGCATCAGGCGGACCTTTCTTATACAAAACGATTGATGAAATGCGAAATGCAACAAAAGAACAAACCCTTGCACACCCTAATTGGAATATGGGGAACAAAATCACCATTGACTCTGCAACATTGATGAATAAAGGTTTGGAAGTGATAGAAGCGCACCACCTGTTTAACAAAGATTATGATGACATAAAAGTGGTTATTCACCCGCAAAGCATTGTGCATAGTGCCATAGAATTTGTTGACGGAAGCGTAATTGCACAAATGGGACTCCCGAGCATGCACCTGCCAATACAATATGCTCTTACTTATCCGGAGAGAATAGAAGGCATCAAAACCAACTCGTTCAATTTCGTTCAGGCGAGAGAATTAGATTTTTATGAACCTGATTTTGAAAAATTTTCTGCCCTGAAAATAGCATTTGATGCTGGCAGAACAGGCGGCACGGCTCCGGCTGTATTAAACGGGGCAAATGAAGAAGCCGTTTATGCGTTTTTAGATGGCAAAATACGCCTTACAGATATAGCCGACATTACAAAAGAAGTTCTCGAAAAGATGAAAATCATTCAAAACCCGACTCTTGATAATATTTTGGCAGCGGACAAACTCGCACGGATACACGCAAAAAATCTAATTGAACAGGTGAGAGTATAAAATGAGCAACAATAATTCATTTGAAGAAACAAAGCCGTTCTTGCTTTTAAAAAGCATGCCTGCTTTGGCAAAATACTGTCATTCAAAAAGATTTTCCTTAATACTTCTTGCCGTACTCCTTTTCATTCTGATATCTTCATCCGTATTTTTTTATTTTAAAAGCTCAAAATCGGTAAATAAAATACTTCTTGCCAGAGAGAGCACTCTCAACGCAGAATTAACAAAAATGGAAAATGTTAATGACTTTCTTGAGGCGGAAATATTGATTTTAAAACGGCAAGTCAAAGACTTATCACAAAAAAAAGACAGGAAGAAGCTTCAAAAAATATCAAAATATTTGGCAGATAGCAATGTTGATGGCAGAGGAGTCCAAATATCTCTAAAAGACAGCCACTCTCTCTTTTCTCCGGCACAAGATGAAAGCACTATTGTTCATAATACAGATTTGTTAAAAATTGTAAATTTTTTGTGGTCATACGGTGCGGCTGCAATCAGCATAAATGGAGAAAGAATAGTCTTTAATTCTCATATTTCGTGCATCGGACCTACTATTTTGGTCAACAAAAAGCGTATAAACTCCCCTTTTATAATAAAAGCCGTTGGGGAAAAGCTTAATGAAAATACAATAAAAAATAACACGTTTGTGCTATCATTAAAGTTAAGAGGGATAGAGTTTGAGGTAACTCAAGAAGATAATCTTCATATTCCTGCAGGAAAATACGCTACATTTATGGAGTGAAAATGGTTAGGTATATTATATCAGGCTTGTTAACCGGCATTGTGTTAGGAATTGTTGTTCCGTTTAACATTTCTTTGCTAAATGAAAAAGTCTTGTTATTGCTTATCCTTGTTGGTATAGATGTAATATTTTCAGGAATAAATGCTAAGTTATTGAAACAATTTGAATATCTGCTCTTTACTAATGAGTTTATTTTGAATAGTATATTATCAGTGGGGTTAATATACCTTGGTAATATAATGGGGTTGGACCTGTTCTCAGCAGTATCGCTGGTATTGATTTTCAAGGTATTTTACAATCTCAACAAACTAATCAAAACAATAGTATGTACATTAAAAAATAAGAATAGTTTAGTATAATAAAAAGGGGTTAGACAAGTGACAAATAGCTTTGGACCATCAAATTTTGAAGACACTTATACGGCAAACAAAGCCGTTATTAAAGTTATCGGTGTAGGCGGCGGCGGCGGAAACGCTGTTGGCAGAATGATTACACAAGGATTATCGAATGTTGATTTTTATGCAATGAATACAGATGCTCAAGTTTTGGCTACATCTTTAGCGCCAAACAGAGTACAGTTGGGTGAAAAATTAACCGGAGGTCTTGGTGCCGGAGGAAACCCGTTGGTAGGTGAAAAGGCAGCAGACGAAAGCCGTGACCAAATTATGGCAGCAATTGACGGAGCAGATATGGTATTTGTTACTGCCGGCATGGGCGGTGGAACAGGTACAGGGGCAGCACCGATAATTGCACAAATCGCCAAAGAACTCGGCGCATTAACAGTTGGTGTTGTAACAAAACCGTTCAGTTTTGAAGGTAAACACAAAATGAAACAAGCCTTAGAAGGTTTGGATAAGTTGAAAGAACAAGTTGACTCTCTTATCGTTATTCCTAACAACAAATTGATATCTGTTGTTGACAAAAAAGCTTCTTTTGGTGATGCGTTCTATGTAGTTGACGAAGTTCTCGCAAGAGGTGTACAAGGTATTTCTGATATAATTACGATTCCCGGTCTTATCAATATAGACTTTGCCGATGTAAGAGCAATCATGAAATCATCAGGTTCGGCTATTATGGGTATCGGCAGAGCAAACGGTGAAGGCAGAGCTCTTGAAGCAGCTAAGAAAGCTATCAACTCACCTATCCTTGAAACAACAATTAACGGAGCATCCGGTGTTATCCTCAATATTACCGGCGGCAATGATGTTGCTCTTCATGAAGTTTATGAAGCAGCTGATGTTATTTACGAATCAGTACATGAAGATGCAAATGTTATCTTTGGTGCGGTTATTGATGAAAAAATTCAAGGAGATATTTCAATTACGGTTATTGCTACCGGTTTTGAATTAAATGACAGTAAACCGGCAAACAAAATTGATACAGCAACTTTCTTTGATGCAGTAGACAGCTTAAAGAAAAAAGATCCGTCTACAACATCTTCAAAGACAGATGTTTCAATCCCTGACTTTTTAAATAACCCAAAAAGAGACTAGTTTTAATAAAGTCATAAGCAAAAAGAGAGCCTAAATAAGGCTCTCTTTTTTTTGTAAAAATATTATCTTATCTTCAGCGCCAAAAGCAATCCCGCCTCGGTATAAATCATTTCCGATTGATAGTCAGGATGGTTGGTAACTGCATCAAGCGTGTCTTGGACTTTTTCTTTATGCGAAAGCATATTGTCAAACGCTATCATTCCGCCTTTACGAAGAATTTTATCCACAAGTTCAAAATAGTTTATGTATTGAGCCTTGTTTGCATCCACAAATGCAAAGTCCAAATACTGCTCTCGGGTTGAATTATAGTCTTCTTTTCTTAAATCTATAATTGTATCAATCGCAAGACCTTGACGAGCTTCGACGATATTATCAAGATTACACAGTTTGAAATTCTCTACGGCAACATCATAGCGGCACTTATGGAACTCTATGGTTATCACCTTGCCTCCTGTTTCTCTTGCAGCCATACCGAGCCAAATACCGGAATAACCGTTTGATGTACCTACTTCCAAAATATTTTTATAATTCGCACCCTTAATAATCATGCTCAAAAGATTGGCACTGTAACGGTCTATGTTCCAAAACTGTTTTTGCGTAACTTCTAACTCTTTTAATTTTTCTTCTACTACGCTCATTTAATCTTTTCCGGTAATAACTACACTGTGAACATTTACGGTAATAGGAAGTTTGTCCACAATCACATCGGTTTGTGTATCAAAAAGAGTTATCGCATTAGACGATATGTTGGTAATAATACCTATCTTTTTGTCATCTGAAACTTTTATCGCATTATAGTAGCCGACTCTGTCGAGTCCGAACGAATTTATGAGAGTATTATTGTTTCTGTCATAAACATAAACCGTATAATCATCAGAGCATAACAAATATATTTTATCCCTGATAACAATAAAGTCGTTAGCTCTGCTCGGAATGGATACAAAATCCATTTGCGCATCAACATCAGCTTTTATTTCCTCAATCTCCGTAACGGGTTCAACCGGAGCTTTGTAATTTAAGAACTCAAACCATCTTTGCTTAAAGGTTTTCTTTTCACCTTTTGCAAGCTGAACCTTCTTTGATTGTTTAACTTGAAATTCTTCTTCAACGAGCATACCGTCTTCATCTTCAGTTTTAATTGTAGTTTGGTAGTTTTGTTTTTCCTTAAAGACAACTATCTGATTTTCGGGATTGAGGGGTTGCTCTTTTACTTCATAATCTTCAGGGAAGTATAACAATCTTCGCCATTCTCTTCTGACTTTTTGTTTGAAAGTTAATTTTTCTTTTTCCTCAAAAGGTATTTCTTCCGGCTCGTTATAGCTATTATAATCCACAACATTTGTTTCGGTCTTTTCCGGAGCCGTAGCCGGAGTAATATCAGAAACATTTACCATTTCTTCTTCTTGCGGTTTCTTGTTAAAATGATAAACAATTAGCTTGTTTTCGCCTCTGTCCAAAGTATATATTTTATCGTCAGACAACTGAATTTTGGATATGTTATTTGCTCTGAATAATTGATGCGCAGAATATGGCTTAAAGTAATTGTCTTGTTTTTCCAAATAATAAACAATACCTGTAACAGCATCTAAGTAGTACATCTTGAGCGAATCATCCGACAATGCAATATAGCAGGGATTTCCGGTAACTTTTATATCGTCCAAGGGCTGCATTGTCTTTACATCAATGACAGAAATTGTGTTGTCTGCCCTGTTAGCAATATATGCCAGATTATCCGCATCGGATACCTCGATAAAGAACGGTTTTTCCCCTACCTTTAATTCTTTGACCACACTGGTTTTAACCGTATCAACAACAAATACTTTTCCGTTTCTTATTGTACTCAATAACAAATATCTGCCGTTGTTGGTAAGTTTTATATCTGAAGGAATGGACAAAAAGTCGATTCTCTTAAAAGCTTTACCTGTGTCGGCATTAAGTATTGATAACGCCGTACTGTTAAAACTTGTTGCATAGAAATATTTATTTGCAAGTTGTTGCGCCGCTTGTTCATGCAAAATAACTTTTGGAGCTTCCTCAGCTTTAATTGTTTCCTCAATTTTTACCTCTCTGTATTCTTCCGTTGGCTTAATAGGAATCATCAAATCCCCGATAAGAATTTTGTAATCTTCCGGAACCTGAAACCCTTGAGGCACCAATAAGTCTTGAGGGAATATACCCATTTTTACTTCATAGGGAATTGCATTATCATATATAATGGTTTTTTTATCTCCGTCTTTGACAATTTTAAACAGAGCAAGATTTGTATTAAACATAACGAAATCAGGTTCATCTTTAAAAGTCTTGTTTGCAGGAATGGTTTGAATAATCTTTACTTCACTCAATTTTTTGGGTTCTTGAACAGGATAAACCGGAATATATGAAACTCCGTCAGGAAGCTCTACAACCCCATCAAATCTGACATTCAGTTTTTTAAAGCTTGCCTTCATTATGGAAAGCTCTGCGTCAGGAATGGTCGATGCCATTGTCTGTGCAGCATCCACACCGATAAACAATACCAAAAATAAAATTATCGCAAATATCTTTTTCATATTCTGTTCCCTTATTTTTTGTGACCTGTGAGAGCATCTCTCATTTTGTCCAATATATTTTCCTTGTTTTCTTTATTAGTTTCAATTTCATATATGCGTTTATACAACTTTTTCTCTTCGTCAGTTAATGAAACAGGGGTGCTGACAACGACTTTTACATACATATCACCACGTTTGGAGCTGTTTATATACGGCACACCCTTGCCTTTTACCTTTATTATAGTATCTGTTTGAGTCGAAGGCGATATGTTAAGAGATTCTTTTCCGTCAACGGTTTCTATCTCAATAACATCCCCAAGCGCCGCTTGTGGGAATGAAATATACTCTGTGACAAAAAGATTATAGCCCTCCCTATGAAATCTCTCATCCTCGGCTACATGAAGCACAACGTACAAATCACCTGCGTTCCCACCGTTTACCCCTGCGTCACCTTGCGAAGCCATGCGCATATTGGAACCGTTGTCCACACCTGCAGGAATCTTCAATTTCAGCTTGCGGGATACTTCTTTTTGTCCCCGACCGCCACAATCAGGGCATTTGTCCTTTATAATTTGTCCTGTACCGCCGCAATCAGGACAAGTTGTAACTTGAACGAAATTTCCCATAATTGTTCTTGTTGCCTGTCTTATTTGCCCTGTACCGCCGCATTTTTGGCATGTTTCAGGCTTAGAACCTGCTTTGGCGCCACTTCCATGACAAGTTTCACAAGTTTCTAAGTGCTCAATTTCTACTTCTTTTTCTGTTCCAAAAACAGATTCTTTAAAGGTCAGTTCTATATCAAGCCTTAAATCGCTACCTCTGCGTGGCGCATTGGGATCACGTCTGCCGCCAAAACCGCCAAATCCGCCGCCACCAAATACACTTGCTAATATTTCGCTCAAATCGCCAAAGCCAAAATCAAACGGACCGGATGTATCATATCCGGCATTTCTCAAGCCGTCTACTCCATAACGGTCATACATCTGACGTTTTTCTTCATTGCTTAACACTTCATAAGCTTGCCCCAATTCCTTAAATTTTTCTTCAGCATCAGGTGCTTTATTAACATCAGGGTGAAGCTGGCGTGCTTTTTTACGGAATGCAGCCTTTATCTCATCCAACGTTGCGTTTTTATCTACCTCTAAAACCTCGTAATAATCTCTCGTCATTTCTATTCTCCAACCGCAACATTAACCATTGCGGGACGCAATACTCTATCCATCAACATATAGCCTGCCTGCATCTCATCAATTACGGTATTGTCATGGTGTTCGCTTGTCGGAGTTTGCATAACCGCCTCATGTATATTGGGATCAAAAGTCTGACCGACGGTTTCTATCTTTTTTAATCCTGCTTTATCCAACGCATCAAATAATTGTTTGAAAATGATATCATAATTTTCTCTAAGTTGGGCTGCATCATCCATTTCTTCACATGCTTTTTTGCCTCGGTTGTATGTATCCAAAACTGGGAGAAGCAATTTCAGAGTGCTTTCCGCACCATATTTCAAAAGGCTTTCCCTTTCTTGCGCCTGTCTTTTTCTAAAATTATCAAAATCAGCAGCGAGTCTAACATATTGATTTTTCAATTCTTCGTACTCTTTATTGGACGTTTGTGCGCTATTTTCTTCTTGTTTTTCAACCGAATTTTGTTCTTCCATATTCGGCAATTCTGTTTGTATATCCTTTGCAAACGGGTTCACGTCTTTTTCTTCATGTTTATCTTTGTGTTTTGACATAATTCCCTCCAATAATTCAAGCCTAACTATAATTATATTTAACCACAAAAAAGCCGACTTTGACCATGCAAAATCGGCTTATTTTATTAAATTTTTGTTAATTTTTAACCGAGAGCTCTAAATCCGCCATCGTTTGAATATAAATCAGCTGACGGAGCGCTATAATTTTTAACTTCCGCAGCCATTGCACTCAACAAACCAAACATAGTTTTATCGTTGCTTGCTAAAGCTTTTTCTTTTCTTGCTTCAAGTCCTCTTAAAAATACATCCCTCTCAATAGGGTTAGACATAGCTCTTTGAAAAGATGCTGTTTGAGAAAGCGTACTTGTTACGCTCATTGCATCTGCGCTGTGCGCAGCTACACCTGAATTAACTTTTCCTATAACTAAATCTGCCATTCCAATGTCTTCCTATAATATCCCAATCCGTATATTATAAAAAACATTTTTTGTGAAAGAATTGCGCACATATATAAAAATCTTAATAAAAATTAATAATCAATAAAAAACCGCATTGAATGGTAAAATTAAACGTAACAAAAGGGAAAAATAATATGGACTTTCAGGAACTTGAAAAAGAAAGAATAAAGGCACTGGTACAAATTTGGTTAACGGTAATTGTTGTAGTTGCAGTAATATGTGCAGCTATTTATATTTGTTTATTTGTCGCACCCGAACCATCAGAATATATTGAGCCGTCATTTCTTATTGTTACGATTATATTCGTAATTGCCACAGGTTTGGTATTAGACAAACCCAAAAGATTTGAAAATAACGTCAAGACCAATATGGGGCAATATGCCCTTGATCAAATCATCGGAATTGAAGGGCAACTCTATTGGCAAAGGCCTGACTCAAACTCTCCTGACGGACACTCCGAAGATATTACGGAAGCATACAAACTATCTCAAAACGCATCAGATGTGCTTTTTAGAAGACATTGTACGCATGATGATATTTACTACGGAACGTACAGAAGAACACCATTCTCAATATGCGAATATGATCACAGTATAAGACATGGCAAAAACAGCTACAAATTTATTTACGGAATAGTTATAGCCATCAAGTGCCAAAATCTAAAGTACAAAAACACTCTGGTATTAGGGAGACGGCGTTTTTCCGGAAGTAAAGAATGGGAAAACGCACTTGTAAAAAGGCTGGTAAAAGTATCTCACGGCAATGAATTAGCCAAGGATGTATATACAGATAAAGCAAGCGGCATTGATGAAATATTGACACCTAAATTTATTGACTTTGCCAATAATCTTGACGATAAATATACTGTTGCGTTTGCAGAAGGCAATCTGTATATTATCATCAACAAACAACGAGATTGGTTCAAAATGGGATCATTATTCAAAAGAATAGACGACCAAAAACAGTATGAGAAATTTACTGAGGACATATCATATATTCTCAACATTATTGAACAGGCAAAAATGACAGACATTACGGAATAAAAAAACAACCCCGAAAAGGGTTGTTTTTTGTTTTATAAAGAAAAACTATGCTTTAACTTTCATGCAGCCGTCAATAATACCTGCGAAACTGTCAACTTTAAGACTTGCTCCGCCAACCAACGCACCGTCAATATCTGATTGAGCCATTTGTTCTTCAATAGTAGTCGGTTTTACGCTTCCGCCATAAAGAATTCTGATAGAATTTGCGGCACTTTCACCTGCGATTTCAGAAACAGTTGCTCTAATCATTTTAATAACCCTGTTTGCTTCAACGGAGTCGCAAGTTTTTCCGGTACCGATAGCCCAAATAGGTTCATAAGCAATTACGCTTCTTGCAACATCTTCAGAAGAAATGCCGTCCAAAGCAGCTTCTATTTGTGATTTAATGTGGCTATCCGTTTGACCTGCTTCTCTTTGTTCAAGAGTTTCGCCGCAGCATATGATAGGAGTAACATCAGCTGCAAGAATAGCTTTTGCTTTTTTGTTAATCATTTCATCTGTTTCGGAAAAATATTGTCTTCTTTCAGAGTGACCAATAATAATATAAGAACATCCGACTTCTTTTAACATACCGATAGCAACTTCACCTGTAAAAGCACCTGCTTCTTCCCAATAACAATTTTGAGCAGACATTTTGATACAGTTAGAATCTTTTAAGATTTGTCCTACGGAATATAGTGAAGTAAATACCGGAGCAACAACAACTTCCGGCAAGATTGCACGGTTAATGTTGCAAATTTGTTTTTTTAAGCCTTCAGTAAATTCAACTGCTTCAGCAACAGTTTTGTTTAATTTCCAGTTTCCTGCAATAATCGGTTTTCTCATAATTTATATCTCCTTTCAAAAATTACCATTCATTTTACACAATACAAATTGTGTTTCAAGATACGGACATAATTATATTATCTCAAACAAAAATTTCACAAAACTGCCTTTTTTATTATATAATTATTTTGAAAGAAGTAGGGAGAACTTTTATATGGATATAATGAAGGGTAAAAAGGGTATAATATTCGGCGTGAGCAACTCTCACGGAATTGCATACGGTATCGCCAAACAATTATATGAATCAGGTGCCGATATCGCATTTACATACGCAAACGAAACAATGGAAAAAAGAGTTCGTCCGATTGCGGAAGAAATGAACTCAAAACTTATATTGGAATGTGATGTTACAAACGAAGAACAGATTTCAAAAGTTTTTGCCGAATACGAAAAAACGTACGGCGAACTTGATTTTATGGTTCATGCGGTTGCTTTTGCCAACAGAGAAGACCTTACAGGTGAATTCATCAACACTTCAAAAGAAGGTTGGGACTTGGCTATGGGAGTAAGCGCATACTCGTTGGTTTCTTTATCAAGAGCAGCAAGACCGTTGATGAAAAACGGCGGCTCAATTCTTGCAATGACCTATCTTGGTTCTGAAAAAATGGTTTGTAACTACAATATTATGGCGGTTGCAAAAGCTGCTCTTGAATGTTCCGCAAGATATTTAGCGGATAATATGGGCAAAGAAAATATCAGAGTAAATTGCATCTCGGCTGGTCCCATCAAAACTCTTGCCGCATCGGGAATTGGCGGTTTTGGAAAATCATTAAAAGCCGCAGTATTAAAAGCCCCATTAAAAAGAAACGTTACGACCGAAGAGGTAGGAAAGACGGCATTATATCTTCTTTCTGACCTATCATCAGCTGTAACTGGCGAAGTCGTTCACGTAGATTGCGGCTGCCATAGCGTATATACATCTATGGATGAAATGGAAAAACTTTGCGCAGAATAATTTTTGTTATGCGTGCTGAACTTACTTCAGCATTTGTTATTATAAGGAATAAAAAATGCCTCCTACAAAAAGAGAATACATAGAACAAATACAGAGTTATCATTGTCCGAGATACGACGAACTTCCGCCGTTTGATTTATACGCCGACCAACTGGCAGAACTCTTGGAAATGTATCTTTCTAAGTTTGAAATTCCGGGTGAAGAAAAATTTATGACACCGACAATGATTAGTAACTATGTAAAACAAAAACTTATTCCGCCACCGATAAAAAAGAAATATAACAAAGAACACGTTATATATCTACTTGTTATAGCTATTTTGAAGCAAACATTAAACATTACGGACATCGGTATTTTGTTAAAAATGCAAAGAAGAATGTATCCTATAACAGGGGCTTACAATTATTTTTGTCAGGAATTGGAAAATATCTTGCAGGCGACTTTTTGCACAAGAGATTTTTCCGTAGCAACGGCAGCCGATAAAATGACAAAAACATCAGAGCTTATTCGTTCCGCATTGATGGCTTTTGCAAATAAAATATATATTAAAAAGAGTATCTATTACAGAAAACATTTGAATTAACCCTTTCGGCTAATTACACCTGCTGAAAACATTAATATAATATATATAGAAATATAAAAGGAGAATTATTATGGGATTTATACTCAGATGGTTTGGTTATGCTCTCGCCGTAATGCTAGTTGCATACATTATTCCGGGGATAGAAGTTGACGGTTTTATGGGGGCGCTGATTGCAGCCGTTGTTTTAGGCTTGGTTAATACTTTCATAAAACCAATAGTGACCTTTATAGCTTTGCCTCTAAACTTCTTAACATTAGGGTTATTTGCTCTTGTAATAAATGCTCTTTTATTATGGGGGGTTGGGGCACTCGCTCCGGGGCTTGAAGTTGAAGGTTTTTGGAGTGCATTTTTCGGCGCAATTATCCTTTCAATTGTTATCGCAATTGTTGATGGCATAACAAAGAAAAAATAAAACTAAATTATCTTTTGCGTATTTTTAAAATGCATCTTTGCAATCAAATTCAGTTTATCTTTTCCGAATTTTTGTACAAAGTCGGCAGCTTGCTGTGTAGGAACATCTCCCCCACCTTTTGCAAAATCAATTCCGTAAATTTGTGATAAAGTTTTTGTCCTTTTAACAAATTCTTCCCGAGCAAGGACAGATGCGCACGCTACTGCAATATCGCTTTCCGCCTTTGTGCGTTGTATAAGGTTTATTTTTTTACCTTTCTTCTGTAAGGCATTTTTTATAAGACTTTCATCCCCAAATTTATCGGATATCGCATTTTCACAAGCGGGTTCTTTTTCTAATATGTTTTCAATAACTCTTGCGTGTGCCCAAGCAAGAAGTTTATTCAAGTTACCGAATTTTGCGTAAAGCTGATTATATTTTTCGGGGTTAATAGTTACAACACTAAAAGCACAATTTTGTTTAATTTTAGGAGATATTTCAATAATAAACTTGTCGGTTAATTTTTTACTGTCTTTAATATTTAAAGAGGTCATAAACTCAGCCTGCTCTTTTTTAATCATAACTCCTGCAGCAACAAGCGGTCCGATATAATCGCCCTTGCCTGATTCATCCGTACCTATCCAACATGAAAAATTATGTGAAAATTCTTCCTGCGGGAGATTTAATTTTGCTTGGACTGTCGGAGCATCAATATATTCCGCAACAAAACCATTGCAATTTTTCCCTTGAACAAGCAATTTCAAACTTGCGTAACAAGTAACGTTTATCCCATTTTTGGCAGCTTTCCAAAGAGCATTTTGAACAACGGACATATCATAGCCATCATCCGCCAATTTTAATTTCAATGTCTTTTGAAAATCATTTGTAATTTTTGTGCTGAAAAAATCCATAATTTTATTATTACACAAAAACTATTCTTCAATAATTCTGCGCATACCCATTCTGTTTGTCGTAAGGATATTTCTGAGTTTCATAATAGCCTGTGCGTGTAATTGGCAGCAGCGTGACTCTGAAATTTTCAGCATTGCACCGATTTCACCGAAAGTCATGTTTTCGTGATAATAAAGCGTTAGCAGCATTCTTTCCCTCTCCGGCAATCTCGACAAACCTCTTATTAAATCTTTTTTTGAATCTTTTTCTTCCAATTTTTCAAGCGGAGATGCTTGACTCTCGTCTTCAATTGTATCAATGATTTCAATTCCTTGGTCCTGTTTATCTTTTGTCGCATTCAATGAAACTACATTTCCGACATTTGCATTCTTCATAACCTCAAGGAATTTTTCTTCTGTAAGCCCTACTTTTGCCGCAAGTTCGGCATCTGTCGGCATTCTACCCAATTCTTTCTGCATTATTTGAGATATTGCATTGATTTCTTTTTGTTTTTTTCTTACTGCACGAGGCACCCAATCTTGTTCTCTTATGCGGTCAATGATTGCACCTCTGATTCTCGTCAAGGCATAAGTTTCAAATCTTGCATTTTTATCCGGAGTATATCTTTCAATAGCGTTTATCAATCCTTCTACTCCAAAACCGCTAATATCTTCAGATGCAATATTGTCCGGCAGGCTGACTCTAATACGACCTACTACATATTTAATTAAATATATGTATTGAACAATAAGTACATCTTTAATTTTTTTATTCGACCTGTCTGTGATGTATTCTGCCCAGAGGTTATTTAATTCTTCCTCTGTAAGCTTCTTCATTTTCTTTTGCGACAAATGCATCTGATTTATAGCATCCATTAAACCCAACTTCTCCCAAGATTTTTCTCTCTCCATTTTATTTTGCATTTTTATTACGAATTCGTCATCATACATTTGGTTGAAAAATCGGCATGGGTATGTCAATAGAAAAAACTCATGCATTTGGATGAGTTTCAAAAAATAAATTGGTGGTATTCTTAGCAAGAATGAAAATTTTTTTAATGGAATAATGTTTAAGAAAGGAACTTTTTATGAAAATTCAAAACATCAATCTTAATTTGTTCAGAACAAGAAGCACAAATGAAACTCAAAATCCGTTTGCGGCAAACAATGTTTCAAATCCTTTTGCCGGCGGATTAAAAACAGATATATTCCAAAGCAGTTCTATGGAAAATAAACAACCTAATATTTTCGCAAAAAAAGCTGCAGAAATCGTAGAAGGCTGGAACCAAGGTGTTACTAATTTTAAAAACGGAGCAAAAGAATTCTTTGCACCAGCAATATCATTTGCAGGAAAAATTCAAGCAGGATATGACAAATTAAATTCTATAAAAATGGAAGATTTGTTTACAAATTTAAAAAACGAAATTTCTATGATAGGATTAGATAAAGACGTTAAAAAATATTTAAAAATGTCTGCAGCTGATTTAAGAGGCGAACTTGCAAAAGAATTGGCAGCATAAAATATTAGGAGATTGTATATATGTTAGATAATGCATTAAAAATTATTGAGGCACTAGGTCGCCATCCTGATGAAGAATCTATTGATGTTCTGAGAGATTTGGGTACAAATTCTTCAAGAGAAGATGTAAGAGAAGGAACTGCCACTGCTTTAATAAGTAAAAATAATGAAAAAGCGTACAGAATTCTCGTAGCCAGTGAAGGTAAAGGTATCAATGACCTTAGTACAAAAGTTGCACTTTTTACAGTCGGAAAACTCGTCCAACTGCAAGATAAAGAAGAACTTATAAAAGTTTTAGACGAAACGATAAACAGTGAAAGTTCTGAAGAAATTAAAACTACGGCTCGTTCATTAAAAGCGCTTATTACTTTATCTGAATAGATATAAAGAATTTTCATAAAAATTCAAAACCTCTCAAAAATGAGAGGTTTTTATTTATCTTATAACTATACCTGCATCTTTTAATTCTTTTTTCAATTTTGGCACCGGCAATGTTCCGTAATGAAATATTGAAGCGGCAAGCGCTGCATCCGCATTTGCCAAATTAAACACATCAACAAAATGCTGTGGGTTTGCCCCTGCTCCGCCGGAGGCAATAACAGGTATATTCACATTTTCTTCAACAAGTTTTGTAACTTCTATATCAAATCCGTTTTGTGTTCCGTCCGCATCCATAGAGGTAAGCAGTATTTCGCCCGCTCCGAGCTTTTCAACCGTTTTTACCCAATCTAAAACTCTAATATTTGTATTTTTTTGTCCGGCATTTATGAACACATAAAAATCATCATTTATTTTTTTAGAGTCGACTGCAACAACAACGCATTGAGAACCAAATCTGCCTGAAGCCTCTTTAATCAAATCGGGATTATTTACGGCAGCTGAATTAAGAGAAATTTTATCCGCTCCAGCCAAAAGGAGATTATTTATATCTTCAACAGATTTTATTCCGCCGCCAACGGTAAAAGGAATAAACACATTTTGCGCAACTTTTTCCACCATTTTCAGTGTTGTTTGTCTGCCCTCATTTGTTGCGGTAATATCCAAGAATACAAGCTCATCAGCACCTTCGTCAGAATATTTTTTGGCAAGTTCAACGGGATTTCCTGCATATTTTAAATTTTCAAAGTTGATACCTTTTACGGTTTGACCGTTTTTTACATCCAAACAGGGTATTATTCTCTTTGCTAACATTTCCCGCACTCTATATAATAAACTACTATAATTTTCACATAAAATTTTTTAATTTATTTCAAAAAGTAAAAGTTTTTTGTAAACTTTTGTAAATTTTTAAAATAAAATCCTAAAGTTTCATCCAATAATGCCGATAAAAGCAGTATCAACAAAATTATCGAAAGGAAAACTAGCATGGAAATCTTAAAGGTCGGAGACGAATTAGCGCTCAGCGGGTACAAAGCGATTACCCTAGCGGACGACATGTCCCAAAATATCGCAGAATTTGCAGAAGTAAACGGAGTTAGTGAAGCAGAAGCACAAAGAATTCTGTACACTTCCCCTGCTCTCAGAGAGTTTGTTGATTCGCTAGATTCCCAAGACGCAGAAGATGATATCGTTCTTCTCGGTGATTTTGTTGACGATACTGAAGAAATAAATGCTATCGCTAAAGCAGGCGCAGGTGCTACCATAGGAAAAGCAGGTAGCGATAACAAACCGGAAGTTACTTATACACTGAACGGCGTTAGCTTCAAAATAATACAAAACGGAACATCAACTCCAAGTTGTAAAACAAGCGGCAAAAACAAAGTTATTATCACAGGTAAAGATATTGAAATCGAAATTCTTTCTTGCACAAATGACAAAGCTGTTGTTGAAACAAACGGAAGCAATCTTAAATTAACTTCTACTGCACACGTTAAACAAATTATCAACAATGCTAAAGATTCAGAAATCATTGGTTCTTCAAAAGCTGATGATATCGTAAACAAAGGCGACGGTTCTACAATAAGAGGCGGTTCAGGCAACGATAAAATTAAAAACACTGCAAAAAACACAACAATATATGGTGATGCAGGCAACGATACAATTAAAAATACAGGTAAAAAAGCAACTATAGATGGTGGCGCAGGTTACGATACAATTAAGAGCACCGGTAAAGATTCAAAAGTTGAAAATGCAGAAGTTGGCGACCAAGTTACCTCAAACAAAAACACAACAATAAATAGAAACTTTGATGATGTTCAAACTATTTCAGTAGGCGGCATAAAATTAAAAGTTACAGCAAAAAATTCAAATAGTACTTTTAGTTATAAAGAATCATCTACAACCGTTAAAATTGACGGCAAAAACACAAAAGTTCCTGTTATTACAATTACTGCAAACAAATGTCGTATTGAAATCGCAAGTGCTTCAAATGCTAATACTAGAGTTGTATTAAAAGGTAAAGGAAACGAATTAAATTCAACTGCAAAAGTTGGTATGATTACAAACTACGACAACACAGCAAAAATTGTAGGCTCAGATGAAAAAGATAAGATTGTCAACTATGGTAGCTATGCAACTATAGATGCTGGAGCAGGTAACGACAAAATAACAAACAAATCAGCAGGCTTCGGAGCAACTATCATTGGCGGCATAGGTAACGATACAATTACTAACGAAGCAAATTCCAAAAAAGTAAACGGTACATCTTATCACGTAACTATTTCCGGCGGCGCAGGCAATGATACAATTAACAACAGCGGCAAAGGCGCAGTTATTGACGTCAGAGATGGTGATGACACTGTAAATCAAACAAAAAATGTAGCTTCAACAGTTACTGGTGTTACAGATAATGATAAAATTACAGGCAAAACAGATAAAGTTAACATAAAATTATTCGCATCATCCATCAAAGCCGGTGAAATCGGTTCTATCGAATATGCTATTTCTAAAATCAGCGGTCTTACCAGATCAGCAGTTAAAGAATACGAAACTGACTCTCAAGGCAGAGTTATTGCTTTATATTTAGATAACAAAGCTCAAAATGTATATCGTATCGGTTATGGCAGCGCTGGTTTACTCCAAGCTGACGGTTGCCCTCAATTAAGCAATGTTAGCTTGACTATTACTCACGAAGTAAATCACAAAACCACTCAACAAATTGCTCTTGATGCATCAGGTAAGAAAGTACATCAATATGACCGTACAGAAGAATCTAAAGGAGAAGTTATCACTTCTACTCTGTACGATGATGCCGAACAAGCAACCTCAAAAATCACAACAGGCAAAGCAAATGATGGAACAATTCGCTATACTCTAAAAAATAACGCAGTTTCTTCTGATTATCCGACTATAGAGACAACAGCTTCTCAATTAAAAATTTCATTCAATGATAATACAGGCACAGCAAGAACTCTTACAATAAAAGATGGCGAAACTGTTGAAATAACAAAAACAAATGATACAGAATTTACTGTTAAAGTAACTAAAAAAGATGGTACAAGCCAAGAATATACTTGCATTAAGCCACAAGAAGGTGCAACAGCTATAGGTTCTAAAGAATACCTCCAAAGCTTAGACTCCACTCTTAATATGGATAATGCAACTGATATTGAACGTGATTCACAAGGCAGAATTACTGCATTCCAAATAGGAAATAGACGCTTTAGAGTTCAATATAATGGTACAACCGTTTCAATATGTAACTCAAGTTTATTCGGATTAAATTCAGGTGAAGAATTACAGCCTGCTTCTTATAGCGAAAATCGCGCTTTGTTTTACGATGGTCAAGATTACATTTTATCAATATACGAAAACGGTAAACTTGCTAGCAGAACAACAGAAGCATATAATTTGGTAGATGGAGTTTTAGTAGAACAACATACAAGTACAATTTATAATACTTCAACAGGCAGGATAAGCGAAGAAAACACAGGCAAAACCTTCAGAAACTCTGATATGAGCATGATTGGTGGCTACATTACACGTTCATTAAATTATGATGCAAACGGTGTTCCACAATCTGTTGAAACCAAAGGTGAAAAAATGGGTGAAGATGGAGAACTCATCACGACATACACCATTCAAGACCAACTCGTAGGTAACGGCTATCCGAAATTCACAGACGGAAACGCTACACAAGGTAAAATCAGCTTCTCCTCAACAAAAACAATTAATGTTCCTTTCACAGACGGTGCAACTACTGCATCAGCAGTCATTGCTGCCGACGGTAAAGTTACTGTAACCGAAACATTAGCAGATGGTGGAACTAAAGTTACTAACTTTGATAGAAACGGAAACGAAATCGGTGATATCGAAATAACTCATCCTACAGAACATCACGATGTTGAAGGCGGTTCTTATGACCACTCAGAAACAACTGTTGGTGACCAAACAACTCACTCTTATGTCGGTCATACTACTGAAGGCACTCAAACATTCTCTATAACAGGTTTAAATACTTCTGTAGCAACAGTTTCTGTTAGCGATGCTCAACATGCCACAATCACTTTCTGCAATACAAATCCTGCTCGCACAGTTCAAATCGGCAACGGTGATAGTGCAGTATTTGGTGCTGACGGTAAATTAACAGTCAGAAGACAAGACGGAACAACTGAAGTATACAGAACAAACGGTACCGGCGTTGGTACAATGGAAAGCAGAACACAAACTTCCGGCAACACAACAACAGAAGAAACTTTCAGAGAAAACGGAACGGTTTCCGAAAGAACCGTTACCGCTACTGCTGACGGCACAACAACCACTACACATACAGTATTTAAAGCTGACGGCACTTCCAGAGAAAGTGAAACAGTAATTAAAAGAGATTCTCAAGGCAACAGACTTTCTCAAGTAACAAGAGAAAACTTCAACAATGACGGTTCATTCACTGAAACAATCAAAGGATTTTCTGATAATAAAGAATATTATTCAGTTACTTACAAAAACAACGGCAGCGAATACCCTCAATTTGATCCGAGTGCAAATAGCAAATCTCTTCAAATACATATGTCAGCTTCCGAATCATTCTCAATTACAAATGGTTCAAGCGTAACAATCTCTAACGACGGAAAAACTGCAGTTGTTACTCAAACTAACGGTGTAATCAGAACATACACTCTCGATGCTGCCGGCAACATGACAATGACTACAAACGTTTCAGATCTTACTCCTCCGGAAATCACATTACCGGACGGAGACGGTGAAGATACTAATACTAATACAAATAAAAACCTTCTCGGTATGTTCGGCTTATCTGCTGATTCAAGAATTACTGAAGGCCCGACCGAAAGAACTGCAACCGAAACTAATATTTACGGCGAAACAGTAAATGTAAAAATCGTTGAAATAAAAGTAAACGGCAAAACTTATACTGCAAAACTTGATGCAGCTACAGGCGAACTTCTTGAAACAAAAGAAAACGGTACAGTTAAATACCAAAAAGAAATTGACCAAGTTAAATTGAAAACATACCAGCTTGAAATAAAAAAACAAGAACTCGCTAATACCCTTTGGGAATTATTAGCAAATTACCACTCAAGAAAATCATTGATGACTGAAATTAACAATTCTATAAAGTGGGCTCTTGAAAACTTTAACGGAGAAACACAGGAAGATTTATTAAATGCAATCAAAGCTAATTTGTTCTCATTAGGTATAAACTCCGGAACAATAGACAGCGCTTGGGAAAATGATTCTTTCTATGGAAATACCTTAAGGAATGAATTCGGCAGTATACTAACCTTGTCGACAGAATTAGCAAATGCTGAAGCAGAAGAAGCAGCTAAACCGAACAAAATTGTTACTAAAACAGTAAACGGTTTGAGCTTCAAAATAGAATATCCTAAAAACGGTACAGAACCGACTATCACTTATAATGCTTCAACAAAAACATACACTGTTTCAGGCAGCAATTGCAAAATTGAAGTTTTGGGTTACGGCGAACAAAAAGATGCAAACATCGTTATCGAAAACGGTTCTAACATCGAATTCAGCTCAAGCTTTACAAGATTTAACAGCATTACAAACAAAGTTGACGGTGCAAAAATCACAGGCAGCGCAGGTAATGACAACATTATCAACGAAGCTGCAAACGCTATAATCGACGCAGGCGACGGCAACGACACTGTTAACAACAGCGGCGCAAATGCAACTATCAACGGTGGCGCAGGCAAAGACAACATCACTAATAGCGGCGCAAATACAACCATCAATGGCGGCGCTGGTGATGATATGATTTCAAATACCGGCAACGGTTCAACAATCAGCGGCGGCAATGGTGACGATATCATTAGAAACAATGGTTCAAACGTAACTATCAACGGCAACGCAGGCAACGACCAAATCGAGAACCGTGGTTCAAACACAACTATTAACGGTAACGCAGGTGATGACAGAGTTATCAACTATGGTGACGGTGCAAAAATTTACGGCAACGACGGTGACGACACTATCTACCATGTAAACGGAACTGTTTCAGAAATGGATGCAGAACACAAAATCAAATTCCTCAGAGATCCTAATCACTGGTTAGATAGCGATAGCGCTTCTGATTGTGCACCAATCGAACCGGAAACTCCTCCTGTAGAGCCTCCGGTAGTCCCTCCTCCAGTAGATCCTCCTGTAGTTCCTCCGGTAGTCCCTCCCGGCAATAGTGATGATCCAAACTACACATATATGCAAACATTCACAAAAAACGGCATAACTTTCAATTTCTACTCAAACACCGAAATCACTGAAGACCCTTCTTCTTTAGCAGAACAAGTTGTTACAATCAATGCTTCTAACTGCAAAATTGTTGTTACAGCTAACACAAATCCTAACGCAGGCATCAGATTGGAACAAGGCAACACAAACATTGATTTCCAAACTAATGTAAGACTTGCATCAATCTGCAACTGGGCAAATAAAACAAACATTACAGGCAGCGATGCTAACGACACAATCATCAACTACGGTAATGAAGTTGAAATCTTAGGCGGAAACGGTGATGACGCTATATCAAACGAAGGTTCATCAGTAACAATCGCAGGTGGTGACGGCGCTGACAGAATTCAAATTTGGAAAGGTACAAATGTAAGCGTTAATACTGACAGATATGATGATTATAATGACTACACAAACCAAGCTCAATGTACGGGAGAAGGCTGCCACGCATCACAACCCGCAACTGCTGATACAATAAAAACATATATGTCAAGCAGCACACTTACAACAGCTCTCGGACTTTCTTCTTCAGAATTCACTACATTCATCAGCCACTACTATGGCAAAGACGGATATGATTCATATGAAAAAGTATTAGAACTCTTCAAACAAATCGAAGTTATTTATGAAAACAGTGATAAAGATTCGCAAACAATAGCAAGTATCAAAGCTTGTATGACAGGCAGCTCAAAATTCAACAATGAAATACTTGCAGATGCATCAATCATTCTTAAAGCCCAAGAAGCAGGCGCAGTTGGTTCTGCAGCTTATAAAGCTTCTATCAAATCTCAAATGGTTAAAGACGGTAAAAGCAATGCTGCAGCAGGCGATGTTTACAAAGAAAATGGAAACCTTTACTACAGAACCGGTACAGGCAGCAACGACTATGTCCAACTTGAAATTTCTGAAGATACATATCTTGAACTTTTCGAACCCGTAAAAAGATTTATTGTAGAACAAGGCAGCAGCGCAGATTGTTTCTTACTTTCATCAGCAATGGTTGATTGTATGGAAAATGTACAAGCAAGAGGCTCTATCCTTAAAATGTTTAAAGAAGAAAACGGAAACATAATAGTTAAAATCCCCGGAGTATCACAATACCCTGTGACATTTGATAACGGAGACCTTAAAACAACTACAGGAATTGTTTCTTCAGCTAAAGGTTTGCAAATGCTTGAACAAGCTTATGCACTCGCTAAATTTGCAGAAGTTATAGATTCAGGTATTTCAAATCAAGATATTACTGATTTACACAGTGCAGAGTTAGCAGCAGCAGTAAGAGCAGCAAAAGCAAACTCAGCATTAAGAAACAACATCGAATATGCAATGAAATTCTATGTAGGCGGCTGGTTCACAGGTAACGGCGACTGGAGCCGTTTTAAAGATATCAAAGGTGTTCTTAACGATTTATTCCCGAACACATCTTCCAGCAACTTCGGCACAATCGGAACATCTGCAGCAAGCTTGAAGTCAGTAGCAGATGTACTTCCCGGCGGCAACTACGTTATCACCGCAACTTGTCAAAAAGTTAGCACCGCAGATGCAGCAAAATACAACCTTTCAAGCAAAGAAGCACACCAATTATCTATAGAAAGTATTGACATGGACAACAAAATAGTATACGTTAGAAATCCATGGGATAGTTACAGATTAACACCTATTCCGTTTGCTGATTTCGAAAGAATGTTCAGTTCAATAGATTACAGAAAATTATCATAATTAAAAGGTGAAAAATGGCTAACATTGATATAGAAAAAGAATTTAAAGAAATTGAAGAACGCATAGCACAAGACAGCGCTATGAATAAGGATATTACGGCGCATCTGCGCAAAAAAGCAAGACTGTTGAGAATATGCTATGCACAAATGTCTGATGCAATGAGACTTGGCGTATTAAAAAAAGAAGCTCCGATATTTGCAAAAGAATTGGCATTTTTAAACAACATCAAAAAAATTCAAACTCAAATAAATGAAGATGTTTCCGATACGGATGAAGAAATAGCAAAAGTACATAAACAAATGTATGACAACGGTTTTGGCTGGATTTTGGAAAATCTCCCCAAAAAAGTTGAAGAATAAATCATCCGTAAATACTACAATTTTGCATCCAAAATTATACTAATGGTTGATGTATAAAACCATAAAATTTGAGAAGCTTATTGTGTTGATATTTATTAAAGATTAATATGAACACAAACGAAAGATGCCTTCTCAAATTTTTATATAACCAAAAAGAATGCTTCTCCATTGAGGATGAAGAAGCATTCTATTATAAAGATTATGACGAAAATGCGTTTCTTAGATTTTACGTATATTAAATACCATAAACCTTTGCGATTTCTTCATTTTGGTCCAAGTCAAAAGCACTGTGCAGGGCTTTTACCGCATCTTCGGAACGACTTTTTGCAATTACACAGCTGATTTTTATTTCACTGGTTGAAATCATCTGAATGTTTATACCTGCTTGAGCCAAAGCTCTGAACATAGTCGCCGCAATACCCGGTCTGTCAATCATTCCGGCACCAACGATACTAACCTTTGAAATATCTTCGTTAATCAAAACATCTTCAACATGGAATTCTTTTTTAAATTCAGCAACTAGCTCCAATGCTTGATTTAAGTCGCTTTTTGCTACAGTAAAGTCAATATTGTTAGTTTCAGCGTTAATTGCGTGGGTTTGAATAATCATATCAACGCTTACATTATTTTCTGCAAGTTTACCGAATAAGGCTGCCGCAGTTCCCGGAGCTTCAGGAACATTAATAACAGATATTCTTACTTGCGATAGGTCAGCAGCGACACCGCTAACCGGTCTGTAAATTTCCATATATTCTTCTCCTACTACCATTGTACCTGTATCTGAATGATTAAAGCTGCTTCGGACTCTCAATTTTACGTCGAACTGCTTTGCCGTTTCTACTGAACGTGGGTGCAAAACCTTTGCTCCCACTCTTGCAAGTTCAAGCATTTCCGAATACAAAACTTTATCCAATCTTGATGCTGAGGAAACTATACGTGGATCAGCAGTATAAACCCCATCAACATCAGTATAAATGTCGCAATAATCAGCCTTTAGCGCTGCTGCAATAGCAACTGCGGAAGTATCAGAACCGCCTCTGCCCAGAGTTGTTATTTCTCCGTCAGGAGTAACACCTTGGAAACCCGCCGCAACAACAATATAACCTTCATCTAATTTTGCTTTTAACTTGTCGGTTTTTACATCAAGTATTCTTGCTTTCGTATGAACATTTTCAGTAATAATACCTATTTGCAAAGCATTCATGCTGATTGCCTTGTAGCCTTCTTCCTGAAGCGCCATAGCAAGCATAGCAATAGAAACCTGTTCACCTGTCGTCAAAAGCATGTCAAGTTCACGCTTATTGGGATTAGAAGATATCTCACTTGCCAGTTTCATAAGGTGGTCAGTTGTTTTTCCCATAGCAGAAACGACAACAACAACTTGATTACCTGCCTTTTTCTCTTTAATGACGGCTCTTGCGACATTCCTTATTCTGTCAGCATCGGCTACAGACGAACCGCCAAATTTTTGAACTACTATACCCATTTTTCTACCTATAATAACTCTTCTGTTGAATGTCTACATTATACTCTAATCTCGAAATTTCGCAAGCCGACATTAACCTATACAAGCCATCTCAACGAGAAAGTAACTAATGAAAAGTATACAGCCAAGCCCAAAACATCTATGGTTGTTGCGATAACCGGTCCTGATGCAATAGCGGGATCAATATTGATTTTTTTCAAAATAAACGGCGTAACCGTACCGATAATTGTTGCCATAACCATGTTGACCGCCATTGCCGTACCTACTACAACACCAAGAATAACATTGTTGTGCCATCCCCATGTAACAAGTGCCGTTATTAAGCCAAAAGTAGCTCCAATGGTAATTCCTACTCTTGATTCTCTCCAAATTTGAACAAAAGCATCACTCATAGAAACCTGTCCCGTTGACAAACCACGAACCATAAGAGTAATACTTTGTGTGCCAATATTTCCGCCTAAGCCTGCCAACAAAGGCATAAAGATAGCAATAATCGGAAGCTGATTCAATGTACCGTCATAATTTTTTGCCACAATTGTTGCTATAAATTCTCCGAGCAATGTTACAGCAAGCCACGGGGTTCTTGCTTTTACGGATTTTCTTATCGTTCCTTCCAAAAGTTCGTCATCATCATATTCTGCCGCAGAAATACCAGAAGATTGAAGGATTTCTTCGGTTGTTTCTTCTTCCACAACATCTTGAGCATCATCCCACGTAACGATACCTTTGAGTTTATCGTAGTGGTCAACAACAGGAACCGCCAAAAGACCATATTTTGAAAGCGTTTCCGCCGCAACTTCCTGATCATCTTCAACATGAACTTTGACAAGGTCTTTTATCATTATATCTTCGACTTTTACATATTTGGGTGTCGTAAAAAGGCTCCGTAAACTCAATACGCCCAACAGATGTCCGCTTTTATCGGTAACGTAAATGTACAAAAATTCCACTTTATCCGTTTCCGCTTTAATACGAAGGAAAGAAACAACTTCATCAACCGTCATATCTTTGTCAACGGTAAGAACATCGGAGTTCATTATACCGCCGGCGGAATCTTCGGGGTAACTCAACAATTCACGAATTTGGTTAGAAATTCTTTCCGGCAATTTGTTCAGATAATTTTCGGAATCATTGTCGTCCAAATCGCCCAAAACGTCTGCCACGCTATCGTGAGGCATCTTTAAAATGATTGAGGATGCTTTTTCTTCGTCAATTTCGCTAAGAATTTCAACCTGTAATTGAGGGCTCAAAAATTCTAAAAGTTCTGCCGCATCGTCTTCGGGCATAACATTAAAGCATTTTAGACGTTCATCCTCGTCAAGTTCTTCAAAAAGCTCTGCAATATCAGCCGAGTGAAGATTATCCAATTCCTCTTTAAGAAGATTATCATCTGCTTGAGCAAGTATATCTTTTAATCTTTCTACTGCATTTTCCAGATTGAGCATAACCTATCCCTCACGACTGTCATGGTCATGATAACGCAAACATGCAAAAATAAAAATTTGCTTATTTTTTTTGTTTTTTGTATAACGAAATAGAAATAGATTACAGAAAGTGAGGCTTTCAAAATGGTAAAAGTAGCAATTAACGGATTCGGAAGAATCGGTAGAAACACACTTAGAGCAGCAATCAGAGAAGGTATATTCAACCAAATTGATTATGTTGCTATCAACGATCCTGGTTTAAAACCGGATGATGCAGCACGTATTTTCAAATATGACTCAGTTATGGGAAGATTTGACGGTACTGTAGAAGCAGCTGAAGACGGTATCATTATCAACGGCAAAAAGATTTTATTCTTTGCTGAAAAAGATCCCGCAGTTCTTCCTTGGGCTAAATTAGGTGTAGAAGTTGTTGTTGAATCAACAGGTTTCTTCACTGATGCAGAAAAAGCAAAAGCACACATCGCAGCAGGTGCAAAAAAAGTTATCATTTCAGCTCCTGCAACTAACGAAGACATCACTATCGTTCTCGGAGTAAACGAAGACAAATACGATACAAATGTTCACAATGTTATTTCAATGGCATCTTGCACAACCAACTGCTTAGCACCGGTTGCAAAAGTTATTGATGAAAAATTCGGTATCGTTAAAGGTTTGATGACAACAGTTCACTCATACACCGGTGACCAAAGAATCTTAGACGCAGGACACAAAGATCCTCGTCGTGCAAGAGCAGGCGCTCTTAACATCGTTCCGACAAAAACAGGTGCAGCAAAAGCAGTTGCTCTCGTTCTTCCTCAATTAAAAGGAAAATTGGACGGTTTTGCTATGAGAGTTCCTACTCCGGATGTTTCATTAGTTGACGTTGTATTTGAAGTAGCTAAAGAAGTAACTGTAGAAGAAGTTAATGCAGCTCTTAAAGCAGGTGCAGACGGACATGTTCTTTGCTACACAGAAGAACCATTGGTATCTTCTGACTACGTTGGTACTTCTCAATCTTCAACTGTTGACGGTTTGTTAACTCGTGTAATGGGCGGAAACCAAGTTAAAGTTATTTCTTGGTACGATAACGAAATGGGTTATTCAACAAGATTAGCTGAAACTACAAAATATGTAGCAGATAGATTATAATTTGAAAGAATTATAAAAAATTCAGAGCGGAAATCAAATGATTTCCGCTCTTTTTGTGTGGGTGTTATATAAGTGTAAGTGTGTATTAGTTATTTTTCAAATGGGTTGCAAATGGGGCATTCGGGATGTCTTGATTTTTCTTTGAAAGTTGCACTTACCGCATTTACAATTTCATCCAGTAAATTTTCTGTATCTGCGGTTTCTACGACAAATGGTTTTTCATGATTACAATTCGGATATACTGTTCCAAAAACATAGCTTCTTCCGGCATGCTGTACAAATTCATCAATTTCAACTTGACCTGCGGGAAGATTTGCCAACTTTGACCTAAAATCTAAAATTTCATCCGCACCCATTCTATGGTTATCAAACAGGTATTCTTCTATCTTTTCCATGTGATAATCATTTTCTTGCATGTGCGCACGAAAATTCATATTTGAAATTGCATTTATGTTCATGTAATGCTCCTTAGCCTCGTGCATGCATTAAAAGATGTAAAAAAATAATTTGCTAGTTAGGATACTATTTAATAGCAGGCAACAAAAAGAGGTCTTTCGACCTCTTTTGGTTTTTACTTTCCTGTGCTTCCTAAATTGTTCTGTATGCACACACCATGCCTAATTTATTTTAGCATCCATATTTGTCCGATATATTCCGAAACAAGTTCGGAATGACATGAGGTGCAATTTATTGTGCATAAATTTTACAGAACGTTTCTCCTTTTTTTGCTACTATATTCAACCGTCGTGTCTATTATTTCTTTTCTTGTTTTTTACTTGCAGCTTCATTCTTTGCTTGTTGTAAAGCTGTACGTTTTGTTTGTACATTTGCATCAGCTTCTTTTAAAGCAGCCGATGTTTGTGCCTTTTTGCTTTTTGCTTCTGTCAATTCTTTATTTGCATTTTGAATATCTTTTGTATTTTGGTTTTGATTTTCTTTCTTTGCCTCATAATCTTTTATCTTTTGATCGTATCCGGCTTTTTCTTGTTCCAAAGAACCGCTACCGTTATTTACAAGTTTTTGAGACTCGGTTAATTTTTTATTAGCAGCATCTTTTGCTTCTCTGGCTTGTGTTTCTTTATTTTCATGTTCTTTTGCTTCATTCATTTTTTGACGTTGTTGTTCTCTTAATTGTCTAGCTTCTTCTTTAAGAGATGATTTTTTAGATTCATCTTTTTCTGTACTTGCAGCATTTTCCTTAGCTTGAGCACTTTGACCAAATTCATCAGCAAGTCTGGTAGCAGCTTGCTTAGCTTGACCTTCAGATTTTTCCGTAGCGCCTTGTTTTTCTATTTCAGCATTATAGTCTGTTTGCTTACTTTGTTCGTCTTTAATTTTGCCGTCTACTTCATCTCTCTTTGCTAAATTATCTGAATATTCTTTCTTAGCTTGTTCGACTTCACCTTTATCATTTTTTGTTAATTCATCAACTTTTGATTGTTTTTCATCAACAACTTTTTGTTGATTATCATCTTCTGTTTTTGCCTCTTTTTGTTTGTTTTCAGCAGCTTCTAATTCTTTTTCTGCATTTTTCACTTCTTCGGGAGAACTCAATGCATTTGCAGCTGCGTTCCAACCGGCTTCAATACCTTTGCCCATTACAGTTGTTGTAGCGGTTGTTGCTGCGGTTGTTCCCAGATTTTGTGCGAATTGGGCACCTGCACTTTGCGAACTTCCGCTTGAAGAAGATGAGCTTCCGCTTGAAGATGATGAGCTGCTACTTTTGGTTGATTTTGAGTGCGGAGCGTTTAAGGTTGCACTTAATTCAGCATTAGAAGCAATGCCCATAGATTGAACTTCCGAAATAACACTTTGTCCGGAAGAATTACCTGTACTACTTACCGAAGACAGCGAACTATTTACGCTAGATGCGCCTGATTGACTATCGTTTGCAGCAGCATAAATGGGTGATGTTGCTCTAGTCGATTGAGTACTAGTTGAAGTTGCTGCACTTTTATTCTCTGTATCGGTTGCATTATCTGTCTTTGTATTATCAGTTTTGGTGTTGTCAGTCTTTGTATTATTTGATTTTGCGCTATCAGCCTTTTCATCAGCACCGGCTTTTTCCGCATTGCCGCTTGTTTTTTGAATTCCACCTTGTGCTTTTTCTTCTATTGAAGAGATTTCAGCATTAGAAACGCCTTGTTCTTGTAATTCTTTCTTAGTATCTTCTATTTCGCCTTCTGATGCGCCTTGTTTTATCATTCTGGTCAAATCATTTTTAATTTCATGGGCATCTTTTTGCTGAGCATCGCCTGCTTTAATCGGGTTGCTTGCAGCAGAATTGCCGAGATTTATACCCCAAGCATCATCATAAAAACCGTTTTCATCAAAATTTACATTACCTTGTTCATCTTGTTGCAAATATTCTTCTGCACCCTTTTCTTCTTGCATAAACCAAGGACCGTCATTTTTCGTACCTTGAGCTTCTTCTTGTCCGAAAATATTTGTACTTTGTGTTTTTTGTGTGCTGTATGCACCTTGTGTACTTTTGATGTTGTCACTCGTAAGTCCCTCTTTATTTCTTTGGGATAATGTTAAAAAGGGGCTGTCTTGCGGTTTTTTACCGTTTTGGATGTTTGGATTGAAAGCCATAATATAAATTCTCCATGCTCTAATGTATCTCTTGTATATATAAAAACGATATACTCAAAAAAATTGCCTTTTCGATAAAAAATTTTTTCTTTTTATTTTTCAAGAAGCCAAAATACCTGATAATACAGCTTAGACAGAATTTTTCAAAATGAGGTAACAAGCAAAAAATTATGCACCGTTTTCAAATTGTTCTTTAAAACAAACTTTTTTTCTTAACAATTTCCCATGCCCGAAATAATGCACTATAATTAGCTTATGAAGAGAATTTGTAAGTTTTTAATATATATATACATACTTTTTGTAAGTTCATCCGCCCTTGCGTATCAAATTGGAGTATGGGACAGCAATGAAAGTATTGCCAACCCTGCACTGAATATAAAATATCAAGGGAATAAGATACAACGTTTGACAAAAGCAAACTCGTATTCAATACATCCAAACACGTATCAAGTAATAATATTTACGAGATATTTCGGAGTTGATGATAATACATACAACCAACTTGATAAATATATTAAAAACGGTGGAAAGATAATATTGGCACTTCCGCAACAACCAAGTGAAGATGCTATCTATGCAAAGCTTTCTAAACTTGTCGGAGTAAATGTTAATAAAGTATTTGCCACCCCTGACAGAACGGAAGTTAACTGGCTTGAAAAAACGCTTTCTCAAAACGCTTTGCCTCAAGGAACACGTATTGCCAATGTTTCTCTATCATCTACAACTTCTCATATTGCCGTATTCGGTGAAGTTGAAAGGCATGATAGCGCAATAAGCATGAACAGAGGTGGCTCTGTTATTTCATGGTGTTGGGGAAAAGCCGGCAGCAATTCGTTTAATGACAAAAGTATGCAGTATATATTAGATGAAGTAATGCCGAAAGATACCCCATCCGCTATATCATCGGGGTATAGCCAAACATTTTCGGGAAATGCCAATGATGATATAAAAAAGCTTAAAGAAACAAGGGAAAATATTGAAAAATTCCAGTCTGTCCCTATAAATTTCGGAACAGATATTTCCGATGCACAGCAAAATCTGGAACGTTCAAAAATAGACGAATTATGGGCGCTTTACTATCTGAAAAATAACAACACTAAAGAATATGAAAACTGTATAAAATCAGCAAAAGAAAAAGCTCGTGGCGGAGTTTGCGGTTTGAAAGAAATCTCGCCCGCAGAAAATAGGGGAATTTGGTTTGACAGAGGTACAATCGTAAACATAAAATCTCGTGCCGACATGGGCAAATATATGGAAAAACTCAAAACAAGCGGCATTAACACTGTTTATTTTGAAACCTTTAATGCTGGATACACAATTTACCCGAGCAAAATAGGAACCCAAAACCCTCTTACCAAAGGCAGAGATCCTCTATCTTGGGCAATAGAAGAAGCTCACGCCAGAAATATGAAGCTGCAGGCATGGGTGTGGATATTTGCGGTAGGAAATGACAGACACAATAAAATTATCGGAAAACCAAACGATTATGCCGGTCCTGTTTTGGATAAAAATATGAGGTGGGCATTGTTGGGAGAAAACGGAAATATGCGTCCCAAAAACCAACCCGAATTCTGGATAGATCCATCCAACAGGGAAGGGGTGAATTTCTTATTGTCGCTTATTGACGAAATCGTGGACAAATACAATGTTGACGGTATTCAATTAGACTATATCCGGTATCCGTTCCAAAGCGAAGATAACCTCATGGGCTTCAACCATAATTCCACCGAAGAATTTTCTATAAAAACAGGGGAAAAGCTACTTGATAACAGTTATCAAACCAATGCTCTATGGAACAGATGGAAAGAAAGCAATATAAATAATTTTGTAAAAACTGTTTACTCAAAAACCAAAAAAGCAAAATCAAATTCCGTAATTTCCGCAGCAATTTTTACAAAAACATCCCAAAACAGATTATCTACAATACAACAAAACTGGGAAACCTGGGCGGAACAGGGATATATTGATTCCCTCACACCTATGTCTTATTCAATGACCGTAGATGCGTTAAATTCAAATTTATCGCCGTTGAAAACACAAATCGGAAACTGCTTAATATACCCAGGTGTTGCACTGCAACACGTAAATGAAGTTGGCATTATGGAACAGGCATTCAAAATAAGAGAAGAAGGATTCCCCGGTGTTTCATATTTTGCATTGGCACAGTTAACTCCGGACAAATCACAACTTATGCAAAACGGTTTTTATACACAAAAAGTTCAGGACACAAATTATAATCAGAAAAATTCCGCAGAGGATTTATTAAATGAATACAAAGTTTTTATGAACAATATATTGAGCGCAAACTCAGACCTTTCTCAACAGCAAAAAACCGATATTTCCAATATGGTTAGTTCTGTCACCGAAGCACTGAGGCTGTTAAATGTCGGAAAAATTCAAGACTCTTTGTATAAAATAAAACAAGTCGAAATTCAAAATGCCGCATTTTTCAGAAACTATTCCCAAACAAATGACTTAAAACGACAAACTGCAATCTCATATTTGAAAAGAGCAGAAAATCTTATAAAAATTTATAATAAAAAACGTGCATAATTTTGACATAAATCAGAAAATTCAAAAGTATTACAAAAGTAACTTTTGCTTGATTTATAGTTGATTTTTCTATATCATGAAAGAAAGTATAATGAGGAAAAGGTATATGATTACAATAAAAGACGTTGAACACGTTGCAAAATTGTCCAGATTGGCACTTTCGCAAGAAGAAATGGAAAAATTTGCGCCGCAATTAAATTCTATTTTAGAATATGTTAATGAACTGAATGAAGTTGATACAACAGGCGTAACTCCAATGGCACACTCTATTAAAATCTCAAACGTAATGAGAGAAGATGAAGTAAAACAGGATTTTACAAGAGAAGAAATGCTGAAAAATGCGCCGGAAGAAGAAGACGGTTTCTTTAAAGTTCCCAAAATAAATTAAATTTATATATATAGTTTTAATGTATGTGCGCAGTTTGCACAAATATAAGGAGAACAAATGGCTAATTTTAAAATTGCGGTATTGCCGGGTGACGGTATCGGTCCTGAGGTTATTGAACAGGGACTAAAATCACTGAGAGCGGTTTCTAACAAGTTCGGTCACACTTTTGAATTTGCAGAAGGCTTGATTGGCGGCGTTGCTATTGACCAAACAGGAGTTCCTCTCCCCGATGAAACAATCCAACTTGCACAATGCTCGGATGCGGTATATTTGGGAGCTGTCGGCGATTGGAAATATGACAAACTTGATCCGTCCATACGTCCGGAAAAAGCATTGTTAGGCATAAGAAAAGCACTCAAACTATTTGCAAATCTTCGTCCTGCTTTTGTATATGAAGAATTGGTTGATTGTTCTCCGATGAAACGAAATATTGTTGAAGGTGTCGATATTATGATAATAAGAGAACTTGTCGGCGGTGCTTATTTTGGCGAACCCAAAGGCATTGAAACCCGCAACGGCGAAAAAATCGGCTACAACAATATGATTTATACCGAAAGCGAAATTGAAAGAATTGTAAGAAAAGGCTTTGAAGTGGCTATGAAGCGCAGAAAGAAACTCTGCTCCGTTGACAAAGCAAATGTTCTTGATGTTTCAAGACTCTGGAGAGAGGTAGTATTAAGAGTAGCAAAAGAATACCCCGAAGTTGAATTATCTCATTTATACGTCGATAACGCATCAATGCAGCTAATCAGAAACCCGAAACAGTTTGACGTAATCGTTACGGAAAACCTCTTTGGAGATATTCTTTCTGATGAAGCGTCAATGTTAACCGGTTCATTGGGAATGCTCCCGAGTGCAAGTCTTTCTGAAGAAGGTGTTGCAATGTATGAACCAATTCACGGCAGCGCACCCGACTTCAAAGGTCAAAACAGATTGAACCCGATTGCAACCATTCTTTCAGCCGCTATGATGTTAAAATATAGTTTCAATCTAGATGCGGAAGCAGCTGCAATAGAAAATGCTGTAAGGGCAGTTTTGAGAGATGGCTATCGTACCGAAGATATTATGTCAGAAGGGAAAACCCTTGTCGGAACTTCGGAAATGGGCGATATGATAGCTAATTATGTATAGAAAGAGGTCAAAAAAGTGTTAAGAGCAGGTATTGTAGGTTTACCAAACGTAGGAAAGTCAACTCTTTTTAATGCCTTGACTTCTTCAAAAAAAGCAGAATCAGCTAACTATCCATTTTGCACCATAGAACCAAATATTGGTGTTGTTATTGTGCCTGATGACAGACTGCAGGTTCTCAGCGACCTGTGCAATTCAAAAGAAATCATACCTACAGCAATAGAATTTTGTGACATTGCTGGTCTGGTTAAAGGTGCAAGTCAGGGCGAAGGTCTGGGAAATAAATTTCTTCATCATATAAGAGAAGTTGATGCGATAATCGAAGTTGTGAGGTGCTTTGACGATCCCAACACAGTCCATGTGAACGGAAAAGTTGATCCCATCAGCGACATCGAAGTAATAAATATGGAGCTTGCTCTTGCTGATTTAGCTTCTATCGAAAAGCGAACAGAAAGAATTTTAAAAAGTGTAAAATCAGGTGACAAACAAGCTTTGTTGGAAAAGGAAGTAATAGATAAAGTTCAGGAATTTTTGGAAAACGGCAAATTCTTTACGGAAAATGACTTTACCGATGAACAAAAACCTTTTCTAAAAGGAATGCATTTGCTTTGTGCCAAACCGATTATTTATGCGGCAAATGTTTCCGAAAGCGATATCGCAACCTCTAATGACTATGTAAAAAAAGTTCAGGAATACGCAAAAGATAGAAATGCCCAAGTCGTTATAATTTCAGCGCAAATTGAATCCGAGCTTGTCGAACTTGATAAAGAAGAAGCAAAGGCATATTTGGCTGATTTGGGTGTTGAAAATTCAGGCGTAGAAAGAATGATAAACGCAGTATATGACCTTTTGGGGTTGAGAACTTTCTTTACTGCGGGAGAAAAGGAAACAAGAGCCTGGACTATTCCTGCGGGAGCCAAAGCTCCTCAAGCGGCAGGTGTTATCCATACCGACATGGAAAAAGGCTTTATCAGAGCGGAAGTAACAGGATATCAGGACTTTGTTAATGCAGGTTCGTACACCGCTGCAAGAGAAAAAGGGCTGACTCGTTTGGAAGGAAAAGACTACGTAGTAGAGGATGGAGACCTTTTGCACATTAGATTTGCGCAATAAAACTTCTATTTTTATCAAAAAGATATTATAATATTATTAAAGAATTAGGCTTATGTTGAATTTAAAAGAAAAAAACGAAGAAAATAAAATATACAAAGAAGTCGAAAGCAGAATAATATCCTTGCAAAAATCGAACAGGCTTGAGGATGCCATCGACATATGCAAAAGTGCAATTGATACCGATCCGACAAATGCTAAGTGGCACATATACCTTGGCGACATATATATTCAAAAACACAGAGATATATATTCAACAAAACAGTATATTGATGATGCCATAACAGAATATCAAAGAGCACTGGAAAGCAACATAAGTCCTGCAGTCGCTCATTACAAAATTGCTTTTGCATTTTATCTGAAAGGTGATTTGGATAAAGCATTACGCCAAATAAATGTTGCGCTGAAGCACAAAGATTATGATGCAGAATATTATTACTTAAAAGCAAAAATACTTGCCAAGAAAGATGCTCTTACAGAATCTTACGAACTTTTGGCAAAATCCATAAAGTACAGCCACTTTAACAACGCAAGGGCGCATTATCTGTCATTGATAATCAATAAAGTACTGGCAAAGGATAACAAGAAATTCTTTTCTAATTTAAGACACCTTGTTTGCACAATCTTGCAGTTCCCATTTGATATAAATGCCATAAAAGCAACAAAAGAAAGAATTACAAATCTTATAAAATTTTACCCCACCGTATTTAGGGGAGCCTATTTGGAAAAAATCGGCGCTGTTGACAGTGCGATAGACTTGTATATTGATAAAATCGAAAAAGCACCCGGTTTTTTGGATTTGTACATTCTTCTGGGTAATGCATACAAAATGATTGGCAAATATGAAGAAGCAGTGGACGAATACAGGATGGCAATCTGGCACGATCCTTTGAATGTTCCCGCATACAAATGTTTATGCCAATTATATGAAGAAATTGCGGAATACGACAAAGCTGCGGAAATGTATAAAATCCTGATAAAAATACAACCCCGTTTTCCGGTTTTATATAGTAATTTAGGCTACATCCTTTACATGAAAGGTGAAATTGATGAAGCTATTCAGTATTATCAAATGGCTATCAACTTGAACCCGAGCAACGATTGGACGAGCTTTGTTTCCCAAATGTTGGCACATATACAACATGAAGCTAAACAAAATTATGATGCAGCTATCAGCGCATATCAGAATGCCCAACAGCTCAACCCTAATGATATGGAAGTATATTTGAATTTAGGCAGCGTTTTTTACGATAAAGGCGATTACGCAAGTTCTCAAATGATATACAGAATTGCATTGGAAATTGACCCGAATAACTCAAGACTGCATTGTAACCTTGCATATCTGCTATGGGGAAAAGGTGAAATAGATGAAGCAATGAAAGAATATAAACTGGCAATAAAATTTGACCCGAATTATGATATTGCATACAACAACCTTGGAGTGCTTTACCTTGATGATTTAGGGAAAGTAAAAGAGGCTATAGACTGCCTTGAAGATGCAATAAAATCAAATCCAAATTATGCGTTAGGCTATTATAATCTCGGCAGAGCTATGGTTGTTTGCGGAGACAAAATGGAAGCCGCAAGGTTATATCAAATTGCACTTGATATAAATAAGATTACAAACGAAATCGATCCAATGGAAATTCAAGAAAGATTGAATAATCTGTTTGAATAACTCTAAAATCGGTGTTGTATAATATGACTTAAAATACACTATCAAAGCGGAATAACTCTGTAATGAATTTTATGTTCCTCTGCCGTCTGCTCTTACCAAACGCATATCGTTTTCTTCGTATATAACAAGCGCATTACTTAGCGGAATACCGCCTTTTACGGATGGGTTATTTACGGTCATTCCGTTAAAATACATTACGCTTGAGCCGCCGCCGTCAAGATTCATTGCATTATAGCAACCTATGCTTTTCATAAAGTATGCAAGTTCTGCCAATGTAAGACCTACAGAGCTTTCTTCTCTGCCATCAGCTGTTACCATCATAAACCTGCCGTCTTTGGTATAACCTATAGCCGTTCTCGGATTTCTTCCGCCAACTGCATTGAGTTTTTCTTCCGCAGTATCAACAAATATTTCGCCATCTTTTACCAAATACGGACCGCCGCTTATTATGTGCTCTACATCAGCCCATTTTTCATCACCGACTTTTATATCAAGATTTATATTTTTTTCATAAAAAAACGGTTCTAATTTCGATTTTGGTCCCGATACAACATAACCATATTCGGGAATAGGAATAGAACCGTCTGAAATATTTATAACTTTGCCTCCCAATACCGCAATATTTGCTCCATACTTGGGTGCAGGCGGGGAATTTAATCCCCATTTTTTGTTATAAACTATTACGTACGTTGAAAGCATTCTTGGTTGGTTTATATTATCTATGGTCAATTCTTTCTTTTTGGCTTTTAATTTTGAATTAAGAGTAACTCTGTCCATTACAAACTCATTTCCCTTTATACCCATTGCCACCCTGTTATATATCGGGCCGGTTAAGAGTTCTCCGTCAACCATCATTGTCCCCAACGGAACACCTGTTTGCGGTTTGAAATATGAACCATTAATAGCAGCAATTGCCTTTTCCTTTTGCGCAAGATTTCGTATTGAAACCCTTTTATTTAAAACATCTGATGCCATAACCGGCTTGAGCTGCAAATTTTCATTTATATTAGTATTTATTTCCACTATATTCAACCTTACAGGTCTTCCGCTATAGTATTGAGTCATTCTTATATGTTTAACGCCGTCTTTGAGTGTAAGAATTGTGCTCCTTGGATATCTCTTTTGAACATCAATTCTCCAATTTTCTTTTTCGGCACTCTTGTCTAAAAGAAAAAGTTCTGCCTGAGTAGAAGCAGAACTTGAGTGTGTGTTTGTGATATTCATAGCAATTTCTTTTGCGCTTGTATATATGGAGTTATTAAGCCCGATTGACAATAGTACGAGGTAGGCAGCGCTTGAAACAAGCAACTTTGCGACCAATCTTTCATCCTGCCATACCGCCGAAGAAATCATGTTCGCACCTCCGACCTTGGGATAAAGTCCTTGATGTTAACAAATACATTCCCCAGCCACGTCGTAAACAAAAATAAGTCCCTTGCAATCTCTTGAAAGTTCAGAGATAAAAAAGTATCATGATTATCTAGGGTTGCCGCCATGACCATGCTCCTTTTTTAAGGACTTCTACTACAATTATAGCATATTTCTAAGACAGCTTCAAGCCTTTGATAACGTGTATTTTGGACAATTATTAAGAATTTTAAATATGAAAAAAGATATTAGGAAAATTATAGAAATTTTAAATGGACAAAATCTCCCGAGAACTGATTTTGTTCAATTGATGGAGGGGCTGAAAAATCCTTATTTGGTGCTTATATTCTGCATTCTCAGCCTAAGAACCAAAGATGAAACCACCTATCCCGCCGCATTACGTCTGTTTGAACTGGCAAAAACCCCAAAAGATATGATGGAAAAATCAGAAGAGGATATAGCAAAAGCAATTTATCCGGTCGGTTTTTATAAAAATAAAGCCTCTCAAATTAAAGAGCTTTCAAAAAAACTTATTGAAGAATACAACGGACAAGTTCCATGTGACATAGAAGAGCTATGCAAATTTAAAGGTGTAGGAAGAAAAACCGCAAACCTTACAATGGCAAAAGGCTTTGGCAAACCGGCGATTTGTGTGGATGTTCATGTGCATAGAATTTGTAACCGTATCGGATACGTCCAAACCAAAGAACCTGATGAAACGGAATTAGTGTTAAGAAAACAATTGCCAAAAGACTTGTGGCTTGATATAAATACAATATTAGTAACTTTCGGACAAAATATTTGCCGCCCGATAAATCCAAAATGTGATATATGCAAAATAAAAAAATATTGCAATAGTGCCCAATAACCTGTATTGTAAACAATTGTAACAACTTCACTTGAAAGCCTAAAGTTTCAAAAAATTATGCCGATAAAGTATTTGGACATTATTAGCTATAGGAATGCCTTTGGCATGGATAAAATGTTATGCAATACAATTATATAAGGAGATAAATAAATGGAAATTTCAAAAGTTAATTATGCTGAAATCGCAGGTAAGTTTAACTTAACAGATACTTCATTTGATACTTACGATGTCAACAAAGACGGTAAAATAACCGAGGAAGACATGACTGCGGCAACTGATGACTCCGTCAAAACCACAATCAAACGCTTACTTAATGCTGCAGATGAAGAGTCTTCAGTAGAAAAAGGAGGTACCGAAAAAGAAGGCACTCCTATAGAAAAAGACGCAATAACCGAAGAAAATGCGGAAAAAGCCGCAGAAGACATAATTGATTCGGTTAAAAAAGGTGTCAATGATCCCAAAAATGCAAAAACCCTGAACCAACTTCAAAACATGGGGCTTACATTAACAAAAGAAATTGAAGCCTGCGCAACTATCTCCAAAATACTTGAAGCCAAAATAAAAACACAGGATGAAGAACTGAAAAAAATAGAAAAAGAAAAAGAAGAAAAAGCACAAGAATATGCAAACAAAGAAAAAGATGTTGAATCCAAATCAGAAGAATTAAGCATTGCAGTAAGAGAAACATTGGCAGCAGCATCTGCATTATCCGAAGAACGACAACAATCAGCTGATGCAATAATCAAAAAATGCGTTAAAGATTATGCCAATGGTGAATACCCCAACCAGTCTCTCCAAGCTGTAATTGAAACAAATTTATTTAACAATGCTTTCAGTACCTCAATATTGAAAAACCGAATTGCAGAAAATGAATTTCTTGGGGCTGAAATAAACAATCTTTGTGCAGAAATTGACACACTTGTCGGAGATATCAAATCCATATCAGAAAAATACAATGCAAAAAATGCCGAACGCAACAATACAAATAGTCTTTTAAACGGCATAACCGATGCTGCAACAAAAGCAAATCAACAATATCAATCAGGTTATGAACGCCGAGAGACAATGCGTCAAGAAATCATTAACCAATATAAGGTTCAAGGCGTTACTGCCGGAGACAAAGCTACAGACAACAACCCTCAAGTCCAAAAACTCGGCGAATTCTTGGATAATAAAGAACTTGATAATATGCCGTTTGCCGATGCTTGGGCTATATTAACACAAACCTTTGACCAATGCGGTTTAAAATTCAATGAAAATACCGGTGCTATTTCTATCCCATATGGACACAATGCCGGAGCTAAAAACATATATAACGCATTAAAAGATGCTTTGACGAGAAACTATAAAAATATCGTTTCCCAATACGAAGATCAGGAAGAAGGCTTTGAAGATGACGAACAACCTGCAGCAGGCGGTGTTACAAACATCAACAGAACCGATCCTATATCATTTACAAACGGCGATATAAGATATGACTTTATAAGTGACAAGAACAAGAACGGAGTATTAGATAATGCATCCGAATTTGTCGGCGCAAAAAATGGTTGGAAAGAAATGGAAGCATTTGACAAAAACGGCGACGGAATATTATCCGGCGATGAATTGAAAGATATAACCCTCGCTGCCACAAACCAAACAAACGGTCAATTTAATTTCGTATCTGCAGAGGAAGCCGGCATTGAATCAATTAATCTCAATTCTTTCAAAATGCTAAATCAAAAAGAAGTAAATAAAGATATTACCGTCGGAACATTCCAAATCAACATGACAGATGGACAAACTATTGAGGGCAAACAAACCGAAGATACAAACAGGAACATTGCCAATACGTATTCAACAATGTTTGGTACCAAGATTGAAGATCGTACAGGTGCTTACGATGACAATCCGTTCATGGAAGAGTTTGCAGAGACAACTGATACTGCCCAAGCAATATCAAAGGCAGAAGAAACAATAAGCTCTGCACAAACAGAAGCCGATAGCATTATTCAAGAAGGCGAAATGCAAGTAAATCGCAAAGCGGAAGACGGCACAATTGAAGGCGAACGAGCAAAATCAGAAGCCGATAAAAAAGCTGAAAAAGCAGAAAAAGCAGCCAAAAAGAAAGAAGAAGCCAAGGCTGAAGAGGAAAAAGCCGAAGAAAAGAAAGCTGAAGAAAAGAAAACCGCAGAAAAAAAGGCAGCAGCAAAAAAAGCAGGGGCTAAGAAAAAATAATAAAAGTATAAAAGCATATAAAAGCCGTTTCCATTTATTGGAGCGGCTTTTTAATAACTGTTTGATATATTTGCCAATTTCACATTTGTATAAAAATAAGCAAGTATTTGATATGCGTTATACCCATGGTTTGCAAGATAATTTGCTCCGTATTGCGACATTCCCACACCATGACCGTGCCTTGGAACATTATCGTCAAAACTCGGCACTGAATGCAAATACGGAAGATTTTTGCACCAAACCTGCCCGCTAGTCGTCGTTTGACCGCCTGCACTTGCATGGTAATATGCAGAGATAACTTTGTTATTATTTACCAAAACTTGCCCTTTTGTAGCCATCACGGCACTGTTTGTTTGTGGCGTTTCGCTTGATGCACCACCGTATGCTTGGTCTTCCGGGGTATCTTTCAAATCATACCCCCGACTTGAACGTTTTCCCATATTAGCTATGGCATAACTTCTCGCCGCAATAGCCTGAGCCTTGTGCGCTTCAATATTCCAAGAACTTGGCATTTCAGCCGGAACAACCCCTAGCAAATATAATTCCAAATGAATTTCGTTAACTACGGTCAAACCGCCTCTCTTATTGGAAATTCGCAAGTACTGCCTATACCAACGCTTCTTTGCCATAACAAAGCCGCTCGGGGAATCCGTTTTGATAACAATATTTTGCGAATTTAATGTATAATCTTTACCTTTCAATTTGACTATAATTGAATTTTTTCCGCTTTTTAACCGATATGCGCTCATCGGTGTCAATACCATGATTTCCTGTCCGGAATCGGCATCGTAAATACTGCCTGCCGTTGAAACAGCAGTAGTCACTTCTTTCGCATCTTCAATCAACCCGATTCGTATTGCAAACGCCGGCGTTGCAAAAAATATTCCAACAACTATAAGTAAAAATAACTGAATAAATTTTCTCATACAATCCCAATTTACGGACAGTTCTGCCTACTCGTTTATTGCACAAAGATGATCTATTATACAAACAGCCAATTTCCTTTGCGTAGCCTTTGTACAGTTACGAATTGTTTCCAACGCATTGTACAAATTCTCTTTTTCATCATACCAGCGCTTGTCAAACACTTTAAATACAATAAACTTTTCGCTTTTTTGAATATCCAATTCTTTAAATTTTATATTCAACAGTTCGCAAACAGAATCTTGCATATCAGGTGTCGCATTTTTTAGCATGCTGACAGCCAAACTTAATGTTGCTTCCGTATCGTACCAGCGTTTAGGCATCAATACCCCCTCTTTATTCCTTATACATACAGAATAATACAATATACGCAATCGGGCAAGAGTTTTATGATTTACATTTGTTTTACCTCCGTTGTTGCACAGTTCAGGACAAAATGTTACAATCAATAAAGTTTGAATTAATACCTTGACGTATAAAGGAAAATGAGGACAATATGACTAAAAATAGGCAAATAATTACCCCTCAAAAGGCTATAATCAAATATATGTATCGGATTTGCGGTTTTACGTTAGCAGAAACACTTATAACACTCCTGGTTATCGGTGTTGTGGCTGCATTAACAATACCCTCATTGATGCAGCAAATTAACGAATACACTCTCAATAAACAACGAACTGTATTTGAAAAAAAATTTACAGATGGACTTAGACAAATGCGTGTTGATGAAAAACTTGCTGAAAAATACGCTACGACTGCTGATTTTGTTAATGAAATGAAAAAATATATTAAAATCACTGCAGTATGTGACAAAGACCATTTAGTAAGTTGTTTTTCAACAGAAAGTTTTACATACAAAGACAACGTTACCGACCTAACATTCAATACTTCCGACCTAAAAAGCACCTCAAATATCGAAAATGTAACAAATCATGGCTTTGGGTATACTTCTGATATTATGGGTGTTGTAATGGCAGACGGTGTTCAACTGCTGCTAATGGTAAATCCTAACTGCGAGGGCATTACAAGTGGTGACACAACAGGAAATTTATATTCCTGTTTCAAATATATTGCAGATGTCAATGGTAAAAAGTCTCCAGGCAGCGTAGGAAAAGATATCCTTTCAAATATCAACATGTCTACTCTTGACTTTGAAATAGTCGAAGTTAATACATCTACTTCACTTGGTTCAATTCAAGGACCATATTATAGCAATGACTACTGGCTCAATGCAAAAAATTATTGCGAGAGCAAGGGATATAGCCTACCTTCAATAAGTGATTTGCAAGAAATAGCGACAAGTATTTATATAACTTCAGGAGCATGTACAGGAACCAATCAATATGGGGGAGGATATAAAGAAGTCACCAGTATATCAGATGGTAATGAATTTTTTAATTGCACATCAGAGTTGCATAGCCTTCCTATAATGCAACAGATTACTTTAAATGGCAATAATCATTACGGGAGCAATTCTTGGGTATGGACAAGTATTCAAAATGGTGATAAGTACGCACGCTGCAGAAACTTTTATTCAAATCAGACAAGACTGGCTGACTGTTCACGTCGTGATGGGACAATGCTCACATTGTGTATCAATAGATAATAATGCAGGTAGAATTTCTACCACAACACATGAATTACTGTAGGTTGGGCAAGAATGCCCAACCTACAGTCTTATTTGCCTTATTTAATTTTTAATTTTTCTTTTTTATGCTAAAATTTCTAACGTAATAAATATACAATAGGAAGAATGTTCATGAACAGTTTAGAAGAAATTTTAGAAAAATATGAAGTCGTTATAGGACTGGAAGTCCACGCGCAGTTGAAAAGCAAATCAAAAATATTTTGTCCCGATTCAACAGAATTCGGTGCAGCTCCAAATACACACGTTTGCCCGATTACTTTGGGTATGCCGGGAGTTTTACCGGTATTAAACCGCAAGGTTGTTGATATGGCTATACTTACAGGACTTGCACTGAATTGCGAAATTGCTGAAATATCAAAATTTGACAGAAAACAATATTTTTATCCCGATTTGCCGAAAGGTTATCAAATTTCTCAATATGACCTTCCCGTATGTAAAAACGGATACATTATGATTAACGGTAAAAAAATAGGTATCACAAGAGCACACCTTGAAGAAGATGCAGGAAAGCTTGTTCATGCAGGCGGCATCGGCGGAAGATTGGATAGCTCGGCATATTCTCTCGTTGACCTTAACAGAGCAGGAACACCGCTGTTGGAAATCGTTTCCGAACCGGATATTCGTTCTGCTGATGAAGCAAAAGCTTATATGGAAGAATTGAGAAACATCGTAAAATATATGGGCGTTTGCGACGGCAACCTTGAAGAAGGCTCAATGAGATGTGATGCTAATATCAGTATCAGACCGTTCGGGCAAAAAGAATTCGGCACGAGAGCAGAAATCAAGAACATAAACAGCTTCTCCGCACTAAAAAGAGCTATTGAATATGAAATAGTAAGACAAGCTGAAATTCTTGAAGACGGCGGCGAAGTAGTTCAAGAAACACGTCTTTGGAACGAAGCAGACGGTGAAACAAAATCTATGCGTTCAAAAGAAGATGCCCACGATTACAGATATTTCCCCGAACCTGATTTGATGATGCTTGAAATTTCAAGAGATTGGGTAGAAAGAATCAAAGCAGATATGCCCGAACTTCCTTCCGAAAAGCGTGAAAGATACGTAACAAAAGAAGGTTTAAGCGAATACGATGCACAGGTAATCGTAGAACAAATGGAAACAGCTTTCTTCTTTGATAAGGTTCTTGAACTTGGCGCAAATGCAAAACTCGCAGTAAACTGGCTGATGGGCGATATCACTGGATATTTAAAAGAAAATCACCTTCTAATCAACGAAACAAAATTGACACCTGAAAATCTTGCAGAAATGATTACAATGATTGAAAAGGGTACAATTTCAAGCAAAATTGCAAAAGAAATCATTACGGAAATGCTTGAAACAGGCGAAAAAGCATCTGATATAGTTGCTAAAAAAGGTTTAAGCGTAATATCCGATGAAGGTGAACTTGTTGCAATTGTAGAAAAAATCATTAACGATAATCCTAACCAAGTAGCAGCATACAAGAGCGGAAAAGATAAACTCTTCGGATTTTTTGTAGGACAAGCAATGAAAGCTACACAAGGAAGAGCAAATCCTCAGCTTATTAACGATATTATTAAGAAAAAGCTTTCCGAATAAAAAACTGCTATAATATCTTTTGTCATGACATAAGGATATTCAATGAAAAAAATAGGATTTCTTTTGGGAATACTTGCCGTAACTTCGCTGACCTGTGCATGGGCAGCCGAGCAGACGCCGGTTCAGCAGCCTCAACAACTGCAAGTGCAATATGATGCCAGATTTAAACCAAGCGGCTCAACTGTTCTAAAGGGTGCTATAAGCCAAGTACAGGAGCTTCCGGTCGGAATGTACGGCATGTGGCAAGTCCGTGGCAACTTACAAGAAACAACTAATTTTGAAAAGTACACAAGAAGAAGTTCAGATATATGGATTCTCAGAAAAGACGGTGAATTTGTAACCCTCATAAACCCTCAAAACGGAGCAAATGCAACCATCACCATTACTGAAGTTGTCGATAATACGGCTACATTCACACGAGGAGTCAGCTCCTGCAACATGAGAGAAGCCGAGACTGTTACCATCACGCTTATGCCTGACGGAAACAGTTTTTCAGGTACGGATATAATAATGTCCCAAGAAGTAGTTAACGGAATAACAATGTCTGATGTTGCAAAATATAGAGTTTCCGGAGTAAAAATTTCAGGACAAACAATATACAGACCAAAAAATGCAGTCACCACCGGACGATAATTTTTATATATTTAGGCAACTTTTCCGCAAAAATATCTTTTATATAAATATCACTCTTATGGGAATAAAAAGGATATTTTATGACAGAAATACGTTCGGTCAACAATACAGAATCCAAACCGGCAGTAGATACTTCACAAAAAGCCGTGCAGCAGACTGAAGCGAAAAAGCAACCGGAACAGGAGCAAGAGTCCATATTTGTACCTACGGAAAAGCTTGTCGAAGACGTAGCAAAATGTATTGCCAGAAATCCCGACGGCAGTCTGGATATGAAAACCGCACGTGAATTTACCGTAATGGATTTACTCGATGGTGTAATTGTGGCTCTTAACGGTAATGAAATAGTCGACACGCCAAAAGACAGAGAACTTATAGAAAAGCAGTATAAGGCATTTGAAGCATTGTTGCAAAGACGGCAGGAAGAAGAATCAAAAAAATATTTTGAAACAGAACGAGCTGATTCAAAAGCCAAAAAGTAAATTGTTCTTTTTAATCGTAACATGTGATATAATCACGCTATGGTTAAAGAAGTTTTAGGATATCTGCAAACACATTGGGACAGAGAATGGTACAAAACCTTTGAAGAGTTTCGTATCAGATTTTGTGATGTATTGGAAGATATTTTTAAAAAACTTGATAATAACGAAATACGCTCATTTTATCTTGACGGTCAGGTTATTGCCCTATTAGATTATCTCAAAATTCACCCCGAAAAGCAGAATTATGTACAAAATTTGATAAAAAGCAAAAAACTGTTTATCGGACCATTTTACGATTTGGCAGACGAATTTCTCGTAAACGGAGAAAGTCTTGCTAGAAATTTGTTATTGGGGATAAAAAAGGCGCAAGAATTTGGCGCAGATAAAAAAGACTTTATCGGATATTTACCTGATGCATTCGGGCATTGCGCATTTATGCCTATGCTATTCAAAAAATCAGGTATAGGAAATGCTATAGTATGGCGAGGAGTAAAATCCTCTTCACAAGACTTTTTATGGGCTTCGCCCGACGGAAGCACAATAAATACGACTTATCTTAAGGCAGGTTATTTTCAAGACTTTTTACATAAAAAAAGCTACAAAAATAATCTAAAAAAATTGCTGGATGATTTAAAAAACTATACTGAAGAAAATTCACCCATATTATTACCCATAGGCGGCGACCACCTAGCTTGCGCAGACAATATAAAAGCAAAAATTAAAAACTTTAACCGTGACAACAAAAACTTTCATATAAAGTTATCGAGCTTGCAGGAGTATTTTAAAAAAGAAAAATCAAATATCCCTGCGGAAATAATAGAGGGCGAGCTCAGAAACAATTTCAACAGCTATATTCTTATGGGAACCGCATCTTCAAGAATAGACCTGAAAGCTCTTAATATGCTGTCCCAATGGGATTTGGGCAAGGTTACAGAACCAATTTGCGCTATTTTTAAGAATAAAAAAGCAAATATAGATTATGCATGGGAAACACTCATTAAAAACCACGCTCACGACAGCATTTGCGGCTGCAGCCTTGACGAAGTTCACAGAGAAAACCTACTGAGATATAACAAAGTTCTGCAAATGACAAATGCGTTAAAAAATGAAATAATAACAAAATTATCTTGCAGAATACAAAAAGGAAGTGTCGGTATCATAAATGCCTCAAACTTTGATTTTTCAGGCATTTTCAGCTTTTATTCCGACAAAAAACTTCCTCTCGTTTGCGTAGGCAAAAAGAAAGCTTTTCCGACGGAAATATCCCAAAGTCTTTACCAAGCCCCTATTCAGGAAGATTACCGAACTTTTTATGAATATCTTGCATACGCAAAAAACGCCAAGGGATGCTCTTTTAGTATTTCCGATTTAAAAATGCCGGTTTCATCCGCTTTATCAAGCAAGGAAAACTACATTTCAAACGAATTTTTATCCGTACTCGTAAATGCAGACGGCACGTTAAACATAAAAAACAAAATATCCGGCAAAGAATTAAAAAATATTTTTAAAATAACGGATGAAGCTGACACCGGCGACAGTTACAATTTTTCTTGTATTCTTGATGACAAACCTGTTAAAGCAAAGCTTTTAGGTACAAAAATTATTGAGAATAATTATCTGCGCAACATTTTACGTCTTTCATACGAAATGAAAATACCTTCTCACGCAATAAGCAGCGCTAAACGAAGTCAAAAGCAGCTAAAACACTCTTTTGATGTTGATTTAATTCTAAACGCATATTCAAAACGCCTTGATATAAGAATCAATTATGAAAATCTTTCAAAAGACCATATTTTAAGATTAAACTTTGCTTTACCAAAAACAATTACAACCGTAAAACGCGAAGATACATTCGGGGTAACGGAAAGAATTTTTGAACCCGATTATGACTATAAAAAACAGTTGCCTATGGAAAAATACAAAGAAGCAAACATAAATACCGGAGTTTTTCAACGATTTGTTATGGCACAGGGTTTATGTGTAATCACAAAAGGACTGCAAGAATACGAGGTTAAAAACAACAGTCTGAATATAACCTTGCTGCGCTCATTCGGAGTAATTTCCAAAAAGACGCTTCTGACGAGAACCGCTGCCGCAGGTCCGCCGCTTCCGACACCTGATGGACAAATGATTGGAAAGCAAACTGCGGAATTATCACTGTTGTTAACAACTGATGAAACTGAGGCATTTGAACAGGCTGACTTTTTCTACAATCCGCTTGTCGTTATAGACGGACAATCGGACAAAATGAGAATAAAACCGTATCAATATCTAAACATTCCAAACGGCTTGTATCTGTATAGTTTAAAACAAGCTGAAGACGGCAACGGCATTGTTGTCAAGATATTTAATAATTCTAAAAAAACTCAAGCCCTTACGCTCAATAAAGATATTTTTGAAACAAATCTTTTAGAAGAAAATTATTCAGACGAAAACCTTAAAGGAAAAGAAATAGAATTTTCCCCGAACGAATTAAAAATCCTCAAAATAATTTAGCTGTTTGCAGCTTGTTTCTTTGCCGCTTCAAACAGGTCTCGAATTTTTTCAACAAGAACAAATTTTCGTAACAATGTCGTCGTTGCACCGCCGCAAGAACTTCCGCAGTTCCATATATTTGATGTTCCGCCCAATTCGTTTGTAAATGTATGGTCGCCGCCAACTTTATTTGAACCGTCTGATGCTACAGCACCAAGAGCATTATAAATACTTTGCATCACGGAATGATTTAAAGAAGTACCACCTTGCAAAAGCGTATTTGCCCAAGCGCTGCTATCCCCTAAAGCAGCAAATATCGCTGCCATCTGCGCATCCGTAATACGCATTACGCCTTTTTTCTCGTGACCGTCAGCGAATTCATAGGTATCTTCAACCGTATAGACATATTTACCACCGACATTCTCAATAGTAACCATATTTCTTGAGTTCACCTTTGACTTGTAGCTTGAATAGCTTTCCGATGAGCCTGAATATACGGTCTTACCCTTATATGTCGCTGTTGCGGTTACTGTTCCGTCTGCCGAAACAGAGAAATCAATATTGTCGTATTTAAAATCGCTGTTATTTTCGGCTTTCAGCCATATTTCTCTGGCAAATAAGTTCTTTTTATACGTTACATATTCGTCTTGAGATTTATAAAATCTTTCGCCGCTATCAAGATTAAATGTTATTTTTTCACCCTCGGGAATATCACCGTTTACAAGCTGCGATGCTATGTTATTGACCATATCTTGGTCATTTTCAACATTCGCAAGTACATCCGAAAGATAACCAAAGCCGTGAAATTTTGACGACAAACTGTCAGAAGCAAGCATCTTTGCACACCAATCATCGTTTCTATTTTTATACAACGGAATATTTTGTTTACACTTCTCCGCAATTGTTCCTTTTCCTGTAGATAATTCGCTCCAAATAGATTTTAGTCTGCTTATTTCTTCTGATGTTCCGCTCAAAGAATTTGCCGTTCTTGAAAAGAGTCCCGCCATAGTCTTGAGCTTGTTTTGGAATTGTGCAAATGCTCTTGTAAATAAATCGCCATCAAGGGTAAGTAGTTCATCATAAGCCGATAAAATATCACTTACACCCAATCCCTCACCTGCATTGCAGGAGTTTGTCGAGTTCATCTTGTTATTAAAGTCTTTCATGCTTTGCGTTTGGATTTCGGTAGAAATTTTATTGATTATCATATCAGCAGCAATTGCAAATGCTTTTTCGCAGTCTGGGGCATACCACTTTACCATATTGGGAGTACATAGTTTCCCGTTTGTTCCGAATTTTTCTATCAGTGCTTCATTTTTATTTGTATAACCGCTGCCGGACATATTGGGAGCATCAGGCGTACCGAAATATTCAGCCACTTTAAATTTATCTCTCAATGCCTGAATATCTGCAAGCGTAACCTTTCCGTCACCATTTATATCGTAGTTTTTACTTGTTTCTATCTTCTTTAATTCATTATAAATCTTTTCATATGTACCCTCTTCTTGAAACTCTGCACAGGTGCTTTCTTCATCTTGTGAGTTTAAAAGACTTTGAATAGCCGCCTTTATATCTGAGCTTGTTGCGGATACCTCGTCAGCAGAGTTGATTTTGCCGTCATTATTGACATCCAAATCCTCAAAAGCCTTGTCTATGCCTTTTGATTGAGATAATTGACCAAATTGTATTTTATCAATATCCATGCCCGAATTCCTTAATTCTGTGCTATATACACCTTATATCGGCACAATTCCGGAAAAACTTTAATACGAAAAAGCTCATTTTTACAAAAATTTACACAAAAAAAGAACCTGCAGTCAGACAATTTAGCAGGTTCTTTTTCGTTAATTTTTAATTTTTTGTATTAGTCAATAAATTCTTTATGACCGAATATTTTTTTAGCAGCAATATAAAGAGCTACGCCTGCGGCAACGCCAATGGTTACAGGATGTTTGCAAAATGCACCGACTTTTTTCATTGATGGGGATGTGAAGAATGTTTTAAGTGAACCTTTAATTTCTGATGCAGTTTTTGCAGTGCTTGCGATAAAGCTATCCGGCTTTGCTTCGGCAACTGTTTTTGCATATTCGTAACCTTGTTTTGCTACGATACCTGCCGCACCGCCAACAATAGCTGCTGCGCCTAAACCTACGGGTGAAATTCTTGTGTTAGTGTCTGACATATGTATATCTCCTTTTTAAATATTTTATCCATGCCTTGAGCGTACTAATAGAAAGTTAGTAAATTTATTTTTTTGCTAGTTTAATTAAATTTTTTTTACAAAACTTTTATTCTTTGTTCCATTCTTCTTGAGCTTCACTTAATGCCGAATTCAAATCTTCTTTATTTAACAATATTTTTTGAGTCATATTATCAACAATTTCATTTAATATTGCATGATTTTTTTGAATTGTTATCGGCTTAATGGAATTTTGCAGACTTTTTGCACCAATGTAGCGTACTTTTTGGCTCAAATCATCACTGTTTATCGAAAAATATTCATTCTTTAATGCGCTTGTCTGAGAGGGAAAAACAGGTGCAAGTTTTGCAAACTCAAGCTGATTTATGGAATTTGTCAGATACAATGCAAAATCCACCGCTTCTTTGGGGTGTTTTGATTTTAGAGGAATGATTAAATTCATCATAGAAAAATCTGTTTTGCCTGTATCTGATGAAAGCTGCTCATATATATCAAGATTTTTGTAAACCTCCGGAGCATTTGCTTTTATCGTGTCCAAAAAATTCGTACCGGAAACCAAAATTGCCGTCTGTCCGCTCATAAATTGTTCCAGAGCTTCTCTGTGAGTTTGTGTAACAGATTCCTTAGGAATCAGGTCATTTTGATAAAGGTATTTAAAAAGCTCTAAAATCTCAGCAGATTTGCCATTGTTAAAATTCAACTTGTTGTTCTCATACGAAATTGCGCCATATTTATTCATAATTTTCAATATGTTCCCGCTTTCGCAAACTGTTGGCATCAAAGCATATACCCCATATTTTTCCTTAACTTTTTCTCCAAAATCTTTCAATTCAAAATAATCTTTTGGAAGAACTACTCCGTCAACAAGTTTTTTGTTGTAATACGTTACCGAAGTCGTTAAATACCACGGAATGCCGAACAGATGCCCGTCATAGGTAAGATTTTCAACTGTTTGCGGAATATATGAAGCTATTTCCTCCTTTGAGGCATATTCTTCCACATTTATAAGCGCTTTTCTGGTTGCAAGCGTAGCACTGAAATCGGGATTTAAATTAACCAAATCGGGAACATTATTACTCATTACAGATGCAAGAGTACGTTTTTCACCCTCAGAAAATGGGATATCAACCCACTTTATCTTTATATCGGGATGCAGAGCTTCATATTTTTGAAAAACATCGGTTAAATACGGACGAAAACTTTCAAGCTGAAGTGTCCAAAATTCTATCTCCTTAATATTTTCTGCTTTTTTATTTACATTACAGCCTGTAAGGATTATGATTAGAAACAACGATATTACTATTTTAAAGATTTTCATTCGGATAACCTCAACTATGAATTTATTTGATAACCTTGAAGAACAGAATAAACAAATTCCTCTTGCGGAAGTTTTGCGCCCGAAAACATTAAAAGAATACTTCGGACAAAATCAAATTATATCAGAAAATAGCGCATTGGTGAATTTGTTAAATTCGGGAAGATTATTTTCACTTCTTTTATGGGGAACCCCCGGTTGCGGAAAAACCACTCTTGCAAGAATCATAGCCGCAGAAACAAACAGCTGTTTCATCGAACTTAGCGCCGTAAATTCCGGCATAAAGGATATTAAAGAAACAGTAGAAAAAGCAAAAGAAAACCTCAGAGCGGGGCAAAAAACCATCGTCTTTATTGACGAAATTCATCGTTACAATAAGACTCAGCAGGATGCACTCTTGCCCCACATTGAAAACGGAACTCTTTTTCTCATTGGTTCAACAACTGAAAACCCATCATTTCAGGTTATTCCCGCACTTGTTTCAAGAACACAAATACTCAGACTGACACCGCTTGATGACGAAGCTATGCTGAAAATTATCCGTAAAGGCTACAGATATCTTATGGATAAATATGGAAAAATAGAACTGGATAAGGAATTTGGCGAATTTATATTGAACTATGCAAGAGGCGATGCAAGAACCGCACTAAACCTTGTTGAAAATTCTTATTTTGCAAGTGAAGTTAACGAGAACGGTGAAAGACATCTTACACTCAAAACACTTGAAGAACTGGCTCAAAGCAAAGCCATCAGATACGGTGTTGATGAACATTATGATATTGCCTCCGCCTTTCAAAAATCTATGCGTGGTTCGGATGCAGATGCGGCAATTTATTGGCTTGCAAAGATGATTGCAGGTGGTGAAGATCCGAGATTTATAGCAAGAAGACTAATGGTTTGTGCAGCAGAAGATGTAGGAAATGCCGATCCTACGGCATTTATGCTCGCCGTCAACGCATATCGTGCGTGCGAAACATTAGGTTTTCCGGAAGCACGTATTCCTCTTGCTCAAGCAGTAATATATGTTGCAAAAGCACCAAAGTCAAATCAAACTATATGTGCGATAGACAATGCTCTCAATGACATTCTAAAAAACGGCAACAACTTTGAAGTTCCTATGCACCTTAGAGATAGCCACTATAAAAGCGCACAAAACTACGGTTTTGGCGAGGGGTATGTTTATACACACAGCGCACCTGATATTAAACAAACATTTTTGCCTGACGAACTTGTCGGCAAAAAGTATGTGGAATAAAAAATTTTAACGGATACAAAGACATTGAATCTGCGCTACTTCAGTCTTACAATATTTACACCTGCTGCGCATATATGATATAATCAGCACGTTAATATTTAAATGGAGGTTTCCAATGGCTACTATAAATGGCACAGATTTAGATGACATTCTTAATGGTACAGAGAGTGCAGACATTATTCGTGGTTTTGCAGGCAAAGATACCTTAAACGGTAATGGCGGCAACGATGAAATTTATGGTGATGAAGATGACGACAAAATCAACGGCGGCGGTGGCGATGACTATATTTACGGCGGTGCTGGTGACGACTACATCATTGGCGGCGGCAGCAACGACTATATCTCAGGCGGTGACGGTTATGATAGATTATACGGCGGCAACGGCAAAGACCATATCACTGGTGATGACGGCGACGACTACATAGACGGCGGCGCAGGCAACGATGAGCTTTATGGCGATGACGGCTGGGATATCATTTATGCAGGCACAGGTGATGACTACGTTGAAGGCGGGGCAGACAACGATATCCTCTATGGTGAAGACGGTAACGATATTATTTATGGCGGTGCAGGCGAAGACACTATCAACGGCGGTGACGGTAATGATAAATTATACGGCGACGATGGCGGTGATGAAATCTTCGGCGGCGAAGGAGACGATACTATAAATGGCGGTAACGGTAAAGACTGGCTTTATGGCGGCGGCGGTGTCGACAAAATCAACGGCGGCGCAGGCGATGACCATATTGAAGGTGCTTCAGGCAATGATATTATCTACGGCGGCGGCAGCAACGATACTATTTGGGGTGACGAAGGTCATGACTACATTGATGGCGGCAACGGCAACGATTCTCTCTATGGCGGCGAAGGTAACGATTCAATATACGGCGGCGACGGCAAAGACTATATTGAAGGCAACGAAGGCGACGATTATCTTTTGGGTAATGCAGGCGACGATAAAATTAAAGGCGGCGAAGGTGCAGATATAATTGAAGGCGGAACAGGCAATGACAATATATTAGGTGATGCAGGCAACGATACTATATACGGCGACGCCGGCAACGATACTATAAGCGGCGGCGCAGGCGATGATTATATCGAAGGCGGCGACGGCGACGACAAAATCTATGGCGGCGGCAGCAACGATACTATTTATGGCGGCGCAGGTGATGATGTCATAGATGGCGGTAACGGTAAAGACCTCATCTATGGCGGTGACGGCAACGATATAATTGAAGGCGGCACTGGTAAAAATACCATTTATGGTGATGCAGGCAATGACAACATCAAAGGCGGCGATGATAATGATAGGATATACGGCGGCGATGGTAATGACTTTATATATGGAATTGCAGGCAACAATACTATCGGTGGCGGCGCAGGCGATGATGAGATCCACGGCGGCTCAGGTGTTGACAAACTCAATGGTGATGCAGGCAACGATACTATCTTCGGCTACGGTGGTGATGATATTATCAATGGCGGCGCAGGTGATGACTACATCCGAGGCGGTGAAGGGCATGATGAAATCAATGGCGGCGGCAGCAACGATACTATATATGGTGATGCAGGCAACGATATTATCTACGGCGGCAACGGCAATGATATTATCTACGGCGGCGACGGTCAAGATACAATTAACGGTGATGACGGCAACGATACCATCTATACCGGCGAAGGTGATGAAACAGTTTATGGCGGCAACGGTAACGATAAAATCTACGGCGATGCCGGCGATGACTATTTATTTGGCGATGACGGTGATGATAAAATCTACGGCGGCTCAGGCAATGACTATATTGGCGGCGGCTGTGGTAAAGATACTATCTATGGTGGCGGCAGCAACGATACCATCTGGGGTGGCGATGGTAATGACATCATTTATGGCGAAAACGGTGATGATACCATATATGGTGGTACCGATGACGACATCATAAACGGCGGCAAAGGTAACAATAATATCGTATTTGCACTTGGTGACGGCAATGATACTATTAAATACGGCGGCGGTGTAGATACATTGGTCTTTGATGAGGGTACCGATGTTACGGCAAAATATAGCGGTGATAATTTGCTCGTAACTTATTCGGGAAATAAAAATGACACAAATTACAAAAATACTATTACAGTAGAAGATTTCCGAAATAATCAAAGCGTTCAATACGTTAAAATTGGAGAAGCTGTAGCAGATATTGAAACATATATCTCTCCTGAAGAAGGCAATGTCATCCATATAAAAAGCACTGATATGGATGAAACGTTTAACCTTGATGAGGGCAATAACACCGTTGTATTTGATGACGCCCCCTCATTTGGTTATAACAACCTGCTTGTTTCAGCCAATACCGCAGGAAACGGTTACACGGATACAATTCAAATGGACGGAGTTTCCTTTATGGATAATACTCTTCTTATATACGGTGCTGATGAAGGTGATGGATATACCGACAAATTGTGGCTTGATGCTACAGCATTCCCCGAATGTCCGGGAGATGGCGATGTCCTGTATGATGACTTCTACAAACCGACTGCCGGAGCAGTAGTTATTCAAGATAAAGACAGAAGTTATACCGCAACAGGATATAATTCCGTTCAGGAATTGGTCTTGGCAGATGATAGCACTGACAGACTTGTTGCAATAAAAGCCGAAACAGGAACAAATACAATTACTTCAAATAGCAACTATAACGTAATAAATATATTTGGTGGCGCTGCGTTAGATTACACTTACGGCGGCGGTCGTGACAACGTTACAGCTCTTGAATGGGATACTGCTGATTCCTACACTGTTGCATGGACTGATAATACATCTCTCAATATCATGGATTGGGGCGGTGATGATAACCTTACGGTTACTGGATTAGACAGAGAAGATGCAAGAATTTTGTTTAATGTAAGAAAAAACACTTGGTCAGAACAATGGGAATACGATTCCGATTGCTTATTACTGACTATCGAAGATAATTTCTCAGCAGATGCTCTCTCTGCAGCTACGACAGGCAACGCTACGCTTACTGACGGTATAAACATTAGGGCAACATTGGAAAACGTAACTGTTGGCGGAGAAAGTGTTGTTATTGATGATTGGTGTAATTATATCAAGAGCGATGTCGTATCGTGGTTAGAAACTAACGGTTATGACAATATTGCAGATGCACTTGCAGATTGCGAAGATCCAACTGCAATAGATGCGCTTGTTGCTTGTTACGCAGTATCATATAATGATGTATTGAGTATTGTATAGTACAAAAAAGCATATAAAAATAAAGGTCGGACTGAACAATCTGACCTTTATTTTTTTGTATATGTATGCTGTACAGGTTAATCAAACTTATACAATAGCTTTATTTCCGTTTAGCTGTTTCAACAGCTCTTTGCTTTTGTCAGGTTCAAGTTGTTCCCCAAGCACATCAACAGGAATGCCTGCGTGGTGAATTTTGGGTATCAAATCGCTTGCCTTAACTTCTAATGCGCCGACATGGTCATCATCAGTATCGTTACATATAAAGAACAATTCGCCGTTTACTTTCTTTGAACCGATAACCGTAATTTCATGACCGCCGATAATTCTCTTGTTCGAATCAGTTTCAGTTATGCCTATTATTACATTTCTGTTTGTAGCAAGAGTATCTAAAATATTTTTTTCAACCACTTCTGTCGGGTGGAAATATCCTTTCAAGATATCACCATCAACATTTTGATATACGACCGAAGTTTTTTCACCGTCGTTGCCTACTACGCTTTCAACAAAAGTTTTTTCAAACTCAGTCAAGCCGGTATCTCTTGCATTCAATGAGCCGTATCTCTTATCTGTCAAAGAATTGTAGGTATTTTGAGAACCCAACTGCATAAATGCCGACTGTAAAAGCACATCCACACTAGCCCTTGGCTTTATGGCATCTTGCGGATTTGCGGGGTTAGGTTTGCGTTCGTATGTATTTTGAACCCTTGCTCTTATAATAGCATCCCTGTCAGGTGCTATTTTTACATTGGTACTTGTCCAATCAGAGTCAAGCGGTTTCACGTTAAACATATTAAGTAAATGCACTGCATCTACAATATTTTTATTAAGGTTATCAAATTTTACATTCTGAACCACTTCCATTTGGGGCGAACTTAACCCCTCAATAAAACGTGCAAACTCGGCAGGCTTTTTATCCGCAAGTGAAAATTCTATACTCGCAGCTACACAGCTTGCACTGTTTTCAACACGCATATCTTCCGGACTTTTAGGTTCATTGGGCAGTACTTGAACGGGATTATTTGCACTTTTTTCCCTGAGTACTTGAGAAGCAAGCTCTACCGGAATTTTTCCAAATTTCTGGTTAATTACGAATGGATTTGCAAGGCGTTCGAGCGTTTCAGACAAGACTATTTTGGCATCCAAGCCTTGTATTCTAGGTTTTTTGTAGATATTGTAAAGGTTTTGAATTGTCGAAGAACCATCATTTGACTTTCTGTTTTGAAGTCTGCCAGTCCTGTAAAGAATTTCGATATTAGCTTTATCTTTTCCGACAAGATTGGCGCTTAACTCTTTATACATTTCTTTTTCCTGATATGAGGAAAACTTATACTTATCTGTAAACATGCTTGGCAATATATTAGAGAAAACACCCTTGAATGCAACATCTTGAGTCATGCCGGGCTTGTTTTTCTTAGAGGCATCAGAATCCGCCTTTGCCTGCACAAATATTGACGAATACTCAGGCTTGACGCAATTATTCGGACTAATGGGATTTATTGCCATACATAAACCTTACAACTACCTACATAATTTATAAAACAAATAATTAAAAAAAGTTGCCAACACATATACTGTTAATTTATCATATATTTATATTCACGGTCGGAAGTTTATGGATTTTAACAATTACAAAATAAAATACATTCAAGAAGAAGAATTTTTATCATATATAGATTGGCTGACAAGATTTAAAAATCCGTTTTTAAATTTTTTGAGAACGGCACAAAAAATAATCACCAAAAATTCACTTGAACCCAAAATAAACACAAAAAAGTTCGAGGAAATGTACTTTGAAGAAAAAGTTTGTTTAACCAAATATATTTGGGAAAAATCTCTGGAAAACTTGTTGGGTACAAAAAAATTTTCCGAAAACAAATTGAAAAATTTTCTTATTTTTGAAGAGGAACAAACCTTTAATACCGATTATTTGTTGGACTTTCTAAAATATCAAAACACGCAAAAGCCAATTCAAAACTATACAAAAATGAGGGCAGAAGTCTTTTTGCCTATAGATGAACTTGTCGAATATTTTGCAAAACAAGATAATAAGCCGAACTTTTTGAAGCGTCTTATTGAAAAGAAAAATTCAAATCTGACAGAGCAAGAGCTTTATGAAGCCCAAACGCCATTTGCCTCGACAAAAGTTCTTTTTTTGGTTGAAGGAATTACCGAAGAAAAAATATTGCCCATCTTTGCGCAAAAAGAAGGAATTGATTTTGAAACCAACGGCATAAAATTAAAATCGGCAGGCGGCAAAACTCACCTGCTAAAATACTACGCTCAAATACGAAAACTGTTAAAAATACCTGTTTTTATACTTCTTGATGCAGACGGACAGGATATAATAACAGACTTAAACAATATATTAGAAAAAAAAGACAGAGTTTATCTTATATCAAAAGGTGAAATTGAAGATATTTTGCCGCACGAACTCATTATACGTGCAATAAATAATTACTTCTCAACGCAAGGCGCCATTACCGAAAACGACCTCAACAAAAACGAACCGATGGCTAAAATCTTGTACAACTTGTACAAAGAAAAAGGGTTCGGCGAATTTCACAAGGCAAAATTTGCACAAATTTTAAAGGAAAATATTATCTCAAAAGAAGATGCAAAAGGTGAAATAGAAAATATTCTCAAACTTATCCAAAGTAAATAAGCATTTCTCTTGCCAACTTTGCAGCCGTTGCCGTAGAAGCTCCGCTCGCATCATAATCAGGTGAAAGTTCAACCAAATCCATACCGACGACATTATTTTTTCTGAGTAACAATAGCCAGCTAATCAACTCATTAACAGTCATACCGCCTGCTTCCTGCGTTCCTGTAGCCGGCATAACCGATGTATCCAAAACGTCAACATCAAGTGTTATAAAGACCGGTTGGTCTTTTATTTTTCCAAAAATCTCAGATGCTTTTTCCATGGATGAAATGAGGGTATTATTTTCTTTCATCCACCTGTATTCTTCTATCTCGCCCGAACGGATACCGATTTGGTAAAGGTTTTCTTTCCCCACCAATTCGACCACACGTCTCATAACGCATGCATGAGAAAGCTTTTCGCCCAAATAATCTTCTCTCAAATCACAATGCGCATCAAAATGCACCACCGCAAGGTTGGGGTATTTTTCTTTGTACGCTTTTATTTCAGGATAGGTAACAAGATGTTCGCCGCCTATACCAAAGGACTTTTTACCGTCTTTTAATATTTCTCTTACATTATTTTCAATAAGATTTAATGAAGATTCCCTGTTACCCAAAGAAAATTCCAAATCGCCCGCATCAAAAAACTTTACGTCATTAAAATCTCTGTCAGCTATGGGCGAATATTCCTCTAAGCCCCAAGATGCCGTTCTCATAGCTTGTGAAGCAAATCTTGCTCCGGGTTTGTTGGAGCAGGTTCCGTCATAAGGCAGACCAATCATAACCCAATCACACCGAGTATAATCATCCGTTGCACACATCCAATTTTTTGAGAGAAATGGTCCTGATAACATCATTATGCCTCGCTGACTAATTTTTTAACAAAGTTTGGCAGCGCAAAAACGCTCCTGTGAATATCTGCATTATAAAGTTTTGAATTTTTTGAAATTTCTTCAACTCTTTTTTCATCAATATAACTAAGCGGTTCAACATCAACCGAACAAAATGCCCAAGACCAGTATCCGGCAGGGTAAATCGGCATTGGACCTACATACGGTCTTACAATAGGAAATACTTTTTTTAGCAGCGCATACATCAATTTCATTTCCTTTTGGTCAGCAACGGGAGATTCTGATTGGGCAACCATTATACCGCCTTTTTTAAGCGCATTTTTGACATTGGTATAAAATTCTTCGGTAAACAAACCTACGCCCGGTCCGAGAGGATCGGTCGAATCAATCAGAATAATATCAAATTCTTCTTTTTTGCCCTTCATATATTCAACGCCATCTCTGATTTGAATATCTACCCTTGAGTCATCCAATTTGCCCGCAATATTTGGAAGATATTTTTTGCAACAATCTACAACCATTCCGTCAATTTCACAAAGAACAACCTTTTCAACACACGGATGTCTTAAAATTTCTCTTACCGTACCGCCGTCACCGCCACCGATAACCAAAACACTTTTCGGACAGGGGTGAGAGTTCATTGGAACGTGGGAAATCATTTCATGATAGAAAAATTCATCTCTGTCACTTGTCATAACAAGTCCGTCTAATATAAGCATCTTGCCGAGTGCAGGAGTATCAATTATATCGATGGTTTGAAAGTCTGATTCATCATGAAAAAGCGTAGAATTAACTTTTACGGACAACCCCATGCCTTCTTCCGACATCTCTGTATATCTTAAATCCATATTTTCTGCCATAATAACCAATTCCTTTTCAAATTCAAAGTCAATGATGATTATAGCATGAACACTTGAGAGTGCATAAATAAAATGTTATAATTAATGTATACACTAAATAACAACGTCACTTAATCTAGGAAGAGGGTTTTATATGTCTAAAGATAAAGAATATGTATGTCCAAGGTCACGCAAAACTGCATTTACCTTGGCAGAAACACTTATAACACTATTGGTTATCGGTGTGGTTGCAGTGTTAACTATACCGGCATTAACCCAACAAATAACAGAATGTACTCTTGGCAAACAACGTGATGTGTTTTCCAAAAAATTTGCTGAAGGGTTAAGGCAAATGAGAGTTGATGAAAAACTTGCCGAAAAATATGTAACAACAGAAGATTTTGTGAATGAGATGAAAAAGTATTTTAAAATAGCTCAAATATGTAATAAAGATAATTTAACAGGGTGCTTTGTGCCAAACTTTACGTACAAAGGTGAGGAAAATTACTCATTTAAATTCAACGGAAATGATACAAAATACGAAAGTACAGAAGCTATCAATATATCATTTCTCACAAAAAACTTAAAAACCACTGATGAAATAAAAGCAGCAACTAACATAAATGCACCAAATTATACTTCGGACGTTATGGGTATAGTTTTTTCTGATGGAGTACAAATGCTAATAGCAGTAAACCCTGACTGTGAAGGAATTACAGGCAGTGACACCACTGGTAACCTATACTCTTGTTTTAGTTACATAGCAGATGTCAATTCAACAAAATCACCCAATAATATCAAAAAAGATATAATAACAAATATCCAAATGTTGGACACAGGCTTTGAAATAATGGCAACGGCTAATTCAAGTGGTGGGGCTTGCCCAAGCGCAGACTACAATGGGAACACCGGCTCGTTTTGTTACTTAACAAGAGAACAAGAAGCAGATTCATCAGTAAGAAACAAATACGGAATAAAAGCTCAATCATCTTATGACGATGACTATTGGGGCGGAGCCATGAAATATTGTATAGACAGAGGATATAAACTCCCAAGTGAGAAACAATTAAATAAAATAGCAGTAGCCATGGGATATGCCGCAAGCTGCAGTAAAATAACGACACTAAATGGTCAACCATACTATCAATCATGCACGGGTAGTGGAATAGACCGTTCTATAATAAACAACAAATCTTTCCTTTGGTCAAATAATGGCTACGCTAGTAGCCATGCCTATGCCCAATACTTTTCTACAAGCGCATCAGACAATGTTGGCAAATTTCGCAACAATAATTCTATTGGTGTACTTTGCATAAAGTAATGGTGGGGCGCAGTTACTAACCTAACCCAATTTACTTTTACCCACACATACTGCCAACTTGCGAAACTATTTCACTATTGCCAAATATCCTGTCAGTGCATAGTCTATAGTCTTATAATTTATCTTAAAATATTTCTCCTGATAAACTTCTGTATCAAGATAATTAACCTTGTCAGGAGCGAAGCTTGAGTGAGCAACAAGGTTTGCCTTGATTTGAAGCATCGTTGTCTTGCCCTGTACAAGATTTATATAATATTCACCGTTATCTTCATTAGCAACAACCTTGTAAAAACCGACGGGAAGTGTTGTTCCGTCATAATATAAGGGAGTTGTAATTTTTATGATATCGTTTTTTTCTATTTTTACCGGTTCATTAACATTTGATGGTTCGGGGTATTCCCCTTTTTTTAACTTTTTCTTTTTGCTTCTTTCCTTCAATTTATCTAACGCATTCATTGTCTTTTGATATTCAATGGCATTTACAGGCTGGTCTAACCCATTGCCGTTATAAACATCAAGATGCTTTGTCCATTCGTCGTTTTCATCATCAGCTTTTACTAACGGACAAACCATCAATGACATCAAAAGAAAGAACAAAAATAAACTTTTTTTCATAATACTTACCTCAGTATAGTATTATAATGATTTTTTTTAAGAAAAAACCATTCAAATGAGGGAAGTTTTTTATAGCATTTCCGTGGGATCAACATCAATAAGAAATTTTATTTCTGACGGCACTTTGAGGCTTTTTATAAAATTTGTAATCAGAAAATGCCCTTTATCTTCAAGACGATTTTTTATCAAAATCTGATAGCGATACTCATTATTTATCTTGGAAATCACACATGGCGACGGACCTAAAACCTCAAGCTTTTCTTCTATTCCTCGGGATGTTGTTAAATCGGTTAGGCGCATAGCTATTTCCATTGCTATTTTCTCTGCCCTAAACTCCATTTTGGAACTTATAATAAATCTGATTAAGTGCGAATACGGCGGGTACGCCAATTCATACCTGTTTTGAATTTCTTCTTGATAAAAAGTTTTGTAGTCTTGCTGCTTTGCATTTTTCAATGCAAAAAAATCAGGCGAATATGATTGAAAAATAACACGACCTTCAAAATCGCCACGTCCTGCACGCCCTGCTACCTGCGTCAAAAGCTGAAACCCTCTCTCTGACGCTCTGTAATCGGGAAGATTAAAACTCTGGTCAGCCAGCATTACCCCAACAAGCGTAACATTGGGGTTATCCATACCTTTTGCAATCATTTGCGTACCGATTAAAATATCAATATCGCCCGCCATAAAAGAATTTAAAACATCTATATGCTCTGTTTTTCGTGACATTACATCACTATCAAGCCTTGCAATTCTTGCATTCGGAAAATCTTGCCTTGCGTATTCTTCTACCTTTTGCGTACCGAGTCCGTAGTTGCGCATTGTTTCTTCGCCGCATTCAGGGCAAACCGTCATCGGCGGCTGAGTATGGTTACAATAATGACACCTCAGAGTATTTGTTGCTTTGTGATAAATAAGCGGAATTGCACATTTCGGACATTCGGCAATATATCCGCATGCCTGACAAGTTGTTGTAGTCGCAAAACCTCTCCTGTTGACGAGAAGAATAGTTTGTTTTTTATCCGCAAGATTTTGTTCTATCTCATTTCTCAAAATTTGTGAAAATATGCTCTTATACGCACCGTGAGAATGCTCAAAGCGCATATCAACGATTTTAACTTTAGGAAGTTTTACATCCCTATACCTCTTAGTTAATACGATAAGGCGGTTAGAATTTAATGCTCCGTAATAAGAGCTTATATCCGGAGTTGCACTGCCCAAAACAATCATTGCATTCTCGAGTTTTGCACGCTTTCTTGCGACTAATCTGGCATCATATCGAGGGTTTGCACCGGTTTGTTTATATGCAGCTTCGTGTTCTTCGTCAATGATGACCAAGCCCAAATTGTTTATCGGCGCAAAAATAGCCGACCTTGCCCCGATAATAATGCGAATTTTATTCTCTTTCATTTTCTGCCATACGTCGTATTTTTCACCGTCAGAAATACTGCTGTGCCAGATGGCAACTTCATCAATACCGAATTTTGAAACAAATCTCTTTGCCAATTGAGAAGCGAGGGCAATTTCCGGAACAAGAAAAATTACATTTTTACCTTTTTTCAAAACCTCATTTATCAGGTGAAAATATACTTCAGTCTTGCCCGAAGCGGTAATGCCATAGAGTAAAATCGGCTCTGTTTCTCCTTTTTCAATCGCATTCATTATCGCCTTTGCCGCATAATTTTGCTCCTCATTAAGTTCAGCAAGCGGCTCTCTTTTTACACTGTCAAATATTGAAAGAGGATTTCGGAAAACATTTTCTTCAATTATCTCTATATTTCCGTTTTCAGCGAGTTTTTTCAATGTGGAAGAAGTAGTTTGTGCGGTATTTAATGCCTCTTGAAATGTATATTCATTATTTTTCAAACAGTTCAAGACTTGCAGCTGTCTTTTGTTTGCACCGTCCGAATTTTTATATTTAATTATCCTTTGAATTTTGGCTTTTGTTGTATCGGATACCTCGTTTATAATCTCAACAATACCTTTATCTTTCAGTTTTCTCAATGCCTGATAGAATTTAGAACCCTTGATTTTTGAATTTTTAAGAAGCGTACTTTGCGCCATTTTTGATTTTTCCGACAAAATATCAATGAGCTTTTTTTCTTCTTTTGAAAATTCTCCCAAAATCATCCCATCAGACTTTAAAGAAACTATTTTTTTTACTTTCGCCATAAATAATGACGGCACTGCGGTTTCTATAACATTTTGAAGCGAAGTGCAATAATACCCTGCTATCCACTCTAAAAACTTTAAGTATTCAAGCGTAAATACAGGATTTTCTTCAACAATTTCGTAGATTTCTTTTGCCTTAATTCCCTCTGGAAGATAGTTTGTGAAACCCACAACAAAAGCATTTACCGCACCTTGCATACCAAAAGGCACGAGCAAAATTTGCCCGATTTTAATTTTACCTTTCAAATCATCCGATATTTTATAGCTAAAAGTTCTTGTATCAATGCGAGCTATATCAACGAGAACCTGTACATATTCAAAATCATTTTCCATAATATGATTATACTTTAAAATAATTTTATGATAATATTTCTTTAGTTATTAGTTTTGTGGGAGAAAAGAAATGTCAAAAAAATATAATATCGGTGTTGATATCGGTGGTACAAACGTAAAAATTGCACTGGTTGACGAAAAAGGAATTATCGCTTATTCAAACAGTGTACCGACAAGAGCCGAAATGGGTTATGAATACACTATCCAAAACATTATCAATACCATAAAAGAATCTTTAAAAGAATCTAATAATGACATTTCCAATATCGGCGGTATCGGCTTCGGGTTGCCCGGACAAATCGACTCATTAAATGGTATCGTAAGATTATTGCCCAATATCCCCGGTTGGGTGGAAGTACCTCTTGCAAAAATAGTTCAGTCAGAATTTAATGTTCCCGTAAAACTTGATAATGACGTAAGAGTAGCGACATTGGGCGAATTGAATTTCGGCGCAGGCAAAGGCTGCCAAAACCTCATTTGTATCACGGTCGGCACTGGTGTTGGCTCAGGTATCGTTCTTAATGGGCAGCTTGTCAGAGGCGCAAGCATGACTGCAGGAGAACTCGGACACATTATTGTAGAAAAAGATAACGGTGAAATATGCGGCTGCGGTTCAAGAGGATGTCTTGAAGCGTACGCATCAGGTCCATCCGTTGTAAAAATGGCAAAAGAGTACATTATGGGCGGCAAATCAACAAAATTCAAAGAAATTGCGCAGGGCAACGAAATAACTCCGTTTATGGTATATGAAGCTGCAAAACAGGGTGATGCCGTTGCAAAACAAATCTTCAATATCGTTGGAGAATATCTCGGCGTGGCTTTAGTAAGCGTTGTTAACCTTTTAAATCCGGAAAAAATTATCGTAGGCGGCGGCGTTGGACAAGCCGGAGATTTGATTTTAACCCCAGTCAGAGAAGCCATTCAAAAACGCTGCATTCCTACTTCTGCCGCTGCAGTAGAGGTTGTTCCCGCACAACTAGGTGAAAGCGCAGGCGTTGTCGGAGCAAGTATTCTTGTAAATCAAAAATAGGTAAATAAATGCCCGTAAAACTTCTGTATGGCAACGATGAATATTCTATCGATTTGGAACTGAAAAGAATCCGAAAATCAGTTCTTGATGATGATTTTGCAGATTTAAACAGAAAGGTTTTGATTGAAAAACCGCCAAAGCCCCTCGACATCAAGGATGTTTTGGAAGTTATTGAGACACAGCCAATGATGTTTGGAAATCTTCTCGCAGAAATACACACAACATCACTTTTTGCAAGGGGGAAAACCGACTCGGACAAATATATGGAAAGGCTGCTAAATAATTTAAAAACATTGAATGACAATATTTATGTGGTTTTTGTATGCGTATTTCCGAGTGATTCCGACAAAAAAGCCGACAGTGCAAAAAAATTATTTAAAGTAATAAAAGAAGCAGGTGAGGTCAAAGAGTTTAACGGCTTTAAGTTCTATGAAACACAAAAAGTCATTGAATGGATATTAAAAAGAGCAAAAGAGAAAAAACTCATACTGTCAAATGAAAATGCCGCATTGTTGCAATCTCTTGTCGGAAGCAACCTGAGAACGCTTGACGGTGAACTTGAAAAAATGAAAACATATATTTTGCCGTCAAATGAAATAACAAAAGAAGATATCCTAAAACTTTCACAGGACAACGAAGATGCATTCAAGGTGCTTGATTTATGGTTGAAAAATGAAAAATATCTGTTGTTTGAAGAATTGGATAAACTTTTGATAAAAGATGCACCGCAAAAAGTTATTGCACTGTTTCAAACAACCGTCAAACGCTGGCTGAGAATAAAACTGGAATCAGAATTTTCAAATGCGGATGAAATAGCAAAAATCATAGGTGCACACCCGTTTTTTGTAAAAAATGAAATGATAAAGCTTAAAGACATTGATAAAAGCAGTCTTATAAATTTGAGAATAGCCTTAAACAAAGCCGAATATCAAATGAAATCAGGTGACTTAAAGGCGGAATTAGCGCTGGAAACAGCATTGGTGAAATAATGAACAGTATATTAGAAAAAGATTTTCAATTTGCAACAAACTTTTTTAACAACGCTATTAAAAAGGATAAACTGTTTCACTCTTACCTTTTGACCGGCAACAACAATGCCGCAAAATACGCATTTGCACTAAATATCGCCCGCATATTAAACTGCACCGGCGACAAAAGTGAAGATTGCAGCTGCCTCAATTGCAAGTGGATAAGAAACAATTCGCACCCTGCGGTTATGACTTTTTCCCCGATTGATTTTATTCACGTAAATGACGGCGGCAAGGCAAAAGATAATATCTCGGTAAATCAGGCGAGATTTATAAAAGAAGAATTGAACAAGACCTCAACATACCACAGGGTTTTGATTATTACAGATGCGATAGAGGGAAAAGAAGCGGAGGAAGGCTATCTGGAACTAAAAAAATACGGTATAAAGGCACCGTTAGAAGCGGGTTCAACAGACGAAACCGAAAGAATTTGGGCGCCTAAATCACTCAGCGTAAATATCTTTTCAACCGAAACAGCCAATGCCTTATTAAAAACAATTGAAGAACCTTTTGAGAATGTAACTTTCTTCTTTCTCGCAAATTCAAAAGAAGATTTAATTCAAACAATTGTTTCAAGGTGTCAATGCGTAAATGTTCCGTCTTCACCCAATAAAGCCAAAGATTATTCAATCATAGAAAAAATCACAAAAAACTTTCCGGCAAAAGATAACCTTACAGCAGTTATGATGGCAGATTGCGTAAAAAATATTTCCAAAGAAAATGATATTTCCATACAAGAAGTGCTTGAATTGATAGAAAATTATTACGGCGAAAACATCTCAAATAATCTAGGAAACACAAAAAATTATCGCACAATATTAACATTTCTTAACAAATTAGAAATAGCTAAAAGCCAGATAGAACGCTACGTTAACCCTGATTCAGCTCTGGAAATTTTATTTTTTAACGAAAAAATATAATAATTTCCCGATTTTATGTTTAAAAAAAAATTTACGTGGTAGTGAATTTATGGAGGCGTGTACTCCTTGAGAAAAATGTAGGTAGATTGTACTAGCAAGCAGTTAATTAGTGAAAACATTTAATATAAGTGACATAAAAAAACAAACAGAGGAAATTGAGGTCAAATATCTGAGTGCCTATGCAACAAAAAGCATTGACACAAAAGGTCGTTTGCTTCAGGAAAAAGAATGCCCGTTAAGAACAGAATTTCAACGTGACAGAGATAAAATTCTGCACTCAAAAGCATTTAGGCGCTTAAAACACAAGACTCAGGTATTTTTATCACCGGTAGGCGACCATTATAGAACTCGTTTGACTCACACTCTTGAAGTTTCCCAAATTGCACGCACAATCGCAAGGGCTCTAAGGTTGAATGAAGACCTAACCGAGGCAATAGCACTCGGACACGACCTAGGGCATACCCCATTCGGACATACGGGCGAACGAGTTTTGGATGAAATTATGCCTAGCGGTTTTAAGCATAACGAACAAAGCATACGTGTCGTTACCGTTATAGAAAATCTGAATCTTACCCAAGAAACGTTAAACGGAATTGAAAATCACACAGGAAACGTTACCCCCTTTACTCTTGAAGGGCAATTGGTTAAAATTTCCGACAGAATTGCATATATCAACCACGATATTGATGATGCAATAAGGGCAGGAATTATAAAAGAAGAAGATTTACCCCAAGAAAGCCGTGAATATCTGGGCAAAAGCAAAAGCGAAAGAATTTCGACCATTGTAATTGATATAATAGAAAACAGTATGGACAAACCGGAAATATCAATGTCGGAAGAATGCAAAAAGCACATGGATATTATGAGAAGCTGGCTGTTTGAAAATGTATATTATACGAAAAAAGAAGAAGATAAAGCGGAAAGAATTATACGTGAACTTTTTAATTTATACGTTAAAATGTTAGAGCAAATTTATGATTGCAGGGATGGGAATTTAACAAAACGCATTGTTTGCGATTATATTGCAAGTATGACGGACAGGTATGCAATTCAAAAATACAAACAACACTTTTTACCCGCAAATAACATGGCAGAAGCAAGCGACAGTTTCTTATACACTCTCGCTCAACAAAATAATCTCGGAAAGAAAAACTAATGACACAAAATAATAGCGTAATCGAACAAATTAAAGACAGAATTGATATTATAGACATAATATCAGAGTATGTTGCGCTGAAAAAAAACGGCAGAAATTATCTCGGACTTTGCCCTTTCCATAAAGAAAAAACCCCTTCTTTCAGTGTAAACGCCGAAAAAGGAATTTTTAAATGTTTTGGTTGCGGTGAATCAGGTGATGCAATAAGTTTTTTGATGAAAATTAACCACCAATCCTTCTTAGAAGTTATGGAAAATCTCGCATACAAATACGGCTTGCCGTGGAGTTACCAAGGCACGGAACATTCAAGCGAAACAAGCAATCTCAAAAAACAAATGCTGGAAGCAAACAAACTAACGGCAGAATTTTTTAACGAGTACTTAAAAACAAAAACAGATGCGCTTGAATATCTTGAAAAACGTGCCTGCGACGAAAATATAATCAAAGCTTTCGGACTTGGCTTTGCTCCCGACAAAACCGATGCACTTCTCACTCACTTGAAATCAAAAGGATTTGAGGCTGATTTTCTTGAAAAAGCTGGTTTGGTATCGCAAAGAACCGATGGCAAAGGCTATATCGACAAGTTCAGAAACAGAATTATTGTCCCCGTATATAACGAAAAGGGTGATGTTGTTGCGTTCGGTGCAAGAATTTTTAAGTCGGATAACGGTCCAAAATACATAAATTCACAAGAAACACTTGTATATAGCAAAAGTAAAACTCTATACGGGCTATACCAAGCAAAAGAACACATCCGAGAAAATGATGCCGTCTTGATTATGGAGGGTTATTTTGATGTTATTACCGCCCATGCAAACGGTTTTAACAACGCAGTAGCTTCTTGCGGAACATCTTTGACCGAACAACACGTCAAAATCTTAAACAGATATATGAATAAAAAGAGGATATATCTTGCTTATGACGCAGATGAAGCAGGACAAAAAGCTACAAAAAGAAATGCGCAGCTAATCAAGGATGAGTTTGAGCCGTTGGGTGATATAAAACAATTTGACACAAGCTTTGCAAAATCAAGCTTGAAAGACGAATTTGCCTGCGAAATCAGAGTAGTTGCGACCGGCTCAGGGAAAGATCCGGATGAGTTTATAAAGGAAAAAGGAGCAGATGCGTACAGAAAATGTATAGAAAACGCTCCACTGTTAATTGATTATCAAATAAATTCGATAATGAAAAACGCAAATCAAAAACTTTCCGCACAAGAAAAATCTTCTTTTATAAAAGAAATTGCGCCGATTTTAGCACAAATCAACAACAGAATTGTGTTCTCAGACTACGTAAAACAAATTTCTTTGAAACTTGGAATTGACGTAAATACGATAAATAGTGAGATAAAAACAATTAAAGACGGCAAAAGACTCTCTGATAGAGACGATACACCAATTGTAACAATTTCTTCAAATAAGCTTACAATGTGTCAAAAAAATTTATTGAGCCTTTATTTTATAAACGCTGATAAACTTCCTTTTTCATGGTTAAATATGAAACTGAAAGAGGTCAATTTCACGGAGGCAAACTTAGCTGCTATAAAGCAAACCATAGATGAATTAACAAAGGACATTATTAACGTAAACGAACTAATAGAAAAATTGATGGCATATTTCTCACAAAATGTAGAAATTAAGAGTGATTTAGCAGACATTATTTATGCAATAGATGATAAAGTAGGGATGCTGAATCAGGGAATGATAGAAGAATACATTGCAGAAAATATTCGCAACATCAATAAAATAACAAAAGAAAACGAAACCAAAAAGCTCTTTGAAGAAGGCAGACAGGTTGAAGAAGATGATGCAAAAGCACTTGAGCTGCAACAAGAGTTGATGGAAAAATTGAAGTTAAAAAGCAGATTAGAATATAGTAGATTGGAGTAAAAATGGCTAAAAGAAAAAACAACGGCACAGACCTGAACGAAACCGGTGATTTCGAAATGTCAAATGACAACATGGATGACATTTTAGGTTCTGACGAAGACGAAATATCTAATATATATAACCGAAGCGCAGCCGTCGGTATGGTAGAACCTGACAAAATGTTTGACAAAGTCGACAGGGAATCTTCAATGGAAGAAGATGAAATAGATGACAACGCATTTTCCGTACCCAAAGGCGTTGTCGCTGATGATCCTGTCAGAATGTATTTACGAGAAATCGGCAGAATAAAACTTTTGACAAGCGACCAGGAAGTTGAACTTGCAAAGAAAATTATTTCCGGCGGAAAAGTCGGAGAAACTGCAAAGAAAAAGCTTGTTCAAGCAAACCTCAGACTTGTTGTAAGTATTGCTAAAAAATATGTTGGCAGAGGAATGCTATTCTTAGACCTTATTCAAGAAGGCAATCTCGGCTTAATCAGAGCTGCTGAAAAATTCGACTACGAAAGAGGATACAAATTCTCTACATATGCAACATGGTGGATTAGACAAGCCATAACAAGGGCAATTGCAGACCAAGCTCGTACAATTCGTATCCCAGTTCACATGGTTGAAACGATTAACAAGCTCAAAAAAGTTACAAGAAAACTTGCTCAAGACCTTAGCAGAAAGCCATCTGAAGAAGAACTTTCAGAAGCAATGGGCATTACAATAAACAAACTCAGAGAAATCATTAAAGTTGCACAAGAACCGTTGAGTCTCGAAATTCCTATCGGTAAAGAAGAAGACTCCCGCCTTGGCGACTTTATTGAAGACAAAGATGCCGATGCTCCTGTTATGACAGTTGCTCACGAACTTCTCAGAGAAGACCTTCATGAAGTATTGAGCAGTCTTTCACCACGTGAAAGAGATGTTCTTCGTCTAAGATTCGGTATGGATGACGGAAGACAAAGAACCCTTGAAGAAGTAGGACAGCTCTTTGGCGTAACACGTGAACGTATCAGACAAATTGAAGCAAAAGCATTGAGAAAACTAAGACACCCCAACAGAAGCAAAAAACTCAGAGAATACGTTGAAGTGTAAAAATACTTAAAATATCAAAAGACCTCTCTCTATTTGAGGGGTTTTTTGTTGCCATTTTTTTAAAAAATAGGTATATTTATATTGAAAACACCTTAAATTTATATGGAGGCTCTTATGACACAAGCAAATAAACTCGGAATATCTGATGAAGAACAATTAGCTAAACAAGAAGAACAACGAGCAAAGAAAAAAGCCGTAGAATTGTTGGAAAAAGGAACTCTTAATAAATTAAAAGCCGGCACTGCCGATACACTTACCAAAATACACAAAATACTTTTTGAAGAAATATATGATTATGCGGGAAAATTTCGCACAGCTAACGTAGATTCATTTACTCCCGCAGACAAAATAAAAGCTGAATTAGAGTTGGTAAACAAAATGCCGCAAAAAACGATTGACGAAATTATCGCAAAATTCGTAAAAGTATACGTTATACATCCGTTTACAACAGGAAACGGCAGAGCGTTAAGAGTTTGGCTTGATGTAATTACAAGAAAAGAATTAAATCAAACCATAGACTGGAGCCAAATTGATAAAGACGCATACGCTTATGCTATCGATTTATGCACTGTCAACCCGATTGACATAACTTCGCTCATAAAAAATGCATTGAATAGTGATACCGAAGACAGAGAAGTTTATACCAAGAGCATTGATGCAAATTTTGCCATTAGCGGATATCATACATACCGAACAAGATACCTAGGATAGCCAATGATAAAAATAAAGCTGGAAGAACTAAAAAAGGAACACATTCCGTCTATTATGGAAATAGAGTCTGTTTCTTTCGGTAAATATCATTGGACCGAAAAGTCTTTTTTGACAGAGATTGACAACAAACTCTCGAATTATTACGTATATAAGGATGAAACCGGTAAAGTTATCAGTTATTGCGGTTTTTGGAATATTCTCGGAGAAGGACATATAACAACTTTTGCCGTAAGGGAAGGTTATAAACGGAACAAAATTGCAGAGCAAATGATGCTATATATTATCGAAAAGGCAAAAGCACTTGATATAAAATGGTTTACCCTTGAAGTAAGAGCTTCAAACTTGCCTGCCATAAATTTTTATACAAAATATGGATTTGAAACAAGCGGGATAAGAGAAAAATATTATCAAGACAATAATGAAGATGCCTTAATAATGTGGACTCCTGACATACAATCTGATAAATTTAATGTATTGATAGCAAATAACAGAAAAAATATCGAGGCATTAAATTGAAAAACAAATTTTGGGAAACAATATTACAAGACAGGCGATTTCAAATTAAAAAAACATACCCTGACTTCAACATAGGTACCGTTTCCATAATTTGTATTTGTATAATTTTACTTATTGTAGCAACCTTCACAAAAATCAATCTTTTTGTGCTTAATTTATTTAGTCCGTATGATGCTTACAGAGGGGAAAACACCTCTTTTTTCAGCTATTTTAGCTATATACCACAAGTCCCTGCTGTATTTTTTATCGCAGCCCTGCTCGGACCTGTCGGGGGTATGATTGCGGTTTTTATATACATTGCAGCCGGACTCATCGGATTTCCGGTATTTTCATCGGGAGGTGGTCTGTCGTACTTCTTAAAACCCGGAATGGGCTATCTTTTAGGCTTTTTCCCAGCAATATTTTTCGTATCAAATATTTTAAGGAAAAAGAATATAAAACATCGTTTCGTAGCCGCCGCACTTTCCGGAATAATATGCGTTCACATTATAGGAATAATATACTTAACAATTTTAATGTTTTTTCAGGGAGAACAACTGTTTCTCATTCTTAGCTGGTTTTGGCTTCTTACCGGCATGCAAATACTTTATGACTTCATTTTTGGGATACTTGCTATTTTTCTTGCGAGGTTTTTCAGAAGACTACTCTCAATTATTACAGACTAAACTACACCTTATAATGTAAATATTTGTAAATTTTTCCCAATATATCCTAAAGTTTTTTTACAATTTGCCGATAGCTATAACAAATATGTATATGCATTTATAGGAGAATACTATGATTATAAGAAACAAATTGAGAGCTTTCACAATGGCCGAAACTATTGTCGCACTTGGCTTAATTGGAATTTTGTGTGTGACCATGCTATCTTTGAACAGCATGACTGACAACAATTACAAAGTTGCATCAACGCAACTGGCACAAGCTGATTCAGCACTTAAATCGTGGGGTAAAGCAATCAGCAAATCAAATGAAACCGGACTCGGTGTTACACAAGTTGTAAACAGTCAGGACTCACTTACATCTTCTCTCGATGACTTCATGAATAATCAAAGTGTCGGTGATTACAAACCAGGAGCAACAATTAAAACAGCAATTGAAGACTATAACGGCTCTACAGAAATCACCTTAAACAACGGCGTTACCCTTAAAGTTAAATATTTGGGTGACGGCGGCTCCGTAAATGCAGACAAAAATGTATATATGTACGACATAAATGAATCCCCAATAGCTATCATTAAAGCAGAGGTTGAAGTTAAAGGAAAAGCAACAACCTTGGAAGAGGAATATGCACTTAAAGCAGACGGTGTTGAAAGCTTAGATTCGCTATATGAAGGCTGGGATGTATACGAATACAATGCAGATAAAACAGATGAAGTCAAAGACGGCTCAAGATGGTTCTGTAAAGAAAAAGAATGTATTCCTTCAGATAACGAAACAACTCGTATTCACGTAAAAACAGACAGTGTAGTTACTTGCGGAAGTAACCAAACAGGTACTATTACAACAATGACAATCGGTACTGCACTTGGTACATACAATCACGTTTCCGATACATGTTGTACTTCTCCGAAAGTATTTAAAGAAAAGAAAAATAACGTAAATATATGTGTATGTCCTGCAAGCGACAATATTCCAGCGGGATACATTGCGGATAATTCAGCTGAATGTCAATCACTGGTTAAACGTGGTGCTTATGCTATTAAAGGACGTCAACTATTATGCGGTCACACTTTAGGCGGAGATGACGGAACAGAAGATATTTCTCCGACAAAAGGTTTCTACTGTCCGGAAGACGGTATGTCGAAATCAATAGAATGTCCTCGTGGATATGTCTGCCCGAATTATTCTCCAGCTAGAGATGAAAAAGAATATCACGACGACATATTCCCCGACAAAGACAAAAAAGATGAATATCTTGAAGGCGGACTTATTGATAAAGTAAAATGCCCTGCAGGTTATTTCTGTAACGAAGACGGATTAATTGATGTAACAGACAAAGATTGCCCTGAAGGTTCATATTGTCCCGAAGGTTCAATTGATCCGACAAAATGTCCTGTAGGAACATATAACGATAAAAAGAACGGCACAAAGGTATCTGACTGTAACCCTTGTAAAGCAGGCACATACTCAAATACCGAAGGTGCTGTTACATGTAAAGAATGCGACAGAACAAAAGGAGAATACTCTAAAAAAGGAGCTACTACTTGTTCTGTTTGCCCTGAAGGCACATTCTTGAGCAAAGATAATGTTTGTATCTCTTGCCCTGCTGGCACATATCAAGATACATCAGGAGCGGTAGATACTTGCATTCCATGTCCAAAAGACACCTATCAGCCGAAAACAGGTCAAACATCTTGTTTGGCTTGTCCGGAACACTCTAAAATACCGGAAGGAACAACAGACGTAACTTCAATAGCTGCTTGCAAATGCGATGCCGGTTGGGGTGTAGATGAAGCAGGAAGCAATCTTAACGGTACAAATTTCTGTAAACCTGCTCCGATAGGCACATATTCACCTGAAGGCGATAATACAATATTCAAGTGTCCTGCAAATTCAACAACAGAAAAAACAAATTCAGAAAAAATTGAACAATGTTTGTGTAATGCAGGATATGCAACAGATGAAGCAGGAACACTTCAAGATAAAGAAGGCAAACACAGATGCGCTGCTATTGAAGATTTCATTCACTACTCAGGCAATCTGGACAACGTTGCTCACAAATGTATAAATTCTCATACAAAACAACACAAATCAACAAATATAGGTCAATGTCTGTGCGACAAAGGTTATGGCACAGATACAAAAGGCACATTGCAATCAAAAGATTTGGCTTGTACTGATGTAGGAATCGGTTTCTACTCACCTGATTTGGACAACGTTAAACACGCTTGCCCGAGCCACTCCTCTACAAAAGGTAAAAACTCGGAAAAAATTGAAGAATGTCTGTGTGACGGCGGCTGGGGCGTTGATAAAGCCGGAACACTTCAAGATGCAGCAGGTACATACAGATGTCACGTAGTCGAAGCAGGTAACTATTCACCAAATCTTGATAACAGAATTTATGACTGCGAAGCAGGTACATATCAAGACCAAGTAAATCAAGATAAATGTAAACCTTGTACTCTTGGACACTACTGCCCGACACCCGGCATGACAACACCTACCGCATGCCCTTGCGGTATGTACCAAGACCAAACAGGTAAAACAGCTTGTACTTATTGTCAAGCATATAAAACAGGTACATACAACCCGAACACCGGTTCGGAATCGGCAACTGCTTGTTTGACTCCGGCAGTAATAAACGGACATAAGTACGAAGCAATGTCATCTGATGGCAGTCACTATTGCGATACAGCAATTATTTGTAACGCAGGTGAAAAAAGAACAGGCCAAAAAACTTGCGGACCTTGCGACTGCGGAACATATAATACTGGAGATAACAGAGAATACTCCTGTACAACCTGCAGCGGAAACACATACAGAAGAGAACAAGGCGCTACAAGCCCATCACAATGTATTGCAGCAGATGTAAATATGCAGGCAACCGCAAATCACTGTGATCAGGTAATGGCATGCGGCGGCGGAATGTATAAATCATATACTTTAAGTAATTTCCGCTTCAATACACCTGCAGGCTACATTGTAAGATATGGTTCATTTGCTGCAAATGTTTCATTTACTTTAGGTGCTAGAACTGCAGACAAAGGGTATCCTATAACAGTAAACGTAAGCTATGTAAACAATGCAAACAAAACTATTTATAAAACATTTACAACATACGAAACTACAAAAGGAACAACAAATATAAACGGTTCCCTCAAGTTCTATAATGCAAGTACGAAAAAATCTACTGTTATAAAACGCAGTCACGTATTGTATGATACGCCTCCGGCATGTGTTGCATGTCCTTGCGGAACATACAACCCGAGTGATAGCAATCACATAAACGTAGCAAGTTGTACTGCATGTCCGAACGGAACATATTTCTCCGGAGTTGGAGCAACCTCATGTACAGCATTGCCAGCAAACAGAGCAGCAACAGCTAATAAATGTTCATACTACAGAACTAACTGTCCAAAAGTATGCCATAACTCCTATGGATGTTGGCAAATGGAACCGTCAGGTACAGATGGATGTAAATGTCCATATATACAGTACAGAGAAGTTCACAACGGACACTTTGATCCTAAATACATAGGCAGCTTCCAAGCTTGTGGTGGTGGGTACTGCTGTACAGGTGAAAAATGGAAAGTTGACCCTATAGTCTTAGACTTAAACGGTAACGGATTGAACTTGACTTCTGCCGAAGACGGAGTAATATTCGATATCAACTCTGACGGAGAAAAAGAACAAGTAGCATGGACAACCGAACAGACCGAATTTGATGATGCATTCTTATGTATCGATAAAAATGAAAACGGCCAAATAGATGACGGTTCTGAATTATTCGGTGAACAACAAGGCGAAGGTGCTATCACCGGTATGGACGAACTTGCAAAATATGATATCAACCACGATAAGAAAATAACAAAAGAAGATCCAATATTTGAAAACCTTCTTCTTTGGGTTGACTTCAATAAAAACGCCCTTGTTGACTATATAGATTGCGGAGATGATCCGGACAATGCTCTTTGTCAGGAAGATGCAAATGCATTCTGCAACGAACACGGCTGCACAAGCGAAATCAAAACTCTTGATGATATGCACGTTACGGAATTGTCAACCGAAAACCACTACGATTACGAATTTGAATATGAATGCGAATACGAGTATGACGAAGATGAAGCAGGAAATCCTGTCCTTAGAACGAACGAAGACGGTAACCCTATAGTCAAAACTGATGCAGACGGAAATCCCGTATACAAACTTGATGATAAAGGCAACAAGATTATCAAAAAGGATGCAGACGGAAATAACGTTATCAAAACTGACGAAAACGGCAAATACGTAGTTAAGGCAGATGAACACGGTAACGAAATCGGTGTATACGGCTTCTTCAAACGTGTACTTGAAACAGGACAAGAAATCGTCGGAAAAATGGTTGATGCGTTCTTCCAAACTATCCAAACCGTAACCGAATTCGTGGGCGACTTATTTAACTAAAAAGCCTGAATAAATAGGAAAACATACAAAGACCTCTGCAAACGCAGAGGTCTTTTATTTGGTAAATATTTATTAAAATTCAATGTCATTTTTAACAATCGCAGTAATTTTTTCGTTATGATTTTTATAGATGCTGAAACAAGTTCAGCATGACATTAAAATAAGTTGGAGAGAAAATATTGTATAACGTAATTATAATCGGTGCAGGTCCTGCTGGTATATTTTCAGCATTAGAGTTGGTAAAACTAAAACCGAACTACAAAATCTTAATTGTCGAAAAAGGTCCGAAAATTGAAGACAGAAAATGCTTCATTCGTAATGGGGCAACTTCTTGCCCGAGCTGCAAAAAATGCGGTCTTTTATGCGGATGGGGCGGAGCAGGAGCTTTTTCTGACGGAAAACTCACACTTACCCCGGACGTAGGCGGTCACCTTGACGACTATATGCCAAGAGCGGAAGTTGAAAAACTTATAAAATATACTGATGACATCTACCTTGAATACGGCGCAACAGATGAAGTATATGGTTTAAACAACAAGGATGTTGAAGAAATTTCAAGAAAAGCAACTCTTGCGGAATTAAAGCTCATATATTCACCTGTCCGACATCTCGGTACGGAAAGAAGCCTTGATGTCTTGAAAGCAATGCAAGATTATTTGATGAAAAAAGTAGATATCATCAACGATGAACAGGCACAAAATCTCATCGTCAAAGACGGCGTGATTAAAGGTATTGAAACAGATAAAGGGAATATTTTTGAAGCCGAAAATGTCATTGTTGCACCTGGCAGAGAGGGTGCAGACTGGCTTGCTACAGAATTTAAAAAGCAAAAAATTGAACTGGTAAGCAATGCCGTTGACGTAGGAGTGAGGGTGGAACTTCCCGCACCTGTTATGGAAGATATTACGTCTAAATTATATGAATCAAAACTCGTTTACTATGCTCCGACATTTAAGGATATGGTCAGAACATTCTGTATGAATCCATATGGCGAAGTTGTTTGCGAAAATTATAACGGCATATCTACGGTAAACGGACATAGCTATGGTAATGCAGACAAGCGTACTCCAAATACAAACTTTGCACTTCTTGTAAGCAAAAGATTTACCGAGCCGTTTAAAGAACCCATCCAATACGGTCAACATATTGCAAGACTTGCCAATATGCTTGGCGGCGGTGTTTTGGTTCAAAGGTTGGGTGACCTTCTGGAAGGAAGACGTTCAAATCCCGAAAAAATTAAAAACAGTACAATTGAACCGACGCTTAAATCAGCTACTCCAGGCGACTTGAGCTTGGTATTGCCGCACAGACACCTGACCAGCATTATTGAAATGTTGTACGCTCTCGACAAAATTGCACCGGGTGTTGCGTCAAGATACACCCTTTTGTACGGCGTAGAAGTTAAATTTTACAGTTCAAGAGTTAAGTTAAATAACAACCTTGAAACTATAGGAATAAAGAACTTGTATGCAATTGGCGACGGAGCAGGCGTCACAAGAGGACTTTTGCAGGCATCCGCATCAGGTATTGTTGCGGCAAGGGCAATAGCACAAAACATGTAATTTTGCAACAATTGACTTCATGTACAGTAGCAATAAAAACAACTATCTTACATTTGTTTATAAAAACAAATGTAAAGTTTTGTTAATATTTAAGTATTTTACTGTACAAAAAAGCCATGACAATGGTATCTTACATGTGTATCAAACAATCCCCAAATCTCCTCCCAAGATTATGTGATGTATAAGCTGCTTCGGTGGCTTTTTTTTTGCGTATTTATTGGGTTTTAGACCGTTTTGCATGTAAATTATATTTACATGTAAGAGGCATGCCCAATTAAAAACATTCATGTAAAATCATTGAGAGATTTACATTTATCCGACAGAAAAGAATACATGTTATAATAAGTAAGTCAACGGATATACAAGAGAGGATAGAGCTTGCAAGGCAAAGTAATCAAAATATTTTCCGATTTTTATTACGTAAAAACCGATATTGGAATAGTTGAATGCAAATTGCGTGAAGTATTAAAAAAATCGGGAATTTCAATATATGTCGGGGATAATGTAGTTATAGAAGACTTGCAAAAAAACTCTGAGCAAGGTGCCATCTGCGAATTGGCAGAAAGAAAGAATTTTTTAATTCGTCCAAATGTATCAAACATTGACCAAATTATACTTGTAATTTCGATGAAGCATCCGCAAACACCGCTTTCAAATATTGACAGATATTTGGCGCAAGCGAGATATTTTAATGTCAAAACAGTTATTTGCGCCAACAAATCGGATTTATCAAACGAAGCAGAGCAGAAAAAATTGTCCGATATATATGAAAATCTTGGGTACGAAATCATCTATACCTCCGCTTTGGAAAAAACAGGGATAGAAGATTTAAAAAGCTATTTATTTGATAAAACATCAATATTCTGCGGCGCTTCTGGTGTAGGGAAAACTAGCTTGTGCAACGCTATCAACAAAGACTTTTTATTAAGAACAGGCGAAGTAAGTAAAAACTCAAGAGGCTCGCACACAACACGGCATTGCGAAATACTGTCGGTAACGGAAAACGGAAAATCTTTTGAAATAGTTGATACTCCAGGATTCAGCCTGTTAAAATTCGACTACATTGAACCGCAAAGAGTAAAAGAGTTTTTCCCCGAAATTACAAAACTCGCAAAAAAATGCAAATACTCCGACTGCCTGCACGAAACGGAAACGGATTGCAATGTCGTAAAAAATCTTGAAAAAATAGCACCAAGCCGTTACGAAAGCTATTTAAGTATATTAGAAGAAGCAAAGGAATACAAAAAGCGCATTCAAAATCAAGGTAAAAAAGTTGAGAGCAGAATAAAATCAATCAATGAAAAATTCGTTCCCAAAATTTCCGCTAAAAAAAGAGATTTTTCAAGAAGAAAAAACAAACAGCTTTTGACTACGGAGATAGAAGATGAATAAAATAACAAAAGCATTCAAATTCTGGTTTATTCAAGTTTCAAGAGGATATACACTTCCCATGAGTATAACAAATTGGCTTGTCGTATTTGCTCTGGGAATTTCAAACAACGGAAATATTTTATACGGAATACTTGCGCTGATTGGTTTTGCCTCGGCACACATGGGAACAAATGTTTTTGACGATTTTGTTGACCAAATTCGTAAAGTCCCCAAGCAGGAATGCAAATCAACCCATCTTGATACAGGTGAAACAAATTTAAAAACAATATTTTTCATCGCACTCGGTTACTTTATATTCGCTTTAATTATAGGCGTTTACTTGTTCGTGAAATGCGGGTGGCTCGTTGCGGTTCTTGCCGCTACTGGCGGAATTATTGCTCTCATTTATCCGTTTTTAAATAAATTTTCTTTGGGAGAAATAGCTGTAGGCTTAACGTTTGGACCGTTGTTGTTTGCCGGAGTTGATTTTGTTATGACGGGCAGAATATCGCTTCAAGCACTGCTCTTGTCAATACCAATTGCAATATTTACGGTTGTCGTACTGTTGGTACACGCCCTAATGGACTACGACTTTGACAAAATCAGCGGCAAAAAGACGCTTTGCATTTTGGCAGGTTCAAAAATTGCAGCACTAAACGTCATTTTCGGCTTTATAATTTTGGCTTTTGCATTGACACTCGGACTCATAGGGCTAAATTATCTTCCTTTAGAAGCCGGAGCCGTATTCGGAACCATCTTAATTGTAATAACACTGCACAAGAGACTCGGGTTGTATATCACTGAAAAAGAGCACAAAAAGGATGATTTCAGAACAAATTTCGCACTCGCAAGAAATATAGGCAACATATATTGCCTTGTTGTTGCAGCCTCAATACTCATTGAAATGTTTATTTAGAAAGGTCGGGTCTTAGTTTTTGCGCCCCTTTTAAATAAACATGTTTGACTTCGGACTTAATTGTATTGGAAATCACCGTTACCATAACTCTTATACATTTTTCCAAAGAATTTTGAATATCAGCTTCCTGCGTACAAAAAAGAGGTGTATCGGCAATATCGAAATTTTCCCTTAGCGCCTTTGCAGGATAAACTGCATTTAAGTCTTTTGTTACGGAAAAAATTATATTAACTATATCTGAAAAAAGAATATCATTTCTGCCGACTATCTCTCTAAACATTTCTACCGTTGCGGCAGAGATATCTTCTTTTGTATTGTTTTCAACTGTTATTGCCCCTCTTATAGAAACTATTCCCATAAATTTCTCCAAACAATGTACTAATTCATTATAGTAATTTTATTAAAAACACTCAATAGGCAAAAATAAAAGCCCCTGTTAAGAGGCTTAAAATGCCCTAAGCCAGACTTGAACTGGCACGAGAGGTGAGTCTCATCGGATTTTAAGTCCGACGCGTCTACCGATTCCGCCATTAGGGCTTATTCATTTGTCATACAAAGATTTTACAATAAAAACATTTTTTTGCAAATAATTGCGCAATTTCATGGCGCAAAATGTTTTTATTTATATATAAGGGATAATTAGGACTTTTTGGCATGGTAAGTAGCGCAGTACCTCCGGCAACGTCGGGAATATTTAAAAAAGCATGGACATTTCTAGCAGGTGAATGGGGTAAACCCGTTGGGGAAGCTTATCGCGCTGCAAAAACAGCCGATCCCGCTAACGTCAGCATCTTTAAATTTGACTGGAAAAACACGTACACAAGCGAGATTGGGAAAATCGAAGCAGCTAAAGCCGCAGGAGCTACCAAGAGTTTGTGGGGCAAGATAACGAGCAAGATGGGACCTATCCTAACTGCCATATTCTTCTTGCCGAGAATAGTCAAAGCGTTTGCAAATGACGGCATAGGCGAAGGTTTAAAAGAAACAACAAAAGCCGCAATAAGCTTGGTCGGATTTGCACTTGGCGGTGTAGTCGTAGGTATGCTCGGTTTATCCGGAATAGGCGCATTTCTCATTCCTATTGCTTTATCAATGGCAATAGATTTTGGCGCAAATAAAGTATTAGGCGAGTCCGCTGCAGAAAAGAGAGAGGTATTGCTTGCACAACAAAAAGAACTTGAGAAAAATCAAAGTAACTTTGATATATACAAAAATGATCCCATAATGGCATCATTGAAAAAACGTTTTGATGAAAGAAACAATTACATTGGCAGTTCATTGATGCCAAGTTACCTGTCAGGCTACAGAACTCAATACTACGCCTAGGCAACCATATTAAAGTTATTTATTAAATTCTGCTTTATTTGAGAATCGCTTTGCCCTTCTTTAAGGCTCTTTTCTATCATTCTTGCCTTTATTTCAATGGTGGGATCTTCCTTTGTAACAATTCTCCAGAAATTTTTAAGCTTTTCTGCAAGGAATGTAGGCAATGAAATATCGCCGTCAACATAATCTACATATACGTCCTTGTTCATTTCTTTATATGCTTTTCTTGCTTCAGCATTGTTGCCAAAGCTACTAAGCTTGTGTTCATAGAGCTTATTTGACCGAAATATTATATTTGAATTTATTTTATCTACGGTTAACATTTTGTTTTCCTTAATTTGTTTTAGTGTATTTTTTACACTTTATCTTTATATATATATTATCGTTCACAATAAATATTTTGTCAACCCCTATTGATTTTTTATTTATATTTCCTTTATCTGTACCGTTTTCACAATATAAAACACCGCCCCTCTCCAAGTTGTTATTTCGCACTATAAAGTGTATATTTTACAATTATTATCTTGGAGCGTCCGATTGTGGTACAATTTGAGCATGGCTAAGATAATTAAGTTTGAACAAATATCATCCACGAATAAATACGCCCTTGAAAATATAGACAACATTGAAGCAGACAGCGTAATCGCTGCAGAGACTCAAGATGCCGGCAGAGGACGTTTTTCAAGAAAATGGATTTCCGATAAAAAGGGTAACTGCTATATATCCTATGTTTTAAAGCCGGATTTAGTGTACAGGAATCATTTCCCAAATCTGACACAATATTTGAGCGTAATTTTGTGCAGGGAACTAAAGAAATATAACCTTCAACCAAACATAAAATGGCCCAATGATGTACAGGTAAACGAGAAAAAAATTGCAGGAATATTGAGTGAAGTTGCATTTTCGGGAAACAATTTCAAAGGGATAGTGCTGGGAATAGGGGTGAACTTAAACCTCTCACAAGAAGATTTAAACAAAATAGACATACCGGCAACCTCAGTCAACCTTGAGACGAAATGTCCGATAGACAGTGACAAATTTATAGGAGACTTTGTAAACAGTTTTTTTGAAGGTTACGAAGAAATGCTCCACAATGGTTTTGCGATGATTAGGGCAGAATATTTATCCTATTGTAATTTTATAGGTAAAGAAATAACCATAAAAAACCCCGAACCGACAACACTCGGAACAGCAATTGGGATATCCGATGACGGCGCATTGGAAATAATTACCCCGATGGGCGAAACTCAAAAAATCATATCCGGAGACGTTATTTTAAATTAAACTTTCAAATATTTTCTTACGGAAATTAAGCTGCCGCCTGCACCAACTATTACACCCAGTACGAAAATACTGAACATTACAAGGTACATTCCGCCTTCTCCGTTGACCAACCCGAGATAAGTAGCAAACTTGTCAAGCTCTCCTTGAACAAACTTCAGCGGCAACAGAGCTAAAATAGCTCCGGCAAAGCCGTACAGACCACCTTGCATAATAAAAGGCGCTCTGATATACCAGTTATAAACCCCCATAAGACGCATGATTTCTATTTCGGTTTTCTTTGACTGGATTGCAAGGTTAATAGTGTTGCTTATGACAAACATGGTCAACCCTCCCAAAACGAGCAACACTATCAAGGTTATCGCTTTTCCTATGTCGCTTGCAACCTTAATTTTGTCCGCCAAATCTTTCATAAAACGAACATCTTCGACTTCATCAAACTTTCTAATTTTTTCTATAACCACTTGTGAATATTCTTGTTTTTTAACTTTTACGTGCAGTGTATCAGGCAGAGGATTTGCGATATCCGGCACACTCATTTGTTTCTTCATGTCAGACCAAGCTTTTTCCTTTGTTGTCAAAGATACTCTCGAAACTTCCGGAAGCTGCTTTATCCTATATATCGCATCTTTTGTGCTTGCATTGTTTTTGATATATACGGAAATTTCCAAATCAGTACCAATTTGGTCAATAAAACTTGAAACAGAAAGACTCGTTCTGAAAAGAGCGCCAAAAATACTCAATATAGCAGCCATGGTCGTAATAACTACAAGGTTCATCCATCCTGCCTGCGAGAGTAGCTTGACCATCTCTGCAACAATGCGCATCATAATTCTAAGGTCGGTTATTAAATTTTTTCTGGCACGTCTTCTCATAATTAATCGTATGTTCCGCCTTCCACGTCTCTGACTATCTCTCCGCCATCAAGCGCAATTACACGCTTTCTGAAATGATTAACAATAGTATGGTCATGTGTGGAAACAATAATGGTAATTCCTCTTTGGTTTATCTGATTAAGAATTTCCATAACCTCCATAGATGTAGCAGGATCGAGGTTTCCCGTAGGTTCATCCGCTATCAGTAGCGGAGGACCGTTAACTATTGCTCTTGCGATACCGACTCTTTGTTGTTCACCGCCCGAAAGCTCTGTAGGCTTAGAATACATTTTATGAGACAAGCCTACTATTTTTAACGCACCTTTCACCCTTTCGTCGATATCTTTTGACGGCATTCCAAGCGTTCTTATGACATATGCAACATTGTCATAGACTGTTTGATTGGGTAAAAGTTTATAGTCTTGAAAAATTATCCCCATACGTCTGCGCAGATTGGGTACGTTGTCATTGGATATTTTAGAAACGTCAACCCCGCCGACAATAACTTTACCGGTGGTGGGGCTTTCTTCCCTGTATAATAGCTTCATCAAGGTAGATTTTCCAGCACCGCTAGAGCCGATCAAAAAGACAAATTCCCCCTTTTCTATCTCAAGGGTTACGTCTTTAAGCGCAATAGTATTGGGATATTTTTTCGTAACTTCTACTAACTTAATCATAATATATTATACTATGCAAGAATTCTTTCTTCTTTTTGTGCACCGACTTTTTCCATTATGCTCATTACAGTAGCAGTCATTTCCAAAGCTGAAGAAAGTTTGTTTATACAAGAACCTACTCCAATTGCACTTGCACCTGCTGCAAAAGGCATAAGAGCCGTAGCGGGAGTAATTCCGCTTGCAGTCATAACAGGAACAGAACAAGCATTTATAATTTCCATAGTATTTGCTATAGAAACATTAACTTTTTCCATCATTCCTCTTGCACCGTCATTATTAACGTTAGCGACACAAGCACCTTCAGATTGAATTAAATCAACATCCAATGCTTCCAATGCTCTTGCAAGTTCAACTTGTTCTGCAACAGAAATATGTCCCGGAATAGTTACTGACAAGAAAATTTCTTCTCCGACGAGTTCTCTTGTTTCTCTGACAAGTTCAAGCACTTCATCAGCACCAATTCTTAATCCTTTTCTGTACAAAGCATCAAAATTACCGATTTCTAATGCATCTGCACCTTCTTTTGCTGCCATTGCAAGCATGTCTGGTGATGTTGAAGAAACGAAAATAGGAAGCTCACAAGTTTCTTTAGCCATTCTTATTAAACCCGCATCAGCAGCTATATCAACTGCATGCGCACCGCCTTTTTGTGCGGCAATAACTACATTTCTAACTCTTTGTCCGTCAAAATTATCAATACCGGCAATAACCTTGACTGCTTTCTTTTCTTCTAATGCTTTTTTGAATAAATCAATTCTTGACATAACTATTCTCCATTGTAGTCTTTTAACAAGCCGATTATACCAAAAATGTACTCCGTTAGCAAATATTGTAATAAAGGAAATAATATGGATTTTTTTGTAAACATTTGTAACATTTTATGCAAAAACGCTAAAGTTTTGGCAATCCTGTGCCGAAATATTATTTTATAAAGGTAGATAGGTAAAAAGGTATAGCATGCTCGCAGTAATCAGCAAATTTCAAAATTTTTACAGATTATCGGTTGCCTATTTGTATAAGAATAATCCGATAAAGATGTTCTTAAACACGATAATCACAAATTGGATGGAGCTGGTTTCGCAAAACAAAAAACTCAAAATTGCGACATACAGAGTAAATCACCTCAAGTACCGTTTATATCAAATGGAACAACTTATCGAACAGGGTAATCCCTACAACATCGCAGAAGGAAAAAAATTGGACAGGCTCCAATAAATCACTTAAATCAATTAATCAGTAAGGAAGGTCGAAGAAAATGTCAATAGTAGGTTTAGAAGTAATTCAACAAATGGCTATTGCAATGTTGCATGATGTTGACAACCAGCTTGTCAGACTTGCGCAACTAAAATCTTCTTTGAGTGCAGGTATGGGTGACTATCTGCAAATGATGTCAAATCTGGATCCTGATTCACCAGAGTTTAAAATTATTCAGGCGAAACGACAAAAACTCGCCGCATACGAAAAGAAAATTGATGCCGAAATTCAATCATATCAAAACAGACGTAAGAAAATTGAAGGTCAATTAAACAGTGTCGGACAAATGCTAGACGGCAATATCCACAGAGCATACGGCGGAAGAAGATAAACGACTTGGTTTTCAATATAGGTTTTTAGGCTGACAGCACAATGCTTCAGCCTTTTTAAATGTTTATTGTACAAAATGGCATAGAATACTCTAAACCATTTATCCTATTTTTTGCAAATATATTTTATTTTAGAAAAATTTAGCCGTATAATTGACATGTGAGAATCAATCATTATATGTATGAATGTTGGTAGAAAATCTTAGGTGGTTATGTTTACACAGTTGGTTAATCTTATAGGTCGCACGCTTCAACCGAAAAGCGCTCTCCCCGTACAAAAGACTTCCTCTAATCCTTTTGCGGCACAAGGCTCAGGTAATCCGTTTGTAAATGCTTATGATAACAATTCTAACCCATTCTACGGCAAAAATCGCCCCGTTGCAGGAGGCTATTTCGCCGGTTATTACAACGGTAAACCGAATATCGTCGGCACTCGTTTATTTATTGAAGCATAAAAATGAAAAAAATTTACATTAGCGCAGATACAGAAGGACTTAACGGAGTAACTTCCTTCAAGCAGGTTTTGCCTGAATTTAGTGAGGAATATGCTTCCATGCGTCCGGAATTACATAATGAGCTAAATTCACTGATAAAAGGGTTAAAAAAAGGCGGAATAAAAGATATTGTCGTCAATGATGCACACAACACCATGACCAACATAATCTTAAATGAACTGCCCAAAGACGTAACTTTGATATCCGGCAAACCTAAAAAAGTATCAATGATGTACGGTTTGGACAAGAGTTTTGACGGAGTTATTTTCTTTGGATATCACGCAATGGCAACCTCGGAAGGCGTTCTTGCACATACCTTTAACATGTATTTTAAAAGCGTTTGGCTTAACGGAGAAAAAATCGGAGAAGCCAAATTAAACGGAATTTATGCCGCAACCATTGGCGTTCCGATAGTTTTAGCTACCGGCGACAACATATTCGAAGAAGAAATTAAAAAATCTATAGGCAATATCAAAACCGTTCAAACAAAAACAGCCGTTTCCAATACCGCCGCCATTTGCAAAGAAAGCAAAAAACTTTATGACGAATTGGAAAAAGCGGGAAAAAATATAAAAAAACAAGAAAAATTTTCTTATAAACTATCAGATAACTATGAAATGAAAGTTGAATTAGAAAGTGAAAGCATGGCAAAAGAAGTTGCCAAAGAAGTAAGCATAAAAGCGGATGGAAGCTTTCTTCTTTTTAATTCAGCTGATTACACTGAAATTTATACGACACTTCAAAAAATATCTGCCGCCGTTACTTTACGTAAAAGCCAAAACCAACAGGTCTGAACTGTTCAAGATTACTCTTTAGTTCATAATTTTCTTTAGTCATCTGATTAAGTTTTATTCTGAGATTTTCGTTTTCTGTTTTAACTTGAATAAGCTCAACCACAACCTCATCGAGTCCTTCAAGTTTAGACTCCAAAGTTGTTTGCATCTTGTCAATGAGTTTATCTTGAGATGACATCATTGTTTCAAACATTTTTTTGAATTCCTGAACAATCATCATTGCCGTATTATCTTGAGCGGGTTGAGTTACAGGAACTTGTTGCGGCACATATCTTGTATCAATTTCATTATATTGAGAAGACTGCATGTGCAAATCTTTCATGCGTTTTAAAAACTCCACATCTTCCCTCATAAAAAATGCTTTGCCTGTTCTTTTATCTCTCTTTGGGAATACTTTCAACTGTTTACATAAATCTTTAATTTCAGAATTGTCTGTATTTAAAATACGTTTTACATCTCCTGCCGCGATGATACCATGTCTTTCTTGCAAAGTTTCCAAAGCCTTTACTCCCTAATATGTGCGAATTTAATAAAATTATAGATTATAATTTTGGGCTCGTCCATTATGTTAATATTTCTTTACTTTCTTCACATACCCAAATCAAACACCAAAAATTTTGAAGAAATGCGTTTTTGTGATTAAATAAAGTAAAGATAGTGACGAAGAAAGGGTAAACCATGAAGCAGACAGTAAAAGTCGGATTATTAGGTTTAGGTACCGTAGGCGGCGGGGTATATAAAGTTTTAAGAAACAATCCGGATGTTGAAATTGTAAAAATCGCCGTAAAAGATAAAAATGAAGTTCAGGAAATTGAGGGCTTGGACAAAGACCTCTTGACGGAAGATGCCAAAATCATAGTAACCAATCCCGATGTAGATATAATTATAGAAGTTATCGGCGGAACCGGTGCCGCTTATGAATTTATCAGAATCGCTCTTGAAAACGGCAAACATGTAGTTACCGCAAACAAGGAACTTATTGCAAAAAGAGGCGAAGAACTTTTTGAAATAGCTCGTGCAAACAATGTTCTTCTTCTATTTGAAGCAGCTGTAGGCGGCGGTATTCCTATTATTATGCCTATGAAAATGTCTTTAGCGGCAAACAAGTTTGAACGTCTTGCGGGTATTTTAAACGGCACAACAAACTACATTTTGACAAAAATGGACCAAGATAACGCAGACTACCAAGTTGTTTTAAAGGAAGCACAAGAACTCGGTTATGCGGAAGCTAACCCCGATGGAGATGTTCTCGGTTTTGATGCCGCATATAAGATTGCCATTCTTGCTTCTATTGCATTTAAAAAGAAAATCAATCAGGAAGATATATACAGAGAAGGCATAAATGAATTAAGCCCGATAGAATTTAAGTATGCAAACGATTTCGGATACAAGATAAAGTTAATTGCCCTCGCACAAGATGTTAACGGCAAGCTTGACGTCAGGGTTCACCCTATGCTTGTATCTACAAAACAACCGCTTGCCCACATAAACAACGTAACAAATTCTCTCGTAATTCAGGCACATCCTGTCAATCAAATTATGCTGACAGGTCCGGGAGCAGGAGAAATGCCTACGGCAAGCTCTGTTTGCGCAGATGTTCTTGCTATTGTGAGTGAAATTCACACAACGAATAACCTTCTTCCCGAAATGAGAAGCAATAATACGGAAACTGCCGAAATTATTCCTATAGAAGAAACTGTTAATAAATATTTTGTAAGAATTGATGCAGATGATACTCCGGGTGTTATCGGCGCAATAGGAAATATTTGCAGCAAATTCGGCATAAACCTGAACTACATTATTCAAAAAGATGTCAGCGAAACTGGTCTTGCCACGATTGTTATTCTAACAGGCAAAACGCAGGAAAAATCACTTATAGCCGCATTAAACGAAATCAACGGACTTAGTGCAATAAAAGAAATTCACAAAGTAATTAGAGTAATGGAGTTATAATCATGGGAAGATGTGAAAAATATACAGGTCTTATTAACAGATACAGAGAATTTCTGCCGGTAACGGAAGCTACTCCGGTTGTGACTTTAAACGAAGGCAACACACCATTTATTCACGCCAAAAACCTTGCCAAAGCACTCGGAATAAATGCAAACATTTATTTGAAATTTGACGGTGCAAACCCGACAGGCAGCTTTAAAGACAGAGGTATGACGATGGCGGTATCAAAAGCCAAAGAAGAGGGTGCAACTGCCATCATCTGCGCAAGCACAGGAAATACAAGTGCATCCGCAGCAGCTTACGGTGCAAAAGCAGGTTTAAAAACATACATCGTAATTCCTGACGGTTACATTGCACTGGGCAAACTTTCCCAAGCAATGATGTACGGTGCGGAAGTTATCGCAATAGACGGAAATTTTGATGAGGCACTTGAAATCGTAAGAAAAATTGCAGATGAATATCCGGTAAAATTGGTTAACTCCGTTAACCCATTCAGAATTGAGGGACAAAAAACTTCGGCATTTGAAATCTGCGACGTACTCGGAAAAGCACCGGACTATCTTTGCATCCCAGTCGGAAATGCAGGTAACATCACAGCTTATTGGAAAGGTTTTAAAGAATATTTTGATAAAGGTGTTGTTGCCAATAAACCTAAAATGTACGGTTTTGAAGCACTCGGTGCTGCCGCAATTGTTAAAGGCGAAAGAATTCTTCACCCCGAAACAATTGCAACTGCAATAAGAATAGGCAATCCCGCAAGTTGGGAAAAAGCAGAAGCAGCCAGAGATGAATCAGGCGGCATAATTGACTGCGTAACTGATGAAGAAATTATTGACGCATACAGAACAATGGCTCGTACGGAGGGTATACTTGCCGAACCTGCCAGCGCAGCATCAGTAGCCGGACTATATAAATCATATAAAGCAGGAAAAATTCAGGAAGGTTCAACTATCGCCTGTGTTCTTACCGGCAACGGCTTAAAAGATCCCGATTCTGCAATTAAATATTCAAATACACCTGTTAAAAAAGTTAAAACAGACCTCAAAGCCATTGCGGAAATTTTGAATTTTTAATTTGAATTCTACATTTGAATAAAAAAAGGAAAGTCGGTTAATTATAATCGGCTTTCGTTTTTATCTCAACAATTTTACGTATTTACCTGAAATTAAAACTACTGTTATAATTTCGTTATGAGCTCAGGAATAGCAAAAATTTTAATAGTTGACGACAATCCGCAGTATTTGGCAGATATTCTGCCATCATTCGGATACGAGGTGCAAGTAGCGCATGACGGCTTGCAGGCATTACAGGTTTTGACAAATAAAGATAATGATATAGATTTGGTTTTGTTGGATGTAATGATGCCCCACCTTGACGGCTTTGAAACTCTAAAAATTATCAGAAACAAAGAGCATCTGGAAACATTACCGATTATAATGCTGACAGCGGTGGATTCCGAACAAAACCAAATTTCCGGACTAAAATTCGGTGCTGATGACTATATCGTAAAACCATTTTCTTTACCAAATTTATTGGCAAGAATTGAAGCTATATTGCGCAGAGTAAAGATTGCACAAAAAACAATTGCAAATCATGCAAAATCTGTTAATATTCATGTTAGCAATGAAAATCCGATTGTGCCTCTGACTCAAAGAGAAAAAGAAATACTGTCTTGTGTGGCGCAAGGGGACAACAATGCAGCTATTTCCGAAAAGCTTTTTGTTCGGGAAGTAACGGTAAAAACGCACCTGAACAAAATATTTAAAAAACTGAACGTAACAAACAGAACGCAGGCGGTGCTTGTGGCAATGCAGATGAACATTTTACAATAAGGATATAACTATGGCGGAAAATTTATTTGATTTATTGAAAAAAGGCGAAGTTGAAGAATTTAACTCAGAAGTTGCAAGTTTTGATGAAGATTTGACAGAAAGCGATTTTTCAGGACTTGAAACAGACGGCGCAAGTTTCAAAGAACATGACTTGTCCGGATCAGACTTTTCTGAAGCAAATCTTTCCAACGTAAGTTTTGAAGGCTGCGACCTTACAGGAGCTACATTTGCAAGAGCAGAACTTTCCGGAGTAGCCTTTAACGGTGCGGTTTTAAATGGAACAAAGTTTAATAATTCAAATATTGCGTACTGCGATTTCACAGATGCAGACTTGTCCGGCGCTGATTTTTCGGAAGCAGACCTATCCGAATCGGATTTGAGCTTGTCATTAAATCTTAACCAATGCTCTTTTGACAAATTTACCGTTTGGCCCGACACAGACAAACTTCCGGCTGATTTTGACGGCGACTATCAGGAAGACCTTGCCTCACTTAATGATGAAGAAAATGAAAGTCAGCAAGATTATTAGCCATGATTAAACTTGCGGTTTTTGATTTTGATTCTACGCTGATGGATGGCGAAACACTTGAACAATTTGCTCAAGACAGCGTTTTGCGCCAAAAATTAAAAGCCATAACCGATAGTGCAATGAGGGGCGAATTAGATTTTTTTGAAAGTCTTACTCAGCGCTGCGCATATCTAAAAGGAACACCTGCCTCATACATTGATGAAGTTTCTTCAAAACTTCCTTATATGAACGGCGCAAAAGAACTTATTGCCGAATTAAAAAGTCGAAACATAAAAACAGTATGCTTTTCCGGCGGCTTTGACATTGCACTTGAGTATGCTAAAAAGGAGCTTGGCTTTGATGCATATTTCGGAAATTTTCTTCACGAAAAAGACGGATATCTTACCGGTCTTGTCGGCGGAGATATGATGACCTCCGACAGTAAAGGAACTATGCTGAAAAAACTCCAAGATATTATGGGGGTTACAAAAGAAGAAACCATGGCGGTCGGTGACGGAGCAAATGACCTCAGCATGTTTAAATATGCAGGGATAAGAGTTGCCTTTTGCGCAAAAGAAGTTCTGAAAAAAGAAGCTACAATAATAATTGAGAACAAAGATTTAAGAGAAATTTTACCACAAATTGATTAACCTCGTAATCTTTTTGTACATTTGACATCCGCCCGTTAAGTCGTACCATGAAGTTGATTATGGACGTAAAAAATGTTACAGGGAATGAGATAAAAAGGCAGAAGAGTTTTGGTTCTTTATATAATGCCACTGCGTATGTCCAAGACCACACTCTGATAAACAGGGGGATAACAACCCTTGGGGGAAGCACACTGCCTCAATGTATCATGTCAAACAATAAATATGAAGCACAAGAGCGTGCACTTATGGGCGGAATATATTTTGTGGCATCATATTTAACGCCGATACTCCTTATTCCTCTATACAATAAACACTTTTTAAAAAACAAAGGTATAATAAAAAGCCTTGACGATATTGGCAAAAGAATAATTCTTGTCTCTAAAAAATACCTTACTCCATCAGCAGATTTAAAAAAAGGAATGCAAGAACTCGCACAAAAATTTGATGCAAAAGATGGCAGCAACAGAACTACTGAGGCATTTAAAGAAATTTATCAACGCTACAACAATCCCGTAAAATTAAAAAAAGACCTGCTGTCCGTCCACGAAAAAATACTTGCTACCGACTTTATAACAACCGCCGCTATGTGGTCGCTTATACCTTGGATTGCAACGGAAAGTACAGAAAAAAGGACAAAACGCAGAGATTTTTCCGCAGGGTTTAATTTAAAAACAGATACTCAAAATAAAGAAAAATCTTCAAAAATCTCAAAAATTTTGTGGAATATAGCCTTTGTAACCATTCCCGGACTTATTTTTGCAAATGCCGTAACAAAGGGGCTCAGCAGAAATCCTGTCGAAAAAGCAAAGGGACTTGGCGCAAAAATACTGAACCATATTGCAAAAAACCCACAAAATTTTGACTATGCATCAGGCACAAATATGTCCAAAACGATTTATGCCGCAATTTGGGTGATGTCGAGCTTCCCTGCCAAAATCATATCCTCTCGTGATGCAAATGAAAGAAAAGACAGAACGCTCAGAGATATCGGGCTATTTACAATGTTTTTCGGCGGAGATTTTCTCATAGGCAATATTGCAGGAAGACTCTGCGACAAGTTTCTGGGTACACAAATTATGGACAGAAAAGCAGGAGAAAACAACGGATTTTTCAAGAATTTCGGGCTCAAGCTCAAAAACTTTAGAAAACTTGATGAAGCAAAAAACCTTGCCCCAAATGTACTAAAGAAAACAAAAACAATAGGTGCAGGATTGTATTGGTTCTCCCTTTTGGCAAACACCGCCCTTATCGGCTTTATGCTCCCGAAATTATTAAACAAATTTTTACGATACAACATTAACAAAGAAAACTCCTCTCCCCCGCAAACGGAAAAAGTTTCGCTTGAAGAATTTATGAAAACGACTAGACATAAAGTATAACTCCTCTCCTGCCACTTATGTATATTCGTTGTATAATTATTGCATTGAAAGGTAATTATTATGTCAAACCTAAGACAACAGCCATACGTTCAAACCAGACGTGATGCGTGGGTGGAAATAAATCTCGGTAATATCGAAAAAAATTTTTTAACCCTAAAAAAATATGCCAAGCCTAATACTGAAATATATGCAATAATCAAAGCCGACGCATACGGACACAATTCTATAATGGTTGCGCCTCCGCTCATAGCTTCTGGGGTAAATGCTTTTGGAGTTGCCTCGGTGGATGAAGGCATTGAACTTCGCAAAAGCGGCTGCGATATACCCATCTTAGTTCTCGGCACAGTTCCGACATGGTCATTTATTGCTGCGGCGCAAAATGACATTACCCTTTCAGTATTCACACAAGACCACATAAATGCAGCTATCCAAGCCTATGAACATTTAAAAAAGCCGATAAAAGTACAGGTGAAAATTGACACAGGTATGAACAGAATAGGCTTATACTACAAAGATGCACCTGCATTTATAGAACAAATATTGGGTATAAAAGAAATTGAACTTTGCGGAATATTCAGCCATCTTGCATGTGCAGAAGACAGGGATATCACAAAAATGCAGGTTGAGCGTTTCAAATTTGTTCAGGAAAAATTTCCGAACATCAAAGCGCATATACTAAATACCGCAGGAATAATAAGCTATCCCGATTTGCAGTTTGATGCAATGCGTGCGGGGATAGGAATTTACGGACTCATGCCCGATTTACCGGACGGCGCAAAAGCCCCGATACTTTATCCCGCAATGAGCCTAAAAGGAAGGATAGGATACCTTAAAGAGGTAGAAGAAAATGAAGGCGTAAGTTACTCTTACAAATACAAAACTTCAAAAACCACCAAAATAGCTACAGTTCCGATTGGATATGCTGACGGAGTTCCAAGAGCATTGTCCAACAAGATTTTCGGCATAATAAACGGCAAAAAAGTTCCCCAAATAGGCAACATCACTATGGACCAGATGATGTTTGACGTAACAGATGCAGGAAATGTCGGCATTGGAGATGTAATTACACTTATCGGCAAAGACGAGAATGAAGAAATTAAAATTGACGAGTGGGCAAACCTGCTCGGAACAATACATTATGAGCTTACTTGCCGATTAAAAGTACGATTACCGAGAGTATATACAAGATAAATCATATTAGCCTACAGGCTAATAAAAATTCATACCTGCGCCTAATTTTTTTAGGGGCGGATATATTTTAGTATGATTTTAGAGCATATTTAACCGATACCTGCCCAAAAGAAGGCAGGCTTTTTATTGCAAATTTTAGGGCAAGTGTGTTGAAATATTGCTTTCATTATGAGATAATAAGTGTATGCACTTTTGAAAATTAAATATGGGGATGCTTTGGATTTGACGGGGCGATTGGTGAAATCAAGCTGCGAGTCGGAGCGCTGTTCTCCGTTATCAACGAGCAAAACTATAAATGGCAACAATGTCAGAAAAGTTGACTTTGCTTCTGCTTATGCATTAGCTGCTTAATTGCGGTCAACCTCTCGGTATGTCTTACCGGCCGATGTATCGGGACACTTATGCCGGTTGCTCTTAGCCCATAGCAATAAGCTAAGCTAAGATTATTGCCAAAGTCAGGCGTGGCGCTCAAAACGCTTTGTTATGGCTCAGGTTTATGAGCTTTGACCTTGCCATAATGAGATTAACAAAGTTCTACGCTCGTAGATGCTTGCTTTTGTCCGTTCCGGACGAGAGTTCGACTCTCTCCATCTCCATTTTTTTAATGAAAAATTACAAAAATATATAAAGGAGAACTCTGCAAGGCGCAGCCTTGTAATTAGAGTTCGAGCGGATTTTGCGTAAAATCTGTTGCTTTTAATAGTTCTTCAAATTCTCTGCGAGATATTCTTTATATTCCTTTTGAAGTGCTTTTGGAGCAAGGATTTTACATCCTGCACCCCATTTGAATATGTGCCAGATGATTTCTCTGCTGCCGCTTGCCTTAAACGTCAAAGTATAACTGCCATCTTTTTCAAATTTACCTTTTTGTGTCGGGTGGAAATCATACCTACTTGCCTCTTGTGCAAGTTCAGGGCCAAATGACAGTTTCACGTTGAGAATTTCACCGTGATAAACACCGAAAGATTCATTCGTGTATTCTTGCAAATCAAAATCACCTTTATCAAAAGTTTTTTCAGTTAGTGTAAGATTTTCAAATTTATGAAGTAAATATGTGTATATATCATTCCCTTTAGCTTTTTCCCTTGCTATAAGATAAATTTTTTCACCATAAATCATTCCCAAAGGTTCGATAGTTCTTTCTTTATCGTGATATATTCCCTTAACAATTTTTGAATGTTGGACAGCCTCTCTTATAACCTCTAATGTATTTAGGCTGATTTTATACTGCGGCATTTGGCGAACTGCATAGCCCTCTGTCTGCATATAAAGTTCAATATCGTTTTCTAATTTATTCTTACCTTTGCGGTTGAAAGCTTTTATCTTTTCAACCGTCTTGCCAAGTTCTTCTTTCATTTCTTTGTTAGTTGTCCTGCGGTGGCATTGTTCAATATTGGCAAGCTCTTTGGGCGTGAAAGTTATGAGTTGAGAAATGGAATAATTTATAAAGCCCCAATGCTTTTGCATATCATCGGTTTCAATTTCATCAACCTGAGGGAAAATGCAAGTCAAACTATCACGCATACGCTCGGCCGTACGGCGTGAAACATTGTATCTCTCTTCAATATCCTTGATGGTTACGCCATTTAATTTTGATGACATAAAAATCGCTAAGTCTAAAATATCAGAAACTCTTGAATATCTGGGTTTATCTTGCATAGCAACCTCCTTTTTGAATAATTTTAACATTGTTTTTAGCGTATGTCCATTTTTGACGCAGGGGTAATTTATTATGATAAGAACAAGTATTGGAAAGATATAATTATGTTTGGGAAAAAACAATTAAAAGAACTAAGTCATATTTGTGCATATTGTGGGAAAGCTCTTAAAGATAAAGATAAGACGCTAGACCATATTTTGCCACAATGCGCCGGAGGTAAAAGTTATGCAAATAACATAGTTATTTGTTGCAGTAACTGCAATACAAGAAAAGGCAATCTGGATATAAACTCTTTTCTTTCAAATAGCGAACAGCGATTAGAAAACTTTGTCAATTACCTGAAGTTAATTGATATTCAACGTGGCAATAACAATTATTCTCAGGCGGTATTAAAGAAAATAAATAATAGTCTGTACATAAAAGAGTACAAGTCAAAAAGGGATATACGAATTAAAGAAGAACAAAATATTGCTTACAATATCTATGGAACAGATGTTAATTTTAAGGTAAATGAAACTCAAATGAAAATATTGGATTATTATATAAAGAATCCGGAATTTACAAACTATAAAGAATTAGCACGAATACTTAATCTTAGTTATACGGAAATTAAAAATCATATTATACAGATAAACAATTTAACAGGAATATTTATTCTGAAAAATATTGGGAAAAACGGCATAAAGATGAATGAATTATTTTATCATTATTTAAATGTAGAACAAGTTATTTAAGTAATACTCTTTTCTGTCCAAAGAGGAGCGGAAGCCCTGTTGCAGCAGGGCTTCTACACTGTGTCCATTTTTGACGTAATAGTGTCTTATCATATTGGTATAAGTGCAAATGAGGTAACGAGTATGGCAAAAATTATTGACTTGCAAAAATATCGCAAACAAAAAGAATCAAGCTTTTGGGTAGAAAATGTTGAAAATTTAATAGAAGGACATCTTAAATACAGATGTCCTTATTTAATTTATGAAATAGTTTATTCAAACTCAATGTATCATAATTTGGGGTTATGTTCGTGTAAAACAAAAGGTAAATATAAATATGCAACCTTTAAATTTTCACGACCATTCTTTGAAGCATGTCAAAAAACTGGCAATTACGACGACATGTGGGATACCGTCTTACATGAAATAGGACATGCCATCACCTATTATGCATACGGTGCAGGTCATGGACACGATAAAGTGTGGAAAAGCATAATGATGATGTTGGGCGGAAGACCAGAAAAAAGTACTAATGCAGAATTTTTTAAGCCCTACAGGTATATTTACAAATGTCCTTATTGCGGAAATGAAACAAAAACTTTGCGAAAGTATATGAAGGGTGTCGCCTGCGGCAAATGCTGCAGAAACTACAACGGTGGTGCGTATTCTACCGAGTATATTTTAGACTTAATTTGTGATGAGGGAAAAGTAGTACAAAGTTGGTAAAAAATTCATGACAAGCTGCAAAATATTAAAAAAAACCGTTAACCTCATAAATAATAACTGTTTTAACAAGGAGAAATCATGTTTGATATAGGTATTTTGCCTCAGCATAGAGAGCAGACAATTTTTATCCAAAAGCAGATTGAAAAATGCGTAAACACTATTCAAAAAAATCTGGAAGAAATAGCCAATATGGCTAACAAAAACGAAAAAGATATTTTGCAAGAAATAAATGCGGTTTTGGAAAGAAAAACAGATTATTTAAAAAAAGAACTTGAAGAAGTAAAACGATACTTATACGAAATTGAAAACAAGGAGTAAAAATGTCAAAAGAAACAAAAAGTTTTGAACAGGAATTTGAGACCGAAAAATATAACCACATGATTGCTATGGTTATTGTAGCTTTATTTCGTAAAAATGATGAGGGTATATATGATATTCCTTTTTTAAGAGGCAAATATCGGGATATTGAAGGAACAGCGTACGAAAAAGCAGAAAAAATAGCATACGATTTGTTTGAAAAAGACAAAAAATCATTTAGCGTATTTTATGAATACTGCTGGAAAATTCTTATGGACGAATACGATGATATCGAATAACAAAAAGGATATACTATGACTAAAAAATTCTTAGTAATGTTATTTTTATTTGAATTTTTGGTTTGCGTAAACTGCTTTGCTGACAGTAATGTCATATATAAAGACAGGGAACACGGCTACTATATTGACGGCAGGGGGCAAGTTCCGGAATATTCAAGAATAGAACCTCCAAATCCCGATAAAATCCCGCAATTCCCAAGTGCAACAAGAACTGTTGTACCATTTGAGGGATATTATGATGTTAACGAACTCGGTATAAGACGAAATCCCAATATGACACCATATATGCCAAATCATAATGCTTATTACTCTACAAGACCTGCACATCCTTATACAAAAGAAGAGTATGTGGAAGTTTGGTGCTCGGGTAAAAAGTTTGAAAACGGCATTGATTGTCAGTCTGAAAATTATGCAATAACTTTTGTCAGAGCAAATGAATGGACATTCGGCGTTATGAAAGCTCCTTTTAAAGCACGAAAATCAGGCAAGCAAACAGCAGTATTTGTTATGGTGGATGATTTAGGGTTAGATGCCGAAGCGATGCACGAAGTCAAAAAATGGGGCGAACTTTTTAATATGCCGATATTCTTTGGCACAATAGATGCATACATTCCGGGAGACTGGATAATATGATAAGATTTTTTCTTGCACTGATTTTAATAATCACTGATTTCGGAACAGCAGTAGCTTACGAAAACTATTTGCCGCCATTAAAAAATGCTGATATGTGGTTCACCCAGCCCCCAAAAGGGCAAAAAGCTCACGACAGCAAATTTGAAATCATGCTCTGGCGTGCAGACAAATGGAGAACAAGCGAAACTTGGCGGTATTATCCCCACATAACAAGCAGATATTACAAAGACTGCAGCTTTTATAAATATGTTGACTGCAAGGATTTAAGATATTCTTCCTGCTGACAATGCAAAGATTATTTATACAATTTTGAACTAAGAAATTAGCACGCCCGTTTTTGTCGTACCAGTTTTTTATAATAAGAATGTAATCAGAAAAAAGAGGAAAATAAAATGACTAAAATAATTGAAGAAGTAAAAGAAGACAAAAATGATAACGGATATGTTGCATGGAATGAAAACAACGAAGCTTTTTTTATTCCGGCTGGAAATAGTGCCGTTCTTACAGTTTTAAGAGTGCTAAACGGAACAAAATTTAATGTTATTGATTTAGACAAAGTTCCCAAAGATGCAATTATGCTGCTTCAAAAAATGTAAGGAGAAAAATTATGACAAATGAAGAAAAAAGAAAGCAATTATTACAACAGGAGCTAAGGTGCAATGAAATGCTTCTGAAAGTAATGTTAGAAGAAAGACTTATGAAATCAAAAGATTTTGAAGAAGAAATAGAACATTTAACATCAAAACCGGAGTCACTCATGCTGCAAAGAGAAGAAGTTATAAAACAAATACCTTCTTACAACGAAGAAATATACAGAGAATACAAGAAAATCTTTATTCTTGATAATGAAATAAAAGAAAGAGAAAAAACGCTCAATAGATTGAAAGAATTTTACGCAAAGTGTCTTGCGGATAGTGAAAACAAAATCAAAATGCAAAAAGAAAAAATAGAAGAACTTCACAATAAAATATACGGAAGCGAAGTAAAACAATAAAAAGGAGAACAAATTATGACAATTCAAGTTGCAGTACAAAGAAGTTACGGAATTCAGCTTTATGGCGAACATGGTGCCATTATCGGCAGCATAGCCGCAGACGAAGCAGCAGGCGACAGACTGCTCGGGTTTACAAATTCAACCGTAACAGTTAAAAGAGGTTCATTTATAAATACCTATGACGAAGACGGAAATTTGATTTCGGGTATAGGAATATAAGAAATAATCTTACCTCCTTTCATTTATCTTAACTCTTTACAAGAAAACCTCTCAGAATAGAGAGGCTTTTTTATTAGTAAAAATCATCTTCATAGTCATCGCAGAAATCATCATCAAATTCGTCATCATAATAATCGTCCTCGCCACCATCGATAAAACCGCCATCTCCAGACGATGCAAAACTCAGAGATTCTTCTGCACACGCACCAACTGCCATAAGCAGCATAAATGTAAGAAAAGAAAACATTTTTTACTCCTTATATAAGTTATTACATTTTTATAATAAAGCTTCATTATGTCAAAAACGGACATTATATTTTCCGAAACTTGCTGCGTCCAAATATGATATACTTGTTTGCTCGTATATCAACATGTTATAATTGCAGGAGAAACGAGGGTAAGAATGTCATTAAAACAAGAAACAACCGGCGCTGTCTTAAATAAAATCATATTGCTAAGGAACAACAAAAAATTTGATGAAGCAATTGAACTTGCCCAAAAAGCTTTTCGCAATACAAAAAACAATTGTTTTAATAACGAAATTTATAACTGTTTTGTTTTGCAAAATAAAACTTGTGATGCAATAAAAATTCTGACAAAAATGCTCAGATATGAACCGGAGAATTTACTTCTGCTAAAAAAACTTGCTCGCAGTTACTTTATATCGTGTGATTACAAAAATGCACTAAAGTATTATAAAAAAGTTTCCGAGCTTGAGCCTGCAAATTCGGATAACCAATATGCAACAGGATTGGCATATCACTATTTGAATAACAGAAAAAAAGCGTATCAATATTATCGTAATGCATTGAATATAAACCCCAAACATATTGCATCCATAAATAATATCGGACTTTTATACTATGAAGCAAAAGACTTTGAAAATGCGATAAAGGTATTTAAAACAGCAATAAATTATTCGCCCGACTCGCCTGAAGCATACCACCATCTAGGGATTATTCAACGAATTTATGCAAACGATAATGAATTATCGGAATTGTACCTAAAAAAAGCAATAAGATTAGATTCAAAGTACGCCGATAATTATTATCAACTTGCATTAACATACAATACCTGCGGCAAGCGGCAAGAAGCAATTGACGCCTTACAAAACTGCCTTAAACTCAGCCCCAAAAATCGTTCCGCAAAACAACTTCTTAAAAAAATATCCTAATAAAACCTATACTTTCCCTGTTTTTTCCATTTCGTATAAACAAAACGGCTGACTGTGAAGTTTACCTGTGTACGTTTCCGCTTTTTCACTGCAACCGCCACGGCAAATTCCACCATATTTGCACCCCTTGCAAATTCCTTGAAGCTCTGAAATTTTAAATCTTCTGTTATACGCAAAATTATTGGGATTTTCCCAAATTTCTCTCAAGGATTGCTCCCGGATATTCCCCTCTATGTACTTTTTATCCTGCATGGACAAGCACCCTTTTATGCCGCCGTCACTTTCTATGCCTATAGTATTCATGCCGGCATTGCAGCCATTCCAATGCTTCATACCCATATACGGAGTAAGTTTTGAAAAATACCCCATGCAATCTGCTTCCGTAATAATCAGTATATCTTCATATCTTGGTCTGTTTTTCGCAATAAATTCCGCCATACTATAATAATCTTTTTCATTAAGCGCCCATTCTTTCGGCATTCTTCCACGCACATTTGCGGTTTGAATTTGCCATATATCAACTCCGTGTTCCAACAACACGTTCTTTATTCCGTCAAGCTCCGATATATTACCTTTATGTATTGTAGAGACCACACCTATTTTAAAGCCCCGCTGTTTCATCCTGTCAAAAACCCACATCAAATGGTCAAAAACTCCTTTTTTACCTCTTATATAATCATGAGTTTTTGCGTTTGCTCCGTCCAAGCTAAAGCCGACATATTTTGTTCCCAACTGCTCCAAAACATCCAGAATGTCGTCATCAACCATATATCCGTTTGAAATGTACTGACAAGCCATCCCAAGAGTAACTATTCTGTGTGCCAAAATAGACCAGTCTTTTCTCATAAAAGGTTCTCCGCCCGAAAGCACAACCCTCTTGCACCCGATATCCGCTAATTGTTCAATGAGCCCCATGGCTTCTTCCGTAGAAAGTTCTTTAGGGCGCTTGTGTTTATCTGCGCCAGAACCGCAATGAAGACAGTGAATGTTACAACTTAGGGTTATCTCCCATACTGCATGTTTTAACATGTACATAACTTTATCCCTTTGCTTTTAATTAAAAGCTCATACAGGATAACAATGTATCACAAATATGTTTTATTTTGTATATTTGTATTAATATTTTGTTAAAGTATAATTTTGAGTATAATATAGACAGTAAAGTTTTTTGCAAGCGGAATGATAGCATTATGTCTAAAACACAAAAAGAAATAAAGAAAAGAAAAAGCAACAGAATAATATACGGCGGCGATGGCGATGATATTCTCCGTGGCGGCGACGGAAATGACTACATTTTTGGCAAAAAAGGTAATGATACCCTTTATGGCGGCAACGGCAACGACGTTATCCGTGGCGGCAAGGGCAATGATGTCATTTTTGGTGAAAAAGGAAATGATACCCTTTACGGCGGTGATGGTAATGATATCATATATGGCGGAAAGGGAGATGATACGCTATATGGCAAAGCCGGTGACGACAGCATATACGGAGGCAGCGGGAATGATGTCATCTTCGGGGGCAAAGGAAATGATTACATTTCAGGCGGCAAGGGGAATGACGTCATTTTAACGGGTAAAGGCGAAAATACCGTTGCTATTAACCATGGCGATGGTCACGATACAATTTATCACCAAGGAGAAAAAACTCTTTTAGACATTGAGGGCTTTAGCGAATTTCGCAGTGATATATCTTTCAGTAAAAAATATAATGACCTTGATATTATATATTCACAAACAGATACAACAAAAGAAATTATTACCATTAAAGATTACTTTACCTCAGACGGAAAAGTTGCAAGCCGTGGAATATATATCAAAACAGATCCGGTAATGGTCGTAGCAATGTATGCGGTACCTCCGATAAGTATTCCTCCGGTAGAAGAATACATAATTGAACAAGAATGTTTGAAATATGCACCGCCGCAATTTATGGGCTCCGGTGATGATATCGTAAATGTAGAAGCCGTTGACGGATTTCTCGTAATGGCAAAATACGCAATTCCGCCATTGGGAGATGATATACAAATAGGAACTTCGGAATCTGATAATACTTCGGATGATACCTCTTTATCGCAAGATAATGATACGCAGCTTGTATCTCCTGAAAAAATTATAGATATGCCTGTCCTTAAATATGCCATATACCCGATATACGGTTACACAAGAAGTGAAGTTGAACTTTCAACTCTGCTTAACTTGAACGGTTTGACCATCAATGCCAATAAACCCGGAAAATATTACGGCACCGAATACGATGACACTATTAAGGGCAGCAACGGTGCTGACAAAATTATTGCAGGTGATGGCGATGATAAAATCTATGCCAAAAAAGGAAATGACGTTATTAACGCAGGTGAAGGCACGAATATATTGTATTTCTCAAAAAATGATGGAAAAAATACAGTAATAAACGGCAACGGAACGGATATTTTAATCATTAAGAACGACAAATTCAGTAATCTGAAAGCCAAATTTTCCGGAAATAATGCAATTTTAAAATATACCGGCGGCGAAATAATTCTAAAAAATTACAAAAAGGGTAATCACAGTGCTAAATATATTCAAGTCGGAAACAAAAGAAAAGCAATAGACGATGTACTACCGGCATATAAAAAACCGACGGAAGAAATTATTTCGGATATAACAGCCTGCTCATCCGATACAAATCTTATAACATCAGAAATAGCCGGATGGACAGCAAACGATACAAATATAGCCGAAACCATAAACACGGCGGAAACAAATCCTGCCTCAATAGAAGCTATTCTCGGAACCAACAATCCCGATACAGGATGTTTATAAACAAATTATTTAAACGGAATAACGAAATCTAATTTGAAATGATTTTTCGCCAACTCTTTAAATGGAATAACAATATCATCTTTTGTTGAAGTTCTGTCATCAAAGTTTGGGTCGGAAAGAGATACCATATCTTTAGTTTCGTCAAATCCGTTTATTATGTACGTATGATACGGAACAAGTTTTCGTCCGCACACCTCAACCGGTTTCCAGCTTCCCGATTTGTATCTGCCGTTTTGCGCCGTTACATAAACAAAAATGCCGTTTTTTACATCTTCTCTGCTAAAATCTGTTTGTCCTGTAACTATTCTGCCCACTTTAGGAATAATATAGTCACCAAAAAGCATCTTTAATGCATCTGCGGCACTACCGCCTTTATTGCAGGATATAAAATCAGCATTAAGATTTTTCAAAAAACCTATTTCAAGAGCCTTCAACGTCATATCTTGAGCAGGGTTGAGCCTAAAGGGAATTGTTTTGCCGTCCTCTTTGATAAACTTGAACATCGTAGCATTTAGTTCTTCGTTTGATATATGGTATGTTTTCCGTTTTCCAACAACGTCAAAGTTAATTTTTGCATTGTCCAGTTTAACAGGATAAAGAGAAACTTCGGCAGTACCGTCTTTATTCCATTTCAGACATTGTGATTTGTGTATTAAATCAGGATATTTGCATAACAATGAAAGAAAATAGCAATTCATTATCTGTCCCTGATGAACCTCTTCAATACCAAAATCTCTGGCTCTTGTATAATCAAATTTATTTTTTCTGATTTTCCTAAATGTCCTTATTCTTTCCATATTTGCTTTTATTGCATTTTCATAAGCCTCGATTTCATCATTTAGCGCATCTGCTTTTTCTTGTTCATGCGCCGTCTGCAATTTGGCTTCGAGTTCGTCTTTTTTATGCATATATTTGGAAGTTGCTATTGCATAATCACTTATTGCTTCTTCATAGTTACCGTTTTTTTCCTGCAATTCGCCCCTAAATTGATAAAATATTTCATTTTGAGGGCGCAGCTTAATCATTTTGTCATAAAACTCAATTGCACCCTTGTAATCTTTTTCTCTCTCTTTAAGCAAGGCACTTTTTGAGTATGCTACAAGAGCAGCCGTATCATTTGTCGGATTTTGGACAGGCGTATTTACATCCGCTTTAGCATAAGCTGCCAACATCAAAAGAGCCGACGTCAACATTGCAGGAACACGTATGTGGGCTGATTTTATGGGTTTTCTGTCATCAGTTTCTTTTCCCGAAAATTTCAGACCGGTATAAGCAATATTATTTATTCCAATTTTCATAAATAACTCTGATTTTTATCCGTTTCTACAAAAAATGGAAAATAAAAAATTTTGCTAATAATACCACTAAATGCTTTTACCAGTTAACTTTTTCAATAAGTTCAATTTCATATCCGTCCGGATCTTTGATAAAAGCAATCATAGAGCCTTTTCCCGTTAAATCAAAAGGCTCATACAAATAAGAATACCCGAGCGAATTCATTTTTTTTGTAAATTCCGCCATAGACTCAATTCCGAAAGCAAAATGCCCAAATCCCGAACCGATTTCATAACCATTTTGCGGAGTTTCATCATTGAAAGTTAATTCTATCTGCTGTCCTGATTCTTTATCCGTTAAAAAATACAACCAACAATCTTCCAAGCGCCTTTTTTCCGAAATTTCCATTCCCAAAAGTTTTGTATAAAATTCCAAACTTTTATCAATATCCTTTACTCTAATCATTGTATGCAATAATCTCATAATAAACTCCTTTGTTACACTTAACTTTTTAGACTTATTTTACCACATTTATTCAACTCTTAGGCAATTTATTTAAGCTATAACTTTTTATATATGTATGGGGAATTATTAATAATTTGTGCGGAGGCTTAATGCTTAATTTTCCTGTACACTACAAGCTTGTGTTCGTTGGGGATAAAACTGGTTTTATTGCTTCAGACCACGAAAAACAAACACTTTATATATCAAAAGATTTGAAATTGAGCATAACAAATGATGAAAAATTATGCGCAACTTTTCCTAATTACAGAGCAAAAACAAACGGCGGATTTGGCTGCTCATCATCTTATCATCCCGAAACAGATTGCTCCGTAATTATCTCAGATCCCTCCGTTTTTAATTATTGTATTCAAAAAGACGGCGCATATCAGCTCTCCGGTTCAAATATCGCCTTTAAAGGTACTACTCAAAATGACAAATTGGTATTAAACGAGTGCGTAAATTCTGAAATTGACTTGGGATACGGCGATGATACGGTTAAAATAGAAAATTCTTCTCGCCCGATTTATTTTCACAAGAACAAAATAAGAACAGGAAGCGGAGATGACACTATAATTGTGGACGGCAATTTCAAAAGGTTCACCAACAACGAATTTTACCTTGGCGAAGGCAGCGACAGTTTCAGCGCAAATATCAACCCCAATGAAGATGTAAGCACGCACGCCGAATTTACAAGTAAACTGCATAAATACGGAAGTTGTGTTTCAAAAAATGAAATTTATGCAATAGAGGGTTATACCGGTGACGGAGATACAAAGGGTTGGTTTGAAAATAATGTTTTCGAAGCTAAAACCTATAGCGCAAATGAAATCACCTTGTTAGACGGTTTTCAAAAAGCTACCTACAAAGCTGAACCCAAACAGGTATTCAAATCTTTAACAAAAGGAACAACCGCGTCTCAAGCGAAAAAAGAAACCGCTAAAGAAAACAAAAAACCTACCGACAGGGAAGTATATGAACGCCAACAAGGCATTTATCAAGGTAATTCTTTCAAAGCTATGACTGAACCTAGCCTCAAAAAACGTGGCGAAGCACAATTAAAAGCCATTGAAGCCGTTGATGATATGGTTCATTCCTGGGCGAAATAGTTAAATCTTGCCATACCGCAATTTGTAACAAAATTTATGTAACATTTTCTGATATAGCCTTGTATATCATTGCATTTTGTTTTAAAATTGCAGAAAGTTTGTTATGAATAAATGATAAATTTTTTCTGACAATAACGGTTAATAAAAAACCCCAAGGAGATGTATTATGGCTGTAGAAGTATCATCAATTAACAACGTATTCACCGGAACGAATGAGGATGAATTTGCAAATTCAACTTCGGCAAACGAAACCTTTACTATGGGCGGAGGCGAAAATATAATCAATTTTGATCTTACTAACAATAATATATTAGGAACGGACGAAATTCACTTAACTCCGGGAGAAGACTTGATACTTAATTTTACGAGTAATATTTCTTACAGCTATTTTAATGAATCACTTATAAAATGGGAAAGAGTGGTCAATGATAATAACGGCGTTGATTTGGTTGTAACAACTTTCGCTTGCCATACATTAGGCTATACTAAAGTTGAAACTGTAACATCTGATGAAATTGATGAAGACCATAGTAGCAATTACTACACATATTATAAAGCTGTTACTACTTATTACTTATACGATTATGAAAAAAATGATTGGGTAGTACAACATGTATATGATAATACCTATGCACAATATGATTATACAGCCTATGGCCTGCAATATGTCAGCACAACAGGTGAATTGCGTGGTTGGTATCGAAGTGACAGCTACACCGACAAGCATGTGGAAAGTCAATCTCTTGTAGGTACTGCTACCAGTAATATTGATTATTACTATGATGAAAATTATAATGGACATCAAATACCAATTAACACAATAACAGTAAAAGATATTGGTGCAGAAAATGCAGCAAATAGTGTTACACTTCAATATACAGACCCGAATGGAAACAAATATCCATGCAGACAATGGGTTACAGACCATTACGAACCGATAAACTTTATAACAAAAACTTACGACATTGGTTCAAAATATGAAACCACATCCGAAAATCAAGTTCTCCAAGGTTCATTTCTGAATGAAACATTCTATGCCGGATACGGCGATGATACCATCAGTACCGTCGGCGGTAATGACACTGTAAAATTGGTTAACGGCGGAACAGATATTATCACCATTGGCACCGGTGAAGATTTTATTGATGCAAACTTTGGCGGCGGAGATTATTATGCCGATTTGATTACAAATACAGTTGCGGAAGGCGGAATTTTTGTCAGCGGCGGAAACGAAGCAGATACCCTAAAAATATCCGACCTCGGGGAAAATTCTTTTTATAGGGATGGCGATGACCTCGTTATAATACAAAACTGGCAATACAACGGAGGTTCTTCAAGAAATTCCAAATTCACCGTTGAAGATTATTTTACAACCGAATCGAAAATAAATATAAAAAGCGGCGATATAACTGAATATTATGGGACTGTATATGATTACGAACACCGTTATGCATTAACCGATGACAATAAAATCTCCGAAACATACAAATATAACGGAGAATACAAAACTGACTATCACGAATTAGAAAATCTCGTCCAAGGCTCGGGAACTCTTAACGGAACAGATAATGCAGAAACAATCGTTGCAACATCTGAATCTTCAATTAAAACCAAAGCGGGAAATGATAAAATTTATACATCTTCTGCAAATGATACCATTACAATAGACGGCAGCGGAGACAAAACTATTTATGTTGATGAAAATACAGGAGACGACACAATTGTTATTACTGACCACTCAGGAAAAGTTTATCTGGATTTTCTCAATACTTCAGGATACAAATTCTACAAAGATAAAGATGCCGCTAATAAAGACCTTATAATCGAAAGATACCGAGAAGAATATAAATCTGTTAACGGACAAAATATGTATGTCACTGTATCTACAGGAAAAACCGTAATTAAAGATTATTTTAATTATACGGCGGAAGAAAAGGCAAATGTCTTTGTAAGAAATTTAACAGGCGAATATAGCGCTTACTTTATAAATATACCTATCAATTATGTGCACAGTTATGTTTCAATAAACAACCTTTACATTAACGGAACCGATGAAAAAGACACTATCGGAACAACAAGTTACCAAGATGTTATTACTCCGGGTAAAGGAAAAGACGTTATAAATATTGACAATTCCGGAAAGAAAACCATCAGAAAATCAAAAGGCGACGGAAATGACATTGTTAACCTTAGCGGTAGCGCTCTTTCAGGTGGCAATGACGAATTGAGAATATCGTGGACTGATAATGTTACAGGCAGCTCTTATCAAATTAAAAATGATAACGGAGATGATTTATTAATTCTTTACGGGACACGTGTTGACGGTGATGAAATCACAACAGACAGCGTAACAATAAAAGGTATTACCGGCGGAGAAGTTACCGCAGGAAATATCGCAGATTATTACGGCACATTAAATGTTTCTAACAAAATACGTTTTTATGAAAACCACAGCGAATGGAGCAGCTATTATAACAGATATTTTGAAAGAGAAAATTGCACATCATATTTTTCAACAGATACTCCGTATTTCACTCAGGGCTCTGCAACAAAAGACAATAATATTGAAGCAACCTATACAAGCAACCTTGTAACCGGCGGCAACAAAGCAGACACCATAACCGTAAACGGTAAAATCAACCATGTATACACAGGTGCAGGCAATGACGTAATTAACGATACTTCCACGACAAGCTCACTGATTTACGCAGGTTCGGGAAACGATATTATTACATCAAATTCCGCATCAGCAGAAATACACTCTCAAGGCGGCAACGACCAAATCAATATTATAGGCGGTCGTGCAACCATATACCTTGAATCCGGTGCTGATGTTGTTAATATAACAGGCGGTATGGGCGGAGAAATTCGCTTTACGGCAGGCGGCGGTGATAAGACTATCAACTTTGTCGGTGCAAGCGATGCTATGTACAATTATGCTTTAGAATATGAACCAAATTACTCAATATCAAAATATACAAAACAAGGTGATAACCTAATCCTCAGCGCTAAATACAGAACATCTCACAAAAATGAAAATAATGTTACGGAATACGAAGACCATACGGAAACATACACAATAAATAATTTCTTCAATCCAAATCACGCAAAAGTTGATGCCGATTCAACAAGATTTTATTATTCTTCCTCTTACTCTGTACCTTCTTGGATTAATCTGGATATTGACGGAGAATATAGTCCTGAACAAAATGCAACAATATTTGAAGGCACTTTCTTTGAAGATATTATTGATGGTACCGACGGTGTCGATATAATCACAACAGGCAAAAGTGAAGATAGGATAACCGCAGGTAAAGGCGATGACTTTATAACAATTGATGGCGGCGGATATAAATATATATATTATTCAAAAGGCGACGGAAACGATACAATTACTATTGCGGACGGCATTAACCTCAATAGCGGTACTAATAGCGGCTATATAGAAATCTACAGTAAATTCAACGACGAGCTTAATAGATACGATTATCCCGACATATATTCGTATAAAATGGACGATAACGACTTAGTTCTGTACAGAACATTCAATAATGACGGTAATGCCGTAACCGACAGTATAAAAATAACAGGTATTAAAAGCAGCACCGAAGAGGCTGTAGAAGTTACTCCGGAAAACATTGCAAGCTCTGAAGGCGGCTTAAACATTTCTCACAAAATTTATATTTCTGGTTACGGCTCATTTAGTGCGACTATGACTCAAATGCAAGGCGATACAAGTATTGCAAATGACATAACCACAAGCGCAGAAGCAGACCACTTAATTATATGCGGAGCACAAGAAGACAAACTAACATTGTTGGGAAATACCGAGAATGTTTATACTGACGCAGGTAACGATACTGTAGCAACAAGTGCAACAACCGCAAACATCTATACGGCTGAAGGTAACGACAAAATCACAATTAACGATGGCACAGCCTATGCTTACGCAGGAACAGGCAATGACACAATCACCATTAACGGCGGCACGGCTTATATCTACTCAGGCGCAGGCAGCGATACAATCAAAATAAACGGAGGTCAAGGTACAATCAATGTTGTTGCAGGCATGGGAAATGACACCGTTATTTTTGAAAAACCGGATGTTGACGGTGCTTATAACTTCCAATTGGCAGGATATAGCAATTATTCTTCCAAAAAATCAGGAAATGACCTTGTAATATCTGGCGTTTATACTGATTCTAACGGCAAAACCGTAACCGAAACAACAACGATTAAAGAATTATTCGGTAAAAATCAAATATCTGACGGCAATAATATTCAAATTAACGGATATTATCTGCCCTCTGTTACCATTACAGGAATTTATAATGCAAAGACAAAAGTAACAACTTTTGAAGGTTCTAATTACGGCGATACAATAAGAGGTACAAAATCGACAGATGTAATTATAACAGGCGCAGGCAATGACGAAATCATACCCAATAAAGGTGCAGATACAATTAAAATTACCGGTGCAGGAAATAAATATATTTATAACTACAAGGGTGACGGAAATGAAACCGTAGAATTGGCTGCTAATACCCAAATAGGCAACATCTATTTCTATAATGAAAGCTCACCTGAGGTCACATCCCATAAAATAGATAAATCAGGCAATCTAACATTGTACAGAACATACATCAAGGGGGATAAATTCACAACCGAAAGTACAACAATTAAAGGAATCTCGAGTCTTGCGGAAGAGCAAGTCCCTGTTACCTATGCAACTATAACTGATTTATCCGGCGGCTTAAATATTTCCGGCAAGATTAAGAGCGGTCTCGGATATTTAGAGATGTCTCAAGGAAAGGCAAAGAAAGCAAATAAAATTTCTACAGAAGCCAATACAAACAACCTCATTCTTGGCGGCAGCAAAGTCGATACAATAACATTAAACGGCGCTACGGATTATACCTATACTGGAGCGGGGGCAGACAAAATTACCGTAGCTACAACAGAATACGCCAAAGTATATACCGGCTCGGGTAATGACACTATAACTCTCAATACAGATGCTCGTGCCGAAGTAATGGCAGGAAAAGGCAATGACACAATATCCACAAACGGTTCGGGTTCATATTATTTGTACGCAGCCAAAGGCGACGGAAACGATACAGTAAAAGTCGGAAAGAATTTCAACGGAGTCATTTACGCTTATATCGACGATGATCCGAACCAAATGTCTTACCAAATAGATAAATCAGGCAACCTTACATTGTACAGAACATACGTAAACGGTGATAAAATCACAACAGAAGGCACAAAAATAACAGGCATAAAGAGCAAAACCGCAGACAATGTTGCTGTTACTTATGATAATATTTATAACGCTTCAGGCGGTTTAAATATTTCCGGCAAGACAAACATTTATTCTTATGAAAAAAATCTGATTCAGGGTAATGCTACAAAAGTAAATAAAAAGCTCAACAGTAAAGCCGGCATCTCCAACCTCGTAACAGGCGGAAGCAAGGCTGATACCGTAACCCTGAACGGCTCTTACGATTATGCATATACAGGAGCAGGTGCGGATAAAATAACCGTAAATACCACCGGTTCTTCGTATGTTTACGCAGGTTCAGGCAACGATACCATCAATATAAACAGTACAACAACCAATTGTTATGTATATTCCGGTAAAGGAAACGATAAAATAAACATATCCGGCGGCAGGGACTATGTATATATAACAGCAGGTGAAGGCAACAACACTATTACATTTAACGGAAATAATTTTGAGAGTTGCTATGTAAGATTTTCAGAATATAATTCCAGCAATAATTATTGGAAATCAGGCAATGACTTGTTAGTAAAAGCAACTTACAGAAATGCCAAAGGTCAAATCAAAACCGAAACACATACCATAAAAGGTTATTTCAAAAATGAAGACGTATTGGGCAACAAAGTCAGCCTGAATTATTCTTCCGCTTCAAATGTGATAAATGATTATGGTCTTAACCTTATTGGCAAATACGACGGAAAACAAAAAGCAACCGTATTTACAGGTACACAACATAAAGACAAAATTACAGGTACCGCCAAAGTTGATGTCATTACAACAGGTGCAGGCGATGACAAGATAACTCCGGGCAAAGGTAATGATACAATCACAATTGACAACTCGGGCGACAAGACGATTGTCATCAACAATGGAGACGGTAATGACACCTTGAAATGGACAGTCAGTGAACCTGAAATCGGAACGGCAAACCTCGTCTTTAATAAAAACGACATCATATCTTCCAAGAAATCAGGCACCGACCTTGTTATAACAAGAACTTTTGAATCAGGTTCGACCTTAAAATCAGAAAATACAACCATTAAAGGATATTATGATGCAAACGGTGATGTGGTTGAAGATGTTGCAAATAAATTGCTCGTAAATGACAGAATATTCAATCCCGAAGAAACATCAAACAGAGTTAACTACAAAACAACCGCAATAAACGTTACGGCTGACGGAGAATTTGCAGTAGGAACAGCAAAAGCCGACACTATAACGATAACCGCAAATAATGCTTCGGTAAATGCACTTGCCGGAAATGACACAATCAACGTAAATAACGGAAATGCATTTATTGCAGGTGGTTACGGAAAAGACAAAATAAACCTCAATACAACAGGAACAGTTACCGTTTATCACGCAACAGGCGACGGCAACGACATTATCAATTTTGGCGAAAACACTCCGTCCAGTTTGACTATAAGTACAGAAACTCCTGTATTAGACACTTCGGATGAAGGAAGACTTATGTATTATATATTCTCAGGAACATTCGGCTTCCAAAAATCCGGTAATGACCTGATATATTCCGTTCCTGTTACATCAAAAATGAATCCCAAGACAGAAACCATCACCATTACCAATTATTTCAATGATGAAGTTGCAAAGCCCGAGGACATAGGATTATACTTCCAAGGTACGACCTTTGCAGGATTTGTTGATATAGATGATGCTATACAAGGCGAATTCGGCTTATGGACACAGGGTGTTAAAAATGGCACAGTAACAACATATACAGGTTTGGACGACTACCATAATAATTATTCGTATAACGGCACCGGCAAGACTGTCATAAATGGCGCAAATGATGAAGATTATTATTTTGTTAATTTGAATAGCAAATCCAATTTAACAATCAATGACAAACACGGACATGATGCATTGATTATAAATTCAAATTACAAAAATCTGAGAGCTTTCTTCAACGTCAATGCCTCAGAAGATATTATTGTTTCCGATAATACATTATCTGACAACTTTATGATATTTAATAAAGGCTCTTTAACAAGCGCAAATATCACGAATATCTTCAAAGGCAAAAACGGTCAAGGCGTTATTAACATTGATAACTTCTTTGAAGATGGTGAAGGCGGCGACGGCATTATTGAAAGTATTGTCACCGGAAATAATATTATGACACAGCTATACAATTATGAATCTGGCGGCTATGGAAAGATCCAAAATGTCGACTTGGATTCTTGGGTTGGACAAATCTGCGAAAAAGTATCAAGCTGGTTATCAACATACAGTAACGGTAAATACGCCGACAAAACCGCATTTGATGTTATTTCAAGAGGCAACAAAACCGATATTAATGCAATGTTAAAAGTATATAACAGCGTAACTTATGACGCAGAGGTATACTACAGCTAATCGGTAAAAACGACAATGCCCAAATTATCAATAATCATACCGGTTTATAACCATGAAGAATATCTTGAACAATGTTTGAACTCGCTATTGGCGCAAACATATAAAAACCTTGAAATCGTTTGCATTGATGACGGCTCATCCGATAATAGCTTAAACATATTGGAAAGATACAAAACACTTGATGGCAGAATAACCGTTATAAGTCAGCAAAACCGGGGGCAATATGCTGCGAGAAATATCGGAGTAAGCCATTCAACCGGTGATTGGATAACATTTGTCGATTGCGATGACTGGGTTGATGTAAATTGCTACGAAGAATTTCATAAAGCTCTTGAAAACAATGATTTTGAGATTTTTATGTTTAACGGAACAAGCTTTACCAAAAACGAAAACAACTCCAATGATGTATCGCTACAAGACTTTTTCTTTATAGAAAACTGGAATAAAAAAGACGGAGAACTTTGCACATTTAAGGATTGCAAAAATCCGTTTGAAGGGAATTTGTCAGTGTATAACAAAATATATAAAAGAGAGTTTCTTGAAAAATATAATTTGAAATTTGAAAAAAGTTCGTTTTTGGAAGATGAACTATATTGGATAGAAGCATTTTGCGCCGCTAAATCAATTTATCTTTGCGATAAAAGATTTTATTTTTACAGGCAGCATAAAAATTCAACTATGCACACTTTAAAAGAAAAAGTTTTTGATGTTTTTCCTGTTTTTGAAAAAATCAAACAGAAATTGATTGAATACAATTATTTCGATATGGCAAAATATGCCTTTTTACAGCACAAATTCAGACAGTTTGCTTTTTTCTTTTTTACTCTGCCCAGTGATATGCGTGAACAATTTTTCCATAATGCCAAAAATGATTTGGCTTATGAACTAAGCCACGGATACAACATGGATATTTTAAAAAATCTCAAAGACAACCGGCTGCTTTTTGATTTTTTGAATTTGAATTCCAATGAGTTTTTTCAAAAATATATATCTTGCGTAAAGTCCTAAATTTTAAAGATTAGAGTCAATATGTTCTTATTGTTTTCTCTCTTATAAGAAACCTTATCTGCCATCTCTTTTACCATATAAATTCCTAAACCGCCAAGAGGCCTGTCTTCCGGAGGTAAAGTTATATCCGGATCGGGTTTTTTAAGAGGATTATATTCTTTTCCCTCATCCGTAAACTCAAAAATGATATTGTTTTCCGATTTGTTTAACACCGCTTCAAAAATACCGTTTCCATCCGAATACGCATAGAATGCCACGTTTGCAAATATTTCTTCGGCACACATATCGAGCTTGTTCGCAAGTTCATCGTCTATATCCCATTCTTTACAAGCACTATGGAGCCAGTCGGCAAATGCCTTATAATTTTCTTTAATGGCAGTTTGCTTAAACGATTTTGTATCACTCATCTTTCCGTTATATTTAAAAATCAACATCGTAATATCATCGCTCTGCGGAACAGTATCGGCATATTTATGAACTGACTCTTTTACTTTTTGAGCTATCAAGTTGACATCATCATCTTCGATAGTGTTTAAACAATCCTTTAATCTTCTTTCGCCAAACATTTTATTACTTATATTTGTAGATTCAGTTACACCGTCAGTATAAGCGTATATTATATCTCCGTGGTTTATAACTGTTTTATAAACTTCGTATTTTGCATCTTCAAAAATTCCCAAAGGAATATTCGGTTCTAATTGCAGGTATTCATAGCTTTCATTTAATCTTTTTATCAGAGGAAGATTATGACCGCAGTTAATAACAGTCAATTCACCTGTTTTTATATTTACAATACCCGCCAACATCGTAACGAAAAAGCCTTGCTTATTTGTTTCGCAAATCTTTTTGTTAATACTTTCCATCAACTGCTCTTTGCTGCAATCAACCTGAGCAAAATTGTTTATTAGTGTTTTAACAGTCATCATAAACAATGCAGCGGGAACACCTTTGCCGGAAACATCAGCAAGCAAAAACATAAATTCATTTTCATTCAAGAAAAAGAAGTCATAAAAATCGCCTCCTACTTCTTTAGCGGGTTCCATCAATGCAAAGATATCAAATTCTTTTTTCTCCGGAAACGGAGGGAAAACACTCGGCAAACTTGAAGCTTGTATGGATTTTGCAATTGATAGTTCTGAATTTATTTTTGCCCTTTCTTGAGTAATAGATTTTATGTCTTTTGTCATTTTATCGTATGTATCTGCCAATTGTGCAAATTCTTCAGGATTTTCAATTCTAATTTGAATATCTTCACCGTTACTGATTTTCTTCGCAATATCAATCAGCTTATCAATTGGGTTAATGATATAGTGGTTCATACTGTAGTACAAAAGGGCCGGAACTATTAGCACAACAAACAGCACAAGCAAAACCATATACATATAAAATTCATTCACGCTTTTAAACATTGCAGATTTTGGAATACATATAACCAACACCATTCCGTTGCTCATTTTCCTAAAAAAAGGAATATACTTCTTTCCCCTGTATGTTATATAGGTTATTGCGTACAAATTATCAGCATACCAAGGAATTTCTTTCAACGAATGTCCGACAAGCGCATCATTATCAAGGTTCGGATCGTTGGTTGCCATTATATAGTCATACTCAATATTACCAAGCAAGGCTATAGAGTTTTTGATTTCGCCCCCGCTTTTATACATGGAAAATGTTTTTTCAAACGGTTTCATTTTGGAAACTTCATCAATTACGGAGCTTATTTCCCAATCAACGGTAGCAATCCCGACTAACTCATTTCCGACATATATACCCGTACCGGCAGTAACCATCATTGTATAACTGCCTTGATTTTCATAATAAGGTTTTGTCCATACAATGTTACGCTCAGGGGTAACTTTTGACATTACCTGCTTATACCAGCCCTGATTGGGGTAATCATATTTCGCACTTTCAAAATTTCTGTCAATTACCACTTTGTTATCTTTATTTCGGTACGCATAAAAGCATACATATTTTTTTGATTTATCAACAACATACGGCTTAAACCAGATACCACCGCCCAACGTTTCGGGATAATTTTCAAAAATCCTAGTGATAACTTTATCTGTAAGTACGCCGCTCCTATCCGTTTGGTAGAATAATCCCCCAATCAACGCCAAACTTTTTAGGTTATCTTCCATTTTGGATATCTTAGAGTTCACTTCCGTAGAAAATGAATTTATGGAAAAACCATAATTCTGAACCATAAGCTGTTTAGTTTTCATTCTGGATATTATCGTATGCAAAGCAAATGCAAACGTTAAAAACGTAAGCATTACAATTGCGGTAATAATGACTTTTGACTTAACTGTTCTAAACATTATTCAAATACTAAAAATTTATCAAAACCTACAATTTTAAAAGAACCCATCAATTGTTCGGAAACATTTTTGAGTTTCAAAACACCATTTTGCGTTTTCAACTGCTTGTACAGCTCCAACACAACTTTCAAACCGAAGCTTGAAATAAAAGTAATTTCAGCAAAATCAAGTATTACTTCCGTTATAACTTCTTCAGAATCTTCTATGGTATCCTTTATTTTTGTACCATATTCCACGGCATTATCAAGGTCTAATCTTCCTGAAGCATAAACCATTAAACCGTTCAAACCAACATTCTTAATTATTATATCCATACAAAACCTCTTTTTTAGTACCATAAGCTCTATAGCAATTATTACACATATTTTCAATCCGGATATCAATCATATAATGTATTTCCGCCTATTTGTTTACAGGCTCTCATACCACTCTTTCAAGTCTTTTCTCTTTATTTTTCTGGTTGATGTTTTCGGCATTTCATCTCTGTGCAATACAACAACCGTCGGCGCTTTATACGGAGCGAGATTTTCCTCCGATAACTTTTTCACTTCATCTTCAAGAATTTTTTGAAGTTCTTCATCTGTCTTTTTAAGCAATTCGTCAGACGGAGTGATTATTGCTCCGACTTCTTCGGTACCCGCTTTGTTACCGAATTTTATGGTCAATGCCATAACGCAAACTTCTTTTATCAAAGATGAATTTTCAAGTACAGCTTCAACTTCTTCGGGGAATATTTTTTTGCCGCCGCCGAGAACTATCATATTTTTTATTCTTCCCGTAATTTTGATATAGCCCAGTCTGTCTATTTCACCTATATCCCCTGTATGGAACCAACCATCCTCATCTATCACTTCTGCCGTCATTTCCGGTTTTCCGTAATAACCTTGCATAACGTTCGGACCTGTTGCCAAAATTTCTCCGTTATCCGCAATTTTAACTTTTACAGACGGCAAAGGCTGTCCGACAGTGCCGATTTTGGAATGTCCGTATCTGTTTGTTGATATCGTGGGTGAAGTTTCCGTAAGTCCGTAGCCTTGGAATACCGGAATACCAATTCTATCAAAAAATTCCGCTACGCTATCTTCCAATGGTGCACCGCCGCATATAAAGCACTCAAGTCTACCGCCTAAGCCATCTATGACGGACTTGAACATTATGCGTCTGATTTTTCTCGGCATAAATTTTGCAATTTTATACATAATATCAAAAGCTTTTTTAGCAGGTTGCGGCTGTTTATTTATCTGCTTTTCGATACTGTTTTTAAGCATTTTGGCAACCAGAGGAACAACTATCATATTTGTTATTCCCTTTTCTTTCATAGTAGATGTAAGCTCTTTAGGGTTTAATGATTTAATATATATGACTTTAGCGCCCATATACAACATCCCGAAAAAGCCGCAATCAAGCTCCAGTAAGTGATTTAACGGCAAAATAGATAACAGGGTATGCTCATTTGTAAGCTTAAACATCTGTTCAAAATCACGAAGTTGAGAATATATATTACCAAAACTAATCATAACGCCTTTTGGATTACCTGTTGTACCTGATGTATAAACAATCAACGCTGTTTCATCCAAAGACCTTGCCTGTCCGAGTTCTTTTTCAACATCTGCCTCAAGAGCAGAAACCGACTGGATTTTAGGATACTCTCTTTCTTCGTCATCCAATACAAAAATATGCTTAATTGATGAAACTTTCTTTTTAACCTCAAGCGCATGTTCCAAATAATGACTTGAACACAGTAAAATTTTTGGATTACAATCAGATAATATATGCGTGTGTTCCGGAACTGTGAGTTTAACATCAAGCGGAACAGTTATCGCACCCGACTGTATGGACGCAAACATACCGATTGCAAACTCAGGTCTTGATTCACAGATTATAGCTATTCTTTCACCTTTTTGAATACCGACGGTTTCCATTAAATAATTTGCAAAGATTTTAGACCTTCTGGAAATTTCTATATAACTCAATTCTTCATATCCATCTTTAACCTTTAGGCTGAGAGCCTTAACCTGTCCGTAAATATCACCTTTTTCCTGCATCAAATCGAGGAAGTTGGAGTGTAACTTGTGGCTGATATTATAAAATACACGACGTTCAAGAGATTTTTTCATAAAGTTTACTCTTGTTTGAAGTTCATGCGCTATTTCTTTTTCATCTTTTTCAAAATGAGTTATAGGCTGACCGAATTGAATTATGATAGTATTAAACAACTTGGGCAATTTCCTTGTTTTACCCCAAGATTCAAATCCGCCTTTAATCGCAAAAGGTATGATGGGAGTATCGGTAGCTTTTGCCATAAGACCAACCCCACGATTAAATTTGCACAGGTTACCATCAGGAGTAAACTTTCCTTCGGGGAAAATAATCACCGCTTCACCGTTACGCAATTTGGAATTTGCCGAATCTATAGCTTCTAAACCTTTGCCAAACTTCAAAGGCAGCACATTATAATATTTCAAAAAGTGTCGTACAATAGGAACTTTAAATGCAGCAGGTCCGGTTATAAACCAAAGCTGTCTGCTTGTTGCCATTTGAACAATAAACGGATCAAGATGTCCCGTATGGTTTCCGGCAAGAATAACTCTGCCCTTGCGGGGGATATTTTCCGCACCCTCTACTTTATAGCGGAACAATAGCAAAAACAAACCGCCTAAAGACGATTTTAAGAAGAAATATCTAAACGATTTATCAAATACAAGGACTGCTACCGCTAATGCAAATGCTATAACCGCAATTCCCTTAAATATGTTCAGAGCATTTATATGACCGGTTAAGCTTGCAAATATTAAAGTTCCCGCCAAAAAACTCAACGTAGATAGTGTTAACTGAAAGCCGAACACCTTACCTCTAAACCTGTCCGGAGTAACTTTTTGCATAATTGTATCAAGCATAATTACCAAAACGGCATCCGCAACTCCGATAGGAATAAGCCAGAACCATGCATTTGATATACTGTGGCACAAGGGAACCGTAACCAGCGCAATACATAACGTTATAAAGCTTGCGGCAAAAAGATGAGGAACCCGAACTATCCTTGCAAAAAATATTGTTGCAAACATACCGAGAATAATTCCGCCCGCAAGAATTGTTTTTAAATAAATTAAAATTACAAAGTTCAAACCGTAATAATCTGTTATCAACGCATTTAAACTGTTGGAAAATACCGCCACAACAAATTGGATACATATCGCCAAAATAACCAAATAAAGCGCTTTTTTGTGTTGTCTGAGATAATCAAATGCTACTGCCATTCCGTTACTATTATCTTTCTTTTTATAAAAATTTTGCGCATAATTGAATTTTATTAAAAGGGTAAATATTGCCGCACCTGCATACATTAAAGCGACAATAAGCACCGCCGCATTATAGCCAAAACCAATCAGGACATGAGAACCAAATATCCCCAGCAATAAAGCAACTGCGCCGATAGGAGAAGTCAGGGCATTCGCAAATTTTAATTGAGAACGGCTGACAATGTTGGTTAGTGCTGATTTTTTAGCAGGATAGAAGAATGCTGCACCCATCCCTATCAAAAAAGCATAGGTATAAGCTGCAGCAACACCCATTTTGGGGAGAGCTAAAGCTGAAAGAACAACAAGCACTCTATAAACAGCACTATACCCCAAAACTTTTCTTCTGGAAATTTTGTCACACAACACTCCTGCCAGAGGGCTGAATAAAAATTGAGGAATTAAAAACACTATAAACAAGAATGCAACAGCCTCTCCGGGATTATTTGCCGTAGAAAAAATTATTATTGCTAGCAAAAATTGTACAATCGCATCGGCAAAATGCGACAGTATTTGTCCGACAAAAAGTTTATCAAACTCAATATTTGCAATAGGTCCAAGCTTCTTCTTCAAATTTTCCATATATTTTTCCTTCTATTTTATAAAATCATGCATATTTAATTCTAATATTTTATTGATTTCATCTTTTCCATTCGTTTCGCCAAAGATAACCGCAAAAACAGGTTTGTTAATATAATCAATTTTCCTAAAATCAAGAATTTTTGAGAAGCATTTTTTCAATGCCTCGTAATCAAAAGTTATTCTGTTTTTATCAATATCAGTAGGCGTTTCCGCCATGGCAAAATAATATATCTTACCCTCTTTATCTTTTAATATATTTTCCCAATCAGGCTTTTTATTATGCACAAAATATTCGTATATATTTATTCCGTAAGCATAATATGCCAAATCTGTTGTACACCATCCGGCAAACCTCATCGGATTTATTTCTATAGGAACGACCTGCCCGGATGCTTTTTTTATAACTTCAATGTGTGTTGGAAAGTTTTTGAAACCTATTTTCTGTCCGATATTATTTAATACATTTTCAAAATTGTTCAGATTATTTTCAATAATTTCTTTTGAAGAAATATATGCTCTATCGCTTACATCATCCTCACTGACAAAGGGATGTGCAAATATATTCATAATTACGGAGTGACCGTAATCATCAAAATACACATCAATAGCAAACTCTTCCCCCTCAAGAACTTCTTCGATAATAAATTTGGAAGAATTTAAAACAGCTTCGGGAAAGTTTTTCTTAAAATCAATTATTTCTTTTTTTATTGTTTGAACCGTACCTGCCCACTCCGATGAAGAAGTTACTTTATGAACCCCCATACTCAAAAAGCCAACAGATGGTTTAATAATAAATTTTTGCGGAAGATTTTTTGTATCAACATTTTCAATTTCTTCAAGAGAAACTTCTTGAAAAAAGAAATCGGGATAAACTTCTTTTAGCACCTTCCGCATTTCATATTTGTTTTTTGAGATATTTATATATTTCGCAAGTTCCGTATCTTTATAATTATTCCAAACCCACTCGATTGAATTTTCGGAATTTGAATATACCTTATCAAAACCTCTTCCGTCAACAAAATTCAGTCCGCAAATATCGGCAGAAGCCCTCTGAGCCACCTCGTTTTTCAAGACAGGAAAATTATTTTTTTTCATTGTTTTTAACATCAACTCTGAGACGTACGGCTCTTCTATAATAAACAATGCTTCTTTCAAGTTCACTCTCCGCCTAAATTTAAAAACAAAAATTTTTATATAATTATATTATCATATTAGCCGTAATATAGGAATATTGTTAACTAAAGCCGAAATTCTATTTTAATTGCCTTATGTGTAAAAATCTGCTTTAATAAACATATTGGTAGAGTTTGGAGTAAAAATATGTATGATGTAGTAACTTTTGGAAGTGCAACCGTTGATATTTTTGTTGAAAGCGATAAAGCACACGTTGTAAATATCAGAGGCATCGAGGGAGAACTCGATTTATACTGTTTAAGATACGGGGAAAAGGTTGAAATCGACCACTCCTCATTTGAAATCGGCGGCGGCGCACTTAATACCGCTTCTTGTTTTTCGAAATTAGGTCTAAATGCTGCTGCAGCCGTAAAAATAGGTCAAGGTGTTAACTCAAAATCAGTAATCAAAAGGCTAAAAGAAAATAAAATAGCAACCGATTTTGTAATGAGAACAGATGAAGAAAGAACCGGTTTTTCCATTATTTTAACAAGTTTTGAAGGTGACAGAACCGTTCTTGCCCACAGAGGGGCAAACATCACATTGAAGCCGGATGACATTGATTTTGATAAATTAAAAGAAACAAAATGGATATACTGCGCACCATTAAATTCCAAATACGGAAGCATATTACAGCCAATAACCGATTTTGCAGCAAAAAACAAAATAAAAATCGCTCACAACCTTGGCGGTAGAGCCTTGGACAAAAGTCTTGACGAATTAAAACCCATATTGAAAAACCTGAATATACTTTCTTTGAATACGCAGGAAGCAACACGCATAACCGGTATTGAACAAAAATACTCACAAGAGAAAAAATCAATAATAAACGATGATGTAAAAGAAATGCTGAAAAAATTAAAAAAATACATAAAAGACATCGTTATTATAACTGACGGTAAAAAAGGTGCATACGCTTATGACGGCAAAAAATTCTATTATGCACCGATTTTCCCGACAAAACGTATAAGTTCTCTCGGCGCAGGTGATGCGTTTGCAAGTACATTCTGTGCTGCATGTATCATGGGCAAAGATATCTTGTGTGCGTTGGAATATGCATCCATAAATTCCGGATACGTCGTAACAAAATACGGCGCACAAGAAGGTCTTTTAAAATTAAAGGACATAGAAAAAATCAAAAAAGAACATCCCGAATATTGCGCAAAGGTCGTTGACTAATGGAAAAACTTCTTGCCGCCGGTTTAATGTCAGGAACTTCTCTTGACGGTATAGATGCCGCTCTTGTTGAAATAACACCAGACTTATCCTGCAAATTTATAGGCGGAGTAAGTTTAAATTATTCCGAAAAAATGCAGCAAAAACTAAAGTCGCTTTTTGCCCCAACTATATCACCTAAATTATTATGCGAAATGAACGTATTGATTGGGGAATATTTTGCGAAAGCCGCACTTTTGTTGGAAGAAAAAACAGGGCTAAAACCTGATTTAATCGGCTCTCATGGAGTAACGTTTTATCACAATCCGACAAATGAAAAGTTTGAAAACCTCTCATTAAATTCCACTTTTCAAATCGGAGAAGGAGCTGTTATCGCAGACAGAACTGGGATAACAACCGTTTGTGATTTCAGACCTGCCGATATGGCAGCACAAGGACAGGGCGCACCGCTTGTTCCGTTTGCGGACAAAATTTTTTTCTATAATAAAAACATTCCACGTGTAATCTTAAATCTCGGCGGAATTGCGAATGTAACCGTACTGTCGGATAAATGTGAAGTTTTTGCATTTGATACCGGTGCTGCCAATATGCTTATCGACGGCGCAATGCGCAAACTTTATAATACAACATTTGATAAGGACGGCGAAATTGCACGCTCGGGGAAAGTTAATGAATCTTTGCTTTCAAAACTTATGGCAAATCCGTATTTAAAGAAGCAACCGCCCAAAACAACCGGACGAGAACTTTTCGGAGAAACATTGCTTGATGAAATAATAAATAATACCAATGATAAACCCGAAAATATCATATCAACACTGACAACCTATACGGTAAAATCAGTGAAAGACGCTTTCGATAAATTTATTTATCCAGCAACAGATATAAAAGAACTTATCATCGGCGGCGGCGGCGCTTATAACAAATATATGACCGAACTTTTCAGGCAAGAATTTGAACCCAAAACACAAATAAAAAGTCACGAAGATTTTGGTATTTCCAACAAATACAAAGAGGCTATCGCCTTTGCGCTCCTTGCATATACATCATATTATAATATCCCTAATAATATAAAAACCGCAACTGGTGCGGTTAAAGATGTTGTATTAGGGAAAATTATTAGGAAGGGTTAAGTATTATTTAGCTTACTCTGCGCAAGCGTATGGGTTTAAAGTTCATTAAAGCTTTGTTATTTACAGAGATAAGTTCGATATAGTTGAAAACTTCTTCTGGAGGCATCTTTTCGCTCTTATCTTCTGCTATTGTGCTGACATCTTTGTAGATATCAACTATTCTTTGGTCGGATGTATAAACTGCACCTATCATTTTTCTCTTATCTTCCTATTTACAAACTGCTTACATATATATAAAGTATTTCAAAAGGATATAAAATCATTTTTTTATATTTTCGTTACAATTCGTTACAAATAATAAAATATATGTTTTTCTTTTGGGTGCTATACTGAGATTATGATGGACGAATTTCAAAGAATAGACGAGGCTATAGAGCGTTTCAACGGAGCAACAAAAGAGGAACTTTTATCGTATTTGGATGGAGACGATGAAGTCCTTATGCAAATTACATTATTGAATTTAGACTCCATAAATTCCCAAAATGAAGCCGAAAAAATCATTAAAACAATAACCGAGCACTCCTCAGAGACAAGAGAATACTGTGCATTTCTGGTGAACAGGCTTATGAAAAATGAATCCCAGCGGGAATTTTTTGCAGGGGATATTGTTTTAGACAGGTTTGCAAAAGCGATATCAGATGTAAACCCGAAAGTCTGCCGCAAGATTATTGAAATATTGCCGCTATACAAGGATATCGAACTGTTATTGCCGATACTTATAAAAAATTCTTACGGCTTTATAGAAGGACTTCAGGAAAAAAACAAGAATAAAAATTATCAGTATAACACTCTTTCTTTCAGGCTATACTGGAACATTTTCGGTATTGCATGTGCGCTTAATACTGATTTATACGGAAAATACGAGGCAGAAATAATAGACCTGTTGAAAAAGCTTTTTGAATTCAAAGAATATACCTTGCGAGAAAAAGCGGCACTCTTGGCACAAAAAGTAAATACGCTGACAAAAAACAAAGATATTGAAAAACTCCTATCTCAATGCCATAGGGATGAAAACTTCTTTGTAAAAGAGATAATCAGCTAACTTAATGCAATATTATTCTGCTGCGCATAATCTTCTATTGTTTCAAGTTTTTGCTTTATCTGCATATTAAGGTCTGCATTTTGAATATATTTTGCAGCCTCGCCGGAAGCTACAAGCTGCTTGTGTATAGCTTTAATATTTTCATCTTTTAACGAAGGATTTGCAGCAACTTGTTTCAATAATACATCATAATACGGGTTTGCAATATATGCCTTTATTGAATAGTAGCCGTTAATTTCAGCAATTTGCATAGCTTCTTGCAAATTGATTTTTGCCATATCGCAATCACCCCTGATACCGTATATTTCACCAAGTTTCATTTTTAGCAGTGAAGTAAAGAACAGGTTATTTATTGTGGCTTTTTCCGCTACATCAAGCGCTTTTTGCGCAACTTTTAAGGCATCCTCATATTTCTCTTTAAATATTGATATGTTACCGTACATATACCAATTCATCAAGGCGCCCAATGCCCATTGATTATTAGCACATTTGTACGCTTCATCATATGCAAGATTTTGAGCAAAATCGACATTCCCATCACTCAGGGCAATTTTCACTATCAACCCTTTTATAATCGGCTCGTACGAGAATTTGCCTATATTTTGTGAAAAATTAGCCAACATCATAAGGTCGTTTGCGACTTGAGCATACTCGCCTTTTAAGTATCCTGCAATATTTTTCAGTGCAAGCCAGAAGAATGTATCATTTGTAGAATCTTTTGTCCCGGGTATAGCATCCTTTGTTGATGCAAGAACATTTTCAACATCCTGAATATTGCCCTGCAACAATGCCAAAACACCTTTTACAAGTTGAGCTTTTATCATATATTCTTGATTTTGATTGTCACTTGCTTCTTTATACAGTGCCAAAGCAGCATCATTGGCGCTCAGTGAACCTTGCAGAGCAAGTGCCATAGCGCATTTGTATTTTGTTTCAAACATAATTGAAATAAATTCTTCCTGACTCAGCGTAGTTTCTTCATTCAGTTTTGCTGAAAGCTGCAAACCGATTACAGGCAAAATTTCATTTCTCGCAAGATTTATCAATTCTTCATATCTGCCGAGATTTAAAATACTGTTTAATTTTGAATACTTCAACAACATTGATGAAAGTTTGTTGGTTTTAGCATCAATTTTTTCCAGCGCCTTATCCGCACATTCGACTGCAGCAAGGTAATTTCCGGTATTTTCAAATGCAATACTCATAATCCCTAATATATCTATTGTTTTTGCCGAATCAATCGGCTCATAATGCGCAATCAATTCATCTGCAAATTTTATAGCAGTATCAGGGAACGTCATATACGTCATATTCAAGAGTTCTTCTTTTATTGAAAGCATTATATCTGCTTTATTTTCAATGGTCGAAACCTCTACCGCATCTAACAAAAGCGATTTGCTGCATATATACGAATAGTCATCACCTACGGTGTACGCCTCTTTTGTAGCCGTTTCTATATAGCCGATAATTTCATGCTTCGGAACAGATACATCCAATAAGTTATGTATAACCGTTGCCATATCGGGCTGAGTTAATTGAACAAGCGTTTTCATCGCAGAAGTTACGCTTGTAACCTTGTTTTCGGGACTCAGCTGCAAGTTACGAACCGTTTCCCATATAATTCTGCTCTTAAACGTATAATTAAATGTGTCAAACGGAGCGATAAAATTATTCATGGACAAGAATTTTATAATTTCGTTGAACGAATCAGAATCTATTTGCAATATGTTCTGAACAACGGCAGGTAAAAACTTGAAGCCCAGAATGCTCGCATAATACAGTGTTTTAAACGCATTAGGATTTGCATTAGATATATTTGTCAGGCGAACCTGAATCAATTCTTTTGTTGTTTTTGGGAAAGTCAAAGTATTTATATTTTGCGAAATTGAAACAGGGTTTGCGTTATCTCCGGTAAATTTAACCAACCCGAGCTGCAAAAACATATATAAAAATTCTTCGACAAAAACAGGCATACCAAAAGCATTATCATATACGTGATTTAAGACATTTGCGCCCAGTTCTTCTCTCACACCTATTGCTTTCTTGATAAAATCGTCTATCTCAGCTTTAGTCATTACAGGATATTGAGCAAAGAAACTGTTTTCGTAATTAACGTGGGGCGATGCAAAAAACTGAACTATATCCGTTTCAAGGTTTCCTGTCACAAAGATTTTAAAATCGCATTTTAGAATGCCTTCATCAAAAAGTCCTCTCAAAATATCAAGGGAAAATCTGTCGATGCACTCGATGTCTTCTATCTGCAATACCACCGCACCTCTCGATAAAAGCGCCCTGAATATTGAACTTATTGCATTATATGAACTTCTTTTATTTTCATAGATAGAGCGCTCCAGACGTGTTTCATCATAAAACAAAATTGCAAATACGTCGGCAATCAATGATTCTTCCGTCAATCCGAGTTTATCCGCCATGTAAGTGTAAACTCGCTTTTTGGTCGTTTCTAAATCAATATTAAATGAGGGAATATCAAACAGATTTTGCAAAACACTTTTGAAGAAAAATATCGGGCTGTGCGGAGATTGCAGCGAACATTGCCCCAAAAGCCAAACATGCGAATTATCTTCCTCAAAAGTCATCCTCAATGCACTGAAAATATTTGACTTTCCTACACCAGTTACTCCGTTCAAAACGGCAACGAAACCCTCTTTTGCCATTTGCACCTTGTTAATCATATCATTAACAATATCCATCCTCGTTTTTGCAGGCGGCTCTTTAACGGTTTCCGCTACCATAACTTCGGGATCGTCTTGATTTAAAAACTTATAGAATTTTTTACCGTCTTGCGACTGTATTTCTTTAAACGTCAGCTTATCTTTTAATACGGCATAAACTTCTTCATCAAAAATTACGTCATCTACGACGCCTAAGGCAATAGAAGATGATATTTCAAGTTTGTTTACAGGTCTTAATCCGGTAATTAAGTATCTGGTTTTGTATGAAATTTTCAACTTTGACTCTAACAGGTCAGATATCTCATCAATTACATTATCCAGTGCGCCTGCAAACTCAACTGCAGTATTTACGGAATCAGCAAAAGACGGCGCAGTTGAAAAGCTAACCGCCAAAGTGTTCTCCGTAAGTTTTAAAGCTTTCAAACCTGCATCTTTACTGGCTTTGGCAAATATCTGATAAAATTTATTTATAACTTTTGCGGCAACCTCTTGGGGCTTTATATTTGTTTTTATTGAAGAAATATTTATCAATTCGACCGCCAAAGTCGCATATTTTTCAAGATTAAGAGATATTGTATCATCAGTTTGTTCAACCTTCGGTGCAGCAGAAAAAGGAGCGGAGCATTTTCTGCAAACCTTTGCAGTAGAAAAGTTTACCGCCTTGCAAGACGGACAAAGCTTCAATAACTGTTTTCCGCAAGCAGAGCATGACTTTGCGCCGACAGTATTATATGTACCGCAATACGGACATTTCAGCTTTAATTTAAAGCCGCAATTACTGCATACTGTAGCATCATCATCATTCTGACTTTTACACTTCGGGCATATCATTCTTAAATTTTACCTGTCTAAATATTTTTTTACAAATTGCAAATGTAATTTATAAGAGTTCTTACGCCAACACCTGTTACACCTTTCGGAAGCTCTCTCAACGGTTTGGAGATAATAGATGTGCCGGCAATATCAAGGTGTGCCCAAGGAGTAGTTTTAATAAACTTTTTCAAGAACAGTGCCGCAGCAGATGTACCGCCATATCTTGAACCCGAGTTTTTGAAATCGGCTATATCACTCTTTAAATCTTCAAAGTATTCTTCATACATCGGCATTTCCCACAAATATTCGCCTGCTTCTTCCGCACTTGCCTGCAAACCGATAATCAGCTCATCATCATTTCCAAGAAGTCCTGATGCAACTTTACCAAGAGCCACACAGCAAGCACCCGTTAGTGTTGCAATATCTATAATCGCATCAGGCTCAAGATTTTCTGCAAAGCATAACGCATCCGCAAGAGTCAATCTACCTTCCGCATCCGTATTATCAACTTCTATCGTTTTTCCATTCATAGCGGTCAAAACATCACCCGGTTTATATGAACGAGATGCGGGCATATTTTCGCATGCAGCAACTATGCCGTGAACTTCAACATTTGGTTTCAATTTAGTCAAAGCTTTCATAACTGAAATCACGCAAGCTGCTCCCGCCATATCACCCTTCATTTCAAGCATTGATGCAGCAGGTTTGATATCCAAACCGCCGCTATCAAAAGTTATGCCCTTACCGACAAGCGCAACTTTTGCTCTCGCTTTACCTTTCGGTTTGTATGTCATATGAATAAACTGTTGTTCATGCCTGCTGCCTTGACCAACAGCGAGGAATGCCCCCATTCCCATTTTTTTGGCTTCCTTTTGACCATAAACTTTTGTTTCAATCCCTTTCAAGGAAGTGGCAATACTTGCTAATTTAGCAGGTGTAATAAGTTCTGCAGGTTCATTAACCAAATCCCTTGTCATATTGACTGCATCACAGACAACTTGGGCTTTTTTAACCGCAGGTTGAACGTCTTGAGAACTTATCAAAACCAATTTATCAAATCTTTCTTTCTTTTCCGTTTTATATTTGTCGAATTTGTACGTACCGATTAAAGCACCTTCCGCAACGGTTTGCGCCGCAAGGCTAGGTTCATCGGGAAGTTTCTTGAGCGCAACTGCAACTGTTGATACTTTTTTCATATCGGCAATTTTCTGACAAGCCTTTGATATCGCAACTCTCAACTTGTTTAGATTATATTCTTCTTTTTCGCCCAAACCCACAAACATAACATTTTTGGGCTTAATTTTATTAAAAGCCTGAACGCACGCTATCTCATTTGATTTGCCGCAAAAATCCATTTGCGAATTTGCATATTCATAAAATTCTTTTGTGCATTTGCAAAAATTATCCTGCTCTTGCATTACAGGTACCAAAAGCACGTCAGCCTCAACTTCTAAACCTTTTTCTTTTGTAACGGAAATTTCCATAGTACACCTCTCTTTTCTTACCTCTAAGTATAGAATATTTGGGCATTTATGTCTATCAAATTATAGATTTATAGTACTTACGTTGTAGATTACAAAAGGCTCTTTGCAAGCCAACGTATAAGTAAAGTCATTATCCATAATACCTGTTAAACAGACAACATTTTTAAAGTCCCCGCCAAGCTTGATTTTTGCTTCATGTTGTGTCCAAAAATCATAAAATTCTTTTTGCGTATTTATTTTTTGTCCGTATCTTGCAGAAATCGCCCCATAATCCCTTTCTCGTTTATTGTATTCAATATCAAAGCCCACCATCTTGTCTCCGATAGCAAGTCCGACCATATTTTGGGAATGAGAAATACTGTAATAATATGGCAAATCTTTCAAAAATGGTTTTCCGTTTACGGTTTCAATTTCATAATTTTTAATTCCGAATTCCTTTTCCAAAACATATTTCAAAATAAATTTTCCGGCAAAGTGCTGCCGCTTCTTTAATTCGTTTGAAAAAGAATTATTTTCGGCACATTTGTTTATAAACTCATCCAAAACCGTTTTTGAAATATTATTTAGGTCTAAAAAATAAATATCCATGTGAAAATTTTATAACAAAAAAAGGATGATGTTGACGGACAAAAAATCACCCTCTAATGGATGCATAAAATTATTTTTTTGGTATTCTGAAATTGTAAACTTTTATAAATACCGGATTTTCCAAATAGCAAATTTATTTTTTTCTGTTTTTGGTATAATCACAAATGGATATAGTGAGGTTTAATCTTTATGCAAGTTTCTGCAATTGGTCTAAAAAGCACAAATTTCAAAGGTTATGATGACGAAGTTATAGATGTACCATACCAAGAAACGTACCCTGTATCTAAAAAAAGAGATGCTCTGGACTCGGTTGATTTCCAAAAAGTAGCAACCACTCTCGAAAGCGCAGGCGCAAATAAAGTTACCTCTCCTTGTAAATTTTTCATAGCATCAGCAGCAGTAGCTTTGGCTGCATTCGTAGCCGCAAGAGCAGCTTGCGGCGGTGCTCTCAACCGTTTAGACAACAAATTTGGCATGTTTGAGGGCATGGGCAAACGTGCAGGAGAAGCTCTCACACAATATGTAGAAAAACACCCGCACAAAGAAGGCAAAGGTTTTGGCATATATTGTTCAAACAAAATGCGTGATTTGGCGCAAGGTATAATTGAATACGGCAGAAAAGGTTTAACTCCCGATGCAATAAAAGGACTCGATGAAGTACAAACAACTGCCGCTGCAGCAGGTCAAGCCATCAAGAAAGGTGCTTCAACCGCACTTGGTATTGGTGTAGCCGGAGCTACAATCGAAAGCAGATACAAAGATACAGACAAAAACGGAGTACCCGATAAAGCAGAAGGCGCAATGAGCGCAATAAAAGAAGTTGCTCAACTTGTTCCAGCCCTTGTAGATGCAGCAGGTATATAGCTACTTATATAACATGGCTTTCATATTCAGCATTGCAGCTTCCAATTTGGCTTGGGTAAATTCAAAATATTTTTTGGTTATATCCTCAAGAAATTCCGCATGCTCTTTCGTGGCATTTGCCTCATATTCCAACCTTTTTGCCTCTTCCGCCTTTGATTGAGAAAGCAAAAATTTGTATGCCTGCATTGGCGCTTCTTTTTGCAGAACTTCGTACAACTGATTATTATCTAGGGGTTTGTAGCCGCACCTCGCAACAATATCTTTTGCCTTTTTCTTCTCAATAGCGGCATCTTCTATGGCTTTTTCATATATTTTTTTTGCCTTTCTGGCGGCAGCAAAAGCTTCACCGGAATTTGCCTGACTGACTCTGCACTCTGTTTTGGCTTCTTTCACCTCAACGGAAGTCTGTTTTGTTCGTTTTCTTATGGCTCGTCCTGTTTCTGACTTGAAAAACTCTTGCAAAAATATTATCGACTGGCGCCTGATTTCGACAAGGACCTTTTCTGATTGTTTCCGTACCTGCTCTTTGACTTCTTCGGAAAAACCGCAGCTTTCGGCAAACTCATTTATGTCTTCCAAATCTTCTTCGATTGCTTTATCGCAAATTTCGATTACTTTCTTAATTTCTTCTTCGGTAACATCCTTAGGGGCAAGTTTAATAATGTTTTTCTTCATCTCTTGATTCTTTTTAGGTTCTAGTTTTAATTCTGCCTTTGCATAATTTTCTTGAACACTCTTATTGCCTTCAAAATGTTTATTCATACATTTTCTGTTTTCTTTAGCAATGGCTTTTGCAACCTGTGTCCCTGCCACCACCACCATTGACGCTGACATATCTGAACCACATGTAATACATGCTTTTACTACCGCTATAGCCGCCTTTTCCTGTTCTTTTCCGCTTTCCTCAGCCAATTTTTCTAATTCTGCTAATTGTATATCTTGATTTGGGGCTTGTTCTATCTTTGCTTTACTCTTTTCGACATTTTGCTCAAACACCCTACTAAATTTTCGGGCGGCGGCGTTAATCAACTTTTCAGGGCAGTTTGCTCCAGTTGAAACAACAGCTGCAATTTTATCAATGACACCATCTGAAATCTCCGTTTCGCCGTTTTCTGGCTCACTTTCGCCAGCTTGTTCTATCGGCACACAAGATGATTTTATCTTTGTGCCGGTTTGTTTAGAAAAAAGGCTGCCTGATGCTGCTTCCGTTATAGGATTACTCGTCCCGGAACGAACTATTTGATAAGCATCATCATTCATTTGCTTCACAGGGCTAACAGCATTTACTTCAGCCATTTGCTTCCATTCCTCTTTCCATTAGTCATGCCAATACACACTAACTGGCATATATGTAAATAAAAACATTTTGCACGCAATAATTGCGCAAAATTACGAGGAATTTTAAAACTTTTAATTATTTTAAAACACTTGCTATTGCTTGCATTTTTGCGAATGCTGCAGCAACTTTCATTTGCGCAAATTCAAAGTGTTTTTTTGCTAAACCTTCCAAAAATTCGGCATGATGTTTAGCTACATTTGCATCATATTCTGCCCAATAAGCTTTTTTCTCTTTATCTTTTGCATAAAGAAGATTTATAGCTTGGCTTGGAGATTCTTGTTTTACAACCTTATACAAAGATTGAAAATCCAAATCCTTGAAGCCGCATCTTTCGGCAATGGCTTCTGATTTTTGCTTTTCTTCCTTGGCTTCTTTTATTGCCTTTTCGCTTTCAGATTTTGCAACTAAAGCATCTTCGGTAGCTTTTTGGGTATTTTCTTTGCATTCGGCGAGTTCTACTTTTGCTTCTTTAATTTCGTGAATTGCATATTGCGTTTGTTTTTTGAGTATTTGTCCGGCTTCACTTTCAAAGTATTCTTGCAAGAATTGTTCCGTATATTTTCTCGTTTCTTGCAATACTTTTTCGCAAACTTTGTTAATATGTTCGACAAATTCGTCATCATAATCGCCGTTTGCCACCAATTCTTTGATATTTGCAACTTGTAAATGTTCAAATTCTTCAGTAGCTTGTACCCATTCTTCTACTTGTTCTGCAGATTTGGGATTGCCGCATTTGATAAGAGCTTTGTTCAGTTCATTACGTGATTTATGTATATCGTTAGCTGCTTCATCAATAATCAGCTTTCTTATATCGGGATTATCCGGAAACATATAAAGAAGAACATCCCGAGATAAAGACCTTGAAGAATTATAGTCTTTTGAAAACTTTCTGACTGCTTCAATATCAATATTATTTTCTTTGGCATATGCTTCTATTCTGCGTTCCAATTCAGGCAAATCGTACATGTCATTCATATCTTCAAGTGCATTAGCAATAATTTCTCTGCGTTCTTCTTCTGTTTCGGCATGTATAACTTTATACTTAAAGTCAGCAACCATTTCTTGCAATTCTTCGTCAGAACTGTTTTTCGTAGGTTCCATACAATAACGAACTTGTTCGAGGGCAAAATCTCTCAGAATATTTGCATCATTATTGGCTTTTATAGTGTTTGTTTTAAATTTAATTGCTTCTGTAGCCTGCCTACTGTATTCAGCCCTTTCTTTTTTTTCTGCTGAACTTAATATAAATTTGTGTTTTTTATCATCAGATTCAAACATTCTTACATAAGAATCTACAATAGAATCAAGTGCATCATCGCTAATATCGATTTTGTTAGCAGCAATAGCCTCTGCAACAAGTAAACGTTTATTTTCTGCAGACTCAGAGCGCTTCAATGAAACCATCAAATCTTTGACTATTTTTTTCATCTCAGCTTCTTCTTCTTTAGTCATATCAGGCATTTTTTTAAAACATTTTCTGATAAAAGCACTTTCTTTTCTGCTTAATTTTTCACTTTTATCATCTTCTTGAGATGATGCTTGCTGAGGTACGGATACATGCCCTTGCACCACAGTAGTAGTGTTTTTGGAACTTATTGACAAACCAGGATAATAAGAACTGTCACTGGAAGTTTCGCCAAATTCCATAATGGACTTATCGCTTCCGGTTGTAGTTTCTTCTGATGCCGCAGTCGTTTTTTCTTCCGCAACATCATCCGCTGCGTCAACAACTTGGTTTTTTCTTATTGTTTCTACTGCGTTTACTTCCGACATAAAACTTCCATTTCTCTTTCCTAAGACATGCCAATCCATAGATTAACATATTTAAATAAAAACAATCATTCTAAAAAAATTGCCCTACAAAATACAAAAGTAACTATTCATCACGTTTTGAGAGGAAATAAATGCAAAAAGAGAATTGGTACATTGCACAAAATGTTTAATCAAACTGCGTATTCAGCAGAATTAACATTTGGGCAAACGTTGCCTCCATTTTTATATTTTCGTACTCAAAACGATTCAGTGCCATTTTTTCAAGAAACTCTGCGTGCTCCTGAGCAACCTTGGCATCATAAGCCTCCCAATACGCTTTTTTCTTGTTGGCTTGCGCATAAAGAAGATTATGCGCCATCAAAGGCGACTGGTGCTTCACAAAGTTATACAAACGGTCATTATCCATATACTTGTAGCCAAAACGCTCGGCAAAACTTCGTGCCTTTGCTTCTTCCTCTTTGACTTTTTCAATTGCAACCTCGCTTTGTTTTTTCGCTTCTTGCGCCTCCTCAATAGCAGCTTTTGTAACTTCTTTGCGTTCCAAAAATTCTTTTTTAGCCTCTTGAGTTTTTTCATACGCTCGATTTACAATTCTTTTGACAGTCCTGCCCTTTGCCGTTTCAAAAAATTGCGCAATATATGCCCGCACTCGCCTGCTTGCAGCGGCAACAACTTCTTTTGCTTTTTGGACAACGTATTCTTTAAACTTGCCCCTAAAGTTTCCTTGGGCAATAGCACTTTTTATATCTGCTGACTGCAAAAAGGCATAGTCCCCCAGAGCGTCAAAAACTTCCTGTACCTGTCTTTCGGTCATACCTTCGGGAAGATATTTGAAAACCAACTCTTTCAGATTTTCCTGCCCATTTTCGACATCATCTAATGCCGCCAACAACATCATTTCTTTTTCATCAGAGTTATTCATGACATTCATGGCAAGTTTTTTGGTAAAGCTTCGTGTTTTAGAAAATTCTCTGGTAATATTCTTAACCTTACTTGCATTCAATTTTCTAAATCGGGTGCTGCTTCCGAACATGCCTGCTGCTTCTGGCAGGTCTATCAGTTCTCTGGTATTTGTATAAAATTCTTTAATTATGCAGCATTTTTCCTCAGGCGACTTGCCCTCAATATCGGCAAGCAGCTGCGCCATCAATACATCAATATCCTCAAACTTGTCGCTCTTGAACGGAGAACAAATAAATTCCCAAACTTTTTGGAATATCGTTTGTTCGCTTTTTATCAGCCTTTCACGAGCGGCTTTTACCTTTAACAAATTCGCTTCAAATGAATTTACCACAACTTTGCCAATATGCCATCCGGTATCTTTGACCGCCTCAATAGGTGCTTTTATAGCGTCGGTTACGGTTTTTATGTCCAAATCGGGATAATCGGAAGCGGAAATTTTTTCTTGTTCCTCGGCTAAAACACAGGAAGGCACTCTATTTCTTACGGAATTAACGGAAGCAAGATTAAAAAGCTCGGAAGAAGAATTGGCACTCTTTTCCACAGGGGCAGCATGCTCCTGTGCATTTTTCGCAAGAGTGTTGTCGGCATCTGACATGGGTGCACCACGTCTAATATCAACTCGTGATACTACATCTACCATTATTTACTTCCGTTACCTTAACCTTAGCATGCCAAGACATAGCTCGGCTTATAATAATAAAAAATTATTTAACAAAATAATTGCCTGCAAAATTAAAAATTGTCAGACAGGAATGCCGACATCATCTGCTTATACATTGATACACGGGTATTGCATTATGGTACTCTCCCCTGCACCGCACCTATCTTCAGCTTAAAAAAGGCACAAAAAAAAGCTACTCTACTTCAAGTTGCTTTCTACTAATGCCTTATTATAGTTTGCCAAGATAGTCTGCGAGTTCATTTCCGCTTGCTTGGTTACACTTTGCCCCATTTTTCCAACCGACTGTGGTTTCGATTGGTTCTGCATACTTCGGGGGTGTATACTTCGTAACCCGCATGCTGTAGCCGCTATAAAGCATAGCTTTAGATTCATAATGGAACAAACTCCGTACTATATCCATGATAATACTAACATTAACCAAAAAGCATGTCTAGCCTTTTAATAATATTTCATACAGAAAGATTAACATAAATTCATATATATACTTGATTACTCAACAAACTGTTCACTAATTCCACTTTGTTAACTTTTGTTAAGTTAGTCAAATCGTTACTATATCTACATTCTAGCCTTCATATATATAATTTATAGCAACAATATAACAATAAAAAACTTTATTTATATAACGAATACTATAAATAAGAGGAGCATGAGCATGAGTACACCAAATGTAGAATTAAGAAATTTTGACAGTGAAATTAAAATTTCAAATCAACAAGAAGCAGCAAAAAAAGCAGAAGAAGCAAAGAAACAACAACAAGAAAAAGCAACAAATGATGCTATCCGCAAATGGACAGGTATTGACAACGAACAATCCGGAATGACATACGTAGGTCAATGCTTGGCAGCACCGATAACAGTAACCGCAAATGCAGGCGGCGGTATTTTGAGCGGCTTATTTAGCGCATTAGGCGGAATTTTAAGTCCTATCGCAGGATTCCTGGGCGGTATATTTGGCGGTGGAAATGCACAAGGCGGACCTCAAGGTCCGGGTAACTGCCCTGCACCCGCAGGTAATAATTCCGGCGCAGCTAAAAATGACAGCACAAGCTCAACAAAAAATTCTTCTTCTGAAAACAAAAAAGCTGATAATACAACAAATAATACAACAACTTCAAATAACTCAGGCACAACAAAATCCGGTTCTTCAAACAATTCGGTTTCTGCAATAAATGATACATCCGGTACAGTTAATAAAGTATTAGATGCAAAATCCGGTACGATGGTAAGCTCTTTAAATACAGGCGGAGCAGAAAAAGTTTCTTCCAGAGTAAGAGCACTCGTTGAAGAATATAATGATTCAACAAAATATACAGATGAATGTCAAACGGAATTTGATAATGCAACAAAGGAACTTGAAGAATTTAAAAAATCAAAACCAAATGTAAACGCTGATGCACAAGCTAAGTTGAAAGAAGAAATTGCACAACATGATAAAACAATAGATAGCTTATCTGCACAATACGGCAATGTTCAAAAAGACATACAAGGACAACAAGCATTACTTGAAAAATGCGATGATTCTCAAAAAGCATCAATAAATACTACAATACAAGAATTACAAGCAGAATTACGTCGCTTGGAAGGAGAAATCCAAAAAGAACGTACTGCAAAGGCAACCGCAGAACAACAATATAAAACCAATGGCGGAGATAAGGCAATAAGCCAAGATGCAGACAGCAGAAAACTCGGAGAATTAGAAGCAAAAGTAAATACTGCTAAATCGAAACTCGAAGCTGCACAAAGACTTCAAAATGATAACAAAACCGCAGCAGAAGCAGCAGCAAACGAAGTAAGAAACGATAAAAATTTAGACATAGACAAAGCAAGAGAACAAGTAAACGAAGACAACAAAATACTAAATAAAGCAGAAAGTGAAGCACAAAGTTCATCAAGAGCGCAACTTGAACGAGCTTTCGGAGCAGTATCAGCAGCAAAACCAGAAATAGAACTTAGTGCTGATGGCAAAACTTCAAAAGGTAAACTTGCCGATGGAACGGAGGTAACTATTACAACAAATCCAGATGGAAGCTGCACCGCAAAAACAGCAGACGGTACAACAACACAAGTAAAATATGAAAATGGAAAATGGGTAGAAGTTGACACAAAAAGAGACAAGGCAGCAGCACCCGCAGGAAAACCTGAAGAAAAACCGGCAGATGCAGCACCCGCAGCAAAAAACCCATCGTAGCAACCCTACACTAAAAATGCCAAGCCCTGTAGCTAGCAAGAAAAGAAATCTCTGCAGAAAATAAGCATAGCAAATAAGTAACACATAACAAATAAAAAGAGATGCAATAAACAATTGCATCTCTTTTTTATTCTGTCGGGCAATTATTTTTGAAAAAATGTTTTTATTTATATGTAAGGCAGGAGGTAATCGCATGAATCCAATTCAAGCAGAAGCAGTCAGACAAGCTATTATGGCACAGCAAAGCGGTCAGCAGCCACAGGTTGTTTTCTTGAAAACAAACCCCATGCCTTATGACAGTTACGGCGGACAATCATCAGGAGGCAGCTTTTTATTCAAGCTTGCCGCAATCGGAACCGCAATAATATTCAGAAAAAATATAGCAAATGTTGCAAGACGATATATGCCAAATCTTTCACAAGAAATAGGCAATGTTTTCCAAGGTTTTAAAGGCTTTATAAAGAAATTCAAAGGCAGCGACTACCTCGCTGCAGGTTGGCGCAAATATGTAGGATTTGAAAATACTGCGAAGAAATTTGTAAATGATACTTTCTCTACACCGACAGGAACTATGATAAAAGACAAAGCAGTCGGTGCTTGGAATTGGTTAAAAGGACTTGTTCTTAAAAAACCGCCAACTTCTCCGTAAGGTTTAAGCTGCACAAACCTGCGACTTATAAGCCCATCTTTCTCAAGTATTGTCCTGTATAAGACTTTTTGACTTTGGCAACCTCTTCGGGCGTGCCTTGAGCAACAATTGTTCCGCCCATATCACCTCCGTCCGGTCCAAGGTCAATTATATAGTCTGATGTCTTAATTAAATCCATATTGTGCTCAATGATAACAATAGTATTCCCAAGGTCAGCAAGCTTTTGGAGAATATTGTTGAGTTTATCCAAATCATACCAATGCAAACCTACCGACGGTTCATCCAAAAGATAAAGAGTCTTGCCTGTGTTGCGCTTAGTTAGCTCGGTTGCAAGCTTCACCCTCTGCGCTTCACCGCCGGATAATGTCGTCGCACTCTGTCCGAGTTTCATATAGTCAAGTCCGACATCATTGAGAGTTTGGAGCTTTGATGCTATGCGAGGAATGTTTTCAAAAAACTCAAGCGCCTCTTTTACGGTCATATCAAGCACATCTGCAATTGATTTCCCTTTATATTTTACCTCAAGCGTTTGCGAATTGTAGCGTTTGCCCTTGCAAATATCACACGGAATATAAATGTCTGACAAAAAGTTCATCTCTATTCTGACTATACCATCGCCCGAACATGCTTCACACCTGCCGCCCTTTACGTTAAAACTAAAGCGCCCCGGCTTGTAACCTCGAGTTTTTGCCTCTGTAGTCTGCGCAAACAAATCTCTGATATGGTCAAAAACCCCTGTATACGTAGCAGGATTGCTTCGAGGCGTTCTACCTATCGGTGATTGGTCAATATCAATAACCTTGTCTATGTGTTCAAAACCCAAAATTTTGCCGACTCCTTGCGGTTTTGGAACATTTTTACGTAACTTATGAATAGCATACTTATTAAGAATGTCAAAAATCAACGAGCTTTTGCCCGAACCAGAAACGCCGGTAACCGTTGTAATTACCCCCATCGGGATATCAACGGAAATATTTTTAAGGTTATTTAAACTTGCATCAATGATTTTTAAATATTCACCGTTGCCTTTTCGGCGCTCAGATGGAACTTTAATCGATTTTGCACCGCTAAGATACTTGCCGGTTATCGAATTCTTACTTGCAATAATATCTTCAACACTGCCTTGTGCCACGATTTTGCCGCCGTTAACTCCCGCCTTTGGACCTATATCAATTATGCGGTCTGCCATTCTGATTGTTTCTTCATCATGTTCAACCACAATAAGCGTGTTGCCAAGATTACGCAGTTTAATAAGCGTTTTTAATAATTGTTCATTGTTCACCTGATGCAGACCTATACTCGGTTCATCAAGAACGTACAAAACACCGGACAACCCTGAACCTATCTGCGTTGCCAGTCTTATGCGCTGAGCTTCGCCACCAGATAATGTTCCCGCCTGCCGAGCGAGCGAAAGATAATCAAGCCCGACATCCACAAGAAATTTAAGCCTTTCACGAATTTCTTCCAATAGTTGCTTCGCAATCGCAAGTTTATAATTGTCTAACTTCAAAAACAACGAACAAATAAAATCGTATTCTTCTTTGATGGACATGGTGGTAAATTCATAAATATTTTTGCCAGCAATCGTTACCGAGAGGGCAAAATCGTTGAGCCTTGCACCATGGCACTTTTCACAAGGGATTTGTGTCATATATTTTTCGACCTCACCCCGTATAAGGTCAGAATTTGTCGCTTCGTACTTGTTTTTCAAATAGGGAACAACTCCTTTGAATTTTGTACGATATACTTTTCTGCGCTTTGTACCAAACTCATTATGTTCCATCAAAACCGTTTTTTCGCCGCTCCCGAAAAGTATAATATTTTGTTCTTCCTGCGATAGTTCATCAAAGGGTTTGTCAAAATCTATATTAAATTCTTTTGCCACACTGAGCAAAACATCGGTATAATAAGGATTTCCTGTTACAGCCCATGGATATATTGCACCTTGGCGCAAAGATTTTTCTCTATCAGGAACGACCAAATCGGGATTTATTTGCAAATGCATCCCCAAACCGCCGCAGGATGTACAAGCACCAAAAGGCGCATTAAAACTGAATATACGGGGTTCCAATTCGTCAAATGAAATGTCGCAATTGGGGCAGGCAAGTTTTTCGCTGTATATTTTTTCTTTATCACCACTGAGGATAAGAACATTTCCGTTTGCTTTTTTCATTGCAATTTGCACGCTATCCGCAATTCTGGAGCGGGCTTCGCTTTTTAAAACAATTCTGTCGATAACAACTTCTATATTATGTTTTTTATTTTTATCAATTTCAATTTCATCAAAATCAAGGTTATAAATTTCACCGTCAACCCTTATTCTTGCATAGCCTTCTTGTTTTAGAGCGCTGAATGTCTGCGTAAATTCACCTTTTTTACCCTTTGCTATCGGTGCAAGAATTTGAAACTTTGTTCCCTCTTCCATTGCCATTATGCTGTCTAAAATTTCATCAAGACTTTGCGGAACAATTTCCCGTCCGCACTTTGGACAATGAGGAACACCGATGCGTGCATATAACAAACGCAAGTGGTCATAAATTTCCGTAATCGTACCTACGGTAGAACGAGGGTTGTTGGAGGTCGATTTTTGGTCAATTGAAATTGCAGGACTCAAGCCCTCTATGCTTTCGACTTCAGGCTTATTCAACTGTCCCAAAAACTGCCTTGCATAGGTACTAAGGCTCTCTACATAACGACGCTGTCCCTCCGCAAAAATAGTATCAAAAGCGAGCGTACTTTTTCCCGAACCAGATACCCCCGTAAAAACAACTATCTGATTTTTGGGAATTTTTACGTTTATATTTTTCAGATTATGCATGTAGGCATTTCTGACTACAATATTATTTCCGTCTTCTCTATTCATAGCAACAATGTATCACATAATTTATGTAAAAAAAAGAAGGTGCTTTTGACACCTTCTTTTTTTCTAAGAACAAAAAATCAGTGCAGAACCAATTCTCCGTTCAAAGATTCTTTTACATTGATTACACGTTGATTAGAGCTGCCAACCCACTCTATGTTGTTGTCCTTTAACTCCTCGACAAATTCCCCCTCCGCTATAACATCAATATCCTTGATGCCCTCAAGGTCTTTAATTTGTTCCCAAGTGTAACCTGTGTAAAGCCAAATCGTTTTGTTTGGAAGAAGTTCTCTGCATTTTTTTATGAGACGAAAAACTTCTTCTCTGTTTGCAGGAAATAACGGATCTCCACCGCTAAATGTTATTCCGTCAATATATGGTTTATCCAAGGCTTCAAATAGTTCGTCCTCTGCAGCCTTATCGAACGGAAGCCCGCCGTTTTCATCCCATGTGATAGGGTTCTGACAGTTTTTGCAATGATGATTGCAGCCGGAAACCCATAGCACCACACGAATTCCGTCACCGTTAAGCATATCTTGTTTTGTAATATTATGATAATTCATATTACTTGCAAACCTCTACATGCTGACTCTATCTTTGATTTCTTCCATTTTGGCTTCATTAAGACGAGTATCACCCTTGACTCTTGAATATGAGAGGTATCCGTTCATACGGTCGATTTTCGTAAGGTTTTTACTTCCGCATTTCGGACATACATCCATGTTGAGTTCTTGGTGTCCGCAGTCATCACAGTATGAAAGCGAAAGGTTAACGCCTTCATAAAAGCCTTTTTCCATAGCACGTTTAATCAAAGATGCAACTGCTTTTGTGTTGTACGAAATGGGATATTTTACATATTGTATTTTACCACCGTTCAATAAATCCCAAAATCTGCCTTCTAAGTCTTGTTTTTCGATAGGTCCAATATTTTCAACAACATGGCAGTGGAAACTGTTTGTTACATAGCCTCTGTCTGAAACTTTGTCAATAATACCGTATTTTTTACGGAATTGTTGAACTTGTAAACCACAAAGACTTTCTGCCGGAGTACCATATATAGCATAAAGGTTTCCATCTTCAGCTTTAAATTCAGCAACTTTTTTGTTGATGTACTTCATAACTTCAAGTGCAAATTCACCGTCCTCAACGAGAGATTTTCCGTTATGGAGTTCTTGAAGTTCGTTTAATGCGGTTATACCAAATGAAGCCGTTGCCGCTTTTAATAACGGTTTGATTTTGTCATGAATACCCAAGTGTCCGCCGTAGAAACCACCTTCGCAATATGCTAGAGGGTTAATAGACGCTCTCATTTCGCCCAAGTATTCATAAGTACGTTTATGAAGTCCTCTAATCATTTCCATATAGTAATCCAATGTTTCATAGAAGTCTTTGCCTTCTTGTTTTGCTTTTGCATAAATCATCGGAAGGTGAAGGCTAATTGCGCCGATATTGAATCTTCCTACAAATACAGGAACATCATTTTCGTCAGCAGGAGTCATACCGCCTCTTTCATACCAAGGAGAAAGAAACGCTCTGCACCCCATCGGGGAAATAACTTTTCCGTATTTTTGGTACATGCTTGCAATATAACCTTCGCCTGAAAGTGATAACCAGTCAGGATACATTGTCTTCTTAGAGCATTCAACACCTGCGTGGAACAAATCTTCCATAGGTGCGCCTTCACCATGAAGTTTTTCATCAAATAAGAATACGATTTTTGGGAAAAGAACAGGCTTTTTGTTTTCTTTCTTGCCTTGTCCGCCTTTTCTGACTTCCAGCATTTGGAAAGAAGCCATTCTTTCGAATTTACCTTGTCCCAATCCCATTGTCATTGTGATGAACGGGTAATCGCCTCTGCTTGATGCTACAGTATTAAATTTGTATTCCCAACCTTGGAAACCGTCATGGAAATCTTTTTCAACATCTTTTGTTGCTATTTCTTCAGCTTTTTCTGGAGCAACACCCATTTCAATATATTTGTTATATTGAATATCGTATGATTTTTGCGCATAAGGAGCAAGAATTTTGTCTACTTCGGGAACGGTAAATCCGCCGTATTGTTGGCTTGCAGCTGCCATGACGATATCTCCGATAACATCAAAAGCAACATTCAAAGATTTCGGCTCATTGTACCAGAGATTACCCATTTCAAAGCCGCCTTTAAGAACGTTTTCCACATCAAACAAACAGCAGTTCATTGCATCACGTCTTGCTGACATATCATGAATATAGATATATCCGTCTCTAACCGCTTGAAGTTCGGGAACTGTTAAGAAGAACTTCTTATAAAGTTCTTTATTTAATTGGTTAAATATAAGTGAACGTTTTGTTGAAACAAGTGCAGAGTCAGAGTTTGAGTTTTCTTTATCGCCAATATACATAATTTTTTGGCTTTCTTGATAAACTTTGTCGAGCATAGTAACAAAGTCAATCTTGTAATCTCTGTAGTTTCTGTAGCTTTTTGCAACTTTCGGGTTGATTTCTTCAAGTGCATTTTCAACAATGCAGTGCATTTTAAAGATTTCAACCTCTTTTTGTTTTGTATCAAGAACACTTCTGTTTACAAAATTACAAAGATTTGTAATTTCTTCTTCAGAAAATTCATAAAGCATTCTTGCAGCAGATTTTTTAACCGCAGCAACGACCTTTTGTACATCGTATGCCTCTGCTGTTCCGTCTTTTTTGATAACCTTGATTTCATTCAAAGCTGCTTTGGGAACCAACCCAACAACTTTGTTCATCGGATTAACCGGATTAAGTGATGCCGGTTTTGTAACCTTGCTCATCTCTTCGTTGATTTTTACAACGTTCCCTTGTTTTAACTCTTGCACAACAATCTCCTTTTTTTCCTAAACAGACAGAAACGGGTGTTCAATTCACAATTAACCTTTTACTCTTAATTATTTCTGTCCAGAGTATCTCCCCTACAGTCGAAAAGCCTCTCTATCAGCTATTTTTATAATCCCCTTCGGGTGACTTTCACCCATGCTTTTTTCAAACTGTTCGTTCTATTAGAATATAATAAATTGGGGCTCAGTGCAATTGATTTTTTTAAAAATCATACGTTTGATGTATACAAAAATTTTAAATCTTGTAGTATACTTCTAGGCTTGCTTTTCAAGCTCTTTATGCCACTCAAAAAGAAAGTACAAGCCCAAGAATAAGTGTATTGACCACGTCAAAAATGTTGCAAAAGTATGCACTCCTCCTATAAAAATTATGAGCCACATAATCGCCGAAAGTATGTTCACACCTGTCCATAACGCCCATTGTTCAATGCAGCGTCTGACCGTCATGTACATAGCAGCTATTGAAAATACGGTTGAAAATGCGTCCATTATCGGAAATCTATCTCCGACATGCGCTAAAAATACAGAAAAAACAATAGCCGCAACGATTATTAAGAAACTGAAATAAACCCTCTCCTTATTTGTTAATTTCGTCTTAATAATCGACTGCTTCTCTTTATTCATGCGCTTTTTCCACATGAAAATGCCTATTATCTCCATTGGTAAAAAATATCCCATTTGTAGCATTACTGCACCATATATGGCATTTTTAAAAGATAAAAATGAATAACACAATGTTCCTAAAATACCAAAAAAGTAACACGATATTTTACCTTTTCCCGCCATGACAGAATATGACAAACTGAAAATCGCCTGAGCCGTAGCAATAATATTGTCTTTCATTGATACAGATATCAATATAACAGACAAAAATAATATAGGAATTGCGATAATCTCTCTCCTCGAAAAGCCTGAAAATTCATTTTTTATGAGTCTTGCTAACATTTTTCTCCTCTATTTGAATTTTTTGTAAATACTTCGGCAAGCATTGTTGAAGCGACAGGGGCAATCATATAATACAAAACACCCAATATCAATGCGGGTTTTGCTATTTTTATCCCCTCTACATATTTATCAAGTTTTGGAGAAGCTGCATTTGCGGCTTTGAATTTTTCTATAAATATTTCGGTAGGTCGTTTCAATAACGCATTAACCGCATAACCGCCGACAACGGTAAATGCCGTCATAATAGCGGAATTCATAATCAAAGTTTTTTTGCGTTCCTCTTTTATTTTTTTATTTGAAGCGGTAAATTTTGCAAAAAGAGCAGTAGCTAATATATCATTTGCGCTGAACATGTGCTGAGGGAAATTGGTATTGTGATATTTTTCGGCAAAATTCTGCGCTTTTTGCGTATTCATAATACTTCCAAACAATTCCGACAACTTGTTAGTAAATTTACCCGTATTAGCTCCAAAGGAAACTCCGTCTGATGCTTTTTTATCCTTAAAGTTTATCTCAGCCAAATTTGTATTTTTTACATCTTTATTAAAAAATAAACTCATTAAAGGTGGTATCAATGCGCAGGTAATAAGAGCTTTGGGCAAAATAGCCACAAGCCCCGAACCTAATTTGAACATCTGGGAAGAAAACTTGAATTTAGAAGAAGCTGCAAGATTATTTTCCGCACCTTGAAATGCTTTTATAGCCTTCTCATTAAGGTAATCGGACGGATTTTTTTCGATATTTTTAACAGCATTTATGATAGGGTTGGAAACCAATGCCATAATCCCAAAACCAACAAGGCTAGAGGCTATTGATTTTGCGGTTGCATACTCTTTATTTTCCTGCTGTGCCTTTGGAGTAGCAAGAATTGCTATGGGACGAACGAAAGCGGATAATACGAGCGCTGTACCCGCCGCAAAAAGCGCCCCATTATCAGAGGCAAATTCAGCAGTTTTAAGCAGGACTTTACTATTCATAAAACCGTTGAAATTAGTATTCGCATTATTATTTATTCTTCCTACCTGCATAAAAACCTCTTTCAAAACAATTATCCCACAAATAAAAAACAGGTCAGCTTATATTTGGTTGACCTGTTTTTTGTATTACATATTCAAACTATATATTGTATGAAGCAAGCTTGATTGTTGTTTGAGGATGAGCTGATTGCTTATCAAGAGACGGTTTTGTTTCCAGTTTTATTTCGTCTGTTTTTGGTTCAGTTTTTTGTTCAACATTTTGCTGAATGGGATTTTCTGTTTTAATTTCGTCCTTGATTACCTTTGTTTCGCTCTTTTGAGGATGCTCCTGAATAGTTGGAAGCGTTTCCGTTTGAACAGGAACAATATCCGCCGGAGTGAGAATATCTGACTGGTTTTTAATTTCAGTTTGAGGATTTATTTTATCTCTTTGTATTTTTACGGGAGCGTTACCTAGCATCAATTTAAAGCCTAATTGTGCAGCGATACCGTTTCTGCCGCCGTTTCTGACAACAATTTGTCCCCATCCGGTAAATCTTTCACCCCAAGACCTCTTTAAACCGACACCGTATTGAACATAGGGTTTTGTACTCATTCTCGGTAGACTTACATCTTGAGCTGTGAAGTGCGTTCTATCCATAATGTTCCAAATCATTGAAACATCCGCATAAGGCTGCCATCCTTTTCTTGTCTTGCCTATAAGCCTTATAGCTGGCTGCAACGTGATTGCATTTAACGGATCTGATTTTATTCTTACCCCTGCAGCATTTTTGTAGCTGAATGTGTTGACAAATGTATAAGCCATTGACCAAGACGGCTGAATCAACATTTTGCCATTCAGAAGTTCCCAATTATAGCCTGTTTTACTTGCAACACCGGCTGTAAGCATCGTGAAGTCTTCACTGCCGTACATTGTATGTGCATCCGCCTGACTTGCACCGGCATTAACCGTCAAACCTGTAAAGAAGTTTTTCTTATACCAGGTGCCTGTTACACCGAGAACACCACCAGCCAGATTTTCACTTACATCAGTATACTTGAGGTGATTGCCGTTAAATCCGGCATAAACGTTATATATACCGTTCCATCCGTTTTTGTACTGTTTCATAGCTATATCAAGACCTACGAGTCCTCCATAAGAGAAGTCTTTGACTTTTGGTCCGTTTTTAAGGTTGACTTTATCATAAGCTGCATAAGGATTAAACCAAACACCGCCGCTTTCTTCGGGGAGAACATTCGGATCGTATGTAATCAAACCGCCCTCGGAAGCAATTTTATTTCTGTTCAGCATTGCCATTCTTTCTTCGGAAGGCAAAGCCATCAAATTATCCATCGTATTAAATGCTTGAGCATAGTTTGTTAATTGATTAAAGTAAACAGATTGTTGAGCAACAGGAGCAGCAACAACGGCATTGTTATAGCCGCCTGTTCCGCCTGTAGCATGTACTTTAATCGAACCGTCACGTGAATCGTATTTTGGCTCATATATAAATATAGGTGTCACTATTTTCTTCGGAAGTTTCACATCCAAAGAAGCCGCCAGTTCTTCTCTTATCGTACCGGTTACACCTTTTGCAATAGGTGACAGGTTAATTTCCGGATTAGTCAATACTTTTTTACCGGTATTAGATGGCATATTTGTATTGATGGTAATTATGCCGCCGCTCGGGTTTGTAAACGCATCGTCATCCTTGCTGATAATATTGATGGCATCCATAGTTTCCTTATACAAATTTGCATCCATAAGCATTGATGAATCTCCGCCCAATGAAAGTTTTTGCATGCTCAAATTTTGACTTCTTCCGTTTTGCAAATCTATCATACCGCCGTTTATAGTCAAATTTGCATCCTTAATATTTGACGGCGCACTTGCAAATCTCAAAGTGTAATCATTTTGTATAAGTTCATTATTTGCAATTTTGGCATTGATATCCATATCATTAGGTTGAGCAAGATTTATCGTACCAAAACCTCCGTCAGAAGCATTGTCAATATTTGTATCAAGCTCTGTTCCTGCCGTTATATTCAGCGTACCATCGTTGTGAATAGTGCCGCCCGTAACATCAAGTTCGTCATCAGAAACACTTGTATTAAGGGTTGCATCCTGCGCTATAATGATATCATTTTGCGTAATCGCTCCGTCATTTGTAAGATTTGAATATATCATCAAATCGCCGCTGCCTCTGATAGTACCGTTATTAGACATAGCCCCACCGACATTGGCTTCATCACCCAGCACAAGTTCATTATTGTTTGTTATGGTCGAAGCGGTATTTGAAAGGTTGGTCTTAACTGTAGTTATGCCTTCGTTAACCAATTCTACACCACTATTGATTACCAATGTGTTGGTAGTTAAAGAGGTCGAGTCTGATGTGTTTTCAAAATCAGCATTTAATGAAACCGTATCTTGGGTTATTGAACCATTGTTGGCTGCAGATGTAACAGTATCGGAAATATTCAAATTTCCAGTTCCATCAAGTGTAGCATTTGTACCAACTACAAAGCTTTCATCCGCCGTAATATCGCCTGTAGAAGTAATGTGACCGTTATCAGCAATACTTACACCGGCTTGAGAAATAGTACCGGAGTTTGTGCCGTCTTTCATATAAATATCACCGCCACCTGCAATATTACCCTTGTTGTCAATATTGTCAGCTTCAATAACCGTACCGTTAACGTTGAGAATTGATGCAACCGCATCAGTCAATTCAAGAGTATTTACGTCAATCTTATCGGCTGAGTGAATGGTTGTACCGTTTATAGTCAATTGTTTTTGCGTAATACCTGCACCAAAAGTCGCATTGTTAACTTCTATAGTACCTGTATCACCAGTAATTGCAGCCGTATTTGCAAAATCACCTGTCGATGTTATATCTCCCGTATTTAATAAATCTCCTGTAATATTAACATCTTTTTGCGAAATTGTTCCCGAAGTAGTACCGCCGCCTATATTGACAGTTCCGTTATCGCCTGTAATTGAACCTTTGTTATCAATAGTTCCTGCGGTAATTTTATTTGCATTATTTAAAATAGCCGCTACCGACTCAGTTAATTGTAATGAATGAACATCGATATCCGCATTGGATACAACATTTCCGTTAACAGTTAACGCTTTTTGAGTAACCGCAGCACCAATTGATGCATTTTTAACTTCTATACTGCCAGTACGTGTCGGAGTCGAATCAGTGATTGCCGCTGTATTTGTAAACGTATTGGTTGATTTTATTGAACCAGTATTTTGCAAAGTACCGCCAACCGTAACATCTTTTTGAGTAACGTTTCCGGAGTTTGTATTGCCCGAAGATGCAGCAGTCATAGTCAAAGTACCGTTGCCGTCAATATCTGATGTATTGGTAAATCTTCTCGTTGCCGTAATATCACCGGAATTATGAAGAGTACCAGCCAATGTTACGTTCGCTTGAGTAATTGTACCAGAGTTGTCGCCTCCCGTAGAAACCGCAATAGAACCATTTGAGCCAGTAATAGAGCCATCATTATCAATTGTTGCAGTGCTTATCGTATTATAGCCGTTATTAACAATATTTCCGTCATCAGAAACAGCAAGATTGTTTGTTATCGTTGCATTTGCATCCATTGTAAATGTTCCGTCATCAACAGTCATATTTGCTTGATTTATTGTACCTGCAGATGTACTCATTGTCGTTCCGGTCAAATTCAAATCTCCGCTGCCTGTAAGCGCACCTGCAATAGTTCCTGCGGTAGCTCCGTCATTTTCTAAATTATAAGTGCCGTTATTTGACACCGCTCCCTTAATACTTGTACCAACAGAGTTAAGTATTCCGCTCTTGTTAACGTTCAAAGACGTATTAGCATTTATATTTGAACCGCTATTGAGTGTAAGCTCTGTACTGGTTGAAGATGTTCCGTTACCGACGGTTAAACTGTTTGATGCATTACTATCCGTTCTTATGACAGCATCATTAACCGAAGAATTATCATAGGTTAATGACGAACCGCCCAAAATATTTATCGTACCTTCTGTCGTTGTACTATCGGAAGTATTGAGAGATAACGAACCGCCACTTCTGATATTTAATGTACTGTTTGCGCCCGACATTTTGTATTTTCTTGTCGTATCTGTTGCAATCGTTGTACCTGATATGTTAAGTACGTTTGAATCATCGCCACTCTGTGTAACCGTACCGTTCCAAGTGTCATCAGCATTAATTGTTACACCCGTAGCTGATGTTTTTTCAATAGCAAGCGTATCTCCGGCACCAATCGTCACGGTAGTAGCTGCACCGATTGTATCATTTTCATTATCCAATGTTGTAGTACCGATAACGGTTAAAGCACCTCCGTTTGAATTCAAGCTTGTGGAATCATCGGTAGAAATATCATCAAGCGTCAATCTGCCGCCTGTTTGCTCAATATTACCGCTTGTCCAATTATCGGTGTCACCGTCAATATATACATTTGCCTTCGTTTTATCCGTACCGTTATCGGTAACTTTTAAATCGCCTGTCAGCGTAAGTTCAACTGCCTTTGCAATAACATCTTGATTACCTAAGAGAACGGTTGAATTATCAATAGAAAGTTCACCGTCAAAAGCATTCAATATGCCTGTTTTGTTGTATGCTTCACCGCCTACAACAGCAGAACCGTCTTTTATGTTTTTTAGAGTCAACGAACCGCCGTTGAGTTCAACGGTACCGTTCCATGTTACTTTCGATAAATCACTGTCTCCGTCTAATACCACGCTTCCATCTTGTATATCAAGTGTTGTTCCGGTTTCAATATTTACCGTCGCTGCTCCAGCT
>JAILCC010000023.1 GCA_024680555.1 bacterium
TGTTAGCTACAGGTGCGATGTTTGTATATCTTAAATTGAAAAGGTTAATTTGATCTAAAGTTGACATCTCTCTCGTCTCCAATTGCTCTCTATACTTTATTAAAAACGATGAGTATATAAAAATTGCTTTTTTAGTATATACTTTTCTTAATGAAACTTAACAAACACCCTGGAAGCATTATGGTTACTTGATTTTATTATTTGAAGTTTGATTTTTATTTTATAATTAACCTTTCTTAATTATTTTGGTAAAAAATTTTTTCTGCGATAAAATACTATGTATGCAAAAGAGAACTAAATTTTCAATTATTTTTATAATAACTTTTTTCATTCTGATAATTATTGCATTTTTGTATGCACATAAGTGGACGAAAGATTTTCAGGAATTTTTGAATTCACAGGGCTCAGTTGAGTATGCAACGGTAAAAGATGTTGTTATTACCGAAACGAAAGACGGGATAAAAGAATGGGAAGTATATTCTGCCGTGGCTGAGTACGACAACAACAAAGTAACTGCTACGATGCATGATATTGTTGGAAATTATTATAAAAAAGGGGAAGTTGTTATGAGTTTTTCCGCATCGAAAGGTACTTATGATTCCGAAATGAAGAAGATAGAACTTTTGGAAGAAGTAAAAGTGGTCGGAAGAGACAATATTAAGCTCACAGCAGACTCAATTTCGTGGGTAACTACTGAAGATAAAATATATGCACAGGGTAACGTTATTGTAAATAAGAATGAAGAAATTATTGCCATAAGCAATAAAGGTGCCATAACCAAAGATTTAAAGGAAATGGAAATAATGGACAATGCAGAACTCAGGGTGTATAAAGAATTTAAAGACCAAAATAAAAAGTTTGGAATAAAGAATGTCGGTGTGTCCGGCACTGAAACAGATAAAGACAGTACTAATTCGAAGGAAGGACAGAAATGAAATTCTTAAAATATTTTATACCAATTTTATTTTTATTCTGCGGAATAAATATTGCGCAGGCCGTAAATTTGACGGTTGAATCGGAAAAACAGACGTATGATGACACTAAAAAGCTTATTACTCTTGATAAAGAAGTTAATGTTAATATTGATGATATAAATATAAAGAGTCCAAAAGCGTTTTTGACAATTACTCCCAACGGAAAACCCGATACAGCTACTTTTGTTGAGGGAGCGAGGGCAATTCAGGTTACCCCTAACAGTAAAAGTGAAACAAAAGCTTCTATTTTGAAGCTGTCCTTAATTTCCAAGGAAGTTGAAGCTACCGGTAATGTCGAATCAAAAATGGAAAAATTGGGCAAACCGACAATTACTATAAAATCCGACTATCAGTCTTTTAAAACGGATAGTAACGTTATGGAAGTAAAAGACAATGTTATCATGATGTACGGAGATATCAGAGCGACATCTAATTCAGCAAAGATATGGCTTTCAAAACAAGGCGGTCTTGAATATTTGAAACTTATAGGCAATGCAAAAATTACTCAAGATAAAATTATGGTAATGGGTGATACTGTTGATTTGGATGCCAAAACCGAAGTTATGACGGCAAAAGGCTCTGCTTATACCAACGTCATTATTGATGATTCCACAACGGTAAAAATTTGGGCAAACAATCAGCAGTATAACAACAAAAACAACACTGCTATTGCAAACGGCGGAGTAAAAATTCACTATAATACTTATGTGGCATCAGGTCCAAAGGCGGTTATGATAGCCGATCCGAAAACGCAAAAGCCCAACAAGATATTTTTCTCTGGGCGTTCAAAAATTAAAGACGGAGATAAAAGTATAGAAGCAGATAAGATTACAATAACCATGTCGCCGAAAAATTTTGAGGCTGACGGTAATGTAAAAACGCAAATCTCTAATCTTAGCAGCTTAAACAGATAATAAGGAAATGAAAAATGGCAATAAAAGCAACAAGTTTGGTAAAAATATATGATAACAGAACCGTAGTTAACGAAAATACATTTGACGTTAATCCGGGAGAAGTGGTTGGTCTGTTGGGACCTAACGGTGCAGGTAAAACGACAACATTTTATATGATAGTCGGGTTAATAAGACCTAATGGCGGTACAATTGAGCTTGATGGTGAAGATGTTACCAAAGAACCTATGCACATAAGAGCAAAAAAAGGTATCGGCTATCTTCCGCAAGAAACTTCTATTTTCAGAAGATTGACGGTTGAAGAAAATATAAAACTTGTTCTTGAAATGAATGAAAAATTAACTGAGGAAGAGAGAAGATACAAGCTGGAAGAACTTTTAAACGATTTTGGTGTTGAACGATTGAGAAATGTGTCTTCCGTGAAGTTATCGGGCGGAGAAAGAAGACGTGTAGAAATAGCAAGAGCGCTTGCGGCTAGTCCGAGATATATCCTTTTGGACGAACCTTTTACCGGTATCGATCCTATTGCTATTCAAGAAATTCAAACTCACATCAGAAAATTGACGGATAAAAATATTGGGGTTTTAATCACGGACCACAATCCGAAAGCAACCTTATCAATAACTGACAGGGTAAACTTGATTTTTGACGGTAAAATTAAAATTTCCGGTAACAGTAAAGATGTTGCAAACAATCCTGAGGCTAAAAAATTCTATTTGGGCGAAGATTTTGAATTATGATGAAACCGAAAACAGTAAAAATATTTGATATTTATATTTTGAAAATGGTTGCAATTGCAACATTTATAGGCATTGTTGCTTTTGTTGTTGTGTGGATATCTCCCGAAACTTTATTTAAAGTTATAAACAGAGTTTCTGCAGGGCGTCTAACCTTGCACCAAGGTCTTGAATGGCTGTTTTTTGAAATACCCACAATACTCGGAAAAGCCATACCGGTCGGCTTATTGCTTGGCACGCTTGTTATAACCGACATGCTTAGCAGAAATTTTGAACTTGTTATTTTTCGTTCTATCGGTATCAGTTTTTGGCGTTTATTGCGTCCGATTTTAGCATTAAGTATAGTATTTTCGATATTTTGCTTCTTTGCATATAACAGTTTTATTCCGTATTCATCTCAAAGAGTTGAAAATATAAAATCAGGCGGCGGCAGAGGTGAATATCAGTGGTCATATCTTGAAAAAGATGCCCAAAATAATCCGAAGCAGCTAATCATTGTATCAAGGACAGACGGGCACTATATGAGAGATATTAACGTATTCCAAATTGCTCCGGACAAAAATGGTCATGAGCAAGAAGATGCGGCAATGAAAAATATCATCTTTGCTCAGAAAGGTAATTTCACGGGGGATAAACTCATAGTTACGGATGCAACGGTGTATGAATTATTGGATACCGGTATTTATAAAGAAATTACGCATCAGGATAAAATAACTATTTTGAAAGGGCAAACGGCTGTGAATGCAAGCAAATTGATGCTTGCGCACAACATTGATCCCGATGACCTAAACCAAAAGGAGCTGCGTGAACATTTGGCATTATTGAAAGATGAAAAAATTATGGATGAATATAATGCCCACTTGAATAACCTTTATCAGCGTTTTGCCCAAACATTAAGTTGTATAATTTTTGCAATAAGCGGTTTGATATTAGGATGGAGCAGACCGAGGGAAAACAGATTTTTGGGCTTCACAATCGGTGCTTTGATAATTTTTTCATACTATTTAACTGTTCCGTTTATCAATATGCTTGCGGAAAAATGTATTCTTCCTCCGATAATAACGGCATTTTTACCTCTGATTATTATTTCGGTGGGTATGTTCTATTACGCAAAAAGCAAGGATTTGTAATACAAAATGGAATTGGTTTTGCCCTCTCAAAAATATTTGCGGTCATACTTGGACGGTTGTAAAAAAATGTGGGGACATATCCATGATAATTATATTATTCATAATCCCGATGAATTTGACGAGTGGAAAAATCGCATTTTCGAGGAGTATGAAAACAATTCAAAGGGTATAAATTTGCCGCAGGGATTTGTTCCGCACATCACATATTGGGTTATTGAGGACGAAAAATATATCGGTACTGTTAATATAAGGCTTCAACTTTCTCCACAATTGTATGAATACGGCGGAATGTGCGGTGTGGTTCTTGTTCCGGAGTATAGGGGTAAAGGTTACGGATTAAAACTTGCGGCGCTTTCTTTTGAAAAAATGAAGGAGCTCAATATATCCCCGATAATTTTAACTTGTGAAGAAGATAATGAGCCATCCAAGAGGATATTAGAGCATTTTCAGTATATAAAAAAAGAATTATATGAGACCTTTTTATACGGAAAAATGCGTAAGGTCCGACGCTATACGTTTTAGCAGTTTGTTTATGATAAGATAACTGTATGGATAAATGGTATAAGTTACCTGATTTCATCAGGTTTTTGATTATAGGCGGTGTCAATGCCGCAATTTCATACGTTATATTTGTTATTGCTATACTTATTTTTGGGAAAGGGCAATACCAGTTGTGTGTTGCTTTGCAGTGGATTTTGTCCTCGGTTCCGTCATATCTTAATCAAAAATTTTTCGTCTTTTGTACAAAAGGCAATTATGTGAAAGAATACTTGAAATGCTGTTCTACATGGATTGTAAGCTATTTCTTAAACGTAATATTCATAGAAGTTTTTGTAAGATATTTGATAAAAGAGGTCTTTTTGGCACAACTTTTAGCAATATTTACGGTTTCACTTGTAACCTATGTTTTATTTAAAGTATTTGCGTTTAAAAAGTAATTACTTTAACTCTATGTCTTTGATATAGCGGGGGCGTGCTTTTACTTCCCTGTATAATTGACCTACATATTCACCAATTATGCCTAGGCAGAACAGTTGAATGCCGCCGAACGCACATAATAAAATGGTTTCAGTTGCCCATCCTGCGGGTGAATTGTGGAAAAATACTTTCTCAAAAATAATATCTAAACCCATTATAAAAGCAAAAACCGCCATAAAAAATCCGATAACCGCAACTATTCTCAACGGTACAATTGAGTATGAAGTTATGCCGTTTAATGCTAAACTCATTAAAGAGGTAAAGCTGAATTTTGAGCAGCCTGCAATTCTCGGTTTAACATCAAATTTTACGTGAGAAGTTTTTAACCCGAGTTCATTAAAAAAGCCTCTTAGGAAGAATGATTTTTCGGGATAAAGGTGCATTATATCGAGAACTTTTTTGCTGACAAGCCTGTAATCCGAGTGATTAACCTGAATTTTTGCACCCAGTATATTCATTGTTTTGTAAAACATCAGGGCGGTAGTTTTTTTGAAAAATGAATCTGTTTTTCTATCGTTTCTTACACCAAAAACAATATCGTTTCCGAGCATATATTCGTCAACAAAATTCTCAATAACATTTTCATCCTGTTGCAAGTCTGCATCAATTGTTACAACGCAATCGCAACCTAAGTCTCTCACACCTTCCAACCCTGCCAAAAGGGCTTTTTGGTTGCCAAAATTTCTTATGAATTTTGCTCCTTTGACCAGAGTATTTTCATTATGCAAATTGGCTATAATATCCCATGTGGAGTCTTTTGAACCATCATCAACCAGATAAATATAACTGTCAGCTAGAATTTTATTTTTTGAAATCAAGTCATTCAAAACTTCAAAAAGTCTTTTGACAGTATTTTCTATGCACAATTCTTCATTGTAACAAGGAATAACTATTGCCAGTTTTGGTTTTTCGTTTCGATTCATGTTTTTCCCTTCCATCTATATTTATGCTATAACAAAAAAGAAGATTGTGAAAGAGAGAGTATGAGTAAAAAATTTATACTGAATGCAGATGATTTTGGAATGTCAAAAGCTTTTAATAAGGCGGTGTTAGAGGGCTATGAGTTTGGAATATTAAAGTCTTGCAGCCTTTGTGCCAATGGTGAAGCTTTTGATGAAGCGATATCCAATGTTATTCCGAAATGCGAAAATCTTTCAGTTGGTGTGCATCTTAATATTATTGAGGGTAAATCTTTAACCAATCCTGATATACTTACGGATAAGAACGGAGTATTCAACCAAGGTTACATTTCAATTATGCTGAAATCTTTGGATAAAAAGTTCTTAAGTCAGGTTGAAAAGGAATTCAGGGCGCAAATTGAAAAGATACAAGCTCTAACGAAAGTTGACCACATTGATTCTCATGTTCATACACATGCTATTCCGAATATCTTCAAGCTTACGGTAAAACTTGCAAAAGAGTACAATATTCCTTGCATAAGGACGCAGCATGAAAAACCGTATCTTGTTCCGAATATAAAAAAACATTTGAATTCCAAATACCCGCCTAATATTTTAAAAATTATACTTTTAAATACGTTTACGGCATTGAACAAAAATACTCTCAAAGATAGCGGTCTTAAAACAAACGAATATTTAATAGGTGTGGGTTATACGGGTATGATGGATGATAGGAGTATTGAATACGGCTTAAAAACATTAGGGAAAGATTTTATTGCGGAAGCGCTTATTCATCCGTGTGATTTTGAAAATACCCAAGATAGCCACTATACCGAGTTTTTAATTACACAAAATGCGGAATTAAAAACTAAAATAGAAAAAATGGGAATTGAAATTATAAATCATTCTTCTTTGGTGGGATAATCGTATAATAGACTGTATATTTTTTTGTTTTACCAAATTTATTTTTTATTTCATATTCGTATTCTGCAGGTGTTATGACATAATCTTCCGGAAGTTTATATATGAGATTTCTTGTCCATTCTTCGAGGTTGTCAGGATATCTTGAGAAAATCATTGCTCCCGATTCTATAACATCATCATGGTTTATCCATGGGTTTTTATATCCGTATGTATCTAATATTATAGTCGGACGCTCTTTGTCATATAGCCTAAACTGGAATATGTAGTCTTGATGTCCGCCGACGTATTTTAGTGGAGCATTATTAGTTTTTTCTGCCCAAAGTTTGTGGAATACGGGGAGATTGCTTTGATGAGGATATGATATATTGTGTTTGACCTGTACAACCGCAAAAATTGCTATAGCCGATGCCCATAAAAACATTACTATGCAAGACATTTTGAAAAAGAAAGAGTAACTTTTTTCATTGAATTTAATTGGGAAAAAGAAAAACAATCCCATTCCGGCAAATCCAACCATTATAGAACCCCATATACCGTGGATATATGCGGTTGAAAAAATTCCCATAATAGCTTGTGTGAGGACAATTCCGCATGCAACACAAAATACAAAAACTTTATCCGATATGGTTGCATCCGTATTTTTAAATTGAATGTTCTTGGCTTGATATGCCAGTATCAGATACATTCCCAAACATGGACTCAAGGCTAAAATCTGGTCAACAGTAAATCTTATTGGTCGATATATTCTGTCAAATGAAAACATTGCGCCGGCAGAATTACTTACAGGTTCTCCCGACATCATTGCCATATATGCGAATGTGAAAAAATCATGCTTTATGAGCCATATAATGTGTGGCAGAACCACGATACCTGCTGTTAAAATGGATATGTACAGCCCTTTTTGCTTAAATTGTTTTCGCTCAAAAATAATAAAGTGAACAAATAATGCTGCAAATAAGACTATTATCTGATACTTATTTAGAAAGCCCAAGCCAGATGTAATTCCCAGCAGTACCCAATCTATGATTTTGTTTTCTTTAATCGCTTTATAATAGAAGTACGCAATTATGGGAATTATTGCAATGCAGACAAAATTGCAATTGAAATTATCAATAAATGCCGTGTATGTATAATAAAAGCAGGCAGGCATAATCATTGCCGCACAGGCAGCTTTTTCTTCCGACATAAAGAATTTTGCAAGTTTATAAACAAAAAATAATCCTATAGCAAGGCTGATTGTTCCTAAAAAGTATGCAGTGTGGTCATTTTGTCCAAATAAATTGAAAAAACCTCCCATAATCCATCCGGAAAGAGGCGGGTGCTTGTTTGTTCCAAATTCGACAATTTCTCCCCACATTATTGCTTCCATAGAATCAATACCGGGTTGGTTTCTTAAAAATTGGACTAATGCAAATAGTAATACGTATATTGCTAAAAAGATATAAAATAATTTATTTTTTGATAATTTCATAAAAACTCCCTCTTAGATGTTTGTATATTTAGATGTTACAACAAAAATAGCATTTGCATATTTTTGTATTTATAGCATAATTTGATTATAGCCTGACTCCCGAGAAAGTTCTTTGGAGAAAGACAACATAAATAGTTATGTCGTGTCTTATTCAGGTACGATATTTTTTGTAAAAATTATTTATCATAAGGAGAACATATATGGAAACAAGGGTTGCTATAGTCGGAATTATCGTAGAAGATACGACTCAAATCAAAGAGGTGCAAAATATTTTGTCCGAATATTCGGATTTCATTATAGGCAGAATGGGAATACCCTACAGACAAAAAAATGTCAGAATAATCAGTGTGGTCTTGGATGCTCCGGTTGATACGATAAATGCTCTTACGGGAAAAATCGGAAAAATTAACGGTATTAGCGCCAAAACAGTATATTCAAACGTATAAAGCGAAAGCAGGGAAATATGTATAACAAAAACTCATTAAAAGCCGAAGAATTTATAGATAATGACGAAGTATTGCGAACTCTTGAGTTTGCCGAAAAAAATAAAAATAACATTGACTTGATAAATGAAATTTTAGAAAAAGCACGTCCGATTAAATACGGAAAAGAAACGCATTGTAAAGGGTTAACTCACGAAGAAGCAAGCATACTTCTTGCTTGTGAAGATGAAAATATTTTAAAAAAAATATATGCGCTTGCAGAGGAAATAAAAGAGGCATTTTACGGTGAAAGAATAGTGATTTTTGCCCCATTGTATCTTTCAAACTATTGCGTAAACGGTTGTATTTATTGTCCTTATCACAAACAAAATACGCATATTCCGAGAAAAAAACTTTCTCAGGAAGAAGTAAAGGCGGAAGTAATTGCGCTTCAAGATATGGGGCATAAACGTCTTGCGATAGAAGCAGGTGAAGACCCTGTTAACAACCCCATTGAATATATTTTGGACTGCATAAATACTATTTACTCCATTAAACATAAAAATGGTGCTATCAGGCGTGTGAATGTAAATATTGCGGCTACAACTGTTGAAAACTATCGCAAATTAAAGGATGCAGGCATAGGAACGTATATTTTGTTTCAAGAAACTTATCACAAAGAATCTTATGAAAAACTTCATCCTACAGGTCCGAAGCATAATTATGCCTACCATACAGAGGCTATGGACAGAGCTATGGACGGTGGCATTGATGATGTCGGGTTAGGGGTTTTATTCGGTTTAGAAAGGTATAAGTACGAATTTGCGGCACTATTGATGCACGCAGAGCACTTAGAGGCGGTTCATGGTGTAGGACCGCATACAATTTCGGTTCCACGTATTAAAAAGGCGGATGATATTGACCCGAGCGCATTTGATAATGGCATAGATGATGAAACTTTTGCCAAAATAGTTGCTATAACACGTATTGCAGTTCCTTATACAGGTATAATCGTTTCTACAAGAGAATCTCAAACGGTCAGAGAAAAATTATTAAAATTAGGCGTTTCTCAAGTTTCAGGTGCATCGAGAACTTCCGTGGGCGGATATACTCAGGAAGAACGACCTGTTGATACAGAACAGTTTGATGTTTCAGACCAAAGAACTCTCGATGAAGTAGTCAGATGGCTTCTTGAATTGGGACATATACCTTCTTTCTGTACAGCTTGTTACAGAGAAGGGAGAACCGGCGACAGGTTTATGTCATTGTGCAAAACAGGGCAAATTCAAAACTGCTGCCAACCTAATGCGCTGATTACGTTGAAAGAGTTTTTGACCGATTATGCAAGCGCAGAAACAAAGAAAATCGGCGAGGAATTTATCAAAAAAGAGCTTGAAAAAGTTAAAAATGAGTCGGTGAAAAAAGTTTTAACCGCTAATCTCGGTGAAATCGAGCAAGGTAAAAGAGATTTTAGGTTTTAAACTGCTGATAATCAATAAAATAAATATAATCCGGCATGATATACAATGAATGCGACCAACCATGCGATTGAACATTGCAAAATCACTACTCCTACAGCATAAGCTCTGCCAAGCTCCCTTTTTACGGTTGCTATTGCAGCTACGCACGGAGTATATAACAATGAAAATACAAGGAACACAAAAGCCGTTAATTTTGAAAAATACATAGGAAGCATATCTGCTTCACCGCCCATTAAAACGCAAAGCGTGCTCACTACGCTCTCTTTTGCCATAAAGCCGCTGATAAATGCGGTTGATATTCTCCAGTCCGTTATACCAAGCGGTTTGAAGATAGGGGTTAAAAGGCTTCCTAAACCTGCCAAAATACTGTTTGAAGTGTTTTGTACAATATTCAAGTGGAAATCAAAAGTTTGCAAGAACCAAATAACTATTGTTGCCCAGAAAATTATTGTAAATGCTTTTGTTATAAAGTCTTTGGACTTCATATATATGAGTCGATATACGTTTACGGCGCTCGGAAATCTGTAATTCGGTAACTCCATAACAAAAGGAACAGGATTACCCTTGAATGCAAAAAGTTTCATTATGTAAGCAAAAATAATGCCCACGATAATGCCTATCAAGTATAACCCCATTACAACGAGTATTTCGTGCCTTGCAAAAAATGCTGCCGTAAAAAATGCGTAAATCGGGAGTTTTGCGCTGCAGCTCATAAAAGGAGTCAGAAATATTGTCATTTTTCTGTCCCTTTCCGACGGCAAGGTTCTCGATGCCATAATAGCCGGAACGCTGCACCCAAAGCCGATTATCATGGGAACAAAACTTCTGCCCGAAAGTCCGATTTTACGCAGGGCTTTATCCATTATAAAAGCTACACGTGCCATATAGCCGGTATCTTCCAAAATTGAAAGGAAGAAAAACAGTACGACTATGATTGGTAAAAAGCTCAAAACGCTTCCTACACCGGCAAAAATACCGTCAATAATCAGCGAATGGAAAACAGGATTTAGTCCGTATGAGGTTAAACCGTTGTCTGCCGCATTCGTAATGATTTCAATTCCTTTGTCCATTAAATCGGATAAGAAAGTTCCGACAGGTCCGAAAGTCATATACAAAATAAATGCCATAATGCACAAAAAAGCTAATAATGCCGTATATTTTCCGGTCAAGATTTTATCAAGTTTGTTAGAAAATTCATATTCTTTAGACTCTTTCGGTTTGGAAACAAATTGGCTGCAAAGCTTTTCTATGAAAGAAAAACGCATATCAGCCATTGCAGAAACTCTGTCCGTTCCTGTTTCGGTTTCCATTTGTTTGATTTGTTTTTCAATTGCACTCAATTCGTTTTTGTCTAACATTAAAGATTTTTTTATGAGTTTGTCATCTTCAACTAATTTTGTTGCTGCGAAACGAATCGGAATTTTTGTTGCAATAGCGTGGTCTTCAATTTCGTGGATGATAGAGTGTATACAACGGTGGAGAGCGCCTTCTTTTCCGTCTTTGCACTCGCAAAAATCAAGGCTGTTCGGGCATTCTTCGTACCTTGCCACATTTATTGCGTGCTCTATAAGTTCGTCAATACCTTCATTTTTTGCCGCCGAAATCGGAATAACAGGCACCCCGAGAATGTTTTCAAGCCCGTTAATATCTATACTGCCTGAATTTTCTTTAACTTCGTCCATCATATTAAGCGCAATAACCATCGGAACATTAAGCTCCAGTAATTGAAGCGTTAAAAGGAGATTTCTTTCAATGTTGGTTGCATCAACGATATTTATAATTCCGTCGGGTTTTTCGTTCAGAATAAAGTCACGGGTAATGATTTCTTCTTTACTGTATGGTGACAATGAATATATGCCGGGCAAATCCGTTATGATGAGGTCTTTGTTTCCCTTAATCATGCCGTCAATTCTGTCCACTGTAACTCCCGGGAAGTTTCCTACGTGTTGATTTGAACCTGTTAGTTTGTTGAAAAGAGTAGTCTTTCCCGAATTTTGATTTCCTGCAAGAGCAAATTTTACACGAGTTTTTGAGGGAGTTTTTTTGTTATTTAGTTTATACTTTTGTGTTTCACCGATTTGAGAGTGTTCTGTTTCTTGAAATTTTTCTCTCTTAGGTTGTAGGTTATGCGAGTCGTGAATGTCGGTTACGGTTATTTTGGCTGCATTTTCTTTTCGCAAGGTTAACTCATACCCTCTGAGGCGAAATTCCATAGGATCGCCTAACGGAGCGGTTTTTATCAATGTAACTTCCACTCCGGGGGTTAGCCCCATATTTAAAATATGCGCTCTCAGTGCTTTATCTTCATTATCGACAGAGACGATAATTGCGTCTTGTCCGACTTTTATTTTATCTAATGTTTTTTCTTTCATGGTAATGTGTTTTATACTTAAAGTGTTAGGCTTAGCTAACACTATAATTATACCAACAACTTACTTATATATCAACAAAAAAATTATGTATTTGACAGGTATTCAATTATGCCGTCAATGTAATCTTTATGCGTTTTTTTGCCGGAGGTTTTTGTCATAAGTACTTTTAGTGCGGTTTTAATGCTTTCGGCGCTGATTTGTGAGAATATAAATTCTAATTGTTTGGAAACAACAGAAATTATGTTGCCGTTCGCCACAGACAAGAGTTTTTCTTTTTGTTCGGTTTGCATTGAAAGAAGTGGGGTTGCGGCATTTTTAATAATTACTCCGACAGGAGAAGTTTGCGGGATGTCAATGGTTTCTCCGCCAAACAATTTTTGCAATTGTTCCTGCAAAAAGTTTCCTGAAAAATCAATGGCTGGAAGATTAAATTTTTGAGTAATTGAATTTATAAAATCGGGCATAGATTTAAAATATTTCATAGGATTGTTTTTATCAAAGTACCATAGGGAAAGTCCCTCTGTTTGGTTAAAACTTTTCGGCTTTCTTATGACTTTGCCCATTTTATCTTCCGTATATTCAAAAATTCCCTCGTGCGTAGTAAGCAAAATATTATTCAAAACCTGTACTGTTGAATTGTTGTCAACTTCTTCCATCGGAATGGGCGTTATCAAATAGCAGCTGCCTACTCTTTCCCCGTACACTCCGCACCAGTCATTCATTACAGAGTAGTTTGTGATGAATGAATAATCCAAATTAGGATTGCAGTCAAAGTCTTCCAACAGGTGTTTGCAGCCGGGGGCGTTGAAAGAGTATGCTTCTACCTTTTTGCGGTTTACAGTGTACTCTTTTGCTGAAACTAGCTGCGTTAGAGCGCCGCCCAATGACTGTCCCACAATTATAATCTTGCTTTTCGGGTTTTGTTTTTTTACAGTTTTATAAAAATTCCAAGCATCGGAAAATTGTTCATCAATTATACCTACCATAAGATTGAGGTCGGTTAAAACATCTTTTATCAAAGCTAAAATATCGGAAACATTTTCGCCAAGCCCAAATCTTTCCGTTCCTCTGAATGCTATAACGATTTCATTTTGATTTCTATTTTCAAAAACATTTCCGACAAAACCGCTGTCTTCATTTTTGTAACTGTAAAAATCGGTATCGCCATTTTTACTCAAAAGGGTATCTGGGATTTTTTTGAATTTTGTATTTGATATATCGATTTCTTTTAGTTTATAGTTTCCCAGTTCATAATAAAATTTTCCGCCGTACGCAATTTTTGCGAGCCTTAAATAGTCTTTATTTATCTTCTTTTCAAACATAATCTAATCTGCCTTTTTAGTGTGATATAACTCATAGGACATTTTATCGTGGTAATAAAAAAAATACAATTTTGAACTTTAAAAAATTTTTATCGTCTGTTAGGGTAGGAGAAAAAATTTTTCTTAGAGATAAGGGTTAGACTTTTTGTTCAGAAAAGGAGAGAAATATGCAACAGATTGCTTATACCGATTTGGATAATGAAAATTATGTTTTTCAAAATGAAGAAGAAATAAGAACATTCAACTATTTAAAATCCGATAATACGGATGACATTTTGCAGATGTATTTAAAGGATATAGGGCGCAAAAAAATGTTGAGTGCGGCTGACGAACTTGAAATCGCAAAGACGATTAGAGAGGGCAGTCCAATACAGTCAAAAAGCGCAACAAACAAACTTGTCCATGCAAATTTGCGTTTGGTTATAAGTATTGCCAAAAAATATGTTGGGCAGGGTGTGCTTTTTATGGACTTGGTGCAAGAAGGGAGCTTGGGACTTATTAAGGCGGCAGAAAAGTTTGATTACAAAAAGGGTTTCAGATTTTCTACGTATGCAACTTGGTGGATAAGACAGACAATTATTCGTGCTATTGCAAATCACTCCAAAACAATTCGCATACCTGTTCACATGTCTGAAAAAATAAGGCGATACAAAAATGCGTGTACGAAACTTTCTTCGGAATTAAGCAGAGAACCTACGGATGAAGAACTTTCAAAGGTTTTAAAAATGCCTGAGGAAAAGCTCTTTTTGATAAGAAAAGCTATGGAACGAGAGCCGATAAGCCTTGATATGCCTATTGGTGATGAAATAAACTTGGAGGACTATATCCCAGATGATGATACAAAAACTCCGGATATCAAAATTGAAAAATCTTTGATGAAAAATGATATTGCGGAATTGCTGAAAATTCTTACGGAAAGAGAACAAGAAATAATCAGGCAGCGTTTCGGAATAGGAAATCAAAAAATTGCAACACTTGAAGAACTGGGTAAAAAAATGGGCTTTTCTAAGGAAAGAATAAGGCAAATTGAAGAAAAGGCAGTTAGAAAGCTACGCTTTTCAAAAGAAGCAAAAGCGCTCAGAGATTATTTGAGGTAATTTATACAATATTCCTTATAATCTCTACAATGCGGGGGTTCCACTTTTTGCCGGCACCTTCGCCTAAAATTTGCAAAGCAATTGCTTTAGAGAAAGCTTTTCTGTAAGGACGTTGGCTGATTAGCGCAAAATATGCGTTGATGGCAACTAAAATAGCTGTACCTATAGGAATTTCCTCTCCCTTTAATATACCTGGAATACCGGAACCGTCATAATATTCGTTCCAATTTTCCAAAAGAGCGATAATATTTGAAGCGGTACCTATTGGGGCAAGAATTTCTTTTGCCGCAATTATCGGGTGATTTAGTATTTCGGCTTTTTCTGCATCCGTCAACGGTCCGTCTTTCAATAATATATTTTCGGGGAGCATTATGTTGCTTATATCATACACAATTGCAGCCATTTTGAATTTGTCTATATCTTCTTGGGATATTTCAATTGCTTTTGCAACTTTGACTATCATATCCATTTTTTCTTTGACGTTACCTTTTTGGTAAGGCTCATAAATATTAACAAATTCATCTACTACGAGGAATATGATATCGTCAATGTTTTTATCTGTAGTATTAGTGTTTTTAAGCTTTTCAATAAGTTCATCAGCGTGTTTTTCATCAATATGAATAAGTTTTTGTTCAAGCAAGTGAATCAAGAGGTCGAGAGCTTGGCGCTTCCAAATATTTTCATCCCAAGCTTGTGCTACTTGTATTTGGTTTCTGCCGTTTCGTTTTGCCCGATACATAGCTTGGTCAACTAATTCTACGAGTTCTTGCACGTTATCGCTGTGCGTAAGGAGAGTGCCGACACCGATACTTGCGGTGATTTGACCTATACCCTCAATAGGAGTATTTTCTATGGTTGCTCTTAACCTTTCTGCGGCAATTTTTCCGCCGTCAATATCAACACCGGGAAGAATTACGCCAAATTCTTCTCCGCCGAAACGTGACGGAATATCAATTTGGCGAGCATTTTTCTTTAAAGCATTTGCAATACCTATAATAGCGGCATCACCTGCGGAGTGACCATAATTATCGTTGATGACTTTCAGGTGGTCAAGGTCGAGTGTAATAAGCGTAAAGGGTTGTTTTAACCGCAAAGAACGTTTTGCTTCATTAGCAAGGCATTGGTCAAAATGTCGTCTGTTATAAAGTCCGGTCAAACCGTCAGTTATTGCTTGTTGTTTTATTGTTTGGAACAGGTCTGCAATTGTAACTGCAAGCTCAATTTGTTTGGCAAACAGATTTAAAAAATTCAATTCCGTATCGCCAAGCTCGCTTCTCGGAGAAATAACCTGCAAAACTCCAAAAGTTTTCTTTTGAAATATTATCGGGATAAACACGATAGCCTTGTCTTTCAACATTTCGGAAATTTTGCTAATCTGTTGAGCTTCAAGCGAAAAATTTGTTCCGACAAAAATATCTTCAAATTTTTCTGAATTTACGATTTCTTGTTGGGACATTGTTTTGATAATGATGTTGTCTTTGCATTTTACCGAAACCGAAAAATCAGACATATTTTTATTGAGGATGTGTTTCAGGTCTTTTAAAGATTCCGCATAAGAACTTTCTCTGATTTTCAGGTATGCGTCTTTTCCATCGCCGAAAAGTTGGAAGATTACCGCATTAAGGTAGCCGAGGTTTGCAGTCATTCCGTGCGAAATCGTTTTTAATACTTCATTCAATGGTTCGGAAGAATTCATGGTGCTCCATATATTTTGGAGTGTCAAAATGCTTTTGTTTGCCTGTTGGAGTTCGTCCATTCTCTCATCAATTTCACGCTGTAAAGCTGCGTTGCGCTCAAGGACTTGAGAATATGACAAGCGTTCTTCCGAAACGACATTTTCAAATTCGCTAATTTTTTCACCGTAACTTTTTATTTTATTGAAAAACTTTGAAAAAACCATTTATCACCCATAAATATGCTTGATTATAACCTATCTTTACGAAGATAATCAAGTGCAAAATCTAGAACCTTATCCGGCGAAATTTTTCCAGTTTCGTCAGTCATTCTTAACTTGTATTCTACCAACCCTTCTGCAAGAGTTTTGCCGAGAGTAATTCTCAAAGGAATGCCGATAAGGTCTGCATCTTTGAATTTTACACCCGCTCTTTCATCTCTGTCATCCATAAGCACTTCAATACCGGCTTTTTGGAATGAAACGTATAACTCATTTACAATTTTCATTTGTTCTTCGTCATTGATGTTTACGGGGATGAGAATTGCTTCATAAGGCGCAATTTCTTTTGGCCATTTAATACCGAAATCATCATGGAATTTTTCAATGGCTGCTGCTGCAGTTCTTGAAACCCCGATACCGTAACAACCCATTATGAAAGGCTTTTCATTTCCGTCAACATCTTGAAATACCGCATTCATTTTAGAAGAATACTTTGTTCCGAGTTGGAAAATGTTACCGACTTCTATACCCTGTGTCATTTTTAGCGGTTTGCCGCAAACAGGACAAGCTTCACCAGCTTTTGAAAGTCTGACATCAAACAGTTCGGGAAGTTCATAATCTATACCCCAATTTGCACCAACTTGGTGAACATCTTTTTCATTTAAGCCTATTACAAAATTTTTCAAATCTTTTACGCTGTTATCTGCGATAACTCTGCATTTCGCATTTTTAAGTCCGACAAAACCTGCTTCGGCTCCGAGATATTCCGCAATTTCAACAGAGCTTGCAATTCTTATTTCGTTAGCTCCAAGTGCATTTTTCAGTTTTGTTTCTTCAAGACTTTGGTCGCCTCTAATCATAATTTGTACGGGTTTTCCGTCTGCAATATACACAAGAGCTTTGCAGATTACGGATGGTTCAACTTTTAAAAATGCTGATAAATCTTCAATTGATTTGATATTTGGTGTTGATACAACTTCGCACTTTGAAAAACCGCCGTCAGTATTTGCAGGTACGGGCTGAGTTTGTGCGTGGTTTGTGTTGGAAGCATAATCGCAACAATCGCAATACAGAACATCGTTTTCACCGCTATCTGTTTCTACAAGCACCATAAATTCGTGGCTTAAACTTCCGCCAATTGCACCTGAGTCGCTTCTTACCATTCTTGTATCAAGTCCGCAGCGTTTGAATATTCTTGTATAAGCTTGTGCCATTACTTCATAAGATTTTTCCAAGCCTTCTTGGTCTGCATCAAAGCTGTAGGCATCTTTCATTATAAATTCTCTGCCTCTCAATAGACCAAATCTCGGACGAATTTCATCACGATATTTGTTTTGAATTTGGTATAAATTTACAGGTAATTGTCTGTATGATTTTATGCCTTCACGTGCTACCCACGTAACAACTTCTTCCGCAGTAGGGGCGAGGGCAAGCATTCTGTCATGCCTGTCGGTAAAACGCATCAATTCTTTGCCGTAAACTTCCCACCTGCCTGATTCTTCCCAAAGTTCTTTTGGCTGCACAATCGGCATCAATATTTCTTGTGCACCTGATGCGTCCATTTCTTCTCTTACTATATTTTCAATTTTTTTGATAACTCTCCACATCAACGGTAAAAAAGTATATACACCGTTGGTAAGTTTTCTTATATATCCTGCTCTGACAAGCATTTTATGGCTGACAACTTCTGCATCCGCCGGATAATCTCTCAATGTTTGTACAAATAAATTAGACATTTTCATGACTATATCCCTCTTTTCTTGCCTCATCATATCAGAAAATAAAAAAACCTGCCATATATTTGGCTCAAGTCATTATAAATTTGCCAGATAAACAAAGACTTTTTCATTTTGTATCCAAAGTTTTTCGTTTGATAATTTATCGGAAACTTCAAGTGTTATGATGGGAATGTTTCTTTCTATTCCGCAAAATGTTCCAAATGAGCCCGGTGTCGGGTATCCGATATCTGCTTGAACCGGATAACCGGTGATTTCAGATATTTTTTGTGCAATTTTTTCTCCGCCGCCATCATAGTTCACAATGGCAAAAGGTGCATGAAAGCTCAATATTATGTCAAATTTTATAGAGTCTATTATTTTTGAAAGGAATTGAGTTTCCATTTCCGAATTTGCATAATCTCCGGAAGTTGTTCCGTCATCAAAGGTCGTTACTTCGTAGTTTTGAGTCGGAAAATTTCTGTTCAAGTCAACATTGTTTGAGTTTCCTCGTTGTCCTTTTTGCATACCGTCGGGATTTAAGCAGGGGATAAAATAAAGATTGTTTTTAAAATTCAGTTTTTCGGTTTCAATTTTTTTAATAAAATTTTCAATTAAAAATTTCCCTTGTGGCTCTTCTCCGTGAGTAACCCCGAGAAACAGAATATTCTTGCTGCTTTTATCGGATAATTTTCCTAACAGTTGTATTTTGTTGCCGTTTTTTGTTTGCAGTCTTTCTATGGTTTTTATCATAATATTACCCCCGCAAAAACGATTATATCATAGGCTATCTAATATGAATAACTGATTTTTCTTCAAAATTCTTCAATAAAAAAAGGCTATCTTATACAATAAAGATACGAAGTTTAATAATATAAGGATTTTTGTATGGCGAGAATAGTTCTTAGATTTTTGATTGTATTTGCGCTGATTATAAACTTGATAATGATAATTTTGTCATACATTTATGGTGTGAATATATACCAAAAATACGGTAAACAAATTCTAAAAGTGCTTGGCGTGTTTGTGCTTTTGATTGTTGCGTTTTATGTTGCCCTAGCTTTATTGGGTTTAAGCTAAAAATGAATAGCAAGAAAAACCGAAAAAAGAGACGGCAAAATGAACGGGAACAATATGACAATCAATCAAAATATGCTTCGGTTAAGGAAATTTATAAAAGTATTAAAGATGTACTAAATAACATAATAAAGGAGATTTTTATGGAAAACGGTTTTAAAAACGGAATGTTGATATTGGTGCTTGCAATATTGGCAATTCTGGTAGTGGTAATTAACCCGATTGCAATTGTCGGAGTAGGAGAAAGAGGCGTAAAAGTTACATTGGGACAAGTTTCTCCACAAAGTTTTACAGAGGGGATACATATTGTTACGCCGTTCATTTCAAAAATTGTTAACATGGATGTAAAAACTCAAAAAAATACATATACGACATCCGTTTATACAAAAGATATTCAACAGGCAAGAATTTCATACGTTACTAACTATAATCTTCAACCATCAAACGCATATAAAATGTACAGAGAAGTTGGTAACGATTACATAAACGTTATTTTGATGCCGGTTTTGGAAGGTACCATAAAAGATGTTATAGGTAAGTGGAATGCGCAAGATTTGGTTGCAAATAGAGAAAAAGCAGCGAGCGAAATTCTTTCCAAGCTTCAAACTCAATTGGAACCCAAATATATAAATGTTACCGATTTTCAAATGGTCGAAATTAAATATTCGGATGTATTTGAAAAAGCTATTGAAAGTAAAGTTACTGCTGAGCAAGAAGCTCTGAAAGCGAAGAATAAAACGGTTCAGGTTCAGGAAGAAGCAAGACAAAAATTGATTTCTGCCGAAGCTGAGGCTAAGTCTATGGCAATAAGAGCCAATGCTCTTACACAAAACAAAGCTCTTGTAGAATATGAAGCAGTTCAAAAATGGGATGGAAAACTTCCGACTTATACACTTGGAAACACGGTTCCGTTCTTGAATTTACACTAGTTTAAAAAGCAGATAAAAACAGGGTGCGGGTTTTGCGCCCTGTTTTTTATTTGCTTTACTATATTTTTTCAGCCGTGTAAAATATAGGCAATATGGCAGATATTTAGGAGAGAGAAAAATGGATTTTTTCAGCAACTTTATCCATCAGCATGCAATGTGGATTGCGTTTGCTATTCTTGGTGTTGCGTACATTTTCATTGCATTGGAAAAAATACCCAAAATGGTTATTGCTATAATCGGAGCTTCTTTGACTCTCCTTTTGGGACTGATAAATTCAACGGATGCTTTTTCGCATGTTGATTTTAACGTGCTTTTCCTGCTTGTTAGCATGATGGTTATAGTCAGTATTTCGGCAAAAAGCGGAATGTATGACTGGCTTGCAATAGAATTGGTAAAACTTACCAAGGGTAAACCCATCCGTGTTTTATGCGTTTTGGCACTGTTTACCGGATTTGTGTCTGCGTTTTTGGATAATGTTACGACCGTTATTCTCGTTATGCCTTTGACATTCGTTATATCTGAGCTTTTTGAAATTTCACCCATTCCTTTTTTGATTAGTGAAATTATTGCCTCAAATATTGGTGGTACCGCTACATTGATTGGTGATCCTCCGAATATTATTATTGCAAGTAAGGCAGACCTTTCTTTTATGGACTTTTTGACAAATTTAACTCCGGTTGTTGTCGTGATAATGTCGGTTGCACTTATTATTTTGGGGTTGTGGTTTAGAAAAGATATTAAAGTAAAAGATGCAAATATTAAAAAAGTTTTGGATATTGATAACACTAAGACAATAAAAAACAGAAACCTTATGATTCGTTCCATTATCGTTTTAGCGTTGGTTATATTTGGTTTTATTATGCATGATAAAACAGGTTTGGCTGCGTATGTACCTGCAATGGCAGGTGCAGGTTTTATGCTTTTATTTGAAAAACCGCATAAAATATTGATGAATGTTGAGTGGAGTACGATAATATTTTTTGCCGGATTATTTATCATAATCGGCGGAATTGAAGTAAACGGCGGTATTCATTTCTTGGCTAATAAGCTTATTGAAGCTACTGGCGGAAATACCAAGATAGCTTCAATGCTCATATTATGGGGTTCAGGTATTGTTTCGGGTATTGTTGATAACATTCCATATACTGCAACTATGGCACCATTGATATCGAATTTGGGCGAAGTTATGAATCTTCAGCCGTTGTGGTGGAGCTTGTCGTTGGGTGCTTGCCTTGGCGGAAACTTTACGATTGTTGGGGCTGCCGCAAATGTTATTGTTTCCGAAAAAGCATCCGCAGAGGGACACAAGATTACATTCCTCGGATTTATGAAATATGGTGTGATTATAACTACAACTTCTCTGTTAATTTCAACAGGATTTTTGCTAATAAAATTTTTCTGATTGTAAAAATATTGTTACATATATAAAAGCATTGTTATTGGGGCATTTTAAGTGATGCCCCTTTTGTATTTCTGTTTAAGTGTTAAAGATTTTGCCGAAATATCCGATATACAAGATGAGTTTGTGTGTGAATTGTAAGGAGATAGGGCATGACTATCTATTCCAATCTAAAGCTTTTAAAATACATGCAAGTAAACAATGTTGATATAGATAAGGCAAAAAAGGCGATTAAAGAGGAGGAAGAACAAGAAAATAATCAAGGTGGTAATACACCTACCTGTTCGGAAAATGATGCAGGTTCTTACGATGCACTTAATTATGAAGCCCTTGCAAATTCAATATTGGTTTCTAATAAAGCAAAAGAGAATTATTTATCAACGACATATGAACTCAAATCAGGTACAAACGAAATTGTTGTGAACGGAGAAACAATAAAGGTTTCTGCGAGTATTTCTACCGGCGGAATAACTCTCATTGTTGACAGTGACGGCAAAATCAATGTTCATTCTACTACTGAGGGCTATTCATCATTATCATTCAACACGGATATTGACTTAAAAATCAATGTTGCCGAATGTAACAACGAAGCTTTTAGGCTTACCGGCGGCAAAGGTAATGATGTTATTACCGTACAAGAGGGCGTAACACTCTATAATGTCGATGCTTCTGACGGTGATGATATTGTCGTAAATAACGGAACTGTAAAATATAATCTCGGCGGAGGCAGTGACGAAGATATTGTCCTCAATACAGGTAATGTAAATGATGATATGTCAGGCGGCTATGGCGATGATATTCTCTGGAACGGCAATTATGTAAAAGATGAAATGCAGGGTAATGCGGGCGATGACATTATCATAAATGACGCTACCGCTGCATACGGCTTATATGGCGGAGATGACAATGATACGATTATAAATAACGGTGAGACAAAATGGATATACGGTCATGCCGGTGATGATTATATTGAAAATAACAGTTCCGTTAATTATTTATACGGTAACGGCGGAAATGATACGATTGTAAATAATGGAAATATTAGTTCATGGTTTTATGCTAATGAAGGACAGGATACTGTTGAAAACAACGGTTCATATTCTACTTTATATTCAAATGACCAAACAAAAATTAGCGGTCATTCCGGAATGTTTGAGGAGTATATGTACGAAAACGGACAAAAACTCACAGGCAGTTCTTCTATTGACGGAAAATACTATAAAGCAGGTAAGCTTTCATCCGGTTATACAAAAGATAATGAGGCATATTTCTATTCTGACGGAGTTTTATACATGGATAGCTCCAGAAAAGAAAAATATAATGGCATTCTTTCTGATAACAACAAATTGTATGCGGATGGCTTGGTGTTTAATGGAACATATACTGACGGCTTGATGTACAATATGGGCGAAAAATTGACCGGAGATAAGGACGGAAAAACATATCAAGACGGAAAATTGATGATAAATGGCAGCGCTGCAGATACAACGGTTGATGGAATTTTGTATAGCGGCGGGGCTGCATTTAACGGATTAAGAAACGGCATCTTTTATGTAAACGGTGTAGCAGGTACAGGCGTTGCATCAGATGGCAAATATTATGAAAACGGTTCGGTTGGAACAGGTGTTTATAATGATAAATATTATGAAAATGGCATATATCAGTGGGATGAATACCTGTTTGATAATTCATCCAAAACCAAAACGGTAACAATCGGCACTCAAGAGGTCAGAATCACAACGGACCTCCAAACAAAAGGAAGTGTTAGAATTACTGTTGAACCTGACGGTGCGATAAAAATTTATAATAATAAAGGGAATTCGGTATCTTTTGTTGCAACCGAAGGGTTGAATATCACGATTGCAGAAAATAACTATACCGGTTTTACTGTCAGCGGCGGCAGCGGAGATGATACCATTACCGTTAATGAAAATATTAGTATGGGCTATGTCTATGGACGTAAAGGTAACGATACGCTTATAAATAACGGCACGATAAACAACGGTATGAACGGAGATGATGGTGAAGATACAATAATAAATAACGGTACTGCAAGCAGTATCAGCGGTGGTGCGGATAATGACAACATCACTAATAATGTTAACGCTACGGCATCAACCATAACCGCTAATGACGGTGACGATACAATTACTAACAAAGGTACGGCAAGCAATTTGAATGGTGGTAACGGCAATGACAGAATTATAAATACTGCAGAAGGTACGGTAACATCGGGCATGAACGGTGCATCAGGTAATGACTATATTGAAAATAACGGTAATGCAGCCAATATGTATGGTGATGACGGTAATGATGAACTTACCAATAATGCAAAAGTAACAGGTCATATGGATGGTGGCAAAGGCGATGATATCACCATAAATAATGCCGAAGGTCAAACTATATGGTCGGGTGCAGGCAATGATACAATTATAAATAACGGAACATTACACTGGGTAGATGGTGATGACGGCGATGATACGCTTATCAATAACGGTGATGTATCGTGGTTGTTCAGAGGTAATGCCGGTGATGATATTATAGTTAACAATGGGACGGTAAAAACAACTTCTTCAAGTGATGCCGAAATTATGCTAGTTAAAAAGAACGGAAAATATTATTCTGCGGATGAACTCTTTAACGGAGACCTTTTAGGCGTACGCTATGTAAACGGAAGTGTTGCAAATGGCGGGTATGACGGTATTTACTACAAAGACGGTGTAAAAGACACGACTTTTACCGGAGTTGCAAAGGATAAAAAATTCTATAAAAACGGCGATATTTATACCGGAACATACGATGGTGTTTATTACGTCAGTGGCGATAAAGCTAACGGAATATACAACAATTACTATTACAAAGACGGCGTTTTCGGAACAGGGGCATGTGGAGATTTTTATTACACAAATGGTGTAAAAGACAGGACATTTACCGGTACCGCAGATAATAAATATTACAAAAACGGTGCGGTTTACACAGGTGTATTAAATGGCAAATACTACAAAGACGGTACACTGTATACAGGTTTGCTTGCAAATAAATTTTATAACCAAGGCGTACTTGCAAATGGTGAAGTTGACGGTATATATTATGCAAACGGCTCAAAAGCAAGCGGTGTTTACGGGAACAAATATTATAAAGACGGAAAACCTGCCACAGGTACATACAATAGCATATATTACGTAAATGGTGATAAAGCTGAGGGTTTAATAAATAACAAATTGTATAAGGCAGGCAGACTTGCGTCAGGTCCTTATGACGGAGCTTACTACTCAAACGGTGTTAAGAACACAAGTTTTACCGGAATTGCATCCGACAAAAAATATTACAAAAATGGTGTTCTGTTTACCGGTACAGCAAACAGCATATATTATAATAAAGGTGAAAAAGCTCAAGGTATCGTTGACGGTAAATACTACCAAAACGGAAAACTATTGACAGGAACGGCTGACGGAAAATACTACAACAAAGGCGTTCTTGCAAACGGTACCATTAGCGGCAAATATTACAAAAAAGGTGTTTTGTTTACCGGTACGGCAAGCGGTGTTTACTATAACAACGGTGTAAAAGCAACAGGCGTATTCAACAACAAATATTATAAGAACGGCAAAGTTGCGACAGGTACATATAACAGCGTATATTACGTAAAAGGTTCACCCGCAAACGGCACATATAACAGTAAACTTTATCAAAACGGTAAAGTATTTACAGGCATATACAAAAATAAATATTACAAAAAAGGTAAAGTTGCGACCGGAACTTATAACGGAAAATATTATGTAAAAGGTTCACTTGCAAACGGTACATACAACAATAAGTTATACAAAAAAGGTGTTCTCTTTACTGGTGTTTATGACGGCTATAATTACAAAGACGGTGTAAAAGGTAAAAAGGTTAAAAAATAATAACTTGTAAAAAACTCTGCAAATTCTATATTCTTCACAAATATTGTAATGATTCTTTGCTTATGGTAAAAATTATAGTAGTCGAATAGGAATATAGGTAGAGAAATATGAGTTTAACAAGTTATAAATCATGCTATTGCGGTGATATCAGAGAAGAAAACATTGGTGAAGTTGTAAAATTATCGGGTTGGGTTGCTAATGTTCGCGACCTTGGCGGTATTATTTTTGTCGAACTTCGTGACAGAATGGGAGTTTTTCAGGTTGTAGCCGATCCGCAAATTAACCCCGATGTGCATAAAGTATTTAATAAGCTCAAAGACGAATATGTTGTAACCGTTTCGGGAAAAGTATCCAGAAGACCTGATGATACATATAACCCTAATCTCGCTACGGGTTCTGTTGAAATGTATCCCGAAAGCATTGAAATTCTTTCAGAATCACAAGTCCTTCCGTTCCAATTGGATGACGGAGACAATGTTAGTGAAGATGTAAGACTTAAATATCGTTATTTAGACCTCAGACGCAGACCTGTTTTGGATAATTTGGTTTTGCGCCATAAAGTTGTAAGCGCAATAAGAGAATTTTTAAACGGTGAAAACTTCCTTGAAGTTGAAACTCCGATTTTGATAAAAACGACTCCGGAAGGTGCGAGAGATTACCTCGTTCCCAGCCGTGTTCACCCCAATAAATTTTATGCGCTTCCTCAATCACCGCAAATTTTTAAACAACTTTTAATGGTTGGCGGTATCGAGAGATATTATCAAATTGCTAAATGTTTCCGTGATGAAGACCTTCGTTCCGACAGACAACCTGAATTTACGCAGGTTGACCTTGAACTTTCTTTTGTTGAACAAGAAGATGTTATCAATTTGATGGAAAAACTTATTAAAAAGGCATTTGCAGCAGGCGGAATTGAAGTTAATCCTCCGTTTATCCGCATTACATATAAAGAAGCAATGGATAGATTTGGTTCAGACAGACCTGATACAAGATTTGGTTTAGAGCTGTTTGATGTTAGCGATATTATGGCAAAGAGCAGTTTCGCTGCGTTTGCTGATGTTATTGCAAAGGGCGGAATTGCAAAAGCCCTTAAAATTCCCGGCATAGCAAATTATAGCCGTAAAGATATGGACGATATAAGAAATCTTGCAATTTCATTCGGTGCAAAAGGTTTGGCTTGGATAACATATTGCGAAGACGGTACAATTAAATCTCCTATTCTAAAATATTTATCCGAAGCTGAAATTGCTGAAATTCAAAACAGAGCCGATGCGCAAAAAGGTGATATTGTATTCTTTATCGCTGACGAGGCTAAAGTTGCTTATGATGTATTTGGCAGACTCAGACTTCATTTTGGTGAAAAATTAAATCTTATTGACCCGAATAAAAATAACTTCTTGTGGGTAACGGATTTCCCGATGTTTGAATATTCAAAAGAAGACGACCGTTGGAGCAGTGTTCACCACCCATTCACAATGCCGAACCTTGAAGATATTGACAAAATGAAAACAGATAAAGGTGCATGTCGTTCTATAGCCTATGACATTGTTTATAACGGTGTCGAACTCGGTGGCGGTTCTGTCAGAATTCACTCAAGCAAAATCCAAAAAGAAGTTTTTGAAGCTCTTGGTTTAAGCGAAGAAGAAATTCAAGCTAAATTCGGATTTATGATTGATGCATTCAAATACGGAACACCTCCGCATGCAGGTATTGCGCTTGGTTTAGACAGACTTATTGCAATGATGGCAAGAACAGAATCTATTCGTGACGTTATTGCATTTCCGAAAAACTCTCAAGCAAAAGACCTTATGACGGATGCTCCAGCATTTGCCGATGAAAAACAGTTGAGAGAACTTCGACTTCAGCTTAAACAAGTTCATACACACTAAGAAAGGTATAATGATGAACGCAAGAAGAGTATCAAGAGAACTGATTATAATGGTTCTTTCTCAAATAAAATTAAACGAAAAGAAAATTGATATTGATGAAATTCTTTTAAATTCAGTAAGAACGCTTGTCAGTGATGCAAAAGATGACCTAGAAACGACGACGGCATTATTATTGGATGTAAAAGACTATCTTCAAAACTACGAAATAGACAGTGATGAAAATAAAAATCGCCCTATTCGTTCCAAAAATGTCGGTGTAGAGCTTCCCAAGACTGATGAATTTATTTCAAAAGTTGACAGTATGCTTGATGTTGCGGAAAAGTGTTTTAAGGCGATAGAAGCGGCTGAAATTGCGGTTCTTGAAGAAGCTCCTGACGTAAAAACATATGCCAGGACGGTTGTTGAAAATATAATTGCCAATAAAGCAGAAATTGATGCTGCAATTGAAGAATTTTCCATCGGCTGGGATATATCAAGAATGGTCAGCATAGACAGAAACATTCTGAGAATGGCAATTTGCGAATTATTATACAATACAGAAAATGTTCCTCAAAAGGTTATTATTGATGAAGCTATAGAAATAGCTAAAAAATATTCTACTGAGGACAGTTCTTCTTTTATCAACGGTATTTTAGGCAAGGTTATCTCAACAAAAATAAAAAAATAAATTATGTTTGATTTCTTTAAAAAAATTATAAATAAGGATGAAAAACCTCAGGAAAATTCTTCTCCTGAGATTTCGTCTAATGAAACATCCGATGAAAATCTGCAAGAAACTATTGAAAAAACAGGACAAAGCCTTGTCGGAAATTTTTTGAACATATTTAATCAGGCTAAAAAAATTGATGACGATACGCTTGATGAAATGGAAGAAACTCTTATAAAAGCTGATTTGGGCGTTTCCACTTCGGCATTTATCATTGATAATTTGCGTGATAAAAAGAGTTCCATAACAGAGGACAATATCAGAGATTTTCTGAAAGAGCAGTTTATGGATATTTTAAATCAAACGACAGGCTCAAGACTTAATCTCAAAGACGGTTTGAACATCATTTTAATAACGGGCGTTAACGGTGCCGGAAAAACCACACTGATTGGGAAACTTGCCTACAATTTTAAAAATATCGGCAAAAGAGTTCTTATTGCGGCAGGTGATACATTTAGAGCGGCGGCGGAAGAACAGCTTGATATTTGGTCGAAGCGTGCCGGTGCTGACATTGTTCGTAACGATGGTGCTGATCCCGCTTCAGTCGTGTTTGATGCAATAAAAAAAGCTAAAAACGAAAATTACGATATTCTTTTGATTGATACAGCAGGCAGACTTCAAAACAAATTTAACCTCATGGAGGAGCTACGCAAAATTAAAAGAGTTATTGATAAAGAGGCAGATGGACTTTTGTCCGAGAGTATGCTTGTAATAGATGCTACCACAGGACAAAACGCTTTGCAGCAGGCAAAGGTCTTTTCCGAAGCCGTTGATTTAACGTCAGTTGCCTTGACCAAGCTCGACGGCACATCTAAGGGTGCTATAGTTGTTGCTATTGCAAAAGAGATGAAACTCCCCGTAAAACTTGTCGGAGTGGGTGAAAAAATGGAAGATATAAGAGAATTCAGTCCGCAGGAGTTTATTGAAGAGTTATTTTAAAAAGGGACAAAAATGTTTGAATCATTATCTGACAGATTACAAAATATAATCAGAACCACAAGCGGTCAAAGCAAATTGACCGATGAAAATATGCAAGAGGCTTTTCGTGAAATTCGCCGTGCTTTTCTTGAAGCGGATGTCAGCTTAAAAGTTGTTAAGGCTTTTATATCAAATATTCGTGAAAAAGCTGAAGGGCAAGAGGTTCTAAAAAGCGTTTCGCCGACTCAGCAGCTTATCAAAATTGTAAATGATGAAATGATAGAGCTTTTGGGCGGTGAAAACAAGCCGATAAATCTTGAAGGCAACCCTGCAATGGTTATGATGCTCGGGCTTCAAGGTTCAGGGAAAACGACAAGTGCCGCAAAATTGGCGGTAAAACTTGTTAAAGACGGCAAAAAACCTTTATTGGTTGCTTGCGACGTATACAGACCTGCTGCAATTACTCAATTAAAAACTTTGGGGGAACAAATAGGGGTTGAAGTATTTACAATAGACGGTTCGAATGATGTTGTCGGAATAGTCGAAAATGCAAGAAACTATGCTCTTGAAAAAGGCTATGACGTTATGATTATTGATACGGCAGGACGTTTGCAAATCGATACTCCGATGATGGCAGAGCTTTTATTGATAGACAGGACTTTCCGCCCATCCGAAAAACTTCTTGTTATTGACTCTATGATAGGACAAGAGGCGGTTAATGTTGCGCAAAACTTTGACGAACAACTAGAAATAACCGGCATGATATTGACTAAGCTAGATGGCGATTCACGTGGCGGTGCTGCATTAAGCGTGGTATATTCGACAGGAAAGCCGATAAAATTTACCGGCATGGGCGAAAAAATAGATGCGCTTGATGTTTTCTATCCTGACAGAATGACGCAAAGAATTCTGGGAATGGGTGATATTGTTTCTCTCGTTGAGAAAGCGCAAGAAAATTTTGATGAGGAACAGGCGAAAGAGTTAGAGCGAAAAATGCGTAAAAATGAGTTTACGCTTGATGATTTTATGAAACTTCAAAAACAATTAAAAATGTTAGGTTCGTTTGGTTCTATTTTGAATATGCTTCCTATTCCTGGACTCGACAAAGATACAAAAGATTTGATTGCAAATCAGGGTGAAAAGCAGATAAAACGTATTGAATCTTGTATAAACAGTATGACTAAAGAAGAACGTCAAAATCCTGATAAAATAAATATAAGCAGAAAAACGAGAATATCAAATGGCTCAGGGATTCCGCTTGAAGAAGTCAGTGCATTTTTGAAACAATTTCAAATGATGCGCCAGATGATGCAAGGTATGAGCAAGATGTCTTCTACGATGAAGAAAAATCCTATCGCCGCACGCAACATGATGCGTGGAATGATGAAACAGGCTAAACACGGAGCAAAAGCAAAAAAGAAAAAAAGAAGGTAAAATGAAGACAGGTTTATTTTTTCTTTATTCAATTTTATTGTTTTTGGGCTTTTGCTTTAGTGGATATAACTATACAAAGTTTTCGGTTGGACTAACGTATTTGATATATATAATTTTTTGTATTTGGGTTTTTAAAGGTCTAAAAATAAGATTTTTAGCATATCCTTTTATAATATTAAATATTTTCTTTGGATTATATTTCTATGAGGTATCGGGACTGGGTACTTCAAATGCAGTTGGTGTCGGTTATATTGCTATGTACTTTTTCATGTTTATTACTCTCCCTCTAATGGTTGTGGCGCTAGTAGTAGGTGGAATTTTTGATGTTATTGAGTTCTTAAATAAGAATAAGAGCAAGCAGGAAGATATTTGTAATTCTGATGAATAAAAAAACCGCCTTGAAAAAGGCGGTTTTTTATAGTTGGTTGAAATATTAACGTTTTGAGAATTGGAATCTTTTTCTTGCTCTCTTACGTCCGTATTTCTTACGTTCTTTAATTCTTGCATCTCTTGTAAGAAGTCCTTCAGCTTTCAAAACGGCTTTGTTTTCAGGATTTACTTCAAGAAGGGCTTTTGCAATACCATGACGGATTGCAGATGCTTGTGCGCTAACGCCGCCGCCAAGAGCTCTGACTTTTACATCAAATGCATTTTCGTTGTTAGTTAATGCCAAAGGTTGGTAAATCATCATTTCAAAACTTGCTCTTTCACCTAAATAAGATTTAAGAGTTTTGTTGTTGATGAATACTCTGCCTTTGCCTTTTGTTAATCTTACGATTGCAATGGCAGTTTTTCTGCGACCTACTGCTTTAAATTCTTTGTCTGCCATATTATATCTCCTTCAATTCTATAGGTTTTTGAGCAGCATGCGGATGCTCAGCACCTTCATAAATTTTCATTTTGTTAAATTGCTCAGCACCCAATGTATTGTGAGGAAGCATACCCTTAACAGCTTTTTCCAAAGCTCTTGTCGGGAATTTTTCCATCAATTCTTGGAAGCTTGCTTGCTTGAATCCACCGGGATAACCTGAGTGGGAATAATACATTTTATCTGTTTCTTTATTGCCGCTAACTACGATTTTGTCAGCGTTAATTACAATTACAAAATCACCTGTGTCTATGTTGGGAGTGAATTCGGGTTTGTTTTTACCACGAAGTATATTGGCTATCTTAGAAGCAAGGCGACCTAAAGTCTTACCTTCTGCATCTATCAAGTACCATTTTCTTTCCACTTCACAAGGCTTTGCTGAATATGTGTTCATTATGCCTCCTTTATGGCTAAATAGTTCATTTTCAAAAGTTGTTCCTTTAACTTCGGCGGATTTTTGATTAAATCCTCTAAGTTGTGGGAACTTATATCATCATATCCTACAAACATGAATATCAGTCCGTCGGGACTAACCGTAGAACTTGCCTTTGTTCGGTCTTTTGATTTCAGAAGTTCTGTAATAAACTGCGGGGTAAATTTTTTCCTTCCTACGTCTAAAACCGTTCCGACAATAATTCTTACCATGTTATAAAGGAAACGATTTGCAATTAAATCAATATAAATATAATCTCCGTCACGCTTTGCTTTTGCATAATACAAATTACAAACTTTTGCGGGATTATTTGTCTTTGCCGCCTTAAAACTTGAAAAATCATGTTCGCCGACTAATAAAGACAATGCCTCGTTCATTAAATCCAAATCAAGTTCTTCTCTAATGTGCAATAAGTGTCTGTCAAATGCACTTCTTTGAAGCCTGTTTGCTATTTTATATTGATAATATCTGTATTTTGCGGATTTTAAAGAATGAAAACTTCTGTTTACCTCTATCATATCCTTGATGCTGATATCATCGGGAAGCAAAGAATTTAATGAGTGTATGGCTTTCCTTATATCGATTATATTATTGCTGATATCAAAGTGCGAAACTTGTCCTCTTGCGTGGACACCTGCATCGGTTCGCCCCGAGGGGATAATCTTTACAGGTTCTTTGAAATAAACCGAGAAAGCTTTGTTCAGTTCGCCTTGAACCGTTCTTTCGTCCGGTTGGAATTGGCTTCCCTTAAAGCCATCCCCGATATATTCAAATTCAATGGCATATCTCATTATACTAATTGAATCAATGCCATTTCAGCGGCGTCACCTCTTCTGGGAGGCATTCTGTAAATTCTGATATAACCGCCGTTTCTATCAGAATAAGTTTTGGCGATTTCGCCAAAAAGTTTTCTCAAAACAGTTTCTTCAACTGTTTTAACTTTATCATTGATGTCGGTATCGGCTGTGATTACTTCGCCAGATTCTGCATTGAGCAATCTTTGAGTGTTTTGGTCGAAGATAAAACGAGCAGCTTGTCTTCTTGCGCTCAAGTCACCTTTTTTAGCCAACGTAATCAATCTTTCGGCATACGGTTTAAGAGCTTTTGCTCTTGCCATAGTCGTTTCGATTTCATTATGCATAAACAAAGATGATGCTAAAGACCTTAACATTGCACGTCTTTGGTCTGCAGCCAATCCTAAATGATGTTTTTTGCATTGGTGTCTCATTTTTATATTCCTTTTAATTATTCGATTAAGTCAACGCCTTCGGGACTCGGTTGCAAGTCTAAACCGAAGTTGCGTAATTTTTCAACTACTTCATCAGAAGATTTTTTACCGAAGTTTTTAATGTTCAATAAATCATGTTCTGACTTTTTCAATAATTCAGCCATAGAGTTTATGCTTGCTCTCTTTAAGCAGTTATAAGCTCTGACTGAAAGTTCGAGGTCTTCAATCGTGATAGATACTTCATCAGCAGTATTGCTTTCTTCTTGAACTTCTTGAACAGCTGCGCTTGTTGCAATAGCAGGGGATGCAACACCTGAAAATCCGCTAACAGCTACGAAGTGTTCAATTAAGATATTAGAAGCGTCAATCAACGCTTGAGTTACATCGATACTTCCGTTGCTCCAGATTTCAAGAGTTAATTTATCGTAGTCAATACTTTGTCCTACACGAGTATTTTCTACAGAGTAACTAACTTTCTTGATAGGCATAAATGATGCGTCTATAGGAAGCATATCAATTGACATTGCTTCGTTCGCAGCCATTTTTGTATCAGCCATAACATAACCTTTGCCTGATTCAACAATCAAGTCAGCTCTGAGGCTGCCGCCTTCAGAAATTGTACAAATTTGCCAATCAGGATTGATTACGTTAACACCAGCCGGAAGCTGTATGTCACCGGCAAGAACCGGTCCTTTTTTATCTACGCTTAATCTTAATGTTTGAGGTTCTTCAAATTTTGATTTGATAACCAAACCTTTTAAGTTAAGCATGATGTCTATAACGTCTTCTTCAATACCGGGGATAGAAGTATATTCGTGAGTTACACCTTCTATTCTTACGGCAGTAACTGCTGAACCGGATAGGCTTGAAAGAAGAACTCTTCTCAAAGCGTTACCGATTGTAGTACCAAATCCTCTTTCTAACGGTTCCATGACAAATTTGCCATAAATTGAACCATCTGAATTTGTTGTAGAATTAACGCATTTTATTTTTAAATCCATTATATTAGCCCTCCGGTGCTACTTAGAATAAAACTCAATTATCAACTGTTCTTTGAATTCAGGATCGATTTCTTCTCTTTCGGGAAGTCTTTCAACCTTAATGGTTTGATTTTCTGCATCGACACTAATCCATGCCGGTGCTTGTGCTTGGTCAACCATTTCAATGATATCTTTGAACACTTGTGAGCTTTTTGCTCTTACCTTAATTTCGTCTCCTTCTTTAAGAATGTAAGACGGAATATCAACCTTTTTACCGTTTACGAGAATGTGACCGTGTCCTACAAGTTGTCTTGATTGACGACGAGTAACACTAAAGCCTGCTCTAAACAGTACGTTGTCCAATCTTGTTTCCAACATTTGGAGCAAGATTGTGCCGGTAACACCGGTCTTTCTGTTAGCTTTTTCATAGTATTTGTGGAATTGTTTTTCGCTAACGAGATAAGTTAATCTGATTTTTTGTTTTTCTTTTAATTGTAATGCGTATTCAGAAACTTTCTTACGGTTCTGACCATGTTGACCTGAGGCGTATTGTGTCATTGAAGAAGTTAATTTTCTTGCTGACAAATCTTTAACGCCATAGTTTCTGAAAAGTTTATTTGCTGGTCCTGTATATCTAGCCAATTTGGGGCTCCTTTACTTTTCTTTATACTCTACGCCTTTTGGGTGGACGGCATCCGTTGTGCGGAATGGGCGTTACGTCCTTGATTAACGTGATTTCAAGTCCTGCGGCTTGAAGAGCTCTGATAGCTGTTTCTCTGCCTGAACCCGGACCGTTAACCAATACTTCTACTTTTTTCATACCTTGATCCATTGATTTTCTTGCAACAGATTCAGCCGCTGATTGAGCTGCAAAAGGTGTACCCTTTCTTGCTCCTTTAAAGTTGCAAGTACCTGCAGATGCCCATGCAATTGCGTTGCCTTGAGCATCGGTAGAAGTTACAATGGTGTTATTAAAAGTAGATTGAATATGCACTACGCCTTGCAGTACATTCTTCTTTTCTTTTTTCTTTGTAGTCTTAACTTTTGCCATGACTTTTTATTTTCTCCTTAAATTATTAAGCTGTTTTCTTTTTCGCAATCGGGCCTGTTTTCTTGCCACGTCTTGTTCTTGCGTTTGTTTTAGTTCTTTGACCTCTGCAAGGAAGTTTTCTTCTGTGACGCATACCACGATATGAGTTGATTTCGCTCAAACGTTTAATGTTCATAGCTTCAATTCTTCTGAGGTCACCTTCTATATGGTATTTTTCAAGCTCAGCACGAAGTTTACTGATATCGTCTTCAGTCAAATCGTCTGAACGCAAATCGGGGCTAACAGAACATGCTTCAAGTATTCTCTTAGCTATAGTCGGTCCAATGCCGTAAATATACGTCAATGCGACTTCCATTCTTTTATTACGGGGTAAATCCACCCCTGCTAATCTTGCCATTTTGACTCCTTTGTCAAATTTTTTGTGTACTAATCATTATAAAAATAATAAAAACATAAAATAGTTTCAAGGGTTTTGCCCTGTTTATACTCCGTATTATTCAGCCGCACCAGAGTATAAAAGGCAAACTTGAGAGAATCAAATTAACCTTGTCTTTGCTTATGCTTTGGGTTGTCGCAAATAACTGCAACTCTGCCTTTTCTTCTGATGACTTTGCAGTTTTCGCACATTTTTTTAACTGATGCTCTAACTTTCATTGTTTTTATCCTTTCAGTCTGTAAGTTATGCGTCCTCTTGTGAGGTCATAAGGAGTAAGCTCAACTTTTACTTTGTCCCCCGGTAAAATTCTTATGAAATTTTTGCGGATTTTACCTGAGATATGAGCAAGAACTTGGTGCCCGTTCTCCAGCACTACTTTGAACATGGCATTAGGCAAAGATTCTTGTATTGTGCCTTCAAATTCAATTACTTCTTTAGACATTTATACCTCATAAAGTTCTACATGCTTCTATCGTAACGCAAACAAACTTTTTCGCAAGAGGGTATTAGGTTTTATAAGAAAATTTTTAAAATAAATATTATATTCCGCATAAAGACGAAATTGTTTCAAATAAAAAGCCGCCAGATGGCGGCAAACGAACTTAAAATTGTATTATATGAATTTACTATTTTTTAGCCTAATTGCATTCTGTCTAAAACTTGTGAAAGGTTGTTGAGTAATTGGTCTGCGAAAACTTCCGGATCGATTTGTGTAACAACTTGTTCGAGAAGTTGAGGAGGGAGGTTTTCTAAGATTTTTAAAAGAGCATCCGGTTCAAGTTCATCCATACCTTTGATGATTTCGTTTTTGGCGCACTTGTCAAAGCACATACTCATTTGAAGGCTGGAAAATTCTTTTGTTAATTCAGGTTGTTCTTTTAATATTGCAGCTGCCATATTTTTTGTATCTTTAGGATTCATCATTTGAAGAGCTTTATTGAAAGTCTTTTTGTCTAATGAAGCCATTTTGCCGAGCATTTCGCTTTTTTCTGTTGTGCCGATGCCAACGCCTGTTGCTTGTTGATACATAGCTGCAATTTCGGTCGGTTTCATTTGTTCATCCATATATTTGAATATGCTGTTTTTATCAATTTTTTGGCTTGTTAAAAATTTTCTTACACAATTAAGCGGCATAAGTTCCATCATTTGTTTGGGAGAGAACATTGATTGGCTCATTTTTGCGAGCATTTCTTCGGGAAGGTAAGAAAGAAGTGTAGAAAGTTTTTCTGTTGTGAAGAATTTCATACCTTGAAGCATAGCTTTTTTGCTCAACAAGGGGAGAAGCTTCATAACTTCTGATTCTTTCATCATTTTGATGATAGCATATCTTACTTTGGGATCTCTGAGGTCTAAATCGTCAACAAGATTTTTTGCACCATAGCCTCTTTGTTTGTAGAACTTTGTTCCTTTGCCTGCTGCAACGCCGTCATCTTCTTGAGCGTCTTCTGTTCCTTTAGCACCAATAGCGCCTTGTCCTTGGATAAGGTACGCATATTTTGCTAGTAGTTCCATATCAATATCTAAATTAACCATTTCGACCGCCTGATTTAAGTTCGTACTATTTTTATCGGCAGTTTTTGCAAAAACTTTAGGAATTTTGGTTAAAATTGACGAAACTGATACAAAACTTTACAATTAAAATGACATGTAGCAAAATCGCTGTTTGTTTTGTTTTTCTAGACACAGAAGAACATAAGGAATTTGGAGGTAAATATGTCTGGAGTAGTACCTGTTTCACATAGTCCGCTTACACCGAGCGATATAACAAGATTACCGCAAGGGGCAGTTTCGCCTCAAGGGCATGGTGCAATACCTGCTATGGGACATGACGAATTTGAAAGCTCTCAAAAGTCTTCTGCATTGAAGAAAACAATTTTCGGACTTGTTGTAGCTGCTGCGGTTATTGTTGGATTGAAACGTTGGGGTGCTGAATCATTCATGAAAGTTAAGGATCCGGCAAATTTGAAATGGTATGACCATATAAGAAACGGTGTTAATAAACTCGGTGAATGGATAGAAAAACCATTTATCTGGGCTTATAACAAATGCACCGGCAAAGCCGCAGCTGAAACTCCCGCTCCTGCTCCCACTCCTGCAGCATAATAAATATAATTTACAAAAATCGTCTGCCAACGGCAGACGTTTTTTTGTGCTTTTATTCATCTGCTGATATAATCATCTTATGAATAAATCAGAACAAGCGATATCTCTGTTTAATGAAGAAAAATTCGATGAAGCCGAACAATTGGCCCTTGAGATGTTTGAAGCGGATTCTCAGTCAGTTAATGCCGTTGACATTTTAGCTGCCATATATTTGAGAACGAATAATTTGAATTTTTTGAAAAATATAAACAAGAGCCGATTGGATTTAATAAGAAAGTTGGCGGTGTTTCTTACTGATTTGCAAACGTACGAGCAGGCGGCTTTTTTCTATGAAAAAGCAATCGAAATTGATAAGAATGATATTATCGGTTTGAATAATCTGGCTTTGATGTATGAGCAATTAGATAATTTGGATAAGGCAAAATTGGTTTATGAAAAATCAATAAGGGTGAAAGAAAATTATCCTGCGTTGTACAATCTTGGGGTTTTGGCGAGAAAACAAAAAAATATTTCTCTCTCAAAAATCTGTTTGAAAAAAGCATTAAACTTTGAGCCTGAAAATCCTTATGCTAATTATAGTTTGGGTATGACATATTTAATGGAAAAGGACTTTGAAAAGGGTTATCCGTACTTTTTGAAGCGTCCTGTTAGAAATGCAGATGGGTTAAAGAATTTCTGGGACGGAAAAGCGTATAAAGATAAAACAATTCTTGTTTTTTGCGAATACGGACTTGGTGACGGAATTATGTTTTCAAGGTATTTTCCTTTTTTAAAAGATTATTTTGCTAACGTAAAAGTCTGCTGCAATGCCGCTTTACATTCGGTTTTTAGGGCGTCTTTTGAGGGAATTGAGTTCGTAAATTCAATTGAAACAGACTATGATTACTGCGTTTTTTCAATGAATTTGCCCTGCTTTTTAAAAATGGATTTTTCGCAAATACCTTTTGCTGACGGGTATTTGAAAGCAGATGAGGAAAAAGTTGCTCAATACAAAGAAAAATATTTTGATACAAACAATAAAAAAATCGGGATATTTTATATAGGCGGTGAACTTGAAAAAAGGAATGCAAAGTACAGGAGAATAACATTAAGAGAGTTAGCAAAACTTTTTGATATTCCGTCCGCAAAGTTTTATTCATTTCAAAAGGACGATGTACTAAATGAGCTTGCGGAATTTCCGCAACTTGTTGATTTGGGAAAAACATTTGGCGATTTCTCCGATACGGCGGCAGCGATGAAAAACCTTGATATTCTTATCACGATTGATAGTGCGCCTGTTCATTTGTCGGGGGCGTTGGGCATAAAAACATTTTTGATGCTTCCGTATTTTTCGGAATGGCGGTGGTTTTTGGATGAAAGTCAAACGCTATGGTATAATTCGGTCGAGCTTTTTAGACAACAAACACCCTGCGAGTGGCAAGGTGTGGTTGATAAAATATATGACAAACTCGTTTAATTTTGCCCCATTGTTTTTATAACCGGAATTTCAGGAGTTGACGGTCTGACCGGAGCAGGTTCGGGAACTTGATTGGGAATATTCGGATGAAATGCTTCAGGTTGAGAAGGTTCCTGTTGAGGTGGGGTTTGAGTATTGGTGTTTTCTTCAACCGTTTCGTTGTTTTCGCCATTTTCTGAATTTTCACCCTCTCCTTCTTCCGTAAAGTCTGCCGGAGTTTCGGTTATTTGTGAGTCAAATTCTTTCGGATCAAGTTTGAAACTGGGGAATGGGAAGTCTTTTTCTTTTGCTCCGAGAGTCGCAACTTTCATATAGTCTGCCCAGATTTTTGCGGGTAAGCCGCCGCCTGTAAGTCCTGCGGTTGGTTTGTTGTCATCGTTGCCAACCCATACTCCTGTTACGATATCGGGTGTAAAGCCTATAAACCAGGCATCTCTGTAATTGTCGGTTGTTCCGGTCTTGCCTGCAACCGCACCGCCAATGTTTGCGGCTCTGCCTGTACCGGATTGAACTACCTGTTTCATCATTTCAACAACTTTTGATGCGGTATCAAGGCTCAAGACTCTTTTGTATAGGGGAGTATCGGCTTCATATACAACTTTTCCGGATGCAGATACGACCTTTTCAACTGCATAAGGTTTAACGGAAATACCTCCGTTTGCAAGAACACCGTATGCGTTTGTAAGCTCCATCAATTTCACGCCGTTAGAGCCGAGACAAATAGTCGGATCGTTTTCAAGCGGAGTAGAAATTCCCATTCTTTTTGACATTCTTATAACTTCGCTGACTCCGGTAAAATCGATAATGATTTTTGCGGCAATAACGTTTGATGAGTATGCAAGAGCTTGATATGCCGGAATTTCGCCTCTGTATTTGTTTCCGTAGTTATGCGGACTCCAGTCGCCTGATGAAAAAGGTTCGTCCTTAAAAAGCATATTTGGAGACATACCCTGTTCAACTGCAGTCGTGTAAACGAGTACTTTGAACGATGAACCTGGAGGTCTTATCGCTTGCGTTACACGGTCGAATTGGCTTTTGCTATAATCTTTTCCACCAATATATGCAAGAATTTTCCCTGTTGAATTTTCATAAGAGAACAAAGCGGCTTGTTGTGCGGGTTTTGTTAAACCCCAAGCCTTCAAATCGCTCCATAATTTGTCCTGAGCAACCTGTTGGAATTCATAATTCAAAGTTGTATAAACTTTGTAGCCACCTTGGCTTATTTCATCTTCACTAAACCCGAGTTGTTTAAGCTCTTTCATTACGTAGTCGGAGAAGTAAGGAGCTTTGTTTTGAGAATAGGAAATGTACTCTTTCCGCAGTTTTAACGGTTCTTCAACTGCTTTTTTAGCTTCTTCTTTTTTTATGTATCTGTTAGCGTACATCCTTTTTATAACTTGATTTCTGCGTTTTAGCGCAAGTTCGGGGTTTTGATACGGCGAATATACGGACGGAGCCTGCGGCAAACCTGCAATAAGAGCGGCTTCAGCAAGAGTAAGATTGTCTAATTTTTTGTTGAAGTACACGTCAGCAGCGGCAGCAACGCCATAAGCGCCTTCTCCCAAGTATACGTTATTCATATACATTGCAAGAATTTCGTCCTTTGTCCAAGTTTTTTCAATTCTTCTTGCAAGAATAAGTTCTTTTATTTTTCTGGTGAAAGTTTTTTCCGAAGACAAAAAGAGAATTCTTGCCAACTGTTGGGTTATTGTACTTGCACCTTGTTTAGAGCTGCCTGCCTTAATGTTTACAAAAGTAGAACGGACAAGAGCGAGAAGGTCATAGCCTTCATGCTTGTAGAAATTCTTATCTTCTATAGAAATGAAAGCCTCTTTTACAACTTGAGGAATTTCATTAGCGCTTACTTTTGTGTTTTTATAAACGCCAAAAGTTTTGATTATAACGTCATCTGACGAAATAATTTGCGTAACGTGGTTTGGAATAAACTTTTCCAAATTTTTAATCGGCTTGAGCGAACTCATGTAAAAGTTGAATACTATTGCACCGGATATAATAACGATAAGCACCAACGCAATTATATATGATATAAATCCTTGTTTATAATTTTTCATAGCTTCCTACCTATGTGTGACCTGCTTATATTTTAATACGAGAAAAATGATATGTACAATAAAAAATAAACACTTTACAAGAAAAATTCTTTTGTTATAATCAAATTACAAAGAGTTATTCCTCGGTAGCTCAATGGCAGAGCATTCGGCTGTTAACCGAAGGGTTGCAGGTTCGAGTCCCGCCCGGGGAGTTTTTATTATAATAAAAGTTGCAATATTTATTGCAACTTTTATTTTTTGTTTTCTATATGTCCATTTCTGACACAATCCTCGTTTATGATATTATTAGAAAGAGGTGAAACATGACCAATATTCAATATCTAAATGGTGACATTACCAAACTTGAAGTTGATGCAATAGTAAATGCTGCAAATACGAGTTTGCTTGGTGGCGGCGGTGTTGATGGCGCAATTCATCGTTGTAGATTATCAGAGAGATTGAGAAAAGTACCCCCGGAAGTTTGAGAGAATTCTCAAACTTTTTAACTTTCGGGGGAAGAATTTCAAAACTCTCTGATAAAAACTCTCAAACCTTCTGATAATTCATTCTCAAAGTAATTGATACTTTATCGATAAGTTTTATGTTCTTTTGTGGACAATTATAAATAGACAGTTAAAATTAAACAAGTCGGACAGTTGTATTTATAGTCCCATTTGGATTATTACAGACAGTTTGATTATTTTGGCTGAAAGCCACTCTTAGTGGCAATATAGGTGGTCGGAATTTTGATGATTTGGCAATAATCAAACTGGACGAAAACGGACTTTGTTCGGACGAAGTTTCCAAAATTTTTAGTGGCTGAAATTCAGTAATAGCGGCAACGGACATGTAGTGCGAGATTGGCGGTTACTTTGAGATTTTCGGCAAGTCCGTTTTCGACCGTTTTGAAAAATTTACCAAAAAATTGGGGAAAATGTGTCCGACAATTTTTGAGAAAATTAAAAAAATTAATTGATACGAAACAGACACAATGCTCGGAAGTCGTGTTCCAATGCTATGCCTTAAGAGGTAAAGTTGTTGTGCCATGCTCATAACGGC
>JAILCC010000005.1 GCA_024680555.1 bacterium
CCTTCTTCCTGCATAGCATCGCAGAGTTCTCTGTTCGGAGTGAAACCGTCTTTTTGGGTCAATTCCATTCTGAGTGCAAAACCGATACCGCCAACATCACCGACTTCATCGTATTTAGCTTTAAGTGCATTTAAACCGTCCATAAAGCGTTTTGATTTTCTGGGAATTTCTCTTTCCAGTTCGTTTTGCTGTTCTTCAACTATAGAAATAACCTCATGAGCAGCTCTTACCCCAATTGGGTTTGAACAGTATGTTGAATGTGCGCTTCCCGGAGTAAAGACTTTCGGTGAAATAAATTTTTCTTTTGCCCACAAGCCCGATAACGGGTTCATTCCGTTTGTGATTGATTTTGCAAAAGTCATAACATCAGGAACAACATCATAATTTTCGATAGCCCAGAGTTTCCCTGTTCTGAACATACCCATCTGAACTTCGTCAATTACAAGCATAATCCCGTGCGCATCAAGAATTTCCTTCAATTCTTTGAAATACCATTTTGGTGCATCAATATATCCGCCTGTTCCCAAAATAGGTTCTCCGATAAAGGCTTTATATTCGCATTCGCCTGTTTTTGGGTCATAAATCGCTTTATATTCGCTTTCAAATTGTCTTGCAAACTGTTTTACACAGAAGTGATTACAAGAGTCGCATTTCATTCCGTAAGGACATCTGAAACAATAAGGGAAAGGTACAAAGTTGGCTCTATCACCAAAATGACCGTATTTTTCTCTGTAACGGAAGCTGGAAGTTAAGCAAGTTGCTGCAATTGTTCTGCCGTGATATCCGCCTTGGAACGCAAATAAACCATTTCTTTTTGTATAATTTCTTACTATCTTAATAGCGTCTTCGGTTGCTTGAGCTCCGCCAACATTAAAGTGCATTCTGCCTTTTTCACCAAATCTTTTTTCAATCATTTTAGACATTTTTTCAGAGAGAAGAGCTTTATAAGGCTGCAAAAATTTGGGTGTTAATTGAGGCATTTTATTCATTTGGTCAATAACAGCATCCGTAATTCTCTTGTTTTTGTAGCCAAAATTGCATGCAGAATACATCATTTGTAAATCAAGATAAGGAATATCCTTTGAATCATACATATATGAGCCTTCGCAAGCTCTGAAAACCTTTGGGTTAGATGAGTAGTGAACAGTATCACCCCAAGAACTGTATTCACTGTCAAGTTCCTTTACCTGTTCGTCCGAAATCATATCTTGTTCTAAATAAAGCATTTAATTCTCCCTAAAATTTTAATTCCATGAGCTTAAAATTATCACAAGTGTAGTAGAAATGCAATAGTCTATATTCAGACCATTTTTATTTGTAACATTTATTTACATTGTTTATAGAGAATTTAAAAAAATAAAGTAACCATGGTATTATCTTTTTACGAGGTTTTTTATGAATTTTCAAATTGATGACAGAGTAAGACAATTAAATAAAATGCTCAGTGAACTTGATAATCTTTATCAAACAATGTTAATGAAAAATGGATTATCAGACAGTGAATATATTGTTATGTTTGCAATTCTTTCTCTTGGAGAAGGTTGTTTACAAAAAGACATAGCGGAAAACGGTTTTATGAGTAAAAAAACCATAAATTCTACTATCAAAAAACTTCAAAAAGAAGAAATACTGCAATTAAAAGCGGGAAAATATCCCAATATGCATATTTATCTTACTAAAAAAGGACAAGAATACATTAAACAAAAAGTAATTCCTGTAATAGAAACAGAAAATGTTGTATTAAACAGTATGTCATCAGATGCTTTTGACATTCTTGTCGGCGGCTATACCAAATATATAGAACGATTTAGAGAATTAGTAGATTCATTTATTAATAAATAAGGACTATTTATTCTCTTTGAATACAAGTTTTTTTAATTTTTTATCATATACCCAGTTGTCAGTAAGTTCATAAACGCTGAAACTTGCACCTTCGCCGTATTCATCAAGCCATTTCATATTATCGGTACAGTCACTCATTTCTTGTCTGTTACCGTTTGTAATGGCAATATGTCCGTCTTTGCCTTCTTTTTTATAAACTATGATTTTTCCTGCCGGCAAAGAAGTTAAATCTTCTTTTTTTACTTTTATTTTTCTAAATCTATCAGGATATTTATCAAAATAGTCGGTGGCTTTATATGCACTTCCTTTTGGCATATCTCCGTAATCACTGATAACACCGGCGTTTAACAAGGCGTGTTTTACTCCGGTATAACACCCGCCCAATTCGTTCATATTTTCGGCAACGGCTCGAGCATATCTTGCAAGACAAATATCAGCAGTTTTTGCACCACGACATTTTAAACCTCTGTTTTCTTCATCTGAATAAACTTTAAATTTAAGTCCGGATAAAGCTTTTTGGCATTTATTACGAAGAGAAAAAGGCAATTTTTTAAGGGGATTTATTTTTACATCAAGACCAAAATTTTTATCAAGATAGCTTAAATTATCATGGTAGTATTCAAAAAGAATTATTTTTGAAAATGAATTTGCATCTTCGGAGGCAATATTGTTAAGCAAAGGATAGTCATCTTTTCCAAACTCCAAAGCAGGATTGACTTGATATAACATTATCCCCATGATAAAAATCCCCAATGTTCCTATATGTATATAAAAACCATTTACGGATAAATATTGCGAAAAAAGAAACTATAAAAGGCTTGAAATATCAATATCTTTGAAATTTTTAAAAGAAAAAGCCTGTATATTATTTTTTTGACAATAATCAAACAATTTTGTTTTTGCAAAAAGAAAATCAACTTTATCGGCAACACAAAAATCAGAAGTTCCGTCACCTAAGTATATTATTTTTTCATAATTGGTTCTTTTTTGCGTAACAATGCCGCATTTGCAGGTTCCGGCATTGTTTATACATTTGGGGTTATCGTTCGGAAAGGAAAGAACGAATTTTTTTCCGATAAATTCACCGTGATTGGAAAGAATTTTTATATCTTTTAATCCCGATTTAACAAGAATTTTATTTATAAAATAGTCAATGCCGTCTGAAACAACAAAAAAATCGATGTTTTTTCCCCGCAGATAATTATAAAAATCGACAAAAGTCTTATCGACTTTGATATCAGAAAGATATTCATCAATTAACTTTTCCGAAAGATTATAAATTAAATCCAATTCTTTTATTAAACATTCTTTTGAACTAATTTTGCCGTCTATCCAATCTTGTTCAACTTGCAGCCACTTTTTGTCGGCATATTTTTCAAAGAAGCCGAAAAGAGAGTCTTTTTCTGTTATTGTTCCGTCAAAATCACTAATAATACAAATCTTTTTCATAAGATAATTTTAACATAAAAAGAAATAACCTTTTATCCCTAAAATACAAAACCGCTATTTACACCCAACAATACGAAAGTAATCTTATGTACTATCTCCCAAACTTATGATAAGATAAAACTGCTGTTAAAAGAGCTAAGGAGAGAGAAAATGCTGGAGAATGTTTTTCAAAAGTATATAACCGCAAAAAATGTTATATTTTTTATTCTTTTAATTTTATTTATTATTTTTATTTTTCAAATTTCCGAAATAGCAATAATGTTTTTTGCCTCTTTTGTAATAGCTTGTTCTCTGGAACCCATTGTAAGGAGATTATCAACCAAAATGGGGCGTCCCGTTGCCTGTACGGTTACTCTTTTGGGATTTTTATTGATAATATTTTTGTTTGTTTTGGCAACAATTTTTCTTGGCGGTAACGAAATAAAAAGATTTGCGGAAGATTTTCCAATATATCTTGAAAACATCAAAAGCTTTATTGTTTCCTCAAAACTTATGAGCAGAGCCGATTTTGCACATATTGATATTGGCGGAATAATAACTTCCGCTTCCGGAGTGACTTCGAGAATAGTTGAAGAAATAATAAATGCAGGACGAAATCTCGGTGCGGGTTTAGTTTATTTAATAGTTTCAATTATCCTTGTTCACTATTTTATGATAGATAAAGAACGTATAAAAGAAACTACTTTGAGACTTTTTCCGAAACAAATGCGCAAAAGAGCGGGCGAAATCATTGATACGATTGCAAGAAAAAGCGGCGGCTATATTATAGCGCAGGTAGTTACCATGGCAAGTGTAGGTGTTGTGGTCTTTATCGGACTTTTTTTAATGGGTAATGAGTATGCGTTTTTACTCGGGTTAATAACGGCAGTATTTGATATTGTTCCGGTTATAGGTCCGGCGGTCGCATTTTTAATTTGTATGATTGTTCTTTACAAGTCGGGTACAATTGCGCTTATTGTTGCAGCGATTATATTTGGTGTTGCGCAATTGTTGGAAAACAATTTTGTCAGACCGTATGTATTTAGCAAATTTTTAGATTTGCATCCGATAATTATTTACCTTTTTCTATTTATTGCTGCAAAATATATGGGACTTATAGGCATAGTTTTTGCTCCTGCAATCGCAGCAACAACAGTTGTTTTGATTGAGGAAGTTTATATGAAAAGTTTGGATGATTCCAAGTAAGTTATCTTATAAAATTAGTCGGAGTGACAACTTCTGTTTTTGGTAAAGAAATACCTGCTTTTTCACCGGCTTCTTTGCATTTCAAAAACCAGGCCATATTGCGGGCAAGTATTCTCATGTTTTGCAATCCCTCCAAGTCTTGATGAACTTCTTCAGGCTTTGCACCATGAACCATGTTCCAATATCTTCCCGAAATTACAGGCATTTGTGAAATGGTAAAATACTTATTCAATTGATCAAGAGTTGCCGTTGTTCCTGCTCTGCGTGCGCTTGCTATTGCAAAAGCCGGTTTGTGCATAAAGTTTTCACCGTGACCAGATTTAAATGCACTGAAAAAAGCTCTGTCCAAAAATGCGGTAATTCCGCCGCAAGCAGAAGCATAGTGAACAGGAGAACCAAAAACAAAACCATCAAAATCTTTTGCATATTCAACAAAATCGTTTACTTTGTCGTTTATAACGCATTTGCCGAGTTTTCCGCAGGCATAACATGCTTTGCAAGCACTTACGGATTCTGTTCCGATTTGATAAATTTCAGAATCAATACCTTCTTCTTTAAGGGTTTTTGCAATTTCTTCAAGAGCAACAAATGTGCATCCGTCCTTGTGTGGTGAACCGTTAAATAACAATACTTTCATAATATCTCCTTTATTCTTGATTTAGTTCTTTTTTCATATCTTTAAATTTTATATTTTCTCTCCAGTTTTCTTTTTTCTTAGGATTTCCTTTTACAAAGTAAAAAACGTCATTTTCATCATGAACATAGTCTTTATCAACGTATAATTTTGGCTCCCAACCGCCGGTTTCTCTAATATAAAAGCCGGTTTCCTTTTCTTTGTCAGAAAGATATTTTCCGCTAAAAGGATTTTTGGGTTTTTTAATAATATCTTTTGTGGCAAAAAATACGGTATCGGCATTTGTCATAAATTCTTCGTGATTCATATTGAGTTCGTGTTTGCTGTTGAAGTCTTTTACCAAAAGAAGTGGATTATAAAAAAGATAAAATTTGTTTAAAAAAGCATCAACATATTTATTTTTTACAGGATATCCGTGGTCTGCAACAATAATAATTCTGGTGTTATCATAAACACCTTCTTTTTTCAAAGTATCAAGCCATTTACCCACGAAAATAAGAGCAGCAGCATTTACATGATAATGTTTTAGAGAAACTTCGTTAAAATCGTGAATAAAGACCAAGTCACTTTTTTTAACCGGATTTTTGTAGTCCAATTTATATTCCGGATATTGCAGAAAAGATGGGCTGTGTGTCAGCCAGTTATTGTATATGGTAAAAGTATTGGTTTTTGCGTTAAATTCGGTTAGGTCAGATAATTTTTCAAGTTCATTATAATACTGAATAGCACTGGAAGAATAGAATACTTCTCCTTTTTCCCGTTGACCTTTTATTGCGTGATATTTGCCGTTATTATAAATATATTTTTTTGCTCTTATTGGGAGAATTTGCATAATAGAGAAGAAAAGCATATTTCTTTGGGAAGTATTTTTTAATTGTTGTGCGCTTTTTCTCATATTTCTGTAAATAAATTTCGGAGGAAAAATAGTTTCGATATTATATTTTTTGTATAAGTCGTTATATACAATACCCTTACTTCCTTTATTAAAACTATCTTCTTCATCCCAAGAATTATTAACAGGGTGAATAATTCTGGTCGGATAATTATTTAAAGAAAATAAAGCGGGAAGCATCGTAACTGCTTCATTAAATTTAATCAAAAAGTCTATTTTTCTTTCATCCAAATGTTGCGGAATATATTCATATCCTCCGAGCATAGGCATATAACCAAAAACTGTAAACTTTGCAAAACAAAGAGTGTTTGGATAATAATCAAAGCCTCTAAATTGTTCTTTTAATTCCGGTCGTTCGGCTACTATCAAAGGAAAGAAAGAGTTTATCGCCCTGTCAAGAAAAATAATAACAACATTTTTTTTGGTTTTGCTCAAGTTTATCAGTTTTAATTGAGGTTGCTCTGCTTGAGGGATGTTTTTATAATTAGCTATGGTTTTTTGAATTTTGTACAAATTGTTTCCGGAAAGAACCAGTAAAGAAAAAATGATAATAGAAAAAGAATGGTAGAGCATAGTAGATTTTTTGTATTTAATACAAAAATATATTGTGAAAAATACAGCTAAGAGAATAAGACAATACCAAAAATAATCTTTGAACGAACCTAAATAAAACATAATATCAGTAAGGCTGAAAGTTAAATCATTCAAAAGCGGAGTATCCGGTAATTTCCAATAAAATATGTTTATAAGGGCGATAATGCTGAGAATCGAACATAAAAATGCAAAGACTTTTTTCTCTTCTTTTTGTAAAACATAATAGACGCAAGTTCCCCAAAAAACAAAAAGACCGAAAAAGACGAAGAAACTATTATAAATAATTGAAAGAGCTGTTTTCTCTTCACCTATAAAAAATTCCGTAGGAGAAGAAGAAATAACGGAAGACGGAATAAAAAGACCGGTTAAAATAAACAGCAAAAATATTCCGCAATAAAACAATTTGTTGGGAATAAATTCAAAAGGAATTTTAATCTTTTGTAAAAGTTTGAATTTAACAATAAAAAATACAAAAAATAAAACAAAAAATTCCGGATTGAAGTATAAATAATTTCTTATTGAGTAGAGTCCGTGTAAAACAAGAATAAGGCTTGCCAAAAACAAAAATAATTCTTGTTCGTTAAAGTACCTCAGACACACATTTTTTATCAATGAAAAAACATTATTAAACGTCCAATATATGACAAGAGCAGCAGGTGAATTGTACAATAAAACGAGAAAAACCAAACTCATTATTATAAGAACTTTATTGTCCTTAAATTTGAGATTTCCGGTATAAACAAAGCCTGCTACCAAATTTACAACGGTCATTATTATCGGAAGTAAATTTACATGAAAAGCGCCTATAGAAAGTAAATTATCCGGTTTTGCGAGGTTTTCTATGCCACAAAAAGAAACACCGTCCAACAAAATAAGATGGCTGAAAAAAGTATATGCCGCAATAAAAAACGGAATTTGCAATAAGAGGCTAAGGCTCAAACGCAAACTCATAATAGGGTGATAATTATTTTGCCTGTAACAAGTTTGCAGAAGAAAATATTTTTCATCTCCCTTAAAATTTTTTTTGATACACTCTACTCGGTCTGCCATTTTAGCTTGCAGTTTTTTTTCTTCTTCGTTTATTTTTTCGGCTTTTAAATAAAAAGGCAGGCACAACAATGAAACAGAAATACTCATCGCTCCAATAGCCGTAACGAGTCCCATTACCAAATGTTCATAATAGAAAAAGTGAAACAAAAATTCTAAAAAGGTGACTAAAGGCTGTATGACGATTAAATATAATGTATGAATCATTTTTTAGATAACTCCTTTTGTTTGTTTACCAAAAAATCAACAACGTTTTGCGCTGATTGACCTTGATAAGCCCAAGCAAAATCTTTTTCTTTTTGAATATTTTCAACAGTAACATTGTTGAAAACATCTTCTATAACGGCTTTGATGTCCAGATTGCTCACTTCTTCCGGTTTTATTCCTTTTCCTATGATATCTACAAGTTTGTACTTGTACGGAACTTCGTCCAAATCAGCAATATCCGAAATATTAAAATTAAACTCAGTATCTACATATATAAAAGGCTTATTAAACAGAAAAGCAAAATCAAACATTACACATGAAAAGTCACTGATTAAAACATCTGTGGCAGAAAGAACTTCCAAATTATTTGAATCGAAATTCCAAGAAATATTGTTAAAGGATTGATATTTTTTCATCAGTTTTTCAATAAAATCTTTTTCTATAATCATAGATTGGGGGTGAGGTCTGATAATAATGTTATAATCTGTTTCCGCCAATTTTTTTATCAGAATATCGCCGCCTCGATGTAACAAACTATAATCTCCCCACGAAGGAGCTATCAAGACAGTTTTTTTGTCGGTATTTTTCTTTTGTATCGTGTTTTTGATATTTTCAAAATAGTCCATATAAGTGCAGCCGACAACAGGCAGTTCTTTTTTAGGCAAACCTCTCTTTTGTTCAATTTCTCTTATAAACTCTGCTTGAAAAGCAGCATCACACAATACACAATCATAATAATCAAGAGCATATAAACGATATTCTCCGGAATAACAAATAGAATGGAAAATATGAGCATAATATTTACATTTTTTTGAACGTTTAAGCTGCAAAACGTCCAGTTGTGGTGTTGTCATCAAACAAATATCCGCATTTAGAAAAGCAAGCTTAAAATATGCTTTGTTTCCTTTTCCTATAAATTCACCTTTAACGTATTTATAATTTTCTTTAAAAAAGAAATCATCTTCGGCAGAAGTATAGTAAACAAGGGGAATTTTCCGCTTTTCAAATTCGTCTATAACCGGTTTAAAAACGCACCAGTATTGCTTTCCTTCAGAATAAATTACAAATGGAGCCGCTTGTTCTCCCAGCTTTTTAGATACAAAAAGTTTGCTTTTTATAGTCAAAAGCAAAGAGCGCAAGGCAAAAAACAAAGTGGCAGAAACTCCTAAGATAATTGAAAAGAGCATACTCCCTGTTCCGGGATCTATATAAGCAAAAGCCGGCTGCTGATATAAAAACAGACACAGGACAAATATAAATATATAATAGTATTTTTTCTTGCTCATATATAAAAACTCTCTCCAGAAAAAGTATACCACAATTTTTTTATAGTTTATTTTTGTAAAATTCACGCTTGGATTTCGTTTTAAAAATTTCGCTCCATAACTTTGCTTATGGAAACCCTCTTTTTGCAAGAGAATTTGGTGCGAACAATCGCACCCTGTGAAGTAATTGTAAAAACAGGTGCAAATAGACAAGGGTTTTATTTACATGGAGTGGAAATAACAAATAAACTCGCTGATGTGTTCAAGACTGCCAATGGCAGCACACCAACGAGTTCTAGACTTATTATAACACAAAAAATTACAAGATTTCAACCTCCAATAGAAAGTTTGTAGTTTGTAGGGTGCGATTGTTCGCACCTATTTTTGACTTTGGGGCTCATTGTAAAGGAAAATTAAGAAAGAAAAATTGACCTGTTTTTTTCTAAAGTAAACATTTCTAAACTTTTTGGAGGAAAAAACAAAAAATCTATTGAACAGGCGGTTATTTTGTGATATTATGATAAAACACAAATAACAAAGAAGGGGAGAGGGGGTTCTCTAAAACACAGACCGTTTCATGGGTTATGTGCAGAATCTTTTACTCTAAAAATTTAGGAGAAAAATATGGAAAAAGTAATCAAACGTGATGGACAGATTGTAGATTTTGACTCGGAAAAAATCACAAGTGCTATCGAAAAAGCATCCAAGGTAACTCAAGAAATTGACTCGGCTACCGCAAGAAAATTAACAAAAAATGTTATTAAGATTGTTAATGAATTTGTAAAAGAAAAACAATCTAATCTTGAAGCACCGACAATTGAAGAAATTCAAGACGTTGTAGAAAAAGTATTGCTTTCGTCAGAATATAAGCAAACGGCAAAAGCATACATCTTGTATCGTGAACAACACAGCAAGATGAGAGATTTTGTTAAAAATGCTTCAATTGATATGGTTGATGATTATTTAAAAGAATTGGACTGGCAAGTGAATGAAAACTCCAATATGGGTTATTCAATTCAAGGTTTGAACAACTATCTTGCTTCTTCAATAAGCAAAAATTATTGGTTAAATAAAATTTATCCCGTAGAAATTAAAAACGCTCATGAAACAGGCGATATCCACCTTCACGATTTGAATATTATTTCAGTATATTGTGTAGGTTGGGATTTAAAAGACCTTTTAATGGAAGGCTTCAAAGGTGTTCCCGGAAAAGTTGCATCAAGACCTCCAAAACACTTTAGAACAGCTTTGGGACAAATGGTTAACTTCTTGTATACAATGCAGGGTGAAAGTGCCGGCGCACAAGCGTTCTCTAACTTTGATACACTTCTTGCACCGTTTGTAAGATACGACAAACTTGATTATGCACAAGTTAAACAAGCTCTCCAAGAATTTGTATTCAATATGAATGTTCCTACAAGAGTTGGTTTCCAAACACCGTTTTCTAACGTTACTATGGATTTAACCGTTCCTTCTTACTACAAAGACCAAGCTGCTATTATTGGCGGTGAGTTGATGGAAGAAACATATGGTGATTTCCAAGAAGAAATGAATATGATTAACAAAGCATTCTTTGAAGTAATGATGGAAGGTGATGCTTCGGGCAGAGTATTTACATTCCCAATACCGACTTATAACGTAACAAAAGACTTCGATTGGGATAATCCGGATTTGAACGGATTATGGGAAATGACTGCAAAATACGGTATTCCTTACTTCTCTAACTTCATAAATTCCGATATGAATCCGGAAGATGCACGTTCTATGTGCTGCCGTTTGAGAATTGACAACAGACAGCTTGAATATAGAGGTGGCGGATTGTTCGGTTCTAATCCTTTGACTGGTTCAATCGGTGTTGTAACTATCAACCTTCCGAAAATCGGTTTCCAAGCATCTTCTAAAGAAGAATTTATGAAATTGCTTTCGGAAAGAATGGAAATAGCTAAAGAATCGCTTGAAATCAAACGTAAACTTTTAGAAAGATTAACGGAAGCAAACTTGTATCCTTATACAAAATTCTATCTCCGTGACATCAAAGCGAGATTTGGTGTTTATTGGAAAAACCACTTCTCAACAATTGGTTTGGTCGGTATGAACGAAGCTTGCGAAAACTTGTTGGGCTGCTCCGTAGGTTCAGAAGAAGGTCAAGCATTTGCTATTGACGTTATGAACTTTATGAGAGAAACAATCATCAAATATCAAGAAGAAACAGGCAACAACTATAACCTTGAAGCAACACCGGCTGAAGGTACAAGCTACCGTCTTGCTAAACTTGATAAAGCAACATTTGACGGCAAGATTAAATGTGCAAATGAGGAAGATTGGCAACAAGGTTCAGAACCGTATTATTCAAACTCTACACACCTTCCGGTAAATTATACCGATGATATTTTTGAACTTCTTGACCACCAAGATGAATTACAAACAAAATACACCGGCGGTACAGTTGTTCACATCTTCGGCGGAGAAAGAATACATGATACGGAAACAATTAAAAATCTTGTTAAAAAAGTTTGCAACACGTATCGTTTGCCATACTTCACATTCTCTCCGACATTCTCTGTTTGCCCGAACCACGGTTATGTAAACGGTGAACACGAACATTGCCCCGAATGCGGAACGGAATGCGAAATCTATTCAAGAATAGTAGGATATATCCGTCCGGTTAAACAATGGAACAAAGGTAAAAAGGCCGAATTTAAGAACAGAAAAACTTATGACAGATCATACGTTGGTGGCTGCTGTTGTTCATAATTAACGGACTACAGAAAACTACACTTATTGATTTTCCGAAGAAAATTGCATCTATTGTGTTCTCACAAGGATGCAATTTTCGCTGCGGATATTGCCACAATCCCGAATTGTTGAGCCTCAATATTCCCTCAACTCAACTCCAACCGGAAGAAGTTTTGTCTTTTTTGAAAACAAGAAAAGAAAAACTCGACGGAGTGGTTATAACCGGCGGTGAACCTACGTTGCAGTCAGGTTTATATGATTTTATAAAAGAAATAAAATCAATGGGTTTTCTTGTAAAATTGGATTCTAACGGTACAAATCCTCAAATTTTGGAAAAATTGATTAAAGAAAATATGCTTGATTATATTGCTATGGATATAAAAGCACCGCTGGAAAAATACTCTGATATTACAAACGTAAAAGTAAACACGGAAAATATTCAAAAAAGCATAAAGCTGATTATGGAAAGTCCTGTTGATTATGAATTTAGAACAACGGTTGTAAAATCGCAGCTCTCTTTTGATGATTTTGAAGATATAGGAAAACTTATAAAAGGAGCAAAGAGATATTATCTCCAAAAATTTGTTGCATCCAAAATTTATGACGAAAAACTCAAAGATGAAACGACTTATTCAAACGAAGAATTTTCTCAAATTTGTTCGATTTTAAGAAAATATATAGAAGAGGTTGATTTTAGATAATTATTATGACATTAAAAGGGGTAAAAACTTAGTGCAATTGCTCCCTCAGATATTTCAATATTCTTGTTGAAGTTTTTTCTCCCAAAAAGTTCATTTCTTCTATTGTCTTTTCTCTTTTTTCTTTTAAGGTGTCTTTGTTTTCTTCAAGAATAAGTTTAAATAATTTTTTTAGGTCTTTAAGATTGTGCGGTTGATAATATGTATCCGTTATGGTCTTTACCATGGGCAAAAATTTTGGAGAAATGCGGGTTCTCGGTTGAATGACAGGATGTTTACTCGGAAAATATTCAACCAAAAAAGATGCACAATCGGTTATCAAGAGTTTGGATTTTTTAAACAGGTCGAAATAATCGGCATTATCACAATAGATACCGACTTTTTGCCATTCTTTATAATAATTTTCCACTTCCTGTTCCGTCATAATATGACGCTTCAAAATAGTTGCTTTTAGCCATGGATGGGGTTTAAAGACAAACTTCAATTCCGGATGTTCTTTTGCGTATTGCAAAATATATTCACCGTTCCATCTGAATGTAGCCAAGTTCAAATGAGCGGGGAAAAATGAATGGTGTGGGGCATAAATAATATAGTTTTCGGAATCTTGGGCTTTTTCAAAATAAGTATCCAGTTTCGGGTGACCGCAAACTACGTGGTTTTTAACCAAGTTTTTGTCTTTCTTTTCCAAAAAATCATACATCTGCTGATTTATTTCAAAATAAGTCCAAACCTGTCTGTAAAAGCCTATATCATACTCAGAACCGATATCGCAAACAGGAATACCATAGGGAGCATAACAGCTAAGAGCATATTTAGATGTTTCCAAAAGAGACTGAGTAGGATGAATGTTCCACGGCTGCTGATAAAAAATAATATCCGCACCAAAATCACTCAAAGGCAAATATGTATCCGTTTTTGCGTCATAGGCGTATTCAACTCTCATATTGCGTTTTTTGAAAAAGTCGAAATTTTCCTGCAAAGTTGTCTCAGAAAGTTTTATGTCATTTTTTCTTTTCAACCAAACATTCGTAATCAAAACGAGTGGTTCAAAATCTGAGCTTTCAAGCATATCATCATATACCGACTGCCAGTTCCACTTTTGATTTTCCGATACCAAAAATACGGCTTTGATTTTGCCCTGTTTTGATTTTAGCCTTTCCAAAACCTTTGCATAGTTTTCCTGTAAAATATCAACAGGGTTTCCCTCTATAAGAATGTCCATTTTTCTTCTGAAATTCCGCCTTGCATCGGAAGATAAAAAAAGGAAATTCAATGAACGTAAAAATTTATAAAAAGCTTTCAACTCTGCTTCTCCACCCATTAAACATAAGTAAAATAACATTATGGGGCAGGCTTGTCAAATATTCGGTTTAAATTCTTTTTTTCTTTGCATATAATAAAAATATGATGGAGAATTTGTTAAACAATATACCGTTATTTATCAGTGATGCAATAGTTGACAGTATAAAATTGATACCGTCGCTTTTGATTATATTCGTCCTGATTGAAATATTTGAAAGATATTTTTCTCACAAAATAGCAAATATTGTTTCTTTTTCCAAAAGGCTTGGACCGATTTTGGGTGCTGTTTTGGCAACAATTCCGCAATGCGGTTTTTCCGTCATAATGACAACTCTTTTTATCAAAAAATATATAACATTAGGAACGCTTATTGCTGTTTATATTGCAACATCAGATGAAGCGATACCGATATTGTTAAGCAATCCTGCCGAATTTTTGACCGTAATAAAAATAATTGCAATAAAGCTCGTTGTGGCTATTACGGCAGGCTATTTAACCGACTTATTTATAAAAACAGAACTACACCATTGCAAAGAAGAAAAAGAGCCCTGTACGCACCTGCAAAATGTCGAAATTGAAAAAGGCTGCTGCAGGCACGAAATAAAAAACAGAAAAAGAAACATTATTCTTCACCCGCTAAAGCACACTCTCATAATATTTTTGTTTATACTGGTTGTCTGCGTCGGCATAAATTATCTCTTTGAAGCATTTGGGGAAGAAACCATCAAAAATCTGGCAATACAAAATGCACTTTTACAGCCGATAATATTTGCTTTTATCGGAATTATTCCTAATTGTGCGGTTTCTGTTTTGCTGACGATGATGTTTTTAAAAGGCACAATAAGTTTCGGGGCGGTTATTGCGGGTTTAATTTCCAATGCCGGTTTGGGGCTGCTGATATTGTTTACCAAAAAGGAGAGTTGGAAAAACTTCTTCTTGATAGTAGGTATATTAGTGTTTACAGCTATTTTGGCGGGAATAGTTCTATCTTTGTAATAAAAGAGAAAACTCCCCCAAAATTTGTATAAAAAGTATTAAAACAAAGTAATAAAAACGGCGATATAATTTGAATTTTGCTTGAAAACATGTTACCATAGCCCTATAAAATATTTACAAAGCGGCAAAAGAGTCGAAAGGCTCTTTTTAGTCTTTTGTTTTACGAAAAAAAGAAATAGTTTTATAAAAAGGGGGAAAAAATGACTGTAGTAAACAAAACGATTAAAGGCAACAACAAAAACAACGTTTTAACCAACAAAAACAAAAAAGGTTTTACGGAAATGTATGGCTACAAAGGTAATGATACTTATGTTATAAACAACATTGCCAAAACCTTTACGATAGTGGACGATACGGCAGGCAAAGATACGTTGCAGATAAAAAATACTAATGGGAAAGATTTGTTGTTTTTCTTTGATGTAATTGTTAACGAAACAGAAGAACTTCATCCCGATGATGGTTTGTACATCTTTAAGAAAAATATGGCAATGGATGTGGCAAACCAGCTGAGAGATTTTATGAGAGATTTCTCCCTTAATACTCTTCCGCAAAAAGGCGGTGTAAGCATCAATTATTATATGGGTACTACAAATAACGACCAGGGCGGCGGAGTTTACGGTACTGATTACGGTGTCGGTTTTATAGAAAACATTTATGCGATAAATTCTACCGGAGCAAAATACAAATTTGATTTGCAAAGTTATATTGAGACTGTTACCCCGCTAGTTAAAGAATTTTTGCAAACAACCCCTTACAATTCAGCTGCCGAAGTTTTGGTAAGCGATGATGAAGAGTTGAGAGAGCAGCTGTTTAATATTTATAAAGAAACCCCTATAGATTATACGATTACAAGCAGCAATAAAGCAGATAAACTCTATGCAGGCGAAGGAAATGATACCTTTATTTTTGCAAAAGGTTCGGGCAAAGATACTGTTTATAATGCTGATGCCGGTGATGTTCTGCGATTTAAGGACATAACTTCCGCCAATGCCGCAAAAGCATTGAAATTTGTAAAAAGCGGCGACAACCTCGTCATTCAAAGAGTTCCCGAAAAAGGTTCAGTCGTTGATGCGGTAACGATTTCAAACTATTTTACCGAAGATGAGGCAAACAGAGTTGACCTTTTGTTTATGAAAGACGGAGTTAACTTGTCAATAAACGAACAAAAATTCTATATTTCGGGAACAAATAAAGCAGATAACATAATTCTTCGTGACGGTGATAATGTCGTTACGGCAGGCAAAGGAAAAGATACTATTGTTACAGGTAGCGGAAAAAACACCTTTATCATTAACAAAGGTGACGGCAACGATACAATTGATGCAAGTTTATCTGATAAAGCCACAATTAAAATAGGTTCTGCAAATAAAAAAGATACTATGAGTTTTGTCAAAAAGGATAACGACCTTGTGATGACGTATTCTCATGTCAAAGCCAAAAATGACAAATCTGCAGTCAAAGAAGTTGTTACAATAAAGAATTATTTCAATGACGACTCAACAATTGCAAATAAAGAATATTATTTAACAACAACTTCCACAAAAAATTTATCCTATTATCTTGACAAATACGGCATTACATTAAGCGGCAAAAATACAATTATCGGAACAGATTATAACGATACAATCAAAACTTCCGACTCTGCCGATACAATCAATGCAGGATTAGGAACAAACATTATAAAATTTACCGAGGGCGGCGGCAGCGATACTGTTTTGAACGGCGGCGGCACGGATACACTCGCATTTGCAAAAGGAACTGCGATCAGTGCACAATATGACGGAAACGACCTCGTTATTTCTTACGGAACAAAAGGGGATAAAATTACCTTAAAAGATTATACTTTAGGTCACAGCACACAAAAAATTCAAATCGGTTCAAACAAAGCAAAATCCGTTGAATCTTACCTTCCTAAACCTCAAACGGTAAAGATAAACGGTGAAAATGTTATAGAGGGTACAGATGAAGCAAATACGATAAAAGTTTCGACAACAGGTGTAAATAAAGTATATGCGAACGGCGGTAATGATAAAATTACAACCGGTGCAGCCGGCACTACAAACTATGTCTTTGGCGGTGCAGGCGATGATAGTATAGTAAGCGGCGCAGGTAACGATATTATTTTCGGCGGCGGCGGTGAAAATACAATAACTATTGCAAAAGGTTCGGGTGCTGACCAAATAGAGGGCATTAACGAAAATAATACTCTTGTATTTAAAGACCTTGATAATTTAAACAAATTAAAATTCTCAATGGGCGGACAAAGTATCTCTATGACTGCCGACCTTACTATATCAGGTTACGGAAGCAAAACTGATTCTGTTAAAATTACAAGCTTCTTTAACCTCGAGGGACAAAATTATAATTTTACTGTAAAAGATAAAAACGGCAATACGGATACATTGTATAACCTGTTGAGTAAATCGAATATTGCCAATATGTACTTTAGTGGTACATATAAAGCAAGCCCAAAAGCAATAACAGTTTCTCCCGCTCAAAGAACAACGCAAATTGACAGTGTGATTTATGGTGACACTCCGGGATTTGCTTCTCACAACGTAATTCTCGGTATCGGCGGCGGAAATAATACACTCTATAGCGGCGGCGCAAATACAGGCTTGGCAGGAACAGGCAGATATGGATATACAATGATATACGGCGGCAACGGAGATGAAACAATTCACGCAGAGGGGAATGTTATTTATTTCAACAATAACGGCAAATTAGAAAAATACGAAAATGTTGACCATATTTATGTTGTGACCAAAAAAGACGGAACAAAAGAAGTGAAACAAGGAGTATTTTACAGAGAACCGTTGGCAGATGAAGAACCTTATGTTGTTCAATTAGATTATTATGGAAACCATAATAACATTTATTATACCGAGGATCCTGATAAAATTGCGGCAATTATGGCAGATGAAGAATCTTCTACTATTCAAGGAGTCGGTATAATGGCAGATGGCTCCAATGATATTGCAATGATTGAAGTAATCAGAACAGGAAACGACATCCTTGAAGGTGGCGGAGGAAATGATACTTTCTATACTTCCTCCGGCGGCAACGGCGACGACGGAAATGATATTTTCTATGGTTCTGGCTATATGGAAGGTAACAGAGGAGATGACAGATTCTTCTTAACCGATAAATATCAAAAAAATCCGTCAACTGCAGGGTTTGGTATTCAAACAAATTCGGGAAATGATTTCATTGATACAACCGGAATTTCTTCCGCAAATGACAGTTTTGTAAGCGTAGAAATCGGCGAAGGTGTAAATACGATTGTTGCTGATGGAACAAGAAATATAAATATTTCTCTTGGTTTAACTTCTACGCACACGGAAGAAGCAACTAAAGTTTTTATTGAAACAAAAGATTTGATAACCGATAGCGGCGTGCATTTTACTGCATTTGAAAAAGGCGGCGATTTATATATTGCTTCAAACAATGGCAGGGGTTCGGGCACTCTTATTGTAAAAGGTTGGGGTGCGTTATCCGATGCACAAAAAGACAAGATAACAATAACATATAAAGAATCTCATGAATGGGTTTATAGAGAAAAATCAACATACACCCTAAGAGAATTTGTAGAAATAGTTAACGGAACAAGCGGCAGTTTCATTGACGGCGGCAACGGCGCACACACTTATAATGAAGGACCGGGCATGACGACACGTATAAAAGAAACTTATGCGTTTGAAAAAATCGATAATTTTGACGGAGCGCTCTCCTCAATAAATGAAAACGGCTTAACTGTAACTGCGAATAGAAATGTTTATGGCGATAATCAAGAAATAATCGGAACAGAAAAGAAAAATGTTGATTATTACATAATCGGCGGTAACGGCGCACAAACCATCAAAGGCGGCAACGGAAACGACGTGATTTTCGGTGATAAACCTAACGGACACGATGAAAACGGTAATTATATTTATTCAACCAAAGCTGACGGAAATGATACGATTTACGGTGGCGCAGGAAATGACTACATTATCGGTGGTGCAGGCAACGACTTTATTGACGGAGGTGAGGGCAAAGACTACCTCGACGGTGGTGCAGGCAATGATACCTTGGTTGGCGGAACAGTTAATGCTGACGATTTGAATTACACACAATTAAACTATAAAGAAATCTACGGCGGTACAGGAAATGATACTATCTATTCTTTAGGTGCATATACTGCCGGTTCGTTTAATGCCGAAGCTTCAAAAGCATACTTAGGCGGAGATAAGTATTTTAGAAATCATCTCTATGGCGGTGACGGCAATGATACAATAATTGCCAATGCTTATAACGAGATTGTTTATGCGGGGGATGGCAACGATACTATTTATTCGTATAAAGATGCTTATGATAGCTATTACAACTCTAATTCATCTGCTCAAATTTATGCAGGTAACGGAAACGACAAGATTTATTTGTACGGAGACGCTGTTCAAACAGGTGTTTATAGAGTTGTTGAAGCTTATGGCGAAGACGGAGATGACATAATTGATGCAAGAGGTTCTTCCTCTAACAATGATATCGACGGCGGAAACGGAAACGATATTATTTATGCGGGCAGCGGTGGCGATAGCATAACCGGCGGTTACGGTGATGATGTTATCTACGGTGGCGACGGTGATGATGACATTTATGGCGGTGACGGACTTGGTGATTCGGATATCATCTACGGAGGAAAAGGTAACGACACGCTCTCTGCTCTTGGTTCAAGTAAAATCTACGGCGGAGAAGACAATGATACAATAATAATGACAACAGGTTATCGTTTAGCCCCGTCAAATCTTTACGTTGACGGTGGAGATGGTAACGATACATATATTTTAGGTATGAATCAGGCGACATCCGGCAGAGGAAACGATACTATTGTTGCAAGCAAAGGAAATGATGTCATTAAGTTTGCCGAATTTATCGGTGCTACATATAAAAAGAGTGGCAACGACTTGATTATAATGCCCAAAAACGATCTCAATGTGTCATACTATTCTTTGACGCTTAAAGATTATTATCTCGGCGGATTTGAAAACTTTACCGTTAAAACGTACAGAGACGCTTCAGCAAGCTCTATTACCGGACAATATTCAATGGCACAATTTATTCAATACATGAACGGCAAAGATGTGTATAAGGCAAACGGAACGGATAAGGATGATTTAATTCGTTCTGAAGGTGCTATAAACGGACTTGGAGGCAACGATTTTATTTTAGCTTGTGCCGATGAAACATCATCCGAAAATCCTCAGGTTATAAATACAGGAACAGGCTCAAATACTGTTATTGCTGCTTCCGATTATACCCAAATAACAGGCGGTGCTGGTGATGATGAATATACAATAAGTTCAACAATATCAACGCTTGTTGATGATGGCGGAAATAATAAGATATCAGTTGAAAACAACAGATATTCCGACAATATTTACTATGACATTACCCTAAATGGCGACGGAAATAATACAATTATCGGAAAAGCAAATAGTTATGCCGCTTACAAAATAAACACGACAGGCAAAGGAAAACAAATTATTGATGTGGAAAGTTCGGAAAGCACAAATCATCCTACAACGAACGAAAATCTTTACACTCAAATTACAACAGGAAGCGGAAGTGACGAAATATCCCTGCTTAGTGGTACGGTTTATTCCGGAGCGGGAGCAGATAAAATAACCGTTAAAAGATACGGTCAAGCAAAGCTCTACGGCGGTTCCGGTAACGACAATTACATAATTGAGGGCGGTTATAATTACGGCGAAGAAGAAGACATCTCAATAAATTCCACTATTCTTGTCAGTGATACAAAGGGTTCAAATAATATTAAATTTACATCTGAGTTTATGACTCACGATAATTTGAACCTGATATTAAACGTAAAAGCAGACGGTACTTTAGCCCAATTTAAGCACTTTGTTTATAATCCGGATACGGAAGAAAATGAGCTTGTTCCAACGGGATATAGTGCATTTCTTGCAGGTGGTGCCGATATGCAATATGCCGGTTCTGTTGCAAACGCTTCATACAACGGATGGATGGATTGTAATGGGGTAAAATTTGTTGACGGCGCAACAATGAATGCGGTTTCTAAAATAGAAGCTTCTGACGGATATTTTATTTCTCAAAATACAATTGCGGAAGTAACGTCTGATGTTGCGACATGGTTAACCCAAAACAATTATGCAAGCGTAATGGATGCGATAAACCCTGACAATAGCTTTAGTCAGGAAAACTTCAATGCGTTAAATGCCATCTTTAATAACGAAAACATCTGGACACAAGGCGCATAATACATTGTGTATTCATAGCAAGAAAGAGGACTCTAAGAGTCCTCTTTTGTTTTTCGTTTCATTTTTACTTCGTAAAAAATGCATCTCAGAGCTTTTTTGGAGAGGATGGTGTTCTTTTCTTGCGGTCAGTCCGCCTTGAGAAAATTTGCCTCTTGAAATTATTTTTTCAGCAAATTATAATTATTTCAGCAAGTGGGGGCGTAGCTCAGTTTGGTTAGAGCGCTTGCCTGTCACGCAAGAGGTCGCGAGTTCGAGCCTCGTCGTCCCCGCCATTTTCAGAAAAAATTATCTATGGGTTTCATAAGGACTGACTATGTTAGTCCTTTTTTTTACCAAAATTTACATAGAGTAGTGTCTTAAATGGTTTAATTAGCAGGATACAAACAGTTTGCAAACTGAACCATTTAGGACACTAACAAAAAGAGAGCTTTTATAAGCTCTCTTTTTTTCTTTAATATAAAGAAAAAGTTAGTAATTTTCGTATACCCATTTATCGCTGATATCAAATTTGGCAATAAGTTCTGTGATATCTCCGGCATTTTCGCTTGTCAACGCAGCAGAAACGCTGTCATAATCCCTGCCTCCTGAAGTCAACCACGAAACAACATTGGTTTTTAATGTTTCTAATGCCGCAACTGTTAAATGAGAACAGCCGTTGGCATCACCGGCTTCCTCATAGTTTTCAATGCAGTTCCAATTATTAACAACACTTATACCTTTGATATTTTCATCAGTCGTATTTGCTTTCCAAAGCTCAAAGTTTTCGTTATTGAGTATTCTCAAACCGTTATTATCAATAACACCGTTTTTATCCGCATTGAATACAAAATGAAGATTATCATACGTCTCATCATAAATATTCAGAGCATCAGTCATACCTGATGAATCAGATATAATTGTATTTAATCCTTCATTCACAAATGCAATAAACATATCGTTGCCTTCATCGCCATAGAGTTTATTAGTTGCAGATTGACCGACAATCATATCATCCCCTGCGCCGCCATAAATTGTATCGACAACACCTGCAGTTTTATCGAATTTGGTATTCCAGTTATTTGCAAGGTGAGTAAAGAGATATTCGTCATACTGGCTGCCCCTTATTATATCGCTGCCTTTTTTACCTTCAATATCCACACCGCTCAAATTTACAGTAATCCTGATATCATCGTCCTTAGTAGTCGCAGGATACATATAAAAATCACTGATAGAGTTGATATACTTAACGGGTTTAAAATAATCTGCCATATTGTATTCTGTACCCGTTGAATCAATAATTTTTGTAACTTTATTATTCTTTGTATAATAATAATCTTTTACCCTAAGGGTGTTTGTGCCATCGTAGTGGATTAACAAATCGTCGAAATATGTTTTATCCTTGTCATATCCTGTTGCGGCAGAAAGTTCTTCAATAGTTGCATTGTTAAACTTCAATGTAACATTGCCGCCATCCTGATACAAAATATCATTTTCGTCAGCCGAATTAAAAACAAATGTTGTTTCGCCACCGTTTGCATAGAGTAAATCAACTCCTTTGCCGCCTGTAAATGTATTTTCGCCGCTCTTTGCAACAAATATATCCTGATTATCCGTACCTGCAAAAATACCGCCTTTACCTGCATCAAAACTGCCTAAATCATCTTTGTTTCCGTAAAGTGCTGCCAGAGATGCTTCACTATTAGGATTTGACCAATTGTATCCGACAATTTTATCTATTTTATTTGCTGAATCAAAATAGCTATCAACAATTACGTAACTTTCCTTGCTGTATAAGTCTTTTGTATTTATAACAAGTGATTTCCCCGCATTTGTCGTGTAGAATTTGAACTTGCTATAATCAACCGTAATTGCATTTGAAGCTGATTCAAATTGTATGATATCCTGAGCGGTATAATTTTGAATTGTATCAATGCCGTGAGCACTGTTGTAGCTAAAGTTAAAAGTATCAACTCCCATACCACCAATCAAGATATCATCACCGCCGCCGCCATCGACAGTATTATCAGCACCATCAATTGCTTTTAAAGTATTGTCACGGTCATTGCCGCTCATACTAATTGTTGCCTGAGAAGTTTTTGTTTCCCATTTATCAATTCTTGCGGTTGAAGTATAAACATAAGGTTCGTCTGCATTGTTCGCATAACAATCCCAGGAAATATTCATATCTCCGGCTTCATTGATGGTTGAAGTTACATTGCCTTCAACCAGACCCAAGTTAATATTTGTTGTTGTCTCTGCCTTTTCACCCAAATATATTTCAACATTTGTCTGATTGCCGCTAATATTGAGATGCTTGTCACCTTCACCTGCAAAAACTCTGTCGTGTCCGCCATTCAGATAAATAGTATCACGATTTCCGTTACCGCCATATATAGTGTCATCTCCAAAGCCGGATGAATATAACAAGACTTCATGAGGCATATTTGTACCTCTTATTTCACCCGTATATGCACCAAAAGGCTGAACATCAAATGTATTTACCCATGGAATTACGTCAGCATTTGCATACTCGGGAACGGTATAAAACTGCTGAACTCTTTCAGTTGCATATATTTCCGGATATTCCCAGATGCCAAATTTCACCTGGTTTGTTCTCGGGTTGCCTTCTTCGTCAAAATAATTTTTAATAACTATTCCATAACCCGGGTCTGAGGCGTTGCTCATACTGATATACAAATCTTTGTCCTGACCTGTTCCTCTGCAAAATACACCAAGTCCGTTTTCAAAAATTGCTTTATCAAAATCGATTGTTAGTGTTGAAGCAGAATCATCATTTAAATAAATTGTTTTTACGCAATTTTCAATATAATCAGGATATTCGGGTGTGCTCCATTCTGATTCACCAAACATCGCCATATCTATTTTTACGGTTGAATCCCCTGCACCCAAATAAATTGTTTCATTCCCGTTTTCATCACCAAACGAAATATTTTTTACGGAATTTTGAGTATTTACACCCTTTACGACACCTTTTTTATTGAGCAAATAATAATCTTTAACCGTAACGGAATCGCCTTCACCATATTTTATAAGCAAATCCTTTTTCTTGTTAGTCATAGTAACGGTTTCAGTATCGACATTTTTAAATACAAGGGTATCGTTACCTTTACCCGAATAAATGGTGTCTTTTCCGTCGCCTGCGGTAAAGATAAGAGTGTTATTTCCGGCATCTCCGTAGAGTTTGTCATTACCTTTACCAGCAGTAATAATATCATCTCCTGCACCACCCTTAATGGTATCAGAGTAGTTTGAACCAGTTACGATATCTTTTCCGCCGCCTGCTTTTATACTCAAACCGGCATCTTTATATTCTTTTTCGACTTTTTTCTTTTTAACTGTTTTATACAATACTGCTTCGCTTGCATCAATTTCTTCAGCCAACCAGCTGCCTGTATAATTTTTTTTCGTAGCAATTTTTGATAAGAACTTATCTTCTCTGAGGTTATCAATAGTGCCTGATGCAGTGATAAGTTTTATTATTGTATTTTTGCCTGTTATATCTTTTTGGTAAAAGCCTTTAAGCGTAACCGAACCTGAAATATCATCCTGAGTATATTTTATGACAAGGTTGCCCTTTTTGTCAGAAGCATACGTAAGATTTTCTTTGTCAATATCATCAAGAAGAAGTGTCAGATTTTCTTTTTTTGTAAGAACAATTGTGTCTTTTCCTTCTCCTTTGTAGTGGTGAATAATGTTATTCCCCACACCTGCGGTAATGGCATCGTTATAATTTGAACCGTAAATTTCATCATCACCGATACCTGTGTTTATTGTTACACCCGTAGAAAGAGGTTTGCCTTTTTTATCCGTTGCCTGAGAAACTCCTCTTGCATCAACTTTGTCTGCAAGGGCAGAACCTGTGTATTTTCTTGTAGCTTTTTTCCCTTCAACTTCAAAATAATTTGCAGCAGTAACGGTAGACATATATCCTGTTTCGTTAACAAGGTTATGACCGTTTATAAATACTGTTGCACCGGTATCTTTTGCATAATAATTTTTGAGAGTAAGAGATTTATTGTCGTTGATTTTTATAACAAGGTCTTTTTTCGTTGATTTAGTTGTACCTTGCGCATAAGAAATCGGATAATTTACGCTCAAGTTGATATTAAGAATTTCTCCTTTAGTTAAATTGATTACATCCTTGCCCCCGGAGTATTTGAAATTATTTATCCCTTTGCCGCCGGTAAATGATTCATTTTCAATGGTACTAATATATGTGTCGTTATAATTTGTACCGATATAAGCTTTTTTCTTTTTGTCGTATGGTATAACATCCATATTATCAACTAAATTATTGGCAATTATATCAGTAAGTTTATAGTTTTTTCCAGATTTATCGGTTTTAATATATTTTATTCCGGAATAATTTGTAAGAGTAAGAGTTTTGCCTCCGGAACTAAGTTCCAGTTTACCGTCTTTAATTTGCATAGAAATGCTGTCTGCAACATCACCTTTCGTTACTTCTGAAAAATAAACTGCGGTTTTGCCTTTTGCACTTTGAGAAATTTTACCATCAACAAAATTTAGAGAATCAAAATTGATGTCCTTTGTTTTTGCAACCATTTTTTATTCCTTTATAAAACACTAACCTTCTAAATTATACCGCTAAAAAATAAATAGCAAAAAGTCGGGTTTATAAACCCGACTTTCTTATAAAATGATATGTAATTACATATCAGATAGATCAACCCAGTTTGCTGTGTCGAATTTTGCAACCAATGCAGCGATATCTGTAGTATTATTACTATTAAATACCGCACTAACATCTGCGTAGCCGTTATTGGATAACCATCCTGCAACATCTTGTGCTAATGTGGCAATATCGTCAGAAGTTAAACCATAACTATCGGAAGATTGTATTTGGTCTATGTTGTTATCTTTAATGCAAACACCTTCAAAATTGTACATCATTCTATCTTTAAAATAATTAAAGTTAGCTTTTGATGCGTCGCTTGTAATATAGACATCTCCGACAAGGCGTCTGCCTGCTTCCGTTCCGTCATAAGTAAAGTCTGAATTTACATCAAACAACACCTTGAGGTTTGCTTTTGCACCGTCAGTTGTATCTTGTGTATTTTGGAAAATCAACCAATCATCATTTCCGCCGTTGTCATTGATATATGTTGTCTGGTCGATATATGCATAATAATTATCACTGCTGCCACCTTCTACGGTAGAAGTAATTATATTAACAGGGGATTGAGCATAAACATAGTGGTACGCTCCGCCAACGAGTTTAACTTGGTCATAAACATTTGGTGTTGTATCTTTACCGTTTGCAATATTCTTGTTTGTAAAGATGGAAGAATAACCCTTTGCAACAACAACATCACTTCCGCCGCCTGCATTTACGCCCCCGCAGGTTTCTTCCGCAACAATGTAGTTGGGGCTATTATTGCCGTCATAGCTGCCAAGTGTTGTTTCGGTATAATCCATTACACCGCCTTGATAACCCATATCTACACCGGTTGCGATACCTATAGACTGACCGCCTCTGTTATTCATCCAACTGATATATGTACTGGAAAGAGATTCACTACCTGCTTTAAAGTAATCTTTCATAGTTACGGTATTGTCATCGCCGTATCTAGCAACGAGGTCATCACTTGCTCCTGTTCTTGTGAATGCCAATTCATTCCCGCTATAATTGAAAAATCTCATTGTTAGACTTGTTGTACCCAACCAGTTGATTGTATCGTGTCCACCATTAGCACCTGCAGCGTATTCATCAACCCATATCATGTTGTATGCATTTGAAGAAGTGTAAACAGTATCATTTCCGCTTCCGAGTTTGATATATTTGGCACAATTATCACCGGCATAAACAGTATCGTTTCCTGCACCTGTTTCTATGGTGCATTGACCTGTACCGTCAAAGTTTGAACCATAAAGAATATCATCACCGTCATTACCACGGATATAAGCTTCAACCCACTCATCAGAAGCAAAAATAATATCATTGCCATTGTTGCCCGATACAGATTGGTTGAGTTTTCCGACATTGAGAATAAAATCATCTCCGTTAGCGGCATCTTTATAACCGTAGGTCGAAATAAGCGGCTTATAGAGTTTGAGTAATTCCGCTTTTTGTTCATCTGTAGCAGTTGCGACAGCATCAGATGTTGAAGCAAAGCCGTTTTGCCTTAACCAGTTTGCAACGGTTTGTCCTATTGCAGAGATTACCTGCGGCGGAACAAGATCTTCTGTATCCTGAAAATCATTTCTGATTTGTTCGATTTTGCCTGTAGTAAAGTAGTTTACTATTTTTATTCCGTTTGAAGTCGTTGCATTTTCAAATGTGTAATCTTTGTCTTTAACTAAGTAAAGGTCATTACCCGTAGTATATTCTGTCCTGCCGTTAACGACATTGCCTGTCTGCATAACTTCAAAGTAGAGGCAGGTTTCACTGTCATTGTGGAGTTTTGTATAGACCGAAAGTTTGTCGTTATCGCCGAATGCGTCGTTGATAACATCCTGACCGTTACCGTAAGCATTCGCTGAGAAAATATAAGTATCGTTACCAGCGCCGCCATTTAAGGTATCACCGCCGCCTTTGCCGGTAATTGTATCCGCAAAAGCGCTGCCCGTAATTATATCAGCTGATGTGCAGCCATTAACGGTAACTGCTTTTGTCGATGCACTTTGGTCAATGGTGTGATTATCGGGTGTGCAGGATATAACTTCAGAATAATCCCCCGCATCAATATAATTTTTTAATGTTCTTGTTACTGCGCCTGCTTTGAGAGTGATATTTGCACCAATCTCTGGGGTATCAAAGTAGTTTTTAAGTTTGAGAGTGTTGTTAGAAGTATCGTTATTGTAGCCGATGATTAAATCTTTATTTTGTTTAAATAAGATTACACTGCTCAAATCTGTAGTTCCGTCAGGCAGTTCTATTGTGTCAGTACCGTTTTCGTAAGTGTAGGTATTGACATTGCCTGATGTAACGGGAGTTCTGAGTTTTATTGTATTTGTACCCGTGCCGGGATTTATGCTATCATTTGCCTTACCGATAGAAAGGATATCGTCTCCTGCGCCTGTTGTTAACCACTGACCACTGCCATAATCCGCGTCTCCCACAATTGTATTCAAATCACGGATGGTAGTTATGTTGCCGTTTTTATCTTCGATTGTAAGGTATTCATTTGCTTTAGCTAAAGAATTGCCCATAATTTCTACTTTTTTACCGCTGCTTCTTGTGATAAAAATATCAGAACCGCTGGATTGTTTAGCCGAAAAGTCCATAGTCAAATCATCAAGAGTATCACCCTTAAAGACAAGCGTTCCTGTTGAGTAAACTCTATATTTGTCATCTCCCGCATCATCCGCAGCAAAGTTCACTACAGTATTTTGAGAATCCGGAGTGGTCCATATAGAATCTTCTCCGATACCGGCATGAACGGTATTGGTACCTTTGCCCAGATAAATTGTATTGTTACCTGATTCAGCATAAACCGTCTTGTTCCCGTCACCTGCAAACATATGGTCATTGCCTGCGCCAAGGTAAATAATATCATTGCCGCCCATAGGTCTGATAATATCATCCCCGCCATTGCCTCTAATCATCTGATCTTCATCCGTTCCTACGATATATTCTCTGTTATCCGTACCTACAACGTCTGATGTTTTGGTAATCAGACCGCCGTTGTGTTCTATAAGGCTGCTAAGCGTAATAGAGCCATAATCCGATGTTTGAAAAAAGATATTTGCCATTCCTTCATTACCCGCTTTGTAATAATCTTTGAGGGTTAACTCGTTGTCTCTGCCATACAGAATAACAAGGTCATCATCCTCTTTTGTCATGTACAAATTCTCGGATTTAGTCTGTGGTGTTTCTATTTGCAGCCTGTCAGTTCCCTGCCAGTATATAGTGTTCCGCTGGCTGGAGCTATAAGGCTTTCCATGATCAGTTAAGAATACCCTGTTGAGCGCATTGTGTCCTGCTGCATTATTTTCTCCCGACGAAGTATAGAGTGTATTTTCACCGACATAATCAAAGTAAATATCTTTAGAACAATATTCACCCGCATATATAATATTTTTTCCACCATTTGGAGAAAGTTTGCATTGACCTGTTTCTACATCAGCTCCGTTATAATTTGAACCGTAAAGGATATCATCACCGCCGCCTCCAAGCAAATGAATGCTTACAAAATCGTCTGAAGCATAGAGAGTGTCGTTTCCTTTTTCACCCCATAACATTGAGTTCTTTGACGTGCTTGTAGCATAGATAACATCGTTGCCGTCGCCTGCTTTGACTGTCTGGCTGTTACCGCCTGCTGCAAAAATAATATCATCTCCATCTGTGCCGTATGCTGTGGCATCCTGCGCAATTATAATTCTTCCGCTGTCGGCATAACCTTTAAAGGTTTCCAAATCGTAGTTTTTGCCGCCGATATTGATAAATTTAACCGAAGAAGCAGCTTTGCCCTTCTTGTTGTAGTAGTCTTTTATTGTAATTGAATCCTGCGCAACTAATTTTTCGTCAACAAGAGTGTGATTATACTTAACAATCAGACTTGTACCGCTCTTTTTGAATTTGACATCATCAACAGCAATACCTTCAAATTTGAGCGTGTCGGTACCTTTGCCGGAATAAACCGTATCTTTTCCGTCACCTGCGGCAAAGACAAGAGTATTTTTGCCGGTGTCGCCGTAAATAATATCGTTACCTTTTCCTGCTGTAATAGTATCTGCTCCGGAACCGCCTTTGATTGTGTCATTATAATTTGAACCGATAATCACATCACTACCGCCGCCGGCATTGAGAGTAAGTTTCTTTGCAGAGGTGCTTGCATCAATTTCTTCGGCAAGCCAGCTGCCTGTAACATTTTTTGTTGCAACAATTTTGTTGTCACCTTTTATATATAAATCCGTTCTTAAATTTATAGTTTGGGCATTTGAAACTTTTAAATTTACTTCACCATTTTTTGTTGTAATATCGCTGCCCGCAAAATTTGTGAGAGTAACAGATTTTGTGTTAGAGCCTTTTGTAATATCTATTACAAGATTTTTACCGTCTTTTCTGTAAGCAATACCTGTAGCTTCTATACTTGAAATATCGATATCAAGTTTTTCATTCTTGGTAAGAGTAATTTTGTCACCAAGTTGGTCAATGTTTGTATATTTAATAGTGTTATGACCTGTACCGCCGACAATTGTATCTTTGCCTGCCGAACCTCTGATTAAATCATCACCTGCGCCGCCCTTGATTGTATCTTTAAATGCAGAACCCATAATAACGTCATCACCTGCGCCTGCATTAATAGTAAGATTTACAGGTTTCTTTTTAACTATTTGCTGCTCTGCCGTAGTAACATCAATATAATCAGCAAGTGCAGAACCTGTTATCTTTGCATTTGAAATATTACTCTTATTGAAATTAATAAGAGCTTCTTTTTCTGGATTTACGCCGTTGATATAAACGGTAGCACCTGTTGTTTTTCCGTAATAATCTTTGATTGTAATTTTGTCGGTATCAACCTGGTCATTTTTTATAACCAAATTATTTCCGCTTTTTGAATACGTAAGGGCAGCAGGTTTTGTATCTTCATCAACAATGTTTAAGTTAAGGGTTTCACCTTTTGTTAAAACGATTGTATCCTTGCCGAATTTGTCCTCAGCATCGTCATAACTGTATACAATGGTATTTGTTCCTGCCCCGCCGGTAATAGTAGTATTGCCCGAGCCGGCATATATTTTATCATTACCTTTGCCTGCATTGATTGATTGTTTAACGGAGCCGGCAACAATAAAATCATCAAAAACAGTCCCAGTAATGCTTTTTGCTACTCCGCCTGCCATATTTTGTTTTGCACCGTTGATATATAGAGCGTTTACATGTTTAAGAATATTTACATTCGGTGTTTCTGTCGAATCAGTTTTTATCGTTTTTATCGGATAAGTTCCATTTTTGGCAAAATAATCTTTTAATATAATATTGTATCCGTTAACCGTTAATGTCAGGTTATTACCTACATCTGAACCCGTAAAAGTCAAATCTGCCAAATTAGTTAAATTTTTCAGATAAAGACTCGTATAGGTAGTTGTAGCCTTGTAAGTTACGTCCTTGTTTAAAGTGTTCACATCAATAGTTACTTGTTTTGTTGCCATAAGTTGAAACTCCTATATTTTAAAATATTCACTCAGATTACCATAGGGGAAGGGTAACACAAAACACAGTAAAATTCAAAACATCTTGTCTTTTTATTACATTGTTTTAATATTTTTTGCTAAAAATTTTTGCAATTCATTCTCTGTTATTACAAAGATAGCAATATTCCTGATAAAATAGCTGTCAATACTAAAATACCAACAATTAAAAAGAGGTTTTTCCATCTTTTCTTTCTAGTAAATAGTATTAACAAACCCAATCCTGCATTTGAAATCAAAACTGCAAATCGACGCAGTCTCGACGTACTATTATTATGTACGATTTTTCTTCGTTTGACAATACATAATTGTCCTAAAATGAGTCATAGAAAGAATCTTAGCTTATAAATTCTTAATTATTATTGTGTAAAGTTCTGTATAAACAATAAAAGTAGTTGCCTTGACTACAAATATTTTATGCTACCTTTATAAGTGATGATATGCAATAACATATCTTTCGGGTGTAAGCGGTGTTTATCTGTTCGTAAAACTTTTTATAAAGTTCGAACTTGTAAGCGTCAAGCCCGCCATTTTCAGAAAAAATTATCTATGGGTTTCATAAGAACTGGTTGATATCAGTTCTATTTTTTTGCGGATTTGCGGTAGAGTGAGTGAGGCAAAGCCTAACGAAACTCGTAAGAGCAGTTGTTCTGCGTAGCGGAAAGTTTGCGAAAGCAAATCTTGTAGCAAAGCTGAGAACAATGCACGCCCGCATAATCCAAGAAAGCAACGACTCGGCTCGAATATTCATGAAAAAATTCGTCATAAATGACATACAAATTATCATTAATAAACTTATAAAGGTTGCTTTTGCAAAAAACGGATTTTATTTGCGTCCACTTTTGACATAGTGCTAATTTATAATATAAATAGAAAGGAGTATATTATGACAGACGAAGAAAGACAAAAACTTTACGAAAGAATGAGTGAAATTGAAGACTATGACCCGACAGAAGAAGAAGTGAGAAACATGTACTCTGATGAGTTTAATAAAAAATGGGATAACTTCAAGGTCGAATAATTAAAGTTTATTTTTATATAAGTAGTGTTCTGTATCAGGGATTTTGGCATAAACTATCGCAAGTTTGACTGGCAAATCTTGATGTTGTTGATATAATATGCTTTCTTAAAAAGGCAGGAGAAATATCTGTTGCAAGGTCCGTTGCAGAAGGTGAAAATAAGACAGAAAAGGTTATTGAAAAACTTTTTAAAGATTCTTCTTTCGGTACAGTTTTAAGTCAGGCAAAAAAACTGATTTTGAACGTAACAAGCGATGAAAATATTCCTCTGAAAAGCGTTTATGAAGTTGCAGAAGCCTTGAACGAAAAAATACCCGACGATGCAGAAATAATATTCGGGTGCATAGTTGATAAGAACCTTAAAGATGAAATGAAAGCTACAATTTTATGTAGTTCAACATAAAATTTGTAAAAAATTTGGATAACAATGTACAATATTAAATTAAAATAAGTCAAAACGATTATCGTTAGAAAGGAAATAAAGTATGAAAGAAATTAAATGCCCCAAATGCGGGGAGGTTTTTCAAGTTGATGAATCCGGCTATGCCGCAATTGTAAAACAGGTCAGAGACAAAGAATTTTCAGAAGAAATTTTAAATAACAAAAAACAATTTGAGGCGGAAGCAAAAAAAGTCAAACAAATTGTAAAAATGGAAGCAGAAAGAGAATTTTTAGATCAATTAATGCAAAAAGACAAAGAATTTGCGGAATTAGAAGCTGCAGTAAATGCAGAATTGGCGGCTAAAAAGGATGAAATCACCGAACTGCAAAACAAACTAAAAGCATATGATACCGATAAAAAACTTGAAATTGCACAAATTCTCAGCGACAAAGAAAAAGAGCTTTCCAAAAAAGACAGTAATATAAGTGAGTTAAAAAACAAAATAATATTAGTGGAAAAAGAAAATCAATTAAACGAAAAAACGCTAATAGAACGCTATGACGGAATGTTAAAGCTTAAAGAAGAAGAAATTGAACAATACAAGGATTTTAAAGCAAAATTATCGACCAAAATGATTGGCGAAAGTTTGGAAATTCATTGTGAAAATGAGTTTAACAGTTTGCGTCAGACTGCTTTTCCCGTTGCATATTTTGAAAAAGATAACGATGCGAGAACAGGTAGCAAGGGCGACTACATTTATCGTGATTATGATGAAGAAAAGAACGAATACATTTCCGTTATGTTTGAAATGAAAAACGAATCCGACACTACATCCACAAAGAAAAAGAATGAAGATTTTTTGAAAGAACTGGATAAAGACAGACGTGAGAAAAACTGCGAATATGCCGTTCTTGTGTCTATGCTTGAACCTGAGAGCGAACTGTATAACAAGGGTATTGTGGATGTTTCATATCGTTATCCGAAGATGTACGTTATTCGTCCGCAATTTTTTATTCCGATTATAACTATTTTGCGCAATGCTGCTTTGAATTCTTTGGAGTATCAAAAAGAGCTTGCCATGGTAAGAGCACAAAATGTTGATATTTCTAACTTTGAATCGGAAATGAATGACTTTAAAGAAAAGTTTTCAAGAAATTACCGCCTCGCAAGCGATAAGTTTTCAAAAGCGATAGATGAAATAGACAAAACCATTAACTATCTTCAAAAAACAAAAGAAGATTTACTTTCATCTGCCAATTATCTGAGAATAGCAAACGACAAAGCGGAAGATTTAACCATAAAAAAACTTACAAAGAATAATCCGACAATGCAGGCAAAATTTGCGGCACTAGAAACAACAAAAGGAAAAAGAAAACGTTAAATAGTTCTCCTTTATCAAAATCGGCACTAATTTTGTTAGTGCCGATTTTTTATAAGAGTTTTGTATTAAAAGAGTTTATTTGCGGAGAAAAAGTTTTATCAATTTAGGTATTTTTATCCCAAAAGCATCTTCCGAATCTGCTCTTAATTCAAGGGCTTTTTTAATATCTCTAAAGGACTGTTTTATGTTCCACAATTTGTAGTTGGCAAGACCTCTGTAATAATATAAACCGCAAGTGTCTTCAAGATAAAGTGCTCTGTTTAAATCACTAACAACATCTTTATATTTTCCTAATTCATATTCCGTTTGCGCTTTTAAAAAAAGAACATCCGTAAGTTCATTATTATGCAATTTAAATTCCAAGCATAAATTGCAAAGCCTGAGTGCTTCTTTGTTTTCTTCCATACAATAATTTAAAATAGCTAATACATAGTAGTTTTCACTGCATTCCGGCTCAAGTTTAATCAACGTGTTTGTATCCCTAATTGCTTTTGAGAAATTTTGTAAATAATGATATCTTGCCGCTCTTTTTCTCAAAGCAGTCGTATCCGAAGAATCCAATTCAAGAATTTTATTCAGGTCTTTTATGTCATCTCGGGCATGTTTTTTGTTGAATATTATTTCTCCTTCGCTCATATCAATCATTTTGTTTTCAGCCAAATTTTGGATAGCCTCTTTCCTTTGATAGAATTTTTTTCTTGCTGTAATTCTGCAAATATAATTAATTTTGCTCGGGTTTACTTTTATTGCTCTGTCAAAATATTTCAGCGCATCTTTTTTGCCTAAATTTATTTGCAAAAAACCGAGTTCTATCATAACATCATCATCTTCGGGGCAAAGCTCAAGGGCTTTTTCAAAATCATTCAAAGCTTTTTTCAAGCATTCCGTTTCTTCATATAACAATCCCCGTTGATAATATGCGAGATAATTGTCCGGTTCAAGAGAAATAGCTTTGTTATAATCCGCCAGAGCCAAGTCGTATTCTTTCATCTCCACATAACAGTTGCCCCGACGAATAAAAGAAACATCATCAGGACTTATTTCCAGTCCTTTTGAGAAATCGCTGACTGCCTCTTTGTATCTTTTGCAATCATATTCCATACGCCCCTTGTCATAATAATAGCCAGGGGTGTTCGGTTCTAATTCCAAAGCTTTATTCATATCAAGAATAGCTTCTTCAGAACGGTCTGTTCTTAAATAAGCCCAACTTCTGTCATAATAATGCCGTGACGAATGGGGGCATAGTTCAATTGCTTTTGAGAAATCTTCAATAGCGGCGGCATATTCTCCGAGTTCGTATTTTGCATTTCCACGAAAATTATATGCATCAGACAGGTTTTTGTTGATTTTTAGCGCTTTACCGCACAACGAGATAACTTCCGTGTATTTTTCATCTCCCATTTTTTCGTATGCCTTTTTTAAATAATCATATTCGTTCATAGATACTCCTTTTAAACCTGAAACTTTAATAATAACATTTCGTATATCCTATATGCAAGGTAAAAGGTTTTTCCCTTAATGATTTAATTATAGCAAACAGGTATGTCAAATATGGTCGTATTTGTTTGCGGCAAAAATATCCAAAACAAGCTAATGACAGATTATAAAAATACCGCAAAAATTTAAAAAACCAGTTTCAAATTAGGTTGGGTTTCATTTTTTTTGGCTTTTTTCTTTATATTTATTTTTTGAAGATAGCAAGATTTTAAATAATTTGCATTATCTTCGTTTAAAACATTCATAGCTTCAGAGAGAACTTTTCCTGCTTCGTCATATTTTTTCAGAGAGCAGAGAAGAGAAATCTTTTGGTCATAAAGAGAACTCAACTGGTCGTTGTCTTTTTTGTTGGAGTATTCAAAAGCTTTTTCGCAATTTTCAAAAGCTTCGTCGTATCTGCCTAAAATATCTAAAACGTAGGCCTTTGAACCGTATGCCTGTGTCGAGGTCGGGTTGGAAAGAATAGCTTTATCATAAGCTGCTAATGCTTCTTTTTCCTTTCCTTCCTGCAAAAGCATTATGTCGCCGGTTAGCAGGAGTGCTTTTGTGTGCTGTTTGTCAATGGCGGTTGTTTCCGTCAATAATTCGAGAGCCTTTTCGTAATTTTTAAAATAAAAATTTTCGCAAGCTTCTCTGTATAGCTTTTCAGCACGCAAATTGAACAATGTTTTTCCGCCTCGAAACGGATTTGTAGAGTACATAACTTCTCCCAATGTGATGACAAAATTATCTCCGAATTTATAATATCATTTTTGGCATTATTGAGTGAATTTGTAAAAAAAGCTTAATAAAAAAACCGACCTTTTTGAGGTCGGCTTTTTATCTTTTTGTTTTGAGTTATCTTCTGCGGGAGAACTTTGCAAGTAATTTGAGTACTTCAATATAAACCCAAATTAAAGTAACCATGAGCCCAAAAGAAGCATACCATTCAAATTGTTTGGGCGCATAATTATTTATTCCTCTTTCAATAAAATCAAAGTCAAGAAGGAAGTTAGAAGCGGCAATAAAAGTGATAATAACGCTTATGAGTATTCCCACAACGCTGACATCATTGATAAACGGAACTCTTATTCCGAAAAATGATAAAATGAAAGAAACCAAATAAACTAACATAACTGCAAGAGTTGCCGAAAAAATTACGCCACGCACTTTTTCTGTAACAACAATAATTCTGCTTGCATAGAGGGCAAGAACCGTAAAGAATACCGCAAAAGTCCCAAGTACTGCCTGATATACAATTCCCGGAAATTGTGCTTCCATAAGGCAGGAAATTCCGCCGATTGCAAGTCCTTCCAATATTGCATAAACAGGTGCAAGATACTGTGCAAGATTTCTTTTAAAAGAAATAATCATAGCGGTTATAAAGCCTCCGATAATACCAACCATAAAAATCGGCATCATTGCTTCAGGGGCGGATATAGCCTTGAACCAAGCCATAGCGGAAGCAACTACTGTTAACAGCAGCAAACCTGTCGTTTTTGTAATAACACCCTCTTTTGTCATTACATTTGTCATTCCATATTGAGAGTATTCTTCGCTAACAAAAGTGTTTTCGTTTAAAATCGGATTTGCCATAAATTTTCTCCTATATAACTATTTGTTTTTCCACATATCTTCGGGGCGGTTTTGGTGAGAAATAACAATATCTTGATATTCTCTCTTTTGTATATTCAGCCCCCAATTTTTTGGGTTTAATTCTTTTTTGTTTTCTTCTTTTTTATTGAAATTGAAAAATTTATCTTTTGTCATAATTTCACCTGATTTAATTATATTCATTCTTTTCATCTTAATCAACTATCAAATTTATTCGTTTTCTCTTTTCATGCAAGTATGAAAATAAATAATAACAGTCAAATAAGCAACTTCAGCGGAATTCCGCTTATAAAAACATCACTTCAAAAGCAGGTTTACAAGGGCTTTTACAGACCAATTGATGCGTTTGTATCTTTCATGGAAAAAGCAGACTTGGAAAAAGAGGGGATGAAAAATCGCATTTGGGGAGAATCAAAGTATGGTGCAAATATTATTTTTGATGCGGAAGAATATTTTAGAAATCCTTTCAGAAAAACCGCAAAAAGATTTCTTCTGGTTGAATCTCCCCAAGAAATGGAGTATTGTAGTATAAAAGCAATTGCTTCTATTTTTACTGATGCCGAACAAATAAGAGGAGCCCTGTTGCAATCGCTCAGACCGCATGAATGTTTGGAACCCGTAAAAGGGGCAGGGCTGATGGTTTTATATACCATGTCTAAAATTGCGGAAAAATTGAAAAAAGCACAGATTTTTTTGACGTCACGAGGCAAACAAGAGACAATAGATTTCTACAGACACATGGGTATGATTGAAAAAGAAAACAATACTTTTGTTCTACCGTCTGATATGTTTAAGTCGTTTCAGCAAAGAATAGAGGAAAAATTCCCTGTAGCAAGGGTTTTTGAGGAAAATATAAATTAAAGTGAAAATAAATAATCAAATAAAATATAATACAAACTTTGGCGGAATTCCTTTATACAGAGCAATATTGCAGCAAAAAAAGCTTTTAACACAACCGGAGCCGGTAGAAGCGTTTGTTTCCGCTTTTGAAAAATCGGATATATGCAGAGCGGCATTAGATTACAGAAAATGGTGGCTGACTCGTTTCGGTGACGAGATTATAAATACCATGGAAGAAAAAGTTGTTCACTACAAAAGAGTACCCAACGATTTTTTATTGGTGGAAGTGCCTTCTGCTCCAAAAGAAAAGCAGGTTGCCGCAATTGCTTCGTATAATCTTCAAAAGGACAAGCTTATTCTTTCCGCTATTCAGTCAAAAAGTGAAGTAGCAATATTTAACAAGATAAAAGGAGCGGGAAGCTTTTTAATGTACGCATTATCGAAAAAAGCCGAAGAAAAAAGAGTCGGCGGGATTTTTTTGCAAGCGGCAAGAGAAGCTATCAGATTTTATGAAAAATTGGGTTTCAGGCAGATAGAACAAAACGAATACTGTTTGCCGAGAGCAAGCTTCAGAAAATTTCAAAAGCAAATGGAAGCAAAATACAAAATCATCTCTGCGTAATGATTTTTCAAATAAAAAAGCCGACTATTGTCGGCTTTTTGTTAGTCTTTTTAAGCTTATTATTTAACTAATTTGGTGATATCTTTTGTAATATCAGTTCCGCCATAAAGTACAGCGCCTTTTGATAATACAACATCAAACCCTTGAGTTTTTGCTTCTTGTGCAATTACGGAAGAAATACTCTTGTCAATAGCTTGAAGTTTCTTTGCATAATTGTTTTTGATAGATTCTTGTTTTTTAGCAAATTCAGCATCATACTTTTTAACAAGTTTTTCTTTGCCTTCTTGGGTTTGTTGCTTTGCAACATCTGCTCTTACAGTGTTTAACCAAGTTTGTAATTCTTGCATTTTTGCATCTTGTTCTTTCTTTAATGCTTTTACTTCAGAAGATTTTGCAACAACCGTATTTACATCAACAACGGCAATTCTTGACGGAACATCACCGGTTGCAAAGTTGTTTACTCCGAAGCCTACAACAAAAGCAGCTGCAATTACTGCGAATAATTTGATTTGATTTTTCATATTTACTCTCCAATCTTTTCTCTTCTAAACAAATTATATAATATTTTTTGCTTTTTGCAAAGAAAAAAGAAATATAATGAAGATAAAAACGGATATATAAACTTTAAAAGCAAAGAGTCTTCCGCTTGTTGCGCAGATTTCTTTACATATTTGCAATATTTGAGTTTTTGTAATTTAATAGAATGGTAAAAAAATTACTTGGTTAGAATAATGAGGATTAAAAAATGAGTAATGTATTAGAAAGAGTTAAAAAAGTTATCGTTACACAACTCAACGTTGATGAAGCACAAATCGTTGAAACTGCAAGTTTCACTACTGACCTTGGTGCAGATTCTTTAGATACAGTTGAGTTGGTTATGGCTTTTGAAGAAGAATTCGGTATCGAAATTCCTGATGAAGAAGCTGAAAAAATTCAAACTGTTAAAGATGCAGTTGATTACATCGAAAGTCATTCATAATTAAAAAGGAAATTTTATGTTTAACACAACTAAAAGAGTTGTTGTAACAGGTTTAGGCACCGTCACCCCTTATGGGCTCGGTGTCGACTTGTTTTGGAACAACGTAAAAAACGGAAAAAGCTGCATAATAAATAAGACAAAATTGTTTCACCATGAAACAAATACAGTCCATATTGCAGGCGAATTTTATGACTATGAACCGACAGAACATTTTGATGCGAAAGAAGTTCGCAGGATAGATAGGTCTGCGCAGTTTGCTATTCTTGCTTCTGATGAAGCAGTCAAGGATGCTGGAATAACTGCGGAAAACACTGACGCCGAACGCTTTGGCGTTGTTCTTGGCTGCGGTTCGGGCGGTCTTACAGCCGTTCAAGATAGCCATTTGCAAATGATTGCGAGAAATAACCATACAAAAGGCAGTCCGTTTACAATTCCTATGATGATTGTAAATATGCCAGCCGGCATGGTGGCTATGCGCCATGGCGCAAAAGGCAAATGTCATGCGGTTGTTAGTGCATGTGCTACGGGCGGTCATTCTATTGGTGAGGCATATAGAACGATTGTTTACGGAGAAGCTGATGTTATGCTTACAGGCGGCGTTGAAGCTGCTATTTGCGATATCGGAATGGGTGCTTTTGCCGCAACAAGAACACTTTCAAAAAGAAATGATGAACCCGAAAAAGCAAGTCGTCCCTATGATAAAGACCGTGACGGCTTTGTAATGTCAGAGGGTGCAGGGCTTATTGTTTTGGAAGAATTAGAGCATGCAAAGGCTCGTGGCGCAAAAATTTATGGTGAAATAGTGGGCTACGGTTCAAGTTGTGATGCTTATGATATGGTTGCTCCTTGTCCTGATGGCGAAGGTGCGGCGAGAGCTATGGAAAACGCTCTAAAAGATGCTGATATGAAGCCGGAAGATATTGATTATATCAATACCCATGGAACAAGTACACATGCCGGTGATATTGCGGAAATTAACGGAGTAGTAAAGGTCTTTGGCGATTATGCTACATCAGGAAAACTTGCTATAAGTTCAACAAAGAGTATGCATGGACATGCTTTAGGCGGGGCAGGCGGCATTGAGGCAGTTGTTTGCGTAAAGGCAATGAACGCAAATATTGTTCCTCCAACCATAAACCTTGATAATGTTGATGAAGAAATTCCCAAAGGAATAAATCTTGTTCCCAATAAAGCGCAAGAAAAAGAGTTAAACGTTGTTATGTCAAACTCTTTTGGCTTTGGCGGACAAAATGTTTCTTTGATATTCAAGAAATACGAATAATGAAAAATTAAAAAGGCACGATTATCCGTGCCTTTTTGGTTGCACTTGAAAAAAAATATTTAGCATAGAATAATTGTATATGAACTTGGCTAGGTAGCTCAGATGGTTAGAGCGCACGGCTCATACCCGTGAGGTCGAGAGTTCGACTCTCTCCCTAGCTAGTTTTTATTATGTTGAGAGTTCCACGCACGTGATTTTTTACGCACTGCGTGCTTAAAAATCTACGTTCCTGACCCGTCAAACTACGGTTCAATAAATCTCACCTTGTTTGTCGTGCGACTCTCTCCCTAGCTAGTTGTTTTTAAAGATTATCCAAAACTTGCTTTAAATAATCTGCATAATATTTTTTAAAACTGCTTGGCTTCTTTATTTTTACACTTGTACCCCATTTGAACAGTTCTTGGCATATTGCATATGTTCCGCCTGATGAGAAATTTACCTGAATATTGCCATTTTCCAACTCTTTCATTTTTTGCGTCGGGTGAAAATGATAGTTCAAAACATCTTCTGCTACTGATTTATCAAACTCAAGCGTAATATCTATTGGCTTTTCCTGATAAACTCCAAAAGAATTTTTGCAATATTCATTCAAAGAGAAGTTCTCATCTTTATCAAAATATTCATCAAGAACGGTCAAATCCTTGATTTTATCAATCTTATACAACCTTAAATCAGCTACATAATTGTTGTAGCCTACAAGATAGTATTTGTCTGCAATGATTATTCCATATGGGGCAAGGGTTATAGCTTTTGCTGTGCCGTCTATATCATAAGAAAACTGAATTTTCTTGAAAGATAACAGAGCATTACGCAACAACTCCATAGTTTTTGTATCTGTTTTTACTCTTGAATACTGCCTTACTGCAAAGCCCTCTGATTCTAATATTGCTTCAATATCGGTTTCTAACGCTCTTGCGTTCTTTTGAGGAGTCAAAGCTTTAATTTTTGCAATAAGTTCGTCTAATTGTTTTTGCCTGTTTTCATCATTTGGCAAATTGTATTTACATTCTATTGATGTCAGTTCTTTTTGCTTGTCAATTATTATACCTTTTTTATTCTTCTTCCCTTAGTCTGTATTCGATTTCGTAATTTTTGATGTAGTTGGTTTCTTCGTCTGTTAAGCCATAGAGTTTGCAGACTATATCATCAATTTGTCTTATATAATCAAATGATTTAACTATTTTGTATTCTTTGAATGTTGCAACATTATATGATTTTGCCTCATGTGTAATTGCGTTTTTGTCTATATCTTCTAAATATTGCTCATAAATATTCTCTAATTCTTGAATGTCATTATCTGTAAGTTTAGGTATTGGGAAATTTTTGATTTCATAATCCTTAATATGCAAGCCGTCGGTATAAATTTGTAAGAAATACCAAAATAATGTACTGCTTAAAATACAACCAATGCTTGAATACAATTTTTCATCAAGACATATTGGGGTTTCTTGTGTTGAACCTGTTGAATGATTTGTAATAACGTTAAAGTATCTGCCACCTGTTGTTCTATAGTAAACAGGTTTACCGTTTTCGCTGCAATATGCTTCTAATGGTCTATTGCTGAAAACTTTTTCCAATATTTTAAGGTCAGTATCCTCTGATATTTTAGCATATCTGCCTTTTAATTTATATTGATTTGAATTTATAAATTTTAATTGTTTCAGCATTTCATCAGGATTATCAGTTTTTCTTTTTCTTTGTAATTTCGTAGTTTCAATAAAATTACATTTTTCATTATTTGTTTGAGTTCCATATAGTTCTAAAATTGATACTCTTAATCCTGCACTATCAAATATTTGTGTTGGTCTATTACTATATGAGGAGATTTTAATTTTATTACAAGTTGTTTCCATTAAATCTTGTATAGGAACACACGCATCACTTGATGTTATAGACATTGGCACAATGTAAAATAAATTTGCATTTTGTTTAGTAAATTGCAACCCACGTTCAATAAATAATGTATAAGTATCAAGAGAACCTTTTTGAACATGGGGTATTGATTTCGCTGATTTGTAACTGCCTTTAAAATGTTTCTTTTCTTCATCTGATAATGAAACTCCGTATGGTGGATTGCCGATAATCAAATCAAACCCATTAAATACACCATTTTCATCAAGCAATTCCGGAAATTCTAGCATCCATTCCATAGAATTGGCAAACACACTTTGTGTAGCTACATTTTCAAATATTTTTAATTGACGAGTTGGGAAAATCTTGTTTTTAATTGTTTTTATCTGTTCTTTTAATTCAGATTTTGAAATTTTACTTTCTGTATTTTTATATTCTGCAACAAGATTTTTGTATTCTTTTATGCTCTTTGCTTCGGCAGTTCTGCCGTCAAGTGTTTCTAATGCACAATGTCCTACTTTTACATCATAAGCAGAAACAAGTGAGTTACCACATTTGATATTTATATCAATGTTTGGTAATATCTGCATTTCATCAGTATTGCCGATATAATATGTGTTTTTCAAAAGTTCTATCCATAAACGCAAACAACATATTTGTACAGAGTTTGGGTTAATATCAACACCGAACAGACAGTTTTCTATAATCTTGCGTTTTTCATCAAATATTGCTTTTTGTACGGCTAATGATTCTTGATTATTGCGTTTATATTCAAATTGAGTTTCTCCGTCTTGCTCATATATAACAAGCGAATCATTTTGTATTTCTACTTTATTGCGAACAGGCAACAATCCTAATTCACTTTTCAGGGCAACAATATAATTCAAAACTGATACCAAAAAGTGTCCTGAACCGACAGCAGGGTCGCAAATTTTTAGACTGTCTATAATTTCGTTATAAAAATCTCTGCGTTCTTTAATATGTACATCATAAGAAATTAAATGTTTTAAATCTTCAATAGTAGTACATGGTGCTTTTTCTTCGCTAAAAGCTTTGTTGAATTTCTGCAAAACAATGTTATTTATTGAAGTTTCTGCCATGTATTCGGTTATATATGCAGGTGTGAAGAATGAACCGTCTTTATAGCCGTTCAGTTTTTCAAATATCAAACCTAATACAGAAGAATTGATTATGTCTTTTTTATCATCATTTTCAGTTATGTTTGAACTAAAACTGTATGCTTCAAGAAAATCAAGCAAATATTTCAGTAATGTCGGATTCTGCGGATAATTTTTGACTTTGGATAAAATACTGCCTTTGCATAAAGGTAAAGTTATTTCGCTATCAAGGTTTGAAATATTACCGTATTTGGATTCAAGTTCTGACCTTTCAAAAAGTGAACTGTTTAAGTATGGTATTTCGTGTTCATCTCTTTGGGCTAACGGCTTGCCTAAAACATTGAAAAATAATCTGTTTAATTTAGCAAAAGTCGGTATTTTTTCAAAATTTAAAAAAGCATAAGTTTTGTTATTGTCGTTAAAAGAAATTAACTGACTTTCAAACAGTTTCAAGAATAACAAACGGTTTAACCATACAATAATAAGATTGATAACATCATCAAATCTGTTACAGCTCAAATCATAAGAAATTCTATCCCTCAATGTACCTTTTGTGTCAGAAGCTACGATTTTCTTTTGGTTTTTACCTTCTTCTTTCAAACCTAAAATATACAATAACTCGTTATAGAATTTGGAATTTAATTCGTTAGAATCTTTTGGTGAGTATTCTCTCAACAAGAACTCCGGATGTAATGCTTTGTACAAATATTTTAGTTGTCTTAAATCGTTATCGTTTAATGAATTGTTTAAAATCTTTGATTTGTATTGAATTAAATTAAACTCAGCATAATCAAACTGAATATCTTTTTCTTTTATCTTTGCTCCTATTTGGTCGTAAAGAGTCCTTGTGTCTGTATAAGCAACTTGATTATTCCTGAACTGCAAACATATTTTTTCTAAATCCTTATTGCAGAATTGTTTTGGATTGAAGAAAAATAAGTGTTCGGTATCTGTAATAACAACATTTTTAATGTTGTAACTAATTTCTTTACTGTCTTGATTGTAAAAATACCAAATAGCCTCTTGCAAAGCTTTTTTATTTACATCTTCATTATCTGCTTGTAGCATTTCAGCTTTATTATTAGGAGATTTAAATTCAAAAATAACTTCTTTTTTATTATTGTTAATTATTGCTAAATCAATATTTTCAATAGGAGTTGTTATATAATCGTCTAATATATGGATTTGAAAAGCATTTTTTAAAGGTTCTTCTTTTGTTGTATCAATAGTATCAAGTTTTACAAACAAATCGCGCAATTTCTTCAAAAATATATTAAAATCTTTTTCGTCAATATTTTTGCTTTTGTATGCTTTATTATAAGAACCTAGAAAATTATATAGAGTTTGTTTATTCATTTATCACCCCATAATGCAATAATATCATAAAATTTTATTTAGATATAGATTTTGAATGATACATAATTATATTTTGTATCATTCGTAAAATTACCCTTTTTATTTATCATGATTATATTTGAATTACATCTGATAATATCCTTAAAATCCTTATGTACATTGAATAATACTTAATTTATAATATTAATATATTTAGTATTATTGAATTTGAGGTATTTTTTATGGAATTTGTTCAACCAATCAGAGAAAAAAAGAAAATTGAAACTATCAAAAAACTACTTAAACAACAGAAATTAAGAGATTACTGTCTGTTCGTAGTTGTTTATTCTGAAAAAGAGACTGTGTCTGGTATTTTTGATTATGTGTAATCGGTTTTTGTAAAATTCTTTTTGTTTTGAAACATCAAAAATCTTGTCGTCTTCTCCAAAATAAGCTAAATCATAAATATCTTTAATCTTTGATTTTTGAGTTTGATAAAGTGTCTTTAGGCTTTAAAACTCCGCTAGGCAGCTGTTTATCGTTCTTTTGGAATGATGAAAATTTTTCCATTCGTCATCCGTTTTAACCAAATAATTTTTTGCAAAATCATCTGCAGTTTCGGCGGTTACGCTGCATAAAACTTTCTGAATAGATTTTGACAGTCCTAAATTTTCATCAAAAAGAAAAGGGTTGCCGCTAAGGGCGATTTTTTTATTTATTTTAAAATTAAAATCCGTGACGGAAGCCGCAAAAACACCTGCCAAAAAGGCTAATAGGTTGATTTCTTTATACTTATCAAAATTAAAATCAAAATCTAAATTTTCATAATCATAAAACAATAAAACATCGGAAGATGCTTGCAGATGTTCAAATTCGTATTCATCGCACCCCCAAACGGTGAAAAATATTATGAGATTATCAGAATGGTTGTTAATTAAATGTTTTTGCATGAAATTCCTCTTAATCTTTTCGGCTGCTATATTTGCTCAGAGGAATAAAATCAAACCGTTCATATTGTTCAAATACCTTTTTCCTTTTTTTGTATGCTTCTTTTGTTACGTTATCCCATTCGTTTTCACTGCCGTATGATAAAAAATACGGATTTTTGGGATTTGCGTAGCCGTCATATTTGAAATTCACTTGAGGAAATAATTCCGTTGAGTTTTCAACAATAATAGAAACCCTTACACCGCTTTCATTTGCGCCGCCGGAGTATTCATTGCAAATAAAAGTATTATCGCAAACAAAGTATCTGTTTCTGCTTCCGCCGCTTATTACGTGCTGCGGTTTGCGATTGACCATTGTGTAAATGTCATAAATTATACCTTTCCAATCGCCTTGGGCAATTTCGCCTATTAAAAGCTCTTCTATGCCGTCGCCATTTGCGTCATAGTATGTATAACCAATAGTATTTAAGGGGTTTTTGCCCGAAGCGGCAATGACGTTATACATATAACTCATATTTTCTTCTTCTAATTTGTTTGAATCCCATTTTTCTTTGATTGCAGTTATATGTTTTTCTAAGATATCCTTATACAAATCTTCGCCTTTCATTCCTTGGTTTTTAAAATATTTTGCGCCTCTAACCCCTTGGATATCAACTTTTTTGCCAAAATCATAAAGCACTTTGTAAGAATTCGGTGCGGTGGGGCTTTTTGTGTAGTCATGTTGCACATCTGTGGGGTATTTTAGGACAATATCGTATAGATTGCCCCATCTGTCGGTAAGTTCGCCGATTTTTGTGCCGCCGGGGAGTTCAGCGTGTTCGGAGGGTTCTTTGTATGCTTTTATTCCGAATGCAAAACCGCCAAAACCTGCTTTTTTAGAGTCTTTGTGATAAACGGAAATGCGGTCTTTTTTCTTTTTTATTTCAAAAGTTCCTTTCATTTCAGCAGGCAAAGTTATGGAAAAAAGACGATTTTTAATAACGATATCTCCTGACGAAGAGATTTCTCTTGCTCTTACGGATGATGAATTTGCCCAAAATGCTGAAAAAATAAAAAGTAATAAAAGAAACTTTTTCATAAAACCCCCTGCAACCTTGTCTACTCTACATCAAAATCAAAGTACGTATCAGTATAGGGTTCGTTTTTCAATGTAAAATGCCACCATTCGGAGTCAATTCCCTTAAATCCTGCTTTTACCATTGCGTTGTGTAATATTTTTCTGTTTTTCTTTTGTGCTCTGGTGAGTTTTTTGTAATTCGGGTGAGAAATTTCGCTGAACAAATCAAAAGTTCCGCCCATATCAACAAAAGAACCGTCTTTTTTGATTATAGTTAAATCAATTGTGCTTCCTCTGGTGTGTCCCGATTTTTCCGCAATATAGTTGCCTGCAAGCAAGTCAGATTTTTGTAATTTCGGGTAAAAAGATTTATCTCCTTCGTCATTAGGATTGTTTATCCATTCTACAAAGTTTGTAACGGCTTTTTGCGGTCTGTAAGTGTCCCATATCAATAATCTGTAACCTTGTTTTCTTAAATCTTCTGCGGCAACAGACAGAGCTTTCAGGGCTTCTTTAGTCATATATGCAACGGGAGCATTGTACCCTTTTATTCGATTGCCGGTGAAGTTGTTGGCAGAATAATAGCGGATATCATAAGCGGCATCATAAATTACGCTAGAAACAGGAGCAAAATCGCTTTTGTCGCAAGATATTTGGTCTGCCAAAGATACTTGAACAAAGCTAAAAAATATGAATAGCAATAAAAATATTTTTTTCATAACTCTCCTTCCGATGGCGACAGTACTCTTTTATTTTGGTTTTATTATAGCACATAGTACAAAAAGAAAAGAAACGCTTGTTAGAATAGCAAATTTGTTTTTCTCTCCACTTTATATAAAAAACAGTGCGGAGGAAAAATGAAAATACAAAAAATTTCTAATCAAAGTTTTGGAGTAGCAATTCTTTCTGATAAAATACAAAATACTATGGACAGAGAAAGGGCGACAATAGGGCATTTCTGGGGTGTTTTTTCTCCGCAGTATGATTATCTTTATCAAATGCAGCAGCAAATAGATGATTTGCATGCTGATGGGGTTTTAGGCTTGCGTGAAAAAAAGGACTCTTTTTCTTTATTGTTATTAAGGCGTAACGATTTCTCCCCCGTAACGAAAACATATACGAAGAAGAAATTGTCAACTAAATTGATTTTAGACTTTTTGAAAAGCTTTGAAAGCGCTGCCAAATGGAGGTAATAGGACTTTTATTGCTTTAGAAATACGATTTTTCCGTCTTTCAGGTCAATTTTTATTGTTTTTGCTCCTGCAAATCTGCCCTCCAGTATGAGTTTTGCAAGCGGGTTTTCTATCATTTGGCGGATAACTCTTTTGAGCGGTCTTGCGCCGAATGCAGGCTCGTATCCTTCTTGTGCCAAAAATGCTTTTGCTTCCGGAGTGATTTCAAAAGAGAGTTCTTGTTCTTTCAATAAATCATCGAGGTGTTTGAGTTGTATATCGACGATTTTTTCAAGTTGTTTTTGAGAAAGTCCGTCAAAGAATACGATTTCATCTATTCTGTTCAAAAATTCCGGTCGGAAATTTCCTCGTAAAATTTCAAGAACTTCTTTTTTGGTTTCTTCTTTATTTTTGCCGTTTTCGCCTGTCATACTGTCAAGAATTAGGCTGCTGCCTATGTTGCTGGTCATAATAATAACGGTATTTTTGAAATCAACGGTTTTTCCTTTTGAATCCGTCAATCTTCCGTCATCAAGAAGCTGTAGCATTATGTTGAATACGTCGGGGTGTGCTTTTTCAATTTCATCAAAAAGAACAACACTATAAGGTTTTCTTCTGACGGCTTCGGTCAATTGACCGCCTTCTTCGTAACCCACATATCCCGGAGGTGCACCTACAAGTCTTGATACGGCAAATTTTTCCATATATTCAGACATATCTATACGAATAAGTGCGTCCTCGTCATTGAACAAAAATTCGGCGAGAGATTTTGCAAGTTCGGTTTTACCTACGCCTGTAGGACCTAAGAAAATGAATGAACCGACAGGACGCCGAGGGTCGTTTAATCCCGCTCTTGCACGCCTTATTGAGTCAGAAATAACATCAACGGCTTCTTCTTGTCCTACTACTCTGTTGTGCAAAAAGTCTTCCATTTTAAGCAGTTTTTGTTTTTCGCTTTCCATAAGTTTTGTGACAGGAATTTTTGTCCATTTGGAAATAACTTCCGCAATGTCATCTTCGGTTATTTCTTCTTTTAAGAGCTTTTTGTTTTCTCCCCCTTTAGCGTTTTCCGCTTCATGGAGTTTCTTGTTTAGCTCGGTCAGTTTTCCATATTTCAGTTCCGCCGCTTTAGCCAAGTCGGCTTCTCTTTCGGCTTTTTCAATAAGGACTTTTGTTCTTTCAATTTCGTCCTTAATGGATGAAACATTGGAAATTGAGCTCTTTTCTTTATCCCATTGGGTTTTTATTCCGTCGATTTGGGTTTGAAGATTATTTATTTCTATGTTCAATTTATCAACTTTGATTTTTGATTCTTCATCGTCCTCTTTTTTGAGAGCTTCTCTTTCAATTTCGAGTTGAATTTTTTGTCTTACGAGATTATCCAACTCTTCTGGCATGCTGTCTATTTCTATTCTCAAAGAAGATGCTGCTTCATCAATAAGGTCGATAGCTTTGTCCGGCAAAAATCTGTCGGAGATGTATCTGTCGGAAAGTTTTGCCGCAGCAATAAGCGCAGAGTCTTTTATCGTTACTCCGTGGTGAACTTCGTAGCGTTCTTTTAGTCCTCTAAGAATGCTTATGGTGTCTTCAACGGTAGGCTCTTCAATCAAAACAGGTTGAAAACGACGTTCCAAAGCGGGATCTTTTTCAATATATTTTCTGTATTCCGTGAGGGTGGTTGCGCCGATGCAGCGAAGTTCGCCTCTTGCAAGCATTGGCTTCAAGAGGTTTCCGGCATCCATAGAGCCTTCGCCACCGCCTGCGCCAACCATTGTGTGAAGTTCATCTATGAATAGTATTATTTGTCCGTCCGAACCTTTAACCTCTTTCAGAACAGATTTCAGCCGTTCTTCAAATTCACCTTTATATTTTGCTCCCGCAATCAATGCACCCAAGTCCAACGATACAAGAATATCGTTTTTAAGGTTTTCGGGAACATCGCCCCGAACTATTCTGAGGGCAAGAGCCTCTGCAATAGCGGTTTTGCCGACTCCGGGTTCACCGATAAGAACAGGGTTGTTTTTTGTTTTTCTGTTTAAAACCTGTATAACACGACGAATTTCTTCGTCACGCCCGATTACCGGATCAAGTTTCCCTTCTCTTGCCAGCTTTGTTAAATCTGTCGAATATTTTTCAAGCACTTTATAATTATTTTCTGCATCTTGTCTGTCCACGGTTGCTTTCCCCCTTATCTTTTTCAAGGTATTTAAAATTTTTGATTCCGTAATATTGTGTTTGTTCAGAATGTTTGAAGTAACGCTATTTTGCTTCTTGCTCATTGCGAGGAAAAAATGCTCTAAACTGATAAAGCTATCTTTCATTGTTTCGGCAATTTGGACGGCATTATCGTAAAGTTCATTAAATTCCCCCGACGGATAAAAATTGTTGTTATCCTGTCCGTAAGAAAGTTTTGGCAGGTTGCCGAGTTCTTTTTGAACGTCTTCCAAAAGGTTTTGAGCATTAACGTTTAATTCTTTTAGGATATCATGAATAACCGTTTCACCATCTTCCAAAGAAGCGCATAAAAGATGAAGCGGTGTAATTTGGCTGTTTTGATATCTTTTTGTAATGTTTTGAGCCTCAATAATGCAATTTTGCGCCTGAAGCGTGAGCTTATTAAAATCTATCATGGGTTTTGTCCTTATCTACTCTATATTTTTATTTTAATGCTCTTTTTTGTTTTTTCCAGAAAAGTTAATGTTTATTTAACAAAGCAGAGAAGAAAGTCAATTTACGTTTGAGGCTTTTCTTATAAATTCTTTTGCTTCGTTTATCGGTACGGCAAAGCCAATGCCTATATTTGATTTATTATTGTCTGGATTATATATTGATTGATTTATGCCGATAACTTCGGCTCTGCTATTGACGAGAGGCCCTCCCGAGCTGCCGGGGTTTATGGCTGCATCTGTTTGAATTTTGTTTCTTTCTTTATCAAGGCGGCTTACGATACCGGTTGTCAATGTGTTATTGAAGCCGAAAGGGTTTCCTATGGCGAGAACTTTTTGCCCGACCTTTACTTCGGTTGAATTTCCCAAAGCAATCGGCTTTAATGGTTTTGGGGTGCTTATTTTTATTAAAGCAAGGTCGTTTCCTCCTTTCAGTGTCCCGACAACAACCCCTTTTTGCTCTGTGCCATCATAGAGTTTTATTTTTATATCTTTTACCCCGTCAATGACGTGTCTGCTTGTTAAAATCAAGCCGCTGGTGCTTATTATGCAGCCGGTGCCGCTTGAGTATTCGTCCTCTGTGATTTTTCCGTCGATAGCTACGATACTCTGGTTTATTTTTTCGTAAACGGAAATATTGACCAGTTCATCCTGTTCAAAGTTTTGCGCAAAAGCATTTTGCCCCATAAAAAATAAAAAAGAAAATAACAAAGTGCCAAAAAATTTTTTAATCATACCACTCTCCTTGTTGACCTTGATTTTAAATTTAAAATACCGAGGATTGTTTTTTATCGGTTGACAGGGGAAATATAGGGGGGCTATTTACAAAAATTTTTGAGTCAGATAAAATGTAATAAAGATAACTAATGGTCAAAGTCCTTTTAAAAGAAGGCTTTTACCCAAAGAAGAAAGAGGTGCTAAAATGGCAAAATATGTATGTAAAGTTTGTGGTTGGTCTACAGAATCCGATACGCAACCGGATAAATGTCCTTTGTGCGGTGCGACTGCATTTAATGTAATTGATGGCAGTGAAAAAGTTTATGCATGCGAACATCATGTAGGTGACGGCAAAGTTGAAGATAAAGAAGTTATGGAAGGTTTGAGAGCTCACTTCAACGGCGAATGCTGCGAAGTCGGTATGTACCTTGCAATGTCAAGAGTTGCCGAAAGAGAAGGCTATCCTGAAGTTGCGGAAGCTTTCAAGAGATATGCTTTTGAAGAAGCTGAACATGCTGCAAAATTTGCTGAATTGTTGGGCGAAGTGGTTACTTCTTCCACAAAGAAAAATCTTGAACTCAGAGCTGATGCAGAACATGGCGCATGTGAAGGAAAACTTGAAATTGCAAAAAGAGCTAAAGAACTTGGCTATGATGCAATTCATGATACCGTTCATGAAATGGCAAAAGACGAAGCTCGCCACGGCTGCGGTTTTGACGGTCTTTTGAAAAGATATTTTGCATAATCTGATTTTGAATAGTGCAAAAAGAAAAGCAATAAAAAACGACCTCGTTGTGAGGTCGTTTTTTTTATTGAAAAGTTAGTATCTTGTGAGATATTTTTCGATTTCCCACTGGGAAACATATGTTCTGAATGAATCCCATTCAATTCTTTTTGATGTAATAAATTCGTTGAAGATATGATTGCCGAGAGCCGCTCTTGCAATTGTACTTCTTTCCATAAGGTCAAGTGCTTCATTTAAACTGCCGGGGAGAGAATTTATTTTATATCTTCTGCGTTCTTTTCCCGAAAGTTTATAAATGTTACTGTCAACAGCTTCCGGCGGCAATGTCTTTTTCTTTACGCCGTCGAGAACTGCCGTAAGAATTGCTGCAAAAGCCAAATATGGGTTGCATGAGGGATCGGGAGAACGAAGCTCTATTCTCGTTGCGTTTCCTCTTTTTGCTGGAACTCTTACAAGGGCACTTCTGTTAGCCAAAGACCATGCAAGATAAACAGGTGCTTCATACCCCGGAACAAGACGTTTGTAGCTATTTACGGTCGGGTTTGCAATTGCGGTTATTGCTCTTATGTGTTTTAAAAGTCCGCCGATAGAATACAGTGCAATATCGCTGAGTTGATGTTCTTTATTACTCTTATCAAGAAATGCGTTTTTGCCGTCTTTAAACAATGAGAGGTTGCAGTGCATACCGGAGCCGTTTATTCCGTATATGGGTTTGGGCATAAATGTTGCGTGTAAGCCGTTCTTTTCCGCAATAGATTTTACCGCCCATCTGAAAGTCGCAACATTGTCTGCCGTGGTAAGAGCGTCTGCGTATTTAAAGCCGATTTCGTGTTGTCCTCTTGCTGCTTCGTGGTGGCTTGCTTCAATTTCAAAACCCATTGCTTGCAAAGCATAAACGATTTTTGCTCTGACTTCTTCGCCTTTGTCGTCCGGTCCTGCATCGTAGTAGTCTGCGGCATCGTTTGTGATTGTTGTTGCTGCGCCGTTTTCGTCTTTTCTGAATAAGAAAAATTCAGCCTCTGGTCCTACGTTCATTTCAAAACCAAGTTCTTTTGCTTCTGCTAAAACTCTCTTTAAGTTTGCTCTGGGGCAGCCTTCAAAGGGTGTTCCGTCAGCATCGTGAATATCACATATAATTCTTGCAATATTGCTGTTTTCTTTCGCTCTCCATGGAATCAGAGAAAATGTTTTTCTGTCGGGATAAAAATACATATCGGATGTTTCAATATTTCTGAAACCCTTGATTGAAGAACCATCTAGCATCATTTCGTTGTTTAATATTTTGTCGATTTGTCCTGACGGAACTGCCAAGTTTTTGACGTGCCCGTTCATATCAACGAATTGAAGTTTTATAAGTTTGACGTTGTTTTCTTTGATAATTTGAACGATTTCTTTGTCGGTTAATTCGACATTGTGTTGAGGAATAAATTTTACTTCAGCCATAATTTTCTCCATTTTTTGTGATTTTATGTCAAAAATTATACAAAATCGAGCCTAAAATGTCAAAAAATCTAAAATAATTATGACAAAATGTTTAATGTTTCGTATTTATTTAAAAAAAGATATTTTTGCTATCTCTAAAACTTCGGGTAAATCTTTATAATATCCCAACGGAGCAAGCGCCGTATATTGCGCATAAGCAGTCGGGGCAACGGAAGAAACTTTTTTTTCATCTTTTAAAAGTCCCTCAACGAACCTTGCAAAAAGTTCTGTCGGTCTGCTATAGTATCTTTTCATTTTTGAAATTTTATTTTGAACCTTTTTTTGCTTTCGATAATTAGATAAAAGGTAAAAATAATTTTTAAAATTTTGCGGCAAATCGGGAAAATCTTCGTCCAGTCTTTCAAGTGTATAAAATTCCGTTTTCATAAGCCACGGCGTAACAATTTTTATATGGTCGTATTTCAAAAAGTATTTGCTTTTGCATTTTGTTTTTCGCTGATATTTTTCGTATTCTTTAAATTTTTTTGATTTTTTAAAATCCGGAAATTCTTTTTTAATTTCGTTTTCATAAGCTTTAACTTTTTGTTCAAATTCTTCTTTCATTTCATATAGCTTTAGGCATTTTGAGTTTTCATCAACAAAAGAAGTTACTTTCAAAAGTTCTTCCTTTATGGTGTCTGAATTGACTACGTGGAAAAGTTTTTCTAAAGTACCTCCTTTTGAAAATTTATCGGGTTCTATTTCGCTATGAATTTTATGAGCAAACTCATGCACAAGAACGGAAACTCTTTTTTCTTGTGGCAATGCTTTAGAAATGGTTATTTTTTCATTTGAATAAAACCCAAGATGCCCTCTGGCTTTGGTTTTTGTATTAACGGTTATATTTCTGTTTTTTAGATATTCTATTATTTTTTCTTCCATAACTTGATTATAAATTAAAAAAGAAAGAGTATTTATAAAGATTTTGCTACGATTTCTTCACATCATTGTAAAAAAATCATTTATTGGTAGAATATATCTAGAAACATAATATTTTTTGGGAGAGGAAAAATGAAAGAAGAAAGAAGTTATACTCTTGAACAAATCAATGACATTGTCGGAGGTATTTTAAACAAAATCGACTCTGCTCCGATTATTAAAAGAATAGCACCCCCGAAGCTTGCTGACGAAAATACGCTTGCTCTTGCTTTGTCAGAAGAAGAAATTGAAAATTTATATTCTTCAAATGCAAAAGCAGCGCTTGTTCCGTTGGGAGTATCTTTTGAAGGGATGACAACTATTGAAGTTGAACGTCCGAGATTGGCTATGATGAAATTGATACATCTTTTCTATATGCCGCCCGATGCTCCTGTAGGCGTTCATCCGAGTGCGGTTGTTCATCCTGATGCTAAATTGGGGCAAAATGTTTCTATCGGTGCAAACGTTACCATTTCAAGAGGTGTTGAAATAGGTGACAATACAAAGATTTTACCGAATGTTTATATCGGAAGAAATACAAAAATCGGACAAAACTGCTTCTTCCATGCAGGTGTAAATATCGGTGATGATATTCAAATCGGAAATAATGTTATTATTCAACACGGTGCGAGCATTGGTGCTGATGGCTTTAGCTTTGTTACTGAAACTCCGAATTCAATTGAAAACGCAAAACAAGAAGGTTCTATTCAAGGTGATTATAACCAACAAAGAATTTTCAAAATTCCTTCTATCGGTTCAGTCGTTATTGAAGATGATGTTGAAATCGGCGCAAATGCCACTGTAGACAGAGGTACTATCGAAAATACGGTTATCAAGAAAGGTACAAAAATAGATAACCTCGTTATGGTTTCTCATAACTGCAAAGTCGGTGAAAACTGCATGATAGTTTCACAAGTCGGTATTGCAGGTAGCTGCCAAATCGGCGACAGGGTTGTTCTTGCAGGTCAAGCAGGCTTAGCAGACCATATTAGTATCGGTTCTGATTCAATCGTTATGGCACAATCCGGTGTAACCAAAAACTTTGCTCCGAGAAGCATAATCGTCGGTTCACCTGCCGTTCCGAGAAAAGAATTTATCAGACAACTTAAATATACAAAAGAAGTCAGTGAACTTCTTAAACAATTTAAGCAATACAAAGATAAATTAGACCAATATTTTGGTGAAATTGAAGAAAAAACAGAGGTATAAAAATGGTAACTATTAGCGGCAAAGGCTTAATGAGCGGTCAACCCTCAACCTTGACCATAAATAAAACCTCTGAGGGCGGTATAATCTTTTCTTCTAATGGTGTAAAAGTGCCTGCCCTTGCGCAAAATATTATTTCAACAAGTAATTTTGTTGTTTTGGGAAACCAAGAAGCACAATTTGCGCTTATAGAGCATTTGATGGCTTCATTGGCTTTTTGTAATGTCGAGAATGCTTTAATTGAGCTTGTCGGCAAGGAAGTTCCCATTTTAGACGGCAGTGCTAAAGAATGGGTTGAAGCTATGAAAAAAGAGGGAATAGCAAATCAAACCGAAATTGAAGCTACTGAGTTTAAGAACCCTATAGTTTATGAAGAAGGCGACACCTCTATTGCGCTTATTCCGTCCGATAGCTTTAAAATTACTTACCTTGTCAATTTTAACCACAAAGACCTTAGAAATCGCTGGGTAACGTTTGAGCCGAATAAAAATGACGAAGAAATTTATACGGCAAGAACATTTGGCTATCTCAACGACCTTGAAAAATTTCATGCAATGGGAATAGCATTAGGGGCGGATTTGGATAATACCGTAGGCTTGAAAGATGATGATACTTATACTTGTGATTTGAGATGCGAATTAGAATGCGCAAAACACAAGATACTTGATATTATCGGTGATTTGCATTTGACGGGAAGAAATCCTCTCGGCTTTAAGGCTCATATTATAGCAAAGCTTGCCGGACATAAATCTCACGTTGAATTTGCCAAAAAAATAATAAAGGAGTTATGAAATGACTGAACCAAAATCAATGGATATAGAGCAAATAATGGAATTGTTGCCACACAGATACCCGTTTTTATTGGTTGACAGAGTAACCGAATATGTTCCGGGCGAATATGTTAAAGGATATAAGAACCTTACTTTTAATGAGCCTTTTTTCCAAGGGCACTTTCCTGATTGTCCCATAATGCCGGGAGTGCTGCAAATTGAAGCTCTTGCACAATTATGCAGTGCAATGGTTTTTACTCTCCCTCAATATCAAGGCAAATTGGGCGTTTTTGCCGGAATTGATAAGGCGAGATTTAAAAGGGTTGTCAAACCCGGTGACAGACTTGATATGGAAGCAACTTTTACAAAGGCAAAAGGTCCCCTTATTATGGCGCACGCTAGAGGTTTGGTTGACGGACAGCTTGCCGTTGAAGTTGATATGATGGTTTCTTTAGTTCAAAAGCCATAAAAATAATGATTAAAAACCTTAGAATACAAGATTATACTATTATTGATGACCTTTCGACCGCTTTTGAAAACGGTCTTAATGTCATAACAGGTGAAACCGGTGCGGGCAAGAGTATTATCATTGATGCTATTGATATTGCTCTCGGAGCAAAGGCAACCAAAGAACTCATTAAAAACGGTAAAAGCCGTGCTTTAATTGAGATTGAAGCAGAAGTATCTGAAGCTCTTTCAAATAAAATAAAAAACGAACTTGAAATTGAGGCGCAAGATAATATCTTTATTATTTCAAGGGAAATAACTCCGACTTCTTCCAGAATAAGAGTTAACGGAATTTTAATTTCTCAAAACGAATTGTTGGAACTTCGTAAATATATTCTTGATGTTCATTCTCAGCATCAAACATACACGTATTTGCAGCCTAAAACTCACATAAAACTGCTTGATAGCTTTGGTTCAAGCGAATATCAGGCAGAGATTGAAAAGTACAAAACTCTTTATAAAGATTATCAAAACAAAATTCAAAAACTTAAAAAATTAAAAGAAACCGATAGTCAAAACAAAGAACAAGCCGACTTTTTAAAGTTTCAGATAGATGAAATCTCGTCTGCTTGTATTACTGACGTGAATGAATTTGATGATTTAACCGCAAAAGTTCACGTTCTTGAAAATGCGCAAGAATTAAAAGCGGTCAGCTACAATGCCTATGATGCGATTTACGGTGAAAATGAAAATATAACCGACAGTTTGGATAAAGTTAAGAGTTTTTTAGATAAAATGACAAGTTGCGATGAAAATCTCAAAGATATTACTAAAAACCTTGAAGAAATTATTTCTAATTTAAAAGAAACGGCGAGAGATTTGCGCAGCTACTCGGATGCTCTTGATTGTGATGAAGAAGCCTTGAACACAACACAGATGAGATTAGAAGTTCTCAGTAAAATCAAACGAAAATACGGCGGTACGCTTGAGGAAGCTCTGAATAAGTTAGCTAAAATGGAAGAAGAATACGACTTTATCGGAAATTCTGAAGAAGTTATCGCCCGACTTGAAAAAGAAATTACCGAAACGGAGCAGCAGCTTTTATCAATGGCGCAAAATATTTCATCCGTAAGAAAATCGCTTGCCCAAAATCTTTCCGAAACGGTAACAGAAAGCATACAATCTCTTGAGATGCCCTATGCAAAATTTAAAGCGGAAATCCGTCCGGTGGATTTATGCGCAAACGGTATTGACGAGGTTGAATTTATGATAATAACAAATCCGTCAGAACCATTTAAACCTCTTGTAAAAGTCGCAAGCGGAGGAGAAATATCAAGAGTTATGCTTGCTATAAAAACGGTTTTTGCTTCTACAGATGATATAGGAACGGTAATTTTTGACGAAATTGATACTGGAGTAAGCGGTAAAACCTCGCAGGCTATTGCTGTTCAACTTACTAAATTAGCAAAAACACACCAAATTATATGTATTACTCACCAGCCGATTATTGCTGCAGCGGCAGAAACACATTTCCACGTAAGCAAAGTTCAAAACGAAAATAGGGTTGATGTGTTGGTGGAAAAGCTATGCGATAGCGGTAGAGAAAAAGTTTTGGCAAGTATGTTATCCGGAAATCAAAATGGCGAAGCAATAAAACTTGCTCGAGAGATGCTTGGCAGAACACCGAAACCCGAAATAAAATCATATCTTAATTTTTAAATATTTTTGCAGAAAAAAGGCGCTCGTTTTGAGCGCCTTTGCTTTATTTAGTATCTTGGATTTATGACTTAGTGTATTCCGCATCAATAACATCTTCGTCAGCGTTAGATGCGCTTTCGCCTTGAGGAGCTTCGCCTCCTGCTGCTTGTGAAGCATCAGCAGCTCCTTGAGCTTGTTGGTATGCGGCGGAAGAAATGGTGTACATTGTTTCTTGCAATTTATCTGACAATGACTTGATTTCTTCAAGAGGTTTGTTTTCGTCAATGGCTTTTTTAAGTTCTTCTCTTTGTTCATCAAGTTTTTTCTTGTCATCTTCAGACATTTTGCCGTCCAAATCTTTAACAAGTCTTTCTGCTGCGCTTACCATGCTGGAAGCTGTATTTCTTTGTTCTGCTTCTTCTTTATGCTTTTTATCTTCTTCAGCGTGAGCTTCCGCATCTTTTACCATTCTGTCGATATCAGCTTCGGAAAGGTTAGATGTATTTGTTATTGTGATACGTTGTTCTTTGTTTGTGCCTCTGTCTTTTGCACTTACGTTAACAATACCGTTTGCATCGATATCAAACGTAACTTCAATTTGAGGAACTCCTCTCGGAGCAGTCGGGATACCGTCAAGTCTGAACATACCCAATGATTTGTTGTCACGTGCCATCGGTCTTTCACCTTGAAGAACATGAACGTCAACTGCGGTTTGTCCGTCTTCTGCCGTTGAGAATACTTGTGATTTACTTACAGGAATTGTTGTATTACGTGGAACAAGAGCTGTCATAACGCCGCCCATTGTTTCAATACCCAATGTCAACGGAGTTACATCCAAAAGAACTATATCTTTAACTTCACCTGCAAGTACGCCTGCTTGAACTGCTGCACCAACTGCAACAACTTCATCAGGGTTTACTGATTGGTTCGGTTCTTTTCCGGTGTATTCTTTGACAAGTTGTTGTACTCTCGGAATTCTTGTTGAACCGCCGACCAATACAACTTCGTTGATGTCGCCTTTGGAAAGTTTTGCATCGCTTAAAGCTTGTTCCATCGGTTTTTTGCATCTTTCAATCAAATCTGCCGTCAAGTCTTCAAATTTTGCTCTTGTAAGAGTCAAATCCATGTGTTTCGGACCGTTTGCATCGGCAGTAATGAACGGAAGGTTAATATTTGTTTCAAATACTGATGAAAGTTCGCATTTAGCCTTTTCAGCAGCTTCTTTAAGCCTTTGCATTGCTTGTTTGTCGCTTCTCAAGTCAATTCCTTCGGCTTTTTGAAATTCTTCGCACAACCAGTCCATGATTTTTGCATCAAAATCATCACCACCTAAGTGAGTATCACCTGAAGTTGAAAGAACTTCGTGGAAGCCGTTTGAAATTTCAAGAACGCTGACATCAAATGTACCGCCGCCCAAGTCAAATACGAGAACTTTTTCCGTTGTGTCTTTTTCAAGTCCGTAAGCAAGAGCTGCTGCCGTAGGTTCGTTAACTATTCTGAGAACATCCAAACCTGCAATTTTACCTGCATCTTTTGTTGCTTGTCTTTGAGCATCATTAAAGTATGCAGGAACAGTGATTACTGCAGATGTAACTTTTTCGCCCAAATATTTTGAAGCATCATCAGCAAGTTTTCTCAAAATCATTGAAGAAATTTCTTGCGGAGTATAATCTTTTCCGTCAATGTTTTTCTTGTAATCTTCACCCATTTTACGTTTGATAGAAATGATTGTTCTGTCGGGGTTAAGAATAGCCTGACGTTTTGCGAGCTGTCCTACAAGACGTTCGCCTGTTTTTGAAAATCCTACGATAGAAGGCGTTGTTCTTGAACCTTCTGCGTTTGCTATGACGGTCGGTTTACCGCCTTCCATAACTGCTACAACTGAGTTTGTTGTACCTAAGTCTATACCGATTGTTTTAGCCATGATTATATTTCCTCCATGTTTTTCTTTTTACCTATACATACATTTAATCAGTATTTTTTGAAAATCTTAAAAATCTCAATGAAAAATTAATATTTTAAAAAAGGGGAAGTTATCTTGACAGTGTTTATTGCGCAGAGTAGGATTATTCTATGGGGAATAGTAAACAGGGAGTTGGAATTGAAAGTATCACCTGCCGCCAGTACACAAAATTTTGGACTAAAATTGCCTTTAGGGATAAAGGACAAATTGTGGTGGAAATTTATAGATGCTAAAATAGGGGGCTGTGGCTGGAAAACAAGGGAAATAGCAACCTACTTGTCAGAAGTGGGCTCTCCCAAGACTAAACTAAAAAATATATCCTTTCAGATAAACGAAACGGCAAGTGGGGAAAGAGAATTATTTACGCAGCTTTCTCTCAGGATAGGAGGAGTTTTTAACAGAAAAACGGACACGGCTTCTGCCACCCGAAAAGTACTTGGGAACATAGATACCGAGCATTTAAAAGATTCTATCAAAGAGATTGTTGAAAAAACAGAAAAAGGATATATAAAAACAAGAACATATCTTGCCGCAGGAAAAAGAATTAAAGAAAAAGTAGCTCTCTCTAAAAATGATGCTTTTATAAGAGATTTAGAAAAAATAGACAATGTAGTTCCGGGATACAACGGGTTTAAAAAGAAATTGTATGAGACAATAACTTCCGCTCCCGATTTAGTAAAATAAAATTATGGCGTTTTATCTTATTTTGTTTGACAAAGAAAGCCGCTTGAAAGATAATTTTCTTAATAAAGCAGGTTGCGTTTTTGCGCAACGATAAAATTCAGGAGATTATACATGGAAACATTGAATTCATTAGTTTGTATCGGAGAAACGGATATCTCAGATTTAAAAGATTATGCTTTGCAAGCAGTAGAAGAAATCAGCCAAAGAGCAGGGAAAAAAGGGCAGTTTTTGAACTGGATAGATGTTCTTCCTAAAAATCAAATCGCTACTCTTGATAAGCTTTTTGATATGGCTTCTCAAGCTAAAGCAGACGGGACAACCGACCTTGCCATATTGGGTATCGGCGGAAGCCGCCATACAACCGAAAGTATGGTAAATATGCTCGGTTGTGAAGATAATATCCATTTTTATTCCGCACTTGATGAAACAAGCTTTAACAAATTCACAAAAACATTAGATTTGGACAAAACGAAATTTTTGGTTGTTTCAAAATCGGGCGGAACACTTGAAACAACAGTTGCTTATGAATCAGCTAAAAAGCTCGTTCAAGATTATTTTGACAGAGAAGATGTTTCTGACAGATTTATTGCTATGACTGATGCTTCAAGCGAAAAATCAAATCTCAGAAGAATTGTTGACTCAGGCGACATAAAGCTTTCCGGTTTTGTTCATGATGATGTTGGCGGAAGATTTTCTATTTTTGATGACGCAACTATTTTTACTCTTGCGTTCGCAGGTGTTGAAAAATCAGCCGTAAAAAGACTTTTGGAAGCTTCTTTGAATGCACAGAAAGAATTTTTAAATCCGAATGTTGATGAAAATGCTGCATTAAAGCTTGCGTGCTTTAACGTAAAAGCAAGACAAAACGGTAAAATTAAACATTTTGTTGAATATTTTGGTGACGTATTTTCAGGTGCGGTTCTTTGGGAAAAACAAATGAAAAACGAATCATTAAAGGCTATGATTTCTACGGATACAAATATCGGACCGGGTTATCTTCACTACAATGCGGAAGCTGACCTTGATGCGGCAAATACCGATAGCTTCTACACTTTTGTTTTTGTAAAGACCGAAGACAAAGTCATGAAAGCTGATTTGACAGGTGTTTTAACTGCTTATGGTGCTCAACACCCGATTGCTGTTATTGAACTTCCTTCTTTGACGGTGGAAGATGTTGCAAGATTTATTGAACTTAAACATTTTGAAACACTTTATACCGGCAATATTCTTCGTAGAACAAAAGGTGAAGTAACTTCTATGGATGTTGCTATGCCGGAAGTTCTTCAACCAAATGTTGAAATCTATAAAAAAGAAGTTAAAAAAGCATTACAGTAAGAATAAAATAAGCAATAAAAAGGCGGCATGTTGCCGCCTTTTTTGTTTATAAATGAATAACGCTATAAAATACTGTTTGTTATGTCTTGATAACGCCCTTCTGCTTCTGCACGTTGCATAAGTTTTATTCCTTCAGCAATACTTTTGGGTGTTACCGTGGCGGGGTTTTTGACCATTTCATCATAACTTACGGTAATACCTAAAATACGAGAGGGCTTGTTCAAGACGGTATTAGCTTTTTTTGACGCAGAAACAACAAAATTCCCTTTTCCGAAAGACAGTGGTGTTACTCTCATAATTCATCTCCTTAACCCCTTGGGATTATAACATAAAAAATGGCTTTTGTACAAAAATTATGTTTATATTATGATATCCATGTTAGTTATTTAATTTATTAAGAAAAAGAGGAAAAAATGCCAAGACAAGTACCATTAGAAAAAATCAGAAACTTCGGTATTGCTGCCCATATTGATGCTGGTAAGACAACAACTACCGAACGTATTTTATTTTACACAGGTAAAACACACAAAATCGGTGAAGTTCACGACGGTGCAGCCGTAACAGACTTCATGGACCAAGAAAGAGAACGTGGTATCACAATTCAATCAGCTGCGGTTACTGCTGAATGGAAAGGACACCAAGTTAACATTATCGACACCCCGGGACACGTTGACTTCACGGTAGAAGTTGAACGTTCTCTTCGTGTATTGGACGGTGTTGTAGCTGTATTCTGTGCAGTTGGTGGCGTTCAATCACAATCAGAAACAGTTTGGAGACAAGCTAACAGATACGAAGTACCTCGTATGGTATTCGTAAACAAGATGGACAGAACCGGTGCTGATTTCTTCAGAGTTGTTGACCAAATCAGAAACAGACTCGGCGCAAATGCTGTTCCTATTCAGCTTCCTATCGGTGCAGAAGACAAATTTACAGGTCTTGTTGACTTGATGGAAATGAAAGCTGAAATTTATACAAATGACTTGGGTACAGATATCAAAGTTGAAGAAATTCCGGCTGAATTAGTTGATAAAGCTAAAAAAATGAGAGAAGAAATGGTTGAAAAAATTTCTGAAACAGATGATGATTTGATGATGAAATTTTTGGAAGGTGAAGAACCTACCGTTGCAGAATTAAAAGCAGCTTTGAGAAAAGCGGTTTGCAACAACCAAATCGTTCCTGTTACATGCGGTACGGCATTCAAAAACAAAGGTGTTCAGTTGCTTTTGGACGCAGTTATTGAATATATGCCATCACCTGTTGATGTAAAAGCTATTGAAGGTGAATTGGAAGACGGAACAAAAGTTGAAAGACACTCTTCTGATGAAGAACCTTTTGCAGCTCTTGCATTCAAGGTTATGACAGATCCGTTTGTAGGACGTTTAACATTCTTGAGAGTTTATTCAGGAAAATTAACTTCCGGTTCTTATGTTCTTAACGCTTCTAACGGCAAAAAAGAACGTATTTCAAGACTTGTTCAAATGTATGCAGACCAAAGAAACGAAATTCAAGAAGTGTTTGCAGGCGATATTTGTGCTGCAGTAGGTCTTAAAGATACAACGACAGGTGATACTCTTTGTGAAGAAAATGCACCTATCATATTAGAAAAAATGGAATTCCCCGAACCGGTTATCTCGGTTGCTATCGAACCTAAAACAAAAGCTGACCAAGATAAAATGGGTATTGCTCTTCAAAAATTGGCTGAAGAAGATCCGTCTTTCAAAGTTAAATCTGATGAAGAAACAGGTCAAACAATTATTTCCGGTATGGGCGAACTTCACCTTGATATTATCGTAGATAGACTTTTGAGAGAATTTAAAGTTCAAGCAAACGTTGGTAAACCGCAAGTTGCTTATCGTGAAACTATCACTGGCAACTCTGACCAAGACTCTAAATTCGTTCGTCAATCAGGTGGTAAAGGTCAATACGGACACGTTAAAATTAGAATTTCTCCTGCAGGCGAAAACGAAGGATTTGTATTTGAAAACAAAATCGTCGGTGGTGCTATTCCTAAAGAATACATTGAACCTGCAAGAAAAGGTATGGAAGAAGCTCTTGAAGGCGGTATCTTAGCAGGATATCCGATGATTGACGTTAA
>JAILCC010000007.1 GCA_024680555.1 bacterium
TAACCGGAACAAATACAATAGCAGATGCAATAACAGGCGCAGGAACATTAGAACTAGTATCCGGCGCAACAACCCTTGACGCAAATGCAACCCAAAATACCCTGACAATTACCGCAGGAACATTAACAAACAACGCAACAGCAACAATAGTTGGAGGTTCAAATGCAGGTGCAATACTGGGCAGCGGAACTCTTGCAAATTCAGGTACATTTACAAATAACGGAGCTATAACTCAAACAATACTTACCAACTCCGGTACATTTAATAATGACGGAACAGGAATTACAGCAGATGTAACTAATACATCCGGAACATTCAATAATAATTCCGACATAACCGGTAATGTTGACATTGCTGCGGGAACATTTAATAACAATGCTAATATTATCGGAAATGTAACAAACACAGGAAATTTAACTACCGCCGCAGACAAGGTTTCAGGAACGATGACCAATAATGGAACGATGAACCTGTCCGGCGCATTGGAAAAAGCTGTATTAGGAAACGGAACAACTAAAATAGATTCAGAATTGGCATTAAATTCAGGTTCATCAATAGCAGGAATGCTTGATATGAACTCAGGAGACCTGACATTATCTGCGGGCAGTATTACGCAAACAGATATCAAGGCTATAAAGGGAAGCGGAAACATATTACTTGATTATAACGGTTCAAATATTGATACTATAAGATTAACCGGTGATACAAGCGATGCTGCTACGATAACAATATCAAGTTTAACTACTCCGACAGGTGACATTGATGATTTCTCTCGACGAGTCTTAATTGGTGCTAATGCAAATACTCAATTATCTATTGCTGCTGCGTTGGCGGATGAATTCCACAAAGAATGGAGTGAAGCTCAACACAGAGATGAGCCAATATCAACAAATACAATATCTTATGATGATAATTACGGAAGATACGATTGGACAAGAAATTATACAAAAGACCTTGGAGTTGCAGGTTCGGCAGAAGGGCTTAAAGATACATTGACTTATCTTACAGAGCATACAGATACTCCGGAAGTATTAACAAAAGCTGAAAATATTGAGTTGATGAATACGTATACCGGCGAGGGTTCTGAAAACAGAAGCATAAACTTTGACGGAATATTTGATTCTGCAATGGCGGGAATATATACCGTAACTGCTGATATTGGAACAACTGCTGACGGAACTTATACGCTAAACGGTGTCAAGAATGATTCCGATGGTAATACTACAGTTGATTTTGACGGATACAAAGGCTTTGATGTATCTTCAAGCGACGCAACTGTTGTAATAAAGAACATTGATATCAAGAATGCCGCATACATAGCTGACGTATCAGCCGGCGAACTTGATTTGAATAACGTAAATACCGACGGAACAAACGGAAGCGGTATTATAAACGACGGAACAATTAAATTTACTGGAACAAACGTAATTGCCGATGCAATAACAAACGGTGCAAACGAAACAGGTGTGCTGCAAATCGTTTCGGGTGCAACCACTTTAAATGCCGATACTACCCAAAACACACTAACTGTTGCATCGGGAACATTGACAAATAACGCAAATGCAACAATAACTGACGGTTCTAACTCCGGTACAATACTCGGTAGCGGAACTCTTGCAAATTCCGGCACATTTACTAACTCCGGTGCAATTACCCAATCAACTGTTGTAAACTCCGGCACATTTAATAATGACGGAACAGGAATTACTGCAAACGTGACAAATACATCCGGAACATTCAATAATAATTCCGGTATAACGGGAAATGTTGATATTGCCGCAGGAACATTCAATAATAACGCAAGCATTAGCGGAAACGTAACAAACGCAGGAATATTAAAATCCAATGCGGATAATCTGAACGGTAATGTTACAAATAATGGTTCGCTTAATTTGTCAGGCGGAACGTTAAATTCAACCATAAATGGCAGCGGTAATACTGCATTCAGTGGCGACATAACCGCTAATTCCGATATTACACAAAAAGCATTAGCGGTAAATGATGACATTACCTTTATAAATAACGGCGTAACTACTATAAATACTGCTCTGACCAACCGTGGAACAATTTCAGGCGGCGGCGCAGTTGTTAACAAGGGCAATGCTACAAATGACGGTGTTATTACTGTTTCATTTACCAACGAAGGCAATGTAACCAATAATTCACTTATCCAAGGTGATTATACAAATAATGGTACAAATGCCAAAATTACCACTTCCATGGCAGGTTTGACAGGAAATATTACTAACAATGGTGGTGAAATACACTACACTGACGGTGGCAAGACTGTTGCTGATATTCACGGAGATGGCAGTGTTTATCTGGACGGTAATCAATCCGTAGTGTTAAATCACAGTTTAGATGCCAACAATTTAGTATTAAATAACGGAACATTGCTATTCGGACAAAATACGGATATTTCTCAGGGCGGATTGACCGCAAACGGTGGCAGTATAAACACTCTTGACGGAAAAGTTTCGCAATACAAACTTGGTAATGTTGTGGCTAACGGAAATACCAATTTGGCAATAGATTTTGACCTTGATACCCTTACATCAGATAGCTTTATAGGTACATACTCCGGTGCAGGTAAACTCAACATTGATAAAGTTCAAATTTCGGGTACCACTATAAAAGACAGCATACGAGTTTATTTGGGTGACACGACAAAGATTGCGGATGCACAATTATCCGCAACTAATCAAAAGCTGCCTACTATAATGACTCCGATTAAGAAGATGTATGGTAAAATCGAAGATAATTATCTTGTATATGCAGGAGCAAGTGGCGGCGGTGTATCTGATTACAACCCTGCTATCTTTGCCAGCCCTGTTGCTGCGGAATTGGGTGGCTTCCTTATCCAATCGCAAGCACTTCAAGATGGTTTCTACCACTTGAACAGATATTCTAAATATTCTTTGAAAGATAGGCTAGCTTCAGAAAATGCAAACAAATATGCATTAAATACTGAAGGTGCAAATCCGACTTATATAAGAGAATCTATTCCTGAAACTTCCCAAGCATTTTGGGGTGTTCCGTACACATCATTTGAAAAAGTTAAACTCAGAGGCGGTGTTAAAGTTTCTAACATAACGTACGGCGGAATGTATGGCGGCGATACCGATTTGGTTGATGTTGGACATGGTTTCAAGAGAGTTTATTCTACATTCGTCGGATATAACGGCGCTCATCAAACATATAACGGCGTAAGTACGAATATGCAAGGTGGTATGCTTGGCTTTACCGGAACTTGGTATAAACGCAACTTCTTTACTGCGTTCACGGCATCTGTCGGTGCAAGTGCAGGTGAAGCGCACACGTCATTCGGTACTGATTACTTCTCAATGCTGACCGCAGGTGTGGGTAACAAAACAGGCTACAATATTGAGTTTGCTGATGGCAGATACATTCTCCAGCCTCAATTGTACACCGGATATATTTTCACAAATCCGTTTGATTATAAAAATTCTGCAGGTGTAAAAATCACATCTGATCCGCTGCATGCAATTCAAGTTGCACCCGGAATTAAATTTATCGCAAACTTCCAAAACGGCGTACAAGCGTATGCAGGTGTTGATGTGATGATGAACTTTATGGGCAAAACAAAATATATGGCAAACGAAACGAAATTGCCGGAATTGTCTGTCAAACCCTATGTTCAATATGGCGTCGGTGTTCAAAAATCCTGGGGTGAAAGATTTACTTGCTTCTTCCAAACAATGCTTCGTAACGGCGGCAGAAACGGTGTTTCATTATCCGCAGGATTGCGTTGGCTTGTAGGTAAAGATCCTAAAAAAGAAAAGGAGAACGAAAAAATATAGTGTGAGAATTTTTAGACTTCGCTCTTGACTTTTGTGTCAAAATCAATGATTTTGTCTGCATTTCTGCCATTTTCCCATAAAGAGCCGATTTCGCATACTAAATCCCCATCTTTTTCTATTTTATGGATAAGGAAGTTTTCTTGTGCGGTTTTGTATTCACTGCAAATTAAAGTATCTCCAAAGAAGGATTCTTTGCAAAATCTTATGTTCAAACTTTTTATGGTATGATTTCTCAGAAAATCATCTGGTGAGGTCATTTCTGCAATATTTATGTAGCTTTTGTTATTTACGTGTTTGTTAAAATCTATGTCGGAAAGATTTGTTGTGTGGCTCATTTCTGTAACTTTTTCACCTAATTCGGGGAGTATGAATTTTTTGTGTTCCCCTAATGTAAGTTCATTAACTATTTCAAATTTTTCCAAAAATTCGTCTGTTTTGGCAGGCCTTTTAGTTTCCGTGTTTAATAAAAACCACAGGGCATTGCCTTTAGCAAAAATTTTATCATTATAATAAACATTAAAGTCGGTATAAATTTTTAATTTTGAAATTTCGGAATACCAAATCTCCACTTTTATTTCTTCTGACCAAAAAGGCAGCGTATCAACAAAATCAATGTTGAATTCGGCTACTATCCAATAGAGATTTTTAGGCATCATATCATAGGCAGCCATTCTTTTTGTTGATGTGTATCTGGCAAAAGCATCTTGCACATAACTGATTGCCGAAATTGGTCTGAGCCTGTAATCAAGTAAATTCATATCGTCAAGAATTATATTGTATTTTTTTGTGTATTTTTTCATGGATGTTTCTCTGCTATTTACTGCCTCAGAGTATATGCTATCATAAATATAGCGTTTAAACTATGAGGTGTTTTATGCAGGAAATTCAAATAGGGAAAATATATCGTCATTTTAAGGGGAATTTGTATAAGGTTATAGCTTTTGCAAAGCATTCTGAAACAACGGAAGATATGGTTGTTTATCAACCTCTGAAAACAGGTGACAACTGGGTTCGCCCAAAAGCAATGTGGAATGAAGTCGTTGATGATAAAGGGACATTGCGCTTTACGCTTGTAGAGTAGCTATTTCCCTTAGCCAGCCAAGACAGGTGTTCTCAAAATCTTCTTTGTTATACAAAAATAAATCTTCCGCATGAATTCCGTCTTTGTATATTTTTAGTTCCTTGGGACAGGTTGCTTTTTTGTAGAGTTCTTCCGTGTGCCACAAACATACGGTTGGGTCTTTTGCGCCTGCAATAAAGAGAGTGGGGGCTTTTACGAGAGATACAATATCCGTAGGTTTTACTTTTTTGTGTGGAATTATACTCGGTCTGATTGATAAGAAACGAGAGAGTTCAAATTTTTTAAATGTTTCGCCCCAGGCTTCTTTTTTCCACATTTTGTTCTCGATTTTGCTAAAGTCGGCATGCGGAGAAACTGAAATAATTCTGTCTATAATCGGGTTTTGGGCGGCGTAGATTAACACAATTCCGCCTCCTAGGGAGAAGCCCGCAAGATAAATTTTTTGATATTTCTTTTGATATTTGGCATATTTTACTACGGCATCAAGGTCGTTTTGTTCCTTTGCACTGAAAGTGAACGCTCCTTTGCTTTTGCCGTGACCTCTAAAATCAAAAGAAATAACATCAAAGTTTTTAGCAAAAGACTCTGCTATCTCCATGAAAGCATTAGAATCTTTTGTCATGCACCATCCGGGTGCGACAATGATAACCTCTGATTTACCTGTCTGAAAATAGTTTGCGGCGATTGTAACATTGTCGCCGGTTTGTAAAAAGATTTCATTCATAATAAAATTGTATCATAATTACAAATAATGGAGACTACTATGACAGATATAAAATTTTCGGGAATAGACAAAGACGGACAGGAAAAAGAATATTCATTATCCGATTTTATAGGTGAAAGGGTTGTACTTTATTTTTATCCTAAAGATAATACCTCTGGCTGTACAACCGAAGCCTGTAATTTTCGGGATAATATGAATCGTCTTACCTCCTTGGTTACTGTTGTAGGGGTTAGTCCTGACAGTATAAAAAGTCATAAATCATTTATGGAAAAGCAAAGCCTGAACTTTATTTTGCTTTCGGATACCGATAAAATTCTTTCTGAAAAATTTGGAGTTTGGAAAGAAAAATCAATGTATGGTAGAAAGTATATGGGAATTGAGCGCTCGACTTTTATTCTTGATAAAGCCGGCAATATAGAAAAAGAATGGCGCAAGGTGAAAGTTTCAGGGCATGTTGATGAAGTAATTGAATATTTGACAAAATAAAAAGGATGCTACCTCTTCTCTCAATGCTAAATAAATAGCCAAAAGATAAGAATTATTCTATAATATTGGGGGTAGAATTCAGTGCTTTTAACAATATGAGAAGATGTTTTTGGGTTGATGAAAAATCCGATATTTATATAAAATACCATGATGAAGAATGGGGAAAACAGAAATTTGATGACAGAGAGCTTTTTGAGCTGCTTATATTAGAGGGTTTTCAGGCTGGTTTATCTTGGATTACGGTTTTAAAGAAAAGAGAAGCTTTCAGAAAAGCTTTTGATAATTTTGATGTAAGAAAAGTTGCAAACTATGATGATAAAAAGGTCGGTGAACTCTTGTCAAATCAGGGAATAATTCGCAGCAGGGGCAAAATTGAGGCAGCAATAAATAATGCAAAAATCTTTATCAATATTCAAGATGAATTCGGTTCATTTTCTAAATATATATGGAAATTTACTGACGGAAAAATTATAAAAAATAAGACCGACAAGTTTGAAGTATCCACCCCTTTATCGGATATGGTGTCAAAAGATTTAAAAAAGCGGGGGATGAAATACGTAGGCACGGTAATAATTTACTCCTACCTTCAAGCAATAGGGGTAATTGATGATCATGAAACCACTTGTCATTGTTATTAGTCTAATGCGCCATTACCTTGAGAAAACAGCAAATATGCATCTTTTGCTTTTTTGATTTTAACAACAGCTTTGTCGCAAGGGCGGACATCCGTATTGTCGGGTATTAAAATTTCACCAACGAGTTTACCTGCCTTATGTTGTATTCTGTGTCTGATAAGAATTTTTTCTGCAGGAATAGACATTGTTTCGCCATAAACAAATTTTGCTTTTCCATACACGTATAAAAGTGCTTCTGCTTTTCCTACGGTTCTGTCAAATGCAAACGCACCTTTCATCGTTCCGTTTTCTTCAAGGTAAGTCAGTATTGGTCTCAGTGATTTGTCCGAAGATACAAATACATCACCGTCTTTGTATATTGCTATTGCATTTTCGGGATTGCTCGCTTTGTCAATAATTTCTTGCGAAAGTTCAATGGCATTTGCTGCCGAAAACAATAAAAAAGAACAAAATATTCCTGCTAAAAATTTTTTCATTGGTCCTTACCCTTAAATCATAACATTTTTCTTGGCTTCTTTTTCAGCTTGTCTGGTATATTTTTTGAATTTTTTGTAATCTGCGTATGCGCCTTTTTGGTCACCGGTATCCATTTTTATAAGGGCTCGAATTCCGTATGGTGCGGCATTTGTCGGAGCAAGTTCGATTGCTTTATCCAAATCTGCGTATGCTGCTGTGTTATTTCCTTTTTCATGATAAATCATGGCTCTGATTTCGTATGCTTCATGCACATTTGCATCAAGTTCAATTGATTTATTGATACAGATTAAAGCATTATCAAATTTTTTCATTCCGACATACGCTGAAGCTTCGCCTGCGTACCCCTTGGCAGATTTTGAATCTATTGAAACAGCTTTTTGAAATGCTTTTAGTGCTTCTTCATTTTGGTTTGCAGCTAAATATACCTCGCCTTTTCCGTACCAGGCATCAAAGTATTTTGGGTTTGCTTTGGTTGCTTTTTCATAATAAGCAAGGGCTTGTGCGTATTGTTGGTTTATATAAGCCTGTCTGCCGTAATTAAATTCATCTTCGCCTGCAGCAAGAGCCCCTGTTGCAAGTAATATCATAAATGCAAATACAAATAAAATCTTTTTCATATGTACTCTCTTACATTACTCCTACAATTTTATAGTAGCATAAAAATCACCTTTTATTGTATAATTTACAAAAAAGGAGATGAAAACATGTTTAATTGGTTTAAAAGAAATTTAGATGAATTTAAGACTTTTGCAGTCAGAGGCAACGTAATTGATATGGCTGTAGGTATCATTATCGGTGCTGCATTTGGTAAGATTGTTGACTCTTTGGTAAAAGACATTATTATGCCGCCGTTTGGATTTTTAATGGGAAAAGTTGATTTTACGAATATGTATTGGACTTTGCCAAATATGGACGGAAAAATTGTTTCTTATCCGTCACTTTCGGCAGCACAAGAAGCAGGCGCAATCACTATCAATTACGGTGTGTTTATAAATACCCTAATCAGCTTCATATTTGTTGCTTTTGCGGTATTCCTTTTGATTAAAGCCATAAATAAACTTAAAGCTGCTACGGCAAAAGCTGAAGAAAAGGCAGAAGCAGAAACAACAAAAACTTGTCCTCATTGCTTCTCAACTATTGATATTCGTGCAACAAAATGTCCGAATTGTACATCAGATATTCAATAGCCCGACTGTCCGATTAAAAACTTAATAAAATACTTTAAAAATGAAGTGTATAGAAAAAGGAGTTTGATATGTTCAAATTTTTGAGATTCACTTCATTTTTATTTGTAATTATAGGTGCTTTAAACTGGGGGCTTGTCGGGCTGTTCGGTTTCGATTTGGTCGCATTTCTATTTGGAGAGATGACATTTTTAACCAGATTGTTATACGGTTTGGTCGGGTTATCCGGTTTGATAGCACCTGCGGTGTGGGTGATTTATCGAAATCGCTGCTATTGTGAAGATGACTAAATATAAAGAGCAAGGGTGTTTGCTTTCATACCCTTGCTCTTTTGTGTTGGGGCTTTTATTGTGAAAAATTTTCCGTCTTTTAAATTTACTTTTTGGCATTTTTTAATTCTCATATTGGTTATTTTACTTGGTTGGGGTGCATATTATTTCATTAACGGAATTATAAATCCGCCGTTGTTTGTGGTTCTTGAATTTGATGAATTAGGACCTATTTATAAAAGAATGCCAGTCTATTATAAAGGTTATAAAATAGGAATAACCGAAAAGATAAAGCCAAGTGCCGATTATAAAACCACGCTTGTGACGGTCAAGTTTTATCCTAACGATTTGAAACTTCCCAATAATACTACGGCAAAAGTAAAGCCTCTGACCACAACAAGAGATTATATAGAACTGATTTATCCCAAAAAGCCGTCGGCTGATATATTAAAAACCGGCGATAAAATAACCGGTTCCACAACATTAGATGTACAATCGTTTATGAATGCTCAATATGAGTCGGGTTCTATAGGTTTTATTATAGAGAATGTTTCTATTACGCTCAGAAGTATAACTAAAACAAGTGATGAGGCTGCAGTTCTTTTAAAAGGTATAAATATTTCGGTTCTTGAAAACAGAAAAACCATGCAGAAAATATTTGAAAGTTTGAGCGTTACCACGGAGAATATTCGGGAATTATCAGAAAAACTTAATAACTCAATAAGCCAGGATTCATTGTCGGAAACAAGCCTGAATGTACAAAAGACTTCTGAAAATCTTGAAAGCATAACAAAAAATCTTAACGGAACAATTAACAGGCTCAATTCCGTACTCTACAACATCAACGGTGTTGCGGCAAATGCAAACGACATATCTGCTGACATCAAAGCATCAGCAAATAATCGCAAAGGTCTGTTCGGAATTTTGCTCGGAACAAAAAATTCTTGTACCCAAAAGTACGCAAATAAAAAGTGATTAGTAATCCCACATTGTAGTACGAGTTTTTATATCGTGTTCGCCAAAGTCGCCGTAATCTTGTGCAGGATCCAAATATGCCCACATTTTTACCCAGCCTCTTGCCAGTTTATTGGTTGGCCATATAGACGGAATTCTTTCGCCAAAGGTTTTTGCCTTATTGATTTCAACAAGTCTGAGCATGTCTCCGCTATATCCTTGTGTATCCAAAAAGTCATAGCTCATATAGTCTTTTACGGAGATTTCCGCTTTTGCAACATTACAAAATGATACTGCAAATGCTGCGAATATAAATAAAAAAAGTACTTTTTTCATGAATTGCTCCTATAGAAATTATATCCTTAATTATATTCTACTATTTTTTTTAAAAAAATAACATAATGTAAATGTTGTATATAAAAATAAAAAAAACTGCTAGAATTAGAAGCATGAATGAGTATTATGAAATAGAATATTTAATTTATAAAGATAAGGAGTATGATGAGGCAATTAAAAGGATAGATGCTTCATCGCATTGTGCGGAAACAAGATATCAAAATCTAAAGGCAGAGGCTTTTTTCAGAAAGGATGATTTTGGAAATGCCGTAAAAGTTTATTATGAGCTTGGAGATTTTTACCATGTAGGGTATTGTTACTTTTTAATGAACCAAGTTGATATAGCCATAGATTTCTTTAATAAGGCAGAAGATTCTCCCGCTCGAAACTGGAGTTTGTTTTTTGCTGAAATATTCAGAGCAAGAGTTAATATCTCTCCGACATATTTGCAGGTTAGGGCATTTTTGGAAAGAGACCTGAATTTGTTTTTGAGATTAAATTTGGTTACATATGTTCAAAAAATTATAGATATTTCAGATTATCTTTTTGAAATCAATCCCGAAACCAATAAATATATTGCACGTGCATTTTTGTTTAATCATTATCCAGACTATGCAAAAGAGTATATTGACAGGGCTTTTGAATTTACATCAAAAGATGCGGAGTTATATTATCTTTTGGCAAAATATTATAAAACTCAAGGGCAAACGGATAAAGTCAAAGACAATCTTCAAAAAGCTCTCAGTTTGTCGGATAACTATGTTCCCGCACAACTGATGATGGAAGAGATATCGTAATATTAGTTAAGAGTTCTCTTTTCTTCGTCCTTTATATAATTACAAAGCTCTTCAAGACGTTTATCTTCCATAAGTTCTATTACTTCTGATGCATCTTTAACCTTGCCCAATCCCATTGCAATTTCTGCAATCAAAACGCAGTCGTTACAAAAATGCTTGTCTCCGTACATTATAGAACCTGCGACACAAGCGGTTTTTGCACAGCAATCACATTGAAATTCTTCAAATTCGCTGTCGGGATTATCTTCGATATCATCGAGTTTCATTATATCTACCGCTTCCTGCATATTTTTAATAAACTCTAATTCTTCTTCTTTATTCATTGTTATACCTTTGCACAGATTACTCTGTTGTTATTTTCCAAATCTTTTATAATTTCAATTTCTTTATAATTATAATCAAGAAATATTTTTTTGACCAATTCTGCTTGACCTGCTCCAAGTTCAAAAAGCATATAGCCGTTTTCGGCGAGGTGGTTTTTCCCGTCACGAATTATTTTTTCGTAAAACTCAATTCCTTGTTCATCGGTTGTGTAGAGTGCGCTGCTCGGTTCAAAAGTTACTTCTTTTTGTATGTTTGATTTTTCTTTTGGTGGAATATACGGCGGATTAGAAACAATAATATCAAATTTTTCGTTGATATTTGAAAAAATATCGGACTGAACAAAAGTTATATCGGGGGCTATTTTTTCGGCATTTTGCTTTGCTATTTCTATTGCTTTTTCCGAAATATCGCAAGAAACAACGGTTGCGTTGTTCAGCTTTTTCTTCAGCATAATTCCAATACAACCAGTACCAGTGCCTATATCAAGAATTTTAGGCGAACTATAGCCCTTTGCCGTTTCTATCGCCTTTAAAACAAGAATTTCAGTTTCCGGTCTCGGTATAAGAACATTTTCATTAACAAAAAACTTTTCTCCCATAAAATCGGCAATCCCAATTATATATTGCAGCGGCATGCCTGATTTCCTTTTTTCAAAAATGGGTGCAAGTTTTTCTTTAATTACGTCCGTTACTTCAAAATCAACATATAGATTTTTAATGTTCAAAAAATTTTCCAAAATAAAGTTTACTTCTGCACGAAGTTCGTTTTCGTCCACACCTGCATTTTTAAGATTTTCATATATGTATTTTCGTGTCTGCATAATGAATTTTACAATGAAAATCTGTTGAGTGGCAAATGGTAACGAGACTGTTTTAACTTATCTTTTGGCAAGTGCTATCGTACTTTGTAATGGTTTTTTCACCGGTTTTCTGATTGACGGCTATTTCTTGGTAGCTTCCGTCAGAATTGTATTCATACGTGCATTTTAGAACAGTTCCGTCTTTAAGTGTTCTTGTTGCCTCAAGTTTTTGGGGCAGGTGAGAATATCTCGCACAATTTTTATAAGTGTATTCTTCGGTAGAACCGTCTGCGTATTCTATATGACCTTTATTATTGTTGTCTTTCTCGAAAGTATGTTTTTCTTTAATTTTACCGCAAGAATCTTTAATTATTAAAGAAGTAGCATAGGTGGCATATTCTTTTTTAGTTCCTGTTCCTGACGGTGTATAATACCAGTCGTCAGAGGATTTTTCTGCGTAATTCCAGGTATATGTATCTCCAGTGGTGTTATTTTTAACAGTGCTTGCAGTTAAAGTACCGTGAGAATTGTGTTCGTTTTTAGTTGCACTATAGTTTGTTGGTGTATTGTTAGAGTCTTCAAGAATAGAATATGCTGGTTGGATATATGACAAGGATATATCTGATACGCTTACTGCTTTGCCATCTACGTATTTAACAAGCATAAGAGTTCCTCTGCCATCTCCTGCATGCATTGCAGAGAACTGTTTTACCAATGCTGAATATTCGCTATTATCCATATTTGATGTGTAAACAATATTTGCTCCGGATGCGTTAACGGAAGAAACAACCCCTCCGCTATTATTTTTTAACATTCTTTCCATACTATTACAAATGCCGCAACCGCTGCTTCCCACAACAACGTATGTTACGCCGTTGCTCTTGATATAATCTTTGTAATTTTTTCCATTTTGATATGTGCAGTCCTCAAAGCTTTTATCTTCCGGAATTTCATTTCCGTTGGAATCAAATTTTTGAACTTTCACATCTCCTCGAATTAAACTGTTACCGTTTCTTTCTGTTTTTGTTACAGTTTTCTTTGTATATGAACCATCTGCATTATAACTATAAGTTACTTCTTTTGTAGTTAAATCAACAGTATTGTTTCTGTCATTATGCTTGCTTTTTGATGTTGTTACGGAATTTATAATTTTACCTGACGAATCATAAGTGTTCACTGTTTTTGCTTTTGTGTTTTTATTTATTTTTGTTTTTGTGTAAGTTCCGTCGGCATTATAGTTTACTTTTGTATTTACAAGTTGACCTTTTTTGTTTATTTTGCTTGCGGATGTTAATTTTCCGCTTGCATCATATTCTCTTGTTGAAGTTACGCCGGTGGTGAGATTTGTTGTAATTTTTGTGTAACTGCCGTCAGCATTATATGCCCAACTTATTTGCTTTATTGCTTTGCCGTTTTTATCTTTGACAATTGAGCTTTGAGGCTTGCCGTTTGCACCATACGTTTTTGTTGCGACATCTCCGGTTGTTGTGTTGGTTGTAGTTTTTACAAAACTTCCATCAGAATTGTAACTATATGTCGATTCTCGTACAACACCCTTTTTATCTGTTGATTTTGCTGATATTTTTTTGCCCGAAGCGTCAAGAGTATAAACTACTACTTTCCCGTCTTTTAAAGTTTTGGTTTTTGTTGATGTTGATGTACTTTGAGCGTTTTCTGAAGATTTTGTTGCGTTTTCATTAGTGTCAAAATCGGCATCGCTATCAAGCCCGCTTTCTTCATCGGCCATGTGCAGGATATTTGTTATTTCTGTTTTTAATGCACTATCTTCTGCTGCATTTATATCTGATTGGTTGATTTTGCCATCATTATTGACGTCAAAATCCTCAAAAGCCTTGTCCATTCCATTTGATTGGGAAAGTTGCTCAAATTGAATCTTGCTAATATCCATGCCGATGCCCTTTACTTAATTAACTATATACAACTTGTATCGGCATTTTTTAGTAATTCTTTAGGCTTTTTTACCACAACATTAACAAAAATTTACATTCTATTCTTCAATGTAATTAGCTACAAATCTGTATGCTTCAAACGTATCGGAAAAATGGTCGGGTTCCATTCCGGCTTTTTGTTTTAATGTGTTCAGAAAATCTTTTTTGTCTGGAAGCTGCTTCCATACTGACGGTAGATAAAGAGCCTGTTTTTCTCCGTCTCTTATTATTATACCGTCTATGTTCGGACGCATTTGGTTCAATAAGTCTTCTTCATCTTTGAAATTCATTTTTGCGGGATTAGAAAGAATAGAAACGGATATACTGATTTTGTCATATTCTTCTTTTGTAAGAGGCCTGAATCTAGGATCGGAAAATGCCGCATTGTATGAGTTCTTGATGAGGTCAATCAGTAAGGATGTGTGCGCAATAGGTGAACCGATACACCCTCTTAGGCGTTCATCAATTTCAAGCGTTACAAATACGGCTCCGGTGCTGTCAAATACCGGTGGGTATGGCATATAACTTGTTATGTTGATTTCCGATTTTCCGTTCAACTTGCTCTCTATGGTTTTTCTTACAATACTGATTAGTTTTGGGGAAAAATTCTTTTCCACAAAATCATTTCTCGTTCCTTCGTATAAAAACCAGCTGCCGTAGCCAACGACTTTTGAATGGTCGCCGGAGGTTTGCCCCGAGTTTGTCATTCCCACTCTTATCAATGAATAGTCATTTCGTCTTGCAAATTCGCTGGTCGCAACCATAGGAATTGCGCCACAGGCTTGTTCAAATCTAAAGCCCTGCAGGTTTGAGTTTTCTATCATACCTGCAGTAACCGTATCAATTTTTATTGCGTCTTCTTCTTTCAGATAATGGCTTAAATCGGTTGAAACAACAAAAGCGTTGTTTTTGTCGGGATAGTATTTGCTGATAATTTTTAATGTTTTATCAATGTCATCATTACCAATCAATATGCCTACAATATTTACTTCGGGTAAAAAATGCTGGATAAACGGAATTTGAACCTCTATTGCGTGTTCTTCCGCAAAAGCTTCATTACAGTATTCACAGCCAAATTCTTTGATTATTTCTTCTTGAATAGATTTGTTTACTTTTATATTTCCTAGCGGAGTTTCAAATTCATCGCAAGAAGAAAGCGCAAGGTTGTTGACGCTTTTTCTGTGGGTTGGTGCAAATACAAATACGTTTTTGACTGTATTATCTAAATAGGAAAAACCGTCAAATGCAAGCTGTCCCGAGTATTGGTAGCCGGCATGAGGAACGATTATGCAACGTGATTTTACGTTGTAATCTCTCTTGTGGTTGCTTTCGTATGATTTAAAAGTGTTTAAAAGTTCTTCTTTGTCGGAAGTGTAAAACTTTCCTGCTGCAAATGCTTCTTTGACTGTCATATATAATACCCTCATATTAAAAAAGGAAGTTGACTGTAAGCCGAATTCTGTATTTGATAATCATCTGTCTTGGACTATAGTTACCTAGAGCCTCGAGCGATATAAAGAAGAATGGCGGACGACCTTAACTCTTCTAATCTTGCACCCTGTCGGGGTTTACCTTGCTAATACCTCTCGGTATTACAGGTGGGCTCTTACCCCACCGTTGCACCATCGCCTGTGAATTTTTATTCCATCGGCAGTCAACATTTCTGTGGCACTATCCTCACAGTCACCTGCACCGGACGTTATCCGGCGACCTGTCCTTGGGTGTTCGGACTTTCCTCAGGGTTTCCCCCGCGATTATCCCGTCAACTTCCGATTATTATTATTGCACAAAAACGATGAATTGAAAATTGAGAAAATGCGCCATGTTACCCCAAATTTTCGTGGCAATTTTTTATCTCATTTTGCGTTTATTGTATTATAGGTAATGGTATGTTAGTAAATAAGTTAGGTTTAGCACAAAATAGTGTCATTGTTGGTGCGCAAAATCAGTCCTCAAGACAGTCTGCGCAGCAATCATTTGCGTCTAATGATAAGGCGGTCTGCTCTCCAGCGGCGGCTGATGCTATAAAGGCGCAAAATCTTCCCGCAATAAATAATTATACATTTTTGCAGGATGTAAATATTCCCTCACTTAATCTGAACGGTAAATTATATGTACTTCCTAACGGTCAAAAGTGTCTCGTTGCAAGGAAAGACGGTCCGACTGTTATAAAAACATTTTTCAAGGTCGGTTCAATGAACGAACCCGATAATCTCAGGGGCATTAGCCATTTTATTGAGCACAATTTGTTTAACGGCTCGAAAAATCTTTTGCCGACTGAATTTGTTACGAAAATAAATTCGAGAGGTGCAAGTTATAATGCCTCAACGAGCTTTAATACAACAGACTATTACATTCAATCTCCGTTGCATAAAAAGGACGATTTGGAACAGTTTATCAAAATTCATGCGGATATGCTTGTCCACCCGACTTTTCCTGCAGATATGATTGAAAAAGAGCGTGGACCTGTTATATCGGAAATTCAAATGCTCGGCGACAATCCTTATAATCTTGCCATGAATACGGCATTGAGAAATCTTTTCGGAATAAAATCAACCAGTGACGATTTGATAGGCGGTGCAGTCGAAAATATTAAAAATGTATCACGTGATGATGTTCTAAACTATTATAAATCTAACTATACCCCTAAAGATGCCCTTACTGTTGTTATCGGAGAAGTTGACGAGAAGAAAACAATGGACTTGTTAAGCAAGAATTTTGCTGATTTTACCAATGAAAAGGCTTCCCAATATCATGAGCCGTTATCTCCGATAAATGCAGCGGTTAGAAAAGATTTGTCATCTTCCAATACGCAATCAACGATAATTCAATTGGCATTCAAAGGTCCGAACAATGAAACAAATAAAACAGCAGTAAATGCTTTGATGACTGCACTTGCGGGATACAAAAACGCAAAATTGTCCGATGCTCTGAGGGACAAAACGCAGCAGGTTGAAATCCAAACCGAGGCTTTGAGCAATAAAAAAGGTGACCCGATTGCACTTATGGTTTCAGCTGTTACATCAAAAAATAATGAAGAAGAAATATTAAGGATAATGTATAAAAACATACATGAAATGGCATACATTCCCTTGACCGAAAAAGAATTAACTGTCGTAAAAAACAAGATGAAAATGGCATTAAATCACAGTTCCGAGTCTAATATGAGTATCGCTTCAATTTTGGGCGGGAACTATATTTCAAAAGGCGGTTTTGATTTTATTGCAAATTCTGAAAAGGATATTGAAACACTCACGTCGCAAGATATAATGAATGCTGCCAAAGAGTTTTTGGATTTGAAGAAGGCTTCTATAGCTGTAGTTCATCCCAAAAAAGACAATACTATGTCCTTTTCAGGCAAAGTAAAGGGCGAACCCCTAATATACAAAACTCCCAATAATGCTGAAATAACGGTTCAAAATATTCCCGATGCAAAATTATATGCGCTCAAATTCAGATATGTCTCTGATGAAATTCCGCCCAAAACGTCTATTCCTGCAATTTTGGGCTGTATGCTCCAAAAAGGTACATCTCTTACTGATGAAAAAACATTCTTAAACATAGAAGACGAAAACAATATATTGGCATTTCCGTCATCTTCTCTTGGTGATTTATCGTATAATTATGTGTTCCCAAAAGACAGTCTGCTAATGGTAATGGATAATTTCAACAGGCGAGTTGCTTTCCCTCCGTTGAGCAGAGAAAACTTTGAAAAAGCAAAGCAAGAGTTGAAAAACCTTTACATGTCCGTGCCCAAGGATGCAGAATACAGAGCAAAAGAAGCTTTATATGAGTCAACTCCTCTTTCATCAAGTTTGAGAAAAACTATTGAAGAACTCGACAGTGTTACTTTTGATGAAGTTCAAAACTATTATAATTCCGTCTTAAAAAATCCTGAGTTAAAAATTACTTTGTCCGGAAATCTTGATGATAAGACAGTTTTTGATACTATTTATCAAAATATATCCCAAAATAAAGTTTCATATACAAATTGTGAAATGCCCGATATGAAAGTTAAAGATTTGACTGAAACACAAGTTATTTCTGAAGCTCAGGACAGAAATCAGGCAGATGTTATTCAGCTTTTCAGATTGAAGCAGTCTGGCAACGTAAAAGATGATGCCGCAATTATTCTTATGAATGAAATTCTCGGCGGAAACAGTAATTCAAGGTTGTTTAATGACCTCAGAGAAAAACAAAAACTTGCGTACAGGGTTCGTTCAAGTATATCAACCGACGCTTTAACAAAAGAAGGAATTCTTTCTTTGTATATTGGTACAACTACTGACGGTACGGATAATCCAAATCAGGCAGATAATTTGAAGAAAGCACTCGATGGTTTTAAATTCCATATAAATAAATTGGTAAACGAAAAAGTTTCGCAGGAAGAATTGGATGCGGCAAAACTTCAAATAAGAAGCAAATTAAAAATATCGCTTGAAAGTACGCAGGCAAAGAATTCGTCCTTGGCTTCAGCAATGCTTACGCCATATAAAACCTTATATGAAAAAGAATTATTAAAAGCTATTGAAAATATTACTGTTGACGATATACAAAACATTGCGGCATATTATTTATCTAAGCCCTCTGTTGTTTCAGTAATTGCTTCTGATGCAACAATAAAGGCTAATGAGGCTTATCTTAAATCTTTAGGAAATTATAAAAAATATTAGGATAAATTATCCTATTAAATATTATTAAGCGGCTAAACGTACGTCCTACGGTGCTTTTACATTTTTTAACCATTCTTTACTTGAACTTAAAAATAACTTTTGTCATAATCATCATACGAAAGAGGAAAGGAGTGGTGGCTGGTACAACGTAGTTTATGTTGTTTGAGAAAAAAGGAGAGTTTTCAAAAATCAACTGCATTACATATTTTGAGATGAGATTTTGGTATTGAAAAAGATTTATTGCAGTTAGGGAATTGTACATTATGTTGAAAGACGGACGCTAAGGTCCGTTTTTTGTTGGATATAAAATTTTGATAAAGAAATCGACAGTTTTATTGGTTTTTCGGTAGAATAGACACTATAGTACATATTAGAGAGGTTTATTATGTCAGATATTTCAAACATGGCTTATGTCGATTCTACTGCGCAAATTGGTGAAAATGTTATTATAGAACCGTTTGCATACGTTGGTAAAAATACAATTCTTGAAGATAATGTTATAATCAAAGCTAATGCAAGAGTAGAACATTCTATTGTCGGTGCGGGAACGGTTATTTCAACAGGTGCTGTTGTAGGTTCTGAACCGCAAGATTTGGGTTACAAAGGCGAACCCACAAGAGTTATTCTTGGTAAAGGATGTCAAATCAGAGAACATGCTACAATAAATCGTGCGTCAGGCGAAGGCAACAATACTATTGTTGGTGACAGATGTTTGTTGATGACAGGTTCACACGTTGCACACAACTGCGTTTTAGGGGACGAAGTAATTTTTGCAAACCTTGTTACTATCGCAGGACACTGTCACGTTGGTATGGGAGCATTTATCGGTGGTATGTGTGTTGTTCACCAAAATGTTCATATTGGAGAAATGGTCATTTGTAGTGGATTTTCCGGTACTCGCCAAGATATCCCGCCGTATGCAAAAGTCGATGGCAGACCGATGACAATATATGGAACTAACGTTATTGGACTGAGAAGAAGAGGTTTATCTCAAGACGAAAGAACTGCAATTAAACGTGCATACAAATACCTCTGGTATTCTGATTTGCCGTTGTCTGACGGTATAAAGGCCGTAAGAGAAAATGTGGAAATGAACAAGTATGTCGAAAACCTTTTGCATTTCTGCGAAACTACAAAAAGAGGCATACATGGCGCAAAACCTGTAAGTTTTTCAAACAAGACAAAAGATGAACAGAACGTAGAAGCTATGGTATAGTGCTGCGTATACCAAACGGCTAATAATATAAAAGATGTGAGTGTACAGGCTTTGCTGCACTATCAGAACGCTTTTATAAGATAATTGTCGGGAATTTTCCAACCGTTTTTGTATATTACTGCGGCACACTGTCCCCCTGCATATCTTTCCGCCGCTCCGACGACAGTTAAGTTACAGGCACCATCTATTGTTGTTCCGAGTAATTCATCTATGTTGCGTTTTATGTATCCTCTGTTATAGTTATCCATTCCAGGGGAAAATACCATTTTGTCGGATGCATAACCGGTAAGAGTAAAGAAAAATACATCTTTACCAATGACGCTTCCGCCTTTTGCCGGACCGTCTATGTCTATAGCAAACATTGCACTTGGGTTTCCCCATATACCATTTGAGGAAAAGACACCCAGCGACATTTCGTTTGCCATAATTGCCGTTGCGTAGTTATCGGCAACGTATAGTTGTTTTGTACCGTTAAATGTCTGAAAATTGTATCTGCCGTTTTCCTTGGCAAAGCATCCAGCCGGAGCAATACCGTGCCAACCGCATATTTGACTTGTTTTTATATACGGAAAAATATATTGTTTTGCGAAATTGTCTGACTGCTGCCGAAAATTCCAAGTACCGGTTTCTCCGTTTGATACTTCAGACAACCTTATGGCATTTGTGATAATGGAATAGGATTCTTTAAGTGCGGTTGCAATTTGATTTTTTTTGTAACTTTGTATAAGGCTAGGTATGGTTAAGGCAGCAATTACCCCTATCACGAGAAGTGTTATGAGTGTTTCCGCTAGTGTGAAAGCGCAAAACCCATGCCTATGGCTGATTGTGGACCTTTAGTGGAGGGGCGCTAAATGCGCATATGCTTTGTTTTTAGCCATATAGGTTCCTATCCTTTAATCATATCGCAACTCTAAGCAATATTTTTAATTATTTTGTAAATATCCAACCGCAGGATAAATCCACCTTGATAGGTTCTTCCACTCTGATATATACAACATCGCCTTTTTTAAGGTTGGTTTTTGCACCTTTAAATATTGCGTGGAATATTCTTGCCCACCATTTTCTTTTGGGTGTTGTGTCGATACTGCCGTCAAATTTTTTCTTTTGCCCTATCGGGGTTGAAATAAGATTGGTATCGAGAATTACTTTGCCGTTGCGGACAAAGTATTTACCGATTTTTGCTTCGGTAATTTCACTTGCAATATTGCTGTTTTTCAAAATAAGAATGTAACCTTCTTTTGATATAAGGTTTTGGTCGACATTTGTCAGAATGACTTCGCCGATTTCGTTTGTTTGAGAGCTTAAATCTTCTGATAGAATGACAGGAAGCATAGCACCTATCGGGATAATACCGATTGAGCCATCAACGGTTGCTTCGGGGATAACTTTACCCGGACCTTTTTTGGGAGCCATTGCTTCTGCTAATTTTTTGTTGGGGTTTAATTTTGCTTCTTCTCTCATTTTATATACGAGAACTGCTAATTCCGCACGTGTTGCGTAATTTTTTGCGCCGAATACATCTTCTCTTTTGGGTGCTTTTGCGGTTATGCCCAAGATTTCGGCTTTTGCTGCAGGAACAATGAGTTCTGTAGGGATTTCTTTAAAGTCTTTATAATTTTCAGACAAAACAACAAGCGCTTTTGCTTGTGAAATGTCTTTTGTTTCAAGAGCATTTACCGCAACTGATACGGAATGTGCTTTTGTAACATAACCTTCCGGATAGAAATAGTCGGTATTGCCGTCAATTAGGTCAAAATATACGGCTCTTTGAATCATATCGTATGCCCAGTGATAGTACGGAACATCCAAATATTTGATTTCAGCTTTGATTGGTGAATGTTCTTGCGCAAGGGCTTTTATAACCATTGTGGAAAATTCTGCCCTGTCAACGTAAGAATCGGCTTTAAATGTGCCGTCAGGATAACCCACAACAACGCCTTCTTTTGCTAGGGTTTCTATTTCTTCATAAGCCCAATGTCCTTTTGGTACGTCAGGAAATTCTTGTGCAAAGGCACAGAGTCCAATACCAAAAGCAAACAAAGGCACTAAAAATGCCAAAAACTTTTTCATGTTTTACTCTCCTTATTTATAATATATTATTATTCTTCTTCGCTGTCTTCGTCATCTATTTCGTTTTCAAAAGCATCGACAACTTCATTGAATTCATCGTCATCTTCGATTTCTTCAAATGTGTAGCTGTCTTCTTCTTCAATTAAACGCATAAGAATCAATTCTTCTTCTTCGCCTTCTATCGGTGTTCCGTCTGCGTTTACACGAATGAGAGCTGCGTAATCTTTGTCTTTAACTTTGAAAACATCAACCAATTCAAAACTTTGTTCTTCGCCGTTTTCGTCTTTGGTTTGAATAATATTTGATTCAAGTTCGTCAAAATTTTCCATGTATTTCTCCTTATAGGCTGTCTAAATATTCTTGAAGTATTATTGAAGCTGCAATTTTATCTACCAAGCCTTTGTTTTTTGTATATTTTGCCTTTTGGGCTTTTAAGATTTCTTCAGCTTGAAAACTTGTAAGTCTTTCGTCTATAAATATAACATCAATTTGTGTTTTTTGGGATACTTTTTCTCCAAAATCTTTGCAATCCTGCGCCTGTTCTCCAAAATCTCCGTTCATCATCAAGGGCAGTCCTGCTATAACTTTGTTTACATTATATTCCTTAACTATGTTTTCAATCTTTTCCAATGCTGTTTTTTCAGGTGTCCGGTCAATTGTGTCAAATGGTTGAGCGGTGATTAACAAAGGATCGCTAAGAGCGATACCTATACGTTTTGTTCCGATATCAAGTCCCATAACTCTATTCATATTGTGCACAATCCCATTGTTCTTCAAGGTACTTTAGAAGGGCAAAAGCTTGTTCTTCCGAGAGCTTTTTTGAGTTTTCTTTTTGTGAAAACATATCTTGTGGCGATGTTTCTTCACTATCTGCAATTATGTTTGCAAGATATTGAAGTATTGAGCGTTTAAGAATGTCTTTTAGAAAAGTCATGTTTCCTTCGGTGATATCAGTTGATATGTTTGCGGCAATATTTGCTCGTTTGTAATCATAATTTTTGTTAAATATAAAGGCGCTGTCCATAAGCATTTGAGAGTATTCCTCAACTTTTTCCGATGAAAAGACGGTGTAAAAAACCTCATCTATTTTATTTTCGATGAGCGGAACTGATTCCCGAGAATTTTTTCCTGCATCAATAGCGAAATTTATTAAGTTTTGCACGCAGATGTTGTCATCATATTCAAAAAACCAACTGTCAAAGCTTCCGGAATTATACAGATAATCTAAATCTCTCGGTGAAACAGCAATTCTTTCCGTTAGCAAAGAGGCATAGTCAATAGGATTTTCTTCTATGTCGCATGTGTATACACTCCAACAGAAATACTCGTACGGTAGGCGGCTATGCGTGCTTGCACTTTTGCGTTCGGCATTGGTTAGTTTGAATTTTGCCTCTTGTGCACTGATAGGTACGGCTAAATCGTTGGCTTTAAAACGATTAACAACTTTGATGAAATCATTTTCGGTTATATTATACAAGCCAAAACAATCCATTATTCCATCGGTAATGTTAATTACTGTGCTAAACATTATTACTTTATTTCTGTTCGTAATTCGGCTGAATATCAAACCTTGATTTCCGCAGCCGTCAACCTGACTTAAAAAAGCTTTGTGGAATTTGGTATCTTTGCAGATTTCATTTTCTCTGTAGTCCAAAATCTCTTTGTTATCAATGTCAACTCCGGCATTTCTTATCTGATTTAAAGCTTTTAGTGCGGCTCTTTTTAAATCATCATCTCCTGCGGAGTTAATGTAATTTTTTAACGGCTTAACCGAAAGATATGATGGAATACTTGCAAGCATATCAATGATTTCCGCTTTTATTGATTTGTCCAAATCTATTCTCAAACAAGGTGTAAGCATATTTGCCATTTCATCACCTTTAAAGTCCTCAAATAGAGATTTTATCAGAATTAGCTGCTCTTTGGGTTGGAGCGCCATCAGAAAATCCAAGAAATCTATTTGGGCTTCCGGATTTACGGTTGCCGCTTCCAATAAACCCTGTGCCTGTTCATCTATTACTCCGTCAACATCACTTATGCACTCCATAAGCTCATTTACGTCAACCTTGCCTCCAAATGCCCTTAGTAGCTGCAAATATTTTTCTTTTTGCCTGTCGGGAACATCCGGGTTATATAAGATTTCCCATATTGAACTTTCTATCAATTCAAGTGAGGCATAGTCCGCCAACAGGTATTTGACGATTTCAAGTCCAAAATCTTTTTGTACGGCAAGTTCTTTCAGTAGAATTTCGCAGACAAATTTTTTGTCCTCTACTGAATTCAACTTCTTGAGGTTTTCAATGTGAAGTTTACTCTCAAAATCGCTATCGGATTCATAGCTTTTGATTACATCAAAAACCATGGCTCTGATTTGAAGTTTGTTGAGTTTTTCAGGCATTACTTATCTGTTGCACTCCATAATGATGCCAAAATCTTCTTTGCTTCGTCAGAAGGAATTCTGTCTTCAAGTATAAAATATTGTACTGCTATCATTGTACATTCCGAACAAATATTAACTCCGGGACCTTCTATCATTTTTACGACCTGCGTGTTTGGTCTCCCGCAAAAAGAGCAGTAAACAGGTTTTTGCGGAGTGTATGTCCCTTCTGATATGGATTCTTTTTCTTCTTTGTGTTTTTCTTTTCCCCTTGCATGTGCCAAGGAAACAACTTTTTCTTCGTCTGACATTGTTTTTATCCGTTAATGTGCTACCTTTTGCTAATTATAAAGCATTTTCCTATTATATTCAAATTATTTAATTTTGTTACTTTACTATTTTAGAAAAAAAGCATAAAATAGAACAGTATGTTATTCGGCTTAATAGGAAGAGGGTAAAATGAAGGTACATTGGCAAATACTTGTTGCTATTGGTTTAGGACTAAAAAGAAATTGGCATATATTTATTGCACTGATTTTTGGGATAATATTCGGTCTGGCATGTCCGGCAACATCCCACCCGATGGTTCACAAAATTCTCGTTATTGTTGGTGAAATATTCATAAAATCAATTCAGATGATAGTTATTCCGCTCGTTGTCAGTGCGATTATTGTCGGTATTGCCAGTATGGGAAATTCAAAACAACTGGGCAAAATCGGCTTGAAAATGATTTTGTATTACGGAATTATAACTGTGTCGGCTATAGTCATAGGCTTTTTGATTGCATTTTTAATAAACCCCGGTGTGGGTGTCAGCAACCTTATTCCTCAAGAAGTTGCTAATGCTGCACAAAATAGTTTTGAAACACTTCAAGGCGGCGGGCATGGCGGTATAACGCATCTGTTGTTGGGGATGATTCCTCACAATCCGATGCATGCTCTGGCAAACGGAGAAATGGCTCCGCTGATGATATTTTCAGTTATTTTTGCTTTGGCGTTGGCAACAATTGGCGATATAAATCGTCCGGTTGTTTCGTTCTTTGAATCAGTATTTGCTACAATGATGAAAATTACCGACTGGGTTATGGTGCTTGCTACTCCAGGTATATTTGCCCTTACGGCATCTGCTATTTCTTCGTACGGTATGCATATATTCGGGGATATCGGACGATATATATTGGCATTTGTGTTGGGTGTTTTAATACAAGTATTTATCACCTATCCTCTTGTATTGAAATTATTCTCAAAGGTCAACGTCTTTGCTCTTTATCGTGCGGTTGCCGAGGCGTTGATGGTTGCATTTGGTACGGCAAGCAGTTCTGCTACGCTGCCTGTAACGATTGCGTGTTGTGAAAGAAGAGCAGGTATTTCAAGCAGAATTTGTAGTTTTGTCCTTCCTCTTGGTGCGACAATGAACATGGACGGTACGGCTATGCTTCAATGTATTGCGATTGTATTCTTAACCCAAGCCTACGGTATTCCTCTTGACTTTCCGACAATTTGTTTAATCGGATGTCTTGCGATAATTGCTTCAAGCACTTCCGCCGGTATCCCCGGTGCTGGAATGATTACGATAGCACTTATATTAAACAGTCTGGGCTTATCTCATGAACAGCTTGTACAGGGCTTCGCATTTCTGTTTGCGCTTGACAGATTTACGGATATGCTGAGAACCATGGTGAATGTCATGAGTGATACAGTAGTTGCGGCTACTATTGCATCTAACGAAAATGAACTTGATTACGATTTATTATGCAATCAAGATTCTAAAAAAGAGGTCGTATAGCCAAGTATATAATATTATTTAATTATCTGTAATATAATTGCCTTCACCGTTGTGAGGGCAATTTTTTTGCCGCAATTGTTTTTATTATTATAGGTAACGGAAAAGGTATTTTTTGATGACTTCACTTTCATCTGAAATGGCAAAACAGGAAATAATGAATCCAAACAGTCCGTATTATGCTGGAAGACCGACTATTTTGGACGAAATTAACGGATATATGAACGGCGTTTCTTATGGCGGACGTTATTCAGGTCTTACCAGAAGAAACATGTATATCGGTCAACCTGTAACCGACAAATTTGAATCTCTCGCCAATGCCAAATTCAGCAGAAAGTCTGAAAATATATTTAAATTGATTGTCGGAGGTACGGCTGCTCTTCTCGGAGCATTGGCTTTAAGAAAGGTTCCCGGAGTAAAACCTGCCGTTAATCTCGTAGGTCAAGGTTTTAAATATTTAGGTATTGCGATTGGTAAAACATTCCAATTAGGATGGAAGATTATAAAATAAGTTATCTTATGATACAATTAGCCTGTTAGAAATATAGGTTAATTGTTCATGAGTAAAAGAGTAGAAAATGCAATAAGAAAAATTCCCGATTTTCCTAAAAAGGGAATAATTTTTCGTGATGTTACAACTGCAATAAAAGATGCAGATGTATTTAAGGAAATTATCGATTATTTTATAGATAAGTTTAAAGATATTGATTTTGATTATATTGTCGCTATGGAGTCAAGGGGGTTTTTCCTTGGCGCACCTGTTGCGTATGCTATGGGTAAAGGGCTTATTATTGTCAGAAAACCTGGCAAGCTTCCGGCGGAAACAATCAGTGCCGAATATGAGTTAGAATACGGTACAGATAAACTTGAAATACATAAAGATGCAATCGAACCCGGTAAAAAAGTGATTATTATGGATGATTTAATTGCAACCGGCGGAACCTTGAATGCATCTATTGAGCTTGTTGAAAAATTGGGCGGTAAAGTTCAGCTTGCTGCTTTTTTGATAGAGCTTCCGGCTCTGAAAGCAAGGGAAATTGTAAGGTCAAATGTTCCCATTTTATCCATGCTTGAATTTTAAAAAAGCATGCCTTTTGTAAAGCCGAATTTTACATTTTGTAATATTTCTTAATATATCTAAAGACCATGTTCACGAGTGTGTTTTTGTCATGATGATAGGTGTAATTTGTTGTCGGGGGCGGGTTTATAGAATTTTGTATTTTTGCGTAATTTTTGTTTTTTTATTTTTAGTGCACATTATTTTTCCATAAGGGCAATAATTATTTAAGTTGAGTTTTTATTTATGTAAGAATAAGAAGTTATTCACATGTAAATAATCAAAGGAGATGCCTAAATGGGCGCAGTAGCCGGTCCAAACATAATAGTTCTAATGTTGACAGCGATGGAGCATGACCTCCAATCGCGAATCAACACCAAAATGGATACGCAGATGCTATTTTCAATGCAAAGTATCTTCTTTGGTAATGCGAAAGCACAATTGTACGGACAATTGCAAAGCTTGAATCCTCAAGATGCTAATGGAAATACAAATTCTGCTTATGCGCAAATTCAGGCAAAAATACAACAATTAGAGCAAAAAGAAAAGATGCTTCAAGCAATGGAAAAAACATTAGATATGGAAATGAAGCAACTTGAAACTCAATTGAAGATAACTCAACAACGTAAAGAAGCTGCTGAAAAAATGCTCGATAAGAACATTCAAAGCGCATTCTCTTACGGTCAAAGATAGGTTTTAGATAATATTTAAAAACGCATGAGTTTTGATTTTTCTTCCTGAGTGGTAAGAAATGTAATCTTTCATTGTATCAAAGCAAAATTCTTGCATAGAAAGATTTTCTTCACCGGAATGTTTTTTTAAAACTTTTATGATTTGTTCGGTTTTTTCTGCACTCATGCTGTTAAATCCTGCGCAATGATTACAAATTACGCCGCCGGAGCTTATTGAAAATCTGAAATCTCCGCTTTTGTACGGTTTGCCGCAACAAGAACAATTATCAAGGGCGAGTTTATATCCTGTTATGTCCATCAGTTCAAGTTGGAAATCAAATACTATCGGTAAAAGGTTGCTTTTGCCCGAGGTTTTGTCGATTTTGTCCAAAGTATCTAACATGAGTTTGTAGATATGTTCGCTATTCGGATCATTTTCCACACCGAAAATTCCTACGAGTTCTGCACAGTATATGGCAAGACCTAATCTTGTGAAATCAAGCCTGATATTTTTAAATCCGTTAATCACCTCTGCTTGCGATACAACATCAAGATTTTTGCCCTTTGAAAGTACGAGGTTATTGTTTATCAAAAGGTCCATTCTGCCGCCCAATTTGCTTTTGGGCTTCTTTACTCCCTTTGCTACGCAGCGAATTATGCCGTTATCTTTTGAATACATAACGATAATCTTATCATTTTCGCTAAGGTTATAAGAATTTATGTTTATCGCATTTGTGGTATAAAGTTGCGCCAATTTCTGCTCTCTAATTATGTGTTCTCTATTAGCGTAGCATTTTTTCTTTACAATCAAAAATATATGTTCTTTTCTTAACAATTTTTTCTATGTTCGTTTTTTATGATAAATATAGTAGTGTTAGCATGGATTATAGTTGGTAAGGTATATGCAAGAAACAAATACAAAGGACGCTGAAACTCAATCAGTACAAGTGATAAGAAAAATGCCCCAAGATAATTATGATATGAACAAATTTGTGAGTAATCACATGTTTGTTGTTAAGAACATGAAAGAAATTTCTTCTATTTGTGATGCATGGGCATTATCTTCAAGAAAATATGCGGATAATATTGCCATAAAGGATGATTATTGCGGACTAAGATTAACATATAAAGAAGCCTATGACTTGATGAGAAAGGCTGCAATCGCGTTTCAAACAATCGGTCTTAAAAAGTTTTCACATATTGCTTTTTTCTCGGAAAATTCTGCAAAATGGATGATTTGTGACCAAGGTATCATGAAATGCGGTGCAGTAAATGCAGTAAGAAGTTCCGCTGCTCCGCATGATGAGCTGAAATATATTTATGACCATTCTGATTGTTGTGCAATGGTTACGGATAGCAAGGCTCTTATTCTTAAAATGTATGATTATCTCGAAGAGAAAAATGCAAAATTCATTGTTTATATTGGCAAGGAAGATGTTAGTGATTTACAGTTAAAAACACCTCTATATACATTTGAAAGTCTGCTTCATAAGGCAATAGGTCATGAGTTTGTTTATACAAAATTGAACCCTGATGATTTGGCTACACTTGTATATTCTTCAGGTACAACAGGCAAACCCAAAGGTGTTATGCTGACTAACGCAAATCTCACAAGTCAGCTTTTTACAATTCACCCCGAAATTGTAATTAAACCCCGCAGCAGCATATTGAATGTGCTTCCTATTTGGCACATGTATGAAAGAACGGTTGAATATTATGTTGCTTATATCGGCGGTACACTTTGCTATACAAACATAAGAAATTTCAAAAAAGATTTTTCAAAATACAAACCGGACGTTATGGTTGCAGTGCCCAGAATTTTAGAGGCAATATATGATGGCATTATGAATGAAATCAAATCCAAGTCGGAGATTGAACAGTTCATCTTCCATACAATGTTGAGTATTGCAAAATACTACAAGAAATCTCAAAGTATCTTGGATAATAACAACAGAGATATAAGAAAACCGTCGGCATTTTTGAAATTACGTTGCGCAATGAGCGTTACGGCATTGTATTCGATTTATAAATCAGCAAATAAACTCATCTTTTCAAGAATTAAAAAGGCGTTGGGCGGAAAATTTCCGATGTTTATTTCAGGTGGCGGTGCTTTGGCTCCACACATTGAAGATTTTTATAATGCAATAAACATGAAAATTCTTATTGGATACGGCTTAACGGAAACTTCTCCGATTTTGACGGTTAGAAGAATTGCAAGAGAAAGAAACAGATTAAACACAGCGGGACAACCGCTCCCCGAAACCGAAATTGCTATTGTTGATCCGGATAAATTAACACTTCTTCCGAGAGGACAAAAAGGGCTTGTTTTGGCAAAAGGACCTCAAATTATGAAGGGTTACTACAAGGATAAAGAAGCTACAGACAAGGTGCTTCTTAAAACAGGTTGGTTTATAACCGGTGACATAGGTTGGCTTAGTGAAGATGACTTTTTGACTCTTACAGGCAGAGCAAAAGATATTATAGTCCTTTCTAACGGTGAAAATATTGAGCCAGACATACTTGAACAAACTTGTCAAATGAGTGATTATGTAAAACAAGTTGTTCTCGTGGGACAAGATAAGAGCAGTTTGGGGGCACTCATTAAAACAGATGAAGATGCGGTTATCAAATGGGCTCAAGAAAACGGTGTTAAAGAAGAAACTGCGGAACAAGATCCCGCATTTAAAAAGATGTTGTTAAAAGAACTCAACGACAGAATTTCTTCCCGTCCGAACTTCAGACCGTTTGAAAGACTCGGCGCAATAAGATTTGTCAAAGAAGGCTTTACTATAGAAAACGGCTTGATGACATTTACGGCAAAAATCAGAAAGAATGTCGTTTTTGACAAGTACGAAAAACTTATCAACGAAATGTACAAGATGTAAAAAATATTTTGATTTTACAAAAGGGCGGCTTCAAATTATAGCCGCCTTTTTGTTTCGCAATTTTTTTAGCAAAAAATACTTTAATAGAGTATATAGGGTAAGCAAGGGTAATTTATTTTGACAAATCATGTTGCATCGGTAAGTTTTATGAACAATTCTCCTAATGTGTCTAAACCGGAGGCACAGGTACCGGCCAATGTGCATAATAATGCAGTTTCTTCTGTTTTTCAAGACACTAAATTTCCCCCAAAAACAGATGTTCAAAAAGAATTGTCCGACGTTGATAAAGTGGCAGCGGTAAAGCCTCAAGACAACTCTTTTTTCAACATACTTGAAAGAATTGCGAAGGGTAGTGTTAATGGAATAAAGAACACTTTTGGTTTTCTTTTTGACTGCCCGCCCATGGCGTTTGCATCAATTGCGGTTATTTTAGGCGTTTCGGTAGGCTCGCAGGCAATGTTTACGATGATGCTTGTATCTTTAGGCGCACTAATCTTGGGCGCAGCCCTGTCAGGCATTACCGGCGAGTTTGGTAAATCCGAAAAGGGAAACTGATATTAGGATAATTTTTTAACAAGTTCCGCATCGGAAATATCGGAAATATTTGATACAAAGCCGACGGCTTTTCCGTCAACAAACTTCAGGATTAGCGGATAGTGTACGCATCTATTTCCTTTTTTGTCGACGCTGTATGCGTTAAATTTTTCTACATAACTCCACATAACTGATTCGTTTGCGCTATTTCCCATAGGCATGCTTAATATTGTCGAGTCTTGTAGCTTGCCACCTTTCATCAAGCTTTTAAGCTGCTTGTTGAGTCTTATGCAGGCTCCGCATGATGTTGGGTTGCCCATAACCATATATGTTACACCTTTTTTGGCAATTTTGCTTTTGTAGTTTTTGGATGTTACGGATGTGGGAGCAGTTTGTTTGCCTGCGCTTCCGGACGAATTCGTTGTTCCGCTTGATGTACCTGCTGCTCCGCTTGATGAACTGCTTGATGTACCTGCCGCACCGCTTGATGCGCTTTTTGCACTATTGTAAGCACTTCTGATTTGGTCAAGAAGTTTTGCGGAGTTGTTTTCATTAAGTTTTACAACACCTGCAGGTTTGCCGTTAACGTATTTTACAACCATAGGCAAACTTATCGTATTATCTACTATTGCACCGTATTTTTTTGCTAAACCCCACATTAGGTCGCTGTTACTGTCAATTCTGTTTCCTTCTGCATCACGAATATTTATTTCCGTAAAGTTTGCAAGTCCCTCTGTCGCAGGCAGAATTGATTTTAAGTTATTTTTTAACGAAGAGCAGTGACCACAACCTGTTCCTGTAAAGATAACGAACGTTACACCTTCTTTATTTAGCTTGTCTTTGTAGTTGCTGCTATCTGAAGTAGTGATTGTATTTGTTGTGGTGCCTGCTTTCACTTTCTTACCGTTAGCATCATAGTTTGTAACGCTGACTTTTCCGCTGCCCATATAGCCGGTGTCTGAGGATGTAACTTTGTAACTGCCGTCTGAATTGTAACTATAAACCTTTTTGGTTGTTCTTCTTTGTCCCATTATATTCTTTTTTGTTTTTGTGACAGAAGATGTAATTTTATTGTTTGAGTTATATTTTTTTGTGCAAACGGTTCCGCTTTTTTGGTTCTTTATTGTTACAGAATAGCTGCCGTTAGAATTATATTTGAATGTTGCGGTTTTCTTCGTTCCGTTTTTGTAAGTTTCGGTATAGGAAACCCTTTTACCCGCACTGTTATATTTTGTAACTCTTGTTTTATCAGCGTATTTGCTTGTAACGGAATAACTGCCGTCATCATTATATTTGTATGTGGAATTTACAACACTGCCATCTTTGTTTGTTGTTTTTACGGAAATTCTTTTACCCTTTGCGTCATAAGTAATTGCAACGGTTTGTCCGCTGGCATTTGTTTTTGTCTCGGTATATGTACCATCTGCATTGTATACACGATTATTGTTTGTTGAGGGCGCACTTACGGAACAGTCTCCATTAGGACATGAGGCATCACCGGCCGGTGCGGTTGCTTCGCAACTTCCATCGGAGCAGTCTTGAGAAGTGCTTGTTTTTGTTTCAATATCATCGAAATCATCAATAAGCTCCAAATCTTCATCATCTTCGTCGACAGAATTTAACAGATAAGAAATCTGGTTGAAAATATTTATGTCATTTGTTGCGTTCTTATCTGCAGAATCAATTTTCCCATCTGAATTTACGTCTAAATCTTCAAATGGGTTAACTATTCTGTCTGACTTGAATTGCTCAAAATTAAGCTCGTTAATTTCCATGCCAATACTTCCTATATTTGTGCTTTATACAAAATATATCGGCATGCAAGCTAAAAAACTTTAGGTAATTTGATAATTATTCTTAATAAAATTTAATATATTTATTATTTGCAAACTGCATCTGCAATTTTTTTAGTAATTCTCGGTTGTCCGTATTGGTCTGTTGTGTCTGTTGGAGACCACATTTTGTTAACGAACGGAACCTTATTTACGCTTACTACTTCACCTTGCATATTATATGAGGTTGTAGAAAATAATGCTGCTTCTCTCGTGTCGCATTTTACGCCGTATTGCATGATATAGTGAGAAATTTTTTGTCCTTTTATTGCGGGGAAATTTCCGACATTGTTTATCTGTTTAACCTCAACTTCTTTGTATTTTGAAGTATCTTTGACTGCCGTAATATAATTTGAGGCATTGAGTTTTATTGTATCAAATGCAAAAGCTGAAGTTCCTATCATAATTGCTGCTAAAGAAACTATTATTTTTTTCATGATTAAGCCTTTCATGTTGTTTCACTACTATAACGATACAAAATTGCAAAAGGTTTGTCAAAATGCAAACTTTTTATTATTTTATCTGTGTATTTTTATGCCTGTAATTAAGTATTTAACACTTGTTTTTACTTTTGTTTGTGCGAAAATACCAGTATAAGGTGGAAATTATGACAACGGCAGAAAAACAAAATCTTGTATATTTTGTAAGCGGAAAGATGTACATAAACCTTACGAACTTATGTACCTGCAAGTGTGTATTTTGTATTCGTGACCTGAATGCAACCGTAGAAGGTGTTGATATGCATTTGGATAACCTTAAAGCTGATGCCGATGAAGTTATAAAGTATATAAATGAGTTGTCCGACAAAATCGGTTCTGAAGTTGTTTTTTGCGGTTATGGCGAACCAATGATTGAATTGGAAAGTCTTGAAAAAGTTGCAAAATATGTAAAAGAAAATTATCCGAATGTAAAAATAAGAGTTAATACCAACGGGCATGCAAATCTTATTTATAAAAGAGATGTGCTTCCCGAATTGGTTGGCTTGGTTGATACTTTTTCCGTTAGTTTGAATGCTGAAAATGCGGATTTATATAAAAAAATTACCCAATGTTGTTATGATGCAGACATTGCATATCAAGGAATGAAAGATTTTATAAAAGAATCCGTAAAACTTGGCTTTAATACATATGCTACTGTTGTTGACGGTTTTGACGGGGCAAAAGTAGATGTGAAAATGTGCGAAAAAATCGCCGTTGAACTCGGGGCAAATTTCAGAGTACGTGAATATTTAAATGAAGGTTACAGTTAAGCTCGAATGTATTTTCGGGCTTTCATTTTATAAAGAAAGAGGAAAATTATGGTAAAAGAATTAGATTCCATTATGAAACCAAAATCTATCGCCGTAATTGGTGCTTCTACAAAAGAACACACAATCGGCTCAGACATTATGAAAAGATTGCAAGAGTACAAATTCCCGGGTAAAATTTACCCCGTAAACCCCAAAGGCGGTATAATTGAAGGCTTGCAAGCTTATACAAACGTTCTTGAAATCCCTGGAGATGTTGATTTGGCAATTATCGTAGTTAATGCAAGATTCGTTCTCGATACTATTGACCAATGTAACGAAAAAGGCATCAAAGGTCTTTGTATAATTACCGCAGGCTTTAAAGAAACAGGTGCGGAAGGTGCAGCTGCAGAAAAAGCATTGTTGGAAAAAGTAAGAGCTTACGGTATGAGATGTGTAGGTCCTAACTGTTTAGGCGTTGTAAACACTGATCCTGCCATCAGAATGGACGGATGCTTTGCTGAAAGTCTTCCCGAAAGAGGAAATATCGGTTTTGTTTCTCAATCAGGCGCACTTGGCGGCGGTATTTTGAACATTCTTAAAGACCTTAACCTCGGTTTTGCACAATTTATTTCAATCGGTAACCAAGCTGACGTTAATGCTGAAACAGCTATCGAATATTGGGAAGATGATAAAGATGTTGAACAGATTCTTCTTTATATGGAATCAATTCAAAATCCTGCAAACTTCCGCAAATTAGCTACAAGAATTTCTAAGAAAAAACCAATTTTGGCTCTTAAGGCAGGCCGCAGTGCAGCAGGCGCATCTGCAGCATCTTCTCACACAGGTTCTTTGGCAGGTGCTGATAAAGCGGCTAACGCACTTCTTCAACAATCAGGTGTAATTAGAGAATATTCTTTGAAGAACTTGTTCTCAACAGCAAAAGTTTTTGCTAACTGCCCGATTCCGAAGGGTGACAGAGTTGCAATCATTACTAACTCTGGCGGCCCCGGCATCATGGCTACAGATGCTGTTTGTGAATACGGTATGCAAATCGCTAAAATTACTGATGAAACAAAAGAAAAACTCAGAAGCTTCTTACCTTCTGCAGCATCAGTTAAAAACCCAATCGATATGATTGCTTCAGCTCCTATCGAACACTACAAACAAACTCTTGAAACAGTTATAGCTGATGAAAACGTAGATATGATTATGGTTATCTACTTACCGTTCTTAGGTTTGAAAGATATTGATGTTGCTAAAGCCGTTATGGAAATTAAAGCTCAATATCCTGAAAAACCAGTTATCGGTGTATTCATGACTAAGAGCGAATTCTTCAC
>JAILCC010000015.1 GCA_024680555.1 bacterium
AGCTTTTTTGAGTGCTGCAAGTGCCGGGTTGGATGCAGAATAACCATCAACATTTTGTCCGGTAGCAGCTGCGGGAGGATATTTTGCAACCAATTCTTCTGCTGCTTTTTTGATATCTTCAGCAGTTTTTGTTGTGGTTGCGCCCGTTTTGGTTGCATCGGTTGTGGTATTAGCACCTGCTGCCTCTGTATTATCCGTAGTACCTGCCCCTGTAGTGCCCTCAGCTTTGTCTATCATTGTTTGAACAACATTTGCGTAATTTGCGCTTCCTTCTGAAATAAGTTCTACAGGTTTGCCGTCAACGAATTTTACAACAACAGGAAAACCGATAGAACCGTTGCTTTTTGCAACAGAATTATAAATTTCTCTGCATTTATTGGCGTTATCATTCCATTGCATATTGAAGACTTGCGCTTTTGCTTCAACTTCTGCCAATTTTTCTTTCAATTTGTTTTCCAAGCTTACGCAACGACCGCATCCCGGTAAATTCCCCATTACTACATAAACTGTGCCTTTAGTGTTTTCAACATCATTTGCAAAGTTTGCGGCATTGGTTTCGTTTACACCATATTTGTTTTTCGTTGCCCCTGATTTTGAAAGAGAAGGTTCATCATCCACAGCATTTAACATAGTTTGGATTTGTGCTTTTACCTTACTATCCTTTGCTGCGTTCAAATCGTCGTTGGTAATTTTACCATCGCCGTTCACATCCAAATCCTCAAAGGACTTGGTGATATCATTCGTCTTGAATGATTCAAAAGTAATCTTGTTAATTTCCATGCCAAATAAACTCCTTATTTTGGTACTTCCTTTATGGTCAATTTATCGGCATGTCGTTTTGAAAACTTTAGAAAAAAAATCTGTATGTTAAGAAAAATTTACAAATATTCTGTTTTTCTTTTATCTAAAAACGTAACAAATTGCCATTGACGGATTTGATAATGTAATATATATATTGTCGGACTTTCTTGCCGATACGGATAATTGATAATATTTGTTTTATTGCGATAATGATTTTGGAAAAACAAGACAGAGGAAATAATATGTTGAGGCAGGAGCAGCAGCTAAAGCCGTATAAGAAAGTTAAAAACTTTGTGGATATGCCGTTATATAGCCCTGATGAAGAGCTTATTCCGCTGCCGCATGCGTTGTCTTGGGCATTGATTGTTCATATTTTGTTCTCAATGGTTCCCATAGTTGTTTTGATGATTAACCCTACGGCTTTTATGGCAAAGCCTCCCGGCATAAAATACAGGGATATAGAATTTGTTTTGGTTCAACAACCCGAAAAAGAACCTATAAATAAAAATACACCGTTGAGGTCTGACCAAAATTCTCAAGCAGGAGGAATTCATGATCCTAACAAACCTATTTCTCCACCGCAGGCTGCGTTGCCAAAGAGCGCACCCAGCCAGATGGGAACTGACAAAAAACAAAAGGTAAAGGAAGAACCCGCACCAAAGAAGATTGCGCAGGCGCAACCGCAGCAACCGATAGAAAAAAAGGAAGTGAAAAAGCAGGAAGAACCTCCAAAACAAACTGCAAAGCCTGCTCCAAAGCCACCAAAAGTTGCGACAAGACCGTCACTTCCGGCTTCCAAATCGCCCAATACGATGAAATTGCCAGTGCCGGCATCAAGCGATGCACCCAAAATTGCAGCGCCAACCGGACCTGTTACATCTAATCCTTCGGGTAATTATAGCGGAACATCCGCATCTAAAAACCCTAAACCAGTGATTGCATCAGGCGGAAGCGGTGGTGTATCGGGACATGGTACGGGTACAAAAGCTCCGTCGGGAACTGGTAACGGCAAGGGAAGCACATATTCTCCGGGCGGCGGAAACGCAGGAAATCCGGGACCGGGAAACCCCAATGGCGCTCCGGGTGTAGATGCGATTAAGGAACCAAACTTTGGACCTTATATGACTGATTTGCAACGCAGAATAAAATCAAATTGGGATCCCCCAAGAGGTGATGAAAGTAAACGTGTAGTGTTGCTTTTTAGAATTGCAAAAGACGGAAGATTGCTAAGTGTTAAGGTTGTTAAGTCCTCGGGTTCTCAGGCAGCTGACCGTGCAGCGCTTGCAGCGGTCGAGCTTACGGCACCATTCAGGGCTCTGCCGTCAGACTACAGAGGCTCTGATGTAGATATTCAATTCACTTTCGATTATAATGTTTTTGGAGTAAGTAAGTACTAATTAGTAATGTAATATAGAAGAGAGGTATAAAATGGAACTTTTACTTAAATCAATTCAAATGGACTGGGCGGTACTTTTACCGATTTTCATCTGCTCAATTTTAACTGTTGGTGTTGCTTTGAACAGATGGGCTTTTTACAATGACAACAAGCGTGATATCTTTGCTTTTCTCAGAAATCTTCAAGGAGAACTTGCAAAAAATAATCTCTCCGGAGCGCAGCTTTTGAGTAAACAATTAGGCGGTGTTACAGGTGAACTTGCCGAAGAAGGCGTAAGAATTTTGGAAGAACAAAATGATGCAAATGCCGTAGGTGATTTTGCTGCATCTTTTGATATTTCAATGAGTTTAGCTTTAAGAAAACTTGAACAATATCTTTCAGTTCTTGGTACAATTGGCGGTGTTGCTCCTTTCTTAGGTTTATTCGGTACTGTTGTAAGAATTCTTTTTACATTCCAAGATTTGGCTATGCAAGGAAACCAAAGTGCATCGGTTGCGACAGGTATTGCTTCAGCATTGATTGCTACTGCATTCGGTCTTGGCGTTGCTATTGTTGCGGTTGTTTTGTTTAACTCATTCCAAAGTATTGTTGCGAGATATGAAAGCGATTTTCAAATGATGAAACTTTTATTCCTTACATACTCTGACAAGAAAGAAACAACCGGCATCGTTAAAAATCAGCCGACTTTTAATCCGCAAATCTAAGGGGCAAAAATGGCTAGAGAAAAGAAAATATTTAATGAAATAAATATTACACCACTGACAGATATATTTTTGGTTTTGCTGATTATAATGATGGTGCTTGCGCCTACTTTTTCTTCCGTTGACCAAAATATCTCCATTCCGGAGGTAAATAGCGGTATAAATGTCGAAAACAAAGAAGTTGTTGTCAGTGTTACAAGGGACGGTGCTTTGTTTGTAAATGAAAGTCCTGTTACCGGTGCACAGTTAGAAGAACAGTTAAAATCGTTATTGAGTTTGTCCGAAGACAAGAGCGTTGTTGTAAGAGCGGATGAAAATACTAAAAGCTCCAAAATATTAGAAATAATGAAAGCTGCTCAAATAAGCGGTTATGAAAAGTTAACTGTTGCAGGTGAGCCGTTAAACAAAAAACAACAAAAAGAGCTTAAACAAAAGCAGCAAGAAACTCTTCAAACGGAGGAAGAACAATGGCAGCAGTAAGAAAGAAAAGAAAAACTTTTAATCAGATAAATATAACGCCGTTAACCGATATATTTTTGGTTTTGCTGATTATAATGATGGTTGTTGCTCCAATGCTTGACCAACAAGGTTTGACCTTGTCTGTTCCGAGTGCGCAGGAAGCCGAAGAACAAGTTAAGGAATCACATATTATTACGGTTGATGTAAATGCACGTGGAGAGTACATGATAGATGATGAAGTTGTTGCTGAATCTGCGCTAACCGATACATTAAAAGAAAATTCCAAAGAAGAAAACAATGGGCTTCTTATCAGAGCAAATGAAGATGCTACTCACGGGGCGGTTGTTAAACTTATGGATATGGCAAGAAGCGCCGGTGTGTTTAGTATTTCTCTTGTAGAAGAATAATTTCGGAGAGTATATGAATTTACCAAATATTAATCTGGATACAATTATGCACAGTGTAGCAGTCGTAATATTTTTTAGGATTGTTTTCCTTGCGATTGTTTTAAAAGTAACAAATGTTTTCCTTAAATATTTGGCACACAGAATAACCCAAAAAATCGAAAATAAAAAACAAGCTAAACAAATTACCACTATTCTTGCAACCATAAAATCCGTTATAGATTTAATGATTGTTTCCATTTTCTTGATGGAAATATTACCCAAACTCGGTATTGATATCAGACCTTTCCTTACTGCAGCTGGAGTTTTGGGTGTTGCGGTAGGTTTTGGTTCAAAACAGTTTATCGAAGACCTTATTTCCGGTATGGATATAATTTTTCAAGGGCAGTTGTTCGTTGGTGACATTGTTGAAATAGACGGAAAAGTAGGAACGGTTGAACGTTTAAATCTTAAAATGGTTGCGCTCAGAGATTGGGATGGAAAAGTTCACTATATCAGAAACGGTATGATTAATATTATTACAAATTATACTCGGGATTTTGCGTATGTAATTGCCGAAGTTAGTGTTGCGTACAAAGAAAATGTCGACAGGGTTATACAAGTGGTTTCGGATGTAGTAAACAATGAATTGAAAAAAGGTGAGCATGCTTCATATATTATAGGAAATATGGAAGTTTGGGGCTTGGATAGTTTTGAAGATTCTGCCTTAAAAATGAAGTTCCGCATAAAAACAAAATCCTCATATCAATGGAAAATTAAAAGAGAATTTAACCGCCTTGTGAAAAATAAGTTTGACGAATTGGGTATAGAAATTCCGTTTCCTCAGCGTACGCTTCATGTTGCCAAAGATGATGTTCAAAGAATTCTTGAAAATAAATAAGCAATATTGTAATTATTTTAAGAAATGTTACGAAACATGTTAAAATAAAGGCAATTTTTGATTATTTCCGTTTTTTATATAAGTGGATGGAAAGCTCTCTCTTCTTATTAATTTAACCAAACGGATCTAATCATTAGATCCTTTTTTTTGTCCAAATTTATTGAAAGAGTAAGTAGTGTGAGTTACGAAACTTGAATATGTGAGAGCAATTTGAGTGTTAACCCCAAAGAAGTAGTGAAAAATTTGCCAGAGAAACGGCAAAATCCAAAGGCGGTTCTTATCTTCTTATTTTGGCTAAAATTCTTTCAACCACCAGTTTTGCAACGGAAAGTTTGAAAATTAGTGCAAAAATGAAATATGAAATGCCGCCGACAACGAACAGTATTCCGAGTTTTATAAACGTAGAAAGCCATGTAATTTCAGGAATAATTCCCATATATAAGTAATTTATTCCCACGCAAATTCCTGCCGTCAAAAGTGCTGAAAGCGTCATTTTAATAAGAGGTGAAATAAAGCCTTTGTAATCTAAGGACACTTGTTTTTTGAGTATAAGAATGCTTAATAACGTTGCGTTGAATATGGTTACGAGGGTTGTTGATAACATAATGCCGCCGATACCGTAGATTTTTACAAAAATCGTGTTCATCAAAATCTTTATTGCGACTGAACAAATTGCAACGATGAACGGAGTTTTGGAATCGTCAAACGAGTAGAAAATTCTTGTTATCGTATCTCTTGCCATATACGGAATCAGCGATAACGTGATGAAGAACAACGCTTCTGATACCATTAAAGTTGCGTTTGTATCAAAGTTTCCTCTTTGGAACAGTACCATAATGATGTCCTGACAAAAGATTAGAATAAACATTGTCAGGTAAAAAGCAAGGAAAAATAAAGAATTTAAGCCGTCGTGAAAATATCTTTTCAGCGAAGAAAAATCTTTGTCTCCGACGAATTTTGAAAACATTGGGAATAATGGTACGAGCATTGCTGTGATTAGTATTCCCACAGGGAATTGAAATACCCTGTTTGCATACGCTATTGCCGTCCAAGCACCTTCTTGCAAAGAGGAAGTGAAGAACATATCTATATATATATTTATTTGTCCTATTGTTGTTCCCAGTATTGCTGGGAAAAGAATTTCTCCGATTTTTTTCATTTTTTCTTTATCAAAATGAAAAGTAGGGACATAAGTGAACCCTGCTTTAAAAAATACGGGCAGTTGAAATAAAAGTTGACCGAAAGCACCTGCGAGTGTTGCCCATACAAGAACATAACCGTATGTGTCGGGCGGTAAAACAAGTAAAGATACAATAACAACAATGCTTAATATTGCAGGACTCAAAGAGGTGTAGAAAAACTCTTTGTACACGTTTGCTATTCCGTAAAAGATACCGATTATGCCGCCGATAAGAATTATCGGACTTAGTATTTTCAGATGGCTTGCTGCCAGAGTTCTGAGGTTTTCACTTCCGTTTGCGGCTATTATATTTATAATTTGAGGAGCAAAAACCCAAAATAAAATTGCCAGTATTGCGAAAAATATGCCGGTTATGGTAACAAAAGAGTTAAAAAGTTTTTTGACCTCTTGTGGTGGTTTTTCTTCTATATTGGGAATAATTTTTGAGAATACTGCAACAGTTGCCGTATGAAAAGGACCTCCCAGACCGCCTAACAAAATTATTGCAAGAGCAGGGAGTTGTGTTGCATAAAAATAAGCATCGCTGACGAGAGTTGCGCCATAAGCTTTTGCAATCATTACATCTCTAAAAAATCCCGCAAACTTGCTCAAGATTGTTACTAGCGCTATCATTATGCTTGTTTTTATCAAGTTACTTTTCATTATTGGTTCCTAATTCCGCATAAAATTTTATTGATGGGTTTGAAAAGTCTAAAATACCTGTGTCATACGAACTTACTTCAATTGTATTTATTCCTTTTTTTATCCATTTTCTCAGGTCTGCTTCGCCTTGATTTTTTGACAATTTATTTGCCGAAATAGCTACTTCGTGACCGTTGATTTTAAACGTTATATCGTGCGGTTTTTGCGGATAATTTAAAATTAAAGTAGCATTTTTGTCAGGCGCATAAAATGTAGATTTGCAATTTTTCAGCTCTTTTAGGTTGCATTCTACTGGATAAGAACCGATAGATATGCCGCTGTAATAATGTTTTAGAATTTGGTCATAGGTGTAGCCTCTTTTTGCCATTCCCATAGCACCGTACTGACTCAATCCTACTCCGTGTCCAAAGCCGCCGCCGTATATTTTAAAGCCGACGAGATTATGTCCGTCTTCAATACGTTCTATAATTATGTTTGCGCTTGGCAACCATGAGTTTTTGTATGTAAAAATCTGCCTAATCATTATTTCTTTGGCAATTAAAAAGGTTGTTCTATCCGTTGTAATTCTTGCATACATTGCCTTTCCGCTTACACCTCTTTTGGGAATATCAATATCAATCAGGTTCCCAAAATCATTTGTATTCGTCAAGGACGGTTTGACAAACGGACTTTTGGAAAATTTTGCCAGATTTTTCTTCAAAATTTCCGTTAATTCCTCTTTTGTATAAGTGTATTCCCAACGATATTTAGGAGAAGCGGTTTCAAAAGAATCAGGTTTTTGTGTATAAAAATCTTTTGCATTAGCCTCTCTTGTTAGGTCAAGGTTTTCATCAATATCGGGAACTCCTTTTAAATAAGGAATTGGCTCAGCGGGGAATTTTATGTCTGTTCCGTTTTGGGAAAAAGTATTTTCGTAATTTTCGGTGTGTCCGCCCGATGTTGAAGAATATAGTGAAAGTATTATTTTGCCGTTGTAGAGGGCAAATTGTCCCATCGTTTCATCAATAGCTTTGTCTGATACGGCATCATAACTGTTTGCGCCGTTGTAAACCTGCGAACCTGTTGTGTCGCATACATCATAGCCGGTTGTTTTAAAAGTCGCATCTCTGTAGGCATAACCTCTGGCTGAAATAGCCTGAGCCTTTAGCGCTTCAAGCCCGAAGTATGTTGGCATTTCGTTAGGGACAACGCCTTTGATGTAGTCTTCAATATCTATTATGTTTATTACTCTTAAAGAAGTTCCTTTTGCTGAAAATACTTCCAAAGAGCCTTTGTATGCCGCATTTTTGCCGCCTTTTTTAAATCCCTCTATCCTGATTGGAGAGGAGTTTGTTTGTATAATTATTTTTTGATTAGACGGAATTTTTTGTATAATGCCTTGAGTTTCAAGGAGCAAATATTCCTCATCTTTTGTAATTTTTATTGGAGAGGAGGAATTGGTTACAAAAGAGCCATTTGCTTTTACGAACATTTCGGAATCGCTTGAAAAGACAAATTCTTTTTGGTCAAAAATTCCTTTGTTGGATAAAAGTACTCGGATGGTTTTATTTTGAAAATCTTTTATTTCTGTTTGTTCTTCCGTTGTTTTCGGTTTCCCAAAAATATTGTCGAGAACAGGCAGACTGAGCATTTCCGCATCAAGCGCTACGGCAAAGTTTGCACAGGTAAATAATGCGAAAATTGCCGATATTGCAATATTTTTTTTCAGTAAATTATACAATTTTAAATCCTATTAAGAAAGAAACAACCAAAAATAAAACGACTACGATAGCAGTAAGTTTATTAAGATTTCTTTCTGCGCCCTTTTGACTTGAAAAGAGTTGCGCAGCTCCACCCAGCATTGCCATGCCATCTCCTTTTGGTGAATGAATAAGCACCAGTATTATCAATAGAATACCTAGGGCAATTTGTGCAATCTGTAGCATATATGTAAGATTAGACATGTTTTTCTCCTTAACTATAATTTGATAATACCATAAACAAATCTATATACATAATTACTTTTATAATTGTTATTTTGTCTGCACTGTTTTTGCTTCCATTGACCTGTTTCCCTTTTGCCGTGAGAGCTCGGCTGAGTGTTTTTGAAATTTTATAAGCAATTTTTGAAGCAAAAAAGTTTTTATTATTATAGGTAAATAATTGGGAAAGCATGGGATATTATGGTTGATGCAGTAAATGCAATAAACAACACAAATAACGGCAATTTTGATGCGAATCAAAGTTCGGGGGATACATCTGGCATGACTTCTTTTAGAAACACAGCTGCCAGTATTTTTCGGGGGATAGGAAGTATATCGAATTCGTTTGGTGACTCACTTATGCAAGCAGGAGCCATAGTTGGCGGAATGCAAGGCCCATCAATGTATACAAATTCTCTTAGAATGTTGTATAACGGCGGTTGGGGCTGGGGTTGGGGCCCCGGTATAGGTATTTGGGGATACCCAATGTATTTTGGTCCTTTGGGCGGAATTTTTGGTGATCCTATGATGGCTTTAGGAGGTGCTCCGACAGGCGGATGCAGGTGCAATTGCGGCGGCGCAGCAGGCGGCGCCAGCGGGGCAGGTGGCATAGGTGCTACTGTACCCATAAATAATAATGCACAATCACCTTCGGTGGTAGCATCTCAAATAATGGATGTCAGCGGTCTCGGTCTTAATAATATAAATCCCGGACCTCCATTGTTTGTTCCGATAAATAATCCTAGCTCCGTATCTGAAGCATTTACCCTTATTGACAGGGCAAACCACCCTAACCGTTACAACGCAGACGGTACGGCAAAAACTTCTAAGGATATAAGCAGAGATCCTAAAAATAAACCTATGGAGTTAATGGATCCCAAAACAGGTAAAAGCAGAAGCCCTGTATGGTACAGACAAATAGCAAATAAAGTTGAACAAAACAAAGAATTGACTGATGCTGAAAAAGAATTATATCAACGTTATAATGAACTGTTCAGAACTTATTCACCGTATCAGTTAGATGAAAATCTTGATATGATACTTGACAGTAACGGTCAACCGGTGGAAACTACTTTGAATAATGAATTGCTGCAATTGCAACACTGGATTGATGGTAAATGCAGAGAAGATATAGAAGCATATATCAACTCTTGTTCTCCGGAAAAACTTGCAGCGTTAGAACTTCATTATCCTATGTTGGAATTCTCCGGAGGCAAATCACTCCGTGATGCTGTAAAAGACGCAACAATTGCATCATGGTGTGAATGGTCAGGTTGGAATACCGATAGATGTCAAAGAATTTTTGACAAAATGGATGAAGCCGCGATGATGTCTCCGACCAATATGAAAAACGCATTGTATCAAGCTCTTGAAAACCACAGAATGGGCGGGTTCGGATTTGACGAACAAAGACTCAATAAACTCTTGAGTCAAATGCAAGGGAACAAAGTATTCCGTGATTATGTTAAGATGGAATATCCCGGTCTTATCAATGATATCAGAAAGAAATGGTTTAAATCTGACGAAACGGAAGACTTACTCAGAAGAATATTTAATTAATAACCCAATCGGATATGAAAAAATCCTCTCTGAAAAACTAAAATGTTATCAGGGAGGAATTTTTTATGGAGAAATTTTCTGTTTCCGGTTTGGAGGATGGCAATATAAGACCGAGAGCTTTTGCCTCTAAAAATCCCGCCGTGACTGCTTTGCAGGATTTATTGTTTTATCAGCTTACAGGGATTGGCTTTTTTGCAAAAAACTCTCTTGCTTTTCAAAATACGGACAAGGACACTGACTCTGAAATTAGCAGATTGCTTTATTTATGTAATAAAGGGATAAATTTTGGAATATCTACGATGACAGATGCGGTGAAAGAGGCGTATTTGCTGAAAAATCGTGAAGAAAAACTGTATAAATATTTGTGTAAAAATGCGCAGATAAGACCTAAAAAAACTCCGCCTGCGGCAATGCTTGTTCCAGCAGAAAGCCTTTCTCAAATGGTATCTCAAGCTAATGTTATAAACGCACAAAAAAGTATAAATTTTTTGAATTTGGATATTTTTGCAATGCAAGAGATTATCAGATACAGTCTTTGCTCAAGTGCAAATTATCTTGAGCTTATAAAAAAATATACAAGTATTTCACAAAATATTTATGCTCTGTTATACGAAGTTCTTGATTTTATGGGAGATGCTAATACAAGTCTTAAAAAATATGCCGATTTTGCCGTTAAAACAGGTGAACTGCATACTATGATTTTGGAATTAACATTAAAATCTTACGAGAAAGAGTATGGTTTTACGGAGAAAAAAATCGTTTCTTCCGATTATAAAAAAGGTAATGCGATATTGGTTGCGGGAGAAGATTTTGCCTTTTTGAAAAAACTGCTTGAAGAAACTGAAAATAAAGGAATAAATATTTATACGTACGGTGCTTTAAATTATGCTCATGCGTTTTCCGAAATCAGCAAATATAAAAATCTTGCAGGTATTTATGTCGGGAAATATGACGATTTTGCCTCTAATATTGAAGACTTTCCCGGAGTGGCGGTTTTGACTTCCGGAAATCTTGAAGAACTCACGGATATATATCGGGGCAGAGTTTTTTCTGTCGAAGACATTTCTATGCTTGGGGTTTCCAAGCTTAATACGGATGATTTAAAGCAGCTTATCGGGGCTGCTTATGATGCGCAGGGTTTTGAGGAAGATAAAAAAAATTATTCCGTTGAGGTCGGTTTCGGTATAAAAGAGCTTGAACAAATTAGCACAGAACTATATGAAGCAATAAAAAGTAAAAAAATAAGTAATATTTTGATTTTTCTCGGATGCCACTATTTTGTTGCGCAAAAAAGCTATTTGAAAAAACTTATCAAACTTCTTCCCGATAATATAGCTTTTATCATAATGGACTGTTTGTTTTTGAAAATAAAAAAAGACGAAAAGGATTTGCCTATGATTTTAAATTTGGGGCAATATTTGAATTTTTATACTCTCATCAAATTGTTGTCTTTTTTGTCGAAAAAATTAAAAGTGAAGATAAACGAATTGCCTGTAAACATTACTATTAGGCTGAGAGATAGAAATGCAGTCGCTGCATTATTGATGCTTTTGTCTTTGGGCATAAAAAATATAAGGATAAATTCGGATTTACCCAATTATTTAACCGATGCTTTGCTGCAAGCTTTCAGTAAACCTTTTGGACTATGCAAAGTTGTCGATGCAAAGACCGATGCAAAAAAATTCATCCCTAAAAAAAGAGCTTAAAACTAATTTGATTTTTTAGAACCAAAAATTCCTGCAAGTGCATCAGTTACGCTTTCTGTGAAAGATTTTTCCTGTAAATCAGGATTTCTGAATGCCTCATAGGGGTTAGCTTTTGGTGTCATATCAATATTATAAGCTTTTGGGTTAGTCCTTTTTGGACCTTCCAAACCTTTTTGATTTGCTATATCTTCTTGTGTGAGTTTGGGTACGTCATAATTAGTATCTTTTTTGGAATAAAGTGCGTATTGAGAACCTTTGTTGTAGCCTGAGAAAATACTTGTATTGTCAAAGCCTGCCGGTAATACACCGTTGCCGTTTCCGCCAAAAATTGAAAGTCCGCCTGTTCCGCCGGAATTTGCATTAGACTGGTTAACATCAGCTTTGCCTTTTGATTGGTTAAAAATACTTGTATTTTGCTGTGTCTGTTGTTGGGCATCAATACTTTGAGCATTAACCTGTCCGTTGGCTTGTGCTGATACCTGCGTATTGCTTGATGATATGCTGTTTGAAAAACCTGCTTCTTGCATGGCATGCTCTCACTATATTCTCTCTTAATATAATAAAAACATGTATGCAATAATTATTGCCTAATAAGTATATATTTTTTATTTGCAATTTTATTTTTGTATTCGTATAGAATAACAAAGATATGGTTAGGCTACATATATTTTATTCTTCGTTTAATGCGGGAACATTATTTAATAAGAGTCCGAACAGAATACTGTCAACAAGAGCGATATATGATGCTTCCGTAACGTTTTCGGAAACGCCGACCGTATCCCATCGATTGAAGCCGTCGGTTGTTTCGACATGCACCCTTGTGCGTGCGCCTGTTCCTGCTTTACTGTCTAAAATACGAACCTTAAAATCATCAAGTTTAAAATTGTCTATAATCGGATAAAATTCTTTCAATGCTTTTCTCAGCGCCATGTCAAGAGCATTAACAGGACCGTCACCTTCGCTTACGGTGTGGATGATTTCTTCATTTCTCTTGATTTTTACCGAAGCTTCCGCATTCATATTCATTTGAGTTTTTGCAATAGTGTCATCAATAACTCTAAATCCTAAGACAGAAAAATAATCAGGCATTTGATTTAAAACTTTTAAAATTGTTATTTCAAAAGAAGCGTCTGCGTTTTCAAACGAAAAACCTTGCCACTCAAGCTCTTTTATCTTATTAACAATTTTGGGAACATCTTTTTCTTCCACAGTTATGGGTAGTTTCAGATTTTCAAGTTTTTTTCTAACCGTTGCGGTGCCTGCTTGGTCACTTACAAGAATTCTTCTTGCGTTTCCTATTTTTTCTGGCGAAATGTGTTCGTATGTTTCAGGACTTTTCGCAACACCGCTGGCATGAATACCTGCTTTGTGCGCAAAAGCGCTTCTGCCGATAAAGGGAGCATAGTCACTGGATTTTTTATTTGCAATTTCCGCAATTTGTCTTGAAACGTAACAGAGTTTTTCTATGTTGTCTCCTATAACTTTTTCTTCCATTTTTAATTGCAAATTAGGAATAATGGAACATAAGTTTGCATTTCCGCAACGTTCGCCGTATCCGTTAATTGTTCCCTGGATTTGTTTTGCACCTGCGGCAACGGCAGAAAGGGAGTTTGCTACAGCCAAGTCGCTATCATTATGAACATGAACACCAATTATTGCATCGGGCAGAAAATCTTTTACCTCTTTTACTATGCTATAAATGCAATTATTGAGCGTTCCCCCATTTGTATCGCACAAAATAATTCTGGAAGCACCTGCTTCATGAGCAGTTTTTATTGCGCTAAGAGCGTATTCTTTGTTGTTTTTGAAGCCGTCAAAGAAGTGCTCCGCATCAAAGAAAACTTTTTTCCCTTTAGAAATTAAATAAGAAACGGATTCTCTAATCATATTGAGATTTTCTTCAAGAGTGGTGTTTAAGGCTTCTTTTACATGAAAATCCCATGTTTTCCCAAAAATTGTTATTATGGGAGTGTCTGCCAACAGTAACTGTTCAAGAACTTTATCTTCATTTGGCGGAATGTCTGATTTTTTTGTGCAGCCAAAGGCAGTTATTTGTGAATTTTTAAGTTCAATTGTTTTTATAAGTTGGAAAATTTCGTTGTCTTTGGGGTTTGCTCCGGGCCAACCGAGCTCAATATAATCAACGCCTAAATCATCAAGAAGTCTTACTATTTTTAATTTATCATTAACCGAAAAAGTTATACCTTCTGCTTGAGCACCGTCACGCAGCGTTGTGTCGTATATTTCAATTTTCTCTAAATCAGCCATTATTATTCCGTTTAATTTATTTGTGACAAAATTATTATAATATAAAAGTTGATAAGTTGATAGGTTGGAAAGTTTATATTACAATTATAGGCAAATATTAGGTAGAGGAAGTTGGAATTGAATAACGATAAACTTGAGATAATAAATATAATCAATAAATTAAAAGAACCAAAGCTGCTTGTTGTGGGAGACTTTGCTATTGACGAAATGGTTTACGGCAAAGCGGCAAGAATTTCAAGAGAAGCTCCGGTTCTGATTTTAAAGCATTCGGAAACAAAGATTATTCTTGGTGCTGCTTCGAATGCTGCTCACAATATTTCCGCATTAAATGGCGGAAAAGTTAAGGTAATCGGCGTTTGCGGAAAAGATTATTATGCTCCTGTTTTAATGAAAGCATTCAAAGATGCAAAAGTCGATTGCTCCTTGATGGTTTCTGACAAGGACCGTCCTACAACTACAAAATCAAGAATTTCAGGATTTTCTACCCAGTCGGTGAGGCAGCAAATAGTTAGAATAGACAGAGAATTGAATACTCCTGTCAGCAAGAGAACGGAAGACAAGATAATTGCCAACATAAAAAAATCTGTTCCCGATTGCGACGGAGTTCTCTTGTCAGACTATAACATAGGTGTTTTGACGGATAATATTATAAGCTGCGCTATAGAAGAAGCTCATAAAAACGGAAAAATAATTACCGTTGATGCGCAAGAAAATCTCGGCAGATATCATGGCGTGACTTGCCTTACTCCAAATCAGCCTGATGCCGAAAAAGCCGTCGGCTATGAAATAAATTCTAAAGAGGATGCTATCAGGGCAGGAAAGGATTTGTTGAAAATTACAAATTCCGAAATGATGCTTTTAACTCGTGGAGATGAAGGCATGATGGTATTTTATGATGAAGGCAGATACTTCAATATCCCTGCATTTAACAAAACAGACGTTTTTGATGTAACAGGTGCTGGTGATACCGTTGTTGCTGCATTTACTCTTGCTCTTGCTGCGGGTGCAACTCCAAAGCAGGCAGCCATAGTCGGAAACCTTGCGGCAAGCATTGTAATAAGACAATATGGCTGTGCAACTACGACCAGAGATGAAATGGTTGAAGTTTGGGAAAATTTAGAAACCTCAATATAAGGAGTGTCTATGGAAATAAATAGTGTTACTGCATCGTCGTTTAATGGTTGGGCTCCGGAGGCAAGACCTCTTGTAAAAACCGCAATAGATGCTCTTAGTGAAGGAAGGGCAGCAGCGGGAAAGATTGCGAGAAAATTAGGAGAGCATTCTCCGCACCATATATTGAAGTACGAAAAGGGCGTTCTTATTGCTGATGATCGCCGTGTAGGGGCAGATTCGTTTGAAGTCTCTGCAAAGGATATTGCAATAAGGGGTTTTGGTGATGCGTTAAAGAAAATGGATAAATTTGTTGCTCAACAAAATACTTTGATGCCTAAAAGAAGCCGCAGGATAGATTTTCTGTGGGAAAGATTGCTTCTTTGGGGGGACAGAAGAGCGAATGATAAAGGTATTAGGTTGTCATATTATAATATGCCGGGGTTTTTTTCAAGCTTGATAAGGGATGCGGAAAGAACGAATAAGTCTTTTGACGTTCAAAATATACTCCGCCAATTAAAAAGTATTGATGAAAAAGCAATTGAAAATGGGCTTCAGGTCCGCATTACTCCTTATCGTCAAGGCGGAGCGGTTATTTATGAAGGGAAGAATCCTTTACATTTTACAGCAAAACATGCTTCGTTGAGTCGCCTTGACGAAACAGAAGAATTTATTGATGCTTATGCTAAAGAAATTCAGGCGGCTTTTCCCGATTGGAGCAAACTTGAACGGTTGCAAAACCATGCACAACCTGCGCAAAAGAAATCGGGAATTATAAGAAGAATTATAAATACTATATTTCCGTCAAAATAGTTTTAACAAACAATAAATTTGCTATTACGAATTTATCCTGTATAATAAAACCTGTACAATGTTAATAAGGAGATATAATTATGTCAGTTACAATTAGTGATGATTGCATTTGTTGCGGCGCTTGCGAATCAATTTGCGGCGAAGTATTTTCTATAGCAGATAAAGCTGTTGTTAATGATGCTAACGTAGCAGCAAACGCTGATGCTGTAAAAGAAGCAGCTGAAGCATGCCCTGTTTCTGCTATTCAAGTAGGTTAATTTATAAGCTAAAAGCAAAGGGGCAGCCGATATTGGCTGCCTCTTTTTCGTGTGAAAATTTATTTTGGGTGAAGATGTTAATATAATATAATCAAACATATTTTTATAAAAAAAATCATTATTTTCTGCGTTTTTTCGGGCAATTTTTACAGACAAAAATACTTTATTAAGATGTGAAGGTAATAAGGTAAGTGGTCGATGAAAGGCAAGAACTACAAACATTCTAATCCTATTGATGAGGAAAAATTGTTTAAAAATTTTGTAGCCTTTTTTAACGGATTTAACAAATTTTTCGACAATGATAGTGTCGATGAAATTGTGAAAAAAGAATTTTCTCAAGAGTATTCTCTTTTGCCTTTGTTGGTAAAAGCAAGAATGTATTACGACGAAAATTAACAAAAAAACATTTTTTCTGAATTTGTTTCAGAACCCTAAAAGGCAATAATAACAACAATCCCAAGTAAAACGATAAATTTCCCCTCCTAAATAATTACCCATAAATGTAAACTTTTGCTAAGTTTTTTAATGAACTTAGCATTTTTTTTTTGTAAAAATACTTTATTTCCATGTAACAGTTTACAAGGATATCAGCATGGCACCAATAGATGCAATAAACATGAATAATCCGTTTATGATGCAAGGTATAAGTCAATACCAAGGCGGTACTCCGCAACGTGTCAATCCTTTTGAAACCCCAAAAGTTGGTGGAGTCGAAGGAGTTCAAGGTGCTCAGCAGTTTGGTAGTGAGTATGCAGAAATTGCAGCTCGTGGTATGCGTGTAAACGATTCTGAAATTGGTGTAAATCAACCAATGGCAACAACTCCTCAAAAACAACTCGGTAGAGAAGGGGTTGTTGGTGCTAATTTCAGAATGTGTATGTAGGTTTGACTTGAAGATGAGGTTTTAAAACAGGCTTTAAAGCCTGTTTTTTAGTTTGTTGTTTTTACACGAAAAACTTCCCAATTAGGATTTTGCGGTAGAGTGACTTCATTTTCATAAATTCCAAATACGCTTGAGCCGCTCCCTGACATCAATACACCTTTACAACCCGCATTTATAAGAATATTTTTAATTTCTTGTATCTCCGGAAACATATCAATGGCGGGTTTTTCAAGGTCATTGTATAAATACTCACACAGTTTTGATACTGAAAAGTCTTTTTTGAAAAGGTTGGCTATTTTTTTTGAATAGAATGCTTCTTTTTTTTCAAAATATTTTTCCGAAAACTTTTTATAGCATTGTGGAGTAGAAACGGAAATGTTTTTGGGCTTTATAATAACGACACTGAATTCTTTATGCGGGAGCTTTTCTTCAATAACTTCCCCCCTTGATGATAGCAGGCATGCGCCGCCTGCTAAACAAAAATTCAAATCAGAGCCTATATTTGCTGCTATTTGGTGAATTTTTTCCTCGGATAATTTGTTATTAAAAAGTTTATTTATCCCTTTCAAGGCTGCTGCTCCGTCAGCGCTTCCGCCTGCAAGACCTGCCTCGGATGGAATGTTCTTTTCTATAAAAACTTCTATTTTGCAGCCTTTTTTTCCAAGTTCATCCAAATATGCCTGCAAAGCTTTATAGACGATATTTTTTTCATCATAAGGAATTTTGTCTGAATTCCCCGACAAAATGATTTGATTTTCTTTATCCGTTTTTGAAAGGTCAATAGTCAAATAATCAAACAGTGAAACGGTTTGCATAACCGTTGAAAGCCTATGAAAACCGTTAGGAAATTTATCAATAATTTCAAGTGAAAGGTTTATTTTAGCGGGGGCGGCTATTTTAATTTTCTTGGTCATAGTAGATAAACTCCACGTGAGAAACCACTACTGTATCGCCGTCTTTTGCCCCTTTTGCTTTCAATTCTTCAAACACACCCATATTTGTCAAAATGTTTTGAAGTCTTATAACCTGACGAGTATTTCGTATGTCTGTAACAGAAGCAAGACGTGCAACTTTTCCGCCTTGTACAACGAAAGTGTTTTTGTCTGCTTTAAATACTTCATATTCGCTATCATCGTTGTTTAGTGCTTCCAAATCTTCATCTATTTCTACCTCAAACTCGGGATGCGGAATTTCATCAACTTTTTGATAAACAAAATACATCAATTCTTCAACGTTTTGTCCGGTTACGGCTGAAATGGCAAAAATATTATCGCCGTATTTTTGAAAATCTTTTTTGTATTTTTCAACGGTCTTTTCATCAACCGCATCAATTTTGTTTAAAACGATTATTTGATAAATGTCGGCAAGCCTGCCGCCGTATTTTTTCAGTTCCTCATTGATTTTAAGGTAATTTTCTTCTGGATTTTCAAGGGTTAAATCAACAAGGTGAATTAAAAATCTTGTGCGCTCAACGTGACGTAAAAATTCATATCCTAAGCCTACCCCTTCGCTTGCACCTTCGATAAGTCCGGGAATATCAGCAATAACAAAACCGTCACCATTAGGTTTTTTGACAACGCCTAAATTCGGAACAAGGGTTGTAAAAGGGTAATCGGCAATTTTTGGTTTAGCTGCGCTCACTCTGCTTATGAAAGTTGATTTTCCTGCATTTGGCAAGCCTAATAAGCCTACGTCTGCAATCAATTTCAATTCCAGTTCCAATTCCCTTTCTATTGAAGGTTCTCCGGGTTCGCAAAATTGCGGTGCTCTCATTGTTGAGGTTGAAAATCTTGCATTCCCTCTGCCGCCTCTGCCGCCTTTTGCGACCATTGCGGTTTGTTCGGGCTGAGTGAAGTCCGCAATAAGCTTTCCTGTTTTTAAATCTCTTACAAGTGTTCCTAAGGGCACATGAATATATAGGTCATCTCCGCAACGCCCCATTTGGTTTTTGATTTTTCCATTTTCTCCGTTTACAGCTTTAAAAACAGATTTATATTTGAAATCTAAAAGGGTTGAAATGGCTTCATCGGCAACAAGATAAATATCTCCGCCTTTTCCGCCGTCACCGCCTGCCGGTCCGCCTTTGTCAACATACTTTTCACGGCGCCATGCAACCATGCCGTTTCCGCCTGCACCTGAGATTACTTTGATTTTTACTTTATCTATAAACATATCAGTTATTGTAATACAAAAATATATTAGGTAGGTTTAAAAACTTTCCCCCAAAAAAATGAACCTTTCCCATGCTGTTTTCGTTATAATAGTGAAAGGTGAAAATAAAAAGAGTAAAAACGATGAACTGCGACAAATTTGAAAAATTATTTACACAAGAAGATGAAACAGAACTTTTGGAACACATAAAAACTTGCGAAGAATGCCGCAAAGAGTATGAAAAATTCCAAAAGATAGGTTCACTCGTGAAGGAAGCAAAACCTTTGTTTGAAAAAGAAAAAGTAAAATCTTTAACAAACAAAATTGCTCTTTCTATGGTGGCAGGAGTTTCGTTTTTTATTTTGACAGGATTTGTTATCTTGAGTTGGCTGCCTAATTATAACTACGACAAGGCGGTAGAAAGCGATATATATCCTGTTGATGAATATGGATTAGTGGAATTATTCTAGCATGACAATAGAAAAATTTATAAGGAAGAATCGTCGTACGATTCAGGGTACGATTGAGCAATTTGTTGATAAAGAAACAGCCAAGGACATTGAACAAGATGTCTACATGAAGCTGTGGAAAACTTCAACATACACAAAAAGCATGGCTTATATAAAAACTGTTGTCATAAACACATGCAAAGACTTTTTCCGCTCTAAAAATTATAAACTTTCAAATTTGAACAACGCAGATGATGATGAACTTTTAAATATTCGTGATGAAAGGGAAAAAACAGAAGAACGAACCGATAATATTTTCAGACAAAAACAGATAAAACGTGCGGTAGACAAACTTCCGCCAAAGCTGAAAGAAGTGGTAATTTTATTTGATATTGAAGAGCTTTCTCAGGATGAAATATCTCAAAAGTTAAAATGTCCTGTCGGTACCGTAAAATCAAGGCTTTTTAAGGCAAGAAAGCTCTTGTACGAAGATTTACACGGGTTAATTGACTAAAAGGAGTAATAGAAATGAAAAAAGTATTTACTATATCTGCCCTTATGGCAAGTATGTTTCTGATTTCTTTAAATGTTTCTGCGGCTGATATGCATACAAAAGGTTTTATGGAACCGGCTATGCGTGCTCCGTCAGTAATTGAGGCAAATGCGCAACGTAAAGCTGAAATGGAAAAACGCAGAGCCGAAATCGATAGACGATTGGGTGTAACCGAAGAACAAAAGACTCAATTGAAAACAATTCATGAAAAAGCAAAAATCGAAATTGCGCCAAAAGTCAGACAGCTTACTGAAGTTGAACATGAAATAGCCGTGCTTGAACATAAGCAAGTAAACAAAGAAAGATATAATATAAACACTCTTGAGAATGTTCCTCTTTCCGGAAAATCACTGGAGCAGTTGAAAAATGAGCAAAAGGCCTTAAATGATGAGATACGCAAGATAAAAATGTCGCAATTTGAAGAATCCCAAAAAGTCTTTACTGATGAACAAAAGAAAGAATTGGAAAAAATGCGTCAGGAACGTGAGCGTGAAACAAAAAAAGCAAATAAAGATGCTCATTTGCGTATGCCTCCGAAATATTAAGATTTTATCTCCACACTATATGTGTAATAGCGAAAGGCAAATGACTCCTCGCCTTTCGCTTATTTTTTGTTTATAATAATGATTATGAAAAACGAGTTAAAAATTCTCAGCCTTCAATTTGAGGCTATTGATGACAAGGACAAAAATTTAAAAAAAGCGGCGAAAATGCTTGATGAAAATTCTGACTTTGAGCCGGATATCGTTGTTTTGCCCGAATTGTGGAATGTCGGAATTTTTTATGAAAAGTTTAGAGCGCAGGCGGAAAATATTCCCGATGAAACAACGATGCTTTTATCAGGTCTTGCCGAAAGTTATAATACTTGCATAATTGGCGGAAGTATCGTTGAAAAAACATTTGACGGCATGTTCTATAACACCTCTGTTGTTGTTGACAAAAGTGGTGCGGTTGTTGCTAAATACAGAAAAAATCACCTGTTTTCTCACTGCGGCAGTCAGGAAAATAAATATTTGAATGCGGGCGAAGGTACTTGTACCTTTGATTTTGACGGTATAAAAATCGGTTTGGGAATTTGTTATGATATAAGATTTCCTGAACTGTTCAGAAAAATGATGAAAGAGGGTGCATCTGTTTTTGTTGTTCCTGCTGCATTTCCGCTAGAAAGAATTGAACAGTGGAACATATTAAATCAGGCAAGAGCTTTAGAAAACCTTGCCATACTTGTTTCTTGCAACCAATACGGTTCATCAAATTATATTTCTCCTTACGGAAAAATAAAAAGTTCTTCCAAATCGGGCGAATGTGCCATGAGAAATGTCGTTGATATTAGAGAAGTTATCGAAGCAAGGTTGAATACTCCTTTTTTAAATGACATAAAGCACATGTAAATTTTTGTAAAAACGGATAGTACAAAAATGTTTATTCGCCTGAAAAATGGGTATATAGAAATCAGGCAGCGGCGAAAAGTAAACAAGTTTTCTTATTTAAGAATTAAGGGCTCGATTTTGAGTGGTAGGTTTATCTCTTTCGTTAGCTGCCATTTTTCATGTTTATTATAATCTGCCCCCATGTTAGAATATACTCATGGAGTACATGACAAAGAGGAGCAAATTATGATAATTCCAAGTATCGATATTATGGACGGAAAAGCCGTTCAACTTCAGCAGGGTGCTACAAAAATTCTTGAAAGAGAAAATGTTTTTGAATTGGCTGAATATTTTTCTCGTTTTGGCGAAATTGCGATAGTTGACCTCGATGCTGCTATGGGCAAAGGTGATAACCTTGAACTTATTAAACAACTTATAAAAAAATACCCCGCACGTGTAGGCGGCGGTATTCGTACTGCCGAAAAGGCAAAAGACCTTATTGCATCGGGTGCAAAAAAAGTTATCATTGGGACTGCCGCTTCCGAACCTTTATTGATGCAATTGCCCAAAAATAATGTAATCGTTGCCATAGATACAAAACACGGCAAAATTGTTACCGAAGGCTGGATGAACACAACAGAATTTAAGCCGGAAGAATACATAAACAAGTTTGATAATCTCTGTTCCGGTTATCTTTATACAATTGTTGAAAAAGAAGGTATGATGGGCGGAACCGATTTGGAAGCGATAAAAAGACTTAAAGATGTTACAAAAAATGACCTTACGGCTGCCGGCGGAATTTGTTCGCTCGAAGAAATTAAGGCTATTCATGATATGGGCGTTCATTGTCAAATGGGTATGGCGATTTATACCGGCAAAATTAAACTTCCCGAAGCTTATGCTGCTATTTTAAAATTTGACGAAAAAGGTCTTATCCCGACGATTGTCCAAGACGTAGATTCCAAACAGGTGTTGATGTTGGCTTATTCTAATAAAGAATCTTTGGATAAAGCATTTGAAACAGGTAAGGCTACATACTACTCTCGCTCACGCCAAGAACTTTGGACAAAAGGTGAAACCTCCGGTAACACACAAGAATTGATTAATGTAAAATATGACTGCGACAAGGATGCAATTCTCTTTACCGTAAGGCAAAAAGGTGTTGCGTGCCATACAGGCAGCTATTCTTGTTTTGGAGAAAAAGATTTTTGCATAAAAGATTTGGAAACGGTTTTGAAACAACGTTTGGCTGAACTTCCGGAAGGTTCGTTTACAACAAAACTTTTCAAAGATGAATTTTATTTGAAAAGAAAAATTATGGAAGAAGCTTTTGAAGTCGTGAACTTTGAACAAGGCGACGGCATAGGTTGGGAAGTTGCTGACCTTACCTACTTTGTTTTGACCTTTATGGTAAAACACGGATTGAGGGTAGAAGACGTATTGTCTAACTTAGCCTCAAGAAGAAAATAGGTGCTCCCGCACGGCATAGGCTGCCAATCATTGAAAACATCATATTTACCTAAAATGCCCCCAAGGGGTGTTGCGGGTTATGCATAGGGCGAAGTCCCGAAGTGACGATTGTGAAGTCTGCGACAAGCAAAGCTGTTTCAGCGTCTAATAAAGGAACAAAAACATGCAAATAATAACTTCAAAAAATTTACCGACAGATTTTTATAACTACAAGGAATTTGAGGCGATTTCATCTGTTAATGAAATAATTTCAGATGTCAAAAATAACGGTGATAGTGCAGTGAAAAAATACACCGAAAAGTTTGACGGTAAGGTTGAAAATATTGAAGTAACAAAAGCTGAAATTGAAGAAGCCCTAAAAATTGTTCCGCAAGAGGTTATTGAGGCTATAAAGTTAAGCATAAAAAACGTGAAAACCTTTGCCGAGGCGCAATTAAATTCAGTTAAAGAGTTTGAAGTCGAAAATTGCGGAGTAAAACTTTCGCAAAAAATTGTACCGTTAGAACGTACCGGAGCGTACGTTCCCGGCGGAAATTATCCGCTGCCGTCGTCGGCAATTATGTCTATTGTTCCTGCCAAAGTTGCAGGAGTAAAAGAAGTTATCATGTGTTCGCCCAAAATTCAGCCCGCAACGATTGTTGCGGGGTATCTCGCAGGTGCGGACAGAATTTTCAGAGTGGGCGGAGTTCAGGCTGTTGCTGCTATGGCATACGGAACTCAAAGTATTCCTAAAGTCGATAAAATTACTGGTCCGGGGAATAAATTTGTTACTTTTGCAAAAAAACAGGTCTTTGGCGTTTGCGGGATAGACTTTTTGGCAGGACCGTCAGAGGTTATGGTTATTGCTGATGAAAGTGCAAACGCAAAATTTGTTGCGGCTGATTTCCTTGCCCAATGCGAACATGATGCGGATGCAAGCGGAATACTTCTCACGACAAGTGAAAATTTTGCAAATGAAGTAAAAACTCAGACGGAGGAATTTTTAAAAACGCTTAAAACTGCTGATATAGCTAAAAAAGCACTTGAGCATTCTTACATAATAATTGTTGATAATCTCAATGAAGCGGTTGAAATTGCAAACAAAAAAGCGCCCGAACACTTGGAAATTATGACAAAAGAAAATGAAAAACTGAAAGAAAAACTGACCTGCTACGGTTCACTGTTTATCGGCGATTATTCGGCGGAAGTTCTGGGAGATTATTGTTCGGGTACAAATCACATTTTGCCTACAAATAAAGTTGCGAGATACAATGGCGGTTTGAGCGTATTTGATTTTATAAAAATTCTTACCTGTCAAGAAGCCGTAAATGCCGATGAAGTTACAAAAAATGCTTCTGTTCTTGCGGATACGGAAGGACTTATGGCGCATAAACTTGCAGCAGATGTAAGGGTGAAATAGTGGATAGCAGGATAAAAAAACTTGAAAACATTATTATAGCTGCTTTAATTGTTTTGCTAATTATATTCTTTACGGTTTTTATTCCGGTATGGCAATTCCTTTCATACCATGTTCATTGTGACAGATGGGAAGATAAATGTACAATTAAAGAAACATTGTCTGGTTATACGGTAAAAACATTCAAAATATCTGACACAAAAACACTGGTTACAAAAGATATAAAAATAACATCCGGCGAAGAACCAATAACAATACCCTATATTACGCTTGTAAAAAAGGACGGTTCAACATCTTTTGTCAGAGGGCTTATAGCTGACGGCAGAGATTTTGAAAATTTTCTTAAATTTAATAATTTCATAAATTCAAATACTCAAAATACTTTGGATTATATAAATAATAATGTTGATTTTAATATGCATGCGATAACGGTTTTATTGTTAGGGTTAGTGATAATGTTCGCTATTCCGGTTTCTTATCCGCTAATAAAAATCCAATTATACGGAGTTTCGGGAGAAGACAAATCTTTTAATATAAAATATTTGATAATACTTTCCATATACGTTTTCTTTATTGCAGTTTCAATTTTTACTTCCATCAGAGCAAATAAAATATATGATGAGAATCAGGAAAAAGCCGGAGATATAAGGTGGTGTTATGATATAGCAGGTACATTTTTAAGAGGTGACGGAGAAAAAATAATGTATTTGTTTTATTCGGATAAAATCGGCTCGCATACTATTTATAAATGTGATATGAAAAATATGACTAATGAAAAATTGAAAAATGTGTATAAGGCTTCGATACATTATTACACAGATGAAAATAAAACACAGCAAATAATGGATGAAACGGAAAATACTTTAACTGTTAAAGCAAAAATAGCACCTTATCGGGCGTGTATGCAAAAACTTGCTTTTTATGCACAAAACAGTTGCCTTGAAGAAGGAGAATGTTATGTGGATGTTAAGATATTTCCTGATGAATACCCCGAAGAAGAATTTGAAACAAAAAGATATAATCTTACCTTAGTTCCCGAAAAAACAAAAGAGAACGAGATTACGCTAAGAAAAAAAGAAACGATGAAAAAATAGCTGTGATAATAAACCATGTGATTTTCGTAATGTGATGCTATTCTGTCAATTTCTTCAAATTTGGCAACCCCTGTACAAGTATAATATCTTTAAACAAAATAGTGCCGCCTACGATATCATAAAAAGCGTTTTTGTTCCATATTTTCAAGCCTTCATCATCAATTTTCATAATTCCCATACATAATTTTGTTTTCTACAGTTATAATATAAAACTCAAAAATGTAATCAACGGATGTTTATAGTAAAATTTCGCTATAAGGTTATTTTATTTTGGATTAAGAATGAAAAAAGAAACATTTTTCGACAAAGTTTTTTCCGTAAAAGATTATGGTGAAACACACAGTATAATGAGAATTTTGGGCATAAAAATTAAATTCCAAAAGCCCGAATATGCAAAAAAATTAAGCCAAAATCCTTATAACGAATATAAAAAGAGAAATGCCGATATTACTACTCTGCCTGCTGCCGAGGGGCAGATACGGGACATACAATTGGCAAATTTTGCGCTTTTAAAAGAGTTTGACAGAGTATGCAGAAAAGAGGGTATAACGTATTGGCTGTTTTGGGGAACAATGTTGGGCGCCGTCAGGCACAAAGGGTTTATCCCTTGGGATGATGATATTGATGTTGGTATGATGCGGGATGAATATGAAAAATTGGTTGATATATTTAATAATTCTGTTTCCAACTCCGATATATATGCCGAAAAAACCTATTTGGGACACGGGCAGGTGCTTATAAAAGTTAAACACAAAAAATGCGATTATATTTTTGTAGATATTTTTCCACACGATTTTATGAATAACGTTTTGTCTGAAAAGGAAAGAGCTGTCCAAATAAAAAAAATGTATGAGCTGCGAAAAAAATTAAATAAGGATGCGGCATTGGATACTGTTGAAAAAGTTACTGAAAAAGTGAAACGACTTAATTCTCAAATAATAAGAGAAACGGCTGTAGAAAACAGTGATGTTTTGTGCGGGTTGGAGAATTTCTATGATGTTGCGGTTTTTTCGTATGACACATTTTTCCCTGTTAAAGAAATTGAATTTGAGGGATGTATGTTTTTGGGTATGAACAATCCTGAAAAATATCTCTCGGATACTTATGGTGATTATATGGCTTACCCGAAAAAAATAGGTATGGGGCATAGTGCATATGCCAAAATTCCCGAAGAACAAATGAAGATTATAAAAGAACTGAAGGAAACGATATAGAATACGGAGGGCATCCTGTGAACAAACAGTATATAAACAATGTTATTTTAAATTTGGGAATTTTGATGCTGGTCTTTTTCAGCTTATTTATACCTGCGTGGCAATTTCTCGAGTATGATGTTCATTGTGACAGATTAGAAGATAAATGCACGGTCAAAGAATCAATAACAAAATTAACCGTTAAAACTTTCAAGATATCCGAAACCGAAAAAATAGCCCTTAGAGAATTGCGTATCCCCAAAAAATATGGCGGTACAACAAGTATTAAATACGTTTCTTTGCAGAAAAAGGACGGAAAATATTCTTTTGCCAGAGGTCTTTTGGCTGAAGAAAAAGATTCGTCAACGATTTCAAAATTTAATGAATTTATCGCTCTTAACGGCGAAAATACGCTTGATTATACTAACAGGAATATTGAGTTTAAAGTATTGGCAAGAATTTTTGTAATTCTTGCTCTGATAATTGCACTTATTCCTATATCCGGGAATGATTTTTATGAGCCGGAAAATGAAGAATCCCGCTGGTTCCGAATTTTAAGGGTTGTAATTGTTGTTGCTTATATACTGTTATTTGTTGCCTCATTTTATACAGGCGGTGAGGCTCAAACCATAAAAAATGACGAAAAAGCCAAGGCTAGGGAAGAACAAAACAAAATGATGTATGCATCATCTTGCGCAAGAGTTGATGAGCTTTGGCACGCTTCGGGCAAACACCATATACACTTATATGAGGGGAATACAATTCTTTATGATTTTGAAATGAAAAATATGACGGGTGAAAAGTTAAAAGAGCTTTATAAAATAGATCAGGATTACTATTTTAAAGATGGAGTCAGAAAAATTCTTAATGAGGGTGAGAATACTCTGACGGTAAGAACGCAATATAACACTTTAAGCAATTACGTAACTCCGGCTTGTATCAACGAATGGACATTTTATGCAAAGAACGAGTGCCTGAATAGTGGCGAGTGCTACGTCGAAGTAAAACCTTATTCCGAAAGATATCCTGACGTTAAAAATCCTGTCGTAAAATATGAGTTTATCAAGGTGCCTGACCATACGGACAAATATATGATAACCGTCAAAGTTCGCAGCATTGACTAGGTTTTGATGCTAAAGACATATTGAAAATAATGAGTTTTATCCCATTTTAACTTATTCGGACTTAACAAAACTTAGTATATTATCGTATTTCACGCATGCTTTGTATAATATATATGTATCAATATAATTTGGTTGGGAAATGTCATTAGCAATCTATCCGGGGAGTTTTGACCCTATTACAAAAGGACATATTGACGTATTAAAGAAGGCTGCAAAAATCTTTGATAAGGTGATTATTGCGGTGAGTGTTAACCCTGCAAAGAAAGCAATGTTTTCTATAGAAGACCGAATTGATATGATAAAAGAGTCTGTAAATGATATTGCTGGAGTTGAAGTCGATTATTTTGAAGGCTTGACGGCAAAATATGCAAAAGACAAGGGCGCAAATGCCATAATAAGAGGACTTAGGGCTGTCAGCGATTTTGAATATGAAATGCAAATGGCTCAAATGAATAATAGTCTTTATGATGAAATTGAAACCGTTTTTCTGGTTCCCAAATCGAAGTATAATTTTATTTCTTCAAGTATTGTGAAAGAGGTTTCAAAATTGGGCGGAGATGTTGACAAATTTGTCACGGCTCCGGTAAGTAAGCGTTTAAAAGAATATAACATATAGAGGTGAATTATGAGTATCAGTAATGTAAACAAGTTATTAAACTACATGGAAGCAGTGTTAGAAAGAGCAAAAGCTCTTCCTCTTACTCGTTTTGTTTTTGTTGATAAAGAAGAACTTTTGGAGCTTATTGACAGAACGAGAGATGTTCTGCCGAAAGAAATTCAAGAGGCAAATACCGTATTGAAACGCCGTGATGAAATTCACAGAGAAGCTCAAAATACTGCGGAACAAATTCTTTCCGAAGCTAAAAAAGAAGCTGCAAGAAGAATTGAAGAAAATGAAATTCTTAAAGATGTAAAAATTCAAGCAGCAAAAATCAAAGAAGATACAAACAATGAAAGAGAAGAAGTCAGAAAGAAAACAGTTTCCGAATGTTTGGATCTTAAAAAACGTGTTATCGCAGATGCAATTTCTATAAGAGAAGGCGCTGACAAATATGCCGAAAGTGTTATCAGAAAATTGGTTAATGATATGTCAGAAGTCCAAAGTATTATTGTAAGCGGACAAACCCAACTTTCTAAATTAAAAGAAAATTCCGAAGAACAAATTGCATATTATAAATCAATTGCTGAAAATAATGATGTACTTTTATCAAGGGAATAATTGATGAAAATTCTTGTTGTAAACGGACCTAATCTGAACCTTTTAGGCGATAGAGAAAAAGAAAATTACGGTGAAGTTACATTAGAAAGTATCAATGCTGATTTGAGGGCGCTTGCTTCCGAAATGGGTGTTGAGATTGATTTTTTCCAATCTAATACCGAAGGGGAATTGGTTGACAAGCTGCAAAGTGCAAAAGGAAATTTCGACGGAATTATTATTAACCCCGCCGCATATACGCACACGAGTATTGCTTTGAGGGATGCTCTGTTAGCGATAAAAGTTCCCGCAGTAGAGGTTCATCTTTCTAATATTCATGCAAGAGAAGAGTTTAGAAAAACATCTTATACCGCACCGGTTTGTATCGGACAAATTGCGGGTTTTAAAAAAGACAGTTATCTTTTGGCACTCAGGGCAATTGTTAATTATTTGAGGTAAAAATGGTTTTTGAAGAGTATAAAAAATTATTTGAAGAAATTTTGGCTTTAACTGCAAAAATTGAAGAATTATGCATAAATTTTAAGAGCGATGAAACGGACGAGCTTTTTCACAAAAGAAATGCTCTTATGAAAAAACTCAGTGTTCCGGAAGATTTGGACGACGAAAAATTTGCGCAAATTATTAAAATTAAAAATGAAGTAGCCAAAAGAAATGAAAATATTTTGAAAGCAATGCAAAAAGAAAAAAATAAAGTTGAAAGCGATTTGAAAGAAATCAGAGCTACGGCTCCGCAGCTGAATTCTTCCGATTCAGGTCAAATTGAGCAAACATCCAAATCCAAAACAAAACCCGGTGATTCTTCCATTTTCAGTTAGGCGTTTTCCTTTTTGTGTTAAGTTTTGTAAAAGTGTTTATAGGGCTCTTTTCCTTGCAAATAAAGGGTTTTTGATTTTTATTGTTTGCAATAAAATAATATTGATAAAACAAGTAGCAATATTTAAGCTTTACATGCTTTCTAACAGTATGAAGAAAAGCATGTTAATTAAAATTTTATAATGAGGTAGGTTATGTATCCAATGCAATGTTATCCAAATCAAGCTCAGTACTGCAATCCGTACGCAATGCCGCAGGTTAATGCAGTCAAGATTGATATCAACAATCCGCAAGCTTATGGCGGAATGAACAGTCAAGGGCAGATAAACCCTGTTGTTCCCCAACAAGCTGTAGATGGCACATATAGTTATCCGTGCTCTTCTATGTATTCAATGCCGCAAGTTTCCCAATATACAACTCAGGCAGCATATCCTATACCACCGATGATAGCACAACAAGCAGTTGTTCCTAATAATGCGCAAGCTTCTCCTGCTGCTACTCCAATTCCTGTAGCAACAACAGTTCCGACTCCTGCTCCGGTTCAAGTAATGCCTGTCCCGGTACCTGTTCCGGCTCCGGTAGTTCCTCCTGTTCCGGCAGTTCCTCAAGCAACACCTGTTGTTAATGCGCCTGTTACTCAAAATGTAAATGTTAATCCTTCAGTACCGGCTGCAATGACCGATACTAAACAAAATACAACTGTTGCTCCGGTTGCTCCTGTTCAACAAGAAGTTAAACTTCCGGGCGGCGTTGATGTAAATACACTTATTTCTTCTTTGTCATCAAACAACCCCGATGAACAAACCGCAGCAATTCAAAAAATGGCTGAAATAGCACAAACTGATCCGGTTGCAGCAAGAGCATTATTAAATGAACAAACTTTCGGTCAGCTTGTAAATGTTATAAATGCCGACACAAGCAAACTGCAAGGACCTACAGGAAAACCTGATCCCAAAAATCTTTCACCCTTAGAAAAGGCAGAAATAAATAAACAGTTTGCAGTTTATACTTTAGCTATTCTTCAAAAGAATTTCAGAGATGAAATAAATAAAGAAATGAAGAAAAATAATCTTCCTGATATAGCAATCAACGACTTGCCGTACATTAAGGAAGGTATCGTAAATAACCTCAAAGATAACCCGAATCCGACAATCAGAGAAGCATGTTTGAGCGCTTTGAATTATGTTGGCAGACCTGAAGACAAAGAGGTCTTGAGAGTTCTTTATGATATCAGTGCAAAACATGATTCTAACCCTGCGGTAAGAACTTCAGCGAAAGATTATTTGTCCAAGCTTCCGGCGTAAGACGCCGATTACAATAACCAAGCTCCCTTCAGGATACAGGGGGAGCTTTATCCTTAAATTAAACAAAGGCCCTTTTGAAAAAAAGGGCTTTTTCTATTTTAGTATTTGATTTTTTCTGAAAATGCTATAATAATTAATATTGCAAAGGAGTTTTCCGCCGGTGGATTTTTTAATGTGGTTTGTAAATCTTAGTTTGGCACAAAGTTGGCTGCTGTTAGCTTCCGAAATATTCGGTATGGCAGGGCTAATATCACTTTTGGCATATATTACCCGAGATACGGTGGACAGTCATTTTGACCGATTTACAATTTTATACGTTATTCTTTTTCTTGTGATTGTGGTTCCGACGATTTTGCTTATTGTATTCAAGTATAGTCCGGCGGCTTTCGGGATGGTGCTTACATGCGGTTTTATGGTTATTTGGGTATTTCTTGCCGCAAGCGGTACAAGGTATGATAGGTACGGCAGGGTTGTATATGGCTCCGGTAATACGTCCGTCCTGTCTAAATATTGGCGCAGAAGGCAGCTTAGAATGCGCCGCAGAGAGGCATTAAGGCATGCAAAGTCTTTTATCTCTCCGTACAGAAGTCTTTTTGGTAAATTAGTTTTGAGTAATAAATATTGCAAAATTATTTTTTCAACCGAAAAGAATGTAACAAAATTCTTTTGTATAAGTAAAGAATATAATTCCAAAAATGAACTTCCCTTTTTTGAAGCCAGGGCAATGGAAAAAAACGTATGGAATGAGGAGTTCTTTAACTCTCTTTGTTTTAATTTTTCTTATAATACAAAACTTGAAAATATAAGAAATGTGTTTAAACCGGAGCAATTTTTGGTAGATGACTCAAATTTTGATGTATCTAAACCGAAAGAGCAGCCGGTTAACAATTTAAAACCCCAAAACAAATCAGAATTGCAAAATGAAAATCCGGTGCAGCAGTTGTTGGAGCAAATAAACGTGAATGAGGCAACAGAAGCGGAGCTTACGGCTCTTCCTGGTATAAATATTATTATGGCAAAAAAAATAATAAAGCAGCGTGATTATAAAGGCGAATTTAAGTCTGTAAATGACTTTATGAAGTTTTTGAAAATCAAACCGCATTTTGAACAACAACTGCGTAAACTGATTACGGTTAAACCTATTGAAAAAAGAAGCGTTCAAAAGGGCGAAAGAATTTTGGATTTGGATGAATGAAACTGAGCGTATATAAAATTCTTGAAAAAACAAAAGTAGAAGGTCCGGGACTGCGTTTTTGTATATGGGTACAAGGCTGCAGCCGTCATTGTAAAGGATGTTATGCAAAAAACACCTGGGATAAAAGCAAGGGTAAAATTTTTAATACTGACAATCTTTTTGAAAGAATAAAGTCCCAAAAAAATATTGAGGGTGTAACATTTTTAGGCGGAGAGCCTTTTGAGCAGGCTGAGGCTCTCGGTATTCTTGCGCAGAAATGTAAGAGTATAGGGCTTAGCGTCTTAACGTTTACCGGCGGAAATTATGAGGATTTAAGGGCGCAAAATGATAAAAATATAAATTTGTTATTAGACAATACCGATTTGTTAATAGACGGAAAATTTGATGAGAAAAAGCTTGATTATTCCAGAGCGTGGGTTGGTTCAAGTAATCAGCGCTATCTGTTTTTGTCTGACAGATACAATGAAGATGATATAAAAAAATACAAAAATAAAGTTGAAATTCATTTTGAAAAATCAGGTAAAATCTTTATCAACGGAATGGGGGATTTTGATAAAATAGCCAAAGATTTAGCTCTTTTAAACGATTAAAAATTTACTTACATAAGAACATAAGCTATAATATCTTGTATGATAGTTATTGTCTTTATTATACTTCTTTTAATCGGTTTTTTAATATTTAATCCTGTTGCTGTAAATCGTGATGTAATGAACGGACAACGTAGTTCTGCGACACTTGGGTTCAGTATATATTGCGTTGTTTGCATCGGGCTTTTTTATTATTTAATGTTGAACGGAAGTAACATTATCTGGTGGCGAAATTTGATAGGGCAAAGAAATTTTACCGAAAATTATCAGGTTCAGCCGGAAACAAGAACGGAAGCGCAATATTCTGACAATCAAGACTACACTGATGGGATAGATTTTGCTTCGCTCAAAAAATTTGCTATGGCATTTACTCCTCCGCATTTGCCGCTTGTATTTGCGGTAAATGATATGAGTGATTATGACGGTTTAACTAAGGCAGAAATCTTTGCCATGAGAAAGAAAATTGTTGACGGAACAGCACTTGGTCTGGCAGGAAATAACTATCACCCCTCAGAAAACATTTTGGGCGGAATAAAAGACGGCAAGCCGTGGTGGGGAACGGAAGGTATTTTATGCAAAGGTCAGGGCAGGCACGCTTCTGACGGTTTGAGCAGAGAAAGCAGCTATTTCAATAACCCGCTTATATTGTTGAATTTAGGACTTGGCAGAGTTATGAACGGCAACCCCGGAAAACCGAATTGCGAAGGGTTATGGCCGGTTCCTGAGCCTGAGGGAATAACTGTTTATCCCGACGAAAAAACAATCAGTGTCGAATATGATTTAAGCGGATTTATGAGAAAATTTGAGGGCAGCGAATTTTATGACAGTGTTAAAGAAGTTGATTGGTTTGAATTTGGCAATATAAATGCAAGAGATTTTGGCTATGTATATGCGCAAGCATTTCAAACAAAAGGCATAAAGTTTGCACATGAGCCTAATGTATCTACCGGCGCCAATCTTATAAATTATTGGTGTCTCGGAAGAAGCTGCCAAATAGAGGGCGGGTGCAATAATATTTGCCCGTCCAATGATCCGTTTACTTTTTTTGTGACGGGTTATCCGGCTTATGTGTATTTTAGGCTTTATAAAAACGGCACACCACATGATGCCGAACCGGATGCGTATTTTCAGATTTATTTAAAATAGGAATAATAATAGAGGTATAAATTATGTCAATTAAAAAATTATCAAGTCTAATCAGAGCAAGATTTCCGCTCATTTACGTGACTACCTACGAAGAAGAAAGAGTTAGTGATTCAATAAAAGCAATTTTGGAAAAAATGAATGCTAAAGTGCAAAGAGAATTGTACTCTTGGACACAAACAACAGGTTTGGTAAACGAAACATCAGGTAAAAATATTTCCGGAACACAAAATGCTCTCAAGGCGCTTGAATATATTGAAAAGTATGCAAACAATGCAGTGTTTGTTCTATATGATTTTCACGTTAATTTCGGATGTAAATGCAGGCAGCCGGATTATGATGTTGTCAGAAAATTGCGTGATTTAGTTCCGATTTTAAAAACGAGTGCTTCAAGAAAAAATATAATATTTATCGCACCCGAGCTTGTTATTCCTGATACACTTCAAAAAGAAATAACTATAGTCGATTTTCCTTTGCCGACAATTGATGAAATTAAGGCAAAGTTAAATAAAATGTTGATACAAAATAAAACCGTAAAATCGGATACACTGACCGAAGAAGACAAAGACAAGCTTTGCAAATGTGCATTAGGTCTGACTTTGCAGGAGGCTGAAAATGCTTTTGCGCTTGCGATGGTTAATGATGGGCGCATTGACATATCTGACTTAAAAATAATATTGGAAGAAAAAGCTCAAATCATTAAAAAATCGGGGATATTAGAGTTTATTCAGTCTGATTTTAGTATTGATGATGTCGGCGGTCTTGACAATTTGAAAAATTGGCTTAAAAAGCGTAACAATTCTTGGCTTGAAAGAGCTAAAAAATATTGTATCCCAGCACCAAAGGGGGTTCTTGTTACCGGTGTTCCGGGTTGCGGAAAGAGTTTGACCGCAAAAGCAATGAGTACTATGTGGCAGCTGCCTTTATTAAGGCTCGACTTGGGTAAAATATTCAGCGGCATAGTAGGTAGCAGTGAAGAAAATATGAGAAAAGCAATTCAAACTGCCGAAGCGGTTGCTCCGTCTATTTTGTGGGTTGATGAAATTGAAAAAGGTCTTAACGGCGTAAATTCAAGCAACGATAGCGGCGTTTCTTCAAGAATTTTTGGTACATTTTTGACTTGGATGCAAGAAAAAGAAGCACCTGTCTTTGTTATTGCAACTGCAAACAACATAAAGGCGCTCCCGCCCGAACTATTGAGAAAAGGTCGTTTTGATGAAATATTTTTTGTTGACCTGCCGACATTAAAAGAACGTATAGATATATTTAAGGTTCACTTAACACGCAGATTAAAGGATCCGGAAGTGTCCAAAAATGTTCCTCTAACGCAAGAAACATTTTTGAAATTGGCACAGATGACAGAAGGTTTTATTGGTGCGGAAATTGAACAGGTAGTTGTTTCTGCATTGTGCGAAGCATTCTTTGAAAACCGTGCTCTTGAATTTAGTGATTTTGAAAAAATTATTAAAACAACTGTTCCATTGTCTACAACGCAAAAAGAACAGATTATTTCTATTCGTCAATGGGCTGATGTCAGAGCAGTCAGCGCAACAAGTGCCGAAAGTAAAAGCGAATATCAAAAAGAAACGGAAAACGTTGGCACTCCCGATGAAAAAAGAGATGTTTCACGTGCTCGTGGTGGGCGTACGTTGGATTTTTAACGAGAGGATGAATGTAATATGTCAATAAGTGTTGTAGCTACCCCATTTTTATTATTGCCTGCTTTTATCTCTATGGCGCAAGCGGCTGCCGTGGCAGTTGGTGTTACCGGAGCGGCAGGTGTTGCGGTAAATGAAAATGTAGGAAATTTAGTTAAGAACGAACAAGAATATATAAAAATGAACGAGGAAATAAAAAGGCTTCTTGCCAAAAATGACGGTAAAGTTTCCCAAGAAATTATTGATTTGATTTGCCGTGAATTTGAAACGGTTTTTGTGGATATGGGTGTTTTATTAAAAACACTTGAAGAACATGGTGCCCAAAATATTTATGTGGAAAACGGTAATATATCTTGCGAAATGGAGGGTTTTATGCTCGAATTTTACAAAGGTGAACCAACGCAAGAGATGGCATTTCCTCCGTACAGGATGAAAATAACCACAAGATGTGATGAAAACAGTTTGGAAACATTTATTGAGGATATCAATTCCGAATATACGATGAATTCTCAGGAAGAAAGTTATAATAAAATTAAAGAACGCCTCGACAAGCAGAATATGCGTATTGAAGAGGAAGAAGTTTATGATGACAATACTATAGTTTTGACAGTTAACATTGATTAAGGGATATACAATATGAAAAAACAACTCAAAATAACACTTTTGCCAAATGGTGAAATCAAAATGGAAACAAAAGGCGTAAAAGGGAAAAAATGCCTTAAATATGCGGAATTATTAGAGAAACTTGCTGATGCAAAAATTGAAAAGCAGGAATTTACCTCGGAATATTACGAACAAGAGGTAGAAGAAATACAACAACAACAAAATTTATACGAATAGGAGAAAATATGTCAGTATCTATTTCAGCAAGGCCATTCGGGCTTTTGACCGACTTGGTGGACGTAATAAAAGATGTTGCGGTAGAAGATAAAATTGCGCAAAACAATTTCAATTCTCTAAATGAAAATATGAAAAATCTTATAAATGAGGATTTTCAAAGTGAAAAAGTTCAAAAAGTTGTTCAAAATGCCGTAGATATCATATCCAAAGAGTATGAAACAGTCTTTGCGGACAGAGAATTGTTGATAAAAACTCTTGAAGAACATGGTGTTGAGGGCATTAGTATTAACGGCGATAGCCTGACAGGAAAAATGGGTGGTTTCAGGATTGATTGTTATCGGGAAAAGCCGACGGCATTTGATTTCAAAGAAGCCATTCCTTTTACAATGAAGATTACAGCTGACTGTTCCGAAGAAGAAATAACTGAGCTTATCAACGAATTTAATTCGGAATATGCCTTAAATACCCAAGAAGAAAATTACATTAAAATAAAGGAACGCCTTGAAGAACAAGGTCTGAAAATTGAGGAAGAAGAAGTCTTTGAAGATGATGTTATCGTTTTAACGGTTAACATATAATTTATTTTGATTTATCAATCAGCTTGCTTGTCCATCTGATAACATCTTTGGTGCAATCTGTCAGGGCAGAAAATATGTTTGTACATTGTTTTGCCGTGGTGTTTGGGTTTTGAATAAAAATGTTAGAAAGATATTCTCCAAAATCAATCAAAATTTTTGCACGCCAAAATTGTTCAAAATTGTCTATAGGGTAAAGCTTTGAGCAAATTAAAAAACTCACTCCCTGTGTCCACATGTGATGTCCTTGGTTTTTCGCAAAATCGACTGCTTTTTGCGAAAAATTGCCTTTAAAACTTTGAGAATGATTTATTGATTGAACATTCATATTGCCCTCCACATATATGATATTTGAAAAATAAAAATTTTGCTATTTAGCCGGAATATTATTATAATTAAAGAGAAGGAGTTATTATGAAAAAATTCTTAGTACTAATTCTTATGGTATTTTGTTTTGCCGCTGCCGGTTTTGCAAAAACTTATAATGTAAAATCGAATAATGATAGCATAAAACTGAACAAATCTGATATTTTGGTCATTGAGCTTCAGGAAAATGCTTCTACGGGTTTTAGCTGGGAAATGAAATCTACTGATGAAAATATCGTAAAAATCATTGATAAAAAAACAGTTTATCCTAAACCCAAGATAGGACAACCGCCTTTATGCGGTCAGAGCGGTACAGCAATTTATAAAATCAAAGCCCTAAACGTTGGAAGCGCAAAGATACAAGGCGCATACCGCAGACCATGGGAAGACAGACCTCCAATCAACGATTATAACTTGAATATTACAGTTGAATAATTATAGTTCTTTTTCGATGAGTTCTGAAGCGAATTTTATAAACTCTTCGCAGGGGCGTTCTTTGTAATATTCCTCCGTGCGCTTAGAGGGTTTTGCTTCGCATTTGCCGCTTGGCAATCCCAATAAATCTCTGCAAATTATTGAGCCGAATTTTTCTTCAAATTTTTGCGCAAGCTCTTGAACTTTTGCGTAGTGTTTTTCTTTTACATTATCGTCAGTTGGTGAGATATAGCCTTGTTTTAAGCCAATAAGCATGAACATAGCACTAACTGCACCGCAAACTTCTCTTAGCCTGCCCATTCCGCCGCCAAAAGATGATGCGAGCTTCAGCCCTGTTTCATAATCTATACCGACCTTTTCACAATATTCGCAAAACACTGATTGTGCGCAATTATAACCTTGTTTGAACAGCTCTTGTGCTTTCATAAAATACCTTTAAGACAAAAAAGCACCTCTTGCGGAGTGCTTTTTTAAATTTCTATTTACGCATTTGCTGCAACGGCTACTGCCACTGCAACAGTTGCGCCAACCATCGGGTTGTTGCCCATACCGATTACACCCATCATTTCTACATGAGCCGGAACAGATGATGAACCTGCAAATTGTGCATCTGAGTGCATTCTTCCCATTGTATCGGTCATACCGTAAGAAGCTGGACCTGCAGCCATGTTGTCTGGGTGAAGTGTTCTTCCTGTACCGCCGCCTGATGCTACAGAGAAGTATTTCTTGCCGTTTTCAACAGCCCATTTCTTGTAAGTACCTGCAACAGGGTGTTGGAAACGAGTCGGGTTAGTTGAGTTACCTGTGATAGAAACATCAACGCCTTCGTGAATCATAATAGCAACACCTTCTGAAACATCATCAGCACCGTAAACTTTAACTTTTGCTCTTTCGCCGTCAGAGAAAGCTTTTTCGCTAAGGATGTTGAGTTTGCCTGTTTTGTAATCGTATTGTGTTTCAACGCTAGTAAAGCCGTTAATTCTTGAAATGATGTATGCGGCATCTTTTCCGAGACCGTTCAAGATAACTCTCAAAGGTTCTTTTCTTACTTTATTTGCGTTTCTTGCAATACCAATAGCGCCTTCTGCGGCTGCGAATGATTCGTGACCTGCGAGGAAGCAGAAGCATTTTGTTTCTTCTCTAAGAAGCATTGCTGCGAGGTTTCCGTGACCTAAACCAACATTTCTTTGGTCGCCTACGGAACCGGGAACGCAAAATGCTTGCAAACCTAAACCGATAGCTTCGGCTGCATCAGCTGCGTTTGTGATACCTTTTTTAATTGCAATTGCTGCGCCAAGAGTATAAGCCCAGCTTGCGTTTTCAAATGCGATAGGTTGAATGCCTTTAACGATTGCATCAACGTCTATATTTTTAGCGAGGCAGATTTCTCTTGCTTCTTCAAGAGATTTAATGCCGTATTCTTGTAAGACTTTGTCTAATTTAGCTTGACGTCTGTCTTGTCCTTCAAATTTTACTGTCATTTTTATTACTCCTTCCTCGGATCGATTGTCTTGACAGCGTCAGCAAATCTACCGTATGTTTTGATGTTTTGTTCCATTGCTTCTTTAGGTTCAACACCTTTTCTTATAGCTTCCATCATCTTACCGAGGTGAACGAATTTGTAACCTATGATTTCATCATTTTTATCAAGGCCAAGTTCTAAAATATAACCTTCAGAAAGTTCAAGGTATCTTGGACCTTTAACTTTTGTAGAGTAAATAGTACCCACTTGAGAACGTAAGCCTTTACCTAAGTCTTCCAAACCTGCACCGATTGGCAAGCCGTTGTCTGAGAAAGCGGTTTGTGTACGGCCATATACGATTTGGAGGAACAATTCTCTCATTGCCGTATTGATGGCATCGCATACGAGGTCGGAATTAAGTGCTTCTAAAATGGTTTTTCCGACTAAGATTTCACCAGCCATAGCAGCAGAGTGAGTCATACCTGAACAGCCTATTGTTTCAACAAGAGCTTCTTCAATTATACCGTTCTTAACGTTTAATGTAAGTTTACAAGCTCCTTGTTGAGGTGCGCACCAGCCGATACCATGTGTAAGACCTGAAATGTCTTTAATTTCTTTTGAATAAGTCCAAGCTCCTTCTTGAGGAATTGGAGCAGGATTGTGTTTTGCGCCTTTTGCAACGCAACACATTTCTTTTACTTCTTGAGAACAATTTTCACAACTCATGTTTCTATCCTATCTCTTTTCTAATAATTAACTTAACGATATTATTCTACAATAAACATAGAATTTTATTAAATTAAACTTTCCAATTTCTTTATATAAAAATCTACAATTTCAACAAGAGCGTGCAGTAACAGGGTATCTGTATGGGTTTCTTCTCTCCATTGAGAGTATCCGCAGGTTTTTGGAAGTATCATCAACGGATTTGTCGGAAATTCTCTGCAAATTTCGGGGCGATTTTCATAATCGGTACAAAGATTATCTTTGTTTTTCGGGCAGTGGTAAAAATATGTCTTTTCTCCCTCCGGCAAAGTTTCTCTCAAATAATCAATATATTCCCCAAAAGCATTGTATGCTTCTTCTTCTTTTTCATAGGGAATAAACACGCTTGTAAATTGTTTGGCAAAATTGTCACCGTTTTTGGCCTTGTCCAATAATTCTTCATAAGAAAATTCGCTGCATGCGAGCTTGCAGCATGTTGCGCAGCAAGCACAGGAAAATTGTTTTTTATACTCATCTATGTTGTTTATTTTTTCCATAATGTCTTTTGCCATTTGATTTTTTAGCTTGTCGAGACATTCTCTTTGCCACTTTTCATAACCGCACCAGTCGTGCAATACCGTGTATGCATTCATGGGGTATGAGGAACAATAGACCGGTTTTTCCTTGTTCTTTTTACAAACGCCGGTTTGAAAATATTTGCACCCATAAAACCAGATATCTCTATCTGAACTGTCAATAACTTTTTGTGAGTATTCAGAATCAGTTTTGAAAGCTTCATATTGATTTGTTTGTAAATCAACGGTAGAGTATTCGTCACTTGCACCAAGAGGTAAAAATGTTTTTAAAAACTCCTCATAGCCTAAATCTTTTAGTTCTTCCGGTGAAAATTCGGAGTATCTGATTTTGCAGCATTTGCGGCATTTATGGCAATATGACGGCGACTTTAATTCAGCCAACTGCCTTTTTACTTCTGCCTGCGCTTTTGTAAAAAACTCCCTGTACACTTTAACTGTTGTTGTTTGTTCTTGTTTTATACTTTCCATTTTATTTAAAATTTCAATACTACTTTTAGTACGCCTTTTTCCTGCGCATAATTGAAAGCTTCCAGTGCATTGTCAAAATCAAATGTTTTAGAAATCAAAGGCTTTAAGTCTAAAACTTTTTTCTCCAACAACCTCAATGCCGGGCGGAATTGTCCGCAGCGAGAGCCTACAATTGTTATTTCATCAATAACTATGGGGGCAAGGTTCATGGGTTTTTCCGCAGCTACCGTGCTTTTCAGAACAAAAATACCTCTCGGTTTTACGAGAGAAACGGCTTTATCAAAACCGTCAACGGAGCCTGTTGCATCAACTACAATATCATAATATTTTGTTTCGGTTGCGTTTTGTAAGAATTTTGTTTTTATTCCTTGCTTTCTGAGTATGTCGAGCTTGTTTTCGTGCTTGCCTATAGTAATCAGGTTAGCCGGAGTTGTCGAAAGAACCAACGAAATAAGAATGCCTAGTTTTCCGTCACCCAATACCGCTATTTTGTCTGCGGGCTTTATATGAACCTGCTCAAGAATTTCCAATGCCGCTGCCAACGGCTCTATCAAAATAGCATCACTGTCGGGAACATTGTCGGGAATTTCAACAATATTTTCTATCGGTAGCGTTACGTATTCGGCAAAAATACCGTCTTTTTTGTAAATACCGAGAGTTTGTCTGTTTTGGCAATGGCGCTGCATATTATTGTAGCAGTCGGGGCAATTTCCGCAACCGAGGTTAATTTCCCCTGTTACACGTTTGCCGACAAGCGATTTATCCTGTGCATTTACATCTTCAACAATACCTAAAAACTCGTGCCCGCAGATACCCTTAAAACCCATATAGCCCCTTGTGATTTCAACGTCAGTGTTGCAAATGCCGGCATGGGTAACTTTTATCAATGCTTCATTTTTTTGAGGAACTGGCTTCGGATAATCAGTGACGAATTTTAATTCTTTATCAAATAAGAGAGCTTTCAATGTTATAATCCCTATTTAATTGTGAAAACGATAGTAACGTAAGCGGTAACTTTATTTTCGCCTTCTTCAATCGTTGCTCCCGCTGCCGATTTTGCGTTCATAGCAGAGTCCATAGCCATATACATTCTTGGCGAATGGTGGAACTGATTGTTGCAATTGTAGCTTACGCTCACTACCGTATCAATTGTTTTACCAAGAGCAGCCAATACGGTTTCTGCTTCTTTTTTAGCTTTTTGAGTTGCTTTTGTAGTAAGTTCACGGCAAACATTGTCGGTATTTTGGATAGTGAAGCTCAAACCGCTTACGCTTGTAGCACCGCTTTGTGTAGCTATATCAATGATTTTTGCTGTTTTTTTAGTATCTTTTAATGTTACCGTTATTGAGTTTGTAACGCTGTAACCAGTCAAAACATCTTTTTTGGTAATATTGTTATATTCATATCTCGGATGCAAATTATAAGAAGATGTTTTGACACTCTCATTTTGTGCAAGTTGCTTTTTTACCGCTTCGACAATGGTTGCCATTTTTTGATTATTTAAATCAACGGCTTTTTGACTGTTTTTGTCTGATGTTTCAACGGAAAAACTTATCGTTGCTGTGTCGGGAGAAACGTATTTTGTTTCACTTGCTTCTGCTGTTATTTTGCCTTTGTCATCAAAAACTGCTGCATTTGATGCGTTATAAACACAAAGAGAAATTATTGCCAAAGCTGCAAAACTAATGATGAATTTTTTCATTTTCTTCCTGCTCCTTTTTTATTTGTTCAATGAATTTTTCGTAGTCTGTTCCGGACATCATACGGTCTTGTATGTCATCGGTATTAACAAACTTCAAGCAAATTTTGCTCTTTAAGTATCCAAAAGCGGTTGCTACAAGTGCAAACCATAATAAAGAAGCCTGTGAAAGCCTAATGGACGGAATGCCAAAACCTGTACTGACAAAACTGTTCCACAAGAATTTTACTCCGTATATCGGCATTATCGTAACGCTGCCGGCAGCCAAAACTACTGCCGTTATTGCCAGAAAAAGCCCAAAAAGACCGTTTATTCTTATAACTTTGAATTTTCTATTCATTCGACTTCCCTTTTTCTACCATGTCAAAAAATTCTTCTTCATTTAATATTATAACACCTAATTTTTTTGCTTTATCAAGTTTGGAACCAGCATCTTCTCCGGCAATAACGTGGGTTGTGTTTTTGGATACGGAATTTGTAACCGTTGCACCGAGAGATTTTGCGAGTTTTTGGGCTTCATTTCTTGTTATTCTGCTTAATGCTCCGGTGAATACCATTGTCATTCCGTTGAATGGTGCGTTTTCGGATATTTTTTCGGGGTATTTGATTTCAAAACCCGAATTGAAAAGTTTTTCTATCAATTTAAGATTTTCTTCACTGTTGAAAAATTCACGAATGCTTATTGCGATTTTTTCTCCGACACCTTCCACATTAGAAAGTTCTTCTAAGCTTGCATTTTTAAGGTTATCAAATGTCGGGAATGCTCTTGCAATAAGTTCCGCAGTTTCTTTTCCGACAAATTTTATACCAAGAGCGCTTATAAATGACGCAAATTCGGAATGTTTTGTTTTTTCTATCGCCTCAATGAGGTTTTGCGCAGATTTATCGGCAAATTTGTCGAGTTTTAGTAAGTCCTCTCTTGTTAAATAGTATATGTCAGGGTAGTTTTTGATAAATCCCATATCAAAGAGTTGCTCTACGATAGAATCCCCCAACCCGTCTATATCAACGCCATCCTTGCCTGCCCAGTATTTGAGTTTGCCTTTTAATTGTGCGGGGCAGCTTGTAATATTTGTGCAATATTGAATAACACCCTCTTCATCTTTCTCAATGGGAGCACCGCATGAGGGGCAGACTTTCGGATAGAAAAATGGCGGCAAGTCGGATTCTCTCCTTGAAAGTTCGACTTTTATAATTTTGGGAATAATTTCCGCTGCTTTTTTTACCCAAACCCAGTCACCGATACGAATATCGAGCCTTTCTATTTCGTCTGCATTATGTAGTGTTGCCCTTGAAACCGTTGAACCGGCAAGTTTTACAGGTTCTAATACAGCTACAGGGGTTATTGCGCCAGTTCTGCCGACATTTATTTCAATATCAAGCAGTTTTGTGACGGCTTCTTCCGGTTTGAATTTGAATGCGGTTGCCCATTTTGGTGCTCTTGAAGTAAAACCGAGTTCATCCTGATATGCAAAATTATTGACTTTTATAACGATACCGTCGGTTGCATAACCTAATTCATGACGTTTTTCGTCCCATTCGTCACAGTATTTTATTGCTTCTTCAATGTTTTTGCATATTTTTATATTCGGATTAACGACAAAACCTTGTTTTTTGAGAAGTTCAAGCATTTGAAAGTGGGTGTAAATCTCTGCATCTACAGTATCAAGAACCCCTGTATATGCAAAAAAAGCGAGGTCTCGTTCTCTTGTAACTTCGGGATCTAACTGCCTGACAGAGCCGCCTGCTGCGTTTCTGGGGTTGGCAAAGAGAGGCTTGTTTTCTTCGAGCCTTGCGGCATTTAACTTTTCAAAAGATGAAATCGGCATATAAACTTCGCCCCTAACTTCCAAAGGGCTTTTAAAATCAATGTTTTTAGGAATAGATTTTATCGTGCGCAGGTTTTCAGTAATATCTTCGCCCACAATGCCGTTTCCTCTGGTTGCTCCTTTTATAAAGAGTCCGACATTATAACTCAATGCCATTGCAAGTCCATCGATTTTGAGTTCGCAGACGAGCTCAATATCTTCTCTGCCCAATTCTTTTTGAATTTTTTCGTACCATGAGCGTAAGTCGTCGTAGTTGTAGGTGTTATCAAGGCTATACAGACGATATTTGTGCGTAACTTCCGTAAATTCAGATGCAATATTTGCTGCTCCAACTTTTTTTGTCGGACTATCAGCCGTTGCGAACTCGGGAAAACTCGCCTCCAAGTCTTTTAGTTCTTTAAATAAAGCGTCATATTCACTGTCAGAAATACTCGGAGTATTTTGCTCATAGTAGAGTCTGTTATGTTTAATAATTTCCGCTTTGAGAAATTCTATTCTGTCTTTAAATAAATCTTGCATGGTTTAATTATAGCCCAAAGTATTGATTTTATTCTATTTTTTCATTTTGTTAATAATATTTGTCGTGGACTTGCCTTCGACAAAATTTATAAATTCTAGCTTGCCGCCGTTTTCCATAACAACTTTTGTTTCGGGCAGGGTGTTTATGTCGTAGTCACCGCCTTTTGTATGGATATTCGGTTTGATTTGGGCAAGGTAATTTACGGGAGTATCTTCGTCAAAAATAACTACAAAATCAACGCATCCCAGTGCTGCTAATACTTCCGCCCTATCGTTTTCGTTGTTTAGCGGGCGGCTGTCCCCTTTTAATGCTTTTACCGAACGGTCTGAATTTAAGCAGACAATTAAAATATCACCCAAAGAGGCTGATTTTTGCAGATATCTTACATGTCCAACATGTAAGATATCAAAACAGCCGTTTGTCGAAACGATTTTTTTACCTTGAGCTTTAAGCTTGTTTACTTCATCAACAAGTTTTTCTATTGATAAAACAAGCCCCACTTTATTTAGCCTCATCTTTTGGCGCCGGAAGACTTGTCGGTTGAGGTGCAACAGGTTCATCCGCTCTCAGTTCTTGGAGAGTTTTTTTAATGCCGTCAGGACTGTATGATGCATCAAGGTATTTAATTTCAACTTGAGCTTTTTTGCTTTCAATGAATTTTTGAAGAATTTCAATTTTCTTTTCGTCTTCAAGGTATTTTTTCAAAGTGTTTTTAACTTCATCATAAGGAGTTATGCCTGCTTTTTTTCTGTCCGTAACTTTGATGATGTGATAACCGAATTCGGTTTGAACAAGGTCGCTTACGGTGTCAGGTTTCATTGAAAAAGCAGCTTTTGCAAAGGGTTCAACCATTTGGTCTTTTGTAAAGAAGCCCAAATCTCCGCCGTTTTGTGCGCTGCCGGGATCTTCGGAATATTGTTTTGCAAGAGCGGCAAAGTCAGCTTTTTCAGCTTTTGCCAATTTTAATACTTCTTCAGCCTTTGCTTTGTCTTTTACTAAGATATGACTAGCCTTAACTGTGTCGGGGTATGTGAATTTTGAAGCTTTATTTTCATTGTAGAATTTTTTAATTTCAGCTTCGGAAACTGTTATTGGCGAAATAGATGCGATAAGTTTTGACATTTGAATGTCGTTTTCCAAAAGTGAATTAAATTCTGTTTCATCAAGATTGTTTTTAGCGAGAACCTGTTTAAGATTTTCTTCACCACCGACTTCTTTTATAAGGTTTTCTTTGTATGCGGCGATATCTTCTTGTGAAACGGTGATATTTCTTTTTGCGATTTCATCAAAGAGTATTTTTTTGATGATAAGTTCGTTTATAGCCTTGTCTGTAGCGGCAAGTTCCATAATTTTATAATCTTTGCTCTTTCTGTCGATTTGTGCAAGCAGCGGAGAACTGAGTTGTTTGGTTACAACATCGTTTATTTCCTGCTTGGTTATAGCATTTTCACCAACCATTATAACTGCTGTATTATCTGCTTTTTTGCAGCCTGAAAACATCATTACACATGCAATAAGCATTACTGTTAAAACTCTCTTCATTTTTCCTCCTTATTAACAAAATTGCTTTGTAACTGTTTGATATGATAAAACAAATGCTCCAATAAGTCCAATACCTCTTGTGAGCTAAGCCCTGTATTATTAAAATGGATTATTGAACTTGAACTTGCATTTTTAGTTTGGTTTTGAATAAATCTTAGCCTTGAACTTACCTTTCTGTCAAGATTGTTAGAAATTAAGAACCATTCATTGTAACTGTAATCGGTATGAATTTTTATGCTGCCCATAGCCTCTCTTACGGCTTTGATACCTATTTGGTCAGCAAGAAGTCTTAATTTAATAATTCTAAATAAAGGTTCGACTGTATCGGGCATTTTGCCGAAACGGTCTTCCCATTCGGAGTGCAAAATTTCAAGTTCATGTATTGAAGCAACATCGGCAAGACGTTTGTATTCAATCATTTTTTGCTGTTTGTTGCCTACATAATCATCGGGAATAAATGCGGTTATATTTATATCAACAACCGGCGGTTCTTTTCTCTCAACCTTTTCGCCCTGAAGTGTTTTAATTGCATCTTCCAAAAGGTCGCAATATACATCAAAACCGACACTTATCATGTGTCCGTGCTGCTGAGCGCCCAAGATGTTTCCTACACCTCTTATTTCAAGGTCACGCATAGCAATCTGATACCCCGAACCTAACGTTGTGAAATCTTTTATTGCTTTAAGGCGATTTGCCGCTTCTTGTGTCAGTACTTTGTCTTTTTTGTAAAAACAGTATGCATAAGCCTGTCTTTCGCAGCGTCCTATTCTTCCTCTGAGTTGGTATAGCTGCGCAAGACCGAACTTGTCTGCATCATAAATAATCATTGTGTTGGCATTGGGAATATCTATGCCCGATTCAATAATGGTCGTACAAACAAGAACGTCGTAATTGTGAATGGAAAATTGATAAATTATTTCTTCCAGTTCTTTTGGGGACATTTGTCCATGAGCAACGGCAATACGTGCATTTGGCAGAAGTTGCTTTATTTCATTTGCAAAATGGTGTATCGATTGAACTCTGTTGTATAAAATATAAGCCTGTCCTTCTCTTTCGAGTTCATAATTTATTGCACTTTTTATAAATGCGGGGTTATACTCTCCGACAAAAGTTTTTATCGGCAGGCGGTTTACAGGCGGAGTGTTGATAAGACTCATATCTCTGACACCGGAAACCGACATGTAGAGTGTTCTAGGGATAGGAGTAGCGCTCATGGCAAGAACATCTACCTGTGTGCGGTATTCTTTCAGTTTTTCTTTGTGTGCAACGCCAAAACGGTGTTCTTCGTCTATTATAACAAGCCCCAGCCTCTTAAATTCTATATCTTTTTGTAAAAGCCGATGCGTTCCTATTGCAATATCGCAAGTGCCGTCAATGAGGGCATTTACCGCTTTTTTTATTTCTTTAGGTGTTCTGAACCTTGAAAAAAGTTCAATTTTAACTCCGTAAGGTGCAAAACGCTCTTTTAATGTTAAATAGTGTTGCTGCGCTAAAATTGTGGTCGGTGCCAAGAATGCTACCTGTTTTCCCGACATAACGGCTTTGAATGCTGCACGCAAGGCTACTTCTGTTTTTCCGAAACCGACATCACCGCATATCAACCTGTCCATAGGTTTTTTACTTTCCATATCTTCTTTTGTATCAATGATGGCTTTCATCTGGTCAGGTGTTTCCGTATACAAAAAGGCATCTTCCATTTCCATTTGCCAAGGACTGTCAGGTGCAAATTCAAAGCCGTCCGATTTTTTGCGTTTGGCATATAAATTTATTAGTTTGAAAGCTATATCATCGACTGCTTTTTTGACCTTTGATTTTGTTGTATTCCAGTCTGTTCCACCCATCTTGGACAATTTTGGCTGAATTGTGGTCGAGCCTCTGTAACGTGCGAGCATGTTTATCTGTTCGGCAGGAATGTAGAGTTTGTCGGAGTTTGCATATTCTATTGCGAGATAATCTCTCAATTCTCCTGCGACTTCCTGTCTTGTTAAGCCCAAATATCTTCCTATTCCGTGCATTGAATGTACAACCAGGTCGTTTTCGGCAAGGTCATTTATGGAATAAATAAACTCCATATCTTCTCTTTTTGAGAGCTTTTTAGCGATTGTAGGCTTTTTGATTTTTCTGTTAAAAAGTTCGACATCAGTGATTAACGTAAGGTTCATATCATCGGATACAAAACCCTCGTAAATATCGGCTTTTATAACATTTACCGTTGTTTTATCAAAAGCTTTTTCGTAAGAAAACGGAAGTTCAAAATCCTTTAAAATATCGTTTATTCTTGACGGGTATTGAGTGGAAACGATTATATTTTGTCCTTTTTTTATTTCGTTATCAAGAAAGTCTCCGAGTTCAAAATTTGTCAGGTCAAACCTTGGCAAAAGTGATGAGTTTATGGAAATTGCATCTTCATTTTCAAAATCGACGAAACTGTTTAAATTGAGCTGCGCAAAATTATTTATCTTTGAAAGTAACTGTTCAAACTCCAAATGGTTATATGTCGGGAGTTTTAGTGCCATACCCATATCAATGTTTTTTTGATATTCTTCTTTGTGATTTTTGTCGGCAAGTTCGCATTTTGAAAAGACTTCGTGGCTTTCATCAATGATTATAAGCGTGTCCGGTCTTAAATAATCAAAAATATCGGAATTATTTTGTTCTATAATCGGCGCAAAATATTCTGCCCCTTCAAAGTATCCCTGTTCGGAAAGGCTTTCAACGGTTGAATTGTACCAAAATTCAAATCCCTCTTTATATTTATCTTCGATTTCATTTATTTGTTTTTCAAATAGTTTGTCCATTGATTTTCTGAGATGTGTTTTATCATTCAGAAAAATTTTAAATCTCGGTTCAATTTTTGCACTGTCTGCAAATTTTATGGTTTTTTGAGAATTTATATTGAAATATCTTATGCTTTCAATTTCATCTCCCCAAAATTCTATACGTACAGGTTCATCGTTAATCGGATAAATGTCTAAAATATCGCCTCTAAGGCTGAATTCGCCAATGGCGGAAACCATGTTTTCTCTTTTGTAACCCAAAGTTGCGAGTTTATCCAATATTGTATCGAAGTTAAATTCTTTCTTTTTTTCAAAAAACAGGGCATTTTTTTCAAGAAAATCTTTAGACGGAAACAGGGTTAAAAGGCTTGTCGCATTTATAATTAAAAGTTTTTCTTCTCCCGAATTAAATTTATTCAGAGCTTCAAGCTGATTTTTATATGTTTGCGGATTTGAGAAGACAAGCTGGTACGGAGAGGTTTCTTGGGGAGCGAAAAATTTTGAAAATTCTTCTTCAAGAATTGAAATTTTATTTTGAAAATCGATACTTCTTGATATATTTGAAGCCAAAAACAAAACAGGACGATTTGTTTTTTTGGCAAGATACCATACAAAGAATGCTTTTGCCGTAGCGCTCATACCCGATATGGTGTTTTTTGAGCGAAGTTCAAGCTTTTTAACGGTTTCTTTTATCTTGTCGGCATTGTCAAATGCGTTATATATAAAATCAGAGAAAAATTTATCCATAAAAAGATTATAGCATGATTGAGAAGACATTTTTTTTGTGTTAAAAATATTATCGTACATTTGAGAGATTGAAAAATGTTTATAGAAGTTTTATCATCAAAAATTCATAGAGCCACTGTTACGGATGCAAATGTAGATTACGTAGGTTCTATTACTATAGACGAAGCCTTAATAGAAAAAGCAAAATTAAAACTTTATCAAAAAGTTGATATTTATAATGTTACAAACGGTGAAAGATTTTCCACTTACGTTATAAAGGGTAAAGCAAATTCCGGCTGCATTTGTTTGAACGGAGCTGCTGCACATAAAGTTTCCGTAGGCGACAAAATTATTATTGCTGCTTTTGCCACTATGACACCAGAAGAAGCGGATAATTTTACCCCTGTTCAAATATTGGTTGATGAAAATAACAAATTCTCTAAGGAGCTTTAATTTATATGAAAAATATCTGTGTTTATTGTTCTTCAAGCAAAAATATAGATGAAAAGTATTTTATTGCCGCAAAAGAACTTGGTGAGAAAATGGCAAAATGCGGTTTTGGCTTGGTTTATGGCGGAAGTTCTTTGGGCTTGATGGGTGAAGTCGCTTTAACTGCGCAAAAAGCAGGGGCAAAAGTTCTCGGAGTTGTTCCTCAAAAAATATTTAATACTGATATTGATTTTCCTAAAGAAATTGAGCTTGTAATAACTGATGATATGCGTGAGCGTAAGAAAACCATGGAATTAAGGGCGGATGCTTTTATAGCTATGCCGGGTGGTTTCGGAACGTTGGAAGAAGTTTCCGAAATTATTGTTTCAAAACAATTAGGCTATCATTTTAAACCTATTGTAATTTTAAATGTAGATGGTTATTATGACAAACTGTTTGAACTTTTTGATAATTTTTATAATGAAAAATTTGCTCACGGTAACTGTAAAGAAATTTTTTATAAAGCAAATTGTGTTGACGATGCTTTAAATTATATAATGAATTACAAGCCCGTTGAGGATAAAGATAAATGGTTGGAAAAATTTTCTTTTACCAAATAGGTTTTATATTTTTACTATTTGCTCAGAGTTGTTTTGCCGCACCTGTTGATGATGTGATAAGTGCAAATCCTAAATTTGCACCTGCTGTATTGGGTATAAGCGTTAAAGACTTGAATACAAGCTCAGTAATATATCAAAAAAATCCTAAAGCGCTAGTGCATCCTGCTTCTACATTAAAAATGGTAACTGCACCTGCGGCATTTGATTTTTTAGGCAAAAATTATAAATTTAAAACAGCAATTTATAAAGCAGGAACAAAGGTTTATTTTAAAGTTGGTGCCGACCCTCTGTTTACGTACGAGGATATGATGAATCTCGCTTCACAATATAAAAATAAGAACAGTGAAGTAATATCAGAGTTTATGATAGATGATACAATAATTGATAAAGAATCCTTTGGTATTGGTTGGCAGTGGGATGACAATGCCAGTATTTATTTTCCGCAAATAAGTCCGTATATAATTAACAGAAATCTTTTTACGGTCGAAGCAAAATCAGACGGCAAAAAGGTTTCTGTTGCGTATTCCAAAGAGTATAAAGAGGATGTAATCAATGGGTTAACTCCTGCAGCAACAACGAATGTATGGAGTGAAAGAGATGTTTTTTCCGCAAATTCCGTAATAAAATTGAAAGGCGGAGTTAACGGCTCTAAAATTATATATATTCCTGCACTTGAACCTGAACGGCTATATAAAAACATTATGGCTTATGCTTTTTTGTCAAATGATATCGCTTTTAATGCGTTGTTCAAATACGAAAAAGTTCCCCTTTTTGCGGCTCAGGAAGCTCTTGTAGAACATAGTATAGAGGATGTTTTATACAGAATTTTACTTTATAGCGATAATCTTGCGGCAGAAGTTCTCATAAAACATGCAGGTGCAATAAAAACCGAAAGTATGGGAACAACCAAGGATGGTCTTGGCGTAGTGAAAGACTTTTACAGGCAAAGTGGCGTTAACACGGATGAGATTACCATGGTTGATGGGTGCGGCGCATCCATGAATGATTATGTGAATGCTGATTTTATGACAAATGCGCTTATTGCGGCATCTAAAATGCAAAATTTTTCTGTCGTAAAAAACCTTATGACAGACACGAATAAAGGTACATTTCAAGGTAGGGTTCCGGAATTGAACGGACGTATAAAAGTAAAGACAGGTACCCTCGGCAATACAAGTGCTGTTGTGGGTTATTTAAAAACTAATAGCGGTAAAGATGTGGTTTTTGCGATTATGCTCGACAATCTCCCCAAAGCCGTAAATGCCAAGCATTTTGAAGATGAAATCATAAGGGCAATTGCAAAACAGTAAAATTGTACAGATATTTTTTCGCAACAAAAACCAATCCTAAACAGGATTGGTTTTTAGCATAATTCGACTTTTTATTTCAACTATTTAACTTGATTCCAAAAAGCGTCTGCTATAGAAGCTGCTGCTCTTTTTTCTTGTTCAGCTGAAATATTTACGTTGTTTGGTGTGAAGATGAATACGCCTTCACCGATTTTTTGTTGATGACCGTTAAGTGCATAAGTAGCACCTGCAAGAAAATCAACGATTCTTTGTGATTGTTCATGGTCAAGAAGTTCAAGGTTTAATACAACGGTTCTTCTGTCGATTAAATTTTTAGAAATTTCTAAAGATTCATCGAAAGATTTCGGTGAAACAACCATAACTTCGTAACCACGAGCGTTAATCGGACGAACAACGCTTACTTTTTCTCTTTTTTTCTCAACCGGAGCGATGTCTTCTGTTTCTAATTCATCCTCAATTCCGTACTCTTCATCATCAAAATCCGGCTCAACAACCCCTCTGAAAAGGTCTTTAATTGTACTTAATGCTGACAACTTTTATCCTCCCTATGCGTTATCTAAACAATCTCTGTCCCAATCGTATCATTGTAGATCCACTATTTACGGCTATTTCGTAATCAGAACTCATCCCCATAGAAAGTTCTTTAAGTTCTACATGGTATCTACGTTGTAAATTATAACCCAACTCATACAAATTTGTGAATACTTTTTTCAAAAATACTTCGTTTGGAGTATGCGGAGCCATTGTCATAAGTCCTACAACCTTGACTCCATCAAGGTTTTGGAGATTTTGAAAAATTTCTTCAATTTCCGCTTCACTTGTTCCGAATTTACTTTTTTCTTGAGAAATGTTAACTTCTATTAAGATTTTTTGGATTATTCCCATTTCTTTTGCAACTGTTGAAATTTTTTTTGCAAGTTCCAAAGTATCGACGGAATGTATATAGTCAAATTTACCCACAACCTTTCTTACTTTGTTGGATTGGAGGTGTCCTATCATGTGCCAGGTCGAATTTTGTTTCAATTCTTCCGGAAGATTTTCGAGCTTTTTTAGTGCATCTTGGACTTTGTTCTCTCCAAAATCTCTCAAGCCTGCTTCATAAGCCTCTATTATCTTGCTCTCATCAACATATTTTGTGACAGCAATAATTCGCCCCTTAAAATCAGGAATGCTGGCTTTTACTTCTTCCAAATTCTCTTTAACCGTAGGCATCATTTACTCCCTTTTCCTTATTCTAATACACAAAACTATTCCTGCCAAGATGCCAAAATACCTGCAAATGTTATTAAAAAATCAGAATAAGCTCAGCATTATATTGAGAAAGATTATCGATTTTTACATCATAAAAAACTATGCTTGCAATATTCCAATCTTTTACCTGAATAGACAATGAAAAAATAATTTTCATCCTTAATAATGCATTTTAGAAGTGAGTGGTTAAAATGCAGAAAATATTTTTATTCATTTTTATTTGTATATTTTGTCTTTCTAAATCGGCTTGCGCAATGACTTCGGCAGAATACGTTTCTGCTTTGGAAAATAAACTTTTTGGTGTTACTTATGAAGGACAAAATATTGATAACCGGATAGACAGAATTGAAAAACAAATTTATGACAATGTGTATGCGGGTACGCCGGAGGTCAGATTATCAAAAATCGACAAAATATATCCCCAAAGCGATTTTGAACGTACAACAAACAATAATCAAAGTTATTATAATAATCAAGAATATTATGAAGAAATACCAGAGGCGGATTATAATAATTACCCAATAGTCAGCAAAATAGAGCGTACAATTTATCAAAAAGATTATAGCGGAGAAGATATATATAAAAGACTTTCCCGACTGGAGAACGAATTGTACGGTTCGGAAAAATCTAATTTAACCTTGCAGGAGAGGGTTGAAAATTTAAAGAGCGTTTTGCCTAAAAAGGAAAGGCACTCTGTTGCAAGCAATTTCAGTTATGACAAAATTGACAATGGAGGCGGGTACTTTGATACCGACAAAGCTATAACAGCACTTGAAAAAGGTGCATTTAGAAAGACATTTGAACTTGATGATGATGAAAGACGGCTTTCAAGACTGGAACATTATTATTTCGGGCAAACATCGGCAGGTCAACCTGCTGATGACAGAATAACCCGACTTGCAACCGTTGCTACGGCTGATAAAGAAAGTAATAGTGCGCTTTCTGCAATGAAAAATGCTCAATGGGCGGAAATTTTGATGAATTTGTTGATTATAGGATTGGGTTTTATTTTGTAGTTTTGCCGAAAATATTTGAGGATTGTAACGTATTCTTAACAAACCTTGATATATTTTTTGTGCAGTGTTACTTTTGAATTTGTAATTCACATAGTCAAGGAAGGGAGCTGATGGCACAGGCTTGGTTTAGAGTGCGTGTACCTCGTGTTGCACATTTTTGCTGCGGACAATTGTACGATACAAAAAATATTAAAACGCTGGAATATTTCAGGTGTTTTGCCCACAAGAGCATAAAAAATTCTATTCAGGATAATGACGGAGTTTTAAAAAAAGTTAAATTTTGTATAACAGTATGGCTTGTATGCAAGAATAACAACTGTATAACGAGTTTTACGTTCTTCTATGATAATACCAACCGTTTAATAACAAAAAAACAAACGAGAGGGTTAAAATACCTGTTGAAAATTAAAGATAAATTTTTAGACAATATTCCATTGAAAGTAAAAATTCCAAAGGTTGAAATCTCAAGTAAAAAGTACTTGTGGAGATATGTTGATGCTCATCCTACAAAAAAGTTTGTCAGCAATATCTATAATTTAGACAATAAAAAAGTCGGCGAAACTCTGCCGCAACCGGTGATTATAAGTAATCTAACCAAGATGTAATTTTTTAATGTGGGCTTTGATTTTTTCAGAGCCCTTTTTATTTAAAACTCGACTAATTGGTTTATTATCAGTATTTTACTATTGGCAGAAATCAAATAATATGAGAAAATAAATATTGTTAGTGAGGTTATTATGTTTAGAAGAAAATGCAAAATTATTTTCGTCAGACACGGTTCAACAATTTATAATGAACAAGGTAGGCTTTTTGATGCGGAGGATTATCCTCCCATAACCCAAAAAGGTAAGGACCAAATGGAAAATTTGGCAAAATGGCTTTTATATAAAACTCCTCACGTGGATAAAATATACACAAGTTCTGCATTGAGAGCCATTCAAAGTGCAAGAATTTTATCAAAAGAATATGATTTGGAATACGAAATAATTGATGGTATGTATGACAGAAAATCGGGACTCTGGGGTGGATTGACGTTTGAACAGATTGAAGAAAAATATCCCGATATGCTCCACAAATATCACGAAAATCCCTACGAATACTGGCCTGAAGGCGGAGAACCGACGCAGGCTTTGAGGGAAAGAGTTGATGCAATTGTCAGTGAAATGGTAGCATTGAACGAATACAAAACCATTATTGTTGTTACTCATGAAGATGTTATTCAGTCCGTAATAGCGTCTATTCTCGGCGTTCCTCCGGAGCATCAGGGAAAAATACTTATTCCTACCGGCAGTGCTACACAAATAAACTTCTATTCAAATTGGGCAACGCTTGGGTATTGTGCTCACGTTCCTCAATAAAAAGGAGGGATTATGCTTTCTCATGCTGCAAAATACATAGAAGAAACAATAGGCGGAAAATATTCTCCAAAAATTGCACTAATCTTAGGCTCAGGCTTGGGGGCGCTTGCGGGTGAAGTCGAAAATCCCATAAGAATCAGATATCATGAAATTCCCGCATTCAAACAGTCTTCCATTGACGGGCATGTGGGGCAGCTTGTTATCGGCAAACTAGAAGGCAAAGAAGTTATGATAATGCAGGGAAGAATACATTTTTATGAGGGATATTCCTTAAAAGAAGTTACTTTCCCCATAAAAGTTATGAAAAAACTCGGGATAGAAAAGCTCATTATTACCAATGCGGCAGGTGCGGTCAATGAAGCTTTTGAAGTCGGCAGTCTGATGTTGATAAAAGACCACATAAACCTATTGGGAACAAATCCGCTTGTCGGCAAGAATGATAGCAGTTTGGGTGTAAGATTTCCCGATATGAGTGAGGTGTATAACAAAAATCTTTATGATTATGCAAAAAATTGTGCCCAAAAATTAAATATTCATATAAACGAGGGTGTTTATGCGGCTAATGTCGGACCTTCTTACGAAACACCGGCAGAAATTCGTATGCTGAGAAAAATCGGTGCGGATGCGGTAGGGATGTCAACCGTCCCCGAAGCAATAGTGGCAAACTATTGCGGTATGAAGGTTTTGGGGATTTCTTGCATAACGAATTATGCTGCAGGTATAAAAGAAGAAAAACTTTCACATCAGGAAGTTATAGAGGCTGGAAATAGTGTTAAAGAAAAGTTTTCTGCCCTTGTGAAAGAAATTATAAAAGGGTTATAAGATTTCTTCCAAAAATTACTGGCAAAAATTTTTAATTTATGCTTTTATATTGTAGTCAGAATTTTTCAAAGAGGTTGCATGGTTGGAAGATTTCTCACAAAAGATTATTAACGAAGAAAAGGTTGTTGTTCGCAAGGAGCAAGATATTGAAGCTCCTTTGGTTAATGCTCTGGAAAATTCTCTCCAAAATCCGTCTTTGCAATTTCATATTCCCGGTCACACAAAAGGGGCAGGACTTTTAGAACGTTTTAAAAATGTTCTTAAAAATGCACCTCTGATTGATAATACGGACGAATTTAACAATTTCGGCACTCTCCACCCTGCAACGGGTCCGGTCAAGAGAGCGCAGGAGCTTATGGCGGAAGCTTTGGGCGCAAGAGAGTCGTATTTCCTTTTGAACGGTTCTTCTATCGGGAATTTTGCAATAGCAATGAGTTGTTTGAAACCCGATGATAAAGTTATAATCGGTAGAAATTGCCACCGTTCGGTTATTACAGGACTCATTATGACCGGCGCAAAACCGATATGGCTTAACCCTCAAAAGCATGAGGAGTGGAGTATTTGGGGCGAAATATCTTATCACCAAATAGAAAATGCGATTAAACAAAATCCAGAAACGAAAATGGTTTGGATTACAAGCCCGACATACGAGGGCGTAATCAGCGATATAAAGAGAATTTCAGATGTTTGCAAAAAATATGATGTTTTGCTTGCGGTTGATGAAGCGCACGGTGCGTTGTGGAATTTTTCGGACAAAATGCCGACAAGCGCACTTCATCTCGGTGCCGATGTAGTTGTTCACTCTATGCATAAAACAGGAGGAAGTTTTTCTCAAAGTTCAATTTTGAGCCTTTCGCAAAATTCAAAAATACGTTCTGATGTTATGGAAAACAACCTCAGATTATTGCATACAACAAGTCCGTCTGTAATGCTTTTGGCAAGTCTTGATGCGGCAAGAGCCTATCTTCAAAGCGAGGAGGGGCAAAAAAATATTGAAAAATCAATAAAAATAGCTGATTATATAAAATCAGAGTTAAGACAATATCCCAAGGTGCTTGTTTTAACTGAAGAAGACGGATTTAGGCTTGAACCGTCGAGAGTTTATATAATGATAAAAAATCTCTTTGGCAGAAGATTGGAAAATATTTTAAGAACTGACTATAAAATAGAGATTGAAGCTTCAACGGATAACGGAATATTGGTTTTGACAAACATCGGAAATAAAATTGAGGAGGCTAAAATCTTGGTTGATGCGATAAAGGAAATTGCAGCGAGAGATTTCAGCGACATTCCTTATGGTGAAGATTACAAATTTATGCCTTTATTAAACCCGATTATAAAAATGTCTCCCAAAGAAGCTTTCTACAGAGGATTTGAAGTAGTCGAAACATCAAAAGCAGTTGGCAGAATAAGCCTTGACTTGATTGCGGAATGTCCTCCGGGGATATTTGTTCTTGCTCCCGGTGAACTTGTTACGGAAGAACATTTGCCGTATTTAAAGAATTATAAAACGATAAAAGTGCTGAAAGAAAGCTAGTCTTTTGCTCTTTCGAGCATCTCAAGCATTTCTGCGGGCATTCTGCGATAAAGCTTGCCGTTGTTATCCGTGCAAACAAAATCTACGGTAACTTCCGCAACTTCTTCTCCGGTAGCTTTATTTGAAATTTTCTGAAGCATTGTGCCTCTCAAGGGGGTGATTTTTTCTACCGTTGTTTCTATATCAAGAATGTCATGAATTTTGGCAAAATTCTTATATTTAATATGCAAATCGACTATCGGAGTTGCTATATTATTATCTTCAAAATATTTCATACCTTTTGACAGTTTTGCAACAAAGTCGGTACGTGCCTGTTCGCAATATCTGACGTATGTTCCGTGCCAAACAACACCGTAACAGTCGGTGTCTGCATAAAATACTTCTGCTTCATAATGATGTTTCATCGTGTTAGTCCTTTATTTTCTTGCTGAGGGCTGACACCTTCACCCCATTTTGTTGCCCTCTCTTTGTGTGCGAAGGAGAATAATTACTTCTTTAATTTTAAAGGGAAAGACTGACACACCCAAAAGCTTATGGCTTAATGCTGCTGCGTTCCCGCCCTGACATGGTTCACCGACCTTTGCCGTATCAGTCTCCCGATTTTTCAATCGTGATTATATTATCATGAAAGATTTTTTTTTGAAAGAATAAGCATAATATGTACGTAAAATTATTGTTACAACCGAAAAATTTCCTGACAAATTTTTGTTTTTTCAAATTTTATATTTTTGTAAAACTAATAGTCAAAAATCTATACTTTAGACGAAATTTTTAGTATATTTTTTGTAAGTGATATTTGGGCTGAGGTAACGCATGGCGAATTTGCAAATGGATACAAAATTGAATAGCGATTTATCTTACGCTGTTCCTATTTTGAATGACGAAAATAATAATATTTATCTTGCAAAATTGATAGAAAATAAATTGACTGAAATCATTGATGAAGATATGAGAACCTCTCAGCCGATTTTCATAAATATCAAAAAAGGTTTTATCCACAAAATTGCATATAAGTTGGTAAGTAACCCCAAAGAAAGAATTTTAATCGGGGTATCGGGTGAATCAGCTTCAGGAAAAAGTACACTTACATCCAAAGTGCTTGATATTTGCCTTACTGAAAAACACAAAAGCCTTGCTACTTTGATTACAAGCGATAATTATTATAAGGATGCGTCTGACAAATTAAGAGAAGCAGGCAGTTATGAAGCACTTTTCGATAGCGGGTTTAATTTGGATGAGCCGCAAGCGGTTGATTTGGACTTGTTGCGTGGAGATTTAAAGAGAATTAAGTCCGGAGAGGTTATTTTTACTCCCGAATATAATTTCTTCACCATCGAAAGTATTCCTCGCAAAATACGTAAAGCACCTGCCAAAATTATATTAACCGAGGGACTCTTTGTGTTGGAAGAAAAATTAAGAGAGTTGCTGGATATTTCCATATATGTTCATACTCCCGCTGATATTATTAAAAAAAGATGGTACAAAAGAGCTATTACCAGAGGCAAAGAGGGTAAAGCTGCGGATATGCTTTTTGGTATCGTTAATGCGGGTGCAGTAAAGTATATAAGACCTTATGCAAAGGAAGCTGATATAGTAATCAGTGGTATTACATCAGAAGATTACATCAGAGATGTTGTTGCAAAAATAAAAGATGCTATTCGTTCATGCTTATTTTAATTGATTAAATCTTCTGTTTTGTTTTTTGCGAGAGCGCACAGGTTTTTGAATACACTTTTTTCTTCGGCTTGGCTGAGATTATTGTTGAGTTTTTCCTTTAGCGTGCCGTTTAGTATTTCTTTGTAAATAATTCCGTTTTCAATGCCGAATTTTTCTATATCTTCACCTGAAACCGAAAGTTTAATATCTTTTAATTTATTTATATATAAATAATATTTGTCTGCCAATTCAGTCTCTTTTGTCAGGCATAAATTGGCAACAACCGCTTCAGGCGAGTATTTATTCAAAATTTCGTAAATGTCATAGTTTGTTTTTGCATTTTGCAATAATTCAAGTTCCGATTTTAACAGGAAAAAATCGGTTATAATTGCCTGTTCTTTTCTCTTTAGAGCGAGTTTTTCCGTATTGTTTCCCACCAGTTCAAACGGCGCAAAATTAAATATCATACATAAGAAAATCAGCCAGATATTTTCTGTGTCTATAAAATTTTTGCATCCGTCAATAATTTTACAAACCAAATTGCCGTTAGGAATATCTTTTTTGGATGTTTGGCTGATTATAAGTTTATAGATATTTTCCGAAACAAATCTGTTGAAACAATACGGCAAAAGCAGATTTAGGGTTTCTTTTACCTCTTTTTTTATTCTGTCTTGACAGTCATTGGTGTATTTGTCGCTTTTTAGACATTGTTCCTGTAATATTTCCGTGGTTTCTTCAAGAGAAAAATTAAGTTTAGCCCTGTATTTTAGTCCTCTGACTATTCTTGAGGGGTCGTCCATAAAACTGTCGGGGTGTAAAATACGAATTAATCCGTTTTCTATATCATTTAGCCCATTTTCGGTTTCGTCATATATTTGGCAAAAATCTTTACTGTTCAAGGACATTGCAAGAGCGTTTACGGTAAAATCTCTACGCTTTATGTCTTTTTTTAATACAACTCCTGTTTCCGCAAGTATTGGTAGGGCGCTGGGGTATTCATATACTTCGCTTCTCGTGCTTGCCAAATCTGCCTCAAAGTTCTTTGTCCCTATGGTAAATTTTATTTTAAGCGTTTTAAATTTGTCATTTCTGGCAAGAATTTCGATATTTTTAGCAAATTTTTTAGTTAAAATATCTCCAAATAAAACGGCATCATCCTCTACCAAAATATCAATATCGTTAAATTCTCTGTTAATCAAAATATCCCTGACAATGCCGCCGACGAGGTAAATTTTTATTCCCATATCATCAGCAACTTGTGTGCAAAAAGATAATGCCTGTCGTTCTTCGTTGGATAAAGCTTTTTGGTATTTTTGAAAAATATTCATGGCTTTATTATAGTGAAATTTTCGGCAGTGTGCAATTGTTATACTAATCTCAGGTGTGAACGGCTGATTGAAGTTTTTCTTTTTGGAATACTCATTTCTTTCAGCCTTGATGAAATAATATTACTTTTTTCACCATGAGGTTCCATGTTGAGATACTTTTTGTAATAGCGCCTTGCCTCGATTTCTTTTCCTGCTTCATCAAAGCATTTTGCCAAACCATAATAAGCTTCGGAATTTTGTGTGTCTTGCGCCAAGACATCTCTAAAGCAGTTTAGTGCTTTTTTGTAATCGCCGGTTTTGATGTACAAGTATCCGAGTTTTAGGCAGGCTTCTTGATTTGTGGGGGATTTTTCAAGAATTTTTAAATAAATCATCTCCGCCATATTGAATTCTTCTATCTCTTCGTGGACTTCGCCCATGGCAATTATGGACTCAGTATAGTTGGGAGAAAGTTTTACGGCATTCATAAAATGTTTTATGGCTTTGACGTAATTCCTTTTTGCGTATTCCAATTTGCCAAGTTCATAGTATAAGACTTTATCAAAAGGGGTTTTCCTTTTGGCGATAGAAAAATACTTGATAGCGAGGTCCAATCTCCCCAAATCTTTATAGCAAAAGGCAAGAGCCTTTGCTGCATCCACATCCTCGCTATCAAGTTTCAAGGCATTTATATATAAGTTTATTTTTTCTTCGATATTGGATTTTTCTAAACTCTTTCCACTCAAAGTCATTATACTTCTGTCCCCCACGATATAATTTTAGAAATTTTATCGTGGATAGAAATCAACTTTTGGGTTGAATTTTTTCTAAATCTAACGGTTTATTTCTTTAATAATAGCTTCGGTATATTCGGTTGTAGCTGCATTTCCGCCAAGGTCGGCAGTCAAAGAAACTCCGCCTTTTAAAACATTAAAAATGGCATTCTTTAATCTGTCTGCAAGTTCATTTTCTCCGATATATTCAAGCATCATAACACTGCTCAATAAAAGCGCAGTAGGGTTTGCCTTGTTTTGACCTTTTATATCTGGAGCGCTGCCGTGAACTGCTTCAAATACCGCACAGTCTTTACCGATATTTGCCCCCTGTGCAACACCCAAGCCTCCAATAAGTCCTGCCGCCAAATCGGAAACGATATCTCCGTATAAGTTTGGTAATAGCAAAACATCATATTTTGTGGGGTTTTGGACGAGCTGCATACAAAGGTTATCCACGAGAACTTCGTTGTAATTTATCTCAGGATATTTTTCCGCAACATTTCTTGCGCATTCTAAAAATAAACCGTCAGTAAGTTTGCATATATTCGCTTTAGAAATTGCACTAACTGTTTTTCTGCCGTTTTTGCGGGCATATTCAAATGCAAATTCGGCAATTCTCGTTGATGCGCCTCTTGTAATAAGTTTTATTGATTCCATTGTATCGTCATCAACTTTGCGTTCTATGCCTGCGTAGAGGTCTTCGGTATTTTCTCTTACGGTTATTAAGTCAACATTTTCATATCTGGTCTTTATGCCGGGGATATTGTATGCAGGTCTGAGGGAAGCGTATAGGTCTAATTCTTTTCTTAATGTTACATTTACGCTTCTAAAGCCTTTCCCTATAGGGGTTGTAACTGGGGCTTTCAGCGCAACGCCGTTTTTCTTTATTGAGTCCAAAACTTTTTGTGGGAGAGGTGAGCCTTCTTTTTCCGCAACATCTGCGCCGGCTTCTTGAAAATCCCATTCAATAGGCGCTTTTAGAGCTTCAAATATATCAACTACCGATTTTGAAATTTCAGGACCGATGCCGTCACCCTTTATTAAAGTTATTGTTCTCATATTCTTACCTTCTTACATTGTAACCATATGTAACATTTTAGCAGAAAAATGTTTAAAAAGAGAGATGGTGTGGAATATAAAGGGTGTGCACAATTGCACTTCTTTAAGTAGAATATACTACAGCCCGTGATGAGCGGGCTGTAGTATTGTATAGCAAATGAAATTACACAAAATATATGAAATGTTAAAGAAGCAATATTAAGAGAATTGCAAAAAAATCAAACCTTCTCTTTGAATTGTATGTATCAAATAATTCGATGGTAAAATTTATTAAACTTTAACCACTTTTATTTGATATTTTATGATGTGCCATTTCTTTTGGCGCAAAAGAAACGGCACCAAAGAAAACATGAGCACGGATATTTTTTATTATTTACCACTGTTCACTGTCTGATACCCTAAAACACATCATTAGAACGGAACAACTGTGTAACGAATTTTCTTGAATTTCTAACTTAAAAGCAAGAAATTACTACGAAAATTCTACACAATTCCGCCCCCTAATATTACCGTTCACAGGGTAAATTACATAAAAAATCCTCTGCTCGTTTATTGGCTACTGCCCCACGATAGTGGACAAAACGAAGTTTTGTAATCACACCTGTAAGGGTGCAATGAATGGACATAGAGTTTGTTTTATTTTGGAGTGCAAATTTATCTGCCTGAACGAAGTGAATGGCAGAAAATTCGTGCTGCAAAATATTTTACAAACTCTAAACATGCGCGTGATTTCTCTCTTTTTCCGTCACTTTTTCTCTCTTTATTCGCGCCTAAAAGTAAAGAGAGAAAAAGTGACAAAAGAAAAATCCGACATTTTGTCATCGAATTAGTTGACATATACAATTCTTTTCCATCTGTCAGAGAGAAAATTTAGCCCTGTAGAATTTTATTTGTCATAAACTCCAAATTGTACTGCTGCCAATGGTTCCGGCATTGGAAAATATTGCTTTGCGGGGAAATGAGTTTTTTTCTTTGTTCCGTCTGAATCGTAAAATTGCAATTCGTATCTTCCGGCAGAATATACCGTAAAAGAGCCTGTCAGATAATGTTCGTCTTCTACGTTATAATCTTTGCCCAGAGCAAGAGTATAGCCCCACATTGCGGAGAGATTACTCTTTTTTAAAAGTTGCAACCTCACCATATCCGCCCTAAAACCTTTTGGCGCAATCAGGATAAAGTTTATCGTGTCATTTTTCTTAAATTCATTCATCGGGATAAAAGTTTCCCTCATAATCGGTTTTGTGCTGAGAAAAACACGAGGAGTTGTATCCTTGCACCCTGCGAGGGAAAGTCCCATTATAAATACCAATAAGAGATATAAAAAATTTTTTGCATTCTTTATCATTTTAAACTACTCAACTCCTGTCTAATTTTTTCTATTTGTTCTCGCTCTTTCAACAGTTTTTTTGTTTTCACTTTTTCATAGATAAACTTGCTTGCTTTATAAATAAATATAATGAACAAAGCGCCCATAATAGTTAAACAAACTAAATTTCCTTTTCTGGCACCGATATACAACAATAAAAAAATTATAGTTGTCAAAAATTCTATCCAAAATCTAACTTTTGCAATTTGATTTTTTAACGAAGACACATTCATAGATAAATATATAAAAGCCGCTATGATAAAAATTGGAAAACCTAAATAAAGATAATATTGATTTTGTGAATCAATAGCAAGTTTTGAGCAAAGCACCAACCCCCACAGAAGTATAGTTGCAGGAATAATTAAAGTTTTTGCTGGTATATTGGGACCAAGCAGGTTTTCTTCTTCAGCTCCATTTTTTATTGCGGTTCTCTGACAAAATTCGTCAAGAACAAGGGATTTTGTTCCATTTTCCTGTTGAAGTTCATTTTCATATTCAATAGCTTTATTTAGTTGATTTGTATCTTTCCAGTTTGCATAAAAATTATTTCTTAGGAGTTCTCTGTCGTACTCGTTAAATTCAAAAGAGGAATCAATTTCTTCTATAGTATAATTTTCTTCTACATAATCATCCAAACTCGACTGAGCCATAATTTCATCAATCGGTTTATTTAGTTTATGCTCCTTTGCAAGTTGAAACATACACGTCATATAAACTCTTTCGGATGCTGAATTTGCCTTATCAATTGTTGTTTCACGACTTTCTCCGAGTTGAACGGAATTTTTTGCAGCCTTATAAACATCAAAAGCCACTTTCTGAAGTACCGATTGCCAATATTCTTGAGGTAAGTCGTTTTTATAATTATCAACCCCTCGATGATACATCCATTCCCCAACAAGCTGCGAAATAAGAACAATATTGTCTGTATTATATTTATACCTGTCTTTTGCCAGCTCATCACAAGAAATAAGAATAAACTCATAAATAACTTGTGTAATAAGTATCCTGATATCCTCGGGAATTTCAGCATCAAAAGCGTCCATTGCCTGTGAGGCAAGATTTTTTGCAAATTCTTCCGTATAAAAATATTCTGAAAACATACTTTTATTATAATGTTTTTCAAAAATTTTTCAAAAACTATTCTTCTTTTATCGGGTCACGGTTTATGCAATCAATCGCAAGACTTGCATTTTTGGCTATATCAGTTGGAATGCCGCTTATTGTGCAGAATTGTCTCAGAACATCAATTGTGCGCTTAAATGACCTGACTAAATCACCTTCGGAAAATTCTTCGTCAACAAACATTTCTTCCCATTCGCCACCGTTTATCCAAAACTCAATATATGCGGCAAATTTCGGATTCCAATTCATATAAATATCCACCCCTTTGTCTTTTTGGGTTTGATGAATTTTTTTCAAAATATCTCTTGCCCTGAAAATAGCATCTTTGACTTCTTTTGAAAGTTTCAATCTCGGTCTTGTAAAAATCCTGTCTTCTTCAGTTGTAACGGTGCAAACGGCGGATGCTAGCTGCGCCAAATCAAGTCCGTCAAATATTCCGTTAAAGAGTAATTCTGCGAGATAAAGTTCATTTTCTGAGCGCAAAGCCGCTGTGAGTATCCCTTTTTCGGTAGGATAATCATTTTCAAGGTATCCGTATTGTGTCAGAATATCTTTCAGTTTTATAAATCTGTGCCAGTATGCATCTTTTTCAAACTCAATGGCAGACGATATTTTAGCAAGTTTCTTTTCAAGTCTTTCTTTTGCTTCTAGTTCTTTAATATGTTTTTTATACAGTTTGCAATAATTGCATTTGATTTTTTCCATTTTGTGATAAAAATCTTTTGTTTTATTGTTGTATTCAATGACCTCGGGGGCATTTTTTCCGCCGTGGTTTTTTGCCTGTTTAAGTAGAGTATTGGTTATTTTACGGAATTGTACATACTGGTTTTTCAGCTTGTTAAATTCCATCATATCATTTACCCCGAGATTATATTGGCAAGGGAAATTATTTATTTCTTTTATCCTTGCAAGAAGTTGATTTTGTTCATCCATAAAGGGTTTCAAACGATTTGTGGATGAAAAATATCCAAAACTTTTTAATATCAATTCTCTCGCTTCTTCAAGCGTAAAACGTTGCAAAAGGTTTAAAACCATTGAATAACTGGGAGTAAATCGGCTTTCTAAGGGTTCTGCCGCTGATGATGCAACCAAATATGCATCTATCGGATCATCAAATTGGTTTCCCACAATTACTACGTGCCCGACTTTATCCATTCCACGTCGCCCCGCACGTCCCGACATTTGCAAAAACTCGCTTGCCGTAAGTTTTCGATGACCATTATCCGTACGTTTGCTTATAGAGCTGATAATGGTGGTTCTTGCAGGCATATTTATACCTGCTGCAAGAGTTTCCGTTGCAAAAACAACTTTGATTAGTCCTCTTTGAAATAATTTTTCGGTTAAAACTTTTAGCGCAGGCAAAAGTCCTGCGTGGTGGCTTGCAACACCTTTGTATAAATAATCAAGGTTTTTATGATTGGCTAAATAAGGATTATCCTTGACATACTCTGATATAATGTCTGATAACTCCCCTTCTTCTTCTTTGGAAAGAAGATTTAAAATCGAGGTGTCTTCCATGTACATATCGCATTTTTTTCTGCTAAATGTGAAGTATATCGCAGGAAGCATATCCCTGTTATTTAAAATCTCAACAAGATTTACGGGAGAAATTTTGCGCTTTTTATTATTAAATCTATTATTTTTTTGCCTGCCTGTCCTGATTTTCGGATTTATTTTTCCGTTTTGCTCAAAAAGAGGAACAATATCGTTTTTTGTTTCATCACTATAATAATAGTGTCTCAAAGGAACAGGGCGAAAATCGGTATTGACGAGTCTTGTGTCTGAATGAACAGTATTTATCCAGTCGGTAAGGTCTTTTGCATTCGCAACCGTAGCACTCAGGGCAATAAATTTAATATTGCTCGGGCAATAGATAATACTTTCTTCCCAAACGGTGCCTCGCTGTTCGTCATTCATATAGTGAACTTCATCAAGCACAACATATTCAACATTTTTAAGATTTTCTTCAATTTTGCCAAGGTTTGTGCCATAGAGCATGTTTCTGAATACTTCGGTTGTCATAACGACAATTTGCGCATCTCTGTTTATTGAAATATCGCCTGTCAAAAGCCCGACTCTGTCCTCTCCATATTTGGAAGAAAAATCACGAAACTTCTGATTACTAAGAGCTTTTAAAGGAGTTGTATAAAAAATTCTTTTGTTAAGTTCAAGCGCTTTTGCTATGCCTATCTGCGCAATAACGGTTTTGCCCGCACCTGTCGGAGCGCAAACAACAACGCTGCGCCCTGCACAGATATGCTCCATCGCCTCTTTTTGAAAATCGTCTAATTCAAATCCAAAATCTAATTCCAAAATATGCTCCTGATACATTTTGTTGGGCAAGTATGCCAAATCTGCTTTCTGTTAAACATTCATGTCATGCTGAACTTGTTTCAGTATCTTTATATCAGACCCTGAAACAAGTTCAGGGTGCCATGTGCTATTATTGTAAAATATATCCCCGATTATGGCAATTAAATTAAAACCTATCACAAATCAGCGTTTTGCCTTTTGCTTTTCTGATAAGTTTTTGCCAAAATGAATGCAGCGAAGATTTTTTCTGCGGTTTCAATTTGTCTGCCAAAACCGCTTTTTTAACAATCATTTTATTGTATTCAATATTACCTTCTTCGGTCTTTAGTTTTTCTTCATCAAAATTTTTAATTTTGTACGAAAGAAGTTTGACGGATTTTTCGATTCGTTCTTTAATTTCGTTCATCACTAACCATGCTTTTTGACTGATATAAGAGAATAAATTTGTTTAAGACATGAACCATGTTAAACTGTCATGATTTTTTTGTGTTCCACCAAAAGGTTGAAAATGAAGCATGTTGCATGGGTTGAATGGTGGAAATATTCACCACTGACACCAACTTGCGCAAATTTATTGTTTGTGTTAATTTGATAACAAATCGAAAATTTTTTAAACTGGAGGCATCATGAAAGTTATATTAAAAAAAGACGTACAATCGCTTGGTGAAGCAGGTGATGTTGTAGAAGTAAAAGACGGTTTCGCAAGAAACTATCTTCTTCCTAATTCTATGGTAGAAGTAGCTACAAAAGGCGCTCTTGAAAATAGAGAACGCAATATTGAAAGAATTAAAGCAAAAGCTGAAAAGCTTTATCAAGAAGCACTCGACAAGGCAGAAAAAATCTCTGCTCTTGAAGTTATTTCTATTGAAGCAAAAGCCGGCGAAAGCGGAAAACTTTTCGGCGCAGTAACAACCAAAAAATTGGCTGATTTGTTGGCAGAAAAAGTTGATTTTGAAATTGACAGAAAGAACCTTTCACTCAACAAACCAATCAACCAAGTAGGTTCTTACGAAATGCTTATTAAACTTTCTTCAAAAGTTTCAACAAAATTAGCTGTAGAAGTTAAGGCTTCCGAAGTTATTAAAGAATCTATTATTGAAGAAGTTGATGCTGCTGAAGCAGCTGCCGCTGCGGCTACTGAAGAAGCATAGTTCGCAACATAATTTTCATAAAAAATCGCTCTCAAAGAGGGCGATTTTTTTATCTTCTTACCGTCATTTTATTTAATTCCTGTTTTATTTTTTCTGCCGGAATTTTGAGGTTTTCGGTATCCATAAGCGCTTGTTTTAATTCTTGTACGGCTTCGTCTTTTTGCCCATTTTTTTCATAAAGTTTTGCCAGTACAAAGTGCAAATCGGCAAGGTCGGGATTTTCCTGAAGCCCTTGAGAAACGTCATTTATTGCATCTTCAACAAGATTATTTTCCACATAAAGTTTTGCAAGAGTTTTGTATGCATCAATGTCGTTCGGGTTTATTTCAAGTGTCATTTTTAGGAAAGTAATGGCTCTTGAGGTGTCGCCGAGTTCTTTATACAAACACGCAAGATTATAGTATGCCCAGCTGTATTCGGGGTTTATTTTGATTACTTTCTGATAATATGCTTCCGCTCTGGGCTTGTCTCCGGTTCTGTTGTATTCGTAGGCAAGATAAAACCACGCATAAGCATCGTCGGGGTTTAATTTCACTGCATTTTCAAGGCAAACTATTGCTTCGTTAGACATATTTTTCTTTGAAAATAAAACTCCGAGGTTAAAATGCGTATTAGCATCATTTATATCAATATTTAAAACCTTTTTGTAGCCTGCTATTGCCGCATCAATATCTCCCATTTGGTCATATAAGAAAGCCAGATTATAATTAAAATCGGCATCCTGCGGCGAAAGCTCAACGGCTTTGTTATATGCTTCCAGTGCTTTATTCGGATTTTTTAATTTTTCATATAATATTCCGATATTAAAATACAGTTCACCTTCCTGCGGAAATATATTCAGCAGGTTTTGGAATATTTCAAGTGCATTTCCAAATTGACCGTCATCAATATACAAAAAAGCCAACTGCTTTTTTGCGGCATAATCACCGGGTTCTTGCTCAATAAAATTTTTAAGATTTTCTATTTGCTCTTTTATTTCCAAGATTTTCTCCAAATTTATACGTATTTTAACAAATTTTCCGATTTTAAACAAATTTTAATTATCAGGTAAGTCTATTATAAATGTCGTGCCTCCGTTTACTTTGCTTTCGACCGATATTTTACCGTTGTGAAGCTCTACAAGCTCTTTTGTTATGGTTAATCCGAGTCCTGTTGAGGCGTATTTGCCCGAAAATTTATTGTCAACCTGTTCAAATTTTCCGAAGATTTTTCCGTAATATTTTTCGTCAATTCCTATACCATCATCCTTGACATATATTTGTACGGAGTTTTTCAGCTTTTTTAAGCCTGTTTCTATATTACCGTTTTCGTTTGTAAATTTGACCGCATTACTTAAAAGATTGTATAAAACCTGATTGATTTTTTGTGCGTCGGCAGGTATGATGACAGGGTTTTTGGGAAGTTTTGTTGTTATTTTTATTTTCTTTTTGTTTGCAAGACTTTTTATAATCACAACTGCTTCTTTTATCAAAAGACAAATATCGACATGGGATTTTGAAATACGCATAGCTCCCGCTTCAATCTTAGACATGTCAAGAATATCGTTAATTAAACCCAACATTTCTTTGCCGCTGTTTTGGATGTCTAAAATATATTCGGCTTGCTTTTTGTTGAGTTCGCCAAAAACTTTCATCTCTAGTGCTTCGGAAAGTCCAATAATGGCATTTAGAGGGGTTCTTAGTGAGTGGGACATATTCATTAAAAAATCAGTCTTGATTTTTTCGGCTTCACGTATTTTTTCATTTTGCGCTTTTATGTCATTAAGACTGTCGGTTTTTTCAACAACATTGTCGTTTAGTATTTTCAATTGAAGTTTAAAGACATTGTTTAATTCCGCATCTTTTACCATGTACGAAAATACTCCCGCCAAACCTTGTGATATTGCAACAGTTTCTTCCGAAATGTTTTTTGCAGAAAAGTTTATACCGATAATTATTCCGAAAACAGCCTCTCTTATATTTAGGGGTAAAATAACGGCGGAAGCATTATTTTTTACTGAAATTCCAATTTCTGTCAGGATATTTTTTTCGCCCTTTTTAATTTTTAATGTCAGGGGTTTTTTATTTTTTATAAAATTTTTGAACTCAATTCCAACAGAATAGTCGTCATTAAAAATGATGTTTGGATTTGGTTCGGACATATTTTTTAATTCTATTCCGTCTGCACTCAAATATCCGATGAGAACAAAATCAAATCCCAATTCTTCTTCAAAAGTTTTGATAATAAGTGAGGACGCTTCATCGGGGGTAAGCTCTCTATTCAATATTTCGGGAATTTTTAAAAAGCTGTTTATCAATTTCATATTTTTTTCTGTATAATTATTATCAAAAACATTATACAATTTTACCCATGTTGGGACAAAGAGGTTTACAATGGAAAATAAATTTATGAGCTTGTATTTGATACTCGGAGGATGTGCGCTTGTCTTGATTTTGACAGGGCTATTATTGCCGACTGTATTAAATCTTTTGAACATAGATATATCAAGTAAAGTACTGTATATGTTTCAAAGCGCATTTATAATTTCGGGACTGCTTGATGCGTGGCTCGTATTTTATGCAAAGAAAAAACTTTCAGAATAAATTATTCTTCTTCTGATTTTTCTTCTTCAACATTTTCAAGCGGAGGTTGAACTTTTCCGACTTGATTTCTGCCGTTTTCTTTTGCGTCATACAAACCTTTGTCCGAAGCTTCAATCAAATCTTGCGGAACTTTGCCGTGTATCGGATAAGTGGCAACACCCAAACTTATTGTTACTCTGCATTCTATCCCGCCCATAAGTTTGAACGGATTTTCCGCAACGGCGTGGCAAATTTTATTTGCGGTTGTAATCGCATCTTCAAGTCCTGTATTTGGTAATATTATAGCCATTTCTTCCCCACCGTATCTAGCAACTATGTCTGAGGCTCTGACTGATTTTTTTAATATTCCGGCTATTTTTCTCAAGACATCATCACCGACTTGGTGTCCGAACTTGTCATTAAACTTTTTAAAGAAGTCAATATCAATAAGAATAAGGCTGAAATTCAGATTATAGCGTTTGGACGTATCGACCTGAGCGAGCATTTGTTCTTGAAAATATCTGTGATTATACAGCTCAGTCAAGCCGTCTGTCGTTGCAAGTTTGTATGTCTTTTCAAAATCTTGTGATTTTTTGATGAATTTTACAACGTAAACAATGGTGTATGTCGCAAGTATCAAAAATACCGGATATGCAAAATCAATCCACAAGTTAAATGCCCCGAGCAGAATTAGAGAAATAAGTCCGTACCCTAAAATCAAACCTGCAACGCTCAGAGCGTTTATTAAATTTGAATGAACATTAAAAATCAATATACTTGTCAGTAAAACAAAAATAAAGATTAAAAGGAAGTTGTATTTAAAATCGACAGGTACAATAGCATTGTCGTTTAATATATTGTTTATGTATGCGGTGTGAAACTTAACTCCCGGAAGGTATTTATCTAGCGGAGTATTCTTGGTATCAGAAAGTGAAACCGCACTCGCACCAATGGCAACGATTTTGTCTTTGAAGTAGCCCTTTTCGACTTCCCCCTTCATTACTTTCCAAAAAGGAACTTCTGCAACGTCGCTTTTGTTATGCCAGTTGATTATGAGATAGCCCTCTTTATCGAGTTTAACCTTTTTAGTATCCATAACAATGTAATTGTCGTTTGTTATGACAAATTTTTGGCTTTTTATTTCACCTTTGTCGTATAAATAATCTTGCGCCAATTTTAGTGCCGCATACGGATAATACTTTTCTCTGTAAACAAAAAAGCTAGGCGCTCTGCGGGAAATACCGTCGTTATCCCTTTGGAAGTTTACAAAGGCAACGTTTTTTGTTGCGGCAAGCAATTCCGGCATTGCACCCCTGACATTTGTAAAAGTAAAGTCTTCAAAATTTATATCGTTACTTTTGTTGTCTAAGTTGGCACTCCATTTTAACGGCAAGTCGGGTTTTTCTTCGCCTTCACGATAATCGAAATTCAACGAAACATAAATGTTGTCGTATTTTTTTACTTCATTAATGAATTCCCAGTCTTTTGCTTCATTTCCCTGTTGAAAACCCAAAAACATAAAGTCTAAAAATATTTTGTTTGCACCGTCTTTTTCAAGATAATTGATGATATCGGCATAAGCCTTTCTGTTCCAAGGCCAATAACCATATTGTTTTGAAAGGTTTTCTAATGAGTCATCGTCAATAACAATCAGTGCAACCCTTGAATTATCTTCGGTGTTTTTGTTGAATATGTTCGCAAGTATTCTTTCTCTTGTGTCAAGGCTTCTTTTTTCAAAGTTTTGAACTGCATCATGCGCAAACGGAACTTCTTTTATAATAAGAGTTATAAAAGTTAAAATGAAAAAAATCAAAAGAGCGTATGAAAATATTTTTTTTATTTTATCTCTATCCATAAATTAGTCACCTACTGGAATAGTCAACTTTTGTCCCAGTCTGATGTTGTGAGGATTTTTGATATTATTTGCCTTTTGAAGCTTTTGTATATTTGATTGGCTTGCTACGCCATAATATTTTACCGCAATGGTTTCAAGAGTATCACCATTCTTTACGGTATAGCTCATGTTATCCAAAACACTTTCTGTTCCGGCAGGAGCGACATTTATGGCAGCTTTTTTTGTTGAAATACTGCTTTTTTTCCAAAGGTTAAAATCTGCGGTGTTTTCGCTTTGAACGCCAAAGTTTATGATTGATGTCATAAGAAACATAGCCAATGCACCGGCAACAAAGCCAATGGAAAGATAAATACCCGGAGAACGTTCTTGTTCACCTTTTTGGGACTTCAATTCTTGCCAAAGAATATCAATTTCTCTGTCTTTATTTTGTTTGTTGTATTCCTGCATAGTTGCTTCGTACTCTTTTTGCTTTGAAGAAAGCAATTCTTCAAGTACGGCAAGTTTTTCTCTTGATACATTTGTTTTTTGTTGAAGTGAATTCCTCATATTCCTTAGCCTTCCTGTTTCTCCCAAGATATGTGCATAATAACATAAACATGCTAAATTTTCAAATAAATAACAAAACTGTAATATATTTTATCTATTTAGCTTTTTGATAATATTCCGCTGCGGTTTTTTTGTCGCCCATTGTCTCAAGGCAAACAGCAGCATTATAAATATAATCTTTGTTAGACGGATTTAAGCGAATTGCTTTTTCAAAATTAAACAGAGCTTTGTTATAATCTTTTACTTCAAAATATGCGATGCCCAAATTGTAATAAGCAGGCGCAAAACGTGTATTCATCCTTGTGCAGAGTTTATATGATTCTATTGCGTTTTTATAAACTTTTGCCTTTAAATAAATATTTCCCAAATTGTAAAAAGCGCTGTAGTTATCATAATTATATCTGTTAAGTGATTCTAATAACATTACGGCAGAACGGGTATCTCCGAGACTTTCGTAACTGTTTGCTATACAGATAACTATTTCAAGAGTGTGTTGGTCTTTTGGAATACTTGTCAAATATTGCAAAGCGGCGGCATAATCTTTTCGGTTGTATGCGTCCATGCCTGCTTTTTTCATCAAGTCATAGTTGACAACGCTTTCGCCGTCTGCCAAAACACAAGATTGAAAAACCGCAACAGTTATTATTGTAAGTAATATTTTAAAAAACTTCTTCATAACAAAAGTATAGCACCAAAAAACTATAATGTTTCAAATAGTCTTTCATTATGTTTTGATTCCATTTGAAATTTCAGACAATCCTTGATGATTAGAGCAACATTTTCTTCCGAAATATCGGTAAACTCAACCCCATTAAGGTATAATTTTTCATTTCCGAAATCGGTAAGTTTTGAATATACTTTTCTGCAAGTTAATTGCAAATCTCCTCCGGGCATGTGTAATGTTACCGGAGTTTCCGTAAAGTCGGGCAAAGCTTCTTTCGTTATGCAAGCAAGTCCTTTGCCGGAGATATTTTTTGTTTTTAAAGTAAGATATCCGTCTGGAAGCATTAAATCAAAGTGGACATGCATCGGTATGCGGGCATTTTCTCGCCTTTGGCAAAATTGATTATTGTACGGAAAGCTTATAAATACATTATCTTCCTGATTTGAAGTTCTTTCTAAAAGGTTTGTGTTTCCGGACAAAACACCATCTTCGGTACAAATAACTATTTGTAATTTTTCAAATTCAGCCACGACATCAAAATTTGTACTGTTGTTGTATGGTTTTGACAAGCATAATCTGTCTTCTAAAGAGCATACAATGCTGCTTTTGAACTTTACCTGCTTGTCTTGGTTATCCCAAACAAGTTCCACATCAGTATTTTTCTTTAAAAATTTATATACATCAACCATTTTTTACTCGAATAATGAACTAACAGACTCATCATCATGGATACGTGTAATAGCTTGTCCCAAAAGATTTGCAATATTAAGCTGCGTGATTTTTGGCGGCATTTTTTCCATATCAAGGGGAATTGTGTTGGTTACAATAACTTCTTTTGCAACGCAGTTTGCGAGTCTTTCAATTGCAGGTCCGCTGAATACAGGGTGCGAAGCGCATATATAGACTTCCTTTGCTCCGTTTTCCATAAGAAGTTTTGCTCCTTCGGTTATTGTGCCAGCTGTATCAATCATATCATCAAACATAACGCAGATTTTATCTTTTACGTTACCTATTACATAGCCTACTTTTGCAACATTGTGTTCTTCTCTTCTTTTATCAATGATTGCAATGGGGGCGCCAAGGTGTTTTGCAAAGTGTCTTGTTCTTTCTACGCCGCCTGCATCAGGGCTGACAAGAACAAGTTCTTCTTGCGGAATATTTTTTTGCTTAATATAGTCAACAAATAAAGGCATTGATTGAAGGTGGTCAACTAAAATGTTGAAATAGCCTTGAATTTGCCCTGTATGTAAGTCCATGGCAAGAACTCTCGTTGTGCCTGCTGTAGTCAGCAAGTCTGCTACGAGCTTTGCACTGATAGCTTCACGACCGGACGCTTTTCTGTCCTGACGTGCATAACCGTAATACGGAATGACGGCAGTTATTGATTTTGCGCTTGCACGTTTAAACGCATCAATAATTATCAAAAGCTCCATTAAGTGTTCGTTTACCGGCTTGCAAAGCGGTTGTACGATAAATACATCATCGCCTCTAACGCTTTCTTGAACTTTTACGTATATTTCACCATCGGCAAAATTTTTGACAATCATCGGACCTACTTCAGTTCCCAAGTATTTTGCTATATCTTTGGCAAGCTCGGGATTTGAACGTCCTGAAAATATTTTTATATCATGCGTTGGTTTTATTGCATTTTCCAATTCTTCTCTTGTCATACACTCCGTCATCACCATACTCCTAATTATCTTTATTTAATTTTTTTGTAACCCAGTCTTGAAAAATTTTCATCGGACTTCTTGTTACAGCAAGAGAATTTTCTGGAACATCATTAGTAATAACGCTTAATGCGCCTACGTTAGCTCCTTTTTCAATTCTCACCGGTGCAACAAGAACAGAATTTGAACCGATTTTTGCATTGTCGCAAATTATTGTTTTGCATTTTTCTTTCGTCAAAGCATTGTAATTTGCCGTAATTGTTCCTGCCCCTATATTTACGTCTTTTCCAAGGTGTGCATCGCCGATATAACTCAGGTGCGCAGCTTTTGAGTTGTCTTCAATTACCGATTTTTTAACTTCGACAAAGTTGCCCACTCTTACATTTTCTTTAATTTCCACACCGTCACGAAGATGTGCAAACGGCCCGATTTTCACATTTTCTGCAATAATGGTATCCGAAACAACAGATGCAACTATTTTTACGTTATCTGCCGTTTCAACATTTCCCTTAATAAAAGTATTCGGACCTATCGTATTATTTTCACCCAAGAAGTTTTCACCCTCAATGTAGCAGTTCGGATATATCATAGACTGACTGCCGATTTCGGTTTCCGGAGAAATCCACGTCATCATCGGATCAACAATGGTAACTCCGTCGTTCATCAATTCTTCAAGCTTTCTGTTTTTGAGAATTATTGCAGCTCTTGAGAGTTGTTTTTGGGAATTTATACCGAAAACTTCCTGATTGTCTTCAAGCACATATGCATTTGTTTTAAACCCTTTTCTTACTGACCAGTCAATAATGTCTGTCAAATAAAATTCACCTTGCACATTGTCGGGAGTGATTTCTTTGAATGCCGGAGAAATAGCTTGCCAATCAAAACAATAAATCCCTGCATTAATTTCTTTGACTGCTTTTTGAGATGGTGTTGCATCTTTTTCTTCAACGATTTTCATTATTGCATCGTTATCATCTCTGATAATTCTTCCGTAGTTAAGAGGATTTGCCATAATTGCAGTCATAACGGTCAAGACCGCTCCGGATGCTCTGTGCGAATTTATGAATTTTTCCAAAGTTTCTGTTCTCAGCAAGGGAGTATCGCCGCAAAGTACAAGTACGCTTCCTTTAAAATCTTTTAATTTATCCCAGCATTTAAAAACTGCATCACCTGTACCGAGTTGAGGTTCTTGCAAGACGGTTTCAACATTTTTTGCAGGGTATTTTTTTTCAACCAATTCGCTCACCAAATCCGCACGGTGTCCAACGATTACATAGTTGTGGCTAATATCTTCAACTTTTATAACTGAATTTACAACTCTTTCCAGGAGTGATTTTCCCATGATGGAGTGCAAAACTTTTGGCATTTCGGATTTCATTCTCGTCCCTTTGCCGGCGGCAAGAATAATTGAGCGGATTTCGGAAGTCGGCATTTTTAATTCCCCTAACATTAACTACATGCCTATTTTTGCACAAATTTTGTAAAAAAGGAAGTATTTTGAGGGCAAATATTACAATACCTAAATCAAAACGGTTCAGGTCTGTCTGAATATCGGCATATTGCATACTGGACACATAGCGGTGTATCGTGTAAAATTTAATCATAGAATATTACATAAGAGGAGAAGAATTTTGAAGTCTGTAAAAATGCAAAAACAAACGAAAAAGAGAGATTTATCCAAACTCATTCCATGGGTTGCCGGTATTGGGCTGCTTTTGACTATTGAACTTGTCAGAGTGTATATTATGGCAAATTTTGTCGATGGTGCTGCACCGAGTTTTTGTGCAATAAATGAAACTATTGACTGCGATGCTGTTGCAAAAACACAATTTGCACTGCTTTTAGGTGTGCCAAATGCCGTTTGGGGGCTTTTATTCTATGCTTTTGTTTTAGTTTTGTACTTCGCAAAGAAATTAAAAGAAATAAAACTGCTCAAATTTTTGGAGGTTTTTGAACATCCCAAGAGCTATATATTCCTACTTGCTCTTCTTGTTTTTATTGCAGATATAGTTCTTGCATTTATTTCAACTTCCGTAATAGGGAAAATTTGTCTGCTATGCTTTGTTACATATTTTGTAAATCTTGTACTTCTTATAGTATCAAAGCCTGCAAAATCCTTTACTGATATGATTATCACATCTATAAATGACTTCATAAAAGCAATTTCAAACAAGTTTTATGCAATTGCATTTTTCCTTGTTGTTGCAGCAGGAATATCAGCATTGGTTTATTTAGACCAGACAAAGATTTTAGCTCCTCCGGTTAATTTCCAAGACTATGAGCCGACGGAAACAAGTAACAATTTAGGCGATGAAAATGCCCAAGTTATAATAAATGAATTCACGGATATTCAATGCCCGTATTGTGCATTGTCAAATAAGATGATGAATAAGGTTATTGACGAATATGATAACGTAAGAATTATTCACCACGATTTTCCGTTGGATAAAGATTGTAACCCGCTTTTGACTCAGCAAATGCACCCAAATAGCTGTTTATATGCGCAGTATGCGCTTGCTGCCAAAAAACAGGACAAAGCTTGGGGACTTATAAATTTGATGTTCAAAAATAATTCGGACTTATCTGAAGAAAAAGTTTTGGAATTGGCTAAAGAACTTAATTTGGATACAAACAAATTAAAGAATGATGCTCATTCCAAAGAAGTTAAAGAAGAGCTTAAAAACGAAATTGAAAACATTGTAAATATGGGTATCAATGCAACTCCGACCTATATAATTAACGGTAAAAAGCATTCAGGCATTTATAAATATAATGAACTCATAAAAATCATTAAAAAGGATGGCGGAGTAGATAAAGCAAAATAATGAAGAAACTTCTTTTGCATGCATGCTGCGCTCCGTGCGGTGCATATAGTCATGAATATCTGACGCAATCAGGATATGACGTTACGTATTATTTTTACAACCCAAATATATTTCCGGTTGAAGAATATGAAAGACGTTTGAATGAACTTTTGCGCTATTGTAAAGAAAAAAACATTCCTATTATCGTTGAAAAAGCTGATTTTGAAAATTGGAATGCTGCTGTTGTCGGGCATGAAAACGCTCCCGAAAGGGGCAGCAGATGCCGTATATGTTACGGAATAAGGCTTGAAAAGACTGCACAAAAGGCAAAAGAACTCGGCTTTGATTGTTTTACTACAACACTTAGTATCAGTCCCCATAAAAGCTATGAAATGATAAAAGAAATTTCGGAAAAACTTTCCCAAGAAATCGGTATTGAATATACGGACGTGAATTTAAAGAAAAAAGACGGCTATAAAAAATCAGTTGAACTTTCTCAAAAATACGGTTTCTATCGCCAAGATTACTGCGGTTGCAAATACAGCAAAGCCGGCATGATTTCAAAAGAATGAACCTCGTAATCGACAGTGTATAAGAAACTTCTCATACAAATATATGATTTTTCATGGACTTTATTAAAGTTTTCATTAAAATCTCCGACAACATGGGTATAAATATATTTGTTCGATTTTGCAAAACGGAGAAGTTATTATGAGACTATATGGCGGAATTTATTTCGATGAAAAAGGTTTGAGCACCTCAATAAGAGGTATGCACATGCAAGCCCTGCAAATCAATAATATCAGCCAAAACATAACGGGGTTTGATAAACCGGGGTATCAACGGATAGAAAATGTTGTTTCAAGTTTTTCCGAATATGTCGGTGTACATGGACTTTCTACGGTTGTTGATGATTGTGTAGGCAGAATTTATTCTACAGGTCATCCTTTGGATTTGGCATTGGGCAAGAAAGGATATTTTCAATATTTAACACCTAACGGCATACAATTGACACGCGACGGTCGCTTCAAGATGGATAAGGATGGTTACTTATTAACGAACGAAAATTACAACGTGCTTTCTAAGGATGGTTCACCTATCAGATTTGCAAGTATTCCGGATGATTTGGAACTTGTAAAAATCAATACTTCCGGCGATATAGAGGTTTATAACCCCAAAACCGGTAAGTGCGAATATGTTGCAAGTTTGAGCGTTGTGGACAAAACAGGTTCAATTATGGACGAAACCGATGTCAGACAAAAATTTGTAGAAAGCTCTAACGTTCGTTCGGAAACGGAAATTTTTGATTTAGTTCCTCTGAAAAGGAATTTTCAGGCAAACAGACAAATGTTTGTAATACAAAACAATATGCTGAATCAAACAATACAGTCATTAAGCCAATCATAAGAATGTGAGGTAAGGTATGAATAATTTACAAGGGATAATCGCAAAATCAGTAAATAACGCAAAAGTTCAAATGGAAAAATTGGGCGTTATATCGGGTGCTGCGGCAAATTACAATACCGGTGCATACAAAACTCCTCGCTTTGAAGCGTATATTATGGCAGATGGAAGATTGGCTGGAACGCAAAGATATGATTATTCTCAAGGCAGTATTTATAAAACTAACAGAGAATTGGACGTAGCTATTCAAGGTCAAGGTTTTGTTCCAGTTACGACAAAAGAAGGAAAAGTAGCATATACAAGAAATCTTGCTCTAACCACAACCAATGAAGGGCTGCTTGTTATGGAAGACGGTTCCGTTGTCGGTGCAGGTATAAAAATTCCGATTGAATCAACAAAAATTCATATTACACCGGAAGGTAAAGTTATAAGCTATGATCCGCAACATAAAACAGGTATAGAAATTGGCAAAATTCCCCTTGTTAAGTTCAGAAATTATGAAGGACTTGAACAAGGAGATTACAACAAGGTTTACGAAACGGAAGAATCCGGAAAACCGATATTGGTTTCTAACCATACGAGTTTTTGCCAATACAATTTGGAACGTTCAAATATGAACTGGTTTGATACCGTTAACGAAACATTGAGATTGAATGCAAGCCTTACGGCAAGTACAAGAATTATAAAATTTGTAAATGAAATTTATGAACAGGCAATTAACCTGCAACAATAGAAAGGAGGACTAAATGGACTTTAAATTATCAGCAATAGACAAAACAAAAACAGTTCTCGATGCAATTTCCAAGAAGCAGGAAATATTGGCAGAAAACATTACCAACACTAATACTCCCGGGTATTTAAGAAAAGATGCAAGTTTTAGCCAATTATTGAACGCAGGCGGTCCTCTTGATACTAAACTTTCCAAGAGAATAGGACCAAATCCGTTCATTATGGAACAAGACGGCGAAGTTGACGTTAAAAAAGAACTCGTTGAACTTCAAAAAAACTCAATGTATTACGCAGTTGCAACAAGACGTATGTCAAGCGTAATTACACAAATGCAGACAGTTACTAATGTAGGACAATAATTATGGGAATACTTAATTCGTACAACATAGGCGCACAAGGAATGGATGCTCACGCTCACAGGCTTGATATCCACGCAAAAAACATTGCGAATATTGATACGCCTAACTATGTCAGAAAGATACCCGTCTTAATTTCAAAAGACGATATCTCGTTTTCGGGCTTGATGACATACATGAAAGATACCGTTATCAACAGCGGAACAATTCCGTATGTAGGCGGCGGGGTTGTGTTTAACGGAGTTGTTGAAGATACAACGCCCGGAGATTTAATTTATAAGCCCGGACATCCTGATGCTGACCAAAACGGCTACATCAGAGCTTCTAATGTGGATCCTCTTGTTGATATGGCAGATGCTCAAATGTCTGCAAGGGCTTATGAAGCAAGTATGGCAATAGTAAACATTACAAAACAAATGGCAAATCGTGCCGTTGATATGGGCAAATCATAATTTTATATGCTCTGCTGAACTTGTTTCAGCATCTTAAAACAAATAATAGCTTCCGAAACAAGTTCGGAATCACATAACGGAAATAAGGAAAAAGGTAAAAAGGAAAATGTTCGGACCGACAATTCAAAAGTTAATAAATTCAAGTTCTCAAATGACGGCAATGAAACGTGCCGCAGAGCTTGAAGTTATGGTTGATAAAAAACTCAATTCTGCACAACAGATTGAAGCTCCAAAATCTTTTTCCGAAATTTTAAATGTAACACCGCCTAAAGATTTTAAATATCACGTGCAAGAACAGATGAGTGCCACAAAGGTGGAAATTCAAAGGCTTGTAACCGATTCTTGTACAAAACACGGCATTGATCCGAAACTTGTTATGGCGGTAATTCAACAAGAATCAGGCTTTAACCAAAATGCTATCTCAAAAACAGGTGCGCAGGGCTTGATGCAATTGATGCCCGCTACGGCAAAATCTCTCGGAGTGAAAAACGCCTTTAATCCAGAACAAAATATAGAAGGCGGAGTGAAATACTTGAAAGGTTTACTGGACAGATTTCACGGCAACAAAATTCTTGCTCTTGCGGCATACAATGCAGGTCCGAATGCAGTAAAAAAATATAACGGCGTTCCGCCGTATAAAGAAACACAAAATTATGTAAAAAATATTTTGAAGAATTATTTATAGGAGGGTAAAAATGGATAGTCATTTCCCAAAACCAAATATAATAGGCTCTATGGCTCAGGCAAAGTTGAATACAAACTTTCCGCCGATGAGAGTGGACAGTGTAAATTCAAATAGCGGAGTCAGTTTTTCTCAAACTCTTTTGGATGCCGCAAAAAACCTTAATGAAACCGTAAATGCTCCGGAAACTGTTATGGAAGATATGCTTCAAGGCAACGGACCTGATATCCACGATGTTATTACGGCTATTAACAAGGCGGAACTCAGTGTAACCGTTGCAACAAAAATTGCGACAAAAGTCATCCAAGCGTATGAGAAGATTATGAACATTCAGGTGTAAAATGATATAATAACAGGGTAAAATTGTAAGGGAAGAATATGAATTTAAAAGAGTTGTTACAAAATAAAAATGTTTTAATAGCAATTGGCGTTGTTCTGATTGTTGTTATTGTTGTAGGTATTTCAATTGCTTTTGCTTCACGCTCAGGCGGAGATTCTTCAAAAGTTGACCCTGATGATAAAAAGAAAATTGATGGCAAAGTTGAGCTTGTTACTTCGGAAAACTTAGGCAAAATTATTGAAATAGAAGCTCTCCTTGCACGCCACAGAATACAAACCCAAAGAGAAAGTTCCGGTTCTAAAGTTACATTAACTTTAAAAGATAAAAGCACTTTGAAACAAAGAGACGAAGCGTTGCTTTTAATTGTTCAAAGTGGTCTTGCTGACGGAAATGTCGGTTTGGAAGTTTTTGATAAAGGTGATTTTACTTCCACAAAAGACGATAAAAGAATTAGACTCGCAAGAGCAATTAACGGTGAACTTTCAAGACTTATAAGAAAAATTAAACCGATTGAAAATGCTTCAGTATTTATTTCTATTGCAGAGCCGACAATTTTTCAATCTATGCAAAAACCCACAACTGCTACTGTTCAGTTGGTAATGCCGGTTGGTGAAAAGCTTTCTAAAGATAAAGTCAGAGCAATCACAAACCTATTACTTGGCAGTGTTTCCGGTCTTGAACTTGATAATATTTCAATTACCGATACGAACGGAAACGTGTATTCTAGTATGGCTAATGCGGAAGATAGCGCATTGGATAAAATTCAGGAAAATGATGAATATATGAAAGCGAAAGTCCAAGCGCAATTGGATAAATTGTTAGGCAAGGGCAATTATGTTGTTACCGTAAGTACATATCTCAGACAGGTACCTATGGAAAGAAGCAGTATTATCTATGATCCGAACAGAAATGTTGTTTTGAATGAACAAGAGTTTAAAGAAAGTCTCGGAGATAATAATAATGAAAGCGGTCAAGTTACAAATGCGGTCAGCCTTTATTTACCGTCAGGACTTCCGCAATCAGCAAATTCAAATCAAAACAGAAATTATTCAAGGGTTGCATCCGAAAAACAATATGGTTCAACCCAAACTCAAGTTTCAGAATATCTTAAACCCGGTATGGTAGAGGATATTTCTATTGCAGTTACGATTGAAAATAACTCTATACCCGAGATGATTTCATTAAAAGAACTTAAAAGCCTTATTGCAACAGCTGCAAGTCCGAAGGTTTCTCCGGATAATGTGGAAATCATCTTCGCCGATGCAACAAGACCTGCTCTTGCCGGTGAAAAAGATGTAAAACTTCCCGCTCCGGAAGGTAGCGGAAATCCTTGGTGGACAATGGTTGTTATAATATTACTTATTGTCTTTATCGGTTGGGTTCTTCTTTCCAGAAAGCTTGCCAGTGCAAGAGAAAGACAAGAACAAGAAATAGAAAATTTAAGAACGATTGCTTCTCAACAAGAAAATCGACTTGAAGAAGTAAACCAAAGAGCTCAAGTATTATTGGCGCAACAAGACCAACTTCAACAATCACTACAAACAATAAGAGAAACTCCGCAGCCTCAAATTCCTCAAATGCCAGTTAATACGGCAATTGTTGATGAAATGAAGCAAAACCTTGAAGAGGATGATGAAGAAGTTGCTGTTCAGCTTAAAAACTGGATAGAAAGTGATGACTAAGGATGTTAGCTGATAATGATTCCAAAAAAATAAATAAAATAATACCACTTATCTTAATTTTTATATTTATTATTTGGTTTGTTTTGCCGTTGCTTCTGACTACAGGGGCGATTGCAGGTGGTTTTATATTTCCGATAATTGTATTTGTTCTGGGAACAATAGGAAATATTCTTTTTTGGGGGCTGATAATTTATGCGTTTGTTAGGATGTTTAAAAATTATCCAAAGAAAAACGAATTGCCGGAAACACCGGAAAAGGTTAATTATGTCGAAACAGAACAGGAGAAAATACCTGACTATATTCATGAAGAAGCATATGTGATGCAAACAAGCGAGTATGATGAAGCAAAGGAAAGAAGAATGTACGAAAAAGAAATATTTCCGTATGTACATCCGAAATTATATGCAATACAAAAAAATGTTATTCCTTTTATATGGTTTCTTATTATATTGAGCGTAATAATTGCGATTTTAGTTGCAAACGGAGTAATAGAAATACCAACTTACTAAATTATTAAGAAAGAGATGAACAATGTTATTAAAGGGTTTTGATTACGAAGAATTCAAAGAAGAATATCTTAGAAAAGTAAACTATAATACCTATCTTGTTGATGATGTTGATTTTGAAACCGAGATGGATTATCTCGTTGAGTCTTTGGACGAAGATAAGACGGAATATAATGTTGATACAGATACCATCAACGATTTTGTTGCTTCTTTGCATACCGTTATGAAAAAAATTTGCGGCGACAAACTTCAAAACCGTTCCGACAATAAAGATATAATGGTTCAAATGGAATATATAGATACTATAAAAGAATTATTTGGAAAAAACTTATCGCAAGAAGAGCTTCAAGATGAGATGTATGTCAGGCTTTCAGCGGCTTTTGACCAAGCCATAGAAACAGTAAACAACAAAGCTGCACAAAAAGAATTATTTAAAATAGAGCATCCTAATCTTTCTAAAGTAAACAGAGTAAACTTGTTTATTATTTATTGCATTGTTGTACTAATTATAACTGTTTTTACGATTATACCAATCCTTTCTACTTTTGTTTCTACCGGTATTGAAGGAATTAAAACAGGAACAGATGTTGCAGACAAAATTTTTTCTACAATTTTGGGGTTAGTCTTCCCGATGCTTGTTGTTGCGGTTTTTATATGGCAAGTGGTTATAATTTTCAAAAAGGTGTCTAAAGTTGATAAAAAATAATTTGGATATTGAAAAAATTCAAAGAAAACAAGAAGAAGAAATTTATAAACAAAGATATCCAATGATGAATATCTTGCGCAAAGCAATTCTTCCTATACTTTTGCTATGTATTATTTTGCCTCCGCTATTTTATTTCGGACTGTTTCATTTTTTTGCGGCACAACATGGCGACATAGTTAAGCTGTTTTTTGGTGCATATATTGTAAAAAATGTAGTAAAATATATAATAGGATTAGTTGCTCTTATTATTTTTGTTCGTATTATGTGTGATTTAAGGATAATGAAACAATGATACCTGCTGACTTAAATGTTGAAGAATTTGCCAGAAACTTAGCCGAACAGGCGGCACAGGCTTTCCCCCCTGACCTTCCGGATGGAGTAAAAAAAGCTGTTACGCAGGTTGTCTATGAATTTATAAAAATTGCGGGAGATGCCCTAAACAAAGAAGAACACCAGTATGATATAAACGAAAGTGTCCTTATTTGCCAGCTTGTCGGTGAATGGATGTACCACAAAGGTATAGACAACTTTAAAAACCAGATACCGCAAGAATACTGGCGCCCTATATTGCAGCAAATTGCTTTTGCAATTTTTGAGACTGCCAAAAATGCCGTTCTTGCAGGTGATGGACAAGATTCTATAATTGATAAGGCTCAAATGGCGGTAGAAGGCTCATACAGAGCTATGATAGAGCAGTTGGCAAAAGAAAATAAACTTTCTAAATCAGTTGATGAAATTATGCACCAATCTAATCTTAATGATTACGTTGAGCAAAATTATAAGGAAGAAGAAATTGCACCTCAGCAGGAAGAAAGAGACTTGAAACTTATGACGATAGCTCTTTTCTTTAAGTCGCTCTCTCCCGATGATGTTGGCAAAATGGTAAAAATGCTCAATGATGATGAGCGCCGTCAAATTATGACATATATAAATATGCCCGACCTTGAAAAGTTGGTTGATCCCGGCATATACAGTCAATATCTTGAAAAATTTAACAATTTTATGCCTAAGGTTCAAATGCGGAAGAAAAAAGAGTCTATGTATCACAAGATTACAGAGGCATTATCTTCCGTTAATGAAGAAGAATTTTCAAATATCATTTCAAAAGAACGAAAAAATGTTAAGAACTTTTTGTTACGTGTATATAATGGTAAAATGTCAGAGGAGGAAATATTTCCTTTGGATTTAACAAACGAAATAATAGAATATGCCGTACATAAAGTAAATAACTGATGATAATTAAGAAGAGTCAAAGAAATAATACAAATATAAAAAAAGCAGAGCCGATACCTGCCCCTCCGGTTGAAGAAGAGGATGAAGATACCGGTGCTTTTGACCTGCTTTCGGATACTGCGGAAAGGCAAGAGCGCCGCAGGGGTGACAGGCGCAGGGGCTACAGACGTATTGAAGACAGAAGCCTTGTCTCAAGAGCACATGAAGAAGCTAAACAAATAAAAGAACAGGCTGCAAAAGACGGCTTCCAAAACGGTATAGCTAAAGCCGAAGAAGAACTTCAAGAATTAAGAGAGGCAATAACTTCATTGTTGGGAGTTAAGGAAGAAGCTTATAAACACTACAAGAATGATATTGCTATTATTGCGGTTCAAGTTGCACAAAGAATTTTAAATGCACAGGTTAAGCTAGAACCCGCAACGATACTTGAAATTACAACAAATGTCATTAAAGAAATATCTGAAGAAGAAAGTAAAATTACTTTCATAGTTAATCCTGCGGATGAATTTGTATTAAGCGAAGCTCTCGACAAAAATTCGGTTTTTAAAAACAAAAGAGCTACAATGTTAATACAAACGAGTGAAGAAATTCAACGTGGCAGTTGTAAAGTTATTACAAATAGCGGACAGATAGATGCAACTTTTGCATCGCAACTGAATATAATAAAAAAAGCGTTTGAAGAAGGGATAGTATAAAATGGCAAGACAAGGTGCACTTTCAACATTACCTCTCAGCGAATTTGTCCTCGCTATATTTGTGTTGTCCTTAATTCTCATTATGTTGATAGAATTGCCACCTTGGATGGTTGACGTATCTATTGCGCTCAATATGACGCTTGGCATAACGCTTCTGATGATATCGTTATTTGTCCAAAAACCGCTTGAATTAGCATCATTGCCGTCTATTATCCTTATCGGTACAATGTTCAGATTGGTATTGAGTATCGGTTCAACCCGTCTTATTCTTGCTCGTGGTGAAGCAGGAGCAACAATTCACGCATTCGGTACGTTCGTAACGGCGGGGAATATGGTTGTTGGTGCCGTAATCTTCTTAATTATTACTATTGTACAGTTCCTCGTTATCACAAAAGGTGCAGAACGTATCGCCGAAGTTGCCGCCAGATTTGCTCTTGATGCTATGCCCGGTAAACAAATGACGATTGATGCCGACTTTAACGCAGGCTTGATATCTCCGGAAGAAGCGGTTTCCAAGCGGGAGGATTTACAAAGAGAATCAAACCTCTACGGTTCTATGGATGGTGCGATGAAGTTCGTAAAAGGTGATACTATCGCAGGTATCATTATCGTTGCCATCAACATTATTGGCGGTTTGGCAGTAGGTATGGGTATGCAGGGTATGCAAATTGGTGATGCCGTCAGTAAGTACACCATCCTGACAATCGGTGACGGTCTTGCATCACAACTTCCTTCTCTCTTGATGTCTATATCCTGCGGTATCGTTATGACACGTTCAACTTCAAGCAGTCCTAGCTTGGGGCGTGATTTATTGACGCAGATTTTAAATAAACCATACGCACTTTTTTATGCGGCAGGTTTTCTTTTGTTTATAGGTGTAACGAGTTTTTGGACAGGTTTGCCGGGTTGGGTATTTACGGTATTAGCTGCAGGTATTGCAATCGGCGGTCTTTCTATGTTGGTTTCTCAAGATGTACAAATGCAAATCGGACAACTTGAAAATGTTAAGGCTGATATGCAGAACCTCGTTAACCCCAACAGAATGTATGAAAGACTTGGTGTTGATATTTTAGGTCTTGAGGTTGGTTCAAACCTTATTGTTATTGCCGATCCCGAACAGGAAGGTCAACTTCTGGCAAAAATTGCTGCTTTGCGCCAAAGAATGACTGATGAATTGGGCTTTATTATTCCGAACATTCGTATTATGGACTCAAGTGCGCTTGGCGAATATGAATATTTAATCAAGGTAAGGGGCAATATCGTTGCTACCGGTGAAGTTTACCCCGGTAGAATGATGGTTATTGCCGAACAATGGGATGCGGCAGGACTTCCGCCTCCGCAAAACGTTATTACGTCAACTGATCCTACCTACCAAACGCAGGCTTATTGGTTGATGCCGCAGGATATTCCTCAAGATGCAGGCTTGACTACGGTTGATCCTACTGATGCGGTTGTTACGCACTTGCAGGATTGCGTGAAGAAGTATGTTGATGAAATCATGAACAAAACCGACGTCCTCAAACTTATGGAACTTGTAAAAGCGCAAGACCCGACACTGGTTAATGACCTTGTTCCTGCGATTATTTCGACTAGCGACCTTAGAAAAATCTTTGTAAACTTAATCAGAGAAAGTGTTTCTATAAAGGATATTATTTTTGTATTTGAAAGATTATGCGATTATGCAAGATTTTCTAAAGAGCCGGATATTCTGTCGGAACGACTCAGAACTGCGCTTGCTAGACAAATTTGCCTTAACTATGCAAATGAAAATAGCGTTCTTTATGCAATAACACTTTCGCAGGAATGGGAAAAAACTCTGGACGATTCTTGCCAAAGAACGGAACTCGGCACGATGTTCTTATTAAATCCTATGCAGGTGCAGGAACTTATTGAATCTACGGCTTCCACACTGATAAGAGCGCACCAACAAGTTGGCGAGCAGCCGGTTGTTCTTTGTTCGCCTCGTATAAGACTTCCTCTGTTCCAACTTCTTGAGCGTCACATCCCTACTATTGTCGTTATTTCATATAGTGAACTTATTACAGATATAAGGGTAGAAGCCGTAGATACTGTCGGCGAAAGTGAAAATGACTACTCAATGTAGTTATGATGTAAAAAAACTACCTTTTAAAATAGCTCTAATAATAGTTTGCTTATGGCTGCGTCATATAGTATAATAGGCAATGTGAATATTTAAAGAGGGAAATCGTGAAAGAATTTGATGCCGATATAATTATTGTTGGCGGAGGTGCGGCAGGAATGGCTGCGGCTCTTACTGCTGCAAAAGGCGGAGTAAAAACGGTGCTCGTTGAACGTGGTGACTTTTGTGGAAGCAAAAATATGTTTGGAGGTGCAATTTATACTACTCCGACGCTTGAAGTTTATCCTGATTTTGTTCGGGAAGCACCACTTGAAAGAGGTATCGCAAAGCACAATTACGCTCTTTTGGGAAAAAATGACGGTACTGTTTTTTCTTATGATGAAGGAATTGAAAACGGATATCATGCTTATAGCGTTTTCCGTCCCAAATGGGACAGATGGTGCGCTAAAAAAGCGGAAGAAGCGGGTGCGTATATTGTTCCCTCTACTGTTGTAACTGACTTGATAAAAGAGGACGGAAAATTTGTCGGAATAAAAACCGAAAACGAGGAATATAGGGCAAAAATTACTATTCTTGCGGATGGGGTAAATTCGCTTTTGGCAAAAAAATGCGGTCTGAGAAAACCAATGGAGCCTAAAAATGCGGCATTATCCGTCAAGCAGACATTGAGTCTTTCAAAAGAAAAAATTGAAGACAGATTTAATCTTGATGAAAATAACGGCGCAGTTTATACAATAATGGGTGGTCCCATGTTGGGTATTACGGGTTTGGGCTTTTTATATACAAACATTGATACAATAAGTATAGGAGTAGGGATAACTTTATCTGACTTGAATGAGGGTGAAAAAGCGCCCTATGTTTATTTGGAAGAATTAAAAGAGCATCCTTGCTTGAAGCCTTTATTAAAGGGAGCAGAAGTAAAAGAATATTCCGCTCACCTCATTCCCGAAGGCGGGTACAATGCGATACCTCAGCTTTACTTTGACGGTCTTGTGATTGCGGGTGATGCAGCATCACTTGTAAATAATATCCATTGGGAAGGTTCAAATCTTGCTATGATTAGCGGAAAGTATGCCGCACTCAGCGCACTGGATGCAATTAAGAAAAATGATTTCTCCGCCAAAGAGCTTTCTTCTTATGAAAAGCGTTTAAATGAAAGTTTTATTATCAAGGATATGAAAGCGTACAAAAATGTTATAAGTTCAATAGAGAACAATTCGGATGCATTTTTGGGCTTTTATCCCGAAAAAATAAATGAGTTTTTTGCTGCGTTTACTTCTACGGACTCAATTCCCAAAAGGCAAAAGTACAGAAGCTATATTTTGCAGACTTTGAAAGAAAGAAATATACTCAAACTTTCCGTTGACGGAATAAAGATTGCTAAATTAGCATTGGAGGCGATTTTATGATAAATATAGACGACCTTCTTGCAAAAGTAAAATATAAGCCGGATACGGTTTCGCATTTGATACCGAATATGGAATTGTGCAAAGCTTGCAAAAATCGTGTTTGCGAAAAGATTTGTCCCGCAAAAGTTTATGAGTGGGATGAAAAAGAACAAAAATTGCAAGTTACATTTGAAAACTGTTTAGAATGCGGTGCTTGCAGAGTATGCTGCCCGCACAATGCAATAGACTGGAATTATCCGAGGGCAAATAAAGGAATTACATACAAGAATAGTTAATATAGGAGAGTAAAGATGAGTAATGAAGTAAGACGCTGGTATGACAGAGATCCGTTACTGTCAAAAATGATGAGGGTGCTTAAAAATTCTGATGACGATTTTCAAATTAAAATGGCGATAAACTTGATTAAAGTCATTATCGAGCACCATATTGATACTGACCAGTTTCAATCTATTAACGACATTATGATGGCGGTTCAAGATGGACATATAGACAAGGGGAATGCTCGTTGGTACGATGCGGACAATACTTTGAGAACTGCAATTCAAATGTTGGAAAGCTGTCCTCCCGATATGCAGCGTCGTATTACCAAGGATATTGCGGAAAAAATTATCAACGAATTTAACCAAATTGATAAGAAAAATCAGGAATCGGATGAAGAACCCGAAGGCGTTGACATTACCGACGAAAACGAATAAGGTTTCCCTATTTTACATAACGTCCCATAAAAGGAGAAAGTGTGATGAAGAAGATTAGACTAACTAATAGTACATGTCACCAAGAACTTGGTTCAGTGTTTAAAAATAGATTTCGAAACATGTTTGGGATGAAGTGGGACGATAAACGTAAATCAGCCTTTACCCTTGCTGAAACCCTTATAACTCTTATGGTAATAGGTGTTGTTGCGGCATTGACAATACCTGCTTTAATGTAGCAAATAGGCGATTATACCATACAGAAACAAAGAAAAGTAGCGGGAACTAAGTTGTTGGACGGTTTTGCTAAAATGAGACTTAGTGGAGATTTAGAATCCCAATATGCGTCAACAGCTGAATTTGTTGAAAAAATGAAAAATCATTTTCAAATTAGCAAAACTTGTAGTGCTGATAATCTTCAAAATTGTTTTTCTGAAACAATAATTACCCAAACAACAAAGGACGGACAAACAATATCAAAAAATAATGCTCTTTCCGAAATAGACGATGCTGCTAAAATTATTGGTGTAATTTTTTCTGACGGAACATCAATGCTGATAAAATACAATCCCGATGCCGATATCATTGATACAACCGATAATGAATTTGGAAGAATTTCTGCTCCTCAAGATGGAAATGTATCTGATTTTTCAACATTCGGAACCGTTTTTAAATACATTATTGATATAAATAATACCAAAAGCCCTAATATTCTCGGTAAAGATATTATGGGAGATTTAAGTGTTGAAAAGAAAAGTTTTTTGGGAGTATCTTTTGAAATTTATGAAAATACAATATCATCAACAAATATGACAAAATCCGGGGCAATGGTGTATTGTTCCGAAAAAAATGCTCATATTGCAGAAAGCAGTGATATTAATGAAATATATTCTCAGTACGAAAAATATAAAGCCGGACAAATTTCCTTATTAGAAAATGAATCAAACTTTTTAAATACACTTGATTCTATATCGTGGAATGTGTGGGCACAAGGTGGTTCCGAAATGATGGGACAACAATTTTGTGCAATATATGAAAGCAGCCTTGCCGGCTCAGGTAATCCTTCAAGGATAGCAGCCTGTGATGAATCACATCCTGTTTTGTGCATAAAAAATTAATGCACACATTTTATTCTTTTTTACCCTCCGCTTTCAACTTCATAAATTTGCCCTTTTGCTATTTTTTTGTGAAAATAAAAGGGAGAATATTTAGGTGGAGTGAATTATGGAATTAGATGTAATAAGAAGAGAAGACCCTGAAGTTGCTGATTTGATTGAACAGGAACTTCATCGTCAACAAAATACAATAGAACTTATTGCGAGTGAAAATTTCACCTCTGAAGCAATTATGGCGGCGGCAGGTACGGTTTTGACAAATAAGTATGCGGAAGGAAAACCTGAAAAGCGCTATTATAACGGTTGTGAAGTTATTGATAAAATAGAAAAAATTGCGCAAGAAAGAGTTTGCAAACTTTTTGGTATGGCGCATGCAAATGTTCAACCTCATTCCGGCGCACAAGCCAATATGGCAGTATTTTTATATGCTCTAAAACCCCGTGACAAAGTTTTAAGTATGGATTTATCAAATGGCGGACACCTCTCTCACGGTTCACCGGTAAACTTTTCGGGACTTTATTTTGATGTTGTAAGCTATGGTGTTGATGAAAACGGTTACATTGATTATGACGAAGTCGAAAAACTTGCTGTAGAAAATAAACCTAAATTGATTATTGCAGGTGCAAGCAACTATCCGAGAATTATTGATTTTAAGAGATTTAGAGAAATTGCGGATAAGGTTGGGGCATATCTTTTGGCTGATATTGCACATATTGCAGGTCTGGTAGCAACAGGACTTCATCCTTCTCCGGCAGGTTATGCTCACTTTGTAACCACAACAACCCACAAAACATTGAGAGGTCCTCGTGGTGGTGTCATTATGTGTGATGAAGAACATGCTCTCGGTATCGACAAAGCTGTATTCCCCGGAACTCAAGGCGGACCTTTAGAGCATATTATTGCGGCAAAGGCGATTGCTTTTAAAGAAGCTATGGCTCCCGAATACAAAGAGTATTGCGCTCAGGTTGTAAAAAACTCAAAAGTTTTGGCTCAAACGCTTATTGATAACGGACTTGATGTTGTCAGCGGCGGTACTGATAACCACCTGATGACCTTGGATTTAAGAAAAATAGGTCGAACAGGAAAAGATATAGCAAATCTTTTAGAAGAAGTGCATATTACCGCAAACAAAAATACCGTTCCTAATGATCCGCAATCTCCGTTTGTAACAAGCGGTGTAAGATTAGGCACGGCAGCAACTACAACACGAGGCTTTAAAGAAGACGATATGAAGATTGTCGGAAAAATTATTGCCAATGTTGTAAAACATTCTGATGATGCCGAAATTATGGCAAAATCTGCTCAAATGGCGCTAGAATTGTGCCAAAAGCACCCACTGTATAAGTAAGGTTGAACAATGATAAAAAATCTTATAACAATCCCAATAATAGGTTTTATAGCTGCATTTTTCTTCAGCATTTTGGTTGTGCCGCTAGTTAGAAAAATGTGCCTTAAAGAGGGATACTATGATTTGCCTAATGAAAGAAAGGTTCATAAAAAGCCGATACCAAGACTTGGCGGAATTGCTATTTGGCTTGGAACGGTTTTTGCCTTGATTACGGTTGTACTGTTGCAGGGAACGTATCCTTTCGGCAACAGTATAAGTGCAATTCTTGTTGGCGGAACGATTATGTTTATTCTCGGAATGGTGGATGATACCTACGGGCTTAGCGCAAAATTTAAGTTCTTTGTTCAAATAGGTGCGGCACTTATAACCTTTTTGTTGGGGGTGCAAATAAGTTATGTGTATATCCCATTTGTCGGCATCCATTGGTATTTTTGGCCATTATTGAGCTTGCCGATTACGATATTGTGGGTGGTAGGATTATCTAATGCATTCAATTTTATAGACGGCGTAGATGGGTTGGCAGGGACGCTAGGTTCTACCTGTGCAATGACTATCGGTATTATCGCATTATGCTTGCAGCCGCCTCAAGATACCTGTACTCTTTTGTGTTTTATTTTGGCGGGTGCAATTGTAGGCTTTTTGGTATTTAATTATAACCCCGCAAAAATCTTTATGGGTGATTCGGGTTCGTTGTTTGTTGGCTTTTTGCTGGCTACACTATCAATTGTCAGTGTTATGAAATCGGTTGCATTTACGATTTTCTTGCCTTTATTTATACTTGTTGTTCCCATATTTGATATATGTTTTGCTACAACAAGAAGATTATTGAAAGGGAAAAGTCCGTTTAGTCCCGATGCAGAGCATTTGCATCACAAACTTTTAAAAGCAGGCTTTTCTCATAACAAGACGGTTGTAACGCTTGTAGCTGTTTCTGTTGCATCTGGAATGGTTGCCGCATACATAGCTGGAGCTATTAGAGCTTACCTTGTAACAATTTTATGCCTAAGCGTAGTTTTGTTTGTTGTTTCTCTAATTTCCAAGTTCCGCAAGTAATTTTAACAGTAGCATTTTATAATTGTTTTCCGGAAAATCTTTAGCGTTGGCTATTGCCTTATCGGTAAAGTTCTTTACCTGTTGTTTGGATTTTTTTGGGGCATCTGATTTGTTTAGCAACGAAAGAATTTCTTCGTATTTGTGATTAGAAACAAGGTTTTTAATTTCCTTGTTTTCTTCATACAAAAAGATAATAGGCAGCGTAATTATGCCGCTTTTCAGGTCATTTAAAACAGGTTTTCCATCAAAATCGGAAAAGTTTTTGATATCATCTTGCAGCTGATAAACCATTCCCAAATTTTTTCCGAAAGATTTTAATAGAGATGAAAGTTCATTCTTTTCGGATAATATGCCGATACCATGCAGCGTCAATGAAAATAACAGAGCCGTTTTTCGTCCGGTTTTGTCGAGATATTTTTCTATTGTTGGAATGGTATTTAGTGATAAGTTTTGCTCTATTTCGCCCTCGCAAATTTCTTTCATATAATCAGCAAACAAAGAGGTAACTTGAGGTTTTTTAATTGAACAGATGTTTTTTATCGCACAAGCCAAAAAATAATCTCCCGACAGAACCGCAACAGAGTTTGAAAACTCTTTGTTTAAAGACGGATAGCTGCGGCGGGTGTCTGCTTCATCAATAATGTCATCATGAAATAGTGTTGCATTATGTATAAGTTCTATTGCCTGCAAAAATGTATTTTGTTCTTTTGAAAATTCTCCAAGCATTTTTGCTGCCAAAATTCCGATTATGGGGCGAATTTGTTTGCCTTTTGTCGTATATATATATTCAAGGACATTATTATATTCTTTAACAGAGGGTACTAACGAGTTTTTCAGACCTTTATTAAATTCATCCAATTCAACTGATAAAGATTTTGAAAGCTCATTTAACATACTGTTTTACTTAACCATTTTCCCTTCAAAATTTACATTCGGAGACATAAATACTTTGACTTCAATATTTTTATACTTTTCCCAAAAGCTTTTCTTCTTGTTCTTTTTGGGTTGTTGATAGAGTTTTTTTATGTCGGAGTAAAAATAAATATCGCAATTTTCTTCATCAAATGTGATGTTGTTTGCTTCAAGGTATTTTTCAATAATATTTTGATGTCCCAAAATGAACATATTGTTATCAATAGAGCCAAAACTCAAATTGTGGGGGTAAAAACCGCTTGATAAAACATTAAAGGTTTTGTCATTCAATTGTTTTTCGGAAAGCTTTGAACTGTTTGTTAATTGCAGATAATCAAGATATTTTTTGCCCTGTGCCGCTAAGTCTTTTTTTGTTTCTAAAAGCAGCATGGGGTGCATTATTTTTTTATCCGAATACAAATATAAAACGGCGCTTCCGTTTAATTGTTTTACGATATCTTCTTCTATATCAAAATTAAATACGTCTTGAATAAGAGATAGTGTAGCGTTGTATTGGTTATCCGGTAGTGATTTTACCATTTTTACGACTGTTGTTGACCACAAATCAAAATCTTTTACTCCGACGATAAGTGCAAGATTTTTTTCATTAAATTTCTCTATCTTTATGCTTTTTCTGGCAAATTTTTCTCTTAAATTATTTAAATTCAAAGCCGCATCGGCAAATTTATTTTCAAATGAAACGTCACCTAAAAATTTTATTTCTTTGTCATTTTCAAAGGTTTGAATAATTATCTTATCCAAAATTTTATTTAATGCTTTTCTGGCATCTTTGTTTATTTCGATACCGGTATAGCTTACATCGGATATGATAATGGTTTTAGACCTGTTTCCATCGAGAGTTTTCAGCGCTTTTCTTATATTTTTGTTCTTCAAAAAGACAAAATTATGCGTTTCAAGACGCTTCTTTAATTCCAACAACTCATCTTCACTGTCGGAGATAAAGGTGTATTTATTCAAAGTGATAAAAGAGTAGCCTTTTTTCGGAATTATGTGCGTGTTTTCCGCATCCGGAGTATATGCGGCAATCAAAAATTTGTCCTCTCCGTGAGAGTCTTTAACCAGTCCGTAGCTTATTAAAGAAGAATTTTTTAAGAAAGGGAATTCTTGTTCTGTTTTCTTTTCTTCTATACCGTCAAGATAAAAAACCGTTGAGGATGGATAAAAACGCATATTGCCGGCATTTTTTATCATATCGGAGTAATTTTTTTTCAGCAAAAAACCTATTGAAAAAAATATCATTATCAGACAAAAGGTTTTTACTGCCCGAAAAATTTCGTATTTTATATCTCTTTCTTCTTCTATAACTTCTTTAAGGATGACTTTTTTCATTTATTATACCAGCCTTGTACCTGCCGAATTACAAATCCGACTTACTATTTTATAATATCACACTTTGCTAATATTCAAAATACTTAGCAAAATCGACATTTTCAAAGTTACATAATGACTGATATACTTCATCATTTTCATCCATTTTTTGAAATTGATATTCATCAAATTTCCAATACTTAGGATTTATGCCTGTTACACGGATGATTTTTTTCTCAAATAATATCTTTAATTTTTTTTTGACGGTTTCTGTTGGCAGGGATAATCTGCGTGCGAGTTCTATGGCGGTAATTCCGTCGTTGCACGAGCATTTTTCGGGTGTGCAGAACATCAATTCAAGCCCGACAACTTTTAATATTTCATCTGTTTTTGGTGAGTACGATTTGTCCATAGTGCAATTTTACAATATTTTTAATTTCTTTTACATACAATTCATAGGTGATTTTTTCATGCTAAACTATACTTATAAAAAATTTTTTAGGAGAAAAATTTTGGAACAAATCAAAGTCATGTCGGTATTCGGTACAAGACCGGAAGCAATAAAAATGGCGCCTGTTGTGCAAGAGCTTGAAAATGATATGAATATTAAATCTATTGTTTGTACAACGGCGCAGCACAGAGAAATGCTCGATCAAGTGCTTGAGTTATTCAAAATTAAACCGGACTATGACTTAAACATTATGAAAGAAAATCAAAATTTGTGGTCTTTGACATCCGATATTCTTTTAAAAATGAAAGATGTTTTGGAACAGGCACAGCCTGATATTGTATTGGTTCACGGTGATACAACAACGGCTTTTGCTGCTGCGCTCAGCGCTTTTTATGCAAAAATCCCCGTAGGTCACGTAGAAGCAGGTCTGCGCACATTTAATAAGTATTATCCTTTTCCCGAAGAATTAAACAGGGTTGTTGCGGATGCGGTATCGACGTTGTATTTTGCGCCAACTAGAACATCTGTCCAAAATCTTTTAAACAGCGGAATAAAGGAAGAAAAAAATATTTTTCAGACAGGAAATACAGTTATAGACGCACTTTTGTATACGGTAAAAAATCATGAAACAAATTTAGATAACCTTAAGTTAAATCCCGATTTGAGAACAATATTGCTCACGTCGCACCGCAGAGAAAATCTCGGCAAGCCGCTTGAGGAAATATGTGATGCAATCTTAGAACTCGTAAAAACGCATAAGGATATTCAGGTAATTTATCCTGTTCATTTGAATCCTAACGTGAGAAAGACAGTATTTGAAAAACTTGAAAATCACGAGAGAATAATTCTCACGGAGCCAATGGAATATGCGCCTTTTGCAACTTTGATGAAAAAAGCGGACGTTATTTTGACAGATTCCGGCGGCATTCAGGAAGAAGCACCTGCTTTGGCTAAGCCTGTTTTGGTTTTGCGTGATGAAACAGAACGTCCGGAAGCGTTAGAATTCGGAACGGTAAAGCTTGTCGGAACAGATAAAGAAAGAATTGTATCAACGGTTTCCGCTTTACTTAATTCAAAAGAAGAATACGATAAAATGGCTACGGCAGTAAATCCGTATGGCGATGGTTTGGCATCAAAGCGCATAGTTAAGGCAATATTAAAATATTTTGCAAAATAATTTATACCGTCAAAGATGTTTCGTAACGGAGCATTTCTGCTCTTATTGCGCCGAATTTTGCCGAAAGGTCGTCAATGTGGTGCATAAGATACAGGTTGGGTTCGATATTTTTTTCGTCAAGGTCGATAATTGCGCCCCAATCTTTTCTTCCGTGGTGTGCAGCGATAATTCTTGCAAGTTCAACAAATCCGTTTTGATTTGCCCAAGAAAAGCTGTATAGAGTGTGGCTTACCCAGGTTTTTATAAAGTCGTCATTTACTTCAACAAAGCCTGACTCTATATCAATTTTGTATTCAAAAATTTTGCCGAAATCGTGCATTATACATGCCGCTAAAATCAAGTCTTGATTTATTTTTTGAAATACGGCAGGGAAAATGCTTTTTGCTATTTTTATGCATTCAAGCGTATGAACCAATAAACCGCCGACATAATTGTGGTGGTTATTTTTTGCGGCAGGAGAGATTTTTAAAAGTTCTTCATTTTCTTCAAGTTTTGCAATTATTGCATTTCTCAATTTTTCATCTTTTAAATCAGCCGCTACTCCGAGAAGCTCTTGGTATGCAAGTTCTCTTTGTTCTTCCGTTAAACCTGCTAAAGATTCTTCAACAAGGGACATCTTTTTTATTATGAGATTTTTGTACTGTTCGGAATATGTGCCTTCTTCAACAAAAATAATATTATTGGGTTTAAAAAATCTTTTTTCGTAGTTTGCCAATTCTTCTTCCCACATTTTTGCATTGAAAATCTCTCCGTTTTCAACGGCTTCCAACGTAAAATTACCCATAATTTTTTTCATTTTTGTTTCTGATTCAGAGTAAGATAAAATCTTGTATTTTTGCTGAATATTCATAAGAACCTTTGCCCCTCTTTTTTCGTAATAATAACAGAAAACAAATAATCATACAAGCTGATTTTAGTAGGGTAGAAAGTTGAAAATAAGAGAGAAATAGGTTAAAATCTCTATTATATGATGAGGTGTTTTGTGAACGAAACTTCTAACAAAGATTTTATATGGGAAATCAGTCAAACTCTTTCTTGCAATACCCTTTCCGCAGAAATTGCAAATGGGTTAAAAAGAGTTTTCAATAAATTTTACGGCATTGACGAAATTAACGTGATTTATTTTGATGAGCGCCAAAATTCTTTTCATGATTTTGCTGATACATCAAGGATATTTGAAGATAAAACAGAAAAAAAATATAAAGCTGTTTTTGAAAAATTGGGCTTTACTCTCCGCCCGAATTTTATCCTTAATGATAAAACTTATATTATTGATGATGATTTTCACGTTGATAATGAAGTAAATTTGAAAAAAGATGAGAATATTTTTTATTTTCCTTTAGTTCAAAATTATAAGTGCATAGGTTTTATTGAACTTTATAAAAAAGGTTCTAAGTCTGTTGATAATGCTTCGGTAAAATCATTTTTTATTGCTGCAGCAGCAATCTCCGCAATGGTTCTCAATAAAATTTTGACCAACAAAATTACCAAAATAGCTGATTTTTACAAGGCACAAAAAAATATTGCAAAAATTCTTGAAACTCAGTATGAATATTCTTTTTTAATTCCAGTAATCGGTGAAATTCTTGATAATTTTGCAAAAGATTATTTCGCATATATCTTTATGAAAAATGATGCAGGAAAATTTGAAATAGCATGGCCTTTAAGATATGATAAAAAACGGATACAACCAATGATAGAGCATATTTCCACTAAAAATAAAGTTATGGTAAAAGATGACTACACTGCGGTTTTATTCCCGATATATTTTGAAAATGCTCTTCAGGGCGCAATTATTATCGACGGCAAGAGCAGAAAAATATTGCAGGAAGATATTGATTTCTTGTTGCAATTGTCCGTTCAAACCGCTACAACGCTCGATAAAGCCGGAGTTTATGCGGAAATTGAAAAATACGCAACACAAGATGCTCTTACCGGGCTAAATAACAGACGCTCACTGGATTTAAGAATTGCACAGGAGGTGGCGGTGGCAAAAAGAAAAAGTCTGCCTTTGTGCGTAATGATGTTGGATATAGATTTTTTCAAAAAAATAAACGATACATATGGGCACTATGTGGGTGATATTGTTCTCAAATCTTTTGCTTCTATCATAAAAGACGAAGTTAGGGAGTATGATTTCCCATCCAGATACGGCGGTGAAGAATTCTTTATTATACTTCCATCTACAACAATGCAAGAGGCGACTTCTGTTGCAAATCGGCTTCGTGAGAGAATACAAAACACGCCGTTTGATATTTCAAAATTCAGCAACGACGTAAAAGAATTGAATATAACTACGAGCGTTGGACTTGCTGAATTATTGCCTGAAATGGATGTCAAAAAATTGTATGTAAAAGTTGATAAAGCATTGTATGAAGCGAAGAAGACAGGCAGAAACAAGGTGGTTGTACTATGAAGAAGATATTAGCAGCTTTGATATTTGCGATTGTACTTACACTGCCGGCTTTTTGTGCAGAATTTCTTCCGAAATACAAAAGCTCCATAACTGATTACGGTATCGGAATTTATTTTGGAGATGGAAAGGCAACGGTATATGCCGAGCCTGATGACAAATCCAACGTTGTTGCAAAATTGTCCTGGGATACAGAAAAAGTTAAAATCAACGGCGAAGAAACTATTCCTAAAAACGTATTTGGGGTGTTTTTGCCTGAGAATGCTTTGTCCGGTTTTATTGCTCTCGATGAATTGGGAACGGAATATACAAAGATTGTTTATGATACAGCAAAAGGCTTGTCCGGTTGGATTAAAAATGCTCCTGATAATAAAGTGTTTTATTGGCGGCAGCTTTTCTATAAATACGGCAAAACGAGGGGGCTTTATATCTTTGCGGATATAAACAAAGATGACAGGGTTTTGCATCTTGCGCCGGAAGAAGATGCTGAAGTCAGCTATACGTTCATTTATCCCAAATACATAAGGTTGCAGCTTATAAAAGGTAATTGGGCATTATTAAAAGTTGTAGATTATGATAACGAGCAAAAAGTAGGTTGGTTTAAGTGGCGTAACCCTGACGGTACGCTGAATTTGTTCCCATTATTTAACGGCTTTTAGTTAAAGCCTATTTGCTTCCCAGGCAAAGTCGTTCAACAAATTTAAAACCGCAGAAGAGAATTCCTCCTGCAATTGCCCAAATGCCTGCATTTTTGGCTATTTTAGCCATTGTGTCAAAGTTAGAGCCGGATAGGTTGCTTGCGTTGGCAAGTGTGTCTGCGATAAAGCTTATCGCCCCAATTCCGCCGGATACAAACAATAATCCGCCCCAATCTCTGCTGTATTTTGAGGCTGTTTTGGAAAATGTAAAACTGTCCCCCAGACCTTTGACCGAACGGTCAAAAGTTTGTGAGTCTGTTAAGTTTTGCCCTCTGCCACCATGAATTGAAGAATAGACCGGTCCAATTGCATCAATCATGATAAGATTCCTTATATTGAATGTACGAATGTGTTAGTTTCTGTCAATAGCGTTGTTTACTAATCTGAAAATACCACCCATCAATAGGAATATGCCTGCAACTTTTGGGGCATTTTTAAACATTTGTTTTATCGGAATTTGTTCTACGTTCTTGCTGAATTTAGCGACAACGTTTGTTCCGATGTCCCAAATAGCACTAAACGCAGCGCCTGTGATGACATTCTTAGCAGCCCATGTACCAAACGAATCTTCTCTGGGATAAACAGGAACCGCAACGAAAGTTGTTCCGCCGTTAAAGTTCGTGTTTCTGCCATTATTTCTCGTGTAATAAGCGCTGTTGGATGCAGTTTGCATACTAATTGCTTGTGTCTTCATTTTTTCACCTACCTGCGAAACCCCTCGGGAATCGCTTAAACTTTTTTAACATTTCTTCTTCTTAACAGAGTATTATAGCAGTAGTGATAAAAAAATGCAAGTGTTTTTTAAAAAAATATTGCTATAATTATAAACTCTGTTTTTTGTCACCTAAAATCATTGCTATTATTGATTTTTACACTTTTGGTTTTTTTGTTAAATTCCTCAGGTGGCTGATTTTTTTTAACAAAATTCAGATTATTTTTATGATGAACAGATTTTTATGAGGAAAAACCATGCCCCAATTTAGTAATCCTTTTTGCGGAAATAAATGCGACAGAGAAATTAGCGAAAAAGAGCTCATAAGAGCAATCAGATTTTCTATTGCAAGCGAATACGAGGCTATACAGTTCTATGAACAACTTGCCGAAAGTGTAACAGATAAAGTGGCTAAAAAGATATTATCCGATGTGGCGCACGAAGAAGAGGAGCATGCAGGAGAATTTTTAAAGTTGTTAGAAATACTAAATCCGGATGAAATTAAAAATTATGAGAAAGGAAAGAGTGAAGTAGAAGAAAAATTTTTATAATAAAAAGCCCGAAAACTTTCGGGCTCATAACTTTTAACAAATTACTCTCTCTAATTTTTACTTTAGGTTAAGCTCTCTAATGGTTGAAGTTTCTTCAAAAGATACTTTTCTGACATTTGCAGGTTGAATGGGCATTCTCTTTATACCTGTGCTTCTTGCAATGAGTCCGCCTTTTCTTTCAAATGCAACTTTTAAAATTTTATTTTCTTCATCAGCGACAGAAATTTTTGTGCTGAATTTGTTTTGCTTACGCCTTTTTAGCATCAACAAGGCTGCTCCGATAAGTATCGCTGAAAAGATTTTTAACGGTGTGTGTGCCGGCGCTTTTGCAATTCCATTTGGCGATACAAGGCTGCTTTTAGCGGCGTTTTTTCCGCTGATTTCGATAACAGTGCCGTTTAAAATGGGTTTGATTATTACATGTTCAAGGTTTGAAGCATTTTGGTATATAGTCTCAGTTTTTTGGGAAACTGTTAAACCCTTAACTTCCAATATAATTTTGTCATCAGAAAGATTTTTTTGGCTATAAAAAGCTTTTTTATCGGTATTTAATTTGATTTCGTATCCGTAGTTTTTGCTGTCGGAAATAACAACGCTATTAATAATGCCGTTTTTTGCATAAACTTTTGAACCGCTTATTACTATAGCGATAAAAATAAATACAGAGCATAATACGAGTCGTAATTTGTCCATAGTTATATACCTACTCCCTACACACAATAAGAATAACGCTTTATGTATAACGGCGCATCCATCAAAAGATATAAATTTTTCTAAATCTAAAGGTTTATTTTTCCGATTTTATTTCAAATATCATTTGCTTTGCCGCTCTTGATAAAACATTTTCTTTTTCAAGAGCAATATAGCGTTTCAGACAGTTGACGGCTCTGTCGTTTTCACCTGTTTTTCTGTAAATTAAACCAAGCATGAAATAAGCTTGAGAATTCATTCCGTCATTTGCTATTTGCGATTGATAATCAGATATTCTGGAATATAAACTGCCGTCTTGTACATATACATTTATTAAATTATTATAATATTCAAGAAAAACGGGGTTAAGTTCTATTGCTCTTTCAAAACACGGTCTTGCCGCATCTATGGCGCCTATTTTGGACAATGCAATACCGAGATTGTTATAATATGCTGCGCTAGATGGCGCATTTGGCGAAAGAGCTATAGCGAGTCTGAATTCTGCTATGGCATGATTCAAATGTCCCATTTCCATGTACGCAACGCCCTGATTATTTCTGTCTGCTGCGTTGGCTGCGGCATTTAAGGGTTCAACGTGGTATTCGTATTTGTACCCTTGGATGAAAAATATGGATAAAAGTATCAATAAAAATACTTTGAATTTCACTTATAATTTCCTATATTAAAAATTTGCCGTTTTCGTATATCAGTTCGTCATCTGCGTATATTTTGCCGCCGTTTTTCATATTTTTGATTATATCCCAGTGGAGTCCTGATTCATTTTTGCCGCCGGTTTCCGGATAAGAAGCCCCAAATGCTATGTGAATAGAACCGCCTATTTTTTCATCAAGAAGGATGTCACCTGTGATATGTGTTACGTTCGGATTTGTTCCTATTGCAATTTCGCCTACGTAGCTTGCGCCTTCGTCGAGATTAAGCATTTTTTGTAAAAATTCTTCGTTCTTTTCGGCATGTGCTTCTACGACTTTGCCGTCTTTTAAGGTTATGGTTATATTATTGACTTCGTTTCCTCTGTATATTGCGGGAAAGTCGAAGAATACTGTTCCGTTTGCGCTATTTTCCACCGGAGAAGTGAAGATTTCTCCGTCAGGGAAATTGTTTTTGCCCGAGCAGCTAATCCATTTTCTGCCTTCGGTGCTGAAAGTTATGTCTGTTTTTTCGCCAACGTAGCGAATTTTGCTTTTTGTGGTGAGGATATCAGCAATTCTTGATTGGAATTTATCCATTTCTTTCCATTTACCAACAGGATCGGGTTCATTTAGAAAGCATGTGCTTAGCAAAAATTCGGAATACTCCTCCAGAGACATTTTGCCTTCTTGCGCTCTTGAATTTGTCGGAAAGTTGCATATAACCCAGTTTAGTTCTCCTTTTTCCGCTCTGGACAACATTAAAGTCGAAAGAGGTTTGGTTGCCTTAGAGCGTTTTGCCTGCTTTTCTGACGGAACCATAGAGAGCGCTTTTGTGTTATATGGTGCACTTATTGCGATTAGAGCATCCGCATTTTCGTATTCGTATTTTACAGAGTCATCAACATATTCCAGTTCTTCGTCAGACGCATACTTAAAATAACTGTTATTTATTTCATCTAAAGATATTCTTAAAATCGGGTGTCCGCCCTGTTTTAAAATCTCCTCGTATACAGCTTTAACTAACGGTTGTGCCTGAGCTTCCGCCCTTATTATTACTTTGTCCCCTTTTTTAACTGCGGTAGAGTAATTTACAAGTACTTTTGCGTATTTTTGCCAAATATTTTCCATTTTAAATCTCCTTAATGATACCTTTGTTCTAATTATAATAATTTATATAGAAAATTTCTTGATGAATTTGTATGATATTTAAGTTTCGTAAAATTATGTAACGTTTTGTAAAATTTATGCCAACATGACCTAAAGTTTTTTAAAATTATGTCGATATATGACTACAAATATATATAATGCGCATGAAGGAGTAATATATGAATTTATCAGAAAGAATGAGAGCGTTCACCCTCTCTGAAGTAGTGATTGCTTTAGGATTGATTGGTATCTTGTGTGTAACCATGCTGTCGTTAAACAGCATGAGTGACAACAACTACAAAGTGGCGTCAACAAAACTGGCGCAAGTGGATTCCGCAATAAAATCGTGGGGAAAAGCGATAAGCAAATCCAACGAAACAGGACTCGGAGCATTGCAAACAGTAACGAGCCAAAAAGCATTGGAAGACTCTTTGGGAAACTACATGAATACACAAAGAGTAGGAACGTATGATGAAAATGCAACCGTAAATATAAAAGACGAAAATGGCGGAATAGATAAAGACTATAGCGGATATACAGAAATGACACTGAATAACGGTGTTACTCTGAAAGTGAAATATATAGACGACAGAGCAGGCGAAAGCGCAGGTGATGTAACATACGAAAGAAATAACAATGACTCCTTAATCGCAGTAGTAAGAGCAGAGGTAGAGGTAAAAGGTAAAAATGAAGTCCTTGATGAGCAATATATATTAACGGCAACAGGGGTAGAAAGTGTAGACTCTCTGTATGACGGCTGGGATAAGTACAATTATGTGGAAGATGTTGATGTAATCGGAGAAGACGGAAAACCGACAGGAGAAAAAATAGGAAACTTCTGTATAAAAGATACAACAAAATGTATTACATCCCCAACCGATGAAAAAACAATATTCGTAAAAGTAAAAAGTACAATAGCATGCGGAAGCGGAAAAACAGGAACAATAGTAACAAGTACAATAGGAACGGCAATGGGAACATACGATGCCGAAATAAATACATGCTGCCCCGCACCGAAAGTAAAAACATCACAAAATGCAATATGTAAATGTCCGACAACATTTATTGCAAGCGCAGGATATAAACTTGATGAAGATTCACCGGAATGTCAAACACAAGTAACAGCCGGAGCATACGCACTTGACGGCAGACAATTATTGTGCGGACATACATTGGTTAAAAAAGGCGAAGACTTTGAAGATGTAGCACCGAAGAAAGGCTTCTATTGCCCGAACGACGGAATGACAGAATCAAAAGAATGCCCTGCGGGATATTATTGCCCTAATTATTCTCCGGATAAAATTGAAAAGAAATACCACGACGACATATTCCCCGATAAAGCTAAAAAAGATAAATATGAAAAAGGCGGATTGAAAGATAAAGAACCATGTCCAAAAGGTTCATATTGCCCCGCAGGTTCAGTGGATCATAAAATATGTCCGAAAGGTTCATATTGCCCAGCAGGCTCAGGAGAAGATACAAAATGTCCTGCAGGAACATATAACGACCAAGAAGGACGAGGAGATGTATCTGAGTGTACAAAATGTCCCGAAGGAACATATAACGACCAGGAAGGACAAACAGATAAATCATCTTGTAAACCATGTGATATAGAAAAAGGACAATATGCAAAATCCGGCTCAACAGGATGTTCAGTATGTCCTGCAGGAACAATAATACAGATAGTAAAAGGAGAACCGACATGCGTAGCATGCCCTGCAGGAACATATAAAGCAGAAGCAGGAAAGACAAATGAATGTACACCGTGTGAGAAAGATACATACCAACCGCAAACAGGACAAACAGAGTGCTTAAAATGTCCTGAACATTCATCATTACCGGCAGGAGTTACCGGAGCAACATCAATAGCGCAATGTAAATGTGATGGAGGCTGGGGTGTAGATGAAGCAGGAAGTGACCTCAACGGAGCAAACTTCTGTAGTCCCGCACCGATAGGAACATATTCACCAGACGGAGATAATACAATATTCAAATGTCCTCCTAATTCAACAACAGAAAAAACAAATTCAGAAAAGATAGAACAATGTTTGTGTAATGCAGGATATGCGGTTAATGCAGCAGGAACACTTCAAGATGAAGCAGGTAAATACAGATGTAAAGCAATCAACGATAAAACACACTATTCCGGAGCATTGGATAACAAACTCTATAGCTGTCCTTCTCATTCAAAGACAAAACAAACAATGTCTGAAAAGATAGAACAATGTCTTTGCGATAAAGGCTACGGTACAAATGCCACAGGAACACTACAAGATAAAAAAGGTACATATAGATGCGATGAAGTAGGCATAGGAAACTATTCCGGTGATTTGGACAATAAGGTATATTCTTGTCCTGACCACTCTTCAACAGAGGGTACAACTTCAGAAAAGATACAACAATGTTTGTGCGATGAAGGTTGGGGCGTAGATGCTGCAGGAACATTGCAAGACATTGCAGGTGTGTACAGATGTAAAGAAGCCGTAATAGGTCAATGGTCACCGATATTGGACAACCATTTGAATGCTTGTGTTAATTCATCAACAAAAGAAAAACGCTCTGTTTCTATTACTCAATGCTTGTGTAATGCAGGGTATTATACAGATACAAAAGGCACATTGTTGACTCTTGACGGTAGTGTAAAATGTAGACCTATTAATGATAAAACACACTATTCCGGAGAATTGGATAATAAAATATATAGTTGTCCTTCAAATTCAAGAACGGAAGCAACAATGTCATCTGCACTAAGTCAATGTTTGTGCGAAGAAGGCTACTATGGTACAAAATTGACTTCAGATAAAAAACTTCAAAGCGAAAGTACATGTTCTAAGTGTAGCGCAGGTACATATGATAATACTCTCGGAAACTTGGCTTGCAAAAACTGTGAATGTAATAAATATCAAGACTTAACAGGACAAACCTCTTGTAAAAACGTAGCGGCAGGAAAATATCCGGCGGTACAAAATCCTGATAAGACATTTAAACATGTAACATCTGCGGCAACATCACAACAAGCTTGCCCGAAAGGACATAAATGTCCGACAAACAACTCAACATGTAACTTACCTG
>JAILCC010000003.1 GCA_024680555.1 bacterium
GTTTGTCAAAATAATAACTTTTAAAAAAAATTAACGATATTTTATGTTGTATTTTTTCCCATGTTTGTGCGAAAATGTTGGCATAAGGTGGGAATTATGACAACGGCAGAAAAACAAAATCTCGTATATTTTGTAAGCGGAAAAATGTATATCAACCTCACGAACTTATGCACATGCAAATGTGTATTTTGTATTCGTGACCTTAATGCGACCGTTGAAGGTGTTGATATGCACCTCGATAATCTCAGAGCCGATGCCGATGAAGTTATAAAATACATAAAAGAATTGTCAGATAAAATCGGTTCGGAAGTTGTTTTTTGCGGTTATGGCGAACCGATGCTTGAACTTGAAAGTCTTAAAAAAGTTGCCAAATTCATAAAAGAAAATTATCCGAATGTCAAAATAAGAGTAAACACCAACGGGCATGCAAATCTTATTCATAAAAGAGATGTGCTGCCTGAGTTAGTTGGGCTTGTCGACATATTTTCCGTCAGCCTTAATGCCGAAAATGCACAGCTTTACAAACAAATTACCCAATGCTCTTATGATGCTGGCGTTGCGTATGAAGGAATGAAAGATTTTATTAAAAAGTCTGTACAATACGGCTTCAAAACTTATGCAACCGTCGTAGACGGATTTGAAGGTGCAAAAGTCAATGTTGAAATGTGCGGACAAATCGCACAGGACTTGGGCGCAATTTACAGAGTGCGCGAATATTTAAACGAAGGTTACAGTTAGGCTCGAAATGTATGTTCGGGCTTTCATTTTATAAAGAAAGAGGAAAATTATGGTAAAAGAATTAGATTCCATTATGAAACCAAAATCCATCGCCGTAATTGGTGCTTCTACAAAAGAACACACTATCGGCTCAGACATCATGAAAAGACTCCAAGAGTACAAATTTGCAGGCAAAATTTATCCTGTTAACCCCAAAGGCGGTATAATTGAAGGCTTGCAAGCTTATACAAACGTTCTTGAAATTCCCGGAGATGTTGATTTGGCAATTATCGTAGTTAACGCAAAATTCGTTCTCGATACTATTGATCAATGTAATGAAAAAGGCATCAAGGGTCTTTGTATAATTACAGCAGGCTTTAAAGAAACAGGTGCAGAAGGTGCTGCAGCAGAAAAAGCATTGTTGGAAAAAGTAAGAGCTTATGGTATGAGATGTGTCGGACCTAATTGCTTGGGCGTTGTAAATACTGACCCTGCTATTAGAATGGACGGATGTTTTGCTGAAAGTCTTCCTGAAAGAGGAAACATCGGTTTTGTTTCTCAGTCAGGTGCATTGGGCGGCGGTATCTTGAATATTCTTAAAGACCTTAATCTCGGTTTTGCACAGTTCATCTCTATCGGTAACCAGGCTGATGTTAACGCAGAAACTGCTATTGAATACTGGGAAGATGACAAAGATGTTGAACAAATACTTCTTTATATGGAATCAATTCAAAATCCTGCAAACTTCCGTAAGTTAGCTTCAAGAATTACCAAAAAGAAACCGATTTTGGCTCTTAAAGCAGGTAGAAGCGCAGCAGGCGCAAGCGCAGCATCTTCTCACACAGGTTCTTTGGCTGGTGCTGATAAGGCTGCAAATGCACTTCTTCAACAATCGGGTGTAATCAGAGAATATTCTTTGAAGAACCTTTTTGCTACCGCTAAAGTATTTGCAAATTGTCCTATTCCGAAAGGCGATAGAGTTGCTATTATCACAAACTCAGGTGGTCCCGGAATCATGGCAACAGACGCAGTTTGCGAATATGGTATGCAAATGGCTAAAATTTCTGATGCAACTAAAGAAAAACTCAGAAGTTTCCTTCCTTCTGCAGCATCAGTTAAAAACCCTATCGATATGATTGCATCTGCTCCTATCGAACACTATAAACAAACACTTGAAACTGTTATTGCAGATGAAAATGTTGATATGATTATGGTTATATATTTGCCATTCTTGGGCTTGAAAGATATTGATGTTGCAAGAGCCGTTATGGAAATTAAAGCTCAATATCCTCAAAAACCTGTTGTCGGTGTATTTATGACAAAGAATGAATTCTTTACAAAACTTTCTGATATGGAAGTTAATATGCCGTTCTTTATGTATGCAGAAGAAGCAGCAGACGGCTTCAACAGACTTAACCAACAAAGACTTTGGATGGAACAACCCGAAGGCAAAATTCCTTGCTACGATGTTGACAGAGAAACAGTTAAACAAATCATCAAAAAGTCTATCGCAGAAGGCCGTGACCAATTAACAACACTTGAAAGTATCGATGTTCTTCAAGCTTACGGCATCCGTGCTTGCAAATACGGTCTTGCTACAAATGAAGAAGAAGTTGCTCAATTAGGTAACTCTATCGGATACCCTGTTGTTATGAAAATGACTTCAAAAACAACTTCTCACAAAACAGATGTTGGCGGTGTAAGAATTAACATTCAATCTGAAGAACAATTAAGAGCAGAATATCGTGACCTTATTGAAAAATTGACCGAAAAAGGACTTCTTGAAGGACTTGAAGGTGTAATTATTCAAGAAATGGTTAAAGGCAACCGAGAAATGGTTTGTGGTATCGCTACTGATCCTCAATATGGTCCGATGATGATGTTCGGTCTTGGCGGTGTATTCGTTGAAGCACTTAAAGACGTAACATTTAGAATTGCTCCGTTGACTGATTTGGATGCTAAATCTATGATTAAATCTGTTAAGGCATACAAGCTTCTTCAAGGTGCAAGAGGAACAACTCCTGCTCAAATGGAACAAATAGAAGAAACATTGCTCAGACTTTCACAACTCGTTAATGATTTTAAATTCATTGATGAGCTTGATATCAACCCATTGTTGATTTCTGAAAAAACAGGTGAAGGTATCGCAGTTGACGGACGTATTAAAGTTCGTATGGAAGAAGCTAAACAAGCTCTTGAATGTGCTTGTGCAGGATGCACTTGCTGCGGTTAACCCCATGTCAGTTTGAACATGTTTCATCGTCTTGTATTTGAAACAAAATCGGAATGACATGACCAAAAATATAAAACGCTCGCAAATACTGCGGGCGTTTTTTGCTTTGACAAAATATTTTTTCTTTGAAATAATTACTCTTATATTCTGGTTTTCTGCCATTGTTAATATAGCAAATCAGGCATGTATTGCCCTGTTATGTATATAATATATTGGTCTTTCATAATATTAGGAGATGTATGATGATAGTTAATTCTGTGTCGAGTGGTTTATCCGCTAAGAAAATGTCTTTTAAGGGTACGGAGAGTATTTGGACTACTGCCAAAACAAACATAGAAAATGCGGCAAATGAATTGGGGTACGGTAAATCTCTTATCAACCAGCTTGTATATCCCGAACGAGAATTGTCGGGTTTTGTCCATGTTGGTGGAATTGATGAACCTATACAGGTTTTTAGAACTCAGCACAATACTGCACTAGGACCGGCAAAAGGCGGAATAAGGATGATGCCTGCGGTTGACGGAGAAACCGTCAGAGGATTGGCAACAGATATGTCCGTAAAAAATTCGCTTGCGGGCTTGCCTCTTGGCGGCGGCAAGGGCGGAATTAGGTTTGATTCGGCAAAATTGTCACCAGCGCAAAGAGTTGATTTGTTCAGAGCTTATACAAGATTTATGGCTCCCATAATCGGACCGAATATGGATATCCCTGCGCCCGATATGTTTACCAATGCCGGCGATATGGACATAATAATGGATGAATACAGCAAGGTTGTAGGACACAATGACCCGGGTGTTGTGACAGGGAAATCGCTTATGAATGGTGGCTCTTTAGGACGTCAAGAGGCTACAGGACTCGGTGTTGTACATACAGTCGAAGAAGCCCTCCTAAAAGAAGGAATATTACCTAATCGTGCAACGGCTGCAGTTCAGGGTTCGGGAAATGTAGGTGGTGTTGCCGCAAAATATCTTCACGAAAAAGGCGTAAAAGTTCTTGGCATGAGTGATATGTATGGGGCAATTTATAACAAAAAAGGTTTGGATGTTCCCGAAGTTCTGAGTGAAATCAAACAAAAAGGTACGCTTACAAAATATGCAAAAGCTGCAAAAATTTCCAATGAGGACTTGCTGAAGCTCAATGTTGATGTTCTTGTGCCAGCTGCTACCCAAGGGCAAATTACCGAAAAGAATGCGGGTTCAATATTGGCAAAAATCATTGCTGAAGGCGCAAACGGACCTACAACCCCGGGAGCGGATAAAATTTTGCAAAGAAGAGGTATACATGTGGTTCCCGATGTTCTTGCAAATCAGGGCGGGGTTTATGTCTCACACCTTGAACACATTCAAAACAGAACAAGGGATATATGGCCTTTAAAAACTGTTTTGGATAAATTGGCAGTGCAAATGAAGTCAAGGTATAACGAAGTATTCACCTATTCAATACGAAATAAAGTTTCAATGCGCAAGGCGGCGACGATGCTTGCTCTTGAAAGAATTGCCAATGCACTAAAAGCCAGAGGTAGAATTGTATAATTATAATATATATAAATAATAAATTGGCATCATTAAATCGTTGATGATGCCAGTTTTTTGAAATTTTATAATGGAACTTTGCATTTTTAAAATGGTGATTTTTGCAAAAAAAATCGGGATGACAGGATTTGTCTTGAGATGTAGGCGAATTTATGAGCCGTACATATCAGGATACTTGAACAAGCAAACCGTAGGTTCAACCTGGAAACCGATTTTTGCAAAAAAAATCGGGATGACAGGATTTGAACCTGCGACCCCCACGTCCCGAACGTGATGCGCTACCAAACTGCGCTACATCCCGATATAGTATATATTACATTAAATCTATTTTGTTTTCAAAGTCTGTGTCAATAACGTGATGCTACCTCTCACAAAACGATACTCAATCGTTTTGCTCGGCAGAGTCAAACAGTGCTACATACCGATATAAATATATTACATTAAAAATAATATTATACAAACATTTTCTCTGCGGATATTTTTAAATTATAATCTGAAATTTTATTTAAAGCTTCTTGCTTATTTACTCCGTTGAAGTCTCTGAAGTTTCCCAGTGTCAAAATTACTTCATAAATAATTCTTTCCGGATAATTTTTATTTAACATTTCTTTTATTTTAGGAATGTATGCAGATAATTTAAAATCAGAGATGACCGTTAATGCTAATATTACACGTTTTTCATCATATTGTGATATTTCGTTTTCCAGTGCTGCCGTGCATTTTCTCCAAAAATCGTTTGTTGCTTCTCCGAGAAGTTCGAGTATTCCGTCCATTGCCTCAAGCGTGTGTTTGTCTTCTTCGTATTTATATTCATCTGAATTAAACATTTCAAATTGATATTTGGTTTTCAAAATCAGTACACATAATCTTGAAACCAAGTCGTTATCCTTGTTATCATTTATCAAATGAATGATTGTTTCCACGCAGTCATACAATTCAAAATCTATTATCGTGGAAAGTGGCCAAATCTCGGCAAGAGATTCGATAATGTATTGATAGCAGCATAAGGACAGGTTTCTTTCGACTTCGTCATCTGTTGTAAAGTGGTGCGATATATTATCCAGCATTGCGATATAGCCGGCAATATGTTCGGGCATTGTAGAATTTTCCATTGCCTCAAGCATTTTAGCGTATGCTTTTTTGTTGCCATACCACTGTAAAAATTGGGCTGCATCTATTTTTTCCCAATCATCTTCTGAAGCCAAGCCATTTTGAAAATAATTGTACGAGTACATATCGCATGCATCGCCAAGAGCCTTTGCCGCATTGTATTTTAACGGTTCATAGTTTGTTTTGTATGAGTCAAATAAAAATGTATTTGCTTTTCCGTCAGGGATAAATGAAAAGTATTTTGCTGCGTATGCTTTCTCATCTTCCGAACCATGTTCAATCAAATCAAGCATTTTGTTGTGGAGCTCCTCATTTGCATACGAAAATCTCAAAAGAATTTGAATAAAACATTCGTCCCAGTCAAAGGAGTGTATTTTAAATAGTTTATACAGATTTTTGTAATTGTCCTCGTTAATAACTTCGGAAAAGTATTTGCCTATATTTTGCTTGATAAAATCAAAAATATTATCGGAATGCTCAACGAAGCATCTCCACGCATCCATATCCGAAGTATCTATTATGTGTTTTGCTGCTGCAAGGGCAACATTTCTGTCTTTTGATGTTAAATCGGTTGCGTATTTGTTCTCAAGTTTCATAAGTGCTCCTTCAGCATTATTATAATCCATTTTTATTTAATAACCAAATTTATTTTTTACGTGATAACATAATTGGTATGGAGAACACGTTTTCAACAATTTCAAATAGTATTGAGGATACAAAAAATATTGCAGAAAAACTCTCATTATTTTTGAAAAATAATGGCGGTCTGATTTGTATGTATGGCGATATCGGCGCAGGTAAAACTGCCCTGACTTCTATGTGTGCAAAATTTCTCGGCGTAAAAGAAAAGGTAACAAGTCCGAGTTTTGTCATTCTTAATGAATATCATTCCGGTGAAATTGATATTTATCATTTTGATTTATATCGCCTTGAAAACGAGGGTTTGCGCTCCATTATTGAAGAATTAAGAACTTATAGCGAGGATAAACATTCATTAACTTTTGTTGAATGGGCAGAATTTTCTGATGGTGAATTGGATGTTAATAGGCTTGAAATTTTGATAAAATACAAAGGAGATACACAGAGGGAATTTGTATTTAAAAATATAAGTTTTTCTACAGCTGATGATTTTAATAAACTGGAAACGGAACTGAAACGATGAATATATTGGCATTTGATACAGGCTTAAATAAAACATATATTGCTCTAAAGTGCGGGAATGAGTTTTTTTCTGAAACTGTCGAAAGTACTGACGACAAGTACCATAGCGCATTTTTAATTCAGAAGATTGTTGGCATTCTATCCGAACATAGTTTGCGTGCGCAAGATATAGATTTGTTTGCGACTAATGTCGGTCCCGGAAGCTTTACCGGTATCAGGGTTGGTTTAACTGTCGCCAGAGGGTTGGCGCAAGGTACTCAAAAAAAAGCCGTCGGAATAAATTCTCTTGAGCTAATTTCTGCTGCGTACGGCTTGCCTGCGATTGCTATTTTGGATGCAAGAAAAAACAAAGCGTATGTCGGTAATAATGAAAAAGTTGAACTCGTTGATTTGGAAAATTTGCCAACACGGCTAAGGAATTTTGACGGACAAATCATTGCTGATACAAAAATGCATGAATTTCTGTACGAAAATGGTGTTATTGCCTGCAATTTTGAAAAAGAGGGCAGAAATTACGGACGTGTTTTAATTGAATTAGCTTTGAAAAAATATGATATGGGTAATGCGGTGCAATGGCAGGAATTAAAACCTTTGTACATACAACCGCCACCGATACATGTAAAAAGCTAGGCTATTTTAATTTGCCAAAATGCTATTATTGGTGTCTAATGCCGTGAGGCAGCACCTATTCGCAGGCTTCTGCCCCAAAGATAAGTGCAAGGTCCGGAATAATGCTTTGATATGTCATTTCAAATGTAACAGGTGTTATTGATATTTTTTTGTTTAAAACCGCTGAAATATCAGAACCGGGATCGTCATTCTTTTCGATTGGTTCACCTGCCATCCAATAATATACTTTTCCTCTTGGATCAAAGCGTTTTTCATACGCATCCGTATACATTCTTGTGCCGAGGTGGGCAACGCAAACCCCCTTTATATCCTTTAATTCGCCTTCGGGAACATTGACGTTAAGAATTGTTTTCTTGGGGAAGTTTATGTTGTGAATTTTTCTGATAAATTCTCTTGCGTAGTCTGCGGTCGGTTGAAAATTGTATGAATCTCCGTTGAGGTCAGCAAGCGAGAGTGCAATGCTCGGAAAGCCGAGAACAGCGCCTTCCATGGCAACGCTTACCGTACCGGAGTACAGAACATCCGAACCGAGGTTTGGGCCGTGGTTAATTCCAGAAATAATAAGGTCGGGTTTTTCTTCAAGAAGTGAAGTTACGCCCAATTTTATGCAGTCTGCGGGAGTACCCGAGATTGCGAATGCTTTAGCAACCGGAATACCTATGTTAACTTCTCTTACCCGAATCGGCACATTTAAGGAAAGTGCGTGACCTGCTGCGCTTCGTTCTTGGTCCGGAGCAACAATATACACTTCGTGTTCAGGGCATAGTGCTTTTGCAAGCGTTTGAATGCCTGCTGCTTGTATGCCGTCATCGTTTGCAATAAGTATTCTCATAAATATCCTTTCATAAACTTTGCTACTATTATTTTAACGTATTTTTAGCCTATAGGCAACCTGTAGAGAGAATTATGAAAGACAATAATTATTATTCTTTTTGAAGATTTTCTTCAATAACTTTTCGCAATTTTTTTACAGCCTCAGGCTTTCTGATTGATAAAAGTTTTTCGTCTGGAGACATAATTTTTGGGGCGTGTTTTTTGTATCGTGGATTTTTTAACATTGATATTTCTTTGTTTATTGCATCAAGCATTTTTTCTTGGTTCAAACCAATTATTTCTGATATTTCAAGAAATTCATCGGGGGAAGAATTTCCAGTGCGTAATAATTTTGTTGCGAGTCCTCCTGCCTTATAAGCTTCTGCTTCGGTTTTTATTTTTGGTTTTAGTTGTTTAAGCAGTTTTATTTTTTCGGATATTGGAACATCTGCTAATTCTTGTCTTAAAAAGCGTCTGAAAAATGTGATAATACTTTTATCCTTTAAAATGTATTTTATTTCTCGTCCATTTTTGACTCTTCCGCTTAAATCACTGAGATTACAAATACTTGCGAGCATATCTTGGATATTATCAAATTTTGATTTGAGTTTTGTATTTATTGTTGGTTTGTGTGTTTTGGGATTTAATTTTTGTAAAATTTTACCTGAAAATCTTTTAATGGGAGTAAGTATTGATGATTTTTCTATATCCAGATAGTGTCTGAATTCATGTATGGTTGCGCTTATAAAATCTAACGGTCTTTGAAACCAAGGGTTGTTTGGTATGAATATCAATGCCGAATCTTTGCTGCCAACAATGGTTGATGCTGATTCCATTAAATCAAACAATGCTCCCGGAAGCTTTGGAGTTCCTGCCCAGTTTTCTGATATAAAGTTGGCTGCTTCTTCACCTGAAGAAGTTATTATTGGCTGCTTTACCCCTGTTGGCATGCTCATCGCAAAAACCTTGGAAGCTGTTGAAACGTTTAGAGGTTGTCCTAATTTTGATTCCATTGCAAGTTTTTTGGCTGCCCTTGAAACGGTTTGACCTATTTGTTTCTCAGAACAAATTCCAAAAAATCTGTTTAATATGTATGTTGCGCTACCGGATGCAATTTTCACGATAAATTACCTGTTAACCTTTGATACATGTATAAAATAGGGAGACTTTTTTTATTGCTACTTTGTTTTGTGTATGTTGGCTTTATTATTAATGCGTTGTATCATGTCTTTATGAAAAGAAGAATTATTGCATTAGTTGATTGTGATTCATTTTTTGTATCTTGTGAGCAGGCAGAAAACCCTGAACTCAAAGGTAAACCGGTATGCGTTTTGAGTAATAATGACGGATGCATTGTTTCTCGTTCAAAAGAAGCCAAAGCGCTCGGCATAAAAATGGGTATGCCGTTATTTATGGCAAAAAAAGAATTTCCTAATGCAATATATGTTTCGGGGCACCACAAAATTTATAAAAAGTATTCCAAAAAAGTAATGGATTGTCTAAAAGAGTTTTCACCCGATGTGGAAATCTATTCGATTGACGAAGCGTTTGTTGACCTCACCGGCACGAGAAAACTCCATAAAAAAAATTACATAGAAATTGTCAAAGATATAAGAAATATTATTCTCGAAAAAACAGATATACCTGTATCTATTGGCATAAGTACTTCTAAAACACTTGCAAAACTAGCAAGTGACAAAGCAAAAAATACGGGCGGAATATATTCTATAGGTACAATGAAAATCAAAAAAGTCCTCTCTGAAACTCCGATAGAAGAAGTCTGGGGCATAGGTAAGAACAATACAAAAGCGCTGCATAAAAAAGGTATTTTGCTATGTTCTGAGCTTATTGAAATGACAGATGCCTCTTTAAAAGCTTTGTTTGGTATAACAGGTGTTGAACTTAAATACGAACTTATGGGGGAAGCAATTTTTTCCGTTGACGCCGATTATAAAGCGCCCAAATCTATACAGGATACTTCTGCATTCGGAATATTTACATCTGACTTGCAATATATAAAAAAAGCTCTGAATGAGCATATTCATATTGCATGTAAAAAATTACGGAAACATGGCGGGTATTGCTCTAGCGTGGGTGTTATGCTCAGAACGAAAGATTTCAGGGTAACTTGGAACAAAAAAAATCTCACTATTCCGACAAATTTTGAGCTTGAAATTTCAAAAACCGCAATGGAACTTCTTGAAGGACTCTACAAAAATGGTGTACTCTATCGTGCCACGGGTATATATTTGAACGATTTAACCTGCACAAAAGATATTCAGACGACCTTGTTTGAAGAATTAAAACAAAATGAAAACGACAACCTTGCCAAAACACTGGATAAATTGGAGGAGAAATTCGGGCACAATATTGTCAGAACAGGATACTAACATGTAAATTCAACTTTTAAGATGATTTTTTTATGGCTTTTTATTTGTAGTATTTATCTGTAAATAGTTTTGGATAGGAAAAAACATGGCTTTAACTAGAAAATGTACAAGACTTATTAGCTCTACAGACAGAAAGTATCGCTCTAAAAGAAAAAGTTTATCACAATCAATAAGTAAAAATTGGACTGACCAGGCAATTGCTTGTTATAGAAGCAATCAAAACTGTTCAGCCTGCTCAATAAATTCGGGCAATTATTCATTTGTTTGCCAAATGCCCAAAGTTATAAAATCTTTATTAAAAGAAATAGGCAGACCTGAATTAACAGTCAAAGCTAAAAAACTTGCCTAGTGCTGCGCACACAAATTAGCTACCAATTATTAAAAAGTACTCATCAATTAACGCCCCCCTGGGGTGCTGCGCACACAAATTAGCTACCAATTATTAAAAAGTGCTCATCAATTATCGCCCCCCTGGGGTGCTGCGCACACAAATAAGCTACCATCTTATTATATTTCATGCTACCCTTAAAGTATGAATAAGGAATTGAAATATTGGCTTGCGTTTTCAAAATTAGAAGGCGTTGGTTCTGCAAGTTTATTTGACATATATAATCATTTTCAAAGCATGGAAGCTGCATGGATTGCTTCCTCTTTGGACTGGCAAGAAGTAAAACAACTCAGAAACTCAACCATTTCCGCATTCAAAGAAAAGCAAAAAGAAATAGATACGGAAAAGCTTTTGGATGATTTTTTATCGAAAAATATCGGTGTTGTTACTATTGCGGATGAAAGTTTTCCGGAATGTTTAAAAAATATCGACGATGCGCCTGCTATATTATTTTATAAAGGTGATTTTTTAAACAAAGATTTCGGGAAAACACTTGCTATAGTGGGAAGTCGTAGATGTACGTCGAGTGCGGTTGAAAACACAAAAGCAATAATAAAAGGGCTCAAACCTGCCAATGCCGTTATTGTAAGCGGCGGTGCGTATGGCATTGATACGGCTGCGCATACCGGTGCATTGGAAGCGGGTATGGAAACGATAGTTGTTCTTGGCGGAGGTTTAGAACACTTATACCCTAATCAAAATATTCCGATGTTCAAAAAAGTTCTTGAAAATAACGGAGTATTATTGAGCGAATATTATCCCGAAACTAAACCTGATGTATACAGATTTCCGCAAAGAAACCGCATAATATCTGGACTTTCAAGAGGAACGCTCGTTGTTGAGGCTAACATAAAAAGCGGCGCTTTAATCACGGCAAAATTATGCTTGGAGCAAGGAAAAGAGCTGATGTGTATGCCGGGGCTTTTGTCAAATCCCAATACACAAGGCACTCACAAGCTTTTAAAAGAAGGTGCAGCACTTGTGACAATGAGCGAAGATATAATTGATTGCTTGGGATGGGAAATGCAAGAACAAAACAAAGTATCTTCAACTGAGTTAAATGGCTTGTCGGATGACGAGCAGGCTATTATAGAAGTTATTTCTTATGAGCCTACAAACATTGAAAAAATTGCATCAAAAACAAAGATTGATATAAATAATTTGATGATTATGTTGACAATGTTAGAACTTAAAGGCATAATCAAACAGTTACCGGGCGAAATTTATATGAAAGTTTAACCATGCCTACAAAGAAGAAAGCTACATCTGAAAAAACAGAAAAAAAAGAAAATACTGGCAAAGAAAACTATCTTGTGATAGTCGAGTCGCCTGCAAAATCAAAAACAATTACCAAAATGCTCGGTAATAGCTATAAAATTTTGGCTAGTTTCGGGCATATTCGAGATTTTCCGAAAAAAGTTTTGGGTGTTGATTTAAGAAAAGATTTTGAACCTATATACGAAATTATTCCCGAAAAGAAAAAAGTCGTTGCCGAGCTTGCAAAGAGTGCAAAAGCCGCAACCAAAGTTTTTTTGGCATCAGACCCCGACCGTGAGGGAGAAGCTATTGCGTGGCATGTTGCGCAAGTTTTGGGCGTTGATGATAATAAAATTTTAAGAATTGAATTTAACGAAATTACTCAAAAGGCTGTTTTGCATGCAGTAGAAAACCCTCGCAGTATCGATATGAACAGAGTTTATTCTCAGCAAACAAGACAAATTCTTGATAGAATTGTAGGTTACAAAATCAGTCCCGTACTGTGGGAAAAACTTCGAAATAACAGACTCTCTGCAGGTAGGGTGCAAAGTGTTGCCCTCAAGTTAATTTGCGAAAGAGAAGAAGAAATAGAAGCATTTGTACCTGTTGAATATTGGGAAATTGCGGCAGAGTTAACAAAACAAAATTCTTCCCACGTATTCGTTTCCGAGCTTACAAAGCATGATGACAAAAAAATTGAAATTAAAAATGAAGCGGAAGCAAATAAAATTCTTGAAGATTTGACGCAAAAAGACGTTGAATTTAAGGTTTCTAAGTTAACCAAGAAAGAAACCCAACGAAAGCCGCAACCTCCGTTTATAACCAGTACGCTTCAAAGAGAGGCATCAAACAGGCTTGGGTACGGCGTTTCAAAGACAATGCAAGTTGCCCAAAAGCTCTATGAAGGTTTGGATTTGGGTGCAGACGGAACGGTCGGGCTTATTACATATATGAGAACCGATAGTACTCGTATTTCCGAAGATGCTCAAGCTGCCGCAAAAGAATTTATATTAAATAAATTTGGCGATAAATATTATCCCGTAACTCCGAATATTTATACTAAAAAAGGAAGAAATGTTCAGGATGCTCACGAAGCCATTCGTCCCTCATATATTGAGCGCACTCCCGAATCCATAAAACAGTATCTTACTTCGGAACAATACAAGTTATACAAGCTTATTTGGGAACGTTTTATGGCTAGCCAAATGTCTCCTGCCAAAATTGAAACAAATGCAGTTGAAATTGATGCTCAAGGGTACACATTCCGCATGTCTGCAAGTAAGACTTTGTTTAACGGCTTTTTAATTGTTTATGACGACAGAGAAGAAAATGAAAAAGAGGGTTCTATTCCTTCTTTTGAAAAGGGTGATGTTCTTAAACTGAAGAAGTTAATTCCGACGCAGCACTTTACTCAGCCGCCTGCAAGGTATTCTGAAGCAAGTTTGGTAAAGGTTCTTGAAGAAAAAGGAATAGGCAGACCGAGTACGTATGCGCCTATTATTTCCAAAATTCAAACCAAAAATTACATTGAAAAAGTTGATAATCGTGCACTAAAGCCGACTTTGCTCGGTAAAACAGTTAATGAACAGCTCTCAAAGCATTTTCCGAAAATTATAAATTATGATTTTACGGCAAAAATGGAAAATAAATTGGATGAAATTGCACAAGATTCAAAAAATTGGAAGAAAACAATTTCTGATTTTTACACTCCATTTATGGAGGATGTAAATAATGCCAAAGCAAACATGGAAAAGGTTAATATTGAAACAGAGGTAAAATGTCCCAATTGTGGCAAACCAATGCTAGTCAGAACAAGCCGTTGGGGAACACAATTTTTAGGCTGCAGCGGCTATCCCGATTGCAAAACCATGATGCCGATTAACAAAAATTCAGCAGGTGAAATCGCTCCAGCACAGGATGTTAAAAGTGAGGAAAAATGCCCTGTTTGTGGCGGAACAATGATTATAAAGACAGGTCCGTATGGGCAATATTTGCAATGTGAAAATGCGTCATGCAATCACAGGCAAAAAATTCAAGTGAAAACCGGTGTTAAGTGTCCGAAATGTGGTGGTGAAATTGTTCAGAAGAAATCACGTTACGGAAAAGTTTTCTATGCGTGTGACAATTATCCGCAATGTAATTTTGCCCTGTGGAATATGCCGACTGGTGAAAAATGCCCTGAGTGCGGTTCTTTGCTGGTGAAAAAAGTTTTAAAATCCGGCGAAAAAATTGAATGCTCAAATAAAGAATGTAAATATAAAACGACTGTAGAGTAGTGTATTTCGGCGTTCCCTCGGCTTCGCCTCAGTCAGCCTTGCCAAAATCCGCTTCTTGGATTATTGGCAACTCATAGAGTTTGAATTACGTTCCATTTTTACTTTCGTAAAAACTCCACTTCATAACTCTATTCGTTGTGACGGCGTGCCCTCAGCTTCGCCTCAGTCAGCCTTGCCAAAATCCGCTTCTTGGATTATTGGCAACTCATAGAGTTTGAATTACGTTCCATTTTTACTTTCGTAAAAACTCCACTTCATAACTCTATTCGTTGTGACGGCGTTCCCTCGGCTTCGCCTCAGTCAGCCTTGCCAAAATCCGCTTCTTGGATTCTGCGGGCGTGCTACGGCAGACCAAATTTTGCTCTACACTACGCAGTCGCTCATTATGCCCTTTGGGGCTAACATTCGCTATGCTCCGTGTTACTTTGGCGTTTCACTCCTACTCGTTCCTCGTGGTCGTTTCAGCCTACGCAAAATTTGGCAAAAAAAAACCGACTGTTTTTGGCTGTCGGCTAAGTCTACCACATATTAGAGAGAGGAATTAGAGAGAGAGAATTTGTTTACACACTTATTATTCCCATGTTTTTAAGTTTTTAAACATGATTTAAAAATATTGTTACAAAACTTCACAAATATAGTTTTACCAATATCAAACATTATTTTTGTAAACTTTTGTAAAAGTTTACCTTTTAAATCTAAAGTTCTTTCGTATTGTGCCGATATAAAAAACAGAAAATTGGTAAGGTGATTTTGTCATGACTGTCGAAAAAATTGGTTTTAACCCCAAAGCAAGCGGTGTTTCGGATGAAGTTAAACTTTCTCCCGCAGAAATAGAACAGCGTAAACAACAGGCGAGTGAAATTATTGCGTTGATTGACAGACAACGTGAAATAATTAAGTTGTGCGAAAAACACTTCCAATTGGTTCAAGCGGCAAACAAAGATAAAAAAAATAATTCACAAGCTGCTCCTGCTCGTTCAATGGGTTCGCAAAAACCTGCTTCAGCTCCACGTGGCGGAAGCGGCGGGGCTGGTATATCAGCCAATCAAGGTTCGGGTAATGGTGGCGGCAGAGTTGTTGGTGTAACACACGGTTCCGGCAAAGCAAGTGGCAGTGGAAGTGGTGCACCCCTAACCGGTGGTGCTGTAATATCAGACGGTGCGGCATCTCCTGCCAACCCAAGTGATAAATCAGCTACATCCGGAACATCACGGCGTTATATAAAAGGTGTCGGAGGTTCATCAGGAAGATCGACCTCTTTCTCTGTTCCAAAAAGAAAATCAACAGTAAGCACCACTGGCGATGGTTCCCCAAAGTCTGGTGGTGTGCTCGGAACAACAGAAGAACAAAGACGCCTGATTGACAGAACGACTCGTTTATATAATGAAGGCAATGAACTGGAAAAGAAAAATGCTGCACTGCGAGAGCAAGTGAAGAAAGAAACTGTAAAAAGAGATGCAGCGAGAGCGCAGGCTGCAGATGCAGATGCTATGGCTAGTGCCGCAATATCCAGAGCGAATGAAACAGTTGCTCGGCAAACACAAAGGGCAAAAGATGCTGAAACAAAGACAGATGCTATTGTTGCAGAACAAGGTAAAAGAGCACAAGAAGCAATAGCTCAGACGGCTATTGCAAGAGCAGAATTGAAAAAAGCAAGTAGTGAAGCAAGAAAGGCTCGTTCTGAAGCCGATGAAGCAATTAAACATTCAAGGTCTGCTATTCTTGCTGCCGGACAAGATGAATTAGCTGCAAAACAACGTTTGCAGGCTGCTAAAAAAGAATTGGCAGCTTTTGAAAAGACTGCGAAAGCAAAACAAGATGCAACTTCTCAAGAAACTAAAGCGCAGCAGGAAAAACTGCAAAAACTGCAAGAACGTGTAAGTGTTTTTGAAAAAGAAGCTGCAGATGCGTTGGCAAGAAGAAAAGATGAAATTGCCAAAGAAGCGAAGGTTCGTGAAAATCTTGCACAAGCAGAAGCACAACTAAAAGAAAAACAAGCACAACTCTTAGAGGCGATGGTTCAAGAAGAAAGTGGCAAGAAAAATATTGAAAATCTTCGCCAAGTTGCCGAACAATTACGTGAAGAGGCAAAGAATGCCAATGCAGATGTTGCCAAGGCAAAAGAATTAGCAGAACAAAAACGCCAAGAGGCGGATAAATATATTGCAAATGCGCAAAAATTGGCGCAAGAAATTAAAGACAGTGCGCTTGCCGAAGCCGAAATTACACGTGCCGGAGCTAAAAAAGAGGCGCAACAAATAATTGACGATGCAACTTCCAATGCTTCAACCATAGTTCAAGGAGCAAAGGATAAGGCTACTCAAATTCAAAATGAAGCTGATATATCCGCAAAAGCAAAACTTGATGATGCTCAAAAACATGCAGACCAACTTATGGAAAATGCCAGAAAGAATGCAACCACTGTAGAGTCTGATGCAGCTAAAAATGCAGAAGGAATGCTTCAAAATGCCCAAAACGAAAGAGCGGCCGCAAAGGCAGACAGAGCTAAAGCTGCAGAAGAAAGAAAAGCTGCTGAAGAAAACAGCGGTGCTGCTAAGGCTGACAGAGATAAAGCGGCTAAAGATAGACAGGTTGCAGAAAACGAACGTAAAGAGGCAGAAGCTGCTCATCGACAAGCGGAAGAAGAAAAAAGGTTAGCAGAAGAAAACAAAGGTGCAGCAAAGGCAGACAGAGCTAAAGCTGCAGAAGAAAGAAAGGCTGCCGAAGAAAATAAAGATGCCGCAAAGGCAGACAGAGATAAAGCTGCTGAAGAAAGAAAGGCTGCTGAAGAAAATAGCGATGCTGCAAAAGCAGACAGAGATAAAGCGGCTGAAGAAAGAAAGGCTGCCGAAGAAAATAAAGATGCCGCAAAGGCAGACAGAGATAAAGCTGTTGAAGAAAGAAAGGCTGCTGAAGAAAATAAAGATGCTGCAAAAGCAGACAGAGATAAAGCTGCTGAAGAAAGAAAGGCTGCCGAAGAAAATAAAGATGCCGCAAAGGCAGACAGAGATAAAGCTGCTGAAGAAAGAAAGGCTGCTGAAGAAAATAGCGATGCTGCAAAAGCAGACAGAGATAAAGCGGCTAAAGATAGACAAGTTGCAGAAAACGAACGTAAAGAGGCAGAAGCTGCTCGTCAGCAAGCGGAAGAAGAAAAAAGATTAGCTGAAGAAAATAAAATTCAAACTGAAAAAGATAAAAAAGCTGCTGAAGATGCGCTTAAAGAAGCAGAAGCAAAGAGAGCCGCAGCTGAAAATGCTGCCCAAGAACATGCGCCTGAGCAAGAAACTCAATCTGTACCATCAGAACAAAAAACTCAAGAACAAATGCCTGCCCAAAATCCTTCCGATATGGAGTCAGATACTCCGTTTGATCCATTGCTCGATACAGATTATTCCGGATATAATCCTTCACAAAATACGGTAGTAGCGGATGGAATGGTGATTATCAGCGATTTACCTAACGGATATAGCTCAGAAGGCGTAAGAGGTGTATCATATTCTGATTATACAAGAGTAACGAATAAGCTTATTGAAAGATTGGCTGTGGCTCCCAAGCAAGCGGCTGATTCTGCTGAGCAAAATCCTGCAGTGGTCAAGATGGTAATGATGTCTCAGGACGGTAAACCATGTGCAAAATATTCCGGACTGTATGAAAATCTTGATTCAGAAGCGTTAAATGATTTATTCCAAAATTTCTTGTCGGGTAAAGAGCAGTTGCCCCCGGGACATTCTTTATTCCTTGGTGCAAAAAGCAAAGATGGTACGGGACAATATTTACAAGTTCAAACAAATCAATTCGGAACTGTTGCAGCTAGCATTCATGTTAATACAGCTAGTCTGGACAATGATGATTTGAATAAGGCTATTGCTGCTTTAGGACTTGATAACGGAAATCCGGATGCTTTGGAACGTTCTACAAATATGTGCTCTGTTGTTACGAATGACGGCAATTCAGTTATTGCTGCATTCGTCGGTAATAAATCTCAAGGGATTTCACCGGAAATGCTTGCAAATGAGCAAGAACGTGTCGCTGGCGAGGCACAAAAAGCACTTGAAAAAGCAGGAAAACAACCTCGACTTACATTTGGTGAAGATGATGCAAGTCTTTCCTCAGATGCTTCCGATTTGTCTGCAGGAGAGGGTTTGACTGTAGTTGTAGAAAACGAATCATCTGAGCCGAAATATGCTTCACCTGATTCAAACGGAACGGGCGGAAATATAGACTGCGTGAATGGCGTGCGTTCTAACGGACCTGCGTATTATTTGCCGCCAAATCCCGAATTGGTTGAAAACTTTAATAATGCCCTTGTGAAATACGGTATAAAAGAATTAGAGCCTAAGCCGGCTTATATTGAAAGAACGCAAGGCTCAGTAAAAGGTGAACGTGTCATGACTGCTTATTATGACAACAAGTCGCCTCAAGCAATTTATTCAATGAGACCTGGCGGTAAAATTGCGATTGCTACATTTAATAGAGATGGTTCACCTGTTGAAATGGGCGAGTTCGGACGTGATGGTTCTCAAATTTATCGTAAATATTATGATTCCGGAAAAATCCAGGAAGAACGTGTTTTGGCATCTGATGATAGCCGTGATATTAAAAAATATTATGAAAATGGTTTTATTCAGTCGCATGAAGTCACCGGTACTGATGGAAAAGGACAATTGGAACGTTATTCCGACAAAGAAGAGGGCAAAGTTGTGTCAAAAGAACGTGCCTTTTCTCCTAAGTATGCAGCTGCTCGTCTATGGGAAGCAATTGAATGTTTGGATGGTGTTTCTGACGAGTTTACCCAAGTTCGCAGACATGAAGGTGTTGTTTCAGATTGCATGAACGGCATTATTGGTTTCTTTGGCGGTACGACCAGAGAAGATGTTGATGATGCAATTTCAAGAGATTACCAAAAATGGTTTAAGCTTCAAAGATCTGCTGAAAATGGCGATATGGGTACATTTAAATCTGAGTATAAACGACTTACCGGAGTTGATTTCAATATAGAAACATTTGATAATTTGAACGAGCAAAGACAAAAATTACAAATTGCTGCGCAAGTTCAGCGTTTTCAAAGCATTAGAGATACCCTCAAAAATGATGAAAGATCAAACGTTTCTCGAGGAATTACTGTGGGTTATACCGTTATCCACAGAGACGGTAATTATAACTTAGATACTTGCGCTAAGGATAATCCGGCAGAATATATGTTTTCTCCGTTAGAAAATGCGCTGATGAAAACTTATAATAATGACAAAGAAGCTTGTTTGAACTGGATAAATTTAAGAACAAACGCATTGGGCTTGCAAGGCAAATCACGTGAGGAAATATATCATGCACTTGTAAATGATTTTGTTCAAACTGCAGACTCAATGATTGGTAGTTTGAATAAACAATCCGGCGGAGTATCGTACGAACAAGCTGAAAAGAATTATCAAGATGCTATTGTCCGTGCTTTTGGATATAGTGTTCCGAAAGAAAAACTTGCTGATTACACTTCAAATCAAGCCATAGCCAAGGGCGTACTCAATATGGGCGTTCTTATCGGCGCAAGTATGTTTATGGGACCTGCAGGTGTGGCACTTTTAGCCGGTTCAATTTCGTTGGCAGAAAAAGCGACTGATGCTGATGGTATGACCGGAAAAGAATGGCTGCAAGTTGGTGGCGAAGTTGCTCTGAACTATGCAGGCTTTAAAGCATTTGAAGTTGCGGCAGGTGCTTCTACCGCATACGCCGAAAGCTATCTTTTGAAACATGGTTTGAAAGAAATTACCTCAAAAGCCGTAGCCAAAGGTGTCGGAAATACTGTAGGCGGTTTTGCCGCAGGTGAAGTTATGGGCACAGGCGGTGCTATTATGGCAGGCGAAACTGATTTGATGAACATTCTTAAACAAGGGCTTGTCGGCGGTGCGGAAGGTGCGGCATTTGCAATTGGATTCTCAGCTCTGCATAGTGCATGTAAGGCACTCAAAGGGCAAAATAAAGCTAACATTACGGCATCGCAAAATAGTTTGATTGAGGCACTTGAAAAAGAAGCATCTCCTGCAGGCAAGCAGTTGGCTCAAAGAGTCAGACAGGAAGGACTTTCCAAAAAATTGCTCAATGACATTTGTGAACAAATGGAAAAAGAAAGTAGAACTTGGGTATCAAGTGGTGAGTCAAGAGCAGCAGCGAAAGAGCTTTTGACTAGAATGAAAGCTTCATTAAAAGATTTGCCTGATGCTCCGGCAGTTCCGGCTCGTAAACCGTCAAACGAAATAGACATGATGCCGAAATGGATGAAAGAAAAACTTACAAGCGGTCATGACATTCCTGCCAAACCCGAAACAATTAAATGTATTAAAGATAATTTATTTGAGTTTGAAGATATTATTGGCGGAAAAGGCACAATTAAGATAAATCCAGATGGCTCTTTATCAATTAATGTACAGCATGTTGAGAATGGTCAGGTACTAAAATCAAGATTCTTGTATGATGGGAACGGAACAAGAATTCCTGATGCTTCTTTGGTCGGTAAAAACAGCATTGATCCTGCGTTGGTTGAACATTTAAATGCTAATGCCGCTCAGATAATGGGTGCAAAACACAAAGGCGTTATAAAAAGACTAGAAGATTCTTTGCGTGAAAAAGGTTTTTCTGTTGAAAAAGATTCATTGAAATGCTGGTACAGGAAGAGATTTTCATTCAAAGATGCAGACGGCTTAGAAATACAAGTTAAGAAAAATGCTGACAACACATATACAATTTCCGCAAAAGGTGAAGCATACGGTCAACAGTATAATATTGAACAAATTTCAGAACATGTTCCGGCTGCTAAGCGTCCGCATGCAAAAGCTTCAACAGAGCCTGCGGCAAAACCTGCTGCTGAACCAAAGCCAGAACCTAAACCGAAACAAGAAGTTAAACCGGAAGTGAAAGCAGAAGTTGAGCCAGCGGCAAAACCAGATGCAAAACCTGCTGCCGAACCAAAGCCGGAACCTAAACCGAAACAAGAAGTTAAACCGGAAGTGAAAGCAGAAGTTGAGCCAACGGCAAAACCCGATGCAAAACCTGCTGCTGAACCAAAGCCGGAATCTAAACCGAAACAAGAAGTTAAACCGGAAGTGAAAGCAGAAGTTGAGCCACCTGCAAAACCTGATGCAAAACCGACCGCTGAATCAAATGCGAAGAATACACGAGTATATCGTGATGCTGACGGAAATCGTATTGAAGAAGAACTGTATGGAAACGGCAAACCAAAAACAAAAACGATAAGAACTCCAGACGGAAGAAGAATTGTTGAAGAGTTTTATGAAAACGGTAATATTAAATCATCTGTTTATAGAAATCCAAACGGAACAAGAATTACAAAATCGTTTGATGAGAATGGGGTTGAAATTCCTGTGGGCGCTAGATCTGCTGCTGAGTCTGCGGCAAAACCCGAAGCAAAACCTGCTGCTGAACCAAAGCCAGAACCTAAACCTAGACAAGAAGTTAAACCGGATTCTGAACCCGAGGCAAAAGCTGATGCTGAGGCGGCAAGATTAAAAGCTGAAGCAGAGGCTAAAGCAAAAGCTGATGCTGAGGCAGCAAGATTAAAAGCAGAGGCAGAGGCTAAGGCAAAAGCTGAAGCGGAAGATGCAAGATTGAAAGCAGAGGCAGCAGCTAAGGCAAAAGTTGAGGCTCAAAAAACGACAGTTTCGGACTTGCCGGAAGAATTACATCTAAAAGATCCTGTAACAGGAATAGATTCGGGTTATTATTTCCAAAAAGGAACCCGAGTAGCTTATGATGCCCAAAACAGACCTGTAAGATTTGAAGAATCATTTGGCGATGGAAAAGTTGTTACTGAAGTTAATTATAACAAACTAGGTTCAATCGAATCCATTGTTGAAAGGTTAGCGTCCGGAGAAGTAAGGATTTCCAAATTGGTGGAAGCTCCGACAAAAATTACAGATCCGTTTGCCCAAGAAGTGTCTCTTGTTAGAGGGAATCGTGTTACGAGGTATGAAAATGGCGATATCAGAAGCATAGAAACAGCTGATGGGGCATATCATTATCGTTATGTTCGTGATGAAAACGGAACGCTTACGCAAATGTACAAGCAAACTCCCAATAATGCAAGAACTTGTATGTGCCTTGACAAGACAACAGGTAAAATGGTTGATACCGTTAAAATGAACCACCAATTCATTAGAAAGCATTTCGATGAATTCTTCTCTGATATGTATTCAATCGGCGGAGAACCTTTTATGCACTACGCAGGCAAATTTCCGAGCCGAACTCCATGGAAAATGCACCTTTATTCTGCAGAGCAGCTTGATTATCAGCAATTGGCAGAAAAAGTTATTCCTTATTTAAAACAAAAAGGTGTTGCATTTAAGGTAATGAGCAGATTTTCAAGTGCTGAATGTCTGGGATTTTCTAAAAATGGCGTACAAAGAGGTAAAACTATAACAATATATCCTTCTTCAAATAGCCAAATGGAACAACTTGCGAAAGATTTGGAGCAAATTATAAGACAGAATAATTTGTGTACATCCTCATCCGGTATCATTGGTGACAGACAAATGGGTACTACCGGCAGATTATTCTACAGATATGAACTTAATTCTGGAAAATTTGCTGATTGTGAGTTAACGCACGATCAGGTTACTAATTTGTATGAAGCAAACAGAGGAAGCAACGGATATCTTGCAAAAGATATGACTCCGGCTGATGATATTTGGCGTGATTTTAATCCTGCGGATAAAAACAGTCACTTTGTGAAGAGGCCGCCTTCAACTAAAACGGTAGAAGAATTGCTTGAAGAAGATGAATGGACTTTTCTTGACTCAGATAGCGTTGTAGAATCTGTCCCTATAGCGGAAGAAGTTCCCATTATAAAGCCTAAATCTGAGTTTGATACTGCAATTGACAGACACAGAGCAATTGTACAAGGTGACGGACGTGTAAACGCTAAAAAAATGATGGATAGTTTGATTCCACATAATTATTCAGGAGACCAATCCATTATTGGAATTGAATTTGCCAATCATGGTTATAGCGCCGCAAAGGTAGACAATAGCATTCCTGGAAGTGTGCCTCAAAATAAAGGAGGCGGATTAGGGGTTCTTGATGCTAGTAATCACAGAGTGTATGAATATACTATCCTAAAAAGAGCTAACGGAACTACGGTTGTTGAACTTAATTTGGGTACTCCGTTACGTGATTTCAGCGGCAGATCAGGTGCTTTTAGGATTCGTATTGAATCTAAAGGACCTGAGCTTACTCAATTGCAAAAAGATTTAATTGATATAGCAGCAAATAGGTCTCGTGCAGGTATAGATACTTATTCTGGCATTAAAAATCCTGATATCTTGACAATTTCAGGGTACAGAATTCCGGATGGATATATATCGTTTGATAAGGATATATTCCTTTCATCAATCGCAACTGCAAAAGCACAATTGCCGGCAACAGATGTCAATAGCCCGCTTCTAAGAAGAGCACTTTCTTTAGAAAGAGGTAAAGCTATTCGGGGAAATGAACTTTTATAATCTATATGTAACCGTCAAAAAAAATTATGTCCTGTTTTAATACAGGCATGATTACACCTGTAAATTTTCAAAACGTACATATATTTCACAATGCTTTACCTCAAAAAGTTTCTTTTTCCGGGAAGAAAGATATTGTTGTGCTAAGTTCAAATAATGCTCGGGATAATGAAAATTCTAAAATAATATACTCAAAACTGCGTGATGGTGAATTTGTTGAAGCTTTGGGTATTTTGAGGCGGGTTTCTACCGATTTTAACCCCAATTGGGTTGATTACAAAAACGGATTACCCCTATTGTCAGCTATATATAACCAAAACACCATGATGTCGAAATTTAGAGCAAGGCGTCAGCAGGTTGCACTTCCCGAAATTATAACCAGAATTGTTATGAATCCGACTTTTTTGCCGGATAAAGCGTACAGAGATACATCTTCCCCATTTGAACAGGGTAAAAAATGGACATACGTTGAAATGGCGCTGAAAAATAAAGACTTGTACCTTCTACAAATGCTTTCTGCGGCAGGCGCAACTTTGGATGACTATTCTGACGAAGAAATGGCTCAGTTGGAAGAATATGCCGATAATGAGTTCGCAAGGCATATACTCTATATGGGTTTTGCGGACCAACCGTCGTTTGTTGCGCAAAACAAACAAATGCAAAAGAAAATGCAAAAGCTAGAAAAACTTGCGGCAGATGCAAAATCCGCTCTCGCTAGGGTTGAACATGGTCTTGCTAATTCGGAATCGGCGGAAGTTGCAGAAGATTTGAATAAAGCAAAATCAATAGGCAAGAGCAAGGCTTCGCAAATAAAAATTAAAGGGTTAGAAGAATACAGGGTAAATCTTGGTGACAATATTCCTGATTCTTTGGATGAGTTGGGCGGTATGGTAGAAGCCAAAAAAGCCATAAATAATTTTATAATTAGACCTTGGAATGCAAATACAAGACAGCTTTTGAAAAAAAATAACATAGATATGCCGAACGGCTTTTTGATGTACGGTCCTCCCGGATGCGGCAAAACTTATGTAGCCAAAGTTGTTGCGAAACAGTTAGGTTTGCCTATGTACGAGATAGAACTTGGTTCTGTCGGAAATTCGTATGCTTATACAACGAATAATCGTTTGAAAAAAATATTTACCGAGCTTGAAAAAAATTACAAAAAAACAGGTGTTCCATGTATTCTTTTCTTGGATGAAATCGACTCCGTTGCGGCAGCAAGAAAATTATCAGGTTCCGACTGGAAACGAGATGAAATAAATACTCTCATATCCCTTTTGAATAATTCCGCCGAAAAAGGAATAATTGTTATCGGTGCAACTAACCTTGTTGATAACGTTGACGAGGCGGTTTTACGTCCTGGCAGATTTGATAAAAAAATAGAAATTCCTTTGCCTGACAAAGCAGAAAGAAAAGAAATATTTGAAAAACTTATATCCCAAAAGCCCATAGTTGCTAATCTATTGCAAAATGTTGTTGAATTAGCTGATATTATGGACGGAAAAAGCTGTAGCGATATTAGTGCCTCAATTAACGTGTGTGCACGAAATGCGGTATATGACGGCAAAAATTCCGTAACAAAAGATGATTTCATTGCTGCAATGAAAGAAATTGAATATGAAGCGACAAAGACCAAGCCGGTTTTAGGTTTTGCCGCAAAATAAGGTGAATAAATTATGATGATAGCTCCGATTTCATATAACAGATGTCCAAAACCAAATTACAATTTTTCAAATGAAGTTTCATTCGGCAAGAAACCTTCGGCAGTAGATTTGTATAAACCTGGTGACGAAACATTTAATTCAAAAAATCTTTTGCAGTCGCTATTAGATGCAGACTATCTTGATGCAAGAAACTTCTTGCAGCTTGCGGCTGACGATTTTGATCCGAATTATCAGGATGATGACGGAATGTCATTGATTGGGGCGATGTATCACCCCAACAGAAGACTCGGGCCTATGCGGGAAAAACAATTTCTTAAATATCGGGATGAAATTCTTTTGAGGATTTTTGACCACCCAAAATTTGAGCCCAACAAATGTTATACGGACTACAACGGTAACGGCAGATATTATATTGATGATGCGGTTGAATTTGATGACATTTTCTTAGCAACTCTGCTGTATAAAACCGGTATGGGTGTGTATGATGAATACTTTGATAATTTTGAAACATTGGGCAGGAAAACAAAAAATTCTAACGTGAAATATGTTGTTTCCCAGCTTCCGTTATTTATACAGGGAGCAACGGCAAAAAATACTGAGGAAAAACCTGCAAGCTCTACCCTGTACGAAAATGAAAAAGTGAAACAATTCAGAGCAACGTTACCAGAAAGTATCCCAGAGTCTTTGGATGATGTAGGCGGTATGCTTGAAGCAAAAAAAGCTATTGACCAATTTATAATAAAGCCGTGGAGTCCTGAAATCAGGAGAGAATTGAGAGATAATTTTGTTCAATTACCGAACGGCTTTTTGATGTACGGTCCTCCCGGATGTGGCAAAACTTATTTGGCAAAGGTCGTTGCAAAGCAAACAGGCTTTCCTATGTATGAGATAGATTTATCAAACGTAGGAACAAGTGCAGCCTATCAAACAGCAAAAACTATCAGAAACATATTTTCTGCATTGGAAGAACAATATTCAAAAAATAATAAGCCAAGTATATTATTTCTAGATGAAATAGATTCTATAGCAGCATCAAGAGCAGGTTCTCAAACAGACTGGAAACGTGATGATGTTAATGCTCTTATTACCCAATTAAACAATGCTTCGGAAAAAGGAGTTATTGTAATAGGAGCTACAAATTTTCTTGACAATGTTGATTCTGCGGTTTTACGTCCGGGCAGATTTGATAAAAAAATCAAAATAGAACTTCCGACGCAGGAAGAAAGAAAAGATATTATACAAAAACTTACAGCAAGAAAAAAGATAGCGGTTGATTTATATGAAGCGGCAGATGAATTGGCTGCGCTGACAGACGGCAAATCTCCGAGCGAATTGAATGCTGCAGTAAATCTTGCTTGTTTAAAAGCAATATGCGCAAAGAAAAGTTATGTTCATAGAGAAGATTTTATATCAGCGATTAGAGAACTTGAATACGAGGCAAGGAAACAACGAGTAATATTGGGTTTCGCAGAAAAGAAATGATTATACAAAAAATAAGACCTCGCAGAATATGCGAGGTCTTTTATTATGCTTTTTTATTATCTTACATTACGGAATAGTTCTTGGGTTGTGGACCTGCGTTAACTATTTCTGAAGGCATGTTCGGATATTTTTCTCTGAAATTATCCGCAAACATTTGTGCAAGTTTATTTGCGCTTTCATCGTAAGCAGCTTTGTCTGCCCACATTCCTCTTGCATCAAGCATTTCATCCGGAACATTCGGACAAGATGTAGGATAATCAACGTTGAATACATCGTGATGTTTAAATTCAATGTTGTCAAATGAGCCATTTAATGCTGCAGTAACCATTGCTCTTGTGTAAGAGAGTTTCATTCTCTTTGCGCCTGATGCAGCAGAGCCGCCTGCCCAACCTGTGTTTACAAGATAAACTTTTGTGCCGTATTGGTCAAGTTTGTCACCGAGCATTTTTGCGTAAACTGATGCATCCATCGGCATAAACGGTTCGCCAAACAATGTTGAGAATGTCGGCTGCGGTTCTGTAACGCCTCTTTCTGTTCCGGCAAGCTTTGAAGTAAAGCCTGTTACAAAGTGGTACATTGCAGCGTTCTTATCCAATCTTGAAATCGGAGGAAGTACGCCGAAAGCATCTGCTGTAAGGAATACAACAACTTTAGGAATGCCGCCTTTTGAGGGAACTTGAGCGTTGTTAATATATTCAATGGGATAACCTACACGAGTATTTTCGGTTAGAGTTCCGTCTGCGAAGTCAAATTCTCTTGTTTCGGGATTCATAATTACGTTTTCAACTAATGAACCAAATTTGATTGCGTTGTATATATCCGGTTCATTTTCGGCAGAAAGGTTAATACATTTTGCGTAACATCCGCCTTCAAAGTTGAAAATACCATCAGGAGACCAACCGTGTTCGTCATCACCGATAAGTTTTCTGGATGGATCTGCGGAGAGGGTTGTTTTACCTGTTCCTGAAAGTCCAAAGAACACTGCTGTTTCACCTGTTTCCGGACACATATTTGCGCTGCAGTGCATAGGAAGAACATTTTTCTTTGTCATAATGTAGTTCATTGTTGCGAATACTGACTTTTTGATTTCGCCTGCGTATTGTGAACCGCAAATAATGATTGTGTGTGCTTCATAGTCGATAGCTATGCAAGCTTCAGAGTTTACACCGTCAACTTCCGGATTGCATTTGAAACCGGGAGCGCAAAGAATCGTGTAATCAGGTTCGCCGTATGCTGCCAATTCTTCAGCCGTAGGTCTGATTAAAAGCTGATGGATAAACAGGTTTTGGCTTGCCAATTCGTTGATTACTCTGAATTTTTGTTGATAAGTTTTGTCTGCTCCTGCATAACCGTCAAATATGAATACTTCTCTGTTTTGCAAGTATGCAGCGATTTTACCCTTAATTGAATTAAATGTTTCTCTTGAAATAGGTCTGTTTACTTTACCCCATGCAATATCATTGTGGATTGTTTCAGTATCAACAATGAATTTGTCCTTGGGAGAACGACCTGTGTATTTTCCTGTTGTAACAACAAGAGCACCTGTGTTGCTGAGGGTTCCTTCGCCTAATCTCAACGCAGCTTCCGTCAATTGAGCCGGAGTCCAATTGCGGTGAACAGCTTTAGGTGCAATAATACCTAAATTTTCGATTCCGTATGTTTCCATAAATATCTACCTCCATGTTTTGGAATTTCTCTTTATTCATGGCTATTTTAATACAAAAGCAAAGAAAATGAAAGATTTTAATCATCATCAGTTGACTTGATTATTCATATATGGTACAAGTTCACTGTTGTGTAGTTTTTTTATGGGGTATTTTATGCGAAAGAAACTACTTTTTTATATATTTGCGTTTTTGTTTATGGCTTCTATATGCGTTTTTGTTCCGGTTACAGGGCATGTTTTGCAGCCAGCAACAGAGGGACGCACAAATTATACTTCCGATAATCATTTGACTTATTCGGGTTCATATTTTTATTATGACGGAATTATATGCGGCGAAAACTGTGATATATATGGCAGAAATTGTAAAAAAGGCATTTGTGATGTGTCGGGTTGCAGTATTGCTAACGGATACAGCGTATTTATGATAAAAAAAATAAATAATTCTTCGCATCTTGTTTGTTATAACCCGAATACGGAAATGGCATATTCGGCATATTCCAACTATAATATTGTTTCGTTCTATTTAGATAGTGTTGTATGCGGTCAAGATTGTGATTATGACGGAACAAATTGCCGTTCCGGCGGTTTATGCAGTTTTGCAACTTGCAATCAAAATGAAGGTTTTACAGAATTTATAAGACAGGATAAGACATACTTGTGTTATAACCCATCTAAAAAACTTGGCTATTGGATAACATATTTTAAGGGCAGAAAGCAGTTTTTTTACGATGGTAAACGGTGTGGTTTGAACTGTGATTATAATGGAAAGAATTGCGAATATGAGTCCGGCAGTTCTCCCATGGTCGGTATTTGTAATCCCGAAGATTGTCCGCAAGGATATTATGTTCAGCAAGGGTATTGCAGAAAACAGGGAAGCGATAAATTGTTATACAAAGATAAAGACGGCAAATTTAAAAGCGCAAGCGTGCGTGACTTTAAATACGGTGTGCAAATGACCACTGGTGCAGCCGGATATTTTGTGCAAGGGGTTTTCGGGGCTATATTTAAGTGATGTTAACAGTGATAATTTAACCGTCTGCTGCGTCTGTTGCGATGTATTTGAACAAACTGGTGGGCTTGCCTTCTTTTTTCAATAATTCCCTTTTCTATGTTAATTCCTATGTTTTGAAGCTTTCTTGTTATTAGTCTAATATACATATTGCCGTCAAATTTTCCGGTAACATGTACGTCTCTAAACTGTGCAAGATATGCTTTTGCGGTATCTATATCTATGATTTTCCATAACGGTCTGGAGCCTCTGTCATGATTTTTTGTAGCCGTTGCAAGTACAACGTTATCTAAACTTGAACGGTGTGTTCTTGAAAATAGGGATATATGCTCCAGTGTTACATTTCCCTGTGTCAGAAAACCGCCGTAAAAGCCACGCCTAACCGTCGGAAGCTGTCCTTGCTTCCATAATGTTTTTAAAATCGAATGGTGCGAACCAAAACTAGTATTACTTTCTATTTCCATGAAAATTCACAATACAAAACTGTATGTTTAATACAATATCAAAAAGAAAAAAAATTGCTATTTATTTTTGTATTCTTCTTAAAAATTCTTCAAAATCTTCTTTTGTGTCAATTCCTACGGGTTTGTAATTTACCGTTGCTGTCTTGATTTTCATGCCGTTTTGAAGCGCTCTTAATTGTTCTAGACTTTCTGCTTTTTCTAAATCCGATTGCGGCAGTTTTGACATTTTTAACAATGCTTCTCTTCTGTAAACGTACAGTCCGATATGCGCATAAGTTGAAGCTTGGTTTTTGTTTCTTTCGTACGGCAAAGGACTCCTCGAAAAATACATTGCATAATCAAAGTTATCTTTTACCGCTTTTACTACATTTGGGTTTTGGATTTCGGCTTCTTCTTCTATTTTTCTGATTAAAGTTGACATATCTGCATTATTATCATCAACAAGGACTTCTATCGCTTTGTCAATGCTTGAAGGTTCAATCATCGGTTCGTCGCCTTGTACATTTACCGCAATATCTATATCTTCGTATTTGTTTAGTACTTCAACAAGTCTGTCACTGCCGCATTTGTGCTCTGTGGATGTCATGCAGGCTTTTCCGCCGAAACTTTCAACCTCGTCAAAAATGCGTTTGTCATCGGTTGCAACAATTACATCCGATGCGAGTTTTGATTGTGATGCTTTTTCATATACCCATTGAATAATCGTTTTCCCCTGTGCCCTCAGAAGCGGTTTGCCTTCAAGTCTTGTCGAGGCATATCTTGCGGGAATAATTATTGTAATATTATTTGAGTGCGTAGAATTTTCCATTTTCTGCTCCAAAATACACTGTACCGTTATTTATAACAGGAGTCGAATATATTGCGCTTCCTGTTCCGAATTTCCATAATAAGTTGCTTCCTGTAGCGTTTATTGCATAGATAAAGCCGTCGCCGGATGTAATGTAAACTGTACCGTCAACAACGCTCGGAGATGATAAAACCGCTCCGTTAGTTTTGCGTTTCCATACTTGATCGCCTGTTGAAACCTTTAGCGTGTAGACGTACCCTTTTCCGTCGGCAACGTGAACATGTCCTTTTACTACGGCAGGTGTGGCTTTAACCATTCCTGCAAGTTTTTTAACCCATACGGTTGAACCGTTTTTTGCATTTAAGCAATAAAAATAGCCGTCCGAACTTCCGAAATATATCCTGTCATTCGTTGCGATGGGTTTTGATTGTATCGGAGATTTCGCTTTGTACGTCCATACCACTGTTTTGGTTTTGGCATCATAAGCGTACATTTTTCCGTCATATCCGCCAAAGTAAACAATGCCTTTGTACATTGTAGGCGATGATTGAATAGGCATGTTATGCGCAATACGGTGTTCAAGAGAGCCGTGTTTCGTCGATATGAAATAGATATGTCCGTCAGCAGAAGTTATTACGACAAAATTTTTGGTAAAAATCGGCGACGACATGATTTTGTTGCCTGTTGAATATTCCCAAAGATTTGCTCCGGTAGACAGGTGTAGGGCATATAATACACCGTTTTCACCAGCAACGTAAACGGTGTCCTTATTTATTTCGACCGAAGCTTCATCAACTTTTGTCGGAAGCTGTTTCGGGCTTTTCCATAACCTAGCTCCATTTGTTGTATTAAGTGCATTTACCACACCGTTTTTGTTAACAAAAACTATTGTGTTTCCTGATATTGCCGCAGCCGAATTTATCCCTCCGTTTGTTGTTAAAACCCATTTTAACGTGCCTATGGGCTGCGCTCCTGATTTTATATAATTATCTCTCAATTGCAGGATAGGAGTGTAGTTTTCGTATTCCATTTCTTTGTTTTCGCATCCTGATAAAAACAGAATGAATATAAACAATAAACTTAAAAATTTTTTCATTATTTTGCCCTCGGATGTGCTTTTGAATACGCTTGTTTTAAGCGTTCTGTAGATACGTGTGTGTATATTTGCGTGTTGGAAATGCTTGCGTGACCTAACAGTTCTTGTACAACCCTCAAGTCTGCACCTTTTTCCAATAATTTTGTTGCAAAACTGTGTCTAAAAACGTGCGGAGATAATTTTTTACCCAATTGTAAATTGTCCGCTAATTTTAAAAATAACTTGTCAACGCTTCTTGTAGTCAGCCTGTAACCTGTTTGGTTTATAAATACGGGTGTGTCCTCGTTTATAAACTCTCCTTCTTTTGCATATTCTTTTCTGAAGTCATTTATGTACAAATTCAGATATTCTTTTGCTCGTTGTGAAATGAGGACAATTCTTTCTTTTGCGCCCTTGCCGAAAACAGTAATTTCGTTCTCTTCAAGGTTAAGGTTTCCAAAATTCAATCCGCAAAGCTCCCCTACTCTCATTCCGCAAGCATACAATACTTCTAAAATTGCTCTGTTTCTTGCATTGGTTGGGGTGTCGGGCTTGACTTGATTCATTACGGTTTCTATTTCGTCCTCATTTAAAAAAGACGGAAGTCTTTTGGGCTTCTTTGGAGATTTTATACCGTCCACAGGGTTGTATTCAATAATTCTTTCTCTGTATAAAAACCTGTAAAATGTCCTTAGTGCGGCAATTTTTCTTGTTATGGTGGTTTTTGAATATTCAAAAACCTGAATCTGTGAAAGATAGAGCCGTATTGTATTTGTGTTCACGTCGGCCACATTTAGCTCTTTCAGCCAGTATAAAAAATGTTCAATATCAGATGTGTATGCTCGTAGAGTATGCTTTGAGAGGTTTCTTTCGACATCAAGATATGCCTGAAATTCTTTAAGCAGGTCGTTATTATTTTGTATTCTGTTTTCCATCTCTACGCCCAAGAAATATCTCCCGAATAGTGCAAGATTATTATACACATTTTTAATAAAAAGTGAAGTATTGTTAACTTTTGGCAATTTAAAAAAAATATTTTAAAATAACTATAGGAGAGTATTATTGGGAAGAGATATATGAACACAAGTTTAACCTCAAATAAAGATTACATAATGGAAAAGACAAAAAACGGCACGGAGTACTTTCATTTTATAGGTATTGGCGGCATAGGCATGAGTGCGCTTGCGCTGTGCCTTGTAAATAAAGGATTTAAAATTTCCGGTTCGGATATTGCAACAAATAACAACATAGAAAATTTGATTTCCAAACAGGCGAAAATTACTATCGGACATAATCCGAAAAATGTCGAGGGCGCTGCTCTTGTTGTTGCAAGTAGTGCGATAAAACAGGACAATCCTGAGATATTAAGAGCAAGAGAGTTGGGTATTCCGATTATTCACCGTTCTCAACTATTAGAAGCTATGATGTCGGGTTTGGGCAGAGATGAAAAACCTATTTCCATCGGTGTCTCAGGCACGCATGGAAAAACTACCACAACCGGTATGATGGGAATGATTTTGGAACACTCGGGTTTGAAGCCGTCTATCGTTGTAGGCGGTATGATTCCCGCATTAAATACCAACTCTAAATTTGATAGCGGCAAATATTTTGTATCCGAGCTTGACGAAAGTGATGGTACTATCAAAGAATACAGACCTGATTATACAATCATTACAAACCTTGAAAAAGACCATGTTGACCATTATGCCGACGGTTTGCAGCAGGTTTTGGATACTTTTAGAAATTATATATCAAACCTTGATAAAAATTCTAAAATTGTTGTCAATGTTGATGATAAGGGGATAAATCTTTTATTAAAGACGATAGACTTTGACAATGTAATTACATACAGTCTTGATGAAAATGCAAATGCAAATTATTTGGCTCGAAACATTATTGCGAACGGCTTTAATACAAGCGCAGATATATATAAAGACAACGACTATATTGGTACATTATATTTGACTGTTCCGGGTATTCACAATATTTCTAATGCACTTGCAACAATTGCGGTTGCCCTTGATTGCGGAGTAAGTTTTGAAGAAATTAAAAAATCGCTGGGGCAATTTACCGGAATGAAAAGACGTTTCCAACTTGCGGCAGAAATAAACGGAATTAAACTGGTGGATGATTATGCGCACCACCCGACTGAAATTGAAGCAACACTGAGAAGTGCAAAAGAAATAAAAGACAAAAAAATTGTCAAACGAATAGTAGTCGTTTTTCAACCTCACAGATATACAAGACTACATGGCTTATGGGATGAATTTAAGACTTGTTTTGCAAATGCAAACCTCGTTTTTTGTACGGATGTTTATCCCGCAGGCGAAAGTCCGATAGAGGGGTATCTTACGAAAGACTTTTGCGAGCAAACGGGATACACTTATCTCCCCGGAACGCTTGAAGAAGTTGCGCAGAAATTGGATGGCAAATTCCAAGAAGGAGATTTAGTGCTTGCTTTAGGTGCAGGTTCTATTGTGAAACTTAATCAAATGCTAAAGGACAGAATATAAATGCTAGCTAACCATTCGGAAATTATATCTGATTATGAACTGAAACCATATACTACGTTGAAAGTAGGCGGAAATGCCCAAAAAGCTTACCTGCCAGTCAGTGTTGGCAGTATGATAGATGCGATTAAATCTGCCGATAAAAACGGAGAAGAATATACCATTATCGGTGCTGGTTCAAACCTTTTAATCTCTTCTCAAGGTGTTGAAGGTGCGACAATTTTAACAAAAAATCTGAAAGATGTAATTCAAATTGAAGACAACAAGATATATGCTCTGTGCGGAGCAAAATCGTCAGCTTTTTCAAAAGCAGCCTATGATGCGGGTTTGAAGGGAGCGGAGTTTCTTATCGGTATTCCCGGTTCTATAGGTGGGGCTATATATATGAATGCCGGTGCTCACGGACAAAATATTAAAGACATTATTGAAAGCGTAAAAGTACTTGATATGAAAACTTATGAGATTTTGGAAATTCCTGCACACAATCTTGACTTTACTTATCGTTCTTCTACTTTTATGAAAAAGAAATATATTATTCTTTCAGGTATATTCAAGATGGATAACGGTGACAAAAATCAAATGAAAGAACTGATGGATTTTCACGTAAATTACAGAGCTGAGCATCATCCGCCTTTGACTGAATACAGCGCTGGTTCGACATTTAGAAATCCCGAGGGTGATTATGCAGCTAATCTCTTGGAAAAAGTCGGGGCAAAAGAATATATAGAAAATGGAAGAGTGCGTTTTTCTCAAAAACATGCAAACTTCTTGTACAATTTTAATAATGCATCATCCGATGATGTTGTCAGATTGATGTACACAATGTGGGACAGGGTTTATAAAGAATTTAACATCAAGCTCCATCCCGAAATCAGATTTGTTGGTAAAAAAACCGTTGAGGAAGAAAAGTTATGGAAAATTATGACAAAACAATAGTTCCTTTTGATAGAAAAATAGGTGTATTGATGGGGGGAATGTCATCAGAAAGGGGTGTTTCTCTCCGTTCCGGAAAAAACTGTTATGAAGCACTTTTGCGGCTTGGCTATAAAAATACCGTAATGATAGATGTGGACAAAGATGTTGCTGTAAAACTAAGAAGCGAAAATATTGAAACGGCATTTTTGGCTTTGCACGGAAAATACGGCGAGGACGGATGTATTCAGGGACTCCTTGAAATTATGGGAATTCCGTATACCGGCTGCGGTGTTGCGGCAAGTGCGATTTCCATGAATAAAGATATTACAAAGAGGGTATTGAGCCTGTTTCCTGAAATTCCTTTAATAAAATCTCAGGTTGTAACAAAAGAAAACCTTGAAAACTTTAAACTTGAATTGAACTACCCCTTAATGCTTAAACCTGTTTGCGAGGGCTCAAGTATAGGAATGGTAAAGGTAGAGGCGGAAAGTAATTTTAATGAAGCTCTCTTGTATGCTTTTAAGTTCAGTAATTGTATTCTTATCGAGGAATATTTGGACGGTTTAAGCACTACTGTAGGCGTCTTAGATATTGAAAAGGAAACAATAGCAACTCCTATTTTGGCATTTCACCCCAAAAACGAGTGGTATGATTTTGAAGCCAAATATACTGCAGGTATGACAGAGTTTGAACTTCCGGCAAAATTGCCGGAAGATTTAACTAAAAAAGTGCAAAGTATTGCAATTATGTCTCACAAAGCAGTTGGTGCAAGAGGTTTGTGCCGTGTTGATTTCTTAATTACTCCTGACGGAAAGCCTTATGTCCTTGAAATAAATACTATCCCCGGAATGACCGACTTGAGCGACTTGCCTGCCCAAGCAAAAGCAATGGGGATAAACTTTGACACATTGGTGAAAATTATTTTAAACAGTTCAACACTTGAAAATAAATAATATGAAACGAAAAATCAATACAAAAATTAAACGCAGAGATAAAAAACAAGAGTATGACCTTGATGGTATTCCGTCAAGTAGCCGCAAGATGAAATGTTTTAAAAAAAGGCGGCAGCAAAATCGGATAAGAACCACAATATTCCAGATGCATTCATTGTTGAAGTTTTGCTCTATTATAGCGATGTTGTGGCTTTGTTCAAGACTTATGATTTGTAAGTATTGGTATCTGCCTCAAAATACTTTTGATGCGTATCCCAATAACCATATACGTATTATCGGCAACAAGATTACTCCAAATGACAAAATTATTGCTGCTCTCAAACGACATCCTATTCCTAAAAAGCCGATTTATCTTGTTAACACCACCCCTTACGAGGATGAAATTGAAAAATTGAGTCCTGTAAAAAAGGCTTTTGTCAGACGTTATTGGCTACCCACACGTTTTGAGGTTACGATAGAAGAAGAAATTCCGGTTATAACAATTTCACCCTCGCCTACTGCACCTGAAATTGCGGCATTGACGAGCAAAGGCAGAGTTATTGATAAAGAGTATCTGCCTATTGACCACAAAAAGTACAATACTTTTAAAATTCTTACCTATGATGATTTTAATGAATGGACAAGCGAAGAAATTTACCACTTATCCGTTTTGGCTCAAAGAATTGAAGACTATTCCGGTGAAAATCTTGTATATCTTGATATAAGAAACAAAAATGATGTTTTCGCACAAATTGAAACGATAAAAATACGTATCGGCGAACTTAATTCTACGCTGAAAGAGCGTATTGAACGCCTAAGCTCCGTTATTCCGCAAATTAGAGATTTGAATTTGGAACGTCAAACAGAGTATGTTGATTTGAGATGGGATAATACAACTTATTTGAAGAAAAAATCTAAGACCTCTGCTATAACAGAACCTAAACCGCCGGAAGATTACAAGCAAAATGCTGAGGAGAAAAAAGCTGAGCATTCGGTTTCTGAAAACAAAAAACAAGATGCCGCAAAGCATCAAGATAAGAAAGAATCTCTAAAACCCGAAAAGCCTCAACCAAAGCAAGAAACTAAGCCGTCTCAGAAACCTGCAGCTCAAACGAAGCCGACTTCTCAAAAACAAGCTGAGCCAAAACCGCTTCCAAATATTGATATTCAAATTGTTGAACCGTAAAATTATTGTTACAAAATCATTAAATATCTTGACTCTGCATACCACTTTTGGTACAACAATATAAAGATATTTAGGGTGTAGAAAATGAGAGATTTGACTTTTAAAATATTTATATAGTTTTGCGGAAAGAGAAAAGCTATTCGCTTTTCTCTTTTTTTATATTTTAGGCGGGAGAACAAAGAGTGAAAAAGATATACAAGGGACGAGTTACAGAAGTAAAACAGGCAGCAACAGACCTGTATTATATAAAAATATCTGCGGCAAACTTTTCTGCAAATGCAGGGCAGTTTATTTCCGTTCTTTGCGACAATTGCACTTTGCGCAGACCATTTTCTGTTATGGACTGTGAAAACGGTGTAATTACGATTCTTTTTAAGTTGAAAGGAAAAGGCACTAACTACATAAAAAATTTAAAAGAAGGTGACGATATTGATTTTTCGGGCCCATTCGGAAACGGCTTTTCCTTGACTGATAAGCGCTCGTTAATTATAGGTGCAGGCGTGGGTGTTGCACCGGTGCTTTTTTTGAAGAAAGAGTTTGATAAGAAAGGTGTTGAGTCAAGAATAATAGGTGGTTTTTTGAACAAAGATGCCATTCCTGCAAACATAAATCTTGATATGATTTCTACAGATGACGGTAGTCTCGGCAAAAAAGGGAGCATCGTAAACTTTTTGAAAGACGAGATAAAAAATTATGCCCCATATCGCATATACGCTTGCGGCCCCTCTATTGTTCTCGAAAAAATTTGCGAAACGGCATCCCAATACGGTATCCAAACCCAAATTGCTATGGAAAAAGAAATGGCTTGTTCGATTGGTGTTTGCAGAGGATGTGCAATAACCCTGAAAAACGGCAAAAATGCGACTGTCTGCAAAGATGGCCCTGTTTTTAGCGGGGAGGATATAAAATGGTAGATTTAAGTGTTAATTTAAACGGTCTTATTTTAAAAAATCCTATTCTGACTGCATCGGGAACATACGGCTATGCCGATGAATATGATGATTTCCTTTCTGTGAAAAATATTGGCGCTATTGTAACAAAGGCGATTTCCTTGGAGCCAAGAAGCGGAAATACCGGCAGGCGAATTATGGAAACTGATGCGGGTATGATAAATTCTATAGGACTTGAAAATATGGGAATAAAAGCTTTCCTTGAGAACGTTTTACCCAAACTTGAAGAGGAACGTATTTCGTATATTGTAAATATTGCGGGTGCAACTTTTGATGAATATATTGAGCTTGGTAAAATATGCGAAAATAGCAGAATACGTGCTATTGAATTAAATCTTTCCTGCCCGAATGTTCATGCGGGATGTTTGGAATTCGGTACAGATGAGGGTTCTTTGTATAGCCTCGTAAATGCGGTGCGTAATGTGTATTCTGGTAAGCTTATTGCAAAACTTACTCCCAATGTTACAGATATAACAAAAATAGCAATTGCTGCACAGAATGCAGGTGCGGACTTGATTTCTGCCATAAATACAGTCAAGGCATCAGGTGTCAGAATATCTTATGTCAGGGGTAAATTTTATCAGGAGCGTATCAATGGCGGACTTTCCGGTATGGGAATTAAGCCTGTTGCATTGAGAGCAGTCAGTTCAATAAGTGAGGCGGTAAATATTCCAATTATCGGTATGGGTGGTATTTCGTCCCTGAATGATATTTTTGAATTTATTTCAGTCGGGGCGGACGCATTTCAAATCGGTACTGCCAATTTTACTCATCCGACTATTGCTGAGGATTTGGTTAATCAACTGGCGGAATTTATTGAATACAACGGTTTTGCTTCTTATGAAGAATTAAAAAATAAAATCAGAGAGGATATAAAAAATGAGTAATGAAGTCTTAGAAATTTTAGAAAAAACAAATGGGTTATTGAAAGGGCATTTTTGTTTGACGTCGGGTTTGCACTCGGATGAGTATTTTCAGTGTGCAAAATTATACCAATATCCCGAATATACGGAAAAAATCGGGCAAATGCTTGCCCAAAAACTTTGCGGAATTAATTTTGATACGGTTATTGCGCCTGCGGTAGGTGCGGTGATTATCGGTTATGAAACCGCAAAACAATGTAAAAAACGCAACCTTTTCGTTGAAAGAAAAGACGGTATTATGCAATTACGACGTGGTTACAAGCTTTCCAAGGGAGAAAGGGTGGTTATTATAGAAGACGTTATTACTACCGCTCGTACCATCAAGGAAACAATAGAGGCAATAAAGGAATTTGAACCTGAAGTTGTTGCGGTCGGCTGCATAGTTGACAGAAGTTGCGGAAAAACAGGCTTAAATATAATTTCACTTGCACAAGTTACTCCGAAAACATTTGAGCCGGATGATTGTCCGTTGTGTCAGGCAGGAATTCCGATAGAAAAACCGGGAAGCAGACAAGAGGTAAAGGTTAATGCTTAGTAATTTTATAAAAATATCTCATTTGTCAAAAGATGAAATTTCATCGCTGATAGCTGATGCGCAGGATTTTAAACGCTCTTTGAAATCTTCTGATGTTAGCGGCAAGACGGCGTGCTTAATGTTTTTTGAAAACTCTACGAGAACAAAAATTTCATTTGAAATTGCAGCCAAAAATCTCGGAATGAGGGTTATAAACTTTGACAATGCAACATCTTCAATAAACAAAGGAGAATCTCTCAAGGAAACCGTTGAAAATCTTTATTTTATAGGAATAGATGTTGTAATAATCCGAACTTCGGACGATGATTTAATAGAAGAATTGCGCAGACAGGTTGCGTACCCGATAAAATTCATAAATGCCGGTTCGGGTAAAACATCCCACCCCTCACAGGCGTTGCTTGATTATTTTACAATGAAAGAACGTCTTATTGATTTGAACGATAAGAAAATCACAATTGTTGGTGATATTGAACATTCAAGGGTTGCAAAGTCTAATATTGCTTTGCTTAAAAATTTCGGGGCAAACATTGTGGTGTGTGCGCCCGAGTTTTTCAAACCCCAATCTGAACTTGAGGGTGCGACATTTGAAGCTGATTTGAAACTTGCAATTGCCGATGCGGATGTTGTTATGGGGTTAAGAATTCAGCGTGAACGTATATTGCAAGCATATAGCGAACAAGAATATATTGATAATTACCGCCTAAGTTCGCAGCTTTTAAACGAGTATGCCCCGAATGCAATTCTTATGCACCCGGGACCTGTTAACAGGGATATTGAAATAACTTCCGAATTATTAGACTCACGCAAGGGCAAAATTATCCTTGAACAAGCAAGAAACGGTGTCTTTACAAGAATGGCAATTTTAAATCAATTACTGGGGGAAATTGAATTATGATATTAAAAAATGCCCTTATCCTTGAAAAAAATGAAGTCTTGGATGTGAAAATCGAGGACGGTATCATTGTTGAAATTTCTGAGAATATTCAAGGCGACGGCATTGATTTGGACGGAAAAATTCTTTCCCGAGGCTTTATTGATATGCACTGCCATTTACGAGAACCCGGCTATGAGTATAAAGAAACTATAGAAACAGGTATAGCTTCAGCTATAAACGGCGGTTATTGTGCAATTTGTCCAATGGCTAATACAAAACCGGTTTGTGATAATCTTGATACATTAAAATTCATTCAATCAAAGGCAAACGGATATAACCTTTTCCCGATTTGTGCTACGACAAAAAATCTTGATGGTATTGAGCTTGCACCCATCAATGAATTAAAATCAGCAGGGGCTATTGCTTTTTCTAATGACGGTAAACCTGTTTTAAATCAGGAAGTTTTGGCAAAAGCGCTCCAAACAAATGAACTTATAATTTCTCATGCGGAAGTTATGGAATTAAATGGAACTTCTGAAAGCGAATTTGAGGCGGTAAAAAGAGAAATTGAGACTCTGCGTAAAGTTGGCGGAAAGTATCATTTTGCACATATTTCCACCAAAGAAAGTGTTGACCTGATTAGAAAAGCAAAGGCTGAGGGGTTGAAGCTTACTTGCGAAACTGCTCCTCACTATATCTCTTTAACAAAGTTTGACGGACTTGAAAATAATCCGATTTTCAAGGTCAATCCGCCGTTGAGAGAGGAAGCGGACAGAATTGCTGTTATTGAGGGATTGAAAGATGGCACAATAGATGTTATTGCTACTGACCATGCGCCACACAGCGTATATGAAAAAAATATGCCGTTTGCTGAAGCACCGATGGGAATGGTTGGGTTTGAAACTGCTATAGGTGTGACGTTAACGTATTTGAAAGATGTTATGCCGATTAGCAAAATAATTGAAAAATTTACGGCAAATCCAGCAAAAATTTTGGGCATAGATGATTTTGGAGAAATTAAAACAGGAAACAAGGCTAATTTAACCGTTATAGCCCCTGAGTTGGAGTGGATTGTGAACGGTGGAAACTTTAAATCAAAATGCAATTTTACCCCCTTTGAAGGTAAAAAACTTTTCGGAAAATCTGTAATGACTGTTGTAAACGGAGTGATATATGAACATTAACCCTAAAATTAAAGAAAAAATCGTTCTTGCGCTTGATGTGACTACAATTGATGAAGCAAAGGAACTTATAAACGAGTTGAAAGATTATGTAGGTGTATTCAAGGTAGGCTTGCAGTTTTATACAGGAAACGGTGATGAATTATTCAGGCTCATGAATGATATGAAGCTAAAATATTTCTTGGATGTAAAACTTATGGATATTCCTAATACCGTTGCAAAGGCATCGGAAAACATTATTGCTAAAGGTGCCGATTTCTTTAATATACACGCACTCGGTGGTAAAGAAATGATGCAAAAATGTGTTGAAGCTGCAAATTCTGCGGCGGAAAAGTTGGGGCGTGAAATGCCGACTATACTTGCGGTGACAATTCTTACAAGTATAAGTGATGAAAAACTACACAATGAGCTTGGTATAAACGAAAATGTTAGCGAATATGTATTAAAATTGGCGAAATTGGCAAAAGATGCCGGTGTTACAGGTGTTGTGGCGAGTGTGTTTGAAGCAAAAAGAATAAAAGAAGCTTGCGGAAATGATTTCAAAGTTTTGTGTCCCGGCATCAGACCTGTCTGGTCGGCAAAAAATGACCAGCAAAGACTTGCTACACCTACTCTTGCCCTAAACGAAGGAGCTGATTATCTTGTTATAGGCAGAGCCGTGACGGCTGCATCAGACAGAGTAGAAGCAATGAAGAAAATTTACGAAGAAATTGAGGAAATATTATGATAGCACATCTTTTATTGAGTAACGGTATGGAATTTGACGGCGTATCTGTCGGTGCTGAAGGTACTGCATACGGCGAAATTTGCTTTAATACCTCTATGGCAGGATATCAGGAAATTCTGACCGATCCGTCATATTCAGAACAAATTATAGTTATGACATATCCTGAAATCGGTAACTATGGTATAAACAGAAATGATTTTGAAAATGAAAAAGTCTTTGCAAAAGGTATGGTTATGAAAAATTATTGTTACAATTATAGCCACTACCTTGCCGAGCAAACCTTATCAGACTATTTGAAATGCAATAATGTTGTCGGTATTTCAGGTGTTGATACACGCAGAATGACAACAATAATAAGAGAGTCGGGTACTATGTCCTGCCTTATTACTACAGAAAACGTTACTGATGAAATGCGCAAAAAACTTCAAAACTGGCAGATGGATAAAGATGTGGCAAAAAACGCTTCAAAAAATAAAATTCTTAAATACCCCGGCGATGGTGTAAGATTTGTTGTTATTGATTTGGGCTTGAAAAACAGTATTCTGAAAAATCTTACTAATGCTAACTGTGATGTGATATTGCTTCCTTGGTCGGCTACCGAAAAAGATATTTTATCATACGAACCCGATGCGGTTTTGTTTTCAAACGGTCCGGGAAATCCCGAAGATGCGGTTGAAACAATTGAGACAATAAAAGGACTCATAGGAAAAGTTCCATTATTCGGTATTTGCCTTGGGTATCAGATTTTGGCTCTTGCAATGGGGGCAAAAACCTATAAATTAAAGTATGGTCATAGGGGCGGAAACCACCCTGTCGTTAATCTTCAAACCAATGCGGTTATTTTGACATCCCAAAATCACGGTTATGCGGTTGATGAAAAAACATTGAATGATAATGTAATTTTGACTTATAAAAATCTAAATGACGGAACACTTGAAGGCTTTTCGTGTCCCGACTTGAAAATTGAAGCTGTACAGTTCCATCCGGAAGCTTCTCCCGGACCTATGGATGCTGCGGGTATTTTTAAAAGGTGGATTGAACAAGCAGAAGGATATAAATTATGCCAAAAAATGTAGATATAAAAAAGGTTCTTGTTATTGGTTCGGGACCTATAGTTATAGGACAGGCTGCCGAGTTTGATTATGCTGGTGTGCAAGCCTGCAGGGCGTTAAAGGAAGAAAATATTGAAGTTGTATTGGTTAACTCCAATCCTGCAACAATTATGACTGATGAAGAAATTGCCGACAGAGTATACATTGAACCTATAACGGTCGATGCTTTAGAACAAATCATTGCAAAAGAAAGACCTGACGGACTCATAGCCTCGCTTGGCGGTCAAACCGGATTAAATATGGCAATGCGACTCCATAAAGAGGGCATTCTTGTCAAATACGGTGTAAAACTTTTGGGCACAAGTATTGAGGCAATTCAAAAGGCTGAAGACAGAGAATTGTTTAAGCAATTGATGCTTGAAATCGGAGAACCTATTCCCGAAAGCACTACAGTGTCGAACTTTGACGATGCGCAGGATTTTGCAAATAAAGTCGGTTTCCCCTTAATTATTCGTCCGGCATTTACGCTTGGAGGTTCAGGTGGCGGTATTGCCACAAACCCCAAAGAATTTGCAAATATCGTTCACACAGGCTTGTTGAGAAGTCCGATTAACCAAATTTTAATTGAAAAAAGTATTGCCGGTTATAAAGAAATCGAATACGAAGTTATGCGGGATGCAAACGACACCTGTATCATTATATGCAATATGGAAAACGTTGATCCTATCGGTATTCACACCGGCGACAGTATTGTTGTTGCGCCTACTCAGACACTTACAAACAAAGAATGTCAAATGTTGAGAACATCTGCAATTAAAATTATCAGAGCATTAAAAATTGAGGGGGGGTGCAATGTTCAATTTGCACTTGATCCAAATTCAAATCAATATTTTGTTATTGAAGTAAACCCAAGAGTTAGTCGTTCTTCAGCCTTGGCATCCAAGGCGACAGGTTATCCTATTGCAAGAATTACGACTAAAATTGCGACAGGCTATCATTTGCACGAATTAAAGAACGCAATTACCCACAAAACTGTTGCCGCTTTTGAACCCGCAATTGATTATGTTGTCACAAAAATTCCGAAATGGCCGTTCGACAAATTTGAATCTGGAGACAGACTTCTTGGTACAAAAATGAAAGCAACCGGCGAAATTATGGCTATCGGTAGGACTTTTGAAAGCTCATTTAAAAAGGCGCTAAATTCTTTGGAGGATAAAAATATTGGTCTTTTCAGAAGAAGATTTAGCGAATATTCTACTGATGAAATCGGTGCGCTACTTCACGTTCAGGATGACAGAAGAATATTTAGGGTTGCGGAGGCAATAAATCGTGGTGTTGATTTGGAAGAAATCAGCGAAATTACAAAAATTGATAAGTGGTTTATTAACAAAATTGCCCGTTTGGTTAACTTTGAACAAAAGCTCAAGCAGGAAGAATTAACACCTGACCTATATATGGAAGCTAAAGAGTTGGGTTTTCTTGATGCTGAAATTGCGGTTTTTGCACGTAAGCGCCTTGTTGATGTAGAAAAAATTAGGGAAGAAAATAATGTCAGTGCCGTATTTAAGATGGTTGATACGTGTGCAGGAGAATTTGAGGCACGTACTCCTTATTATTATTCTGCTTATGGTGAATATAATGAGGCAATTCCTAATCCCGCCGATAAAAGTGTGGTTATTCTCGGTTCTGGTCCGATAAGGATTGGGCAGGGGATAGAATTTGACTATTGTTCCGTCCACTGTGCGTGGAGTGTTAAAAAACACGGTTACAAGTCTATAATGGTTAATTCAAATCCCGAAACCCTATCCACCGATTTTGACATAGCTGACAAACTTTTCTTTGAGCCTATGAACATTGAAACAATAATGAATGTTATAAATAATGAAAAGCCCGAGGGGGTTGTTGTTCAGTTTGGCGGTCAAACTGCCATAAATCTTGCACCTCAGCTTGCCCAAAGAGGGGTGAGAATTATCGGTACAAGCTTGGAAGCTATAAATACCGCAGAAGACAGAAAGCTTTTTGAAAAATTGCTCAGAGATTTAAATATACCACAGCCTAAAGGTAAGGCGGTCAGGACAGAAGAAGAAATGCTTGCTGCGGCTGAAGAACTGGGCTTTCCTCTATTGGTTAGACCGTCCTATGTTATTGGCGGAAGAGGTATGCAGGTTGTATATGATACGGATGAACTTACTGCATATTTTCGCTCTGCATTGAAGTTTTCGGACGAACATCCTGTATTGATTGACCAATATATCGAAGGTAAAGAGGTGGAAATTGATGCAATTGCTGACGGTGTCGATGTTGTTATTCCGGGGATTACCGAGCACATTGAGCGTGCTGGGGTCCATAGCGGCGACAGTATGGCAATTTATCCAACACAAAAAGTTAAGCCTGAAGTCATAGATAAACTTGTTGAATATACGGAAAAAATTGCTAAAGCTTTGCAGGTTAAAGGCTTGATGAATATTCAATTTGTTCTTAAAGACGATGTTGCGTATGTTATTGAGGTAAATCCTCGTGCATCAAGAACAGTTCCGATTATGAGTAAAGTTACCGGAATAAAGATGGTTGATATTGCAATGAATGTTGCGTTTGGTCAATCACTAAAAGCTCAAGGCTTAAAAACAGGTCTTGCGGATAAAACGAGTTTGGTATGTGTAAAAGTTCCGGTATTTTCGTTCCAAAAGCTCAATCGTATTGATCCTGCGCTCGCTCCGGAGATGAAGTCAACGGGTGAAGTGTTGGGTATAGATACGGTATTTGAAAAAGCTTTAATAAAGGGATTTCTCGCAGCGGGGTATAAATTCCCATCTCACAGGGGTGATGTGCTGTTATCATTGAATGACCACTTTAAAGAGCAATCTCTTGATATTGCGGAAATTTTATATGACCTAGGTTTCAGAATTGTAGCCACAACAGGCACGCACAAGTTTCTCAAGGCGCATGGTATTCAGTCCAAGGAAATCGAAAACTTTGATTTGAGAAAAATTCAAGAAGATATGAAACTGCGCAGATTGAGTTTTGTTATAAATACTCCGACTACCAAAGGACATGGTGCAAGAATTGGCTCAGAAAACAGAGGTTTCCTGATTAGAACCATAGCCGAAATGTTCTCTACGCCGTGTTTTACGAGCGTTGATACAGCAAGAGCGTACTTGAAGGCGCTGTTGTATTATCTCGAAAATCACGGACTTACTTATAATGAAATTAGCGAGTATAAGAAATTTCCGGTAAAAATCTAAACCGAAAGGTTTATTTTTCATGTTTTTGGAATATTTTTATTGCTTTTGCTCTCTGTATTTATAGGAGAGAGAAATAGGAAATTTTGGCATGACAACGGTAGAAATAAAAAAACAAGACAGAGAAATAAATTTTCAGGTAGATAGAGCAGTTACAAGTGATGATGCTCAGAAAAAGATATATATTGCGGAACTTATAAGAAATGCGTTAAATCAGTATTTGGACTATGATAGCTTATATGCGGATAATACGTATTCTTTATACAAATTGCCTATCGTAAATGAAGCAACTGATTTTATTGATTTTGAAATCAATTCATTGTCGGTACATGTTGTTCCCACAATAAACCGGGGCAAAAATCGCAACGTGTATATTCCGAAATCTTATCAAATTTTCAATTGCAAACCGGATATTATCGTATTTGTTAATTTTAACAGTGCTCTTACAAAAATGAGTATTGACGGTTTTATAAAAGACGTTAATCTCGGCAATTTATCATATTCAAAAACTTCATTGATGCCGGCTGATGATTTAATACTTGTTTTGAAAACATTGCAGCCGAAAGCAAATACCGACAATGAAAATACTATAAATGTTGCAAATGAGCTTATGCTTGCTTACATTGACTCTTCTTTGTCGGAAGAGGGTGAGCAATTCTTCTTGAAACATTTGGTTTCAAATAAAACAATAAGAAAAAATTATAAATTATTCTATGGACTTAATTGTAAATTAGTATATGTTGCAAAGCAACATACGGCATTGACGGATGACAATTTCGTTGCTGTGGATTCATTGCCTGTAGAAGAAGAGTTAGAACCCATTCAAGGTGAATCAATTCAAGCTTATTCTCTTGAGCCGAATGCCCATCAAGAAGATGTGATAGATGATTTGAAATCCGTAATCGAAGATTTTGACGGAACATTCGGCGGAGAACAAGAAGAAACACCGATAGATGTGGATGACCTTCTTTTGGCATCGGATGAACCGATAGAGCTTTCTGATGGCCTCGGCGAGCAAGATATTGCTAATCAAGAAACCAATATTCAGGATGAACCTATAACCTTTGATGAAGAACCTGCCGATTCTCAAGAAGAAACTTTTGAGCAAGAGGAAATTGCCCAAGCTGACGATTTATCATCAGGTGAGGAACTAACTGAGCTTGATTTTTCAGGTTTTGATGAAGAAGAATCACTGTCCTTAAATTCGGATAGCAGTGAACTTTCCTTACAGGAAGAAAGTATTGCCGGTGATGATGCGTTGGTTGAGCCGGATGGTCTCGGAGAACAGTTGCCCGAATTCGAGGAAGCTCAACAACCTCCAGTGGAAGATAATACGGAAGAACGACCTGCCTTGCAAGAAGAACAAGTATCGTTGCGAGAGGAGCCTGTTGCTTTGCAAGAAGAATCGGAAATTTCGGCTCAAGATTCGGGAGAAGAACTTTCTGCCGAGGGGGATGGTGAGTCGGGCGATGATTTATTCTCGTTCCTTTCCGAAATGGCAGATGAAGTTCAGGATGAAAATGTGCAACCTGCTCCGGCAGAAGAACCTGTGGCGGAACAACCGCAAGTTCAAGAGCCGGAACCACCCCAACAAGAAGAATTTACTCAAGAGGACGTTCAACAGCAGGTTGATGATTATTCGGAACAAACGCAAAATATGTTAAATGAAAATAGTTTCAATGATGCGTTCTCGCCTCAAACCGCTGACGCACAAGTTCAACAGGAAACAGAGCTTGAAAATACTCCGCAGGCTACTCCGGGTGTATCTCCTGTTAATAGTAAATTGGTTGCGGCTCTTGCGCTTATTCTTATTGCAGGTGGAGCTTACGGTGTGTATATGAACAAGGACAAAATTCCGTTTTTAAACAATTCATCTGAAATTCAAGATTTGGCTGAAGAAGACAGCAAAACAGCAACGGAAGATTTGCCTGCGCCGATTGCTGATTTGTCCGGAATAAACACTGAAATTCCAAATAAAGCAGGCAATCAAGAGGCTCCGACAGCTCCCGAGGCTGTTGCTCCTGCGCCAAATGCTGAGGCAGTTGCGCCTGCTCCGAGTGCTCCTGCTGCAGAAAAGACTGCTCCGACCGAAGCAAAGGATGCTCAATCTCTTCCGTCGTTACCGACAGCGGTTGAGCCTCCTAAGCCGAAACATTTGAATGATGCAATTGCTACAGCGTTGACCAAAGACTTTTCAGGCGTAAGAATTTCAAAAGTATCCTGGGAGGTATCGGAAACATTGTTAAGTAATCCCGATGTAAAAACATATTTAACAATTGCGGGAAAATCCATTAAAAATGCATTGGCTCAAGATTTAATGGCGGCTACCGAGCCGAGCTTTAAGGATACTGTTTCGGTAAATGTTACATACAGAAAAGACGGCGGGGTATCGCAAGTCAAAATTATTTCATCAAGCGGTTCTACTCAAATTGATGAATTAATCGTTAAATCAATTAAGAATACCTTGAATTATATAAAGATGCCGCCGCTTAACCTTGATAAGCCCGAATATACGGCTAAATTAGTAGTGAGATTATAATGTATTGGGAAGACGGAAATATTCACATAGAAGAAGATGACGAGTGTATTACTTGTGAAAACTTGCAAAAAGGTATTGCATGTCCCCTGATTTTGGCTATTGCACAGGGTGCTGTTTATATCGAAGACAGTTTGAACGTCATAAATTGCGGATTTTATAAGAAATTTGAGCGTCATTTGAAACTTGTTGTTCCCGTGGACAATATTTCTTTAGATTAGCAAAAAATAATATTTACCCATTTTATATCTACAGAGGTCATTCATGAATATAGATAGGGTAGATTTTAGTACAGACAAAGCTTTCTCGGGGCATGTCCTTCCAAAACATGTAAAATGGTTTCGCAAAGTCGATCCATGTGCAATAGAGGACTATTTTATTTCACGTGGTATTGAGGCGAATTTTAGCGGCAAGAAGCTCCCTGCAGGACTCAGCTTTTTGGCTTTTGATATTGTAAAAAGGTTGGGGATAACTGAGCCGGCGGAATTTGTTGTGAGAAAAACATCAAAGGATTCTATTGCACAAAGTTGGTTTTTAAGAGATAAAAAACCACACAGATTCAAACATCTTGCCGTTCAATATGACAGAAGACGATATTCAAGCTCATTAAAGACATTTGACGCTTACATGCGAACCAGGCAATATGAATTTGGCTCTACGCATTTTTTAAATGTCCCAATGCATGAAATTTTGCACTGTGATTTATTCAAAAAAATCGGCGATATGTACGCATATTGGCACACAAATTGGGATAAAGTTATATTAAAGAAATTTTCGAAAATTGATATATCTCCGTTTGATGCCGAAATCAGAAAGAAAATCGGTTCGGCAGGGGCTATTGATGCGGTTGAACTCCACGCTGTGTACTGGGCAAAGGAAATCTGTATGGCATTAAATTCAAATCTTGTGCCGAAATATAATCCGTTTAAAAACCCCAAAATCAAACTCAGCCCGCTTTTAAGAGATTTTATAGAAAGAATGACCGAAGCAGACTACAAAGGTGCAAAAGCAGTAAGTAGAAAGGCTAAAAAATTACAAAAGAGTGCCTAGGTTGATGCCGTTATATTTATTTTGAGCTTCTGTAAGCCCGAGTTGTATATAATCTTCAATTGCTTCGACTGATTTGGTTACAACCTTATTTAGCGTAGCCATTTGATTGAGAGAAAATTTTTGCAAAACAAATGTTTCTGCTTTCAGATTTTGCGGCTGAGGACCTATGCCGATTTTTAGTCTCGGAAATTTGTCGGTGGAAAGGTTTTGTATGATTGACTTTATGCCGTTGTGTCCTCCGTCAGAGCCTTCAGCTCTGAATCTGAACTTACCTAAGTCCAATGAAATGTCATCATATATTACGAGTGTTTTTTGCGGTTCAATTTTGTAAAATGCAGCTGCTTTTTGGATGGCTTCACCCGATAAATTCATATAGGTCAGCGGCTTTAGTAATAAGAGCTTTTCTCCGTTGAATGTTACCGATGCCATGTCTGCTTTGAATTTTGTTTCTGTCCTAAAGTCAGCAGAGTATTTTTGTGCAAAATTATCAATGCACATAAAACCTATGTTATGTCTGGTCAAATCGTATTCTTTGGGGTAATTTCCAAGGCCGACAACCAAATACATTATTTTATTATCCCTTTGATTGCATTAGATATATACGGAATGTACGGAAGTTTGCCCATAAGTGCCAAAATGGTCAGATATACAATTGTTGCAATAACAATTGTTGCCAATATTGAAAAACCGAGGCATACAGGAAAACCCATCAGATAATATATTACGGCTTGAAAGAAACTGTAAATAAATCTTCCGATAAACGGAATCAGTCCCAATAATTGAAATATAGAATCAATTAACAGGTACGTTGTTTGTATAAAAAAGAACAGAAAACCAATTAGGATTGCCTGATAAGAATTAAAACGGACAAATGGCTTTAAGCTTGTCTTTGAGATTACCGACACAATCATCAAAACTAGCCCGATTGTCCCAAAAGTCAAGTATGCCAGAGCTGACAAAATCCTCTCCGGCATACTTGGAATTTTTTTTAAATTATAAACGTTGTTGCTCATAATATCCTTTGAGTTACTAGCCTTCAAAAACGTAATCGATTAAAGCTGCTTCTCTTGCTCTTTTAATAGCAACAGCGATTTGTCTTTGGTGTTCTGCACATGTGCCTGTGATACGGCGAGGAAGAATTTTGCCTCTTTCTGACAAAAATCTTTTTAATTTGTGCGTATCTTTGTAATCAACGCATTCAATTTTGTCTGCGCAGAAGCTACAATTTTTTTTCTTTTTCTTTGATTGATCTTTGTTAATCATTTTATTGTCCTTTCAAATTAGTTTTAAAATGGTATTTCATCATCGCCTATAAGTTCGTCCGGTGTTTCTTCCGGCAAATCTACATCGAGAGGTGCGGAAGAAGAAACAACAACTTCATCTTTCCCTGCAACATCAAAACTTTGCGCCTGAAGCTCAATAATTTTTTTGTCTTCGCCGTTAGAATCTTTATAGGTGTTTGTTTGCAAGCGTCCTTCAACTATTACTTTTGAACCTTTTTTAATCAGACCTTCCGCACTATCTGCCATATTGCCGTACATAACAACTCTAAGCAGGGTTTCGTCAGCTTCATTTATGTTCATTGTAAAGTTAAGAACGGCAAGGTCGTTGCTCGTAAAGCGTTTTTCCGCATCACGAACCGCAACTCCTGAAATAACTGCTTTTGCTAATGACATAAATAATTCCTTATGCTTTTACTTTAACGTTTTCTTCAATAATCATATCTCTCAAGAAATTATCATTTAATTTCAAATTTCTTTTGAGTGCTTTTACGTTTTCCGGTGCCAATTCAATCTTGGTTACTACGTAAAAACCGTCTCTGTAATTATCAATATCATAAGCTAATTTTTTTCTGCCGATTTTTTCGTTTTCAACAATTTTACCGCCTAAATTAGAAACATATTCTTCCAATTGGGCGATAATCTTGTCAACTTCTTCCGCATCAAAATTTGGTTTAATTATTGATAGTATTTCGTAATTCTTCACTTTATTTGCTCCTTTTCTAGCCATGTGTACTTAATATAAACCAAACAAAAAAAATTGTAAAACATTTTCAATAATTGATTTTCCTGTTAAAATAATACTAGAGTATTTAGGAGAGGCAAATTGACAAAACATATAAATAACAAACCATTAAAAGTTCTTGCGTGTTTGTTTGTGATTTTCTTTGTGATTGTTGCCGGATACGAGTATATTCAATATGGAAGTATCTTTAATAACACTGAACATTTCAGAAAAATATATTCCGAAGCGGTTGATTTAAAAAATAACGAAGAATATTCCGCTGCATTTACAAGGTTGGAAGATATTTCGCCAAGGTATGAAGCATACGATGCCGTGCTTTATCAACAGGCTCAATGCGCAGCCAAGACAGGTGATGAAGCATCAGTGCAAAAAAGGCTCAAGGCTCTGATTACAAAATATCCGCAAAGCTATTTGTATATCCCCTCCAAATATGATTTGGCAAAATCGTATTTGCGCTCAAATAACAACGATCTTGCATCAGATACATTTCAAAATATTGTAAATTCTCATGGCGGAACGGATTATGAGATAGGCAGCTATTATTATTTGGGCGAATTAAATTCTGACAAAAATAAACAAGCTGCGGTTAAATATTGGAAAAAGTATATTTCACTGAGCCAAGATGGTAGATTTTCTTCTGATTGTGTATCTCGTATTTTGGCTTCGGAAGCTGAACTTTCTCCCGAGGACAATTTGTTTGTAGGAATTGTTTTTCTAAATGCTAAAAACTACGAAGAGGCAGTTAAATATTTTTCAAACGCCGATGTGCGCAAAAACTGGTATTATCTCGGCAAAATATCAATTTATCGTAACAACTTTGCAGATGCCAAAGACTATATTTTTAACGGAGTAAGTGATTATGCCTCAGAATTTTCTCAAGATGAATTAGGAGACATCTTGTATGCCCTTGCGGGTATCTCTCCTGCTCCGGCGCAGTTTTGGAAAGAGCTTACTCTTTTAAATCGGCCCAAGGTTGCAGATATTGCGCTTTTTAATTATGCGAAATATTTGCCTGTCGCAGAAGCAAATGATGCATACAAGAAGATAGTGGATGAACATATTAAAGGCTCTTATTCTTCAGAAGCACTTAAAAACTTGTTTTGGAATGCTTATAAAAGCGGTCAGTTTGTTGCCGCTAAAGAGTATGCGACAAAGCATATAAACAGCTTTAATACAACAAAGTCTGCTCCGGAAATGAACTTTTGGCTCGGGAAAATATATGAAAAAGAAGGCAACAGAGATGCGGCATTGAAATCTTATAACCGAATAATATTAAAATATCCGGATGACTATTATGCATTCAGAGCCTATGGCAGAATTACGTATCTTACCAAAGGGGTGGATTTCGGTTGGGATATGGGCTACAATTCTCCGATTAAGAATGAACACTTTGTACTTGAGTTGCCGTATAGTTATTCTGAAATAAAGACAAAATTTGGAGCTACGCTTGCCGAACTCCTGTTGGTCGAGGATTTTACTACTATTGATTATTTTAACGATTTTAAAGAACCTTTTATTGAAAGTTGGATTTATTATAAAAAAGGTTTAAGTTCAACTTCTACTACAACTGCAAGAAATGCTATGGAAGAATATCCTGACAAACCTGATAGAACGGATAAAAAGTGGAATTTTGTTTATCCATGCTACTTTGCAGCAGAAGTTAACAAATATTCTCAGCGTAATAAGATTTCTCCTTATATACTAATTGCTTTAATAAGAGAAGAAAGTTATTTTAATCCGCTTGCGCTCTCCGGTTCCAATGCTGTCGGGTTGACGCAGATACTTCCTTCTACGGCAAGGGAAGTTTCCGAGAGAAGAGGGTATGGCATTATAAATGAGTTTTTACTCTTTAATCCGGAAATAAATATTAAGTACGGCTCGGCATATTATGCACAAATAAAAAAACAAATGGATGACAATAATTTGTATGCTGTTGCTTCATATAACGGTGGTGCCGGGGCACTTTCTTCCTGGCTTAAAAAAACTAATGCAGCAGATATGGACGAATTTGTCGAATATATACCCTACGATGAAACAAAAAATTATATTAAAAAAGTTTTCCGCAGCTATTGGAATTATGTCAGGTTGTACGGTGAACAATAAAAATCGTGGCATGCTTCCATGCCGCTATTTGTAATACATGCCAATATATAATTGCTTATGCAAGTAGTAATAACAAATATTTACATTCCCTAAATCGCCTTATGTTCAGCAATTTGGGATGTTTTAAAAAAAAATACTTGCCAAAGTATTGAAAATAGCTATAATAAGCATGTTACATTTTTAAGGAAGGAGTTCTCCAATGAACAAAGAAGAATTAGTATCAGAAGTTTCAAAAAAAGCAAAATGCACTCAAAAAGAAGCTGCAGAAGTTTTAGCTGCATTCGTTGAAACAGTACAAAAAACTGTTGCTAAAGGCAAAAAAGTAACTTTAGTTGGTTTCGGTACATTTGAATCTCGTAAGAGAGCTGCTAGAAACGGCAGAAATCCTCAAACTGGTAAAGAAATCAAAATCGCTGCTAAAACCGTTCCTGCTTTCTCAGCTGGTAAAAAATTCAAAGAATTGGTTAACAAGTAGAAATCAATTCCATAAGGGATTTTGGGAGTCGGCTTATGCCGACTCCTTTTTTAGTGCCATTATTTCTATCTTTATAATATAATGTACTAAGTTATTCGGAGTTTTATTATGAATTTAAAGCATGGTGGTTTGGAAAATTTAGTATTAAATGTTGTATGGGACAACTGTGAGCTTGAAGAAGGCGTTTTAAGTGTCGGACAGGTACAAGATTGCCTCAACAGACTAAATCTTCGTAAAAAATGGGCGTACACGACGGTAAAAACCATATTGGACCGATTGACGGATAAGGGCTTTTTGCAAAAAGTTAAATCCGGTAAAAAATTCAATTACAAATCTATTCTTTCAAGAGATGAAATGGCAAAAAATGCAATAAAGAAACTTGCTCTTGATTATTTTAAAAATGATTTTGAGCAGTTGGTTGCATTTGTCAATGAACTCAATAAAACCGAAGAAAAAAGTTTGATTTATGTCAAAAGCTAGTGATATTACATTAAAGAAAACAGCTAGAGAGGCTGTCGGTAAACTTTTTTATTCTCTAATTGGTGGTGCTGTTACTTCAAGAGATGCAATAAAGTATTTTCCGAGAAATGTAGAGGATACTTCTATCAAGATAGCTTGGCATGCCTTGTTTCATTATGATGCTGACGAAGAAATGCGGCAGCAGGATTTTGAATATGCTCAAGAGCAAATAAAATATATGGAGTTTCTTGCTTCAATTCTTTCTGGGGGGGGAGAATTACCTCAAAATATTCTTGATGAGTATGAGGAATTGTATAAGGATACCGTTTTGCCCAAAAGGTATAATTGGTGGGGAAATTTACGCTCTGTTATGAGGTTTTTGGACTAAATACTTCATTTTTTTAAAAGTTTATGATATTCTGAAAGTACGGCGGCATGGCCAAGTGGTAAGGCAGGAGCCTGCAAAGCTTTCACCCCCAGTTCGAATCTGGGTGCCGCCTTTTATTTTTAGACATATATTTTACAGCCTTTTTAGGCTGTTTTTTCTTATGTGTAAAAACGGATTTTTACACAAAAAATAAAGGGCTGACACATGGTCAACCCCTCTCCCCATATTTCCCAAAAAAAACTTCAAATAATTCCCAAATCTTGTGAGCCCCTTTGTTGGATTTTATGATAAATTTATTGCGCAAATTTTCCCAACAAAACTACCCTGATGACCAGGTAAATTCTCCTTTGTAAATGCTCACTTATATCCATTAGAAGCTGATTTTCAGCTCTCAATTACTTATCAAATTTGTTGATATTATAGTAGTACAAAAGCAAGTAAAATATCAAATTTTTAATCTTTATTTTTACATTGTTTTTATAATAAATGCCCGAAACTCTTTTATAGCTTGAAAAAATTGTGAAAATTAAAATTTTACAATTGAAAGGTAAAATTTTGTTAAAAAACTATTGAAATCCTTGTTGCATGGCAATTATACCGATGTTTAAAAAAACATTCATCACTCTGTTTTTTAAGCAATATTCCATGCTTCTTGCGCTGAAAGATTTGATTTTATAAAGATTTTTTAAAATAATTTCCGATTTAATGGCAATTTTTTTTCACAAATATACTTTATATATATACAAGTAATAATATTTGGAGAAGAGAGATGACAGTAACAGCTAATTTCGGTTTGCTTAGCGGCACGGGTTCACAAGCTTTGCAAAGTTTTTATGCTTCAAGTACTAACAGAAAAGTATTAAATGGAATAAGCGGCGGTTTTTGCTCAAGCAGAATTTTTTCTAATTCAAGCGGTTTGGGCTCTACTGCTCAATTGGCATCTGCTACTCAATTAACAGGCAGCATTCCGGGACGTGTATCCAGCGTATATTCAGGCGCAGGTTTTGGCTCGTCATTGGTTGGCAATTATTATAACAGTATCAGCAGCGTTGTTGTAGGACAACAAGCTCCGACATCAGTATTTGAACAAAGATTGGCATACGCTTTCGGTAATTCTAATCCGACAGCTTCAGTAGATTATCCTACAGGTAATTACTCAAATCTGTTCTCAAGTTCAGCAACCGGTTCGAGTTCTTCATCATCGACTAAATCAAGTTCTTCGTCATCAACAAAAACGGGAACTTCGTATGACGTATTCTCAACCACATCAACCACATCAACCACATCCAACTACGATTACAGTAAGGCATCAACCGCATCATCAGTTTCGTCGTTGATTTCAGCACTTAGTGTAATGGGCTAGAACAAACTTCTTTAATTGCGAGAGGAATGTAATCTAACAAGTCAGATGCGAGCATTGAGTATTCGGAATATTCGTCCGTATATACCTGCGAAGATATACCATGCAAGTACACGGAAAGAATAGCTGCATCTCTTACTGAAACATTTTGCGCCAAAAATCCGCCAATCATGCCGGCAAGAACATCACCTGTTCCTGCTTTTGACAGTGCTGATGTACCCGTTCGGTTTTTGTATATGTGCTCATTATCGGCGATTAGTGTGTTATATCCTTTTAATATTATTGTTACCTTAAATTGTTCTTGGGCTTTTCTTATATAATTTTCTCTGTCTTCTTGAATTACATCGGCTTCTGTGTATAATAATCTTGCTAATTCTGCGGGATGCGGGGTAAGGATAAAGTTTTTGTTTAACTCAACTCCAATTTTGGCAAGGCAATTTATGCCGTCTGCATCAACCACTGTCGGAATCTCTGTTGTTTTCAGATATTCAATAAGTTTGCCGGTGAAATCGGTTGTTGTTGAGTCTACACCTATTCCGCAGCCAAATACAATAGAATCGATTTTTTGTTCTTCTATATATGCTTTAACGATTTCAAAATCAAAGTTTTTGTGTGATTTGTAAATTACATCACAAGATACTGAGCGTGAAGCGTTTATGGAATATTCGTCGCTGCATAAGATACTGTAACCTGCGCCCACTTTCAGTGCTGCTAACGCTGAAAGCATGCCTGCTCCAGTATAATTTTTTGAACCTGTAATATTTAAAACTTTTCCGTAATCGCCTTTGTTTGAATCTTTAAATCTTTTGGGCATTATGGATATTATTAAATTTTCATCAACTTCTATCATAATTTTAATCCCTGATTTAGCTCTGCTTCAAAATCCGATTTTAGCTGCTCCATGAAATCGTAAATATTAAAATTGTTCTTTATATCATTTAAGCCTATTATGTGAGAAAAATCAACTTTTCCCATGAAAATTTCCGATAAAAGCTCCCTGTTAAAGGAAAACGGGATTGAACCGTGTTGCAAAATATGAGTGTTTTTTCTATATTGTGCTGAGCCAATAAATTTTTTGCCATCATACATTATATCACATATTGTTGATAAATTCATGCAGTAACCTGCTCCGATATTGGATTTTGTTTTTTCTCCGTATGACGCATTTATCCCAAAATGTGCGAGAGATTTTAATATTGTTGAAGAAATTTCTTTGTAATCTTCTATAACATTGTTACCGTTTTTTAATATTTTTTTGTTGCACACAATTGAATATGTAATTTCATTGTCATGAAGAAGTGCTCTGCCGCCAGTTACACGTCTAACTATCGGAATATTGTTTTGTGCGCAGAATTGCTCGTTTATACCTAGGATTTTTTGATTTCTTCCCAATGTTACAGATGGTTTATCCCAACCATAAAAACGCAACGCAATGTCTATCCCCTCGTTTTCACACTTTTCAAGGAGTTTTTCGTCAAATTCCATATTGTATTTTGCGTTATGTATTTCGTATGGGATAAACATAATTAAATTCTAACACGATTAAATATATTTGTGCTAAAATATACCCATAGACAAAATAGAGAGGTTATTATGAACGAAATTTCAGCATTACAAAAAGTCAGAGCTTCTTATCAGCCCAAACTTCCCGCAGTATTATTGAACGGTATCAATAATGTTTCTGCTAGCGAAGGCGCACCGACTGAAGCGGTAAGAGATAAAGAAAGCATAAAAGAGCTTTTCAAAAATTTGTACGGAATGCCTGTTGTAACATTTGAGGCAGGCAGTACAAAATCGTCTGCGGTTAGGAATGTCGGAGTTATTCTTTCAGGTGGTCAGGCTCCCGGCGGACACAATGTTATTGCCGGATTGTTTGATGGTCTTAAAAATGCAAATCCCGAAAATAAACTATATGGCTTTTTAGGCGGTCCGTCAGGTATTATTGACGGCAAATATATAGAATTGACGTCTGATATTATTGATGCTTACAGAAATACCGGCGGTTTTGATATTATCGGCTCAGGTCGTACAAAATTGGAAACACCTGAACAATTCCAAAAGTCACTTGATGTTTGTAAATCTTTAAATGTTTCGGCGATTGTTATTATTGGCGGTGATGATTCTAATACAAACGCTGCCCTCCTTGCTGAATGGATGAAAGACAGAAACACAGGTATCCAAGTCATTGGCTGCCCGAAAACTATTGACGGTGATTTAAAGAATGAACAAATAGAAATTTCTTTCGGTTTTGATACTGCAACAAAAACTTATGCCGAACTTATCGGTAATATTCAAAGAGATGCCAATTCGGCAAAGAAATACTGGCACTTTATTAAATTGATGGGAAGAAGCGCTACTCACGTTGGTTTGGAATGCGCTTTGCGCACAAGACCAAATATCGCATTGATTTCTGAAGAAGTTGAGGCAAATAACTGGTCACTAAAATACATTACCGATTACATGACAGATATTATTGTAAAAAGAGCAAATGCAGGTAAAAACTTTGGTGTTGCTCTTATTCCTGAAGGTTTGATTGAATTTATTCCTGAAATCAAAGCTATGATTGCAAACTTGAATGATATTCTTGCAAAAGCTGATGGCTTTGACAACTGGGCAATAGAAGAAAAAATGTCTTATGTTTCAACAAATCTTGAAAAAGCTAATGCGGAAGTATTTAATTCACTTCCTTCAATCATTAAAAGCCAATTGCTGATGGACAGAGATCCGCACGGTAACGTTCAGGTTTCAAGAATTGAAACAGAAAAACTTTTAATAGAAATGATTGAACAAAAATTAAAAGGCTTAAAAGCTGAAGGTACCTACAAAGGTAAATTTTCATCTCAGGCTCACTTCTTCGGATATGAAGGAAGATGTGCTGCTCCGTCAAATTTTGATGCGGATTATTGCTATAGTTTGGGATACAATGCGGTTGCGCTTATTGAGAATGGCTTGACAGGATATCTTTCATCAGTAAGAAATCTTTCCAAACCTGCTTCCGAATGGATTGCAGGCGGCGTTCCTCTCACAATGATGATGAATATGGAAAAACGTCACGGCGAAATGAAACCGGTTATTCAAAAAGCACTTGTAAAATTGGATGGTCCTGTATTTAAAGAGTTAAAAGACAACAGAGAAAAATGGGCTCTTGAAGAATGTTATCTTTTCCCGGGTGCAATTCAGTATTTTGGACCATCTGAAGTGTGTGATATAACAACAAGAACTCTGTATCTTGAACAAAATTCCAAACTGGTTACAAAATAATGTTTTCAGTTTAAAAAAAGAAGCCCGAGTGGGCTTCTTTTTTATTTCTGTTTAACACCATCTTTATATGTCTTGTTTTTATATGTTCCGGTGTACAATTCACCGTTGACGTATAATTTGCCTTTATATTTTCCTGTTGCGAGAACACCCTTTTTGTAATATTTGTCATTAGACAGTCCGGTAAGTAACTTTCCGTTTTTGTATAATTTGCCGTTTACTTCCCCTTCTGCAAGTACACCGTTTGTATATGTTTTGCCAAGGCGTTTGCCGTTAAGTTTTTCGCCTTTTTTGTATCTGATGCCGCCTGTTACTTCACTGAAAAGTTTCCCTTTTTTGTATATTTTGCCCTCAAATTTACCGGTGTATTTCATATTGTTTCTGTAAAGCTTTTTACATAAAAAAAGAAGCCTTTAGGCTTCCTTATATGGTAACAGTTTGTCGTTTTTATAATAAATCGCGTCTTACTTTTTGTGTTAACTCCATTTCTTTTTCGGGGGTAGAAAAAACTTTGTGTTCTAAAAAGTGCCTGTAGCTTTGTAATCTGCTTGCCATTTCTTTTATTTGTTCCAGTTCAATTTTTGAATTTACGGATAACAAGCCGTTTTTGACCAAAGAAACATCTGCTTCTCCGTATCTTTCAAGGAATACTCCAGCCCGGTGAATAGGAATTTTAAATACCGGAATGCCGTTTATATCCCTTATTATTTCAAATTTGCAATTGGGTTTTACTTTTATTGTTCCTTCGGGGAAAAGAGTTTTTATGACTTGGGCACTGTTTTTTAATTCTTCGTATTCATCAAACCGTTTGCTTCTTTGCAAATATTTTCCGTAGGCAATCACCTTGCTTTCAAGGTCTCTGGAAAATTTTGCGCCAAAAGCAGTATTGTTAATTGAATTTACTTGCATATACATGTCCTCTAATACAGGCATGTATATAAATGAGAAAAATTTTTAAATTTGTCATTTAAAAGTTTAATGTTAATTGCTTTTCATTTTCTCGTTCAAAAATCTTTTTCAAAAAGCTTTGTCTGTGAATGGGTGTTGTACCGTATTTTAAGATAGCTTCAATGTGTTTTGGAGTTCCGTACCCTTTGTTGTTAACAAAATCGTATTCGGGGTATTCAAGAGCATATTTTTTCATTATTCTGTCCCTGTATACTTTAGCCAATATGCTTGCAGCTGCAATGCTTGCGCTTTTGCCATCACCTTTTACTATGGTTCTTTGCAGATATTTAAAGTTCGGGATTTTTCTGTTGCCGTCAACAAAAATCTCTGCGTTTTCCTTTATTTGTTTAATGATATTTTCACAGGAAACTTTCATTGCCTTGAGCGAGCATCTCAGAATATTTTCTTTTTCGATTTCTTCTACATCTATTACGGTTATTGAATTTATTGAATTTGCTTTTATGATATTGAATAAGTATTCACGGTTATTTTCGCTCAGCTGCTTTGAATCGTTAATTAGTTCAAGTGATTTGGCAAGTTCCTTTGTTACGTTTGGAAAGCATACCGCAGCTGCAACGACAGGACCGGCAAGAGGTCCTCGTCCTGCTTCATCCGTTCCTATAAGATATTCCGAATTTCTATTTTTCTTGTCAAAGTTGAAAAGTTTGTTCATTTTTATTTTGTGAATAAAGTGTCAAGTGTAAATTTTCCGATTTTACCGTGTCTAAAATCGGATAAAACTAACGCTGCGGCACGATTTATGTCAACTTCGCCGCCCATAATTAAAAGATTTCTTGATTTGCCAATATTTTCAATTGTAAGCTCGATATCATCTTGTAAATTATAATAATTTCTTATTTCATTAGGATATTTTACTTTCAATAAGTCGACAAGTACTCTTGCTACTTCGATAATGTCATAGGTAGCTTCTCCCACGGAGTTTACCATGGCGAGTTTGTATGCCGCATCCTGATTTTCGAGTTTCATTGGGATTATACCGGGAGTATCAAGTAACTCAACTCTTGGGTTAATTCTAACCCACTGCTGCTGCCTTGTTATACCTGCTTTTGCACCTGTTTTTGCTTTTTTCTTGCCAATAAGTTTGTTTATTATGCTTGACTTGCCGACATTGGGAAGTCCAATAATCATTACCCTTACTGGTCTTGGGAGAAGTCCTTTTGCGGTCAGCTTTGCAATTGTATCTTTGCCCGCTTCAATAACAGCCGAGATTATATTAGAAATATCTTTATTTGAATTTGCGCTTGTCAAAAGAACTTTAGCATTTTTGTTTAAAAAATCGTTCCATTTTTTGCTTTCAATATTGTCTGCAAGGTCGGATTTGTTCATTACTATTATGTGTGGTTTTGAACCAATAAGCTTTTCTACCCCTATATATTTGCTAGATAGCGGCAGTCTTGCGTCAATAATTTCCACAACAACGTCAACGAGCGATAGCTTTTCTTTAAGCTCTCGCTCTGCTTTTGCAATATGTCCGGGATACCAGTTGATAGCCATAGACTATTTTGCAGAAGTGATTTTTTCTTTGATACGTGTAGCCTTACCTGTTCTTTCTCTAAGGTAATAGAGTTTTGCTCTTCTAACGTCACCCTTGCGGAGAACTTTTATGCTTTCTACACGAGGTGAGTGAATAGGGAATACACGTTCAACACCAATACCTTGGAATACTTTTCTGACTGTAATCATTTTTCTTGCGCCTGCACCTGTCTTTTTAAGTACAACGCCTTCAAATGCTTGAAGTCTTTCTTTGTTTCCTTCAACGATTCTTACGTTAACTTTAACTGTATCGCCTACGTTGATCTCAGGCATATCTGATTTTAAGTATTCATTTTCAATTGATTTAATAATTTCGTTCATTTTAATGCGTCCTTCTATCCTTTATAATATGTAAAATTATGATAATTCAAACAAAATTCAAACGCAAGAGCTATGTTTTTGTTTTATAATATTTTAGCTAGATAAATGGAATTTTAATTATGAAAATATCTTTACTTTCAAAAAATACTGCTTTTAAACAGTATATAGTAATCGGAAAAGACAGTGATAATTATAAAACAATCCTAAAACCCTATGACAAGATATTAAACAGGATAACAGACGGATTTGATGTTGTTATTCGTGAAGAAAAAGGTCCGTTTCATGTTTACGATGATTTGATGGATGAATACCATAATATATATGATATTCCTGTTGTATCGATAAAGCCGGACGGAAATGCACGCAGAATTATTACTGAGCTAAAGATGTACGTATACCCCGGTGCGGGAGAAATGCAGACTAAAGGCGCACAAGCTCGGGAAATGGTAAGAGTTATCAAAAAGGGAATATCAATATATGCCTAGTGGGTTACTTCCCATCTTCCGCAAGTTCCGCCCCAACGTGCGATAATGTCACCCTTGATATCTTTAATCGGGCATCCTTGAGGGTTAGTGTTTTCGCCCTGAATAATGGTAACAACTTCGCAGTTGTTTGAGCATCCATTACATGTGCTTGTTATTGCCGTAAATTGAAGTTCGCCTACTTCCCATCCTTTGAACAGGGTTTTGTTTTCGGTGTATTGGTGATTTTCCATAGCGAGCAATGCAGCACCAATTGCACCCATTGTTTGGTGATTTTCGGGAACTACGATTTCTGTCTGTAATGCTTCACCAAATGCCTTAACCATACCGATATTTGTAGCTACACCACCTTGGAACACAACTTTTGGCAGGAGTTCTTTACCCAGAGCGAGGTTGCTGAGGTAGTTTCTTACAAGTGCCTGACAAAGACCGTACAAAAGGTCTTCTATAGGATAACCTAATTGTTGTTTGTGAATAAGGTCGCTTTCTGCAAATACGCCGCATCTTCCGGCAATTCTTGCTGGGTTTGTTGATTTTAGTGCTGTCGGACCAAAATCTTGGATAGGTACGTTCATACGGGTTGCTTGTTGGTCTAAGAAGCTTCCTGTACCTGCTGCGCAAACGGTATTCATAGCAAAATCAGTTACGATACCGTCACGGAGAATTATGATTTTACTGTCTTGTCCGCCGATTTCAAGAATGGTTTGAACGCCCTCAATATACGTGCTTGCTGCTACTGCGTGTGCCGTAATTTCGTTTTTTATAACATCGGCACCGACAAGAGCGCCTGCAAGATTTCTTCCGCTGCCTGTAGTACCGACACCGAGAACATTGTAATCATCTTTCTTTTGTTCCATTAGTTTCCTCATACCTGCTTGAACTGCGACAACAGGTTTACCTGCGGTTCTGAGCATTGTAGAGTCAATATATTTACCTTTTTCATCTACAAGTGCTAATTTTGTCGTTACTGAGCCAACATCTATTCCTAAATAAGCATTTTGCATTTTATAAAACCTTTCTTTCTATTTAGCTTGTTCCAGTGCGTACGCAAAGTTCAAAAGTTTTTGTTCTTCAAGTACATTTGTAATCAACTGAACGCCCACCGGCATATTTTCCTTGTCAACGCCGTAAGGCAGACTTAATGCAGGTACACCTGCAAGGTTAGCGGTGATTGTTGCAATGTCGGTAAGGTACATACTCAACGGATCTGCCGTTTTGGAATTGATATCAAAAGCGGTTGTAGGACAAGTTGGTGAAAGAAGAACATCAACTTTTGCAAATGCATTATCATAATCTTGTTTTATCAATGCTCTTACCTGCTGCGCTTTTTTGTAATATGCGTCATAGTAGCCTGAACTTAGTACATAAGTTCCGAGCATAATACGACGTTTTACTTCATCACCAAAAGCTTCAGAACGTGATTTTGTGAACATTTCAATCAGATTTTCACAATCTTTTGCTCTGTATGTATATCTTACGCCGTCATATCTTGCAAGATTTGAACTTGCTTCAGCGGTTGCAACGATATAATATGTCGCAATTGCATATTTGACGTGGGGAAGTGAAACTTCAATTATTTCCGCACCCAAATCTTTGTACTTTTGAATTGCTTTTTCTACGTTTTCTCTTACTTCTTCCTGTACGCCCTCTCCCAGAAGTTCTTTTATAACACCAATTTTCATTCCTTTGACGTCTTGGTTAAGTTCTTTTGCATAATGCGGAACAGGGGTATTGATACTTGTTGAATCGTTTGTGTCATAGCCGCTTATTGCTTCCAATAAAAGTGCAGTATCCTCTACGCAATTAGCGAATGGACCTATTTGGTCAAGGCTGCTTGCAAAAGCGATAAGACCGTATCTTGAAACCCTGCCGTAAGTTGGTTTCATCCCTATAATACCGCAAAAAGCACCCGGAAGTCTTATACTTCCGCCGGTATCCGAGCCGAGCGATAACAACGCTTCACAACCGGCAACGCTTGCCGCCGAGCCGCCCGAACTTCCGCCAGGAACTTTATTTAGGTTTATTGGGTTTCTCGTAACCTTGAATGCGCTGTTTTCAGTAGAACTGCCCATGGCAAATTCATCAAGGTTTGCTTTGCCCAAAATAGGAATTAAGTTCTCGTTTAATTTTTCGGTAACAGTTGCGTTATAAGGTGATACAAAGTTTTCAAGCATTTTGCTTGATGCGGTTGTCAATGTATCTTTAACGCAAATGTTATCTTTTATTATAAGGGGAACGCCTGCTAATGCCGGAAGTTCTTCTCCTCTTGCGATTTTTTCATCAACGGTTTTAGCCGTTGCGTATGCCAAATCTTTTGTCAAAGAATTGAGTGCCTGAATATCAGGTTCAATTTCATCTATCCTTTTATAATATGCGTCCAAGATTTCTTTGGCGCTTACTTGTTTCGTTTCCAAAGCTCTCTTTGCTTCTATAGCAGTTTTAAACATAAATTTCCGCCCTCATAACTATCTATAAAAACATTTTATAATAAACAAAATAAATGGTAAAATATTAAATATTTAACAAAACTTTTCGTGCATGCTATAATCGTACCGAGAGAGAATTTAGGAACAGTTTTTATTATGTCGGATTTGGCATCGCCGGAAGTTTTAGAGCTGGTAAACCAGTATATTGAGTGCAGCAATGATAAAAAAAAGGAGCTTTTAAAGCAAAAGATTGCCGCTGCGTGTTTGCCTGCGGTAAAAAAAATTGCGAGAAGCCTTGCACGTCGTAATACAGACCCTATCGAAGATTTAATTCAAGTCGGATGCGTAGGGCTTTTGAAAGCGATAGAGCATTATTCTCTCTCTCACAAGGCTGCATTTAAAACCTACGCAAATTATTATATAACAGGTGAAATCAGGCACTATTTGCGCGATAAGGTTTCAATGGTGCGTGCGCCAAGAGAGCTTCAGGAATTGGCTTTCAGAATAAATCAAATTATTGAACAGTTGACTAAAGAACTTAATCGTGCGCCTACAGAGGTTGAAATCTCCGAAAGATTGTCGCTTCCTGTTTCAAAAGTTAACGAAGTTGTTCAGGTTGAAAGAAGAAAAAATCATGTTTCTTTGGACAATAATTTGACTTTCTTTAATACCGAATCATCGCTTTCTGATTTTCTTGTAGATGACAAATATCAAGAAAGCCTTACTCAAAAAGAGGAAAAGGTTATGCTATTAGATGCAATTGATATGCTTGATCCAAAGTCCAGAGATGTAATAAAAATGAGCTTCTTTCAAGATATGAATCAAAAACAAATTTCCGAGGAAATCGGGGTTTCTCAAATGCAAGTAAGCAGAATTATAAAAAAAGCGCTGAATGAGCTTGCGGCGATTTTGACAAAACAATGGGGTTAATATGTTTGAATCTTTTTTGTATGCATATTCGGATAATATTCTTTTATTGCTTTATGTGTGGATTTTGGTTTTTGTTTTCGGACTTGTTGTAGGCAGTTTCTTAAATGTTGTCGGTCTGAGGCTATTGTCCGGTGAAAGTATAGTTTTTCCGCCGTCAAAATGCCCAAATTGTAATACAAAATTGAAATGGTATGACAATATTCCGGTGCTTGCATATATACTCTTGCTGGGTAAATGCCGCTATTGTCATAAGCCAATCAGTATTCAGTATCCGATTGTCGAAGCAATAACCGGAATTTCATTTTTGTTTATTTTTGCATGGTTTGGCTTCTCTTTAATAACTCCGATGTTGTGGATATTAGTCGGAGCATGCATAGTTATGTGCATTACCGATTTTAAAGAGCAGGTTATATTTGATTGGGTTTCTTTGCCGATGATTCCGCTCGGGTTAATTTTTTCATTCTTTAATATAGGTGGCATTGAAAATGAGCCGATAAAAGTTTTTGGATTTTCAATTGCAGGAACATTTGTTTCTGCCATAATTGGCATTGCAATTGCGTTTGCGTTTTTTGAACTAATATCGCTTTTATCCAAAATTTTTATAAAACACAGAGCTTTTGGGGAAGGTGATACCGTTATAGCAATGATTTTTGCCGCATGGTTTGGGTGGAAAGTCGTAATACTGACAATAATTTTAGGCTTATTGGTTCAGGCTGTATTTACCATACCTCTATTGGTCATAAAATTGCTCAAGTCTAAAGACAAAGTTGCCTCAATATCCTTTGCCGTACTTATTCTTTCTGCGGTCATACCTATGATATGCAACAGACTGGATATTTTTTATTCAGGCATATTAAGCGTGCTGCTTGTAATTGTTACTTTTTCAGCAGCAATAGCAGGTGCGCTTGTGTTTTTACGCAGAATGAGAGAATTAAATTCTTATACTCTTCTTCCGTTTGGACCTGCGCTTATTGTGGGCGGCTTTCTTGCGGTGTTCTTTTATCAAAAAATTGTAAGCTTGGGCATGTTTTAGAATGAATATTTGTACCCGAGATTAAATCCGTAATTGCCTTTGCTCAGGTCGTCAAGGTCATAAACCTGCCCTTCTATATAAAAACTGCTATTTTTGTTTATCTTGTGCGAAATACCGGTAAAAAATCCTGCCATTTCAGCGCTTTTGCCTTTTCTGCACATTCTTTCAGCAACATATACTTGTGCATAAAAGCTGTCTTTATCGGTCAGTTTTGTTGAATATTCTAACCCGCCTCTAAGCTGCCCACCTAAACTGCCATGTCCATGACAGGTTCTCATTCTGCCTTTGAATGAGAAACTTTCAGATATCGGAACTTTTAAATAGAGGTCAAATATATCTTTTTCATGTCGTGGTGTTGTGTCTAAACAACCGTCTTTTCCTATTGCTACAGATGTGCTAAACAAACCAAAATCAATTGGAGATGTTTCAAATGAACGAATAAATTGGTTTTTGTTATCTCCGGTCCAATAATGGTCGGTTTTGTACGCACCATGAAATTGCAATCCCTCGTCTCTAAATATTGGTACAATATCCATATTATCCGAATATTTTAGCGCTTCTAATTCCATAATATTGCCTTACCTTTACCTTATATGTATATATAAAGCATTTTTCTTCGACAAAATTGCGCTATTTCGGGTTGATATTGTATCTTCCATCAAAAGCAAGTTTGTAGGGTGTGATTGTTCGCACCATTATTTTGGCAAAAAAATAAAGCCTATCGGCTTTAAAAATGGCGCGCCCGGAGACTCTGCCGAGAAATAAGATTGAGTATCTTTTTTCGAGAGGTAGAACCCGAAGGGTGAGAATCCCGCCGGGCAAAAAAATAAAGCCTATCGGCTTTAAAAATGGCGCGCCCGGAGGGATTCGAACCCCCGACCTTTCGGTTCGTAGCCGAACGCTCTATCCAACTGGGCTACGGGCGCACTTTACGTTATCAAGTTTTCATGCCTAAAATCCATACGTGTTGGACTTTTGCTTCGTAAAAGCTCCAACGACCAACTGGACTGTAAGCGCATGATAAATTATCATATTTTTATTTTACTTACTGACAATTTATTTTCAAGTAAAAGGCTTTTTTAGTCGCTTTCTTCAACAACGGTTGCTATTTGTTCTCCGTAACTGTTAAATACACCTGTTGTTTCTTCAATGATGTATCTCAATTCCGGTTTGCCTTCAATTGCTTTTTTCGCAAATTCAATTGCTTCGTCCAAGTCAGCCATTTCGTTTATCATTGTTTTTGTGATAATTTCGTGTCCTTTTTCAGTGTAAACTTGAAACATAATTCCTCCAAATTTAAGTACTTACAGAAAAATTATACATCAAAACAAAATTTGCAACATTACTCCGCTATTTTGATAGAAATTCGGGTAATGAAAGATTTTCTATAATAACTTATCCTGTTTATAACAAGGAGAAGAACTATGAGTAATAAAACAAAAATTCTAATGGCAGAAGATCATAAATTGATGAGAGTGGGCTTAAAATCAATATTTGAAGATTATGATGATTTGGATGTTGTGGCTGAAGCTGAAACCGGTATTGAAGCGGTAAAATTGGCTAAAGAACTCAAACCCGATGTTATTTTAATGGATATCGGGCTGCCCGAACTCGATGGAATTCAGGCAACTAAAAAGATTAAAGAATTTGATAAAAATGTGAAAATTATTGTTTTGACTTCGCATGGAGAGGAAAAAGAAGTCAATGATGCCATTTTGGCAGGTGCCAATGCTTATGCGTTAAAAGACATAAAAACAGAATACTTGGTTATGGTTTTGCGCTCGGTAAAAGACGGTGCGGTTTGGTTTGATCCGAATGTTGCCCACCTTGTAAATAAAAATTCGTCAGCGCAAGGTGCGACAAGAGCTGATTTTAGGGCAAGCCATGCAAATCTTACCGAGCGAGAATATGAGGTCTTAAAGCTCATTGTTGACGGCAAATCAAATCAGGAAATAGCGGACGAATTAAAAATATCCGAACACACGGCAAAGGCGCATGTTTGCAATATTATTCAAAAAATGCTCGTTGACGACAGAACTCAAGTGGCGGTAAAGGCAATAAAAGAAAACCTTATTTAGCATTCATTCAGGTACAATTTGTTAAAGCTTTTAACAAGAGTATTTTCTTCTTCCGAACGTTCCTCTTCGGGTTTGCAAGCAGCTTCAAAGAGGTTGTTTATTGTGTATGAAGAGAAATATTTTACCTCCTCTTCGGACAAATCTTTGTTGTATGCCGATATCAGGATTGATAAAATCTTGTCAACCGATACATTGAAAAATACATCTATAACCTTTGGGTCAAAGTGACTTCCGGAGCCGTCTTTCAGGATTTTAAGAACATTTGAAATTTCCATTCTGTCACGATAGTGACGTTTTGATGTTATAGCGTCAAATACATCTGAAACGGCAAGAATTCTTCCGCCTATGTGAATATTTTCACCGGATTTGTGCCTGAAATATCCACTGCCGTCATATTTTTCGTGGTGAGAGGATGCAATTTCCGGTACATCTTTCAATTTTTCCGTAAAGTACATCTGATTTAAAATTTCTGATGTAATCTCAGCGTGCTTTTGAATATGCTTGTATTCTTCGTCAGTCAGACGTCCTTCTTTAAAAAGCACACTGTCTTGAACACCGATTTTGCCGATATCATGCAGCAGTGCTGCCTTTTCAAATGCGTCAATTTTGTCCGCATCAAAGTTCATAGCCTTTGCAATAATAGATGTATATTGGGTTACTCTGTGAGAGTGACCTGCTGTAATCTTGTCCCGAGCATCTATAGAGGTTGCAAGTGTGTTAATAAAGCTTGTAAATGATTTTTGCTGCTCCTCAATCATCTGCAATTGTTTTGCGAATAGATTTGCGTTTTCCAGTGCGATACTAGCGTTTGAACCGATGGCAACGAGAAGGTCTTCATCCTCGTTAGTGAAATATTTACCGCCCTCTTTATTAAGAATTTGGAATACACCGATTATTCTGTGTTCAAGATTTCTTATTGGCATACAAAGAATGCTTTGAGTGTGATAACCTGTTTGGCGGTCAATTTCCGGATTAAAGTATTCGCTTTCGTATGCGTTTTGAATATTCAGTGTTTCCCCCGTCATTATTACGTGTCCTGCAAGCCCCTGGTCTGCCGGAAATCTTATTTCTTTTGAATTCATGCCGAGAGCCACTTTGGACCAAAGCTCATTTTTCTCCTTGTCGTATAAGAATACGGTGCATCTGTCAGCATTTAGCGCAACCTTGGTTTCTTGTGCAATAACCTCAATAAGCCTGTCTATATCTGTCTGCGCCGCAATTGAACGTCCGAGTCTCAGCAGTGCCAACAGGGGATCTTTTGATTGCTTAGGTTGTTCATTCAGCATTCCTAGTAAGTCAAGTGTTTCCAACAAAACCTTGCTTTCTGAAAACAGTTTTTCTTTTCTTGCTGTTTTGTTAACAATATTTGCCCATTCTTGAGAGTCAATTTCATACAAGAAGTCTTCAATCTTTTTGTTTAATAGCGGAAATTCATTGTCTGAAGTGACATTAAGGGCTTCAAGCAGGCTTGAAACTACCATCTGCGGGTTGTTCATGAGCTTATAAACTTTTGCAAGCTCAAAGTAGCTCTTTGCTTCTTCAAAATGCAGTTTTATAGTTTTGTAGCTTTCTATTGCGCCGTACAAGTTTGATATGGCTTCTTCATACTTGTTTTGTTTAATAAATATTTCTGCCTTTAACTGTTTCACCATTGCGTTGGTTCTTGGAGAATTACTTTTTTCAAAGACCGGAATAACACGTTCTTCCAGTATATTTACCGCATCTTGGATTTTGTCTTGCTTAATTAATAAAGAGACATATGTGCAATTTAAATACGGATAAGAAGGATGATTTTTAAACGATTCACACTCTTTAAGTGCGTTTTCAATGATTTCTTCAGCCTTTGCGTATTGAGTGGTATTTATGTAGATTTTGGCAATTTCATCCTTTATTCGAGCCATTGAAATGGTGTCGTTGTATGCAGATATAATTGAAAGTGTCTCTTTTAACTCGTCAAGTGCTTTGGGGTAGTTTTCTATGGATATGTAGTACCTGCCGAGAAGTGTTTTTGTCGTGGCTAAATCGAGAGGAATATTGTAGCGTTTTTTTATTTCAATTGCGTCTTGCAGATATGTCATTGCAATATGGAAGTTTGATGAACGCAGGTAAAAGACACCCATATTATCAAGAATTCTTGCATATACAAGGCTGTCTGCAATAGTCATACTCATTGCTTTTTTATAATAATTTAACGCTTGAGAGTAACTTCCCTCGTTGTAATTAACGATACCGTTGCACAAATAAACGATTGCTTTTATATCGTTGGCGAGTGGTGAGTCATCGCTTTTGATAGAATACAGGGCATCATTCAAAAGTGTGTGGGTTTTTATAATCCTGCTTTTGTCTTTCAAGTACGAAAACAGCGCTATATATGCGTTACAAAAAGCAATTTTGTTGTCATATTTCAATTCCATATAGATTTTTAATGCATTTTCAAAGCATGATATTGCATTATCAAGGTTGTTTTTGAAATATTCAATATAGCCAATTGCCGTATTTATATCTGCAAGGTCAATCTTGGACGTGTTAGCGTCATTTAATAATATATTCAGCTCTTCTTGTGAGTTGTGTAAATATTTAAAAAGACCTGTAGTCATTATTTCATCCTCTAATGAATTGATTATAGCATTTTCTTTGAAAAAAAACTACATTTATTGGGCTTTTATAATATTTTTTTCTGTTATAAGAAGATTTGCGGGAACATCAAATACTTCTGTTGGAAGATTTGGCACTATGAGTTTTTCGGGAATAAATATGACCTTTGTTGCGGAAATTTTATTTTCTGATAAAAATCTGTCATAATAACCTCCGCCGTATCCAAGCCTGAAACCCTTTGAGTCTGCTAATAAGGCGGGAAGTATTATAACATCAATTTCAGAGGGGGAGACGGTTCTTCCAATTGGCTCGGGAATATTGAATTTATTTATTTTTGTTTCTTCGCTATATTCCACGAAGTCCATTTTGTTCTCATTTTGTGCAATTTTAGGCAGAAAATATTTTTTCGTTTTGTCCTGAAATAGCGGGGTTAATTGTACTTCGGTTTCTATCGGATAATATGCACAAACATTTTGGGCATCTCTATATATTGAAGAAGCGAGAAAAATATTTAATATTTTCTCGCTTATATCTTTCATATCAAGCTCTTTTCGGATTGCTTTTGCCCAAATTCTAAGCTCTTTTTTGGTTTGCATAACTTAAAAAATCCTGCCTACGGCGGTAGCGATTGTTTTGAGTTGTGCGCTCAATTCACCGTATTGATTGGGGAATAAAGATTGTGCTCCGTCGCAAAGAGCTTTTTCCGGATTGTTGTGAACTTCAATTATGAGTCCGTCTGCGCCTGCAGCGATGCACGCTCTTGAAAGAGGTGCGACTTTGTCTCTTAATCCTGATGCATGGCTCGGATCTGCAATTATCGGCAGATGGCTTAGCTTTTTAATGACTGGAATTGCAGAAATGTCCAGGGTATTTCTTGTCGCTGTTTCAAATGTTCTGATACCTCTTTCGCAAAGAATTACATCCATGTTGCCGCCCGACATAATGTATTCTGCCGACATGAGCCATTCTTCAATTGTAGAGCAAAGCCCTCTTTTTAAAAGGATGGGTTTATTTATATGTCCAAGCTCTCTTAACAGGTTAAAGTTTTGCATGTTGCGTGCTCCAACCTGCATTATGTCAACGTAGTCCAACATAAGCGGAATTTGCGAAATTTCCATTACTTCCGAAGTCAGACACATGTTGTATTTGTCCGCAACCCTGCGTGCTATTTTTAAGCCTTCTTCGCCAAGTCCCTGAAAGGAATAAGGAGATGTTCTCGGCTTAAATGCTCCGCCTCTTAATATCTTTATGCCATATTGCGCAAGTGCTGCAGCAGTGGCATCCATTTGTTCTTCCGATTCAATTGAGCATGGACCTGCAATCATAGAAATTTCTTTGCCGCCGATTTCGCAATTTTTTAACTTTATTACCGTGTTTTCGGGGTGAAAAGTTCTGCTTGCAAGCTTGTAGCTTGAGGTAATTTTGACTATTTTTTCAACACCGTCTAACAGCTCAATTTCTCTTGCATCAATTGTTTTGCCACCTACTGCCCCAATGACGGTGTGAATATCACCCTTAGATACGTGGGCGGTAAAACCGTTTTGCTCAATCTGACTAATGACTACATCAATTTGGTCTTGAGTAGCCATAGACTTCATAACTATAAGCATTTATTTAATTCCTTATTTGTCTTCTTTTTTTGATTTTTTGTCTGAAGATTTATCTTCTTCGCCGTTTGCCAATTCTGCTTCTGCTCTGGATTGCGGAATCAGTAAAGAATTTACTGCGTATTTTCTTTCTAGAACTTGGTTTTCTCCGTCAAATACGAGGAATGTTAAATCTTTAATGCTATAGTCTAATGAAATGCGAAGGTTTTGAGCCATTGCGTTATATACAAAATTTTCATTAGGGATGTTAACTGATATTTCACCGATATCAACAGTTACATCCGTGCTGGTTCTTGCTTTGATAGCAATTTTGTGTTCGCCTGCCGTCCAATTCGGACCGCATATTACAACAAGGTCAAAAACAAATTCAGCAGGAAGTGCTACAGCTGAAAAATTATCATAAATGTTTATGCAGCTGAGTTTGTTGTTTTTGTACGTAATGTTTTCTGCTAAAATTAAGTATTCTGACATATTAAAATCTCCTAATATTCTGACTGACTCAATTATAAAACAAAAATAAATAAATTAAAAGGGCAATTTTTTCTGACAATTTGTTTTTATTTATATGAGAGAAGTTAAGAACATGCGTTCATTGGAAAGAGAAAAAGGAGAAGAATTATGGAATTGGAAAAAAAGATTATTTTGTGTAACGACCTTATGAAAAAGTCCGAAAATGTTATATTAAGGACAATTGATTCAAAACTTACCGTTGAAGATGCAAGATTGGTTGACATGTGCTCTACGTGGTATAAGTTTTAATTATTTTCTGAAAATTCAAACAAAAAAAGACCGGTTTCCCCGGTCTTTTTACTGCTTAAATAAGCAGCCATAAGGCATTTTAGTTATGCCGCCTATTCTTTGTTTGCGGTTTTCGGACAAGTGCCGTTGCCAAATGCAATTTGCACGGTTTCTTTGGGGCTGATTTGAGAAATTCTTGTTCCGTCTGTAGATACAACGTACGCAACTTCATCAACCGTAACCTCGGCCAGTCCCGCAACACCGCTTACCGCTGTTGTAGCAATATTTACGGGGGTTTTTAGGACTTCAAGTGCGGATTGTCCGTAGCTTCTTACAGATGCCCCAATCTTGCCTTGGAAGAGTTCTCCCGTACCTGTACCGAAGTCGTTAGCTACGGCTTCAACACCGTTTCCTGCCTGTATAACTACATTGCCAACAGCTCTTGCGGTATTACCCACTATTGCTCCAGCCCATGTAAACGGTGCTTTCATTATTTTTGAAACAATATTAGGGTTGTTTGTGTCTAATACCTGTGCGGATAAAACTTCTTGTGGTAATGCTGTTTTGCAATCTTCATGCTGGATTTCCGTAAATACAACCTTTAATCCGCCTTTACAATTGTGCGATGGTCTTATAACTTCAACAATTTTTCCTCGTACAATTGAGCCGGCAGGATATTTAGTGCCGTTTATTGTAACAGCTTCCGTAGAGTGCGCCCTAAAGCCATCACCTGCCTGTGAATCCTTTGCGGAAATTTGGTCATCAAATTTTACTTTTAATGTTGGATATTGGAGCATTTTTTCTACTTCAACATACGCTGCTGCCCCAGTTTCCGTACAACCACAGGCAATTTCGGCAGGATCTATACCCATTGCAATTCGGATGTTTGCAAGCATTCCCGCAATTTCTGCTCTCGTGGCAAAATCGTTTCCCCTAATGTATTTGTCGCAATCGGGTGATTTTTTTAGAGCATCTGCGCTCAATGCTTTGGCGACCGATACTCTCGCCCATGCCGGAATAGCTTCTCCGTCAGCATATTTTGAAAGGATTTCATTTGCTTTACAGTCATCCATGTCTGTTGCAAGACCTTTGGATAATATTACAAGAGCTTCTGTCCTTGTTACGTGATTATTGGGCTTAAATTTGCCGTCAGGGTAGCCTGCAAGCAGTCCGCCGTTAACACCTTTATCAATAACAGAGTTTGCCCAGTGCTTTTGGGGTACATCACTAAAGATTGCCTTGTTGTAATATTTTTCGCCCTGAAAATTCAAACCGGAGACTGCTAATGCCGCAAATTCAGCTCTTGAAACCATTCTATCTGGTCTGAATGTTTGGTCGGGATATCCTGATATAACTTTTGATGCTGCAAGACGGTTTATATCGTCAGCTGCCCAATAGCCGTTGGGAACATCGTCGTATGTGTTTATCAAGGGTACTGCTGCCCCTGTTACTTGCTGGACATCAAGTTTTTCAAGGGCTACTGTCGGAACCTGAATGCTAGAACAGGAATCTATTGTAATTGGGCAGCCGTGATTTTCTCTTGCCATAGCCGAATTATCAACTGGAATTGACGGATTCATTCCAAGACAAGGATTGTTTTGAACCGGAATACCGTTTAAACCTATACCTGCAGCTGCGCCTGTAATATTCATTGAATTATATGCTGTTGTTTCGTTATGATTAAACAAGCCGGAATTGTTGCAGCCGCATCCGCAGCCTTTGCTGACCATTACACCATCGGCGTAACTTCCGTTATTAAATATGTTTGCGCTTGCTTCAAGATTGTTTCCCCACAAATTCCAGTATCTTGGATATGCGTAGGCTTGTAATCGTTTCAAATTGTCCTTGTCAACAGGTGCAGCTTGAGTGCAGAGCGGACCGCAGTTTTTATCGCAAGAAGCTATTGGACAGGGTTGGGCATTTGCGCATGAGTCGCAAGGAACTGTTACTGGACAGGCTGGTGATACATCGCATGGCTCAGCCTTTGCGCTTGGATTGCAAAAATCCTCTGTGGGGCAAGCAGGTGAAACATCACATGGTTCACATGGTTCGGTTTTTTCGCAAGGTTCGCATGGAGCGGGGGCGGCTGCGCCTGTTTCACATCCGCAGTCGGTTTGGGATGTTCTGATTCTCGGACTTACGGGAACAGACATACGCTTCATTAAAGGGCAGCTGATATCTATGATGTTATCATTAAAAATGTTTTCGTTGGAGTTATCCTTTACAGTAACAATTTCGATTTCATCTACATTATTTGGTGCTGTTGGTTGAGCGTTTGTGCCGTTTGCCGCGAGCGCCAGAACTCCAAATGTTAATGCTGCAACTAAATTTCTTTTGTTATTTTTCATTTTATTCCTCCGTAAAATTTTTGCAGAATGAAAATTTTTTCTTATCACTGGTATTATCGTACGGTGAGGAATTTTCTTAATTGCCTTTTTGGCTAGTAGCGCAGTATAATTCCGAATAAAAAAACACTTCTTGTTGGAAGTGATTTTTCGTTTGAAATTATTTTGCAAACTATGCATTAAAACTTATTTTATTTCCCGTTGCGGTTTGTTTTTGAGTAGCTGCAGTTGTTGCTGCATATTCAACTGCATATTTTTTGCCTATTGTCGAAATTTGTTCTTCTGTTGCATATTTTGACATCAATGTAGCCGCTATATCTTCTTCGCTCTTTTGCGGGTATTTACCTTTGATTTTTGCAACCACTTGCATAAATGTCTTACCTGATGTGGAGAAAACTTCTGCCTTGTATCTTACTAACATCGGAAGTTTTATACCTGTAGAATCGCCATTCTTTTGCGCATCGTAGGCTGACCTTGCTTCATTTGAACTTGCATAACTTTTAAATTCTTCGGTTGACATGTTTGCAAGTTCCATGAAGGATTTTCCGCTAGTTGAGCTTGATGAATTATCATTCTCTTCTTGCTTTGACTTGTAGTCGGACACTACGGCACTTGCCACTGCAAATATATTATCATCAACGCCGGATTTGTTTACTGCTGTGCCTGATGAGTTTTTATTTGAACTGTTGCTTTTATTTACTTTTGACACATGATTTTGTACAAATGTGTTCAAATATGAATTTATGTAGTTTGTGTCCATGCTCATGGCATACTCTCTCTTTGCTCTCTTATATAAATAAAAACAAATATATTGAAAATATTGCTAGAGTATATATTCTTTTTTGCTTGTCACTGTTGTGCGGAAGTTATAAAATATTATTATGGAAAATGTTTTTAAAATTAAATCTGATTATGCGCCCTCCGGCGACCAACCAAAAGCAATAAAAGAGTTGGTTGACGGCTTAAATAGCGGCGAAGACTCCCAAACGTTGTTGGGGGTAACAGGTTCCGGAAAAACTTTTACAGTCGCAAATGTTATAGAACAGGTGCAAAGACCGACGCTTGTAATTGCCCACAATAAGACTTTGGCTGCACAATTATATAGTGAATTAAAGGAGTTTTTCCCCGAAAATGCCGTAGAATACTTTATTAGTTATTATGACTATTATCAGCCGGAGGCTTATATTCCCCGAAGCGATGTATATATTGAAAAATCTGCACAAATAAATGAAGAAATTGACCGACTCAGACATAGCGCAACACGCAGTCTTTATTCAAGAAGAGATGTCATTGTTGTTTCAAGCGTAAGCTGTATTTATGGTTTAGGGTTGCCCGAAAATTATTTTAAGAACTCTTTTGGTCTGATGGTTGGTGAAACAATAGACAGAGATACTTTATTGAGAAAATTCGTAAAACTTCATTATGAACGGAACGATGTTGAATTAAAGCCTGGTACTTTTAGGGCAAGGGGTGATATTGTTGAAATAATGCCTGCTTATGAAAATACGATAACACGCATTTATTTTTTTGATGATGAAATTGAGCAAATTGTTCTTATGGATGCTAAAACTGCTCAGATTATTGATAAGCTTGAGCACGTAGTTATTTTCCCTGCCGTGCATTATTTACAGGATGAAGATGATACGGAATATGTTGTTGGAGAAATTCAAAAACAACTAAAAGAGCAGGTTGCATTTTTTGAGAGTCAAAACAAAATTTTAGAAGCACAAAGGCTTCAACAACGCACAATGCATGATATTGAGATGATAAAAGAGATGGGATATTGCAACGGAATAGAAAACTATTCTCGTATTATTGAACGTCGTCCGGAGGGTTCTGCTCCCGCAACATTATTGGAGTATTTCCCAAAAGATTTTTTGGTTGTTATTGATGAATCTCATGCCACGCTCCCTCAATTAAAAGCAATGTTTAACGGTGACAGGTCAAGAAAAGATACGCTTATTGATTATGGGTTTAGGCTTCCTTGTGCAAGAGATAACAGGCCGTTGAAAATTGATGAATTTTGGGAACGTGTAGGGCAAAAAATCTATATTTCAGCGACTCCGGGAGACTTTGAAAGAAAAACAAGTGCAAGAATTGTTGAACAAATCATTCGTCCGACAGGACTTCTTGATCCAGAAGTCGAAGTGCGACCTATAGCAAATCAAGTTGATAATCTTCATCAGGAAATTGTTTATCGGGCAGAAAAAAAAGAGCGAGTTCTTATTACGACTCTTACGAAAAAAATGGCGGAAGATTTGACCGACTATTTTGCGCAGCTTGGAGTTAGAGTCAGATATCTTCACAGTGAAATTACTTCTCTTGAAAGAGTGGAAATATTGCGGGATTTAAGACTTGGTGAATTTGATGTTCTTATTGGGGTAAACTTGTTGAGAGAGGGGCTTGACCTGCCGGAAGTTACGTTGGTTGCAATTATGGATGCTGATAAAGAGGGCTTTTTGAGGTCGGAAACAAGCCTTATCCAAACTATTGGTCGTGCTGCAAGAAATGCTACGGGAAAAGTTATAATGTATGCGGACAGAATAACGGACAGTATTGCAAATGCCCTGAATGAGACTAACAGACGGCGCAAAATTCAACACGATTATAATGTTAAGCACGGAATCACTCCAAAAACTATTGTGAAAGCGCCTAAAGATAACCTGCTGCAGTTAATATCATTAAATAAGAATGTCGAAGATTTTGTTGCTCAGGAGATGGTTAATGCCAAAATTGGAACAAAAGATTTACCAAAACTCATTGAGAAACTTGAAAAAGAAATGCACAAGGCTGCAAAGTCTCTTGATTTTGAGCAAGCGGCGCAAATTCGTGATAAATTAAAAGAGTTAAGAATATTGGCGAGTGAAAAGAAAAATGGTTAAGGCATATTTGGCATTTGGTTCAAACATTGGTAATAAAATTAAGTATATCAAAGCTGCGTATGCACTTCTGGAGCGTTCAAACGATATTTCTATCATAAAAAAATCAGGGTTTTGCTTTTCAAAAGCCTATGGCGGAGATGACCTAAATGACTTTATAAATTCGGTTTGTGAAATTGAGACAAATTTGTCGCCATTTGAACTTTTGACGTACATTAAAAATATTGAAACGATTTTGGGGCGAAAAAAGACTCAGCCAAAGCGTTATGAAAATCGCCAAATTGATATTGATATTCTTTTTTATGGTGATGAAAAAATTTCAAAAAAAGGGTTGATTATTCCGCACAAAGATATAGAAAACAGAGATTTTGTCCTAGTGCCGTTATCGGAAATTTGTCCTGATAAGATTTTGCCGTCCGGCAAAACTCTGGATGAAGCTATAAAGCTCTTGAATAATACGACAAAGGCGGTGAGCGATGACTAGAATTGCTATTATAGGCGGCGGTCCCGCAGGTCTGATGTGTGCAATAATTGCCAAACGCTCAAACACTGAAAATGAAATAACCATATTTGAAAAAAACGATATTGCTGCAACTTTGCTTCCGACTGGAGGCGGTAGGTGCAATATTTCAAGATACAGTACAGATATCAAAGATTTTGCGCAAAATTATCCGAGGGGCGAAAAGTTTTTGTACAGTGTTTTTAATCAATTTTTTGTTCAAGATGCCATAGAATTTTTTGAAAGTATCGGCATAAAAACATATACCCAGGAGGATGAAAGAATATTTCCTGTTTCAAACAAATCGCTCGACGTAATTTTTGCGCTAAAAAATGAAGTCAAAAAGCTTGGAATAAGGGTTATAAATACACAAATTGAAGAAATAAAAATTATAGATAACGGTTTTGTGGTCGATAATAAGTATTTTGAAAAGCTTGTTGTTGCAACAGGCGGCAAGGATAACAAAATTTTGCATACTCTCGGACACAATATTATTCCCCAAAAACCCGCAATGTTTTCTTTTGAGATAAAAGAAAACTTTTTGCTTGAAGCGGCTGGGGTAAGTATCAGAAATATAACTGCAAATGCGAAATTTGGTAATAAGCAAATTGAGGTTTCGTGTGATTTATTATTTACGCATAAAGGAATTTCTGGTCCGATTGCGTATAAAACCTCGTCATTTTTTGCAAGTGAACCCTATTCCTCCAATAATCCAATAAGGCTGAAAGTTGACTTTGTTGGTGAAGAGCTTAGTCTCCAAAACTTATTTGATGCAAATCCTCAAAAGGAAATCTTAAACATTGTATCTGCGTTTGTGCCAAAGTCATTGGGCAAAATTTTGCTTGAACATTCAAATATTTCTTCCGAAAAGAAAGCTTGCATTATAAATAAAAATGAACGAGAAATTATAAATGATTTTCTGAGAGGCTTAGAAATTAATGCAGTTGCGCCCGTACCAAATAGTGGAATTGTTTCTGCGGGAGGGGTAGATTTAAATGAAATTAACCCCAAAACTATGGAATCTAAAATTCACAAAAACTTGTATTTTTGCGGTGAGGTTGTTAATATAGACGGCTTGTGCGGTGGGTACAATCTTCAAAACTGTTGGTCAACGGGATATGTCGCAGGAATATCGTTATAGCCCGAAGATGTTGCTTTTATTGTATTTGGCTTTTAGTTTTGAGTCTCTCTTAAATAACATGTCATAAAAGAATAGCTTTAGTATATTAAACTTTTTATTTGCCCAGCAGCCTGAGAATAATTGGTGCGTTTTTTCTATTTCGTCCAATTTTGTATAATCGAGTTTAAATATCGGTGAGCATTGAATTTTAAAATATCCGCAATTAAGAATATTAGTTTCAAAATCTTCAATCATGATTTCTTCTTTTGGAGTCAAATTTCCTTGTCGTGCAAGTTTTTGCAGACTTATAAACTTGCAATTTGCATTTTGGGGTAAACGACTTCTAATCAAGCGTTCAAAATTCCTCAATGATGTACCTGTGCTTGAATAATCGGTAAAAATGTATGTGGTATCTTGATTCATGTTTTTGATATCAAATCCGAAACGTTTTACATAGTTAAGATAAGTATCAAATTTAATGCTTTTTGAAATTTCGTCCAATTCGTTATAATTTCCTGATTTTAGACTTGAAATAGGCATAATGGCGGTGTCAACATCTTTGAATTTCAGGTATTCCAATATTGAAGCCGGAGATTGTCCTATGCCGATAAGCATATATTTTTTGTTTCCAAGCATATTTTTGATTCCGTCCTGAATGTATTCGCTATACATCGCAATTTCCTGTCCGGTACGATAAAGCTCCAGATTGTCGGATGTGTGTTTTATACAGGTATTGTATGATTTTTTTGATAATGAATCCAAAAATCTTTTTGTTATTTTGTAATACGGTTCCCCAAGCAGGTCTTGAACATCTGCCACAGATGAAATATTGGGCGGTTTGGGTATAGCTAGAGTGCTGCTTCTTTCAAATATGTCACCCGAAAACAGTCTGCCGAGTTTTCTCCAAAAGAACCCGCCAAAAGTAGGTTGAATGCGTGAAGCATTTGCGCATGGTGCAATTATAGGATTTATGTACATAAAAATACCATTAGAATTACATTTGTATAAATGTTCTAAAAAATATTTTTTGATATTACATTTCCTTGAGCAAGCTTACATATTTATAAATTTCATCAAGCGTATTTAATTCTGTTGTTGCAACCAGTAGACAATTTTTGAAATTCGGAAAATCTTTTTCAAGCATAATCCCTGCAAAAATGCCCTTATTCTCCATGTCTTTCAAAAAAGCCGATACATTAATTTGTTGCGGGAATTTTATGACAAATTCGTTCATATAGTTTTTATTCAATATTTCAAAACCGCTAATTTCCGAAATCTTTTTCTGAAGTAATTGTGCTTTGTTTATTGCATTTTCTTCAAGCTCTAATATTCCATCAAAACCGAGCAATGACATATATATGGTTGACCAGAGAGTCATAAGTGCCTGATTAGAGCAAATATTACTGGTGGCTTTTTCTCTCCTGATGTGCTGTTCTCTTGCCTGTTGGGTTAAGGTGTATGCGGTTTTTCCGTCTCTATCCGTTGTTGCGCCAACAATTCTTCCGGGAAGCTGGCGCATATATGCTGATTTTGTTGCCATATAACCGGCATGAGGTCCGCCAAATGCCATGGGCAAACCGAGCGTTTGAACATCGCCAACACAAATGTCGGCATCAAATTCTGACGGAGATTTCAGTACGGATAATGCGGCAGGTTCTGCGCAGCAAATGAGAAGAGCGTCTTTTGCGGTTTTTATTTCCGATAACCGTTCAACATCTTCAATGTCGCCAAAATAATTTGGATATTGAACCAAGATACCTGCGTATTCTTTCTCTTCAATTTCATCAAGGGTTTTTAGGTTTAAAGTTGTCGATGCGGCAGGAATTAGGTCTATTTCGACATTTCCTGCATGCAGATATGTTTTAATTACTCTTAAATAGTCGGGATTTACCGTTGAGGCAACGAGAACCTTATAAACCTTTTTTATTCTGCATGCCATTAAAAGTGCTTCTGCACAGGCGGTTGCGCCGTCATATACACCTGCGTTGCTTAAATCCATGCCGGTCAAGTTGCATATCATTGTTTGATATTCATATATTGACTGAAGGCTGCCTTGTGAAATTTCCGGTTGATAAGGCGTATATGCGGTCAAAAATTCAGAACGTTGCGTGAGATAGGAAATCGCAGCGGGAGTGTATTTATTGTAGCATCCGCCGCCGATAAAATACGCATTATCTGATGTCGTTACGTTTTTCTTTGCGAGCGCAAGCAGCCTTTGTTTTGCTTCTATTTCGTTTGCACCTTCTGGCAAATCCAGTTCTTCTCTCAGTCTGATGCCGGCATCAATGTTTTTAAAGAGTTCATCAACCGATGCAATACCTATGCTCTCAAGCATTTGAGCTCGGACTTCGTCATTGTGTATCAAAAATTTATTTTTCATTAGTTTGCTTCGCTCTTATAATCTTCGTATTCCATTAATGTATCAAGTTCAGACGGATCAGTTAATTCTGCTTTTATTAGCCAGCCGTCCCGATATGGGTTTTGGTTAAGAAGTTCAGGTTTTTCTATCGCTTCTTCGTTTATTGTTTTTACTTTGAAAGAAACAGGGGCATAAATTTCGGAAGCAGCTTTAACTGATTCAATTGCACCGAAAATATCTCCTTGTGAAAATTCAGTCCCAACTTCCGGTAACTCAACAAAAACAATATCGCCGAGTTGTTCTACCGCAAAATCTGTTATCCCGATTACGTATTCGTCATTTTCTTTATATACACATTCATGCGTTTTGCTGCATAACATGTTTTCCGGTAATTCAAATTCCATTTTTATCTCCTATCTCACTATCTTATTAACTTTTTCAACAAACGGACGTTTTATAATTTTTGCCTTGAAAAACTTGTCCCTGATTTTAATATCTATTTCATCATCTATTGTATAAGAACTATCAATATATGCAAGTCCTATGTTTGCGTTAAGGGTTGGTGAAATCCCGCCGCTGGTTACGACTCCGATATTGTTGCCACCGTTGAACACTTCGTAGCCGTGGCGTGCAATACCTCTATCCTCCATAATAAAACCAACAATTTTTTTATTGGGTTTGGAAGCCAACTGCGCTTTTATTACATCTTTTCCATTATAATTGTGTGTTTTATTTTTTGAAACAGACCAACCTAATGTTGCTTGAATTGGCGTTGTTTCTTCCGTCATATCTTGACCGTACAATAACATAGCGGCTTCAAGTCTAAGCGTATCCCTTGCACCAAGTCCGATAGGCATGATGCCGAATTCTTGTCCCTCATTCATCAGAGTATCCCACAATTTTACGGCAAATTCATTTTTTATCATGATTTCAAAGCCGTCCTCGCCGGTATAACCTGTTCTTGAAATCATAACATTGGTGTCGAGAAGTTTGTAGTCATCAAAGCAATAATATTTGGGTTGAGATTCTGTTTTTATTCCAATTTTGTCTAATAATGCAGAAGAGTTTGGACCTTGCAGAGCAAGCAGCGAATAATCGTTTGTGAGGTCGGTAATATTGACTTTAAAACGTTCATCTTTTGCATTTTGTCTAATCCATGGAATATCTGCATCCACCCTTGATGCGTTGATAACAATAAGATATTTTTCGTCGTTGTACTTATATATCAAAAGGTCATCAATAATACCGCCCTGTTTGTTTGTAAGTTGTCCATACATAATTTGTTTATCTTCAAGCGTGTATACGTCTTGAGGAACGAGCATTTGCAACAATTCAACTGCATCTTCGCCCTCGATAACGACTTCGCCCATGTGAGAAACATCAAAAAGACCAACCTTTGACCTTACGCATTTATGTTCTTCAATAATGCTTGCGTATTGTATAGGCATATCCCACCCTGCAAATTCGTGCATTTTGGCATTTAATTCAATATGTTTATCATGAAGCGGTGTTAATTTTATTTCCATAATTTATTCCTTTCTATAAAACCGACCATGCATCGTAGATTTCGGCTGCGTGTGCTTTTGAATTGTTGTAATAATCCTGATTAATATATTTTTTGTATGTATTTGTCAGCTCTCCGTTGTAAATTCCTAACGTTGCCGCATATTCAAGAATTTTATCTTTCTTCAGCCCTGCGCTGTATGCTTTTGTCTTTGCATCTGTACCTGACGGACGAATTTCCACGTATTTGTCGGCAAACTCCAAATACGTACCGTCACCTACAAATTTCACATCAAGCAAGTCCGAAAAATCTAATGCGGGAAATACTTCTGCAAATATTTCTTTTATATTATCAAGTGTAATAAGTCCGTCACGTTTTGCCAAAGCAAGTGTAAGATAAAATTTATCATTCTTTGTTCGGAGTTCTTCGCCCGCCTTTTTTGCTACTTTTAATTTTTCAATATCGCTTTCGCTTTCGTTGTAGTAGCTTATGTCTTTTCTAAAGTCGAATTTACCGTCGATATTGTTGTTTAAGAATACGTCTTTGAGATTGTCCGAGAGAAGTTTACCATCTTTTTCAAGAGAGCAAGCGAGTGCAGATGCTACTATAATTGCCTCTGTTGCACTCTTTTCTCTCATTGCAAGCGCTTTTCTCCCTTTAGTGCTTTCAATAAGATTTTCTGCGCCAATAATCATTCCTCCGGATTCTTCGCCGGCAAATATAAGGCGAGGCTCTCTGCCGAGGTTTATATCGTATCCGAATACATCATTTATGACAACTTCTTTGTTTTGCGCAATTTGTTTTTCTGCTTTTTTAAGAATGTTTGCAATTTCTTTAAATCCGACAGGAACATTTATAACTTTTACGTCGTTATTTTTTGCCCATTCATCCCATGAAAGCGCAGATGCAGTCGTTTTTATTATAAATCTGGGGTGGCTATCCCATTTTCCGCTTGCCCTCAGACCTTTTGCCCAAAAATCCATTATCATCAAAAATGCCTGATTTGCCGTATAAACGCATAAAATTCTGTCGTCATTTAGTGGTACAAAGTCTATGCCTGTGGCACTTAGTTTCGCAGCGTTTTCGGCATTTTCTATTTGGGTGACAGTCAATCGGTCGTGGTCGGGATCGGTAATAAGTATTGTTGTTCCTACAGGTGCTTCCGTAAGAATTTTGTCATAATGAAGCGTTTCAATAACGGGCATTTTAACTGTTCCGTCTGCGTTTTTGCTCATTACCGCCGCATCAACCGAGTAGTCATAGAATGTTCTGTTTCCTTTTGGATCAAATTTGGACTTCCCTATAGAGTGGAAAAAAGGATCTTCTTCGGTGTGAAGCCAAGTAAAGCTATCTTCAATTTCAAGTTTTTTGAGGATGCGGTTAAGTGTTCTGTATGCGCTTCCGCCGACACTTTCAATGTAAATTTTATTTTTTGTATTCTGAATTAATGCTATATTGTTGGCATTTGCAACCCCATCTTGAAGATATTGGGTGTATAAGTCAACACCGTCATTTATGTTATCCATTTCTGCCATATCTATGCTTGTGTCGTCCGCTGCGGAAAAATAAATTTTGTACTCGCCTTTTTCTTCGGTTTCTTTGAAAATTTCCCTTATTTTTTCTACAAATTCCATTGATTCTTCCGGAAGATATTGGCTGCCTTGATTGTTAAGGTCTTTTGTGGCATTTTTAACGCTTATGCCGTGGCTTGAGGTAATAAATTCGCCTCCGTTTAAATCAAGTTTGTACGCCAAAAATGATGCCATCCAGATGGGGATTGTTTTATAATCTTTTGAAACGAGTGTTTTAACTCCCTGTGCTGCTTGAATTCTTGCGATAATCTTCATGAAAGCTTCTGAATTATAACGAACCTCTCTGCCAAGAATTTTTTTCAACGCGCTATTGGGGTATTTTTCTTTTAAGACAAGAGCCTTAGCCAGTGTTGCAAGCGTAATGCCGACTGTATTTATTGGAAATCTTGTATCGTGCGGGTATAGAATGTTTTGTGGGCCTCTGATGCCTGCTGTTGATACTCTGGCTTCTTTTTCATAGTTGGCGAACCAGTCTTTCAGATTAAGTCCTTGCGGATTATTTTTTTTGTCATAGGGGTACAAGTGCTCTCTTTTTAGAGTAAAAGCAAATGCCTCATTCTCGTTTATATCAAACAGTTTGTTTTCTTTAATGTAATCGGGAGTGTTTTTTTCTATTTGGTCAAACAGCTCCATCTCAAGCTCACAACTCGGAACTTTTCCTGCAAATTCTTTCATCATATTCCTCGCAAAAATATACTATACCTAAGACTAGCATATTATTGAAAAGAATAGAAGAATGTAAAGTTTGGTTATTCTAAAAATTTTTCAACAATAGAGCCTTGTTCGCTTTCGGCAATTTCCAACATCTTATATACCATATATGCGCCTAGTGCTACGGCTTTGGGATCAAGGTCGGTATTGGATGCAATATCAACAATGGCCTGATTAACCTCAGGGTTTTCATCTTTGATATAATGAATCATACTTTTGCGCCATGCATGAATATCATTCAAAATATCCGTAAAAACTATATCTTTTTGTTCTTCTTTAATAATTGGCAGCATATAAATCCTCTATCTCTTTTGCATTGTAGCATTTTTATTTGTTTGTGCAAATATCTTTACAAATATGTTTCTTCTTGAATTGCCACTCCCGCAAGTTGCGTATCAAGCACTGACAAATTTCTGACAGGACCTTTTGCCTGTCTTTCTATAAGTTTTGGCATTGCATTATTTGCGGTTTTTATTGCCTGTTTCAAATCTTCATACAGAGCTTCCGGCTCGTCTACATATAATACCAAGGGCGGAGCAGAGTGTTTCATCAGTATAAGAACAGCTTTTCTTGTTTTTACTTGCGGTGTATTTTGAAAATGTTGTGTCATGCTTTCCCCTTTATATATTACTTTTTCTATTCATAATGATAATATCTATGTTTTCAACGAGCATCATTTAATCGCATTATTTTTTGTGTTGTGGTATTCTTATAGTGTGAGTTTTTGAGGAAATATGATGAAATTTATTTGTACTTTTATATCTTTATTTTTCTTAGCGGTGTCGGGACTTTTGTTATACTGCATGAATGCAAGACCGCTTGTTGAAGTTCAATCCGTAAATGCTGTTGCGTATGCGGTAATGATTGCAATTTTGATGTTTGCATCGGGTTATATGTTAAATCAAGGGACTGTTGAAAAAGTTCGCTCAGAATCTACAAAACAGTTAAGAAAGGCTGAAAAAGCAAACCTTGATACCAAGGAAAGCCTTGATAAAATAGAAAGACTGAACGCTAAAATTGAAACGCTTGAAACTGCACTTCAGGAAGCATTAAAAAACAAAAATGCATAATAGGATTTATTCTCTGTAGAGGTTGACTTTTCCTGTTACTCTTAATTTTCCTTCGGTCAAAATTATGAAGCTTTCGGAATTGTCATCCGTATAAAATTCTGCTGTAGAAAATCTTCTGGGCTTTTCCAGAATTTCTGTTTTGTCTATTGAAAGGGTGAAGAGTTCTTTTCTTCCCTCAAAAACCAAAATGCAGTTTTTGCTGACGGACAATGCTGCGAGATAGTGTCCGGAATTTATTATTTCGCCCTCATTGGACAGTATTGGCTGGGGTAGTGTAAGCTTTGCCAATTTGCTTGCAGGTGGAGCAAAGCGGGGGTACTTGTCTATTTCTTTCACTCCAGAGGGATACATGGTGTTTCCCGACATATCCATTGGGTTTATTATTCCTGTTGCTGCAATTAAAATCAATTCGGTTAGCATTGTTATTTACCTATACAGAATTTTTCAAAAATATTGTTTAAAATTTCCTGAGTTATATCGTCACCGGTTATTTCGCCAAGGCGCATAAGCGCTGATTTTATATCAATTGCAATAAAATCCTGTTCGCACATATTGTCAGAACTGTTTTTTGCTTTTAAGAGCGAAGCTTTTGCGTTTTCAAGGGCTTCTTGTTGCCTTTCGTTTGTAAAAAACTCTGTACCTGCAGTTTCTATGCCTGATACGGTAACTTGTGCAATTTTTTCAAGCAATTCTTCTATGCCGGATTTATTTATGTTTGATATTTCTATGTCTGTTTTAATTGTGGCGTTTTGTCGGGGCAAATCTGCCTTTGTTCCTGCGACAATCATCTTTTTATTTTTAATAAGTTCAAATATTTCTTCATCTTCTTTTGCCTGAGGGGTGCTCAAATCGGTTAAGAATATAACTAAATCAGCTTCTTCAATTGAGCGTTTGGAATATTTTATGCCGATATTTTCGACTTTATTTGCATCGCTATCATCAAAAATTTCTCTTATTCCCGCAGTATCAGTGATGGTTACAGGGATGCCGTTAATATCAATGCTTTCGTTAATAATATCTCTTGTAGTGCCAGCAATATCTGTAACGATTGCACGCTCGTAATTTAAAATATTGTTAAATAGCGAAGATTTTCCAACGTTTGGCTTGCCTGCAATTGAAATTTTAATGCCCTGCCTTAACAGATTTGAGGAATTGGAGCATTTTAATACAGTGTCAATTTCTTCCGATATTGAAGATATCTCGTCTGAAATTGCATTGTAATCGGGCTCATCTACTTCTTCGGGAAAATCTATTGCGGCAACAATATGTGACAACAGTTCAATTATCCGCCCTCTGATTTCCTCAATTTTTCCTGACAGTTTGCCGGTCAGGTTTGTAGCGCTTTTTTGTGCAAATTTTTTCGTTTTGGCACTAATAATATCTAAAACCGATTCAGCCTGACTTAAATCGAGTTTTCCGTTCAGAAATGCACGCTTTGTGAACTCTCCTCTGTCTGCAATTCTTGCTCCGTTTTTAAGAGTCAAATCAAAAATTGCTTGGGTAATATTAACCCCGCCGTGGCACTGGATTTCAAAAACATCCTCTCCGGTATAGCTGTGCGGTGCTTGGAAATATAGGACAATAACTTCGTCAAGGAGAATTTTGTTGTCGTAGATATAGCCGTGCGTAATTGAATTGGGTTTAAAATCGGCTTCAAGAAAGTTTTTGTTGATAAAAAATATCTTATCGATAACTTTTTGAGCGTCTTTTCCGCTAAGCCTTATGATACTCACACCTCCGGTGCCAAGTACGGTTGCAATTGCAGAGATTGTGTCATCAATATTACTTATCATCGCTTATATTCTTGGGTTCGATTTTTTTAGCATTTTGCAAGTCAATCGGATCAACTTTTTGGGCTTTGCGTGCTTCTTGAGCATCAAGCTGCTTATTTACAATTACGGTTTGTATTATTTGAATAAGGTTACTTACAATCAAATATAAAAGAACGCCTGCGGGTATCGGAAAGAATACAAACATTGCGGTAATCATAATCGGCATAGTGGTTCCCATCGTTTTTTGCATAGCCATTTGTGTCGGATCAGCATTTTTGGACATTCCCGAAGATAATTTTGTTGCAAGGAACATTGAAGCACCAAACAATATTACCAACAATAATACGTCATAGTGGTGAACTGTTATTGCTTTTTCGGTTGGTACGGATGCAACAAGGTTACTGTCCTGTTTTGTAAATTTAATTGTTTCAACTTCTTTTGTAGAATTATCTATTACCGGTACTGTTGTTTCCTGAATTTTGCTAAGAGTTTCAAATTTTTCTTTAATGTTGTCAAGAGGAATTTTTAAATCTACAGGTTCACCCGGTTTTAATTCGCCTTGAATTTTTAATGCTTTTTGCGGGTTATCGATTTTTACGCTCAAATCTTGCCCATCATTAAGTTTTACGGTAATTGCCTTTGGAATGGAGAATGTATCCGTTTCTTTTACGCTAAATTTTCCGTCATCGGGACTGCCGGTTGTGCTTTTTAAAGTGTTATCCAGTCTGCTTATAAGGCATTTGTCCTTTATACATAAAAATGAACTGTCTCCTGCTATTTGTATGAATTGAGGACTCATTAAGGCGCTATACAATAATATGAAGATAGGAAGTTGTATAAGCAGTGGCAAACATCCTGCAAACGGATTGAATTTGTTTTCTTTATAAAACTCCATCATTTTTTGTTGAAGCATCTGAGGGTTGTTTTTATAACGTTCTTGCAGTGCTTTCATTTTGGGTTGGAGGGTTTGCATCATACGCATGCTCTTTTGCTGCTGAACATTAACTCCCCAGAGTGCACCACGAACTATAAATGTAACTAAAATAATTGCCCAACCGTAGCTTCCTACAAATTTTGCTATATAAGTTAAAAAATCAATTGTTAATTGTGTGAAATCCAATGTCTTGTCCTCTATATACTCTCTATAAATCTTATTCTACTATAAAAATTATTTAGCGGAAGATACTTCATTTTCTTCCTCTTTGTTCTTTGGAAGTTTAATTGGCTTTAACTTGTATATTCCGACGTTATATTTTATACAGTAAGCTTTTAATTCTTTTAAGATTACCGGCATCAATATGTATACAGCCAAAAGGTTAGGTACTGCCATTGTAAACATCATTGCGTCCGTAAAATCGATTACGCTTTGCATGTTCATTGATGAACCGATGATAATGACAACACAGTAAATCAGCTGAAATATTACGGTTGATTGTTGGCTCTCTCCAAATAAGAAAGACCAAGCTTTTACGCCGTAGTATGACCAGCTTATAAGCGTTGAAAGTGCAAAAAGTATTATTACAACCGCAAGAATTTTTGGGAAAAACGGAAAAACAGAGGCAAACGCTTCTGATACTAAAGGTGCCCCAGTCATAGCCTGTGCTTCAGGACGAAGGTACGGCATCGTCAACACGACTATTAACCCTGTAAGGTTGCAAATAATTACCGTTGCAATAAATGGCTCTAACAAAGCAACAAAGCCTTGTGATACCGGTTCCTTTGACTGAACTGCCGAATAAGCGATAGGTGCAGAACCTACACCCGCTTCATTTGCTTGTACGGACCTGCGCATCCCCCATATTATACAACCGAATATTCCGCCTGTAACCGCAGCTTTCGGGTGAATTGCTTCTGTGAAAATAGTGTGTATTGCCTCAGGGATATGTGCCCAGTTTATAGCCACAATTATAAGTCCTGTTAACAGGTACAGGATAACCATTACAGGTACAATCTTTTCCGTTATTTTTACTATACTTTTTATGCCGCCTATTGTAATTGCACCAACAATTATGGCAATTGTAAGTCCAAATACCCATGAATGTGCGGCAAAGAAGCTTATGCTGTCTCCGCCAGTTATGTATATAAGTTGTTGTGTTGCCATGTTAATTTGGAACATGTTTCCGCCGCCAAAACCCTCAAGTATACACGCTATTGAGAAAAATATTGCAAGCGGCAGGGCAAACCATCTTAATTTCATTCTGGTTAAGCCGTACATTATATAGTACATCGGACCGCCTGAAACGGTGCCATCAAGTTTGATTTTTCTGTATTTTACGCCCAATGTTGCTTCGGCAAATTTTGATGCCATTCCTAAAAATCCGCACAAAACCATCCAAACCAGTGCGCCCGGACCGCCAAGTGTAACGGCTACTGCTACTCCTGCAATGTTGCCAAGACCGACTGTTCCGGAAAGTGCAGTCATTAGCGCTTGGAACGAGGAAACCTCTCCTTCTTCAACGCTTTCTTCCGCAGGTTTGTGTTTACCTGTAACTACTTCAATTGCATGCTTGAAACCCCAAACAGGAATACCTCTTGTTGCAACGAAGCAAACTAAACCTCCAATTATTAACCATAAAATTATTGCCGGAATTTCTCCGCCGAATATATGTAGGGGATAAAAGACAATTTTGTTTGATAAAAAATCTGATGCGGGCGCAACCATAGCATCAATTTTTTCATCCAAGCTCATTGCACTGCAACTTGTTGCAAACGCAAAGAAACTCAATATATACAAAATCGCCTTTTTCATTAAATTCTACCTCAATAATGCGTCCGTTTGTTCAATCTACCATGAACAAACCTAAAATAAAAGTCTTAGCCTATTTTATAGTCATAACAAACAGGTTAATAAGTTCGCCCAATTTTGAAGCTTGTTTCTTATACAGTGTGATTTTTTGTTCTAAGACTTTGATGTTGTTTTTGTACTCTTCAATAGAATTCAAGCAGTCCTGGGTTGAATTCCCGAGATCTTCTTGAATGTATTGAGCTTCGGACAGTACAGACTTCATAGATATTCCCATAGCTTCGATTGTTTGTCTGATAATTTGAGCACCAATCTGTCTGTTTACACCTGTTGGTAGCTGATTTATCAGTTTAACAAGCATCATGACATTGTCGGGAAGCTCCAAGTCGGAAACATCAAATTTTGTATCGGGCATTTCTTGCTTGGGGGTGAATGACAACGGTCTTGCTTCGGGTATATCTGCCGGTGTCTCAACTTCAAGCTTTGTTGCCGGTTCTTCAAATAATTGTTGATTTGAATTGTCTGCCTCTAATATTTGGATATCTTCCTTATCCTGTTTCAATGCTTCCACTATCTTTTTTCCAACGTATTCGGGAAGTCTTGATTGTCTGTCTTCCATTACTTCTCCTTGGTAGTATATTTAATTCATATTATATACAAAAAATAAAATTTTACAAAAAACGGATGAAAATTACTTTCCTGCCTTTAGAAGATTGCAGTTTTCATTTCTTTGTTTTTCTTGGGGTTTGTATATAGAAGTCCTTGCAATAACTTCATCAAAATCAACAAGATGTCCGTCGAAGTCAGGACCGTCAACGCAGGCGAATTTTGTTTCACCGCCGACAGTAAGTCTGCAGGCTCCGCACATGCCTGTTCCGTCAACCATGATTGGGTTCATGCTTACGATTGTTTTGATATTGGGTTCTTTAGTAAGGTTGCAAACTGCTCTCATCATCGGCATCGGACCAACTGCAATAACGAGGTCCGTTTTTTCTCTGTTTATAATTTCTTCAACAACACCTGTAACAAAGCCTTGTCTTCCCTTTGTGCCGTCGTCTGTTGTGATAAACAGTTCATCGCATGCGTCTTTCATTTTATCTTCCCAGAAGATAAGTTTTTCGTTTCTTGCCCCCATGACCATATAAACTTTATTGCCGACTTCTTTAAATGCTTTTGCAATCAAGTAACAGGGAGCTGCGCCGTATCCGCCTGCAACACAAATAACCGTTCCCAATTTTGAAACATGCGTAGGAACTCCTAAAGGCCCTACAATATCAGGAATTTCATCACCGACTTCAAGTGCGGCGAGTTTCTTTGTTGAATAGCCGACAGCCATATAAACTATAGTGAGAATTCCGTTTGCTTTATCTACATCCGCAATCGTAAGGGGTACTCTCTCTCCGTTTTCTTCTGCTCTAAATATGATAAACTGCCCTGCCTTTGCGTTTTTTACAACATAAGGCGCTTCAATTTGAATTTCGTATTGATTTGGACATAATTCTTTTTTTGAAATAATTTTGTAACCCATAATTCCCTCGACTCTAATTTCCTATGAGAAAATTATAGAACAAAAAAATTATTTTGGCACTTTCTACGGTTATGCCGAATAAAATTTATTTCTTTTCTTCGCTTTTCGTGTTTTTTGCGGGTTTATTGCTATCTTCTGATAAATTTTCGTAATCTACATATTTTTTATAGTCTTTCATTTCATCCAGTGCGAGCATGTGTGCTACTCTTGATGCTTTCTTTTGCTCTTTTGTGAAATAGATATTATTTATAACGCCCGGAATTATACCCGCCAAAGCACCTATTACCATACCGACTTTTATCCTTGAAGCTGAACCTTGTTTTGTGAGCAGTTTTCCGATGTATCCCCCCAATGCCGTGCCTGCCGCCATACCTGCAAGTGAGACAGGAATGTTTACAACTTCTCCGACTGCTTCAACGCTTTCTGCGTATTGTTGTGATTTTTCGTCCAGTTTGTTAAATGTCTTAAATGTGTTTTTTTGAAGCCTTTTTGCGTCTTTTAATTGTTCTTCAGTTAATTCTATATCCTTTAAGGCTTTTGACCGCTTGATGTTTTTTACGCCTTCGGTTTCGTTGTATTTTTTAAATTCCCTGTTGTCTTTAAACATTTGAATCATAAACTTGAAAAATCCGGGTTTTTCTTTCTTTTCAATCTTTTCTACTCTTACATCCTTGGTCTTTTCTTCATCGACATATATAAAATTATCAAGATTTTTTTCTATGTCTTTTTTGGCCAAAAATCTTCCGACACGTGATGCTTGCTTTTGAATGCTTGCCGCCCACATTGAAAAACCGATTGCTATACCGCCGCCGACTATAAACGGCAAAAATCCTTTTACAAATTTGTTTTGTACCTTCATGGCTTTTACTACAAGATTTGTAACCCAACCAACCAAGCCGCCGCCTGCCATACTTGCGCTTATTAATGTTTGTGTCGCAAGTTCTACGTTTTCGGCATAATCTTGCGAAGCTGTATCAATTTTTTCAACTATGTTGTGAAGCAACTGCTGGTCTTTTTTGGCTTGCAGTGTATCTTTTTCGGAGAGTTCTTTTTTGAAATCCTCACCTGCATGAAGCTTTTTATCGAATTCTTCCCTTGCCTTATAGTCTTCCACGTCTTGACCAATCATCTCTTTGTAAATGCTTCCTATGTTTGCAAGATTTAAGAGCGATGAATTTTTAGCCCGAATACCTTTTTTCATATCTTTTGTTGTTGGTATTTTCGCAGCAATTTCTTCCTGTTTTTTTACTTGCTCCTCGTTTAAAACGGCAAAGTTTTTTGGATCGGAAAGTTCGTTTCTCATTGCTTCAAAGCGTCCTTTTCTGCTTGCTCCGACCTCTTTGCTTGCTGCCCAGCCTTGCATGCTTACAATTGCACCGATACTTGCCAAAAAGCCTATTGCCGGCGGAATAAGAAATCTATATCTGCCTATTTTCGGGAATTTATTCCCTAGCACATCAAGTCCTTTACGAACGGGAGGCAGCAACATTGTCAGAAAACCAAGTCCGACACCTGCATACTGGGCAAGTGTATTTGCAACGCCCATGACCTGTTGTGTTGCTATTTCCATGTTTTCGGCTCTGCTTTGTGAGTACTCATCCATGACGTCTATAGCTCTAAGGAGAGCTTTACCACGTTGAATTTCTTCCTGTTTGGTCTTTTCATCAACGGGGTTTTTCTTTAAATATTCAAGCTTTTTCGCTTCGGACTTGTCTTTATCGTCTTTCCAGAGCGCATATTGGGGTTCGTATTTTTTATAAGCTTTATAGTCTGAAAAAATTCCCATGCAACACTTACCTTCTACCTAACACTATATTTAGCAAAACATAAAGACAAAATAAATTGCCATTTTTAGGCAAAAATTTTTTTGTCCGTAGTATTATATAGATGTGAGATTAAGGCAGAATAATTGGGATTTTTTATTATGAAAAATGATAAAATCAGAAATATAGCTATAATTGCGCACGTTGACCATGGCAAGACTACTTTGGTTGATTGCATGCTGAAACAAAGCGGTGTATTCCGTGAAAATGAGGTTGTACAAGAAAGAGTCTTGGACAGCAATGAACTTGAGCGTGAAAGAGGAATTACAATTCTGGCTAAAAATGTTTCAATAAATTACAGGGGATACAAAATCAATATAGTCGATACTCCCGGGCACGCAGACTTCGGAGGAGAAGTTGAACGTGTATTGGGTATGGTGGACGGTGCATTATTGATTGTTGATGCAGCGGAAGGTCCAATGCCACAAACTCGTTTCGTACTTCAAAAGGCACTAGAGTTGGGTATAAGGGTTATTGTTGTAATTAACAAAATCGATAAACCCGCAGCCGAACCCGACAAAACACTAAATGAAGTATTTGATTTGTTTACAGAGCTTACAGACGATGAAAGACTTATAGATTTTCCTATTGTATATGCGAGCAGCCTTCACGGATATGCAAAAGCGGAAGTTGATGACGAGGCAAATGACGTTACATTCTTGTTAGATAGCATTATAAAATATGTTGACGGACCGGAAATAAAGAACGACAATCTTCAATTTCACGTTACAACGCTTGATTATAATGAGTACGTCGGAAGAATTGCCATAGGCAGACTTGTCAACGGCACAATCCATTCACAGGAACAAGTTTCTTTAATTAAGCGTGACGGCTCAATTGAACGAGGGAAAATAATGAAATTATTCGGATTTGAAGACCTTGGTAGAGTCGAAATCAAAGAAGCACAAGCCGGTGATATAATCGGTATTGCGGGTTTTCCGGAAGTCCAAATTGGCGAAACAATTTCATCTTTAGATAATCCGCAGGCTTTACCCCTAATTCACATTGACGAACCGACGTTACAGATGAATTTTTCGGTAAATGACTCTCCGTTTGCAGGTGAAGAAGGAAAATTCGTTACCAGCCGTCAATTAAGGAAAAGATTGTATCAGGAATTGGAAAAAAATGTCAGTCTTAGAGTTGAAGATACTGAAGATATGGACGTTTTTAGAGTAAGCGGTCGTGGCGAACTCCATTTGGGTATTTTAATTGAAACGATGCGCCGTGAGGGCTATGAGTTTCAGGTATCAAAACCCGAAGTTATATATAAAACAATTAACGATGAGTTGTATGAACCTTTTGAAAATCTTCTTATCGATGTGCCGTCTGAGTTTGCAGGAAGTTGCATTGACAGACTTTCCAGCAGAAAGGGCGAACTGCTCCACATGGATGTTGTGGGTACACGTACAAATATGAGATTTTCTATTCCTGCAAGGAGTTTGATTGGTTTTAGAAGTGAATTTATAAGAATGACTCGAGGTGAAGGCATTATGAACCATGTATTTGATTCGTATAAGCCTTATTGCGGTGATATGCCAAAACACAGATGCGGCTCGTTGGTCGCTTTCGAGGATGGTGAAGCTATACCTTATGCACTCGGACAATTTGAGGACAGGGGGGTATTCTTTGTTACGCCGCATACAAGAGTTTACAGAGGCATGATAGTCGGCGAAGCAAACAGGCCACACGATATTGTTGTAAATTTATGCAAGACCAAAAAACTAACAAATATGCGCAGTTCAACCGCTGATGTTATGGTTACACTTCAGGCTCCCAGGTTGATGTCGCTTGAAGATTGCATGGAATATATTACAGATGATGAACTTATGGAAGTTACACCCGAGAATATCCGTATGAGAAAAGCCGATTTGGTGAAGCTGAGAAATTAAAATTTATCCGACAATTTTAATTCTTCGGTTTGGCTCTTCGCCGACACTGACGCCTTTTAGTCCGTGTTGTTCAATATACTCGTGCTGCTGCTTTCTGATTTCAATAGGGCGGGCGGAAAGTTCTATTTCTTCCTTTGTTTCAAGATACTTTAAAACTGCTTTTTGAGCTTCTTCTAACGCTTCATCGGTTTCATCATAGAATGTTGGATTATCGTCATCAGACTTGACTCCGAGTGCTATTTTTAAGGCTTTTTGAATTTGCGGCATATTGTTTGATTTTACAAAATGTATCGGAAGCTTAAACTCCTGAGCCGCTTCTATAATTTTTGAACCGCCTTTTGCATAGCTTTTGTGTGATATAACGAGGTCTGCATCGTCAATGTTTTTTGTTACTTTCGCATTAAGATTTAACCTCTCAATAGCCTTTTCTACAATGTTTCTTGAAATAGAATAAATGTATATTTTTCTGTATGCTTTGTTTTCATCAACATACTTTTGTACATTGAAATCTCTATTTAGGCTGCTTGTGAATTCTGGTTCTTTTTTAACTTCGACCTTGGGTTCAACTTCTCGTTTTTCTTTAGGGAGAAATCCGATTTTTCTGATTTCAGGTTGAATAGGCCATCCTCTCAAAATATAGTCAACTGCGGTTGCAACATCGGGATATACGGCTAACGTTTCTCTGTCAACAATCTCTATTACAACGTCAAATGTAGGTTGCTTTTCCCTTTCAAGGATGGTTTTTTGCGTTGCACGTCTGCGTGCTTCATCATCACCAAGAGTTACCGAACTTACGCCGCCGACAAGGTCTGAGAGTGTCGGGTTTTTAATTAGGTTTTCCAGCATATTTCCGTGCGCCGTAGCAATAAGCATAACGCCCCTTTCGGCGATTGTTCTTGCTGCCTGCGCTTCTTCTTCCGTACCGATTTCGTCAACAACAATAACTTGCGGCGTATGGTTTTCTACAGCTTCAATCATTATATCCTTTTGCTTTTCGGGTTGAGAAACCTGCATTCTTCTGGCACTGCCGATTGCTCTGTGCGGAATATCGCCGTCACCTGCAATTTCATTAGATGTATCAACTACTACAACACGCTTCTTTAGTTCATCCGCTACCATTCTGGAAATTTCACGGAGTTTTGTTGTTTTACCGACACCCGGTCTGCCCAAGAAAAGAATGCTTTTACCCTCTTTTACAATGTCAGTAATGCAATCAATCGTACCTGTAACAACACGTCCGATACGAGCTGTAAGACCTATAACCTTGTTTTTTCGGTTTCTGATTGCAGATATTCTGTGTAAAGTACCCGCAACGCCGGAACGATTATCCAACGTAAAGTCTTCTATTCTTTCGACAACATAGTTTATGTCATCTTGGGAAACAAGTTCATCTGAAATATACTTTATTTCGCCTGTAGAAAAGCGGGCTTCGGGTTTTCTGCCCAAATCCATAACCAATTCTACCAAATCATCCAACTCGTCCTTTTTTAGATTTTTTGTGATGATTGGCGGCATAACATTAAGAAGTTTGTCAAGATCATTATAGAATGACAGTTCGCCCATTCACGCTCTTTCATGCAAGCTATCTACTATTATTATACAATAGTTTTAATGCGTTTGCATTATTCTTAACAATTTAGTTATTGGCTTCTTGTCCGCCGGCAACAGAATTGTATGTTTTCAAAATGTATGCTTGGACTTCTTTGGGTTGGTCTTTAAAGTCATCCGGAAGCTTGAAGTTTCCGTTTGCATCAACACAGTCTGCTGCGTGCGAGCTTAGATATTCCATAGCCTTACCTGTGGTTTGTGCATCTTTGGGTTGGTCTGCAAGAAGTGCATCAAATTGTGTTGATAATTCTGCAAATTGTTTATCATCCAACGGTTTGCCGCTATCAACTTGAGCTTGCAGTGATGCTAATTTTTCTCTTGTCGGCATTTCTGCTCTTTTAGTTGAATTAGTTGAGTTGCCGAATAATTTTGATAAAAATCCTTGTCCTTCAATCTCATGTGGTACCGAAACATTGGTGAGATTATTTGTAAAATCATTTGAAAGATCTTGGCTGCCTGTTAAAGCTGCACTCACTTCCCCGCCTTTGATGGGTGTTGTAACGCCCTTTGCCGCTTCTGCCGGTTGTCCGACAGGTACGGTTGTTTCTTCGGGTTTTACGGTGCTTTCTTCTTGAGCATATTGAACTCCCGTTGTGTCCAACGGTTTATTTAGCAAAAATGAAATATTACTTACGTCACTTGTTGACATGCCAAAATTCTCCATGCTCTAGTTCTCTTATCTATATAAAAACTACTTTAGGAAAATAATTGCGCAGAAAATATTATATTGCCCCCATAATCATAAATAGCGGGTAACTTATATCCCATCCGGTATTATTGTTCTTCCGCTTATATTGTTCCATCTTTTTTATTCTTTCTTGTTTTAATTTTTCTTGCTCTTTATTGAATGCATTTATTTTTTTTGTGCTTGAATTTCTTTTTGCAATTATTGGGGTTGCGTATTCCATAAATTTATTGTACGACTCGGTATTATAGCCTGTTATCAGCCTGTTTGAATAATTGTATGTCATATAGTTATATGCGTACATTGTTCTTTTTTCTGCTGATGGGTGAGTGGACAAAAATTCAATCTTTGAGCCGCCCAATTTGTATAGCAAAGAAACCATTGCGAGGGGATTGTAGCCTGCAATTACCATTAAATCTACACCGGTTATATCAGCTTCACATTCTTCATTTCTCGACATTTTTAAATTACCAAGTTCTTCGGCATATATGGCTGTTCCTGCATAGGGAACAAACAAACTTGCGATATTTATTGCTGCGGTTGCTATGCCGCTTACCATAGTTTGTTTTGCGATATGGTTATTTAATATATGTCCTATTTCATGAGATATTACTGCAGCCAATTCATCGTCATTTTCAACGACTTTTAGTATGCCGGTGTATACATTTACTTCTTTTTGGAAATTTGCATAGGCATTTTGTTCATCTTTGTCGATAACTACAAACTTTACATTTGCCGGCAAACCGGATTTTTGCATTATGTTTTGTCCGATGCGGTTTACTCTTTCAGTAGCGGATGTTGTTGTCCAATCTGTTGCAAACGAGCAATTTGTCCAAAAAAATGTTATAATAAATAATAGAATAATCTTTTTCATATTTCTTCCCCTAACTATATTTTATAATCAATAATGTAAACTTTTGTAACAATATTTTAGAAAACTGAATTTATGCAAAAAAGATATACTTTATATATATGTATATAGGGTTACTTATAGGAGACTAAGTATGGATATTACAAAAATTACCTTTGATGAAGTAAAGTATGGCGCAGCATTTGAAGCACTAGACGTTAATAATGACGGAAAAATCACAAAAGACGACCTTAATGCAGCTACAGACAATAAAGTAAAATCTCAAATTCAAAATGTTTTGAACGACACAGATGACGAACCTGTTCTTTCAAAATCAGGTGCTAATAATGGCATAACTAAAGACACGGATGTAAAAACATTTGATGCTGACGTTACTCAAAGTAAAGGTGTTGTTTATGTAGTTATGGGTAACCTTGGTGCTTGCGGTTGGTGTAACCAACTTGAAAGCGCAATTGACAAAAACAAAGATAGCCTCGGAAATTGTCAAATTTACAATCTAAAATGGGCTGATGATAAGAACAACGACCTTTGTTGGAGTTTGTACAAAAAAACTGATTACTACAAAAAACACCAAGGCAGCGCAGCATATCCGACAGTTTTAAAATTTGTTGACGGTAAACTCGTTGATGTTGTTGGTAATCCTCGAAACACTCAAACCACTATCAATGCAATGATAGATGGCGCAAAAGCAACGAACACTACTGATACAACCAACAATACAAACACCGAGAATAATACTGAGGCAGCGGGTGCTAATACCACAACCGATGCAACAAAAACAAGTGCAACCACAACAAAAACTGCTGAAGATATCAAAAAAGCAGCAGAAGAATTGGTTGCAAAATATCCTCCCGCAGCTGCTACCGGACAAAATGTTGATGGTTATTCTGCATCCAACCCGGCACTTGCAGCACTCAAAAAAGCT
>JAILCC010000016.1 GCA_024680555.1 bacterium
AAGACAGCTCAAGCTAAATTTGAAACAGATTTGAGCGATGCTTGGGCAAAAGTTGGCATAACCAGAGGTGATATGACAGCCAAAATCGAAGCGGCAGAAAAGGAAGCAGCAGGCAAAAAAGCTGAGGAAATTGAAGAACTGCTCAAAAAGAAAGAAAAAGCAGCAGCAACCGAAACAACTGAAACAACAGAAACAAATTCTGAAGAAGATGATTGTCCTGAATGCCAAGCAAAGATGCCCGATGAAGAATAAAATTTGTTTAATACCCAAAAAGCCCTCTATATATAGAGGGCTTTTTTACGCAATTTTTCTTGAAAAAAGTTTTTTATTTAAAAAGAAATAGATAGAGAAAGTTGGAAAGCATGACTGAGCAGGTAAACTTTAATACGCAAAGCAGGACGTATCATAAAGATGTCAGACCTCAATTGGCACGTTTTCAATCCCAATTGCCCAGACATGGTATGACAATTCATATAAATATTTTGCCAAAAGGTATTTATGATGAAGTTAAAAGTTATGCAAGTAAAGACGGCAGTTTTAGTAGATTAAACGAAATGGCTTATTCTAAAGCTCTTTTGGCTCAAAAAATTGCTGATGCTAACGGCGACCAAAAAATTACTGATGATGAGGTTGAAATATACGATGAAATAGCCCAATTATACGGCGAGCCCGTTATCGGCGGTGTTGAATATTCTCCAGAAGATTTATCCAAAATCAGTTCAATTGCAAAAAACGCTGACGGTTCATACAAAGTGAACTATACAGAGAATCAAGAGAATTTTAGCGGCGTTTACGTCGCAGATAATTCAGGAAAACCTGTAAAATTTTCCTCATCGGTATTTAATCATATCGTTTCCGATACAAATAATAAGTTGGCAAGCTTATAGAAAAACTATTCTATTGAATTGAGATATGATTTCAAATCATCAATTTCGTCTTGCGCTTGAAAGATATTGGATTTAATTTCTGTTTTTTCGGCATCATTGTCTGCATCTTTCAACATATCGGTTTGTGCATCTACGAACATATTCAATTCATGAAGCTGTGCTGCACCTGCTTTTGTGTTTTCGATTTCTTCTTCACGTTCTTCGATTTGTTCTTCAAGCTTGTCGATTTCCTCTTCTATGGCGTCAGCTTCGGCTTCTGTTTTGGCGTTGTTGTAATCTTTCTTTTTATCGCTTAATTGGTCGTAAAGTTTTTGAAGTTTTGAATCGGATGAGGTCATAACTGCGGTGTTTGATGAACCTGCTTTGTTCAAGCCTGTGTCATCATCGTCGTCGTCATCGTCATCATCATCAATATCGTCAATATCATCTATATCGTCGTCATCTTCCACGTCATCGACATCGTCATTATTGTTATTGTTGTTGTTTACATTTGTGGTTTTTTCTTTTTCTTCAATTTTAGCATCTAGCTTTTCTATGGTTTTTTCAAGCCTTGCTTCTTTCTTTTCTGATTCGGTGTTATCTGCCTTGTATTCAGCTTTGTATTTTTTTGCATACAACTTATTGAGAGAATTGTCATCAGAAGTTTGTACTTCTACAAGACCTTCATAATATTCAATTTTTTCTTCAAGTTTATCGATTTTCTTTTCCAACTTATCGGCTTTTTTGTCAGATTCGGTATTGTCGTACTTTGTTTCAAGCTTTTCTAATTTTGATTTGAGTTTGCTTAATTTTTTCTCTGCTTTACTTTTTGATGAACCTGCCTTTTCCATGCCTGCAGCGTTGTCTGCTTTGATGGTATTGTCACACAAAACAGCGTCTTCATCGCCTGAATCTACTACAATTTCAGGTGTAGTATCCACATTGTCTGCAACATTGTTTGTATTCGCAGTGTTGTTTCTTTCTGTGCTGATTTCTGTGCTTTTGGTTATTTCAGCCGTTTCAATCGGATTGATTTTCATGCCAAATTCCTTTCCTAATTTTTTTATGCTATGTTTTCCATATCGGCACAATTAATCAAAACTTTAGAACTTTTATACCTTTGTTACAAATTTTTTACAAATAAAACTTTTAATTTTAAAATTAAATTCTCATTATTTTAATATTTGGAGTAAAATAAGAATACTTAGCGGTATCGTCTAGGGGTTAGGATAGCAGATTCTCAATCTGTTGACACGGGTTCAAATCCCGTTACCGCCGTTATAAAATGGCCCGAGCCCAAAACCGGACCATTTTATTTGTATCGGCAGGGATTTGCACCTGCAAATTTTTCTTTGGAAAAATTTGCGTGTTCTGCCTTACGACATACGAGGTTGTAATTTTCGGGTATCCAACCCTCAAAAACAACCTCAGCAAAATCCCGTTACCGCCGTTATAAAATAGTCCGAGCCAAAAACTCGGACCATTTTATTTATTACTTGGCTAATTAATCTTGTGCGTGGTGTTTGCCTTCACAACGGATTGTGCCTTGCGTTTTTCGTATTCGTCTTTAGTTAAGACAATTTTGGGTTGATTTTGCCTGCTTGTTTTTGCTTGCAAAGTGCCGACGGAATCTCGCCAAATTGATACAATGTGCCGCTCTATCGGTTTTACCGGTGTTGTTTTCATAACTACACTCCTCTTTCGCCTTCATTGTAACGTATTGGTTTGGGCGGGGCAATTTGGGTTAATTTATAAAACATTTTACAAAAACGTAAAATTTTGTAAAATTTTCCTTGGCATTACTAAAGTTTTTTGATTTTTTGCCGATAGAAACGATATAGAAATGAAGTGAAAGGAAATTATCATGAAAATCAATCCAGTTGAAGCGGCTGAAATAGCTAAAAGCACAGAAATTAGTACAGAAACAAATAATGCAGAAAATGCAAACAATGTTTCGGACAATACTGATACAACACCCAAAATCGTTGTTGACTCAAATGACGAGGATGCAATTTTGTCGGAAAATAATTCTTCTGCGGGTTTGGAAAAAGCGGGTTCATCTGCGCTTAAAAAATATTTGGCAAACAAATTGCAAGGTAACGGACAAAACACAACAACTCAACAAACTCAAAATACAGCAAATTTAAGCAAAACTTCTCTTAAAAAGGCATATTTGGTTAACATGTTGCGTAATGCGTCAAATAGTAACGTGGCTTCCACCAAGACAACCGAAAACAAAGAAACCGGTGAAACTATCAAAACAGGGTTTGACTCTAACGGAAAAGTTGTAAAAGAGGCGGTTAAAGCCAAAGACGGTTCTGTTAAAAAGTCAACTTATACCTATGAAGCAGATGGAAAATATGTAAAAGTTACCAAAGATGAAAAGAAAAAAGAAGTTGTAAGAGAAGGTTATGATGCAAACGGTAAAATATTGGAATCAGCGAAGAAAAACCAAAACGGTATTTTTGAAAGAACAACCTATGCATATAAAGAGGACGGAAGTTATACAATGACCGTTAAAAATTCTCAAACCGGCGTGGAAGAAGTTACTTCATTTGACAAGAATGGTGTAAAAGTTCAGACCGTAACGACTGATAAAAACGGAATAAAAACTACCAAAAACTTCAATCCCGACGGGACAGTGCAAGCTTAATAATGAATTTTTATATGGCAAACAACAGATAAACTATTTTATCTGTTGTTTGCATGTTTATAAGAGTATGAATAATTTTATGAAAAACCCAAAACTATTGACTTAGTCATTATTTATTTTATTCTTGAACATGAGGGGGTAATTAGCGTGAGAGTACACAGTCCCACGTCTGTTAGTTTTTGTATATTAAAGCAACACATAATAAAACGTGCACCAATGGGGCAATTACATATATTTAAGGGAGAAACAAGTAAAAGTCTTGTAGAGATATATAAGGAGTATACTGGTAATATTCTTGACTTGAAATGTTATATCGTGAGTGACAAATCTACCAGCAAAACAAAGACAAAATTACAACATATAAACAAGAATAAAAGAAAAACTATAAATATTAATCATTAGTTTATCACCCACATGAAACAGAGGTTTCAGAAAATATCAACAAAATCTTTTATAAGTTAATACACTTGATTTTTGGTTATAATATAAGTATGGAATATGGGTGAGTGTTTTTATGACAAATAACATTTTAAGTATTGAAAAAATCAGAGAGCTAATGAAATCAGGGACACCTATAGAATGGGGTTCCGATTTACTATTTTCTTTTGGTGAATATGCACAAGAAGCATTAAAGATAACTATGGAGTTGAATACAAAATATAATTCGCCGGAAAAAGTCAGGGAGCTTTTTTCAAAATTAACAGCGAGTGAAATTAATGAAAGCTGCTTTATAATACCACCTTTTTATACAGAATTCGGGAAAAACACAAAAATTGGTAAATGCGTGTTTATAAATTCTTGCTGCCGTTTTCAAGATAACGGAGGGATAGAAATAGGTGATAATACAATGATAGGTCCAAATGTTACCATTGTTACGGTAAACCACGAAATAAATCCCGAAACAAGAATTAATGCTATTCCAAAACCCGTTAAAATTGGTAAAAATGTGTGGATAGGTGCGGATTGTACTATTCTTCCGGGTATCACCATAGGTGAAAATTCTGTAGTTGGGGCAGGAAGTGTTGTCACAAAAGATGTACCTGATAATGTAATTGTGGCAGGCAATCCTGCAAAATTGATAAAAAATATAGAATAATTTAATTTTTCGATGCAGCTAGTTTTTGGCTCTTGCGGGTTAGACTCATTTTATCTGTCATAATAAAAAAGACTCTGGAAAATGCCAAAGTCTTTTTTGTTTAAAAAGTATATATATACTAATTTCCCCACGCTTTTACAGTGATTGTTTGAAATCCCAAAATATTTTCTCTGTGAACATCATACCCTGATAAAGTACGAATTCCACCATTTTTCATTGCTGTTCTTACGCTGCAATCACCGACTGTTACGATATACCAAATATTTTTGCAGGTTGAAGTTCCTTGTTTTGTCGGTGCAACACTTGTGTATCCGCCTCCGGGTGTAGTTGCTCCGTTATAAATGAAGCCACCTAAAAATTCTGCCTTGGCAACAGTTGCGGTACATAACAATGCAGCAAGAAAAATAATAATTTTTTTCATAATATACCCCCTTCAAACTAACAGGCTATTCAATACAAAAAATGTGGCGAGTGATGTGTGCATGTTGCAACTTCTCGCTAAGATAATTATTCATGAATTAAAGAATATGTCAACGGATGAAATACTCTCTTGTGCTTAGGGAGAGGTGCGAACAATCGCACCCTACATACTTACCATGCAAATTCGTGGGAACAGTTTTTGTTATTGCTCAAGGCTTTATAATTTGTTACTATGTTTATATGGAAAATATTGATTTTAAAAAATTTAGCGAATTTTATTCCAAAAGAATAGAACCAAATTTATTGGACATAGAAACAGAGCGAAAAGAAATTGTACGGGGATTTTAAAAAACAGGTTTTATTATCTTGTCTGCCATTCCTGCATATATTTTGCTAGTTGGAATTTCGCTTTTAATTTGCTATTTCTTTGGCGATTCGCTTCCGAATAATTCTGGAATATTTATCGGGGTATTGCTTCCTTTGGCGGTTATTCTTGTTATTTTTTATTTTGCTTATCCGATGGCTTCCAAGGAGTTTAAAGATTTTGAAAAAGCCGTTCTAAAGCATTTACCCAATAAAGACAACTATTATATTCATAAAATGGTTTTTGAAGACGAAATAACAGGTACATACAAAGATATTCCGTTTAAAGTTGCAGATGCGGCGATTATAAGGAGAAATGTTCAGAGAAAATACGGAGAGTATGTAGACTATGCCCAATTTAACGGTCTTATGCTTGCCGTAAAATTGGATAAGAATTTTTACAAAGAAACGATTGTAAAAAATGATAAATTTAAGATTTTTAAGCTAGATAAAAAAAATCCAAAATTTGAAGATATAGAATTTAACAAAAAGTTTAAAGTCTATACTGATGATGAAATTGAGGCGAGGTATATTTTAACTCCAACCTTTATGGAAAGATTGAAGAATTTTCATAAAAACAGAAACGATAAAACTATTATTTTATTTGACAGTGGTTGCTCAAATTCAATGAATATGTTTATTCTGACCGATACCGGCAAAGATAATTTTGAAATACCGTTTGATAAATCAATATTAAAAGAAAAATACTATTATAAATTTTTGAAAGAACTCGTTGATATGCTTGAAATTGCGGTTTCTCTCAGACTTGAGCAAAATATAGGACTTTAGAGAAGTATGAGAGGTGTGTTTCTCTGCACAATACTGCCGGCACGAAACAGAACGACTATTTCATCTGAATACTCTCTAATATATCGTTAGAGGTGTATTCGCTTGGTGCATTTGTTTTTAACAAGCGATATAAGTACCAAAATGCATCATCAGCGGTTTTTATCTTATCTGATATATTTGTAATTGAAACTTTAGATTCAACACCAGATGCACCAATAAACTTTATTACTGTTGCTTTTTGTCCAAAGTTGTTAGTTTCTGTTGAAATTTCAATTTTTATACCCATTGCTTTTGCGGCACCATTAATATCTGCTTTAGCACCATTCTTTTCATAGTATTCATCAAGTGCTTTCATTTCATTTTCTGAAAGATTTGCACTGCCGGTAAGTCCCTTATACATATCTGTTACGGCATATATTTTTTGTCCGCAGACGGTTGTTAATCCGATATGTTCAGCTTTGATAACTGAACCACCACATCCGCAAGCATTACCATCTTCATCAACACAACTCATATAAAGCATTCTGTTGAAGCCGTTTTTAGTTTCTGCTTTTGCTTCAGAATCTGATATATTGCCGTCATGGTCTTTATCCATTTCAGCCATTAGTGCAAGATTTTTTCCGTTATCTGAGCCTAATTTATTTTCATTTATAGTTGATCCATATAGAAGTCTTCCGGCAAGAGTGTCTTTAAAACCGGGTTTGCTTTCAAATATCGTTCCAGCTGTTGTTGTGGTGATTGCTTTATTCAGTTCACCAAGTGTATTATCGTCTTGCAATGCAGCCGCTATGTTTATACCGGCTCCTGCTTTAAATGTTTGTGTAGTGCCGGCATTATTTTCTATAGTTGCATCGCTATCTTGTGTAAAATAGTCTGTAATTTTATTTGATGTAATGTTTGCTGCATAATCGTTTTTTGTTGTTCCGACAAAATTATTTACTTGTTTTTCATACCCCAAGAAACCATTTATGGATTCGATATTTGTCATGTTAATACCTTTCATAGCTACATATTTATAAAAAGAAATTATATATAAAAAAGTGCTAAAAAGTATATACTCCTCTTAATAAAACTTAATTTTAGTTGTTCGGTGCGAACAATCGCACCCTATAGCTGCACGAAACTGTAATTTCGTAGTATATGAAAGTTATTTAAATATAAATATACGCAAATTAAAGTACAAGAATGCTGCTCCAACAAAATAAAGTCCTATTAGTGCATATAACGCATCAGCATTACTATTAACTACATATTCTTGCATATCGCTATTAAAAAATTTATTAAGATTATTGTATTCAGTTTCCAATTCCTCACAAAATGCATCCTCAGTTTTCTTTATACAAAAGGGAGTCAAGAATAGCAAATGCTCCTTATGTTTATTGTCTATTACCAAAAGAACATGATAATATGATTTGCTTTGAGCTTTTCTGTATTTTCTTATAACGTCTTTTTGATAGGATACAACATTTATTTTATCAATAATTTTAATTCCCAAAGGATATTCTCTTATAATTTCAAGTGTTGCAGGTTTTGTAAACTTTGCCGTTTCTGATAACGGAGAATCATGCAAAATAGCTATTAAAATAATCAACGATAACGCACAAAAAAATAAATATCCTAAAATGTTATTCTTATTCATATGAAATTACAGTATTTGTAAATCTGCTCTCATTATAACAAATGAAAACTGACTAAACAATTTGATTAAAGGGGGCGAGTATGTAGGGTGCGATTGTTCGCACCTTTATATTATAGTATTAATATGGGACAACCTGTTTGGCGGCGTTAGAAAAATATTGCATTGAGTTTGCACAATACTGAATGCACGAAGCAGAACTTGTGGAACAGATTTATAAGTTTTTGTGCCTCACGGATAGACAACAATGATTTCGGTGCGAACTTTTCAATTTGTTCTGTCTATTTATATCTGTAAAGTTTTGTAAAAAATATGTTTTATTTTGAAATTTTATATTGTTTATATACTTTATATATATAGCATGGGTAATCTGAGGTAATCAATAATGAATATTTCTCAAATCAACAATACAAACTTTTCGTCTGATGAATTAAATTATACAAAAAAAGCTCAAACAGCAACAGAACAAGAGTATGATACAAGCACTCCTGAAATTTCGATTGACAGTGCAGACGAAGATGGCGAAGTTGTTTTGAGCAAAGCCGGTAGTAATTTTGACGGAACTTCAAGCAGAGCAAGCATACTGGCAGAGTTTGGTGACATGAAAACATTTGACAATATGCTGGATTTAGTTTGTTGTGCAGGAATGGCTGCAATTGATTTGAGTGTCGATGTTGAGTCAAGCGGTTATAAAGCTTATAAGGCTCATATTGAAGTAAGCCAAATGCAAGACAATACAGCAATTAACCCCGGAGTAACAAATTTAGAAGCCGACGAAAACAGTACCGTTGCAGATATCATGAGTTTTACTTCTCCTGAAAGAGTGAAAAATATGTACAGGGAGGCTGGTAGTAACTATATCGATTATCTGGAACTTTTATATAAATACGAGCTTTTAGGTAACAAATTAAAATCAACAACAGGCGAGGTTGAAAAACAAAAAATTAAAGATGCATTGAACTGCATACTCATAAGCATGAGAGATTTTCGTTTTGGGTAAAGAAGGTTTTAATTTGTATTTTATGTTTTAAAAAATCGAGCAACCTGCCAGACAGGGTTAGTATGTAGGGTGCGATTGTTCGCACCTTTATATTGTATTGTAATGTAAAAAATGGGGCGAGTGATGGGATATGGCACGAAGCCAGTTTTGCAGAACTTGCTCAACAATCTTTGAGGAAATCGAGATTATGACTAGGTTAGAGAAGTGGTGTGCATAAATCTGATAAGATTTTATTTATGCGTCCGATATTGACATAACCGTATATTACAATTATTTTGTTGATAGATATTTGAAAGGAATAATTAATGTTTAAAACAAAATCAGGTAGAGATATTACATATTACGGTCAAGAAAATGCAAAATATATCAAAAGAATATGTCAAGAATTTGAATGTATCAATACACCTGATGACTTGTTTGAATATTTGCTTGAGATATGGTGCAAAGAAACTTCATATCCAAGTTGCCAAGACGAGTACTGTTATGAAGAAGACCCAACATTAGGTCAATGTGCAATTACAGCTATGTTGGTGTACGACATTTTTGGGGGAACAATTCATAAAATATTTTTAGAAGGCGGCGGAACTCATTATTTTAACAAAATTAACGACAAATATATAGATTTAACAAGCGACCAATTCTTTGGATTTGGTTATGTTATTAATTATGAACCAAATGAAGAAGTTCCTATTAAATATTGTTGTAAAAGTCAAAATACGGCTATGAGATTTAATTTATTACTAGAAAAATTGATTTGTAGTTTTAGAGTGTAATAGAGATTATAAATGTATCAAAACAAAAGAGTTACAATTTTTATTGTAACTCTTATTGTAATAATTATTGTAATGGGGCGAGTGATGGGAATTTTCTTGGATTTTGCTCCACTCGGTCAGGATTTTCCTGCGCTGCGCTTGTCGTCAAACCTGACCTCGCTACTTCGGCATTCCCTACGGTCAGCCTACGCAAAATCCGCCGAACCCACAAACTATGGTTTCAATCCTGCATCAACTCTGATAAAAAAGCAGATAACAAAACGTCATCTGCTTTTTTATGGGGCGAGTGATGTGTATTTGTTACAACCTCTCGCTAAGATAATTATTCATGAATTGGAAAATATGTCAATGGATGAAATACTCTTTTCTGCTTAGCTTGTATGGTGCGAATTTTCGCACCCTACATACTCAAATAAAAAACACACTCATAAAGGGTGCTTATTTTTAAAAATGGGGCAACCAATGGGATAAGGTTAGAACCATATTGCATACAATTTGCAGAACTTGCAATTCAGGAAACAGAACTTTTGGAACAGATTCATAAGTTTTTGTGTCAAATTATCTGCTTTTATTAAAACACTCTTGAATCAAGTTCCAAACCTCATTGCATTCATTCTCTGATGAAAAAATTCTTTTAGGAATAATATATGCACTATTATTACCCGTAAAAATCAGGAAAGAATGCTGATTGTTGTCAATTTTAGGAACTTTTCTCCAATGTACAAGAGTATCTCCGATATCTTCTTTACAAATAAAATTTTCTTCTTCTGAATTTAGTTCAAGATAAATTTTTCTTGTGTTTATATTTTCTAAAAATACTTTCACTAGCGATTTCTTTTTGTGCATACATAAAAAGAAACCTGTAAAAAAAATAATTACGCTAAGAATGCATATAGTTAAAATAAAGCTTAGTTCTAAATAACCTGTTTTTAATCCTATATAAAGTGTAAGAATACACAACATTAAGCAGGTTAGCGACTTTAATATTTGGACTATGCCAACACCTTTTGAGGATGCATTGTATATCTTTTCAAGATTATTCTCTACATCCATTTTTGTTAATTCAAAATTTAATTCTTTTATCATATATATTATTGTATCACTAATAAAAAATGGGGCAACCAATGGGATAAGGTTAGAACCCGATTATGTAAAATTTGTAGAATTAACTTTACATGAAACGGAGCTCATGGTGCTGATTTATAAGTTTTTAAAAAATAAACATAAATTATAAGGTGGAGTTGTTACATATATTTGTTAATCTGTCCAAGAAAAAGAAAAATTAGGAACATTGCTTTTTATATTATTAAGTATTCTTTTGTACGAGATATTATTAGGCTCCATAAGTATTGCTTTTGTAATATATTCAATAGCCTGTTCACGTGTTACATCTAAGCCACCCATCTCATAAAATAATGACTTTAGTGCATATGCACTATGGACATTGTGCTTTGTTCCTTGTGTTATAATATACTGAATTTCTTCAGGGGAATAATAACCATTTAGAAACAATGCAAATTCAAATTCATATAAAAAATCACCATTGGGATATTTAACTTTTAAAAAATTATCTTTAAAATAAAATGCGTCATCTTGAGATAATCGCAGCTTACGAAATGTCTCAAATCTTTCTATAATGTCATCTGGTAAATTACTTATTAGCATATTGTAAAAATCATAATTTTTTATTCTATTTAACCAGCGTGTCAGACGATGTTCGATAAATGCAAATTTATAAGGAACAGTTAAGAACGAAGGTAAAACATTATCATTATTAGAAAGTTCTTTTATTTTTCTATCTAATTTTGCTTTATCTACCATACCAGCAAATGTATAAAATGGAATAATAGTTTTGCCATTAAAATCGTTGCTAATTAAAAAACTTTTAACTGGTAAGGATAAATCTCCTTTCCAGACAGGACTTCCTATAAAAATGACATCATAATCCGACATATCTATTTTATTGGTTTTGGGAAGATAATCTTTTTTTGTTTGCTCAATTACCATATTAGTTAGTTCTAGTACATTCATGCCTTCATATTCTTCTGCTTTGATTTTTTCAATATCGCAGTTTAAATGTTGCTTTATCATATTTGCAATATCTTCAGTATGATTGCTGTGAGAATAGTACACAATCAGGGGTTTGGGGACAAATAAATTATTTTGATAACTAACCTTCTTGTTAAGATACCAATTTGTAGCAAATACAAATAGTATTAACATTAATACCGCAAAAATAGTTTGCAATAAAAATAACACTTTTTTATTCATAATTATTTTCCATTATCTATAATCAAGATAATTCTATCACAAATAATACCCAAACAAAAAAGCCTCTGACGAGGCTAAATTTGATAATGGGGCGAGTGATGGGAATCGAACCCACGAATACCGGAACCACAATCCGGGGCCTTAACCGCTTGGCGACACTCGCCACTTGTCATACTTTTATTATATATGAAAAAAATTTTTTTCAAATTATTTGTTTTTATTGGGGCTGAAACTGCTTTATATCTGCGTTTATTGCGTTATCAGGAACTAAAAAATTTAATAACGAAAGCTCGTGTTCATCTGGGATTGTTCTTTCTTGTGCATGAAATCCAAGCAATAAATTATCCTCAACGAGTTTGTGAGCTTCGGATATAGAAACCGAGTTTTTATCAAGCGCAACCCCATCTGCGCCGACAAGTTTAGCTATATCTATTCTGTCTTTTATTATAAGCAGCGCATTAAAAACCCCGCACAAATCTCTCAGTTTTTTGCCTGTTGACAAAAAATCCTTTGAAACAAGGTTATTTCCGTCAAATTCAACGACATCAACGCCTTCTTTTAGTGCAATTCCTACGTCGTTCAGAAAAGAATTTTCCGCATTAATGTCGGATAAAACAAAAATTTTATAGTTCTTTTTGTCCTTTAATAAATGTTTTTGCAGCTTGGTTGTCATATTACCTCTTGATACATCCTGTCGGGCGATTTAATTACTCTAATTCAATTATATAACAAAATCGGGAGTTAAATTGTGAATAATTATAGCAATAAAAAATTATCCGAACTGATTGAACTTGCAAAAAGTGATGATAATGATGCAATTTCTGAGCTTATATCAAGATATCAAGACAAAATTTATGAGATGTTTATTGCGCTAAAGCCAGCAGATGACATTTTTGATTTAACGCAAGAAGCGCTTTTTAGGATGTCACGTTCAATTAAAAAATTAAAAAAGCCGGAGCGTTTTCATTCTTGGCTGAACAAAATTGTGCATAACCTGTTTTATGACACTTTGCGCAGAAAAAGGCACAGTTGCCCGATTTCCGAACCCAATTGTGACAATGAAAACAGTGCATTTGGCGAGTGCATTATAGACAAGAAAAAAACTCCTGACGAAAATACTCTTTATTGTGAATTAAAGACCAAAATAAATATCGCAATAGAGAAGCTTCCTGCCCTTTTTAGAACGATTGTCTTACTTAGGGAGGTAGAAGGACTGTCTTATGGCGAAATTGCCGATTTAACGAATTTGAACGTCGGTACGGTGAAATCAAGACTCGCCAGAGCAAGAGTTATTTTAAAAAAAGAATTAGAACCTTATATAAAGTAGAGATAAAATACATGGAACAAGTTAACGAATACTCAAAATACAGGATTTGCAATGCAATAAACTGCTTTTATGCAAATGAATACTTTGCTAACAATGATTGCACCCAATGCGCTTCCTGTGGCGGTGAATGCACATTGTGCTCTTATAATTTTAAAAGCATTTATGACTTACGCCGGGTTATAAAAAACGAACTTGAAAAATCACAAAAGAAAAGAGCCTCCTCATCGCTAAGAAGACTCTTTTCCTTTTTAAATCAGTAATTATTTTACTAATTCTTTGAATTTCTTACCAGCTGAGAATGCAGGTACAGTTTTTGCAGCAATTTTAATTGTAGCACCTGTTTGAGGGTTTCTGCCTGAACGAGCAGCTCTCTTACGAGGTTCGAATGTACCAAAACCAACCAATGTAACTTTTTTGCCTTTTGCAACAGTTTTTGCAACTGTTTCAAGAACTGCAGCCAAAACATCACCAGCCAATTTTTGTGATACTTTAGATTTCTTGGAAATCTCTTTTACTAATTCTTCTTTGTTCATAGAACATCTCCTTTTTCTGTACAAGTGTTATTATAGCCACTTTTCAAGTTTTGGCAAGTTTTTGTAACATCTTTTAATATTTCAATAGGATTTGTTTATGAGGTTATCGTGTGCAAGACACTCCAAACGGTCATTTATTTCCGGCAAGATATAGCCGTTATCATTGAGTTTACGGCATATTGCTTTTTGTAATAAATAATCACAAAAGGCAGGGTTTTTGGGAAGTAATGAACCGTGCAAATATGTTCCGAAAATATTATTATATTGAGCGCCTTCTTCATGCGAAGTAAGGTTATTTCCATGCCCAACCAAAACTTTTCCAATTGGTTTTGTATTTCCCTGTAAGTATGTTAGTCCGCTATGATTTTCAAATCCCACAAGGGTTTTGGGCTCAAGAAAATCGGTTTCTATTGTGACGTTACCGATAGAGCGTTTTTCGCCTGCAATTGTGTATGCGTCAAGCAATCCAATACCGGCAAGTTTGCTTCCGTTTTGCTCCTGATAATAGTGCCCCAATAGCTGATATCCTCCGCATATGGCAAGCATTACGGCGCCGTCTTCGGCAATTTTTTGAAAACCGTCTTTGTTTTTCTGAAGTTCTTCGGAAACTGCAAATTGCTGTTTATCTTGTCCGCCACCGATAAAATATATGTCATATTTGTCAAAATCTATGTCGTCGCCCATTGAAATTTTGCAAATGTTTACTTTTATGCCTCGCCATTCAAGGCGTTTTTTTAAGGCACAAACATTGCCGAAATCGCCGTAAATATTCATCAATTCCGGATACAAGTGTGCAATATTTATCTCGAAATCTTTTTCCATAATCTCGTCTTTTTGTATGTGTAAATCTGTTATAACATAGAGTATTATATAAAAAAATGTTCTTAACAATTATGGAGTTAAGTGTATGTTTTTTCAACAAAATATTGATGCAATAGCCTTAAAAAACAAGCCGTTGGCAGATAAGCTTTCCGAAATTTATTTGGTTGAAGTCGAAGAAAATATTGAAATTTACACTTCTGAAACAGGCGATTATGTCTTTTCTTATGACGGGTTGGTATTGGATGACATGCTCAATCCTAAAGACTACGAAAAACTAAATTGCGAGGAGAATATCCCATCTGATTTTAATAATTCAGATGTCATTGTTGTATTCGGGCTTGGTACCGGCTATTTGCTCGATTTTATTTGCAAAAATTACACTTCAAATATTGTATTTATTGAGCCAAAGCTAGAAATTTTGCGTTATGCAATTGAATTTGTTGATTTTACCGAAGAATTTTCTGATCCAAGAGTGCATATTGCTGCGAACTTTGAAGAAGCGCTCAAGCAGACCAATGCACTAATGAAAGGCGAAAACTCACGACTTACAGTAGTTTATCCTGCGGCATACGAACAGCTCGTACCCGAAGACTTGGATACAATTTTATCTAAAATGACAGATTTGGCAATCGATTTGAGTGAATAAATCAGCCAAATATCTTGGAAATTTGCTTAAATACTGGCATAAAGAGCTCTGAAAGTTCCTTTAAAAAGCCGAATGACTCTGCTACTGTTCTATACTTATTTATCGGAGTTGTAGAGACTATTCTGCTTGGAGTATATCCGCTTGCGGATGGGAATAAAAAACGTTCAGCCGCTCTATACTGGGTTAACCCTAATACCTTCATGATTTTACCTCGTCAATTACTAACTTTCTTTTATAATAAATAAAAAACTCCCAGTTTTTGTTAGCAAGTTTTCATATATTAACTAAAATTATATACTACACAAAATATATAATATCTATAAGTTATATTCTGTTAAGATATCTTATGTAAAAAATTCAAATTTCTTCATAAGTGGATAAATTTTTTTGTTTGTAGGATAATATACAAGGAAGTACTACGAGTTTTATAACACACCATGTAGGGAGAGTAAAGATGCTAGATATCAAAATTATAAGGGCAGAAGCTGACAAAGTTAATGAACTTTTGAAGAGAAGAAATCCTGAATTAAGTATAGATGAAGTTTTAAATATAGACGAAAAAAGAAGAGAAGCTCAAACAAAAGCGGATGAACTTCGTTCGCACAGAAAAAATTTATCAAAAGAAATAGGGATTGCTATAAAAGAAGGTAAAGACACCTCTGAAATTCAAGCTCATGTAAAATCTATGGGTGATGAAATTTCCGCACTTGAAGAAAAAGAGCGTGAACTTAATGAAGCACAACAAAAATTGCTTTTAAGCATTCCGAATACGCCTGACGAGACCACTCCCGTCGGCGAAAGCGAAGATGATAATGTTGTTGTTGAAAAAGTCGGTGAACCAACTAAATTTAATTTTGAGCCAAAAGCGCACTGGGATTTAGCTACAGAACTTGATTTGGTTGATTTTGATAGGGGCGTAAAATTATCTAAAACAAGATTTTACATATACAAAAATAAAGGTGCTCGTTTAGAGAGAGCCTTGATTAGATTTTTTCTTGATGTCCATACCCAAAAGCACGGATATACCGAATACTTGCCTCCATTGCTTGTAAATTCACGCACGATGACAGGTACCGGACAGCTCCCTAAGTTTGCCGAAGATATGTTTAAATGTGAAGGCGAGGATTTATACCTTATTCCGACCGCAGAAGTTCCGGTTACAAATATTTATGCAAATGAAATATTAAAAGAAGAAGACCTTCCTATCTGTTCAACGGCATATACTCCTTGCTTCAGAAGAGAAGCAGGAAGCGCAGGAAAAGATACCAGGGGACTTATCAGGGTTCACCAGTTCAATAAAGTTGAATTGGTGAAATTATGTACTCCTGAACAAAGCGTTGAAGAGCACGAAAAACTTACAAGAGATGCGCAAGAAATACTTGAGCTTCTTGAATTGCCATACAGAAAGGTTGCCTTATGCACGGCTGATATTGGTTTTAGCGCTAAAAAGTGCTACGATTTGGAAGTTTGGATGCCATCTTATAATAATTACAGAGAGATATCCAGCTGTTCCAATATGGGTGATTTCCAAGCAAGACGTGCAAATATAAGATACAAAAACACAAAAACAGGCAAAAACGAATTTGTTCACACAATGAACGGTTCCGGTATTGCGGTTGGTCGTACTTTTGCAGCTATATTGGAAAACTTCCAGGATGAAAACGGTTCTGTGCATATTCCTAAAGTATTACAGGAATATACAGGCTTTGATATTATAGAATAAAGGTGATTTATGAAGTCATTAAAGCAATTTATTATAAATGTATTTTCGACCAGAAGTGTAGGGCTATTCCTGTGCGTTGTTACGGCGATATTTTTGACGGTTGTTTTATCTAGCCGATACTATTTACACCACAGTATAATCGAAAATAATGTAAGTAAACGTGACGTATTTGCTAATAAAACAATCAAAATTGTTGATATTGAAAAAACGCAAAAACTTAAAAACGAATTGTCCAAAAAGGTTATTCCTATTTTCGTTCCTGTACAAGACGATTATATGAAAGTAAATCTTGACAAAAATATTGAAAAAATCAATTCGGTCAGGGGCGAAAAGATACCTGCCGCACTGAAAAAAGCATCATTAGTTGAATACTTTAACCTAACTGCTGATAATGAAACCGACTACAAAAATATCGAGTATATTGTGAATCTCTCTGATTCTTACTATACAAAGCTCGAAAATGCCACAAAAGACACTCTTTATGCGATATTAGACAGAGGTATAAGCGAAAATGAAATTCAAGAAAATTTATATTCGCTTGTAAAAGAAAATTCTTCAAAATATCTTTCTTCGGCAGACTATAACGTTATCCTTTTCTTGATTAAAGGTGTTATTGCGCCAAATATTGTGGTAGATGAAGATGCAACAGAGATTTCTCGTAAAAACGCTTTAAGTGCTGTTAAACCTGTAGAAGTAACATTTAAGGCGGGAAGTAAAATTGTTTCTGCTGGGCAGCCAGTTTCAAAAGTTCAAAAAGATGCCCTAAAACAATGCGGATACAATGTTATTCAGCTTAATGCAAGCGGCATTATGGGAATATTTATTCTTGTGGCTTTGGCAATATTTTCTTGCGCATATTACATTGAAAAATATGAGAAAAAGTTCAAGAGAAAAGCTCATTATGCCTTGATATCACTTTTAATGTCAGTGTTAGCGCTATTGTCTATAGCACTTCCTCCATATGATTTTTATGTCTTATTTTTGCCTGTAGCAGCCTTTACAATGCTGATATCTATATTTTTAAACACTACAACGGCAATTATTGCAACATTATCACTTCTTTGTGCAATATCACTGGCGCTTCAAGTGGAAATTCTTGTTCTTGTAACGTTTATTTTTGGTGCGTTTGCAACCGTATTTTCTATGGAATCAATTAGATTTAATAACAGACTGGAATTGACAAAAGTCGGCTTGATAACAAGCGGAATTTACGTCGTTTCTTTGACCGGCGCATTCTTTTTAGATTATAACCTTGATGAATTAAACTTTTTAACATATTGGAAAAACTTGATTGCGGTTATTGTTAACGGATTTGCTAGCTCAATAATAGCATCAGGCGTACTTCCTCTCTTAGAGTCGATGTTTAAAATTTCAACGCCATACGGCTTGTTGGAACTTGCCAATACTAATCATCCCTTATTACAAAAGCTTCAGGAAAAAGCGCCTGGAACTCACCACCACTCACAAATGGTTGCAATTCTTGCGGAAGCTGCCGCAGAAGCTATAGGTGCAAATCCGATATTGACGAGAATTGGTGCTTTGTATCACGATGTAGGTAAGATAAACAGACCGTTATTTTTTGTTGAAAATCAGTCATACTACGGCATTGATAATCCACACGACCAATTTAGTCCAAAATTCAGTAAAATGGTTATTACAACCCACCCAAGAGATGGCGTCGAAAAGGCAAAAGAGTACAACATTTCTCCTGCAATATATCCGTTTATTTTAGAACACCACGGCGACAGTATTGCGTCATATTTTTATAATGAGGCAATAAAGCAAGAGGGGGCTGAAAATGTTAGTGAAGATGAATACCGCTACAATGCGCCAAAGCCTTCATCTAAGGAATCAGCAATAATTATGTTGGCAGACAGTGTTGAATCGGCGGTTCGTTCGTTGAAAAACCCGACGTACGAGGAAATTGATGCCAAAATTAATGCAATTATAAAGGCAAAATTGTTGGACGGTCAGCTATCCGATTCACCTGTAACCCTAAAAGACCTAAAAACAATAGCAGCAACATTTAATAGGGTATTAAAAGGTATGCACCATCAAAGAATTAAATACCATGAAGATATGGAAAATATTCATAATGCATCAACTAACGAGGTAAATCGTGATGAAAACTAGCATAGAATGTGAAAGTTTGTACGAAAAAGAGCTTCCGATTTCTCTTGACAGAATTAATGATATTTCTGCACAGTTGTTGTCTTATGTTCTTGAAAATCGCTTTGTTGATGGTTTTTCTGAGAAAAACGACTATTCGTTTGATATATTATTGTGTGACAATAACTTTATTAAAAATATAAATCGTGATTACAGAAAAATTGACGCTCCGACCGATGTTATCACATTTGCATTGTACTCGGACAGTGAAGAAAAATTAATTATGGACAATACGATAAATCTCGGACAAATAATTATTTCCATTGATAAAACTTATATTCAGGCGCAAGAAAATTCTGTTTCCGCAGAATTTGAGTTTCTGAATTTGTTATCGCACGGTATTCTTCATCTGCTTGGGTTTGACCATCCGGACGAGGAACGCTTAGAAAGTATGTTAGAATTACAAAATAAAATGATTGAGAGTGTTGATTATGTCAAAATATAAAGCCAGTGGTGTTTTTGAAAGTATGGGGTTTGCTCTTAACGGGATATTAGTTACTCTAAAATCTCAATTGAATTTCCGTGTTGAAGTTTTGATAGCTTTTATGGGGTTTTGGCTTGCTTTGTATTTGAGATTTACTTATGTTGAACTTGCAATATTTGTGTTTACCGTAGCATTGATGTTATTTGCAGAAATGATGAACACGGTTATTGAGTTTGTAATTGATGCGTATTTTGGCAATAAATATTCGGTTTTAGCAAAAATGGGCAAAGATATTTGCGCAGGAGCTGTTTATTTGACATCATTTTTATCTGTAATAATAGGCTTTTTGCTCTTTGCTCCCAAGATATATTCAATATTAGTATTTAAATTTCGATGAGGTAATAAATGGTAAAATTAGGTGTAAACATTGATCATATAGCAACAATAAGGAATGCAAGGGGCGGAATTGAGCCAAATCCCATTGTAGCCGCAGGAATATGTGAAATTGCAGGCTGTGATTCAATAACAGTTCATCTTCGTGAGGACAGAAGACATATAAAAGATGAGGATGTAAGGACGCTGAGAAAAACCCTTACAACAAGAATGAATTTAGAAATGGCTGCAACGGAAGAAATATTGGGAATTGCTCTTGATGTAAAGCCACATAGCTGCTGCCTTGTTCCGGAAAGAAGGCAAGAACTTACCACCGAGGGGGGGCTTGATGTAGCCGGCAATCTGCCGTATTTAAAAGATTATATAGCAAAATTAAATGATGGCGGCATCATTGTCAGCCTGTTTATTGCTCCGGATGAAAAGCAGGTTAATGCAGCTTCAAAAGCGGGTGCTCAATATATTGAACTTCATACAGGACAGTATGCGAACGATTTTAACACCCCGAATGAAGACCTTGCATTCAACAATCTCAAACAAGCATATTTGCAGGCAAAAGAGCTTGGTTTGCAAGTAAATGCAGGGCACGGTATAAATTATCACAATGTAACAAAATTGCTTGCAATTAAAGAGTTTGATGAGTTAAATATCGGACACAGTATTATATCAAAAGCAGTATTTACTGGGCTTGAAAATGCCGTAAGAGAAATGAAAGAGCTTATTAGTTAAATTATATAAGGAGTAAAATTATGTATCAAAAATTAAAAGATTTCCAATTTACTATTGTGGCAATTATTGTAGGACTTGCTATTTTAATAGCTACATCAGTTGCAGTTTGTGCATTAAACAAAGACGGAATTGCCGTTACGGGTTCGGCTTTTAAAATTGTAAAATCCGACACTGCGGTTTTGAGAATGGAATTAAGGGCAACAAATCCGAGCAAATCTGTTGCATATAATAAAATCAAATCTCAAATTCCTACCGTAAAAGAATTTTTAACTAAAAACGGTATAAAAGAAAATGAAATAACGGTTTTGCCTGCAAGTACATACAATCAATACAAAACAAACCCAATAAACGGCTATTCTACAAATATCGTCGAAAACTATGTATATGAGCAGATTTTACAAATTAAAACAAATGACGTCGATAAGATTAAAGAGCTTTCTGTATCAGCACAAGAGCTTTTAGATAACGGTATTGATATTAATATCTATTCTCCCGAATATTTATATTCAAAACTCGGCGAAATTAAGGTTGAGCTATTGAAAAAAGCAAGTGAAGATGCAAAAGAACGTGCAAAAGGTATGCTTAGTGCAACAGGTAACTGCGTAGGTAAAATCAGTTCCGTTAAAATGGGTGTATTCCAAATTACACCTGTTGACTCAACTGACGTAAGTGATTCAGGTTATAGCGATACAACAGCTATTGAAAAGAAAGTTACTGCTGTAGCAAACGTAACGTTTAAAATTAAATAAGGAATAAATGATGAAAAATACGGTTGTGGTAGGCGCACAATGGGGCGACGAAGGAAAAGCAAAAATAACTGACCTTTTGGCAGGTGAAGCAGATATAATTATTCGTTATCAAGGCGGGTGCAACGCAGGTCATACCGTTGTTGTTGACGGTGAAACTTATAAATTCCACCTTATCCCATCAGGCATATTATATGATGGAAAAACTTGCGTTATTGGTGCCGGAACAGTTATTAACCCCGTTGTTCTTGAAGAAGAACTTGAAGATTTAAAAAAGCGTGGTGTATCAACAAAAAATCTAAAAATCTGCCAGCTTGCGCACATTACAATGCCTTATCATATTGATTTGGATGGTGCTGACGAACTATTGCTCGGCAATAACAAAATAGGCACTACAAAGCGTGGCATAGGTCCTACCTACACCGACAAAATGGCTCGCTTGGGCTTCAGAATAGAAGATTTGTACGACGAAGAACTCTTGCTTTCCAAAATCGAGCGTGCGCTTCCTATAAAAAATGCACAACTCGAAAAAATTTATGGTCTAAAACCCTATTCTAAAGAACAAATATTGGAATTTTGCCATTATTACAGAGATTATTTAAAACCCTATGTCGATATGGATTTACTTCCGTTTTTGGAAAAATCTCGCAAAGCCGGTAAAAAAATCTTGTTTGAGGGGGCTCAAGGGGTTATGCTCGACATAGATTTTGGTACATATCCTTATGTTACTTCATCTAACCCTATAGGCGGCGGTGCTGTTACCGGAACTGCCCTTGGTATAAATTCGGTGGACGAGGTTATTGGTGTATTTAAAGCCTATATAACCAGAGTAGGGGAAGGTCCGTTTATGACAGAATTGTTAGATGATGAGGGCGAAAAAATCCAAAGCATAGGGAAAGAATTTGGAGTAACAACCGGCAGAAAGCGTCGTTGCGGTTGGTTTGATTTACCTATTGCAAAATACAGCGCACAAGTCAGCGGTCTGACTGGTATTGCTCTAACAAAACTAGATGTATTTGACAGCTTTGATAAAATTAAGCTCTGCGTTGCATACAAGGATAAACGAGACGGACACATATATGACAACTATCCTACAAATATAAACCTGCACAAATATCTTGAGCCTGTTTACAGAGTATTTGACGGGTGGAAAACTGATATTTCAAAGGCTAAGTCATATAATGACCTTCCCGAAAACGCTAAGATTTATTTAAAAGAAATTGAAAAACTTACGGATGTTCCCATAAAAATAATCAGCGTCGGACCGGACAGAGAGCAGACAATATTCATTTAAAATCAACTTATTATATGACATGGTTTTCTTTTACATGTTGTATCATATATTTGTAGCTACTATGGGTATATAATTTTGACTGGCAAAAACGGCAAAAACAACATATTTAACAGCGTTTCGACATTTGGGGAAAGGCTGCTTTCCTCTCAAAAAAAGAACGACCTGTTTGTGTCTAAGCCTGCTCAACAAAAGCAAAAGATGATAAACGACTTTGATTCTTCGCTTATTCTGGAAAACATCGAGAAGAGTGTAAAAAATAAAGCCGTTAAAATTAACCTGAAAATTACTACGTTGGAAAAGAATTTGACACGCATTAATGATGAGTACGAACTATTGAAGCTGCTGAATTTGGAAAAGGACATTCAAAGAAGGGATGAGTTGAAAAAGTTCAAAGACTATTTGGAAAGTGAGATTTCCAAATTAAAAATCGAGCGCAAAAAATTTGGTATTTGGTATTTTCTATCCGGATTTTTTGCAGACAAGGTTGACTATGAGGCTATCAAAGCAAGTCTCGGCGCACTAAAAGAAGAAATTAAAAAATATGACAAGGCTGCTATTTCATTTATAAAATCCAAAAATCCGGACTTGCTGCCCTTTAAATGGTGATAAAATGAATTTTACGTACAGGGAAAATGCTACAGGGGGATTTGAGGTTTATAATGATGAAATAGGCGATATCTATTTCAGTAATGTGGGGGCGCATAAGGAGGCGCTCGAAAAATTTGCAGTTCCGTCGCTTCCTGTTTTAAAAAACAAAAAAGAGCTAAAAATTTTGGATGTTTGTTACGGAATGGGATATAACTCAAAAACTTTTGTTGATTATATTTTGAAAAATAATATTGATAATAAATGTGATATTGATGCAATTGAGATTGACAAAAATATTTTGGCACTCGGATTATTTATTTTTGATGAAAATATAAATAAAGATATTCATCTCTTTTTTGGCAAGAAAATTTTAGAGCTCGTAAATTTGGAAAAAAATATCGAAAATATTTCAGGAGAAAATTGGATAAAAAATATTTTCGATAAAAACAAGGGCATTTTTAAGAGTTTTTGCGAAAAAAGTGAGGTAGATTTATATCAAACATGTGAAATATCGAGCTTTTTACATAATATATATTATCAGAACCAGTTAAATTTTGAAAAAATAATAAAACTTGATTTAAAATTGGGTGATTTGAGAAAAATTCTTCCAAATTTGGATGTCGGATATGATTTGATATTCCATGACGCATTTTCTATATTAAAACAACCGGAACTTTGGGAAAAAGATATACTTGAATATTACTTCAACATATTAAACCCTAACGGCAGACTCTTAACATATTCAAACTCAAGAGTTTTAAGAAGAAGATTGGCTGAAATCGGTTTTGATGTGGAAATAAATTATACTGAAAATGAAAAACAAAACGGAACTGTTGCAATAAAAACTTAACAAAGTGAAAAACAAAAATTTTTCTGTTAAAATAAAAGAAAACGGAGAGAATATGCTGGAAGGTAAACTTATAGTAATATCAGGTCCATCAGGAGTCGGAAAAGGCACAATTGTGCGCAAATTACTTGCGCATGATGAAAACTTTTGCCTTTCTATTTCTGCTACAACAAGAAAAAAACGCCTTGGAGAGGTTGCAGGCAAGGACTATTACTTTTTTACAAAGGCTCAATTTGAAGAGTTTATAGAAGAAAATAAATTTGCCGAATATGCAAAATATGCCGGTCATTATTACGGAACATTATGCTCAACCATAAACAGAGAGCTGATTAAGGGCAAGTATTTGTTGTTGGAAATTGATGTACAAGGCGCATTTCAAATTAAAGAAAAATATCCTGATGCAAAATTGATATTTGTTTTGCCGCCCAATTTGTCCGAATTAAAAAATCGTTTGACAGACAGAAATACGGAAACCCCTGAAGCCATAAAGAAAAGGCTTTCTCAAGTTGACAGAGAGATTTCTTGCGCAAAATATTTTGACACCAAAGTTGTAAATGACGATGTCGAACTTGCAACCTTAGCAGTTTTGGAAGCAATCTATTCGTAATTTTTACGGAATAACATTATAAAACATATTTATTATTTATAACTAATAGTATTGTTCCTTAAAGAAATCTTATGTAAACTGAAGCAAAAAAACACATGCCGATACAAGAGAAGTGCGGGGTGGTAAAGCATTTGTTAATGGGCGAGGCAAAAAATATAAAAAGAAAGAGTCTTTCTAAAGTGCCTAATGCGTTACCGCCAGTCGCTCCCTTTAGCAAAGAGTCCTCTATAATATTATAGGCTAATTATACCGGACACAAAATAAAAGAAATAAAAATAGCACCTGCTGTCAATGGGGTTGCTTCAAATGAAGTACTGCCCGACATCACAGATACTTATTATAGTATAAACGATATTCGTAAGCTTTTCAAGCCTGATGTTAGCAATCAAGAAAATTTTAAAGAAGCACAAAGCTTAAATAAAACTATTTATATAATAAAAAGAACCTTATGAGCCGCATATCTAAGGTACAATTCCCTAGGGGGAACTCAAAAGATATTAGTATAACAGATAGTGCAGAAAATTCCAAGCCTAAAGAAAACGAAGAAAAATTTAATCAGGAAGATGATTTTTCAAGTAAGCCAGCTGAGGCGTAGCCTCGAAACGCAAATAAAAAAAGAGCCACAATAGTGGCTCTTTCATTTGGGCGTTGACACTTTAACCGTAGGCGAAGAATGAGCCGTACGGATAATGCGTGCCGAGTGCAACGAGGCTGAGGTTCCTCGAAACGCATAAAAAAAGAACCCTTGCGGTTCTTCTATAAATGGTGGGCGTTGAGAGGCTCGAACTCCCGACATCTTCCTTGTAAGGGAAGCGCTCTACCAACTGAGCTAAACGCCCTTATATTCAATTTTTTGCTTGCGCTTCCCTTTATCATGGGAAGCAATCTGTAAACGTGAGGTAAACCTCACTGGGCAACTAAGCTAAACGCCCTTTCGTTTACACATTTAACTTAACACGCTGAAAATTTCTCGTCAAGCATTATTTTCAAGGATTTTACAAAATTTTTTTATAAATTTTATTAAATAATAACAAAAATAATATATTAGAAGTATTATTATTATAGAGATTTTGAGGCAAATATGAAATTAAATGGTATAAATTCACAATACAGTTTCGGCTGGAATCAAACGCTCCACACGAAAATGACAATGGCTGCGTTAGAGCAAGTGCCGGTACTGGGGCAATTTAGGGAGCAAATACTGCTTGGTGCAACTTATCCCAGAGCAAGCTTCCATATAGGACATATTTTTAACCCGTTGCATTGTTATTACGGCAAAGGCCATACGCCGTATCCGACAGGTGAAAAACATGCTCTTGATAGATATATCAACAATCTTCAGGACTCGGTAGTAGAGTGGGAGTTTGATGAACAAAACTCTGCTATGCGCAAGCTCGGTGAGGCGCTGCATCTTCTTCAAGATGTCGCCGAACCCCTGCACACTCAAAAAGGTCGAAAAAGCATTACGAATATACGAAGATATCACAGGTATGCCAATATAACTTCCGAGTTAAATATGGACGAAATAATGATTGGCAAGCCGCTAAATGCTACTACGGACAATTTATATGATTTATTCGGCGCAACTTATTTTAAATCCGCAAATTCACTAAATCCGCTTGATAAAAAAAATTCCCTGCTTCTTCCGAAACTATCTAAAAGATATGTTACCGAAGCTTGTTCTGCTAGCGTTGCATTTCTAAAAAGGCTTGAAAACCTGCACACGATGTCGGATGCACACAAAACACAAGCTATTGAAAGCGAATTTACAAATTCTGAATTTATTTCTAAATTGAAAAATTTATAGTTCGGATTTCTTCTTATTTCGCTTGATTACTCTTGATTGATACTTTTCGTTATACTGGAACTTGTAACCATTTACAATGCTTTGTACAACGGCTTTTGAGAAGGTTCCCCTTGCGTTCCAATATGCAGTATGCGCAAACGGAAACATGCGTTTGCTCCATATTCCGGAATTATCATATATTACACCGGTAGGGTTATTTATTTTCAGACCAATATTCTTTTCAATATCTGAAATAGTCAGGTTTTTACTCATCGGAAAGCCTAACGGATCTTCGCTAAAGTTAGCGGTAATCATAAATATACCGTTCTCCATAATATACTTTATCATCAACCGATTATAATAGTTGAAATCGTAATCCTCATCAGCAATATCGGAATAGAACAATACAAGAGGACAAGCAAAATTAACTATACCAACCACCATTCCCTCTGGTGCACAAACCCTGTCGGTAACATCATTCAGATAAGCAAGACTCGCTTTCAACTTTTCTTCATTACCGTTTAACACAAGATGCCCTTCAGTTGACATGGTGCCTATATTACCATTTTTTAGTGATAATGCTGACATACAGGTCTTTTTCAGAGGTAATTTGTCTGCCGCTTCAATTATGTCGCTATCGGCATTCAATTCTCGCAATAATACCTTCAAATCGATATAGCGCATTTTGTTCATTAAATACCCGTACGTAATAAATGTACCTGCCGAATAACCGTACAGAATGACTTTGTTGCCCTGTTTGGCCTCTTGTAATACAGTGTCATTCAAATCGTCCAGTATCGGCAACATGTTGTGCGATTTTTGAACCCATATTGCGTCGTGCAAACATTGAGTTATTATATTTCTTGCGAAATATGCACCAACTGAGCTTACCATCTTTGAAACTTCTAAATTATCTTTAACGAAGTTTAAATCATTCCGGCTGTCGTACCCCCAAAAGAAAACAACCGGCTCCTTTTTTATTGAGATATTTCCTTTGTCCTTATAGTGTTTGCGGATAGCAGAGTTGGTTAAAAATTTCTTTCTCATTACCGGATGAAGCTTATGCACACCCTTTTCGTACCAGTTGCGCATTTTGTCGTCATTATTATTTGAACCGTTAATATACACAAAGCTCAAATTCTCTGTTGCAAGGGCATTCAGAGAAAACGCAAATATAAAAAGTAATGCTATAATAATCTTTTTCATATAAGAATCATAACACAAAAACAGAATATACATATTTATATATTGTTAGGCATGCTTGACAGATTGTAAGGGTTGCCTTACAATAAAATCAAAAGAGGAAAAAAGCATGGCTAATACATTATCATCGGGATTAGAGGATTATATAGAAGCAATTTACGTTGCTCAAATCAATAACATGCAGCTAAAAGGTGCAGACCTTGCAAGGCAGCTTGGCATTTCCAGAGCTTCTGTGTCTGAGGCTCTCGGTAAACTATCCGACAAAGGACTGGTTCAATATGAAAGCTATGGCTTTGTTACATTAACTGAGGAAGGTACAAAACAGGCAGATATCGTATACAATAAGCACAACATTATTGAACGCTTTTTAGTAAATGTTTTGGATGTAAGTCAACAAGAAGCAAGTGAAAATGCCTGTAAAATTGAACACATAATTTCAAATGAATTACTGACAAAAATTCATGCTTTTACCCATTTTGCAGATAATAACAAGGACTTTTTTAATAAATTTAAGGAAACACAACAAAATGATTCTAGCTCAATATTATAAAAATTCGACACTTCTTAGTAATTTTATTCTCATGGAAAGGTTCAAACCCCTTTCCATGGGGGTTTGTTTTTAAGAATTATATAATGGAATCTGGTAATGTAGTTTATATAAAAATAGTGAGGTAGTAAAATGTCAAGAATTGGTATCTTAGGATATGGAAACCTTGGTAGAGGCGTAGAAAATGCCATTAACTTAAATGATGATTTAGAATTATGTGCAATATTCACAAGAAGAAATCCGGCTGATTTAAAAGTAAATTCAAATACACCTGTTGTATCCGTAAAAGAAATAGAAAACTGGAAAGATAAGATTGATGTGCTTATTCTCTGCGGCGGCTCGGCAACAGATTTACCCGAACAAACACCGAAATATGCAAAACTATTTAACGTTATAGACAGTTTTGATACGCACGCAAGAATACCCGAACACTTTAAAAATGTTGACAGTGCTGCAAAAGAGGGCGGAAATATTGCAATAATTTCTATCGGCTGGGATCCGGGGTTGTTCTCTCTAAATAGGCTCTTGGGTAATGTTATCCTGCCTGACGGGAAAGATTATACATTTTGGGGCAAGGGTGTAAGCCAGGGACACTCAGATGCGCTTAGGCGTATTCCGGGTGTAAAAAATGCTAAACAGTATACAGTTCCGGTACAAGCTGCTTTAGATGCAGCAAGAAGCGGTAAAAATCCCGAACTCACAACAAGACAAAAACACACAAGAGAATGCTTTGTTGTTCTTGAAGACGGTGCAGATGCCAAAAAGGTAGAAGAAGCCATTGTAACAATGCCTAACTACTTTGCAGATTATGATACAACTGTAAACTTCATATCCGAAGAAGAACTTATCAAAAATCACTCCGGTATCCCTCACGGAGGCTTTGTACTCAGAAGCGGAAAAACATCTGACGGAACAAATCATGTTATTGAATACAGTCTAAAACTCGATTCAAATCCGGAGTTTACGTCGAGTGTATTGGTTGCATACGCAAGAGCCGCACACAGATTATCAAAAGAAGGACAAAGCGGTTGCAAAACTATTTTTGATATTGCTCCTGCGTATTTGAGCAGTAAAAACGGAGAAGAATTAAGAGCTACAATGCTTTAATAAAATACCAATAACACATTGTACTATAATGCCGACCAATAGGTCGGCATCTTTTTGTTTTAAATTAGTCTTTAAATGCACTTACGGGCACTTGTAGCCAGTTACCTCTACCAGGGGCGACATAGTCAGCCATATGCGCAAGTTTCTTGCATGCGGTATTATCATCTATGAAAAATCTCTTGTCGCATATAACTTTAAAATCGTAAGTTTTCTGCATTTTTTCAAGTTCAAAAGTGTTATATGAACTAAAAATGTGCTTTTTAATTCTGTCAACGAGTCTTGTTTTGTAATATTTGCTTGAAGCTTCGTCAATTGCCTTTGCCAGAGGACCTGTAATAATCAGACCGTTGCAAGCTTCATTTCTCTTGATTGCAGCAAGTCTTGCAAACGCTTGTGCGTATTTTTCAATTGCGTAATTTCTGCAATCGTTAAACAGTTTTTCGTATTCAGGGAAAACGGAAATTGTAAACTCTTTACTGTTTTCTCTCGTAACAAGGTATTTTCCGGTAGATAACAGTAATGCCTTCAATTTTTCTGTCTTGGGGTTTTTTTCATAAGAAATTGGGTTGGTCATTGTAAATTCTGCTTTGTGACAACCTACAATATCTTCAACCATTTCTTCGTTTATACCGAACGGACGACAGAAATTTCTGATAACAGCAGGGGCAGAAGCACCGGCTCTGGAAACCTTTTCAAGTCTGTCACTTGTTGCAAGATATCCGCTTCCTGTTGATTTTACAATAACTCTATCGTCGTCATGCATTTCAATTGTAGATACACCGCAGCCACCACCGGTTATGCAGGCGGTATAATATTTGCCCGGTTTCAACATTCCGAAATTATAGAGTCTCTTTGAAACCGCTAAGCCTGTTCCCATAGCATCTTGCAATACTCGGAACCTCATATTATCGGATATTTGCACACCTTTAGATAAAAGTAACTCTTTCATTTTGCTAAAATCCAAATCTTTAAGCGGTCTGTTTTCTTGGTTTCTGTGGTTTGGCAAATAGTATGCCATAGAACCGTCGGTATAACTCGGAATAAAAAGTGTCATACTTCTCAAAGTATTTTCATCCTTAGATTTTCCGCTTCTTCTGATGGTTTCACGGCTGCCGTCTTGAACCTGCTTAACTTTTTCGGCAATTTTGTTCATAAAATCATCCGGACCGTTAAATGTAGAAACACCAATTTCATTTACCGTTGTATTTTTCATAAATATAGGTGTATCATCGTTGGTGGCATAGTAAATTTTACAGGAACCCTCTCTTTGAGAACCGCCAATATCAATGGTCAGGTTACTTTTAAATGCCGTATTGTTTTTAATTGCGGATAACTTCATAATATATACTCCTATTGACTTATTACTCTTAATTCACGTGTTTTGTCGGTAAATCTCACCTTGTTACCCTGTTGTGCCAAATATTCCCTAAATAATGTTTCGTAGTTTTCTTCTATCGGTTTAAACTTAGGGAAAAGCATTTGGGGCATCCTGTAGTGTCTTCCTGTTTTCAATAAATATTTATCGGTGAGAAGTACATTGTATTTTTTCTTACTGTTAATTTTTTCAAATTTTCCTGTTTTGGGATTTCTGATTTTTATCGCCAGTTCAAATTTTGAACCGTCTTTTGCAAACATTTTTTTGTTTACTTGAATATCAGACCACAAAATCAATGCATTTCTTGTCGGCGATTTCAGGTTGTTTACAACATTTTCCGCAACCAGATAGAGAAGTTCCTCGCCTGTTAATTCCGCAACACGCAAGCCTGATACGCTCTCATCTACGCCCTTAAACATATTAATCAGGTCAATGTTGTTAAAAGTTGTTCTGTTTATGTTACTTCTCAATCCGCTTCTTATGATTGTGCTGGGAATACCGACAACATCAATATTTGGATATCTTTTTGCGGCCGCATCCTTTATCGCCGTGGTAATATAATTCCCCAATACACTGTTTTTGTACCTCATAGAATTATCAAAGACAGTTTCTTCCGGGGTGCCTGATTTTTCATCAAATTTAACAAGTGGTTTTAAATCTTCTTTTAATTCTCTGTTTACAAAGTCCTGCAGGTTGTCATCATTTCTGGCTTGTCTGATGTACGGAGCAGTATTATATTTCGCATTTCTAATCAGTTTTAAGTTGCCGTCATCATCAAAGAACAGGTTAACTGTTCTGAAGAATTTATTATTTTGCCCATGAGAAAGTATTTGAGTACTTCCAATAAGCGTACAGAAATCTTTGTGGTCATGTGCATTGAGGATAACGTTAATATTCGGAACATTTTCAGCAATTATGTTGGAAAGTTTGTTGCCAAGATGAGACATCAAAACAACAGCACCTCTGGGGTGTTTTTCTTTGAATTTTCTAATAGCACGATTTAATTCTTTAATTGTTTTCGATAAATCTTTTTTGTCCATAGCCGCATCGTTTTTAGTGGTTTGGTCTAAGAATGTAGTATATTTAAGCAACTCTTTAGGGTTGTAATAATAACTCGGTATATTAACACCAAGGAACAAAACGTGATTTTTTAGGTTAGGATTTTTATCGTCTTTAATTTCATAAATCTTTTGCGTTGAAAGATTATTGCTCTTTTTTAAGAGCCTTGCAAGAAGCGGAGACTTTTCCAAATCAATGTTGCTCATAATGGTGTCCATGCGGATATCTTCTTCTTTTTCAAGTTTATTATAAAGCCACTCATCTCCACCGCCGTAACAGTGATTGCCCGGAGTGTATATGGTGTGAAAATTGCTGTTTGGACCAAAATATTTTTTTATGTCAAAGATAAGTTTTTTCAAAAAAGTAAATTGAACATCGCCAAAAGTTTTTCTGGGCTTTGTCAACATTGCTTTTTTGCCGGGATTCATAAAATAATCGCCAGATATTGCAAGGATATTTTCGGTGGATGGAGCATTTCCGTTTTCAAGGATTTCATCGCTATGCGCTTGCATTGTTTTAATAACTTGAGGCAGACCTAAAATATCTCCATGGTTGTCCGCCATAGAGATGATATTAACCTGTGACTTTCCAAATGTGGTATTGTTCTGTACGTTTAAGAGCATAATGTGATGAATCCTTGCTTTTATAGTAAAAAGAAACACAAAAATTTTTGTTAGCAGTATTTACAATACTTAAAATTCAAACAATGAAAGACATTTTTGGTGTACAATGCTGATATTGAATGATATTTTAAGAGAGAGTAATTATGAAATTAAGTGAAACAGAAGCTAAAAATTCTTATAGATATATGTGGCTCATGAAAAGGATTTTCCCATATTTAAAGCCGGTCATCGGGCGATTAATATTGGGAGTGCTAATTGCCATACCCCTTGGGTTATTGGATGGCGTAACGGCATTTGCGCTAAAACCGTATCTCGATTATGTTGTAGGGCAAAAAGATTTACATTTTAGCCTATTTGGCAATAGCTATACTCTTACATCAGCCATGTTTGCTATGATAATTCCGTTTGGCGTGGTTATTTTTGCGGCAGTTCAAGGTTTGTTAAGGTACCTGAATACATACATGTCCGAATGGACGAGCAAGAAAATTACAAACGGAATAATGGTTGACCTTTACAGAAATTTAATCAATCAGGACACGAGCTTTTTTGATGAAAACTCATCCGGAATAATACAATCAAGATATTTAAACGATCCCCAACAAACATCAGAACGTCTTGTAGACAACCTCAGAAACATCATCACAAGCTTTTTCGGAGCACTAGGTCTTATAGCGGTAATGCTTTACAGTTCATGGTTGTTGGCTTTAGTCGGTGTTTCTGTATTGTGCGTTGCATTTCTTCCTGTAGCGATGATAAGAAAGGTTATAAAAAAGACCTCTAATCAGGATATGGTTATCAGCGGAAACATCAGAACATACATTAACGAGGCATATCTCGGCAACAAAATCATAACTTCGTACAGGCTACAAAACAGACAAAATAAGCTATATGAAAAAGAAATTCATGATTCGTTTAATGTCGCTATGACTCTTGTTAAACGCTCAGGCTGGACATCTCCGATTATGTATCTCATTGCATCATTCGGTATTGCATTTGTCCTTTGGTTTGGAACAAATTTAATTACAACAGGAGCTTTAACTGCGGGCGGTTTTGCATCTTTTGTAACCTCACTGTTATTGCTTTATAAGCCGGTAAAAACATTGGGGGGAACGATTACAAGCATACAAAAAGTATTTGTTGCATTCTGCAGAATTTTTGAACTTTTCGATTGTGAACCCGAAATTAAAAGTGCAGATAATGCGGTTGCATTTAATCATTTGGAACACGGTATTACCTTGCAAAATGTGTCGTTTGAATACATAAAAGATACACCGGTATTGACGAATATAAACCTTGAAATTAACAAAAACGAAACTCTCGCAATTGTGGGTAATTCGGGCGGCGGAAAATCTACACTCATAAACCTTATTGCCAGACTATACGATGTTACATCGGGTGCAATAAAATTTGATGATATGAATATCAAAGACATTTCTTTAGAGGACTTGCGAGACAACATTGCCGTTGTATTTCAAGATAATTTTCTGTTTTCCGGCACAATTAGAGATAATATCCTTATGGGAAGCCAAACGGCCACGGAAGAAGATGTCCATAATGCCTTAAAACTTGCATTTCTTGATGATACCGTAAACGAAATGAAAGACGGTTTGGATACAATTATCGGTGAAAACGGAATAGCATTGTCCGGAGGACAAAGGCAGCGTGTTGCAATTGCAAGAGCTATCCTGAAAAACGCACCTATTATCATTTTAGACGAAGCTACATCTGCTCTTGATAATCAATCGGAAGCCATCGTCCAAAAAGCTATAGACAACCTAATGAAAGAAAAAACCGTATTTGTTATAGCACACAGGCTGTCAACAATTAAAAATGCAGACAGAATTGCGGTTATAAACGAAGGTGAACTTGTTGAACTCGGCACTCATGATGAATTATTAAAAATACAAGGAGGCGTTTATTCCTCCTTGTACGAAATGCAATTCAAAAAACAAACCGCAGAAGCAGTATTATAAAAGCTTTCCTATGTCTTCCAAAATAGCATCCTTGGTAAGCCTGTATTTCGCATACAGTTCATCCAAGGGAACCCTGTCAGGAAATTCTTTTGTTGCGCCGTAGTTAATAACTTTCATATCGGATGTTCCGTAGAAGCGTGTAATTTTTTCGCCAAATCCGCCGTCAAGTTGACCGTCTTCAAGGGTAATTACTATTTTATGGTTTGATTTAAGGCTATTTAATAACTCTTCGTCAACACCTGTCAAATAAACAGGGTTAATGAGTGTTGCGTTTATGTTGAACTTGTTTTTTATTGCTTCTTTGACTTCTTTTGCAAGGTTAAAGAAATTTCCGGCACCAATGATTGCAATTTGTTCACCACTTTCTGCGAGTTTAAATTTATTGAGAATTGAATAATCAGTAGTGTCAGCAATTCCTACCGAGGTAAGTTCAATAGTGGGTACTCTTATTGCAATAGGATACTCATTTTGTTTATATGCAAATTCAAGCATTCCGATATATTCTTCCTTGTTAGTCGGTGCTAAATAAACCAAATTAGGTATATTGGAAAGCAAAGAAATATCAAAGCTGCACAAATGTGTGGCATCAGCTGATGAAATACCACCCCAATAAACCAATATAGTGAGCGGAGAATTATTTAAGCAAAGGTCTTGTGACATTTGGTCATATGTACGCTGCACAAAAGAACTCATAATACACAAAAATGGTTTTGCGCCCATTTTTGCAAGCGCAGAAGCATAGGCGGTTTCATGTTCTTCACAGATACCGACATCAGTATAATTCTTTCCTAATTTTGCTCTATAATCTGGTGTAAATCCAAATACCCCTGGAGTTGCCGCATTTATAACACAAAGTGTTTTATCTTGAGATAACTTATTTAAAAAGAAGTCTTTTGTTATGCTTGTATAACTTTCCTGAGGTTGGGCATCAATTTTTGCAATTTCGTTATTCTCATCGAGAGTATTCGGCATAATCCAGTGAAACATTTCTTTGTTTTCTTCAGCCGGTTTCAATCCTTTTCCTTTTTGGGTACAAATATGAACCAAAACGGGATGGTCAGTATCTTTTACTTTGTTAAAAGTTTCAACAAGCTGCTTAATATCGTTGCCATCAGCAACGTAATAGTAATCATAGCCGAGCGCTTTGAAGAAGTTACATTCAGCAGCACCGTTTGTATCCCGAAGTAACTTTAAATTTGAACAAATACCGCCATGGTTTTCGGCAATAGACATATCGTTATCGTTTATTATCATAATAATGTTACTTCCCAATATGGCTCCATTATCAATGCCCTCAAGCGCTTCACCGCCAGTCAACGAACCATCACCAACAAGAGCAATGACATTATAGTTCTCTCCTTTTAAATCTCTCGCCTTTGCTACGCCGCAAGCCAAACTCGCCGCCGTAGAGGTATGACCGACTTTAAATAAATCGTATTCGCTTTCCTCGGGGGCAGTATAACCAGTATAAGTCCAATATTCATCAGGATTTGTAAAACCGGATTTCCTGCCTGTTAAAATTTTGTGCGGATAACATTGGTGCGATACGTCAAATATAATCTTGTCTTTGGGTGTATCAAAAACGTAGTGCATTGCAATTGTTGCCTCTACAATACCAAGGTTCGGCGACATGTGACCGCCTGTAGCATTGACCTTTTTTATAATGAGTTCTCTCATTTCTTGCGCAAGCAAATTCATTTCTTCAAAAGAAAGAGATTTCAAGTCACTCGGGAAATTGACCTTATCCAGTACGTTTGTTTCAGTAATCATAGTTTTTACCTCAATATGTGCATGTATAACAGAATACCATTCAATCGGGGCAAATGTCAAAGTTTATTTTATTCTTTTTACCGATGAAATGAAGTTATTATGCTCAACATCGCCATCAATTCTGGTTAAAAATACCTGACTGTCTTTTTCTCCCACGGCAAGCGGCGGTATCATCCGGAGTTCTTCTTCGTAATAAGAAGCATCATTCTTGCTGCTCATAGGAACCTTTGCAGCAAGAGCATTTAATGAGATATTTCTCAACAAGCCTGCCACACCTTTGTTCTCATTAGAAAATTTAGTGTAAATTCTAAGCATTGCATCTGCTTTTTCAATATTGTAACTTCCTATAATAAAGGTGCTCAATTGGGGTGAAGTTGATTTTATCATCATGCCTTTTATATTATTTTCTTTTATGTTTACGACACCTTTAATCTCATCAAAGTAGCCGTCAGGTACGTTAACAAGGTCAAGAATAGTGACAGGGCTAATCATTGCAAGCGGGTTTCTGAATAATGAAACGAAATTAAGCACATATTTTACAAGACCGATTTTTGCAATTGAACCTTCTTTGATATTAAACGTCATTTTGCCGTTGATTTTTAATGAGCTATCAGCATTAAGCTCAATTTTACCTGTTGCAGGTCCGGTAATTTCTCTCGGAAGCTGTAATATTGACGTTGTAATAATATCGGAATCGACCTCGTTAACATCAAGTGTCATATTATATTTTTGATTAAATAAGTCGCATTTAATATCTGCAGCTGCAGTACCTTCCGCAATATCAAATTTATTTGACCAGAATTTCAACAAACCGTCTTTATCCAAAGTCATATGAGCATTTACATTTCCGAAATTTATAAGTTTATATGAGCCTTTGTCTATTTTCAAATTGCTTTTTTCAACAACGACCAAATCACGGACAAACACCATTTCCGTTTCTGCTTCGTCATCGGCAGATTCATTTTCGGTTGCAGAAAGAGTTTGCACAAGTTTTGCTTTTTGTTCAGCCTCATACTGCTGCTGCCTGTTCATAGACTCCAACACTTTTTCAATATTAAGTTCGGCAAGGTGCAAATCCATTCCTTTTATAATAAACGGAAATCTCATCTCGTTTAACAATTGACCGTTAAATTCATACGAATTTCTGCGGATAATGCCGTTCACGTTCAAATTTATGAGTCCTTTGTCTGCGGCAAGTCGAAGTTCATTAAAAGACATCCTCTGCGACGGTATCATAACTTTGTCCATACTAAGATTTCCTTTTAGGTAGGGAACTACTCCATCGTCAATAAAGTCAAGATTGCCGTAAATTTGTCCTCGTCTAAAAATTCTGTCCCCGAAAAACAAGTTCAAAAATTCGCTTGCTAACGGCTTTACAATCTTAAAACCAATATCTTTTATTGCCATATTTCTTGCGACATCAAAATTGCCGTAAACTTGAAGTATCGGATCAATTTTATTACCTCGAGAAATTTTGTCTGCAATATAATAATTCAAATTCTTCAGCGCAAAATTGTTTCCCTCTAATTCCATTTGCGCCCAAAAGCCTCTCTCCATATCGGCAGGAGTTACCGAAACTTTATCCAAAAGGATATCGTTACCTTTTTTGAGCTTAAATACCGTTGAAATATCCATTTTATTGCCGAGCATTTTGAATTTTATCCCCGCTTTTACAGGCTGTAATAGTTCTATTGGATAGCCTGCCATCGGAGTGATATAGTCGGTTGTGAGTTCTTTTGTACCGGTCATTAGCCCTTTGATTTCAGTATCAAAGGTTTTCATATAATCTTTTATAATTCCTTTAAATTTCAAGTCGTTTGCAACATTTTTGCCGTAATATCCTTCAAAGTCATTTACATCAACATCTTTTGTTTTAATGGCAAGATTCCCTTTTGTTAAAGTAATGGGTAAATCATTAAAAATGGTGACCTTAAAATTTGCCCTATTAAGTAAAACAGAGCCGCTCATTCCGTCATTATTCATGTCGATGTTGAATTTAAAGTTTCCATTTACGTCCTTTAAAATCGCAAGAATTTCATCACCGTTTTCAAGGAAAAGGTTCGTTCTTGTGAGTTCGGTCAGTGCATATAAATCGAATTTATCCGAAACAATGTTCAGCTTATAAGCACCTTTTTCTTTAAGTTCAAAATTCAATCTGACTTTTGAGTTATTAACAAAAAAGTCGAAATCTTTCGCAAAAAGGGTTCTGTCTTGGAAATAAACGCTGTTGTTATCATTGAACTTGAACGTAAATGTCTTATTCCCTTTGGTTAAATTGGTAACTACATCAAATTTTACGTATTTTGGGTTTCTTGTATCGGTTATTTCAAGGTTTTTAGCATTAATTTTTAAACCGACATCACTTTCGGGAAGATTATAAATAATTATCGCTTCTTTGACATAAAGCAAAGAGTGAAACATATCGACTTTGAAATTGCTTTCCTTTTTGTCTTTTTTGTCCTCTCCGGTTGACAATTTACTAAGTTCATCAACATTTGCGTAAATATATTCCGCTCCGAGCTTATTCAATATGATTTTCTTTTGCAAAATCGGTTTAAACGATAAATCTATCTGAAAATTTTTAACATCAGCCAGTTCTACTGAGTTTTTTTCAATCTGCAAAGCCTCTAACTTAAACACAATGTGCGGAGAAAATGAGGTTTGCAAACTCGGGTTAACAATACTAATATTTGCACCAAGCGATTTATTAACCTGCTTTTCAACAAAATTTATTACGGATGCATTTGATACCAAAAACGGCAAACCCTTTATATAAAACCCCAGCAAGAGCGCAAAAAGGAAAACCAAAGCTCCGAAGATAATAAATATTAATTTTGCTGTTTTTTTCATGTTCTCTCCCTTGTTTACAATTATACCACACTTTGTTTTTATGGTATTTTGTAAATATGAAGAAAATATTTTTAATTTTGCTTTCCTTTTTACTATTGAATTCTTTTGCCGCTGCTGATGAGCTTACGGAAGTTCAAACATACAGTAACGACGATATTAACTTTGGACTCAAAATTAAGGATGGAGAAAATTTAACAAAGCCCATATATAAAAAGCTTGTCCGACTCGGTAATAATGCATGGATAGTACAAAAAGGCTCAAGGTACGGCATTATGGACAACAGCGGGAAATATCTTGTAAAGCCCAAATGCAGACATGCAGACAGATATTTCGGCAAATATGTCAAACTCGGAAACGACCACGATTTCGGAGTGTATGATGAATACGGAAAGGTGATTGTTAAGCCTGAATTTTCGCAGGTAGAACTCCTTTACGGAAAAATGTTTTTAACGTGTAAAAAATACAAATATGGTTTGGTCGATTTTGACGGAAATGTTATTTTAAAAAATGATTACGATGATATTTATATGCCCACGTTTAAAACCATGCGTATAAAATACAAAGGCAACTGGTATGAAGTAACAAAAGAACGTGATGAAAAAATCAAACCGCCCGAAAACACTATGGAAGTAAGAGTCAATGATGAAGTCTATTTTGTAACACTATTAACAAACACAGGCGTAATTTCGGAATATTCGGTAATTACACTGTCTGATTTTGTACTGAAAATGCTCTCATCAATTTCTCCCGCATATGAAGATACAATAGATGATTTAATGCTCTCACATGGTGTGGACACAATTAACATATTTATGAATTTGTCGTGGGTTCCGCAATTCCCAGTCGTGTACGCAAAAAAATACTACTATCAGATTGCAAATCCACACACAGGTCCATTGTCCGATATGCGTAGCAGAATTTTACAAAATCTGAGATAAGATATCATTCTATGCAAGCGGCAACTTTTCTGTATAACTCAGGTAGTGCCATATCGTGTTTACTCATGGGTGATTTCTTATATTTCATCAAGGCATTTATGCCTGCTTCATAAGCATCTGCCTCTGCATGCAATTGGTACTTAATAAATTCTTTTAAAAACTCTTCGTTAAACTCGGGACAAATCTTTTTGGCATATTTAAATTTTTCGGCAATACAAGTTTTCATTTCTTCCGGTATTATTGAAACAGAAAAAGGAAATCTGTTTCTGTTTACGGAAGAAGCTTTATAATAAAAATTCATGTAATCATTGAATATCGTATCTTCAAAATAGAACCAAAAATCAAATCCGTGCGAAACATTTTTTTCAATCTCCGAGTCGGACAATCCGGATAAATATTTATTAAAAAGATTTTTTATACTGCAATCTTTGTCTTCCGACTGAAATGCGTGCGTCATTTCGTGAACTAGATTTTCAATGCAATCGGATTTTGTGAATGTTCTGCCCGAAATTCTGCTAAGCTTTAGAAGTTTATCACCCAAATCAAAACTTCTTGAAGCGTTTGAAAACGTATAATTTGCGGCATATTCGCCAACCTGTTTTGCCCCTCTTGACATTTTGCAACGCTGCCGTGCAATTTTAACGTCCGGAATATAATAATGTATAACCTTGCGGATTTCATTGTCGGTTAAATTGTTTTTTCTGGCTAAATTGATAATGTCATCAGAAAAGGTATCTGTTTTGAGCTTAACGTCTTGTCTGCTTGAAAAAGATGTATTATACAAGTTCGGGAACAAATTTACTCTCATAGCAAAAATTCCTTTTCGCAATCAACACAATCAAGCAAAGAAAGATATAAATATGGGATAAAATCGTCCATTTTATAATTCTTAACCCCATAGAGTTTCTTCTTAACATTTTCTTCAAGCATATATGCATCAAATTCATATATTGCCTGCAAGCAAACATACTTTTTAAGGAAATCTGAATCTACATCCGGATTTCTGCGCTTTGCATCATCAATTATTTTTGCAACGGATTTTTTGAACGCATCTCTGTTAACAAAAATATCATAGGGATTTGCGCCGCCATTATTTACACGCAAATCGTTATGGGCAAATATCATCGGCTCAAGTATTTTTTTCTCAATTCTATCAAAGGTTTCGCCTGCAACTAAGACATGATGCGGCCAGTTTTTAAGCGGATATTTTTTTAATGAAGCCGTTATCAACCTGTCATCAGCCAGTTGGTCATCAGTCGATTGAATAGCATGTGTCATTTCATGCGCCAAGGATATTATTTTTTCCTTGAACGCTCTTGGAGAAGCGCCGTTAAGTCTGATTTTTATAAGTCGGTTTATAGTTTCCACTCTGTCTGGGGTATCCAAATATACATAATGAGAACCATATACCCCGCCTATGCTATCATATCGGTCCTCACTCTTTGCAAATTTTCTAATTTTTATTCCCGGCACATAGGTTGCGGCTATTTTTTGAGCGTCAGACAACCGTATATTGCCGGAGTTTGCTTTTCCAATAATTTCATCGGCAAAATTCTCCGACTGGGTAATAACGTCCTGCCTGCTGCAAAATGCAGTATTATATCTGTACGTATTTGAAATGTGATTCACTTTCATATACGCATTAAAGCAATAAACAAATTTTTTTGTTACTCAAAAAGCGAAGTTTGCACAACCGATGGAACGATACCAAGCAGGCGGTATCCCTCGGGTGAAACTTTTCTTCCTCTCGGTGTTCTCAAAATCAAACCCGCCTGCAATAAATATGGCTCACATACGTCTTCTATTGTTTTTACGTCTTCGCACAATGCCGCAGCAATGGTTTCTATACCAACAGGTCCACCGTCATATTTTTCAATTATAAGTTTTAAGAGATTGCGATCGGTTGAATTAAGTCCGAGATCATCAATTTTTAATAAATCGAGCGCTTCATCGGCAATTTGTCCTGTAATGTCGGAGTCATAACGAACAAGCGCATAATCTCTAACTCGTTTTATAAGCCTGTTTGCAATACGGGGCGTTCCCCTGGAGCGTCTGGCTATAGCATTCAAACCGCTTGTATCAATTTTTATATCAAGAATTTTGGCGGTTCTTTTCAAAACACTCATTAACTCTTTTACCGAATAAAATTCCAAACGATGAATTATGCCAAACCTGTCTCTGAGAGGTCCGGACAAACTTCCTGCTTTTGTTGTAGCACCGATAAGAGTAAATTTCGGCACAGGAATACGCAAATTTTTTGTAGCTTGAGATTTGCCGGTCATCATATCTATGTAGAAATCTTCCATTGCAGGATATAATATTTCTTCGGCAATTTTGTTGAGCCTGTGTATTTCGTCAATAAAAAGTATTTCTCCCGATTTCAGGCTCATTAGAATGCCTATAATATCTCTTGGGCGCTCAAGCGCAGGGGCAGAGGTAATTTTTATGTTAACGCCCATTTCATTGGCAATGACTCCTGCGAGAGTTGTTTTACCTAATCCGGGTGGTCCGTAAAAGAGCATATGGTCAATACATTGTTCTCGTTTTTTCGCTGATTCAATACTTATGGCAAGTGTTTCTTTCAGCTCAGCCTGCCCAATATAATCATCAAAAACTTTTGGGCGAATTGAACTTTCAAAAGTTTTGTCGAAATCAGTTTCTCTTGCCTCAAGCTGATTTGAGTTTTCTACGCATTTATTTTCATCAGAACCAATAATCATTTATCACCTGTTAGTTATTCTGTATATGCGGAATTCGGACGGTTTTAAACTATCATAGTGCAGCGAAGAAGTTTGTCCATATGCATCTTCAGAGAAATCTCCGTCATTATAATTAAATTCGGAAAGGACAACGTTATTTCCGAGGTCTAAAGTCTTATCTTTAACGCTAGTGCCTGTCTTATGCTCAATAACAAGATTATTATATTCATCATATCTTCGTATGGTTTCCGTTGTGTATTGCTCGTTTATTACAAACAAAACTTGATTATCATATCCATCAAGAGAATTTACCCACGCACAAAAACCGTCTTCATCATTTCTGATAAGATAAGATTTGCCCCATTTACAAAATTTGCATGTTTTTGCAAATTCGTTAATAGCATTGAATTTTTTAAAGAATTCCTTGTTATTTTCTCTTTTTAAAGAGGTTTCGTTTCCGATAATATATTCCGTTCCGGTACGTGTAAATGACTCGTCGCCATCAACAAACATAACCGGTCTGCTTGCGTTGCGCCCGCCAACAATAAATTTATATTTAAAGAATTTAAGCAGCGCACCGTTTTCACCTAATTGTCCAGGGTACTGATCGATTTCGGAGAATTCGCCGTCTTGATTGTTATAGCTTTTTAATATGGATAACTTAGGAGCGCCTTCTGGTAATGAAGAATTGTATTTTTCAAGGACTTCCAAATCTTTAAAAATACTTTTTACGTTCTTGTCGCCTTGGGAGATTATGTCGTTTCCCCACAAAAGGTCAAAGTTCATATCTTCGTGATATTCTTTTAAGAATCCATCCCACAACATATATTCCGCCAGTGTAGCGAAATAGGGAATTTTTGCTTTCATGTCGTTATTGGCTTTGGCAAGTACAATTCTTGGCGCTCTGTAGCTAATGGGAAGCCCATCCTTTTGAGAAACCCTGTCTACAATATGGTCGATGTGGTCCACCCTAAAACCATCAAAATTAAATTCTTGCTGAAGCTTTTTAAGTGAACTAACATAAAAATCTATTACATCATAGTTAAAAGTCTTTTTGTCGAAATTATAAAAGTAATAGGGGGTTTGGCAGTCTAAATTTGCATATTTTGTAACATCTTCATTATCGACATTATAGTGTTTGAACATCGGATAACTGGCACCGTTACACATTTTATCAAACACAGGTACACCGCAGGAATTCCAAGCACCACCGGGAGCAGGCCATAAACCGTCCGAGATGAGCACATTTATAAGTTTTGTTTGGTCAATAATATCATCTTCCACAAGTTCTTTGTCCGGTGATACACCAAGGTTTTCCGCAATAATACCTTTTACTCTCTTATGAAGCATTTCTTGATTTTCTCTTGTCAGCATTGAATTAGAGAGTTCTTTTTTCTTTTCCACCAAAGCATTCATTGCATTTGTATAATCGACACGGAGCATTTGGTCATATTCAACATAATCACCGTTAAGATAAGATTTAAGAATATCTTTCATGACATCCGCACAATCAAGCTTTTCAATTTCGCTCTCAATTTTTGAAATTAAATCCTTTATATCAAACCAACGTGCAATATGCGGATTTGAAAGAACAGCTTTTGAATATCGTGCGGTTTGTGGCAGTACATCATACATTGTCGGGTGTCCTGCAAGTTGGAAAAACGCCAAAAGGACACGAACCTGCTCTTTTGCGGATAGTCCAAAGTGTTCGAATATGTCTTTGTCGCACAATGCATCTGTAACTTCTGAACTCTTAGGGAGATACGCACAACCAAATTCTCTCGGGTGGAACGGAGTCATATAAACCGTTGCGTTGAGAATTCCTGCATCAGGAACACCTGACGGAAGAGTTAATATTTGTGCAAGAATATCGACAAAGCGGGCAACTTTATCCGACTTGTTGCCATCACCGAGTGCACAAAGATTTATCAATTTGACAATATGTTGCTCTTTTTTTATCCAACTGCTATCGGTGTATCCTGCCCTTTGTACGGGTGACAAATATTCATACACAAAGTTTTTGCCATCATAAGTGTTATTGCAAATAAATTTTTCTTCCAAACCAGCAATTATTTGGGCAGGAGAAAGTGTTTCCAACGCCTCAATGTGAGACATCGGCAAATATCCTTCTTTTTTTACGATTTCTCTAATTTCAATCGTTTTTTCATCTTCTAAATTAACATTGTACAAAAACTTTAATCCCAAAAACAGTTTGGACAAGTTTTTTGCATCTATAGCGTAACTCTCCGCAGTTGTTGTCATAAAGCACCTCATATAAACTATAAATCTATTCTATCATATCACGCCGTTATTTATAAATGTGTAAAGAAAAAATATTGTAACAAAATATTAAGTTTTAGCTGAAAATAGCAATTATAACAGTAAAAAATACTTTATTTATGTGGAAGGTAGTAAGGCAGTATATATCATGGATTTTTCAGCAATTCTTGCGTACAAAAGTCTGTTCTTTTTAAACCGTGCAAATAACACCAAAAAGCAAGCAGAAAAAGGTGATAAATGCACGGCGGCGGCAAATGCAGCCAGATGTACAATAACGGCATCACAAACTGTTGTGCCGTTGTATGCCGTTTCAGAATGCCTTGCTTCCACAGCCAAAACGCCAACAATCAACCATGCTGCCCAAAAGTTGGCTGAAAGCAATTTGCAAAAAATTGCAACACAAATGACTGCCTCAACAACAAAAAGCGCATTATCGGGAATAGCGAGCGTATCCAAAGTTTTATCAAAATTCGGAGTGGCGGGCAATTTATCCTATGCCGCCGCAAAATGCATGGATGCCAATGAAGAAAACAAGACACAGGTATTCATGCAGGCTGCCGGAAACTGCGGTGGAATGTATCTGTGCGAAAACTTATACTCCCGAGCCGTCAAGGATATTTCATCGGAAAACATTGCAGCTTCGGTAGAAAATGTGTCAAAGCTTATCCCGCAAAAATTAAAACTCTTAAAATCAGTAAAACCCCTGTCAGTAATCGCCGGTGTCGGTTTTGTGGCAGCATCTTTGTTTGGATGCTGGGCGGGTGAAAAAGTCGGAAATGCCTTATATCAGAGCAGTGCACCAAACAACAATTTGCAGCTTGAACCTGCGCTTGCTTCAACAAATTCAAATATAAATTCTCTAGCTTAACATTTGCCATTATTGGCATTATTTTGCTAAAATATTGTTTGTTACAGACAGAAAAGAGAGGCTATGAATAAATTACTTAGGGGAGCAATAATACTTATTGCGTGCACAGCTATTGCGCAACAGTCATTTGCTATGAGCAAAAAAGCATACAAATACTTTGATAACGGAAATAAATTATACTCAATAAACGATTTGGATGGGGCTTTAGCACAGTACCAAAAAGCTTTAAAATACGAACTTGCAGATGCAATGCTATACATAAAAATTGCGTCTGTTTATTCCGAAAAAGGCGAATGGAAACTCGCTATCGATAATTACAAAAAAGCACTACTGCTTACACCTAATGACTCCTCAATTTATACAAGCATGGGGAATATTTTACAAGAGCACTATCAATATACGGATGCACTTGAAGCATACAAAAATGCCCTTAACATTGCGCCCGATTATAAATTCAATTATTTAAATATTGCAATGGTCGAGAATGCTCTCGGCAGGTATCAAGAGGCAGTTGAGTGCTACAAATATTTCTTAGAGTCATACCCCGAACATGTAAATGCAAGAAAAAACCTTGCAACAACATATTTGAATCTAAACTTGCCCGATGGTGCAATTGAGCAGTACGATGAACTGTTAAAAATCAACCCGGAAGCATTTGACGATTGGACTAATTACGGCAAAGCGTATCTTCAAAAGGGTGAATATGATAAATCGCTCTATATCTTAGGCAAGGCAGTACAAGTAGAGCCCGATAATGCTCTGAGCTATCTTTATATGGCGCAAAACTATCAGGCACTAAAAAACAACACCGAAGCAATAAATGCATACAAAAAAGCCATTATGCTTGATCCGAGACTGGTAAATGCAAAGCTTGATTTGGCAAATTTGCTTTCGGAAAGCAAGTGCTACCAAGAAGCTGTTGATTATTATCTTGCATACACAAGAGATGTAAAAGACAATGCAGATGCGTTCTTCAATCTCGGAGTTGCATACGAAAATCTGAATATGATAAACCACGCACTCAGCGCATTTAAGCATGCGTTTGAAATCAACCCCAATGACGCAAATCTTATTCAGGAAATCGGACGTTGCTACCATGTTGCTAAAAACTATGATAAGGCGCTCAAGTTTTATCTTAATGCGCTTTATTCAAAACCAAATGATACTGATTTGTTGTACAATATTGCGCTTGTCTATGCCCAAATGGGAAATAACGACAAGACAATAGAATACCTCAACCGCTCAATTGCATTGAAGAAAAACCCTGCGGCAATAAATGACCTTTCGTCAGCCTATACCGCAAAAGGCAAAGAATCATATTCTCAGGCTATGTATGCAGAGGCAATTTCCTTATACAAAAAAGCTCTTGAAATAAATCCCGATAACGTTGATGCGTATAAAGGAATTTCTGAAATCATCGGGGTTTCTTTAAGCTCGGATGAAATTTTGGAAAAAGTTAAAGCTGATTTGGAAAAAGACTTAAATAATCCGGACTTATATGTAGTTTACGGTGAAATGCTATACCAAAAAGAAAGATATGCCGAAGCAAGAGAGGCATTTGAAAGCGCATTAAAATTGAACCCCGAGCTTTTCTCTGCAAAAAACTATCTTGCAGAAATTTATTACAAACAAAAAGACTACGACAAGGCACTCGACTTTTACCAAAATATTATCACCCAGTACCCGAACAAAACGGATATACTCATCAAAATGGGCAACATATACAAGACAAAAAAAGATGTTGATTCTGCACTTATGTACTATCAACGTGCATTAAAATTTGAGCCGGAAAATGTTACCGCAAACATCAACACTGCGTTAATTTATATGAATGCTAAAAATAACGCAAAAGCAAAAGAATACAGCCAAAAGGTTATGAAAATCAAACCAGAATATCCGTTATCCTATTACATATATGGGGTAATTGTTGATGGGGAAAAAAATTATAAACTTGCGGTTGAAAATTATAAAAAATTTATTTCACTCGCACCAAATGATGCAAACGCACCGGTAATCCAAAAAAGGATTACTGTTTTGCAAGACTATATAAACAAGACACAGGGAACAAAGAAAAATGTTACTAAGAGAGATATTTAATGATAATGACAAAGTATTGGCAGAAAATAATATAAAAATATCGGTTTTTTGCGAAGAAAAACCCGATAAATGTCCGCTATCAAAAACAATGGCAATTTCAATAATACTGCACATAGTTGTTTTAACGGTTTTAATTTTGCTTGCAAAGATTCTAACATACATTTTGCTTGCATTTGGAATAAATTTAGACCTGTTTTCAAGACCAAATTTAAAAATCAGAGACATTGAGTTTGTATTTGTATTGCCGGAAAAATATGACATAAAAAAATCTTTTACAAAAGCATCTTCGGGCGCTGGTACATACTCACTGGCAGGTCCAAGCCCGAACAACAGACCGTACAACGGCGACGAAGGCAGTCTTAAAAGTGATGTCCAAGACCTTACAAAAGCAAAAGATAGAGTTGTTAACAAAAAACCGCAAGTCAACACAAAAGATGTTGCTTCACAAACAACAATACCACAATCAAAACTTCCCAAAAAGGGTTCGTTTTTGCCTAAGATTACCGAACCAGGAGCTTTCACCGCAAATATTCCCGAAGCTGAAATGACAAACGAATTGGGTTGGGGAAATTCTGGCAAGCAAGGAACACATTCACCAAATGCGGGAAATGCCTCATTTAAAGGTTCAGGTCAGGGTTCAGGAGGCTCCGGAGAAGGAGACACTGTAGGCAACGGCACAACAAAAGGTGGCGGCTATTATTATGGTGCGGCAGGTGCCCCCAGGCCACAAACAGCAAATTCATATAAAAACGAAAATCCGGACGTTGACTTACGACCATATATTACGGAACTCCAAAGAAGGGTTCTCAGAAATTGGTCTACTCCAAACAACGACAACAGTAAAAAAACAGTTTTATTTCTTCGCATTTCCAAAAGCGGAAACTTAATGATATTAAACGTAAAATCCCCATCGGGAGATACACATATAGATGAATTGGCAATAAATGCAGTTAAAAACGCTCAACCGTTCAGTCCTCTGCCTGACGGATACAGAAACCAATACGCAGATGTCATCTTGACATTTGATTACAACGTAAGCGCAAGAGCTAACTAATATATTTTTGTTCTGCCAGTTTTTGAATAGTCTATATTGTCTTTAATAAACTTTTCATATTTATTATATTTGTAGTACGTATCGTCATATTGATAATTGGTCATTCCCGCTCCCTTGGGGGTAAAAGATTTTTTAGAGGCAGTTTTAACCTTTTTTTGAATAACATGCTGCGCAGCGGGCTGAGCTATAGGTTGCACGGGTTGGACCGGCTGAACTTGAACCGCAGGTTGGTTAATATTTATACTCGGCAGAGAATTTGTGACACTTTTAACCTGTATGCCACTTTCCGCAAAAGCCGCATGAGAAAAACACAATATAAAAATAAATATATATATAATTTTTTTCATAGCACGATACCATTGTCAGTATAACACATATTGTTAAAAATAGTGCAATACTCATATATTTGTAGTATCATGATATACGGAATATAATAATTACTATATAATTGAGCACGTATGACAGACATTTTAGTTACGGAAAATTTAACACCTGATATAAAGGGGACAAGCATTGCCCTCGGATTTTTTGACGGAATACACTCTGCACACAAAAAAGTTCTGCAAAGCGCAGTTGACCATGCTAAACAATTAGGCACAAAAAGCGTGGTAATAACGTTTAAAAATCACCCAATGGAGCTATTGTACGATTTTCGCTATGATTTTATTACAACCGTTGAAGAACGAATAGAAATATTTAAAGACATGGGCTTTGATGTTGTAATCATGGCGGATTTCACCAGAGAAGTTGCTTCAACAACGGCAGAAGATTATTTTAACAATGTGATTATGAACCTTGAGCCAAAATCAATAAGCATCGGCTACAACCACAAATTCGGTTCAAAAAAACTCGGCGATGCAATTTTCTTAAAAAACAAAGCTCAAGAACAAGGATTTATTCTTGATGTAACAGAAAGAATGGTTCTTCAAAACGCATCAACAATAAGCTCAACATACATAAAAGGACTTATTAAAGCAGGTGACATGGAGCAGGTTAACAAACTTATGTACAAGCCGTTTTCCCTAAAAAATGTTGTAATAAGCGGAATGCGCCGTGGGAGATGGCTCGGTTTTCCGACTGCAAACCTTGAATTTCCAAAGAAAAAAATTATTCCGCACTTCGGAGTTTATGCCGGATACACCATTGTTGACGGAGTAAAGCACCCCTCAATTGCAAATATCGGTGTACGCCCAACTTTTGCCGATACGGAAAAACCGTTAACAGAAGTTAACATTTTGGGTTTTAACAAAAATTTATATGATGAAGTTATAGAATTTCAATTCGTAAAAAAAATTCGAGATGAAATCAAATTTCCAAACCCCGACGCACTTTGCAGTCAAATTATACTAGACAAAAAGCAAGCTCTTGCTTTTTTAAACAAATAGTATGTTTTAACTCTCTTTTTTTCAGAAAATATGCCTATTGTAATTTTATTTTTCTTCATGTTATGATTAGGACAATATAACACTATATTAGACTGAGGAGTATTATATGAAAAAGAGTAGAATTAACGCGCTGTTAGCAGCCGGATGTGTTGCGTTTCTTGCTCCCGCAGCTGCAAATGCAACCACTTACACAAACATTACAACAGATACCACATTAACGGAAAACAGTACATTTACAGGAATTACACCGGGTGCAAACAATACAGTAAATATTAACACCGGTGCAAGCACTTTGTTACAACCGGGTACAAGCGGCGGTACTATAACCCTACAAGGCAACAGTACCATTAACTTTACAGATGCCGTTGCAAACATTTCGCTCAATGCAAGTTCCGGTTCGGCACAAGGTACAACAACTGTTACCGGCGCAAATAATACTATTCACCAAGGACACACCACAACAGGAACTTATGGCTCAACAAGTATCGGCAACACAACCATATTTAGAAATGGTTCACTTACCTTAGACAATGATGGCGGCAATAGCATGAACGCAACATCCGTCACGTTGGGTGCAGCATCCGGCGGTACTTCGGGAGGTGCTACACTTGTTATCGATGGTGATAGCGTTGTAACTGTCACAAACGGTGTAAGCGTCGTAGGAACTAACAACGCAATTACAAACAATAATAATTCCTCGTCAACAAACTTAGGAAATGTTTCTATCAATGCCAATGCTGGTGCTACTCTGACCAATGTATCAGGCGATGTAAGTCTTTCAAATGAAGCAAGTCCTTCGGCCATGACTAACCACACTCTCGGTCTTAATAACGCTAAAGTAAATAGTAATTTACAAGTTAATAGCGGGCATGCTCTTGAAGTTACAACCTCTGGCTCAAGCTCAAGCGACTTGACAAATATTGTATCAATGGGCGCATACGGCACAAACAACGGCAGCACAGTTACTCTTAACACAAGCGCAGCAGGCTTAAACGGAAACCAAATTCAAATGAACGGTTACTCCACTGTAACCGTTAACGGAACAAACTTGAACCTTTCAAATGGCATTCAAGTATCCGGTGAAGGGAACATCCTTACTAATACAAATAGCGGCAACCTCGGAAATGTTGCTCTTACATCAGGCGCAAAACTTGCTGCTTCCGGACTTACCGCAACAAACTCAACTCTGAGTTACGGAAACGGAACCGAAGAATTAAACCTTACGGATTCTACAATCGCAGCTCCGACATTAAATCAATCAAGCAATCAAAAGGTAACAATTAATGCTGAAAGCGGAACAAACATTGTTACCGGAAACACTTCAATATCTAACGGAGCACAGTTAACATACTGTGCTTCACCATCAGCAACACTTAACGCTTCCTTGGGTGGCTCAAAAGTAAGTGTTAGCGACGGCAAATTGATTACAGACGGAACAGGCACGGTTAATGTGGGTCCGGTTGAACTTACAGGAGGCACTTTAGAAGTCAAAAACGGTTCCATCGATGGCGTTTCAACACTTGGTTCGGTTGGTTCTGGAATTACTGCAAGCAGCGGAACTTCATTGGGAACCATTTCGGTCGGAGCAAATTCTACAGCAGTTGTTTCCGGTATTGACGCAACTTCAGGCGGAAACACAACAGGATTTACTTTGGCAAACTTAGGTACTATCTCCTCTGATGCAGACGGAAACATATTAGGTGACTTATCAATTACGACTGGAAACACAAACACAGTTGCTTCCACAGCAGGTACGGCAACCGTAGGAACTGTTACCTTGGGTGCTACTTCTGGCAGCAGCTCAGGTTCTTCAACATTAAATCTGAATACAAACGGAAATACATCTTTTATTGACATTGCTCAACTTGATACAGTAGGTTCAGGAAACAAAGTAAATATCGGTGTTACAGTACCGGGTGCAAACGAAGGAACAGTAACAATTACAACAACGAATTTGTCAGGTACAAGCACGGAAATCAGCAACGATACAACTACAGCAGCTAACCTTGTAACAGTTGATTATGGCACCGGCGCAACTGGCTTAACTACATCAGGTCCTTTGCAAATCGGAACATTGGATGCAGGCGCAAGAACCGCTCAAACAACAATGAGCAACTCCGGCGATGTTCAAATCGGCAAACTTGAAATCGCAAAAGGCTACGAATTCGTATTGACCTCAACCGGAAACACCACAACAATTGATGAAATTCAAAAAGACGGTTCAGGAAGCATGAATCTTAACCTTTATGCAAACGGCGGTGCTATAGCATATTCAAACAGCTCCGGTGACGCACTTGAAATGGCTGCAGGTGACAACCTTACATTAAGAGGCGCAAACGCAATAACAATCGATAATGGAATATCTGTTACGGGAACGGGCGCAACAATTTCGAACAGCTGCGCAAACACAAACTTGAATGACATTAATGTTGGCGCAAATGATTCATTATCTATCACTGCAAGTGCAACCACTAACGCAGGAAAAATATCTCTTACCGCAGGCAGCGCTTCTTCTCCTGCAACGCAAGTATCATTAAATGCAAACAGCGGAATTATAAATGCCGAAGAAGTTGCCCTAAAAGGAAACAGCACATTGGCATTGTCAGGTTCCAGAGCAATCTCATTAGAAGAAGGTAAAGGCGTAAGCATTTCAGGTGCAGGAAACACAATTTCGAATTCCGGCACCGGCAGTCGTGCATTGAGAACAATAACAATGGGTAACGGCACAAATCCGGAAGCGGAAGTTAGCGTAAGCAATTTGACTGCAGGAACTCACTTTGACGGATTTGATTTCAGCAGCGAAGATGCAGTTGTAACAAATAAAATCAATGCAGCAAATTCACAACTCGGAGCGCTTGATATAGCTACTCCGACAGGAGCTTCCACTGACCAAACCTTAACAGTTACAACAACCACAGGAAACTCTTCTTCCTCGTTCACAACATCAAATATGGGTGCAGGTACGTCATTGACACTCAACAATGCAGTAGGAAGTCTTTCCGGTACATCAGTAACAATGAACGGCAATAACACGCTTTCTGCAACAAACACGTCATTATCAACTGGCGTAAATGTGAACGGAACAGGCAACTCTATCTCGGCTGACAGCGCATCTAACTTGAGAAAAATTACAATGGGTTCAAGTTCTAATCCGTCAGCAAACGCAGGAGTTGCTGTTAACGGTTTAACATACGGCAACGGCTCAGGTACATCAAACTTTACAGGATTTACATTTAACGCAAACAATAACACAGTAGACGCAACTGGTTCCAAACTCGGAGCACTTAACTTGGATGCAAGCCAGTCATTGTCGCTTAAATCTACAAGCGGTGCAAATGAATTTACTACGGCAACATTAGAAAAAGGCTCTTCAGCTACAAACCGCACCGGATTGACATTAGGTGTTGACAGTGGAAGTTTGAGCGGTTCTACTGTTGTTCTCAAAGGAAACTCTCTTGTTACAGTTAACCAAAATCCGACATTGACTACCGGCATATATGCTGCGGATACAAACAACAACATTTCCGTTACAAACGCATCGTCCGGAGCAAGATTAGGAACATTGTATATGGGCGATAACAGTTCTGATACGGTTGCAACCGCAGGTGTAGTTCTTTCCAACTTAAAAGCAGGAACAGGTTCAGGAACCAACTTTGACGGTATCAACTTCAGAAATGCTGCAGGAAACATCATCTCAGCAAACAGTTCAGACCTTGGTGCTATAAATACAAGTTCTACCGTTACTGACCAAACTGTTTCTATCACAGGCACAAGCGGAACAAACAACTTTACGACCGCAAACCTTGCATCAGGAACCTCTTTGACGCTGGCAAACAGTTCAACAGGTACTCTGTCAGGTTCTTCAGTAACAATGAACGGTTCAAACACTCTGAGCACCACGGCAGCAACTTCTAACGGAGTTCATTTAGACAATGTTTATGTAAACAGAACAGGCAACACAATTACGCCGAACAATCTTAATTCAAATCTCGGAAACATTGTACTCGGTTCTACTGCAGACAGAAGCATAGATGCAGGTGTTACAGTATCAGGCTTGGCATACGGAACATCAAATACCGGCTCAACAAACAACTTTACCGGATTTACGTTTAGTGCAAACAAAAATGAAATATTGGCAAATGGTTCATCGACATTAGGCGCTCTCAACCTTGACGTTGCTGGTCAAGAGTTAGCGGTTTATGCGGGTGAAAATGCTTCAACCGTATTTACAACGGCATCTCTCAAAACCGGCAGTTCAGGAGATAGAACAGTATTAACCCTTGATGGGGCAAATACAGGTGCTTCAATGAGAGGTACATCTGTTGATTTGAATGGATACGGTACATTAAACCTCAACAAAGCTACAATAAACGGCACAGTTAATGTTAAAGGCGACAACAACATCATTGGCGGAACTGCAGGACAAACAAATCAAATTGCATCCATCACATTTGGTGAAGATAATGCCAAAGTTGCCGTTTCTGATGTAACCGCAACAAGCGGAACAAATATTACAAAAACAGGAAACGAAATAACCACAGGCGGTACTACTAACCTTAACAGAATAAATGTTGAATCCGGAAAAGAATTCACTCTAAGGAGTACATCGGGAACAACATCAGTTAATATTGGTGACGGAGGTGCTGCTACCGGACTTGGTGAAGGCGCTACTTTAAATCTAGCAACCACTAACGGAAACATCAATATTGAAAATCTGGTTATGAACGGTTCTTCAGGCACAAAAGATGCAACTGTTAATATATCAGCTACGGGTACAGGTGCTACGGATATTGACAATCTTTACGTAAACTCAACTGAAAACATAGTCAACAATACGACAACAGGAACAATTTCGCTTGACAAAATCGAATATCTAGCAGATGAATCAACCGTAAAACTCAACGGAAACTATTCAGCAACAAATTTGAATATGGCTTCTGGTGCTACAAACGGAATAACAACCAACGGTACTGTTAATGTTACAAATATCAACCAAAATGGTCCTAACACCCTCAATACCGATGGTAACTTAAACTTCACAAACTTGGTTATCGACGGAAGCGAATTCACATTAAAATCAGCTAACGGCACAGTAAACTTTGCTAATATTGACGACATGTCAGGCACATTGAATCCAAACCTAGTACTTGATGCTGCTTCAGATGCAACAATTAACAAAACAACATTAACAACACTTGATGACGGTGATATATTAAGATTACAAGGAACAGGTAACATTAATCTCTCAGGTCTTAGAACATCTGGTAATGCAAGTGTTCAAGTTACAAATGATAATGCAAACTTGGGTGCAACAAGAATTGATGCAAACTCAACATTTAATACATCAGGAGACGGTGTCCACGATATAAATGTAAGCAGCTTAGATATTCAAGATCCTGGCTTGGGCGGAAACCCCGCAAAATGGCTTATGGACTTTGATCCTACAACAAAAACAGCAGACACGATAAAAATTACAAATGTTACTGATACAGGAACTATGGATTTTGAAATTGCTAGCTCTGCAGCTGCAATTGCAAAACAAAGTCCGTTTGTAAAATACGCAAGTATTATCACAGATAGCAATGGAGATACTCTTGATAAGTCATTACTCGACACTATAGTTGTTGAAACAGAAGATCCAGAACACCCGGGCGAATACCTGATTGACTACTACAAAGTCGTTACGATTGGTGAAAACAATGTTTACTACAGCTATATCAGTCCTGATGACTCAACATCGGGAATTGAAGACACAAGAGGAAGTTATTTACCGAACACAATAAGAATTACAAACTACGATATCGGTTCAAACTTATTGATGGACCTTCTCACAATGCAAGGAGACAGATCATACGCTACAGATGACCCTGAACACTCCACATACGCAATTCTTAACAACGATAACGTATCCGGACTCAGCCTTCCTAACATGGAAGCAAGAGCAGGCATAGACAACATTGCCACCATTTCCGGTACTGGTATCTTGGAAGGTACAAAATCAAGTTCTACAGACCGTTCACAACTCTTCATTGTTGACACAACAGGTGATGAAATCGCAAGAACAATGAACATAAACGGTTTCACCATCCAAAACGGTTTGAGTCAAAACTCCGCAGGCAGATACAACAATAGCGGTAACGGTGCAGCAATACAAATCTTATCTGATAGCGCAGCTGCTCCAGCAACCGTAAACTTGGGTTCATTCTCAGGAGTTAACACTACATTCAAATCAAATGATGCAGAGCTTAACGGTGGTGCTGTATACAACAGCGGTGCAGGTTCATCACTTAACGTAGATGAATCGAGCGGTGCAGATATTACGATAACATTTGATTCTAACACTGCAGGCGTTAATGGTGGTGCTTTATATAACACAGCAGGCGCAGCTGCAAATCTGACCGCCAACAACGTATTTAAATCAAACGAAGCTACAGAAGCCGGCGGTGCAATCTACAACGATGCATCTGATGTAACTCTTGGCTCAAATACCCAAGAAAAAACACACTCATTCACGGAAAACGTAGCTGGTGTTAACGGCGGTGCTATATACAACAATGCAGGAAATATCACTTTTGGTGAAGCAAGTACAGGTGTTGAATTTACCGGTAACACAGCAAATTCATCAGGCGGTGCATTATACAATAATGGCGGAAACATCTTCCTTGGTGGAGAAAATACTGCGGTTATATTCTCTGGCAACAGTGCAAATGATGCAGGTGGCGCAATTTACAATACAGGTGATTCATTAGTTTCTGTACCCAGCGCAACAGTATTTTCCGCAAACCATGCAACAAAAGAAACAGCTGATCCGGTAAGCGGAGAACTCGTAATTTCCGGTCAAGGCGGCGCTATATACAATACAAATTCAGCGTTGTTAAATTTACCGTCTAACAATGCATTCTCTGAAAACTCATCTGCTGAAGGTGGCGCAATTTACAACTCGGGCAATACATCTGTTATTACCATAGGTACAGCCGCAACCGACACTACAGACGGCACATATACCGCATTTGAAAACAACGTTGCATACGGAAACGGTGGTGCAATAAACAACAACGACAATGCAACACTTACTATTGCAGGCAACGGATTGTTTAAACGCAACATCGCAAAGGATGCTTCAATATTATCAGATGCAACAAAGACTTATGCAGCAACAACCGGTGATGGTGGTGCTATCTACAATAACTCTGCAACACTGGTTCTCGGCGATGCTAATTCGACTTTCGCATTTGACTACAACGAAGCGTTCGGAAATGGTGGTGCAATTGCTTCAGTTAATAACGAAGCAACATACAACGGAGATTACACATTTGTAGATAACGTTGCAACAGGAAATGGTGGTGCTTATTCAGCAACCGACAGTGAAATTTCATTCACCGGTTCGCAAACATTCGGCGGCAACGTTGCAGAAGGCAAAGGTGGTGCTATCTACGGCAACAATGCAATTATCAACATTACAGCAAACAATCCTGCCAAAGCAACGAAATTCAGCGGTAACAAACAAGATGTTGTATATTCTACAACAGTTACGGACCCTGATACACAAATGCTTGATCCTCATTGCGGACACACAATTTACTACACAAGAGACGATGCTGGTAATATAGTTGAAGGCAGACACGTTATTGAATCTTATGATTCAAATGCAGTATTCCTCGAAAATGCATCTACTTTGAACCTTACAACAGAAAACGGTTCATCAATCATATTCAAGGATAAGATTGCGAGTGACGAAACTACAGGACCGAACAGTATTGTTCAAAACGGTAACGTAAAATACTACAATGACATGTCAGGTTACGCAGGTTCATTCAGCATAGAATCAGGTAATGCATACTTCACGAAACCTGAATCAGTTCCGTTCCAAAATGGCGATTACAAACTTAACGGCGGAACATTAACGGCAATGAAGAACGGAAAAATAATTCCTGTCCACGCTAATTCACTTGATTTGAGCGGCACAACTCCTGATAATCCTGCTAAAATGACTATCGACTTGAGCTTAAAATCAGAAAAATCAGATAGATTTGTTCTTCCTGAAGGTGAAACCGCAGAAGGTAATTTGTTGATTACAGATATGAACATCAAAGGTTCATCCAACAAAGATTCAATCTTCTACAAAATCGCTGATGGAGCTGATGTTGATTCAACACAAAAGAAAGTTGACGGAGAAATTTATGATTATACAATTTCAGGCGGCAAAGGCGGTTTGACATTCGACAGAGGCGACATTCACGCACCTCTTGTTGCACCGCAGGTTGCAGTAAATGCTAGATTGGCAGGTCAACTCGATTTATTCAACAATATGCTCCACAGAGTTGATGAAATCGCAGAAACAAGATACTTCAATCAAAAGAACAAAACAAACTTGTATGCCGGAGATCCTGATGTGCTTGATGACAGAAGAATCGATAACGGTTACACACCTTATGTAAACCAAGAAGACGGTGGTAGCGCATGGATGAAACCGAACTTCACAATTGAAAAAATCAATCCTAAAGGATATCACAGATACCACAACAAGGCTTATAGCACTATTTTGGGATATGAAGCTCCTGTTGCAACCCTCAGAAACGGTTGGGATTTGATTAACACGGTATTCGTTGGCTACCAAGGTTCTACTCAACACTATGATGATTTCAGAAACTATCAAAATGGCGGTACTGCCGGATATATGGCTAACTTATACCACAAAAACTTCTTCTCCGGCGGTGTTGTAATGTTGGGTGGTTCTGCAGTACAAACCCACGACAAGAGCGGTTTAAACAGAGACATGAACTATGGTTTGTTTGATGTTGGTGCATCAGGCAGAATCGGTTACAACGTAGGCTTGGGTAAACACTGGTTATTCCAACCTATGATGACAATGTCTTACATCTACATAAGCGGTGTTGACAGACACAACCACAGAGGTCAACGTATTAACCTGAAAGGCACAAATACACTTCAAATCGCACCGGGCTTCAAGTTAGTAGGTAACTATGGCGGTTGGGAACCGTACTTGTTATTTGATTACACTTGGCCATGTATTGCAAAAACTGTTGCTAACGTAAACGATATCGGTATTCCTGATTTGAAATTACGTTCATACGTTGAATACGGTGCAGGTTTAAGAAAGAACCTCGGCGAAAGATTTACAGGTTATGCAGAAGCTGTTATGAGAAACGGCGGCAGAACCGGTGTATCAATCCAAGGTGGTTTGTTATTCAAGTTCTAATTGAACAAAACATAACAAGAAAAGAGTCACAAAATTTTGTGGCTCTTTTTTTGAGAAAAACATCCCCCAAAAACGCAATATTACAAAGTTGATTCATTGTTACTATTATGGTAGTATCATGGAAGTGTTTTCTCAAACAGTGTGAATTTTTGTAATTTTTTTACAAAGCAATGACAAATTTTTTATTTAGACGATTAACTATACACAGAAACTATTCCCAAAATTAAAAGGAGCATGCTTAATGAAGGTCACTTTTAACCCGATTAGAGTCAATCAAGTCAGCCATAATACGCAAGTGCAGACTGTTTCTGAGCGTAGTGTTGCGAATACAAACCAACCGTACGCACTAATCTCTTTCGCAGGGAAAATAAAAAATCAAATCAGCATTATTGCTGCAGAAGCCGGCCCATATTTTAAAGAGGGCGGTGTATCTACAGTATTGGCAGACTACCATACCGGAAAGGTTTTTCCGAATGGCAGTGTAACGTTTTTACACATTCCGTATTACAACGGAATGCGCTTCCGTGACACAGATGGAGAATTATTAAAGAATGTCGAAGTTGTAAGAGATGAAAAAGGCGGACTCTTTTTAACATCCGACAATCTAAAAAAAGTCTCAATTGACGCAGCCGATGCAAAGAAAAAATGGGAGCTTGAAGAACTCACAAGAACAACCATGGACTGGGGCGGCAAAAAAGAAAGCATCGGTGCATACAGAATAAAAGGCACAAACACCATTTTGCACTTTGCTGACGAAACGGCGAGAATGGTTAAACCCTATAAAGACGGCTCTTATTCGTCCAAAAATCAAATAAGAACAATGGCTGACGGCGGAGAAGCCTACGCTAAAGCAATGAAAGCAATGAGCGAACTATTTCCGCATCTCGAAAAGCACGGTATCAATTCTGAATTTATTGTTTTAAACGATGCCCAAACGGCTACATTCCCCGAATACGTCTCAAGACAAATTCAACTCGGAAGAAATTCGTTCTGGGATGATGCAAAAATATTTTATATTCAACACAACCTCGGTGATGGAACATATCAAGGTCCGACATCATTCAAAACATTGTTCCACAACTTTGCAACCAACGACCAAATAAAAGCGGTATGGGAAGATACAGAGTATTTAAAAGCAATAAGAGACGGCAATGAAGAAAAATACTTTGCACAATTTTTCAATCCCATACCAGAAAAACTTGTCGGAAGCGAACCGTTAAAAGCAGTGCAAAAATCGACAAAAGCAGTAACGGCGAGCATGATTCCCATAAGCTACGCAGCACAAAATAACCTTCTCGGTATTGCAACCGTATCTGAGGGCTATGCCGACAGCGTTGTGAACAACCCTGCCGTAACAAACGGTCTGGCGGAACCGCTGAAGAAGCTTCAAGAATTAAATAAATTCAGGGGCATTGTCAACGGCTTGAGTGATCCGAACATTGATCCGAGAAAAGCCCCGGGATTGCCATTTTATGCCGCAGAAGTAACAGACAATTTAGGAAATATTCACAGACCGTTTGAAACATACGATCCCGAATGGTTCAGCACAATGGGTGACTCTGCGGCGCTTGAAAAAATACAACAAATAAAAGACAAAAATAAATTTAATCTGTTTAGACGACTTCAAGAAGGAGTTGATCCCAAATATGCCATAGGAAAAGCAATAGACGATACAAACATTATCGGCAACATTGACCGCAAATGGATAGAGCAACTAAAAAGAGGTGAGCACGTTGACTTGTTCGTTTCCTGGGGTAGAGCTGATGACCAAAAAGGGCTTGATATCGTTATGGACGCATTCAAAGACTTTGTAAAAAATCACCGTGACGAATCTAAAAATTCGGTACTAGTTTTAGGCGGTCCGTTAAAAGATATGCCCGCAGAACAAGTGGTGAGAATAAAAATGGCACAATTTATGGCTGATGCCGACTTAAAAGGACGAGTCGTATTTATGGACGGCTTTGCGCCAAACACCGTTCTTGCGAGCGCAGGTGATGCAGCTGTTCTTCCGTCCAGATTTGCACCTTGCGAATTAACAGACCTTGAAGCAATGAAATTTGGTACAACCCCGATTGTTACAGGCTTACAAGGTATGGCTCAGAAAAACATCGATCCGTCTGAAAATGCCGCAACTGCAACAAGCTTTAAAACAAAAGCTCACTCGTTTATGTCTGAGGCTGACGTTATTGCACAAGATGCACAATACGCAAAATTTAAAACCGAACTCAGTGCAAAATTCAAAGCGGAATTTGAACTTGCAAAAGTAAAAAGCGGAAGTTCCATAGTCAGCTTTGATGAAAAAACCATAGAAAAACTGGTTGAAAAGGCATTGAAAGAATCGGAAGAATTAAGACTTGAATACAAAAAAGCCACAGACAGGCTGATTGCAAGAGATGTTACGGAAGCAATGCTCAAAAAAGTATCCCTAACTCCCGCCGAAAAAGCAACAATGATGAAAAATGGAATGCTTGCAAAAGTAGGTTGGCGAGATAACAACGCATTCCACCCCGAAAAACTCTCTTCCGCAGAAATATATGAAAATTTCTTCTTTAAAGGAAAATGCGAAAGATTTAGAACCACATTATTTAACTACGACTTTATGCCCAAAATTACATCCAACGGACGCTTGGGCGAAGCTCTTGGCAGAACCAATAACCTATCCGCTAGTGGCTTTGACTCATTTGGAAGTTCTTCAAAATTCCTAAACAAACGAGTTTTGGGAACAATAGTGGGACTTGTCGCTTTGGGTACTTGGGGGTATTATTTATTTAAGGATAACAAAAAGGCAGAATCACATCCATCAAGGTATATTGCCTAACGCATACAGAGGGAAATAAAATGTTAGTAAATTCAATTTCAGACGTAAACAGCAACTTTAGAGGTCAACGGGTACAGAAACAAAAAATTACGCCTGCACATATTGCTGCAGTAACATCAAATATTCATAGCAGTTACATTGAACAGTTAGAAGGCTTAGGACTGATGAATAAATCAATGCTGCAGAGGGTACGAAAGGCAGCAGCCGTTGAGAAGGCAAGGAGTACGGCAAAGAGCGTTGATACCATAGCGGATATTCTGTTACATCCTCGTTACGAGATAGTACAGAGAGATAACGGCTATTACTATCAATACGAGAACCCTTACAACTTTAGGGAAAAACTCGACGCATACGCTCCCGGCCCCCAAAAATATTCAACTCCCATATTTTCAAGAGAAAGAGAATATGCCCGAGCGCTTGAAAATATAGCCCAAAACGGCAACTATAGTGACTTCAGACGAGCAATTAAAATTACAAATACTGCACTTGCCGAAGGCATTTTTGACAAACATGAAAAAACGCTTGCAAAAATTAACCGAACGACGAAACTATCTTTCTGCACACCAAAAGTAGGAACATACGGGACCTTGGAAAGATTTAGCAGATATAATGCGGCTTTATTTGTAGATAATACACTGCTACTGCCGTTAAAAAATAAGCTGTTCGTTCCCTTATTGAGCATGCTTGAAGAAAAACTTAAAACTGCCGGAAAAACAATTCGTATATAGCTATACTATAGGGTGGTAATACTCGGACTGGTTAATCGTGGAGAATTCCGTGATTATTCCGGGCGGCATTAAGTGCCATTTGAATACTGCTTTTTCGTGTTTATTATAAAACTTTTTAAGCCATTCTTCTTTTTGAGAAAGCGAAATATTGTGGTTTGTTTCGTAGAAAAACTTCTGCGCCATAAGTTCATCATAACCATAGCCAAATTTTTCTATATAGAAAACCGCTTCATCCAAAAAAGGATACGGCATATTATCTTCTTCCGCCGTAACTGTTCGACCTTTTTCTTTATCAAATTTAAGCTCGGCACCCGGAGGCTTTTCCAAAACATTTTGAGGAATTGCGTTTTTTTCAGCCCTGTTTTTGTTCAAATAATCACCAAGAGCAAAGAGCTTTGTTTTAGTAACATCACTGATTGGAGCAAAGCCTCCCGACATATCGCCGTTAGTTGTGGCATATCCTATGTACCCTTCAGACTTGTCGCTTGTTGCAATAGGGAGCATTCCCCTATATTCGTTTGAAATACTCCATAAAAGCGTAGCTCTTGTTCTTGCTTGAATATTTTCAAAAGTCGTTGACGCATTATATTTATCAGCACAAACCTTTTCAAACACTTTATTTAATTCCGATTTAAAAACTTCCACCTCATTTGCAATAGGTGATTCGATATAAGTAATTCCGAGGTTATTTGCAAGTTCTTTAGCATCATCTTTACTTCCTTGAGATGAAATTCTTGTCGGCATTGATATTCCGACAACATTATCTTTGCCGAGAGCATCAACCAAAAGCACAGCACATATTGTTGAATCTAACCCGCCCGAAAGACCTAAAACTGCTTTAGTAAAACCGTTTTTAGAAAAATACCCTTTTATGCCGCAAATCAACTCCTTGTATAGTCTGTCCAAATCATTTTCATAATTCATATCAAAACTTTCCGAAACTTTGCAGTGTGCACCCGCAGGAATCGGTTCTATCCTGCCACCGAAATTGTCAGTAATCAAATAATCTTCTTCAAAGCTCTTAGCCCTTGCCGTAAGATTACCATTTTTATCATAAATTCTGGATGCACCGTCATATACTCTATTGTCGGAATATCCCACTGAATTTACATATATGTAATTTATGGCATTGTTTTTTGCCGCAGACGAAATAAATTCATCTTTTAAAAATTCCTTACCGCACCTTGACGATGAAGATGAAACATGAATAATATTTGCATCCGTGGAAGAATTTAATGCATCGTATTCTCCCGAAATAACTTTATAGGTTTCGCCGGCAATCACAACTTCATCAGCAGAAAGAATTGTCTGGTTATTAATTATCATAATTTTGCTCAAATAATCTTCGCCAACAACTCCCAATATTACGGTAATACCTTTTGCAGCCTGTTTTATCTCCTCTATTGCATTTGATTGAATATTAAAAAGGCAATTATGCCTTTTAAAAATATCTCCGCAAGGAGTACTCGTCAATGAGTATTGAGGAAATATAATCGCATCAGCGTTATCGTTTTTTGCCTCATCAATAAGAGTAATGATTTTCTCTTTATTGGCTTCTAATCTGCCAATCGTAGAATCAATTTGCGCTAAAATAATCTTTGCCATATCTCACCTCTGTCTCTTGATACAATATTTTATAACAAAAAGAAAGTTTGTGCACAACAATGATATTGTTGTTAAAAACAAGATAAAATAGTATCATTATAGAGTAAGTAAACAGGGGTTGATATGGTAAACGTAAACAAAATTATTTCAATACTAGAAGCTTTCGCTCCGTCAGAACTAGCGGAACAGTGGGACAATTCCGGATGGCAGATAAATCTCGGCACAAATGAAGCTGTAAACGTTATGTTGTGTCTGTCTGTCACCCAAAATGTTATTGAGCAGGCAATAAAGCAAAAATGCAATCTTATTATTGCGCATCATCCGTTGTTTTTTAATGAATTTAAAACCATATCGGCAGATAATGTTTCACAAAAAATATTGGTAGAAGCCGTTAAACATGAAATTCAAATTTACAGTGCTCATACCAACCTTGATAAGGCAAAAGGCGGAGTAAATGATGTACTGATAAAATCATTGGGTGTAAAAAATGTAAAAGTCGTAAATGATTATGTAAGAACTGGTTCCTACCCCAAGGGAATAAGCCTCGATGATTTTATTTTGAAATTAAAATTGTCATTAAATACACAAAATATAAGGCTTATTAACCCCAATAATATACAAACAATAAAAACCGTCGGAGTATGCTCTGGTAGCGGTAGTGAATTTATAAATACTGCTGATGTTGACGTTTTTGTTACAGGAGATATAAAATACCACTCCGCAATAGAAGTTAGAAACAAGGTTGTTATTGATGCAGGACACTTTGAAACAGAAAGAATTGTCCTGCCCATCATAAAGAATCTGATTGAAAAAGAAGCCCCTAATGCAATTATTGCAAGAGAAAATTCACCATTTATTACTGCATAATTTCAGTAGCAGTTTCTTCTTTCAATAACCTCTCAAAAATATCGCACGCATCTGCTATACATCCTGCACAAGGACGAAGAACTTTGCCTGTTTTTAGTCCTTTTAATTCTGAACAGATAACAGAGCCATTCTTCTCTTTAAATTGATTTATAAGTTCTTTTGCAAGTTTATAAGTAGCTGATTTTGTAAGGTTTTCAGTGCTGCCGCTTGAATTTTTCAGCCCCAAAAGCATCAACAACCCTGACAGAGCGCCACATGTATATTCCATTGAACCCATACCTGCGCCAAAAGCCTCTGCCATCCGAAAAGCTGTTTTTTTATCAACACCGAATAAATCGCAATAATTACAAACCACAGCTTGTGCACAATTCATACCCGAATTATGTAAATTGTCAGCATTTTCAACTCTCGATTTTTCCATAATAAACACTCCTTTTATAAAATTATAACATATCAAGCAAAAAATAATTCTTAATGCACAAAATCCCTTGTCCTTACTTTATGTTCATGATATAAATATGGGCGTAGATTAAAGGAGATTTAATTATGACAGAAAAAAGAGTTTGGCTTTTCAAAGAAGGAAATGCCGATATGCGTGCTCTCCTTGGCGGAAAAGGTGCTAACCTTGCAGAAATGACTAACCTTGGTCTTCCTGTTCCTCCGGGACTCACAATCACAACAGAAACTTGTATGGATTACATCAACAATGGCAACAGAATGCCTGCCGGTTTGATGGATGAAGTAAAAGAAGCTTTAAAGACAGTTGAAGCTCAAGCAGGTAAAAAATTCGGTGACACAACAAACCCGTTGTTGGTTTCGGTTCGTTCCGGTGCAAGAGTTTCTATGCCGGGTATGATGGAAACTATTCTTAACCTTGGCTTAAATGACGAAACTGTTGAAGCAATGGTTAAGTTAACCAACAATCCTCGTTTCTGCTATGACTCATACAGAAGATTTTTAACAATGTTCGGTTCTGTAGCTTGGGAAATGGACAGACAAAAATACTTCGAATCAGAAGTTGAAAAAGTTAAAGCAAGAGAAGGTGTTACGGAAGACACACAAATCTCTGCTGAAGGTTGGAAATCTTTAATTCCTGTTTACAAACAAAAAATCAAAGAAGTTACAGGCAAAGAATTTCCTCAAGATCCGTTTGTTCAATTACAAGAAGCTATTGAAGCAGTATTCCGTTCTTGGAATATTCCCCGTGCTGTTGCATACAGAAACATGAACAAAATTGACCACAACTTTGGTACCGCAGTAAACGTTCAAACAATGGTATTTGGCAACATGGGTAACGACTGCGCTACAGGCGTTTCATTCACAAGAAACCCTGCAACCGGCGAAAACAAATTCTACGGCGAATACCTCGTTAACGCACAAGGCGAAGACGTTGTTGCAGGTATCAGAACTCCAAAACAAATTTCCGAACTTGAAACAGATATGCCAGATATCTACGAACAATATGTAAATATCGCAAAACAACTCGAAAGAGGCTATCACGACGTTCAAGATATGGAATTTACGGTTGAAAGAGGCAAACTCTGGATTCTTCAAACAAGAAACGGTAAAAGAACAGCAAAAGCTGCTATCAAAATTGCTGTTGACATGTATAACGAAGGTATTATCACAAAAGAAGAAGCTATTATGCAAGTTGACCCGTATTCAGTTTACCAAGTACTTCTTCCTTGCTTCAATCCGGACAAAGTTAAACACTCACACAAAGTTTCTAAGGGCGTAAACGCATCCCCGGGTGCAGCAGTAGGTAAAATCGTATTTGATACCGAAGAAGCAGCACAAAGAGGCGAAGCAGGCGAAAAAGTTATTCTTGTAAGAATTGAAACCTGCCCTGATGATATTCACGGTATGGCAGTTTCTCAAGGTGTTCTTACACTTAGAGGCGGTGCTACATCTCACGCAGCAGTTGTTGCAAAAGGTATGGGCAAACCCTGCGTTTCAGGTTGTGAAGATTTGAAAATCGACCTCGCTAACGAAACAATTACTTGCGCTGACGGTACCGTATTCCACAAAAATGATATTATTTCATTGGATGGCGGAACAGGTGAAGTTATGGAAGGCGCTATTGAACTCGTTGAAGCAGGTATAGATGCTGACTTTGAAACATTCTTCAATTGGGTAAATGAAATTAAAGAACTTAAAGTTGAAGCTAACGCAGATACTCCTAAAGATATTGAAAATGCCATCAAATTTGGCGCAGAAGGTGTTGGTCTTTGCAGAACGGAACACATGTTTATGGATCCGGACAGACTTCCTTGGGTTCAAAAAATGATTATTGCAGGAACAACCGAAGCAAGAAAAGAAGCTCTTTCTCACTTGTTACCAATGCAATATTCAGACTTCTACGCAATGTTCAAAGCATTAGGCGACAAACCGTTAACAGTACGTTTGTTAGATCCGCCGCTTCATGAATTCTTGCCTTCCAAGATAGAATTAGTTGAAAAAGTTGCAACTAAAAAAGCTCTCGGACAAGATTATGCAGAAGATGAAAAAATGCTCGAAATCGTTGAAAACTTGTCTGAATCCAACCCGATGATGGGCTTGAGAGGTTGCAGACTCGGTTTGACATATCCCGAAATCAACGAAATGCAAGTCAGAGCAATTTTTGAAGCATGCTGCGATTTGGCAAAAGAAGGACACAAAATTCAACCTTGGATTATGATTCCTTTAATCGGTCATATTAACGAATTAAAAACAGCAAAAGCTACTTTATTAGCCGTTGCAGAACAAGTAATGAATGAAAAAGGTATCAGAATTGATTATAAATTCGGTACTATGATTGAAATTCCTCGTGCTGCTCTTACGGCAAAAGAAATTGCGACAGAAGCTGAGTTCTTCTCTTACGGTACAAACGACCTTACACAAATGACATTCGGTTATTCAAGAGATGATGCTGAAGGCAAATTCTTAAAGAATTATGTAGACCAAAAAATTCTTCCTTGGAATCCGTTCGTAACACTTGACTTCAACGGTGTTGGAAGATTGATTGAAATGTCAATTGATGAAGGTAGAGAAGTTAATTCTCAACTCGTTGGCGGTATTTGCGGCGAACACGGCGGAGATCCCGATTCTGTAAAATATGCACACAAAATCGGTTTGAACTATGTATCTTGTTCTCCGTACAGAGTTCCGCAAGCAAGACTGGCTGCAGCACAAGCTGCTATTCTTTACAAAAAAGAATGCTGCTGCTGTTGCGGTTAATCAAATATAAACAAATATTTAAAGCAGGGTTAACAGCCCTGCTTTTTCTTTCTTAATAATATTCACATTTTTACATGTAAATGTTAAAATATATTCAGTGAGAGAGTATGAGTCACAAAATTGGGTAAGATTAGATTAAAACATATATTATTATTGCTTTTGGCGTTTATTTTTCTGATATTTATGCCTGCACATGCAGATGAGAACGATGGAATTATCGTGCTTAAATCAGTCAGCATCACCAAGCAACCGAACGGTCAATTTGTGACCAATATCGTTGCTGACAAGAAATTCCCGACTCCACCATTACTATTTGAAAAGACAAAAAATACTTACTTCGTATCACTTCCCGCCACAAAATATGACGGAAACAGATATATTGATGTATCCTCCGTAGCAGATGATATTGACTCAGTTACGGTTGATTTTATACCGTACAAATCGGCCAAAAATTCCGGCTATACAAGAATTATAATTGTAACCAAACACAATTTGTCGATAGTAGTAAAGGAAAGCCTGTCTGATATTCCCAAAGGTAACATAATTGTTATCGTTGTTATATCGGGCATCCTTATTTTGGGAATAGCATATCTTGCATTTGCTCTATATTCAAGGCTTATGCGCAAAAGGCATGCTGATGTAGCATTGGAAGAATACACATATTCTCAAGACGGACAACCAGAAGCAGAAAATCCGGCAACAGACGTACAAAACGAGGACATGACTTTTGAGGAAATTGAGGCAAAGGTTGAATCCGAAAAAGAAGAACTGTTGACAGGTATATTTGAAAGTTCTGTGCAAACAGAAGAAAACGATATATCTACAGATACTCAAGATAGTGCTGAGCCATGGGATGACACCCCCACAGCAGACGATGGAAGCACATACGAAAACAGCAATGAAAATTCAGCAGAACCTATTGAAGAAGTCATTCCCGAGGAAGAAATAACGGCAGAAGACTTTGAACAACAAGCAGAGCCAATCGAAGAAGTCGCTCCCGAACAGGAAATAACTGCAGAAGACTTTGAGCAACAAGCAGAACCAATTGAAGAAGTCGTTCCCGAACAGGAAATAACTGCAGAAGATTTTGAACAACAAGCAGAACCAATTGAAGAAGTCGTTCCCGAACAAGAAATAACGGCAGAAGATTTTGAACAACAAGCAGAAGAAAATGAATTAGAACATACCGAAGTATCGGCTGAACAAGTTGACACCCTTGACGACACAAATGATATAGTCAGTGAGGAAAGCGAAATAGCGGCTGCAGACGAAGATATTACAACATATATTGAGTCGCCCGATAATATTCAACCTGAAAGTCAGGAAGAAATATTAGCATTTACAGAGAATGAACCTGTTAATGACGAAAATATTCCGCCATATAGTGAGGGAGAAAACTCCATTGAGCCAATACAAGAATCCGACGAAACCCAACAACTTATGCCTTCTGCGGACGAAATTGTTTCAGATATTCTTGGTAGCGAAAATGCCTTAAATGAAATATCGGAATCAATAATTGATAACGCCAGTGAAACATTTGAAGATACACCGATTGAACAAAATACAGAGGATTTGGTAGCGGATTTTGACTATGAAGAAAAATCCGAAGACGAACTTGAGGCAAATACATTCAGCGATATTGCATCTTCGGATGACATTGAACAGCTGATTTCGACGGAAGAACTTGATAAAGCGTTTGAATCTGACAACATATCGGAAATCACCAACGAAACAACGGATGAACTTAATAGTGATAGCCATATAGAACTTGTTGAATCTGATGATATGCTTGATGAGATACTTGATGACATACAAGAAAGCATAGAGCCTCAGGATGAACCAGCAGCGGCATCGTTTGATGACATTATATCGGGGAACATAACACAGCCGGAAGAAACGGCGCCAGAACCGCCGATAGAGGATGTTCAGTCACAACATGAAGAAAATGATTTTACTCTTGCTGAAGTACAGCACATTTCAAGCAGCGGAGTAATTTCTGGCAAAACATTTGACTTTACGGCAGCTGCCGCTCAAAATACCCAAGAGCAGCCGCAAAACGAAGAAAGCACAGAAAACATACCGGAAGAAGTCTCGCCGTTTGAAGAACTCGGCTTTACGGGAATGATGGCCGGCGATGAACAAATATATGAAGACGCTGAACCCGTCGAAGACACACAGGGCGCTATTGATGATATTGATGATATTGACTTAAACGATTTTGCGCTAAATGACGAAGAAGATATTGCCTCAGGCGCAGATACAACTGATGCTCTTGAAAGTTTCAAGGAAAACCTTGAAGAGCCACAAGAAACAGTTGAAGCAGAAGAAACAACGAACGAATTTGAAGCAGCACAAGAAGAACCCGAACCAATTCAAGAAACGGCGGAAACAATTCAAGAAGAACCCGAAACAGTTCAGAGAGCACCTGAACCTATTAAGGAAGAACCTGTTGATAACACACCAATAACAAAAGAAGAAATTCTTGCCGCCCACATATTTGAACCCAAACCGGAATACCTATACAAACGCAATGAATACATACAGGATGTCGAAGAAGAAACCTCACCGTATGAAACGCCATCTGATGACATCAATACAGGCAGCTTCTTCTCTGACAGCGATGAATCTGTTGCTGCAAATCAAAGTTCAGAGGACTTTTTCGTTGAAGATATTGAACCGGAAGAAGCACTCCCAATATCGACACCCTCGGCGCAAGCATCCGCTGAAACAAATGACGATAATGAACCAATAGTTCTTGACAAAAAAGATTTCACAAAAAACAAATCAATATATTTATTGCGTCACAAAGGAGAGTATTCTCTTGTCGCAATTATCGGAGAAAATGTCTTTGTTGTAGAAAAATTTGAAAGCGCTCCATCCTCAAATAAAATCATACTTAAACATAATGAAAAAAGAGCCAATGATGATATCTACATTACCAAAGTAGGTTCTTGGAGAGCGTTGGTGAGTGTTAGCAAAGACAATGTTAAAAATATATTGACACTATAATGAGAAAACTTGTTGCTTTAATATTTACGTTATTGCTATTTATATCAGGCTGCCAAAACGGAAAAGAAACGGCCACGGAAATAAGATTTTCAACATGGGGTTCACGTTCTGAAATAGCCACGCTTCAAGAAGTTATATCTTCTTTTGAAAAAGAAAACCCCGATATCAAAATCAAATTGGTTCACATTCCGGATAATTATTTCCAGAAATTACATCTTTTAATTGCCTCTGACCTTGCGCCCGATGTAATGTTTGTAAACGATTTAAATGCCAGAATATACATAAAAGCCGAAAAGTTTGAACCGTTAAACAGCTATATCGGTAGCAAAAAAGAACAATTTTACGCAAAAGCGCTAGATACGCTTTCTTTCAACGGAACGATATACGCTATTCCCCGTGATGTATCCAATATGGTTATTTATTATAATGCTGATATTTTTAAAAAATACAACGTACCTTATCCTGCACAGAACTGGTCTCTTGACAGTTTTCTTGAAACAGCACAATTATTAACTAAAGATTTCGACGATGACGGAAAACCCGAAATATTCGGCTTTGGTTTTGAAAGAAACTCAATATATTGGCTTCCGTTTTTACTGTCAAACGGCGGAGGAATAATATCATCGGACGAAAAAAACATTATTCTCGGCGAAAAACAATCAATAGAAGCCTTGCAATTTTATTCCGACCTAAGAAACAAGCACCATGTTGCACCCAAAGCGGATGAACAATCATCGCTCACAACTTCCCAATTGTTTTTACAGGGCAAAGTTGCGATGCATCTATGCGGCAGATGGTGTTCTCAAACGTACAAAAACAATGCTGATTTCAATTGGGATGTGGCAAATTTTCCCAAAAGCAAAATGGGCTCAATTGTCGGACTTGACGCTTCTGGCTGGGCAATTTCAAGTTCAAGCAAACACAAAAACGAAGCGTGGAAATTTGTTGAATATGTTTCTTCCGATAAAGCATCAAAAATGTTTGCCCAAGGCGGCTTGATTTTTCCAGCCAACACAAATACCGCAAACTCAAATGTTTTCCGCAATCCGCCACCTAAAAATTCGGAGGTCTTTTTTGAAACACTCAATAACTCGCAAACAACTCCGATAAGCACAAAGTACTCAGAAATAAACGATATTATAAATGAGGCGTTTGAACCGATATTTGAAGGTCAAAAAAATGCGCAAGATGTAATAAATAACGAACTATTGGATAAAATCGGCCAAAAACTAAATTAGCTTGTGAAAACGCAATTTTTAGGCAATAATACAAATATGGACAAAGAAAGAATAAATAAATACATAGCCTCATGCACAGAATACTCAAGAAGGCAGGCAGATAAACTTATTGAAGAAGGCAAGGTCAAGGTTAACGGAAACCTTGTCACAGAAGCCGGTATATGCGTATCAGACAAAGATTCCATTGAAGTTGATGGACAAGTTTTGAGAAGACTCAAAAAAGAATACTATCTTTTTCATAAGCCTGCGGGCTATATAACCACCAAGTCGGATGAAAAAAACAGAAAAACCATTTACGACTTATTGCCCCCGAAAATGAAATTGCTAAATCCGGCAGGCAGACTGGACAAGGCTTCTTCGGGACTAATAATTTTAACCAACGACGGAGAACTTTTACAAAAACTAACCCACCCCAAAATACAGGTAGCAAAAGTTTACAAGGTTAAAGTAAGAGGCAAATTTTCTGACGGAGATTTTTATAAATTCCAAAACGGCATTGAAATTGAACCCAACAAAATTGCATATGGTGAAATTGAACTACTGGACTTTGAGGACGGACTAAGTACATTTCAAATAACCCTTTATCAGGGATATAACAGACAAATCAGAAAGATGATGGCAGAGTTAGGCAAGGAAGTTGTGGCACTAAAAAGAGTTAGCCACGCTACTTTATCAATTGCAGGGCTGGAAAAAGGCAAATTCCGCTCCATAAAATACAGTGAATTAAAAAATCTTTCGGTATATTTAAACAAAAAAATAAATGCTCTAAAAAAGAAGAAGTAAAATGTACTTTATAGAAAAAATATTAAAAATTTTTTTAAAACCTAAAAAGAAAAAAATAAAATATACCCCGCAGGATATTGATACTTGCGAGCATCTTTTTATACCAATAGACAGTACTGGTGAATACCTTGCCTGCACAAAATGCGGAAAACTTATAAAAAAGGATGAGCCGCTTTAACCATGCGCATGCAGCCACATAATAATCAAAACAGGTATGCCCCAAAATGGTGCGGTAATTACAAGGATAAATCTCCCCATTGCACTTTCGCCATGTCGTCTTTTCTTGGCATCATTTATAGTTTCGACCTTGTTATCTGAGATGTTTATAGGAAGATTAGGATTTAAATTTAGAGAACTTGAATCGTACGGATATTTTTTCAGATTATTATAGTCAACATTTGGCATAATAATACTGTCATATTGAACATTTGCACCAAATTCGTCAAAAGTTATTGTTTCTTTAATTTTTGCAGTCAGCTGAAGCGGATGGCTTGATATTCCTTTTGTATTATGATTATACCTTTCAATACTATCTACAGGAAAATAGAAATATCTGTTATCTTTTAGTGCTAAAACATTATTTAAAGAAGCAAACGATATGCCTAAAAGTTGGAATAAGACAGTGTTATCATCAGGAAAGATAAAATCAGAGTACATGGCATCCAGTTTTGTATTTTTACCATTATTGACAAGTATAAGCCCATATTTACCATTTTCTTCATATTTAATAATTCCGTTTTTAGGATAGTTGCTGAATCTGACAACGGAATTTATATTGTTTCGTGAAATAATCTGAGATATGAGGTCTGGAGAATATAAATCAATATCAACCGAGGGTTTTTTCCCTGTATAAAGAATTTTTCCGTTAATATCAACAATATCTATTTTGTCTCCTTTAATCCCAATAAATTTATCTTTAACCGGAAAAGATATTTTATTATACTTGACATTTAAATACGTATTACCATTGGTATCGGGAAGAATTTCTTCATCAATATATGCATCAAATGCCAATATTTTGTCATAATCAAATCTGACTTTTTGTTTTCCATCCGTGGTAATAACACCCCATTTTTTATCTTTTGAACATATTATCGCCGAATCAAAATAAGAAACATCTATAAGCGATTTTTTATCGGGAAAATAGAATTCATTTTTATCATTCCATGAGTCAAATGCGGTGTATACAAAATAATTATCTTTTTCTTTTTCATAAACAATTGTGTTTATATCTTTATATTTGCAATCGCCGATAAAACACGGCTCATACAATCTCAAATACTTTAAATTTCCAATATAATTTGTTTCGGGATAATTTTTGTACTTGTCAAAAAAATTAAATTGAGTTCCTTTTGTTAATTTGGCTTCAACAACTTTTGCCGAATTATTTATTCCATAATATTGCGGATTTTTTTGTTCGCTCTTATCTTTTTCTTTGCGCATTAAAACAACATCATATTGAACAGGAATAGCAACATCACCGTTATTATAAAGTATCCCCTCTTTATTGTTTTTTTTAACTTTTACAGCCTCATTGGAGATTTTTTTCATTTCATCATATTCACAAGGAATGAGGAGTTTTTGAGAATTTTTATCATACAGACAATATTTGTTGTTTTCTTTTTTTATCTTTACACCGGTTGGAATATTTGCCGCCAAAACAGGCATAGCAGGCAAAATCAAAAAAGAAAATATAAGATATATAGAAAAAATTCTTTTCATAATCATCATAATAATACCTTTTTATACTCAAGACAATTTGTAAAGTAACATTTGATAGCAAAAGTATTATGTAAAAATTAATGAGCTTTTCACCGTTTGCAAAATTGTTATTTTTGCGTTAATTTAGTGTCATGATAACAATTGAGAGCTAGAATATTTAAAGGAGGATATTAGTTATTATGGCTAAAACAATTACTGTAGACGGTAACTACGCTGCAGCGCACGTTGCGTATGCTTTGAGTGAAGTTGCCGCAATTTATCCTATCACGCCGTCATCTACTATGGGTGAATGGGTTGATGAATGGGCGTCCCAACACAAGAAAAACATTTGGGGCAAAGAAGTTTCAGTATCAGAAATGCAATCAGAAGCAGGTGCAGCAGGTGCTTTACACGGCTCATTGGCTGCAGGCTCATTAACATCCACATACACAGCTTCTCAAGGCTTGTTGTTAATGATTCCTGTTATGCACAAAGCTGCAGGAGAAATGCTTCCTCACGTTATTCACGTTTCTGCTCGTGCTTTAGCAGCACAATCACTCGCTATTTTTGGTGACCATACAGACGTTATGGGCTGCAGAAACACAGGCTATGCAATGTTAGCAGCCAACTCAGTTCAAGAAGAAATGGATTTGGCTCTCGTTGCTCACCTTTCAACATACAAGGCAAAAGTTCCTTTCTTGCAATTCTTTGATGGATTCAGAACTTCACACGAAATTCACAAAATTGAAGAAATTTCTTATGAAGACATTGCTTCATTAGTTGAACCCAAATACATTGAAGAATTCAGAGCAAGAGCTCTTAAACCGGAAGCTCCTGTATGTAAAGTCGGCGCTCAAAATACTGACGTTTACTTCCAAGGTCGTGAAACAGTTAACAAATACTACGAAGCAACTCCCGATATAGTTGAAGAATATATGGACAAAGTTGCTAAAGTTACAGGCAGACAATATCATGCATTTGACTACGTAGGCGCTCCTGACGCTACAGACGTAATCGTTGCTATGGGTTCTGCTTGTGAAACAATAGAAGAAACCATTGAATACCTCAATTCTACAAGAGGTAAAAAATACGGTTTGGTTAAAGTCAGATTATACAGACCTTTTGATGTTAAGAGATTTAATGCTGCTCTTCCGAAATCAGTTAAAAGAATTGTTACAATGGACAGAACAAAAGAACCCGGTTCAATCGGTGAACCTCTTTATCTTGATGTCGTTGCAGCACTTGAAAACAAAGATATTAGAGTTATCGGCGGACGTTACGGTTTATCTTCAAAAGAATTTACTCCATCAATGGTTCTTGCTATATACAAACATTCTGAAGCTAACGGCTTCCACGGCTTTACCGTTGGTATTGAAGATGACGTAACTAACAAATCTTTGGATTATTCCGAACATATCGTTACCGAACCTGAAGGCACAACAAACTGTATGTTCTGGGGCTTAGGTTCAGACGGTACAGTTGGTGCTAACAAAAACTCAATCAAAATTATCGGTCAATACACCAACAAAGATGCTCAAGCATACTTTGCTTATGACTCTAAAAAATCATTCGGTGTTACGGTTTCTCACTTGAGATTTGGCGACAAGCAAATCAAATCTACATACCTTATCACCGCTCCTGACTTCGTATCTTGCTCAGCACATGCATATATTGGCAGATATGATTTGTTAAAAGGCATCAAAGAAGGCGGCACATTCCTTCTAAATTCACCTTGGACAAAAGAAGAAGCATTCTCTCACCTTACAAGAGATATGCAAAAAACTATCATCGACAAGAAGATTAAATTCTACAATGTTGATGCTGAAAAATTGATTAAAGAACAACCAGGACTCAGAGGCAAAGGCGCAAACACAGTTATGATGGTTGCATACTTCAAAGTTTCCGGCATCATTCCGTTTGAACAAGCTCTCGAAGGTATGAGAGAAATGACAAAGAAAACCTTCAAGAAAAAAGGCGATGATGTTGTTAATATGAACCTAGCCCTGATTGATGCCGCAGTTAACGCAACCGAAGAAGTTGTTATCCCTGCATCTCTTGACGGCGTATGTGCAGCAGATGAAATCAAACTTATTTCTGATGATGCAGATGATTTCGCTAAGAAAATCATTGAACCATCAATGAGACAAAAAGGCGACAATATTCCTGTTTCAGCTATGTCGTATGACGGCGTAATTCCGACAGGCACAGCTTGTTTGGAAAAACGTGGTATTGCACCGAGAGTTCCCCATTGGAACAACGAAGCTTGCATCCAATGCGGTATTTGCGCAAGTGCATGTCCTCACGCAGCAATCAGAACAAAATTGGTTGAAGCAAAAGATATGGCAAATGCTCCGGCATCATTCAACGCAGTTCCGGCAAAACCGGCATTGGCTGATGAAAAATTCAAAGTCCAAGTATATTGCAAAGATTGTACAGGATGCGGCGTTTGTATCGACCAATGTCCGGCAAACAAAAATCCTGAAAAACAAGCTCTTACTTGGTCAACTATAGAAAAAGAAGAAGCAGCATGCGAGAGCGTAAATGAAAAATTCTTTGACGAATTACCCGACAACGTAATGGGTAAAAACACCACAAAAACAATTAAAGGTGCAATGCTCAGAAAACCGTTGTTTGAATTCTCAGGCGCTTGTGCAGGTTGCGGCGAAACACCTTACGTTAAACTTGTTTCACAACTGTTCGGCGATAACGTAATCGTTGCCAACGCAACAGGTTGCTCATCCATCTATTCAGGTACATTCCCGACAATTCCTTATACAAAAGGGAAAGACGGCAGAGGTCCTGCTTGGGCTAACTCACTATTTGAAGATAACGCAGAATTTGGTTATGGTATGAGATTAGCCGTAGATTCTAACAGAGAAACATTAAAATTATATGTAGAACAAGTTCTCGCAGACGAAAATGCTCCGCAAGACCTTAAAGATGCCCTTAATGCATCTATGGCTCATTGGGACAATTCAAAAACAGATGAAGCAAGAGCAGTTGAAAAAGAAACCCAAGCAGTTATCGCAAAATACGCTGACTGCGGATGCGAAAAGCTTGCCAAAATCAAAGAACTCCAAGACTACTTCACCGACAAATCCATTTGGATTATTGGTGGTGACGGTTGGGCAAACGATATCGGTTACGGCGGTATTGACCACGTTCTCGCACAAGGCAAAAACGTAAATATCCTCGTTCTTGATACCGAAGTTTACTCAAATACCGGCGGTCAAGCATCTAAATCAACTCCGACAGGTGCGGTTGCAAAATTTGCTACAGGCGGTAAACGCACATACAAAAAGAACATGGGCTTGATGAGCATGTCATACGGCTATGTATATGTTGCATCAGTTGCACTCGGAGCAGACAGAATGCAAACCTTGAAAGCATTCCAAGAAGCAGAAGCTTATAACGGTCCGTCCATCATCTTTGCTTATGCCCCTTGTATCGCTCACGGTATTGACATGAGCAAAACCCAAACAGAACAAAAACGTGCGGTTGACGCAGGTTACTACCCACTATACAGATACAATCCCGACAATGAACAACCGTTCACATGGGATGCAAAAGAACCTCAAGGCAGCTACCAAGACTTCATCAGAAGCGAAGGCAGATATAAATCCTTGATGAAAACAAATCCCGAAGCAGCGGAAGCTCTTTATGCACAAGCAGAAGACGATGCAGCTAAGAGAATGTCTGTATACAAGGCTGTAGGCGAATTGATGAAATAGTGATGGTTTCATTAAATATAAAAATCGGTTACCCTCCACGGTAGCCGATTTTTTTGTAACATTTTCTTAATATTAAAATTTTAAAATAGCAACAAAAGCGGTTTTAATCGTTTATAATAAGCGTGAAATTGCACTGTATTTTGAAAGGTAGGTTAGGGTATGGATTTAACGGTCAACGAAAAGAAAACTCTTAAAAATACCGCACTAGCAGCGACATTGGGTGCAAGCGCAGCTACAATATGCAACTACACAACCCAAAACCACATCCTAAAAAACCCTGACGCAGCAATAGACGCATTCACAAAACATATTGCGGATTTATCATCACGAGAAGCCAATGGTACTTTTGCAAAAGAACTTTTGGCAAGCAAAATTAAAGGCGCACAAGACGCACTTGTGGCAGCACAAGAACTCATAAAAAGCGGAAAAATTAACAATAAAATGCTTGCACACGCAGCCGTAGTTGGCGCTGCAGTAACAGGTTGCGGCTACATTGTGTACAAAGGAGTTAAAGCAATTGTAAAACCTTTGCTTGAAAAGAAACAATAAACTTACGTTTTGTAGTAAAATACGAGTATAGATATAGAAGGACATGATATGCCATCTATCGAGCCAATAAATACCCAAAGACATAGCACTATTAGCGACTTGCTTGCAGCTGACGTTGTTGGCGCTTCTGCTGCATTAGGCGCAGACTATTGGCTTCAAAAAGATGCTTTTAAGCACGCAGACCGATATATTCCACTATTGGAAGAACAGTCCAAACAGCTTGCCGAAAACGGACTTGAATCACAAGAATTAAAAGGTCTGATGCAGTATTTAAGCGATAAAAAGGTAAACAATTTCTCATTGGTAAGTGCGGCGATAAAAGGTGCTGCAGTTACCGGTTTGTTGTTCTTGGGTTATCATTGGATAAAAAATACCGCCGGTAAAAACGATAAAGATTTTGGAGAAAAAACTGCTACAGCTGCAGGAATTGGCGCAGTTGGCGGCGGTTTGGCAAGTTATTTTTCACAAAAAAGCTTATTAACTAGCGCCTCCTCGTTACGAGATACCGTTCAAAACCTACTCGTCGCAACGGTAACGGAAGGTAGCGATGACGCAATCAAGCATGTTGCTCCACTCTCAGACTCATTTAAAAACATAACAGCTTCAATGGGTGACGGAAAAATCATAAAATCAGTCGTTGCACACAGTGCGCTGAGAGGTGCCGCATATATCGGCTCGGCATACGTTTTGTTTAGAGGCATAAAAGCCTTATTTAACCTCAGACCTCAACCTAAAATTCAGGTTATTGAAGTCCCCGACGAAGTTGCCAAGAGAATGTTTAAAACTTCTGACAGAAAACGCTCACAAGCAAGCGAAGAAATTATAGACGTATAGTCTCTGTCATCTGATTGTTTTTGCATCAAATATTATCAAATCTTTATATGCACAAATATATCTTTGTGCTACGATTTTGTTATATGCAAAAAGGAGAAGGAAATGACAAAATATTTATTTACCTCGGAATCCGTTACGGAAGGTCATCCGGACAAAGTATGTGACCAGATTTCCGATGCTATATTAGACGCATTTTTAACAAAAGACTCAAAATCAAGAGTTGCGGCAGAAACAACCGTTACAACAGGTATGGTTCTTGTTTCGGGCGAAATCACATCAGACTGCTATGTCGATATCCCATCAATTGTAAGAAGCACAATTGAGGAAATAGGCTATGTTGGCGAAAGGAGCGGCGGCTTCTGCGCAAAAACATGTGCAGTATTAACAAGCATTGACGAACAATCACCCGATATCGCACACGGTGTAAACTCTGCCTTAGAGGGGAGAACCAGTGATTCCGAAGCTAATGAAACAGAAAATATAGGTGCAGGCGACCAAGGCATAATGTTTGGTTTTGCTTGTGATGAAACACCTGAGTTGATGCCTCTTCCGATAAGTTTGGCTCACAGAATTTCCCGCAAACTTGCCGAAGTAAGAAAAAACGGCACACTCAAATATTTAAGACCTGACGGAAAATCACAAGTAACCGTTGAATACATAGACGGTGTTCCATCAAGAATAGATACAATAGTTATCTCTACGCAACATGATCCCGAAATAAACGGAGAAACTGACAATTCAAAAATTCAAGCAATCATATCAAGAGACATGTTGAAATATGTAATTGAGCCTGTGTTTGCAAATGACGCCATCAAACCCGATTCAACTACAAAATATCTAATAAACCCATCTGGAAAATTTGTTGTCGGCGGCCCTCAAGGCGATGCAGGTTTGACCGGAAGAAAAATCATTGTTGACACATACGGTGGTTATTCAAGACACGGCGGCGGAGCATTTTCAGGAAAAGATCCTACAAAAGTAGATAGAAGCGCAGCATACGCAGCAAGATATGTGGCAAAAAATATAGTTGCAGCAGGACTTGCAAAAAAATGCGAACTTCAGCTCGGATATGCCATCGGTGTAGCTCATCCGGTATCAGTTATGGTTGATACTTTCGGTACAGGCATTATCAATGATGAGAAGATAGCGGAAATCGTTTCTAAAGTATTTGACCTTAGTCCGGCAGGAATTATAAACAAATTTGATTTAAGAAATCTTCCGTCGAAAAACGGCGGCTGCTTCTACCAAAAAGTCGCGTCATACGGACACATGGGCAGAACAGACATCAGACTTCCATGGGAAGAACTCGATAAAGTTTCTCAAATCAAAGAACTTGCCAGTGGTGCAGTTTGTGCAAAATAATGAAACTTAGCGATTTTGATTATAACTTAAACGAGAATTTAATTGCGCAAATGCCTTCGCAAAAGCGTGATAATTCTCGCATGATGCATTTAATCAGAAGCACTAAAAGCATAGAGCACAAGCATTTTTACGACATTGTTGACATATTAACCCCAAATGATTTTCTTGTTTTGAACAACACAAAAGTTATTCCGGCGAGAATTTTTGGCAAAAAACAAACCGGCGCAAACATAGAAATTTTTCTCTTAAAAGAAATTGAACCTAAGGTTTGGGAAGTGCTTTTAAAACCGGCCAAAAGGGTAAAAGTAGGCGATACTCTTGATTGCAGCGAAAAACTGTTTGCAACGCTGCTAGAAAAAGATGATGAAACCTGCAAAATGAAGCTCGACTACGATGGAAACATTTATGCGGTTTTGGATGAAATAGGACAAATGCCGCTACCACCCTATATAGAAAGGCGAATGTCATCTGACGACATAAAGAAGCTAGACTACGAGCGCTACCAAACAGTTTTTGCTAAAAACGAAGGCTCTGTTGCCGCCCCGACTGCGGGTTTGCACTTCACGAAAGAAATCCTGAAAAAGCTTGCCGAAAAAGGAGTTGGAATTGCCGAATTAACCCTCACCGTGGGCTTGGGTACATTTCGCCCTGTAAAGTGTGAAAATATTTTGGAACACAAAATGCACTCGGAAGAATTTTCTATAAGCAAGGAAACCTCAGATGCCATAAATTCAGCAAAAAAAGCAGGTAAAAACATTGTAGCAGTCGGAACAACTTCGGTTAGGACACTTGAAACAGTAATGCAAAAATATGGAGAAGTTAAAGAATGCCAAGACCATAGCGAACTGTTTATTTATCCGGGATATGAATTTAAAATCGTTGATAAAATCTTGACGAATTTCCACCTGCCAAAATCGACTTTGTTAATGCTTGTCAGCGCCTTTGCAGGCAAGGACTTTATCTTTGAAGCATACAATCAAGCACTGAAAGAAGAATACAGGTTCTTCAGTTACGGAGATTGCATGCTGATAGAATAACAAAAATTTTTTTTAGGTGATTTAATATTCATAAAGGAACAATTTACAGGATAAAATATTATGCAAATACAAAAAGTAAATAGCGCACAAAATACATCTTTCGGGTTACTATACACTGATTTCTTATCAAAAAACCATCAGAACCTAATAAAACCTATCTTTCCAAAACTTGCAGGTATCGGAAAGCATGTTGATATTGTATTAAGTACGACAATGGGACCTGCAAAAAAAGGCAGCGACTACACCATCTTCACCGAATGCATAGAAATCAAAGCACATCCGAAAGCAAATAGCAAAACAATAGGCAAAACTGTTATCGAAAGAGTGTTTACAAACAAACTTTTGGGTAAAGGTGAGAAAGAACTGAAAGCCGGAAGAGAAGAAATCTTAAATGCCGCATTCAGCGCAGCCAAAGAATCTCTCAGACCGCTTACATTAAATGCTTGATAGCTGAGTGAAGATGTTCTAAAATACTCGTATGAATGATAATTTATACAAAAGTATTTTGGACAATATTCCCTACCCCGTAGCTATACAAGAGCTGACGGGCGATATTTTGTACCAAAATTCAGCATATAGTAATTCTGATGCCGCAAATATTCAAAAAAAAGAGATTGAGCTTGGCAGAGCAAAATACATCCTACTTACAAAAGAAAATGACCAAAATCAGTCGCATCAGGATTTCGTCAGCACTGTAAGCCATGAATTGAGAACACCGCTTACAAGCATAAGGGGATTTGCAGACACAATGTTAATGTCGCAAGATAAGCTATCAAAAGAGCAGACAAATAAATTTCTTCAAATCATAAGAAATCAATCAGACAGACTTACTCGCCTTGTAGAAAACCTTCTTGAGGTTTCAAATATCTCAAAAAAAGAAAATCTCGTTTTCAAAGAAATTGTTTTTGAAAAGTTCCTTGCGCCGCTGATATTGATGTTTGAACGCAAATACCCAAACAGAAACTATGAAACATTTTTCACTAGAAATATTCCCAATGTATGGGCGGACGCAGACCATTTGGAACAAATTATGACAAACCTGATAGACAACGCCTCAAAGTACTCTCAGGACGGCTCTACCGTAACGATAAAAACTGCGTACAAAAACGGCAACATCGAAATAAAAGTCATTGATGAAGGCGTAATAATTCCGTCAACGCATCTTGATAAAATATTTAACAAGTTTTCCCGAATAGATAATCCTCTTACGAGAAAAGTCGAAGGAAGCGGACTTGGCTTGTATATTACAAAAGCGCTTGTCGAACAAATGAACGGAACTATCAAAGCAGAAAATTACGAAAACGGAAATATTTTTACCCTAACGCTTCCTGCATGCAGCGTAGAGGGGCAGCTCGAAGCAAAACTCAAAGGAGATACCAATGAACGGTAACTTTGTGCTTATATTTGATAAACGAGTTGAAATATCCAACAAGTATAAGAAAATTCTTGAGCAAAATAACGCCGCAAAAGTACAATTAGTCAACAACTGTGAGAATTTTTTTGAAACCTTAAGGGGAAAAGAGCCGGACTTGTTGCTTATTTCAGAAAGTTGCGGAGAAGATTTCAGCACGTTATGTCAAAAAATTCGTGATGAAAATTTGCAGTACAGACCAATAATTATCCTGCTTTCAAAATCAAGTTTTCCTGAAGACAGAACTATCGCACTTAATGCAGGTGCAGATGATTTCTTGAGCGAACCGCTTTTATCCGAAGAATTTTTGGCAAGAATAAACGCACATTTGCGCCGTAGTGCCGAAGAAAATATTGCCGAACTATCAAGATTTCCGGACGCAAACTACACAAAAAAAATCATTCGCCGAACAATAAAACACGGTTCGGACTGGGCAATGTTGCTTATAGGTTTTACAAACTTTGGTTTTTACAAAGAAATATATGGAGAAGTAGCAGCCAACAAGGTTTTGCAGGCATATGGTGCAATTCTTAGCGCAACACTTGAAGAAGATGACTTTGTGGGGCAAATTTCTCCCGAAAACTTCCTTGTAATTACATCCTCCTTCAAATCAGAAAAGCTGGCAGACTATCTAAATTACATGTTTGACAATATTGTAGAAAAATTTTATTCAAAAGAAGACTCCGACAGGGGATATATTCTCTTGCAGGGTGCCAAAAAAGCAGGCTGCAAAATTCCGCTCATGTCCTCAAGTATCGGCATAGTTAATTCGGAACTGATAAATTATATAAACGAAGTCGAAGTAATAAATGCTCTTTTTAGAGTTCAAAAACTTGCCAAACTCATGAACGGCTCGTCGAAAATCATAGACAGGCCACTGATTTCAAGCGAAGAAAAAAGCTTGATGAGTGAAAATAAAATCGTTGTGGTTATTGAAAAAGATGAAGATTTGGCATATCTGCTTGAAACAACGCTTAAATTACAAGGCTTTGAACCGCTGACTTACACAAACCTCATATCAGCAGACGAAATTATCAAAAATTCACCAATGCTCGTTATACTGGACAACTGTTTTGACGAAGATTTGGCATCTGAAAAATTGTGTTCCGAAATTAAAGCCAAAATGAAACAAACTATAAAAATAATATTCACGGACACCATTCACGAAAAAGAGCATATTCTAAGCGCAGGCGCAGATTTGTACCTACCCAAGCCTTACGATTTAATGGAACTGTTCTCCTGGATATACAAACTGACAGACTAGGTTTTAGAATAACTTCTTTAGCAATTTTTGACATAGCCTTGTTTTTATATATATGTAAGGTCAATGTTAGGTGAAAACATGTATGATAACAAATTTTACGGTTACGTAATTAAAAGTGCCGTGAAAGAAAAAAGCAATCCAGACAAGGGTGATTCCCCCGACTTTCAGCGTGTCGGACTTTGCGGCATTTTAAATTATCTTTATTCAACAAACCCGAACAAACGCTACTATGGGTGTTGCACACGCAAGTAGGCTACCAATAATTGGAATTATTTTCTACTTATTGCCTCAAGGGTGTTGCACACGCAAGTAGACTACCAATAATTGGAATTATTTTCTACTTATTGCCTCAAGGGTGTTGCACACGCAAGTAGACTACCAATAATTGGAATTATTTTACCACTTATTGCCTCAAGGGTGTTGCACACGCAAGTAGGCTACCAATAATTGGAATTATTTTACCACTTATTGCCTCAAGGGTGTTGCACACGCAAATAAACTTTTTTATTCAGGCACTTCTGCGGCAGTCAGCATTCTCAATTTTGCCTCTGAATATATCAACTCCATATTGAGATATTCCGTATTCATTTTGCCATATTTGATTGCGCAGTTTATCCGCTTTATATTATCGTTCAGAGCATTTTTAATTTTTGTTTGAAGCAGTTTTTTTTGTTCATCATTAAAATACACATCATTTAATAATGTCATCAAAACTTCTGTTTCCCGCCGAGTAAGCTGCGGAGCCCCCTCTATTTCTTTTTCCAAATACGTATTTATGAACTTCTCCCCTGCATCAGTCAAGGAATATATTGAGCGCTTCAAACCTCCGTCGCTCAATGTCTTTTCTCCTATAACACAACCTGCTTTTTCCAGTCGATTTAACGCAGGAATAATCGCCCCTGTGCTAATTTCCATAAAGGGTGAAAAATATGAATCAATGAATTTTTTTATTTCATAAATATTTGCAGGTTTCTTTGCAAGTACATATAACAACAAAAATTCGTTCATAAATCACAACTCCTTACGGAGCCGCCGGAGTTGGCTCAGTCGGGTTTTCAATACGCATAACTCCAATCGTACTTTTACTTGTATCACCCTCTACTAATTTTGCAGACTTTGAAGATTGAACCCTGTCATATTTTATATAAATGTTCATAGGATATGTGGTACTGCCAAGGTTATACAAATAAACTCCGTTTGGCAAAAGCATACTGTAGTTATCCGTTCCATGAGCCTCTCTAGCCGCAACTTGAGCATTTATGATTGCAGGCGTAACAGTTTGAGCATTATTATAAAACGGAACGGTGCCTGTACAAGTCCGCAACAAATCAGCATCATTATCTACCCCTTGAGGTTTGTGCATAAGTATAGAATGGAGATAATAACATAGCACCGGCATGTTAACAACCGTATTTTGATAGCTTGGAACGTTGTTCACACACGTTACTGCAGAAAGGGGAAAAGCCTTGTATGTCGTATTTGCAAACGCATACCTGTGGGGAACGACATCGGTTTTATACTCTCCTGTTTCCAAAGCTGCCGCATTTCTGCATGGTGGAGGCGCAGTACAGATACCGGCAGAATTTTTTGTCATTTGTAAATCACGGTCATTATTTGCGACTGCGGCATATAGCGAACTAAGCGCGGGACAAGGATCTGCTCCGGAATCATAAACACAATTTTTTGTCTCGGGATCATAATGTGAATCCGCATATCCATCACTGCACAAAGCGTCAATATCTGCCTGAGGCAATAATGAAAAGGGCATGTTTCTGTTAACCATCCCATCCGAAAATACACATGTCGGAGTATTATCGTTACACATTTGTCGATTTGCCTCTTCAATGGTGACTCTGAGTTTTTCTGTAGTAGAAGTCCATAGTTTATCATTTGTATTCATTTTTTTAAAAAACGAAATAGATAACCCCGCTATTATGCCGAGCAATATTATTGTTTGCATTATTTCAATTAACGAAAACGCCTTTTTCACTTATACATCCTTATCAATTTATCCGCTTCACTATTTGCTTCTTTTTGTTTTTTAGACAGTTCATCTTGTTTATCATATATTTCTTTTGCAGAATTTGTCATCGCATACATCAATACGTCTCGTTCATAACTGTAATAACCGTTTGAATCCTTATGAAGTGCTTCGTCAAAAACGCCTATCAATTTTTGGGCAATTATGCCAACTCTATTTTGTTGTTTCTTGTCATTTTTAAACGTATATAGATAAGTTTCGACTTTAGAAATATCTTTTATACCCTTTTTGTACGGAGCTAAAACATCTTTCAATCGCAAGTCGGAAAACGCTCCCCAATGAGTTGCTGTTTCAAAAAACGTAATACCTGAACTTACATCGTGAAAATATGGAGCTCTGGGATCACCATCATAACGGGTACACGTACCGTAACCCTCATCTATGTCACACTTAACGTTCGTTGCAGAGCTCTCAGACGTAGAAATACCATATGTTTTGAAATAAACATCTCCGGCCACAGTCATCTTGGGCGCAACTTTCAATTTACCAACACCCGATACATAGCTATATTCCATCGCCAAATTGTTATTAGGATATCTAAATACAAACAAATCACGCTCTATTGGAGAACCACCTGCTGACATACGTCCTACATAAATCTTGGAATTGTTTTTCAACGCATCTTTTTCCACTAACGATTGAATATCCGTTGTTCCGATTGCAACAGCAGATGAAGTCGTTTTGGCAATTATCCTGTTACCGAGGTTTATATTGGTATCATAGCTTGTACAAGTAGGAATATTAGATTTATTGGCAACCTCAGCCGTTGAACGTATGGTTGTACGATTTGCATCCGTATCATCCAAACAGGTGTTCATCCCAATTGTAATAGCACCATTTGGATTTTTATGTTTTTCGTAACCCGAATTCACAAAATTATCGCTCCAAACAATGCCGTTTATATCCGAACTGCTCTTTAAAAACAATTTGGAAAGCGCCAATTTTGCGTTTATGTTTACATTATAGGGATCAACATTTGCGAGCCCGACTCTGTCCATATTTTTTAATCCATAATAAGTACCAACAATATTTTTATCATTATCTCTTATCGGAGACCACTTTGGACTATCCGTCTTTTTAGCATTCATCAGAGGTATTAAAGCCATAACCGCAACACTTATAAGAACAAGGATTATCATTGCTTCAACCAAAGAAAATGCATACTTTTTATTTTGCAGGGATTTATTCATTGTTTTGCCCTCCTCTTTGCATTTTCATATCATCTCTGATTTTACGAAGCTCTGCAATTTTTGCTTCAAGTTCATCATTTTGTTTTTTCAATTCCTGATTTTTAGCATTTAATTCCTTTATGGAATTCAAAAGTGCATAAAATATGCCGTCTGTATTTATCGAAAGATACCCTGTGTCAGAATTTTTAAATACTGATTCGGAAAATATCTTCTTTAAATCTTGTGCAATAACACCTATATGATGTTCTTTGTTTTTATCTGATTTATAGGTATATTCAACTGGATTTAATCGTAAAATATACTTCAAACCCTTTTCGTATTTACCTGTAATATTTTTTAATCTGGCATCACTTGCAGCAATATATGATTGCGCCGTAATAGAGCCTGTTTCAAGATCTGCCCTTATATTTATATTTTCGGTATTATCCTCCATAATAGGATCTCCGCTAACTGGATCAACACCGAGATTTTGTCGTAATGTACTTTTATAGATGATATAGTTATTTTTGTCCAAAGTTAAAACTTCAGGTGTATCAGAATAGGTTAAATTACCAATAGCAAGACCTGAAAACTCTTCACCTGAAATTGCTGTCGGATTGCCGAAAGTGGCAATGATAACACTGTTAGAAATCTTTGTCGGATTAAAGAATTTCACCGAATTGTGTCCAACGCCGATAATATTATGCTGTGCATCAACATGCATATATTCATCATCATTTGTACCGGTTTTTATAGAATATATATTAGTCAGCTCACCTGCAGTAGTATCATTTCTTTGTGGATAATAATTGTATGTGATTTTATCATCAAACCTTTTATCAAAGCAAAGATTAAATGAAGAAACCGAACTTGTATTTTCTATTATTACATTACTTGCGTCAACATATAAGTTCTTTGGAGCGCATTTCCAGTTAACATCCTCTGTTACTTCTCCACCGATAAGATGAAGATATCCGCCGTCAGGGTTTTCTGATATAACTTGTTCGCCTTTATAGTTAAGTTTGTTTGCTACATACAGAGGAATAAAACCACTACTGCTCAAACCTCTTGCATACACCATAAAATTTCTAGGTCTTGCGGGCGCAACCTCTTCCGGAAGCTTTGCAATACCAATAGAGACCGGATACATGTTACCCGAAGTATCAGTAGCGGGAGAAACTTTTGTAATACGATGACATGCTTTTCCCTCAGGACAACCAGTTTTTTGTATAAGATATGCCTCGTCTCTTGCACTAAGTTTATTTGCCCCATCATAAAAACTCCAATAGCTGATGTTCCCCTTGGTAGGATCGTTTGTATCTTTTTTGACCGTCATAACCGGCATAAGTGCAACTATTGAAATACCGACAATAGTAAGACTTATAAGAGTTTCTATCAGTGAGATTGAATTATACTTTTTCATAATTCACCTCACTATCGTTTTTTAAACATTGCGCAATTATGGACTTTATAAATAGCTTTGTATCATAGAAAAAGCACCTTACTCTGCTCCAGAAATCATCCCTTTTGCACGCACTAAGAGTTTCTATTTCAGCTTTCAAATCCTGCAATTCCTTCTGGAGTTTTGCCTGTCTTTGAGCTTCTTCATCAGTGGTTTTATTAACTTCATTAATTGCATTTAACATAGCAAAGAAGATGGGGTCGGTAGTTACGCCCAAGTATCCGTCAGGCATAGTAACAACCGCTTCAGGGAATATTTTTTGTATATCTTGCGCTACGACACCAATATTATTTGAGTTTTGTCCTTTGTATTTAAAAACTATCGGCTCTACTTGCAAAACCTCATTCAAACCTTTAGTATAAGAACCTTTTATATTTTTTAGGCGTTCATCTGAAATAAGTCCAAGACTCGCACTACCCGTAAGCAGTAATCTTCCGTACAAATCAACCCCTGTATAAAAGGTAAGACCATCAGTAGCATTACCATATATCATGTCATTGATGTTAAAATCAACGTTACGGTTAAGGTGCTTAGAAGTAGCATCGCCAATACCGATTTGGACACTTGCCGATGGCGGTGTCAAATTTTTACCAATCAACACACCCCCACGAGCAATCAGACTTTCACCAAAGAGCGTACTGTTATTTGCTTTCGCCTCAAGTTTGTTACCGACTGAAACGCTGTGCTCAACGTTATCATTTATATTTGTATCAAAACCGACGGCAACATTGTCTTTTACAGAAGTAGGAGAAGCAATCAAGCGACCAATAATAGCATTTTTTTGGGAATCGCCTTTAGGAATTCCGGAAACTGTACCATCGTCAAGTCTTGTTTCATTCAAAATATAAAAATTTGTTCTGTCTTCAATAAAGTTATAGCCGCCAACTTTGAACCTTCTGTTATCAGCCTGAAAAAGATCAAACATATTATCATTAGCATTCACATCATATAAGGATAGGTCGTAGTTTTTATATGTTTCATCTTCGCCATTATTACCTATAACAACAGCGGAATTATCTGCAACATCTTTAACCTTTCCAACGCCGGATTCTTCTCTTTCCGGATATTTAACACCGCAAAGCCCATTCTTTACATGGGTTTTCTCATCAATTTGACAGTTATCCCACGGAGTTGTTATCTCATCCGAATTTTCATGTTTTGTAGTAGTGAACATAGGAATAGCAGCGGTAACAACAAGTCCCACGATAAACAGCGTCATAATTGTTTCAGCTAAGGTAAATGCGTTGCTCTTCTTCATTATCTCCACCCATATATACAATTATAACCTTTTACAGAACCTTTTTCCACATGTTAAGCAAAATATTACAATTGTGGTTCCAATTCCAGCATTAAATCCGGCGCAAATCGCACAATATCAATAATTTTAAAGTTTACGGCTTCGTTAATATTCTTCACATTTAATCCGCTAACCCAACTAATGCTCTTATCATTTCCCAAAATCTTAGGAGCAATAAAATGATAAATTTTGTCCGCAAACCCCGCAGCTACAAGAGCGCCGCAAAAAGTTCCGCCTGCCTCAACAAGAAGAGATTTAATACCGTTATCGTATAAAAACGGCATCATCTCATTGATTTCTCCCGAATATTTTATAACTCTTGTTCCGTCATTATTGAATACTTTGTACTCATTACCAAGTTCATTATTTCGGTCAATAACAACCCTGATTGGATTTCTTCCGCCATCCATGCGGCAAGTCAAAGACGGGTTATCAATTTTTACCGTTTTTGAAGTAGTAAGAACGGCATCGTATTTATTTCTAAGACGCTGAACCTCTGCTCTTGAAGCATCTGAAGTAATCCACTTGCTTGAATTATCCTGCGCTGCAATTTTACCGTCAAGCGTCGTTGCCGTTTTTATTGCAATAAAAGGTCTTTTGTTATGCAGAGAAAAGAAAAATATTTCGTTAAGCTTTCTGCATTCTTTTTCCATAACACCAGACACGACTTCAATACCTGCATTTTTCAGAACTTCAATGCCGCCTTTTGCAATCTTATTTTCATCAAGCGCTCCAATAACGACTTTTTTTATACCTGCTTTTATAATCATCTCTGAACATGGCGGAGTTTTGCCCTGATGATTGCATGGCTCAAGATTTACAAAAAGAGTTGCCCCCCTTGCTTTATCGCCAGCTTGTTTTATCGCATTTTGCTCTGCATGCGCTTCTCCGAATTTTTCATGCCTGCCTTGCGCAACGATATTCCCATCATCATCTGTTATTACACAGCCCACCAAAGGATTTGGCGAAACGTATCCCTCACTCAATCCGGCAAGTTCAATACATTTTTTCATATAAAATTCGTAGTTCATATTAGACATCCTTACGCTATAATTATATTATGAAAAAAATCGGACTTACGGGCAATATAGCATCCGGAAAAACAACGGTTGAAAACATGTTAATAGACAGCGGCTACAAGGTTATTGATGCCGACCATATTTGTCATGAGGCAATTTGTAATAACGCTGAAATTATAGAAAAAATTAAAAATATTTTTGAGGGTAAAGACATCACCGATGAAGCAGGAAGCCTGTCACGCAAAAAAATCGGCAAAATAGTTTTTGAGTCCGATACCGAAAGGAAAAAGCTTGAAAGCATTATTCACCCGCATGTGATAAACAAAATTGAAAAATTTTTTATTTCAAACAGTGAAAATGATATAGTGTTTGCATCAGTCCCGTTACTGTTTGAAATCAAGCTTGAAAAAATGTTTGATAAAATAATTTTTGTTTCCGCAACCCAAGCAATCAGACTCGAAAGGCTGATGAAAAGAAACAATTTTACTAAAGAAGAAGCCCTGCAAAGGATTTCTGCCCAAAATACAGAAGATGACAAAATCAAGAAATCTGACTTTGTCATCTTTAATAACGGTACTGTTGATGAATTATCAAAAAATGTCAATGACATTATAAAAAAATTATAATTGTTTTAACAAATTCATCATTTCCAAGATTGTAAGAGCTGCATCCGAACCTTTGTTGCCTGCCTTTGTTCCTGCCCTTTCAATGGCTTGTTCTATGTTGTCTGTGGTAAGAACACCAAACGCAACAGGTTTATCGGCAGCAAGCGCAACCTGCGCAACACCTTTTGAAACTTCCGCAGCTACATAATCAAAATGCGGAGTAGAACCCTTTATAACTGCGCCGAGTGCAATAACTCCCGCATATTTGTTATTGTTGGCAGCTTTCTTTGCAATCATAGGAATTTCAAATGCTCCCGGAACCCAAATAACATCAATATTATCTTCTTTTATATTGTGACGTTTAAGTGTATCCACACAGCCTGCCAAAAGCTTTCCGGTAATGAACTCGTTAAATCTGCTTATAACAATTGCGACCTTTTCACCGTCTGCAACTAATTTTCCTTCAAAAGTATTTACCATAACATTTCTCCTTGAAAACTTATAGGAATATTGTAGCACAAAAAAATCCCGCGCAATTGCGGGATTTTGTTTATATATTCGGCGATTAAATTATTTCGCTTCAGTCAAGCCTCTATAAGCTTTTATATGTTCTTTATTAACAGACAGCCATGCAAACTTGGGCTGTTTTGCTTCAATTTTAGGCATGTTAACAACGAATGTTCCGCCATATTTGCCTCTTGCAAATTCCAAAATACACTCTTTTGCAAGATTTTGAAGAGCCTTTCTTATCGTATTGCCGCTGACATCAAGCTCTTTTGCCAATTCACTCATTGAAGGTAGCTTTTGACCTACGGAATATTTTTCCGCAATCATATTTTTAATATGACGTTCAATTTTTTCGTAGTTATAGAATACCGCATCTTGTGCCGGAGCAAAAATTGAATCTTCCGGTCTTGGAGCGACAGCATCATTGGGAAGCCGTAATATGGTGGTACCGTACCTGCCTCTTTTTGCGCTCAATATACCGTCTTTAATCAAAGACTTAATAGCATCATGAATTGTCTTTATGCTGACTTTTAAATCTTTGGAAAGAACCATGTGCGCAGGGAGCTTGTCACCAGCCGAGAAGTTTTGTTGAATATAATTTTTCAAATCACGTTCAACCTGACTTACTAGGGTGTCAGTTTTTATACCGATTTCTTTATTGCTTTTACCTACAGACGGTATTTGTGAGATAAGCCAATTAGCCTTGTTGCCCCTGTTACCCATCGCCTTTATAATACCTGTTGAAGCGAGATACTCCAGTGCGAGCCTTGCTGTATTTGGAGCGCTTCCGATTATTTTTGATAATTCTCTTGAAGATGGAAGATTTTCCCCTACCTTGCAATCATTATCTATAATATATTTTTTTATGGCATAAATTGCACCGTCACGCTTGGATGACTGCTTTCTTAGTACATTTGTTTTTACAGATTGGTCTTTTATTAAAGTACCTATGCGCTGTTTAGATTCAACCAAACCGGCATCCTCAATATACCTTATTGCATTTTGAACCGTACCCGTGGATATTCCGAGATAGGCAGCCAAATCATCTTTTTTGGGAAGAAGCTCTTGCGGATGAATTTTTCCGGACTTCAAATCTTCTTTTATCCAATTTTCTAGCCAAGAAGCAATCAAAACATCTTTCGTCACTTTTGATTTTTTGAACTCGGGAAGCTTATTTGGCAATTTAGACAAATCCATGCGAACAAGACCTGCCTTTTTTACCATTTTGTTTCCCTTTATATGTTCCAAACCATTAGACTTCATAAAACCTCCTTACGAAACTTCCATGAAAAACAGAAATTCTTATCTTACCTAATTATATAAAAATAATCAAAAAAATAAATTGCTAGCATGTAAAAAATTGTAACGACAAAATCAGCAGCCGAAATATCAAAACATACGCCAATTTATGTTAAGTTTTGTAAAATTTAGCAAGCCCAAAAAGGCGCACATCAGCCACAATAGAGCGTTTTTGGTCACGACGTAAATACAAAAAATATTTCTAAGAAAATTTGCTTAACATAATTTAATTTTTGTTGTAATATAAAAGTATGCGTTAGACTAAAACATATTTAGGCGCACATTGGTTATTAGTTAGACTTAAAATGGGATATTTAGTATGACAGACAAAGAGAATGCACAAATTCAAGAGCAAGAACGCATATTGGTTGCGGATGATGAAGCAAGCATAAGAAGAATTCTTGAAACAAGATTAAAAATGGTTGGATACGAAGTTATTACTGCCGCAGATGGGGAAGAAGCTCTTGAAGCTTTTCAAAAACACAATCCTGACTTGATTATTCTTGACGTTATGATGCCGAAAATGGACGGCTACGGAGTAACCAGAGAAGTCAGAAGAAATTCAGATGTCCCAATTATCATATTAACCGCATTAGGCGATGTATCAGAAAGAATTACTGGCTTAGAACTCGGCGCAGATGACTACGTTGTTAAGCCGTTCAGCCCGAAAGAACTTGAAGCAAGAGTTCGTGCTGTACTCAGAAGAACAAACGAAAAGGAAATTGCAGGACTCGGCAAAGTTACAAAGAATGTAATCACTATAGGAAACATAAAAATCGATACAAGCCGCAGACAAGTATATTGCAAAAACGAAAAAGTAAGACTCACAGGCATGGAATTCAGTCTTCTTGAACTTTTGGTTAACAATTCTGGACAACCGTTCTCAAGAAACGAAATTCTTCAGCATGTTTGGTCATACCCTGCTGACCATAGAATAGACACAAGGGTTGTTGACGTTCACATCAGCAGACTTCGTTCAAAGCTTGAAAACGATCCTGCAAACCCGGAACTCATCCTTACCGCAAGAGGCATAGGATATATGTTCCAAAGAATTGCATAGATGACAGAATATTTTTCTAATATTAAAGATATCTTAAACGGTGCACAATTTCGCACCGTTAAGACTAATTACGCACAAATAATTGAAGGTTGGAAGGACATAATCGGCAAGAAATTTGCAGATAAATCGGAAGTCGGTGAATTCTACAACAGGGGCGGGAAAGTCAGTATGCTTGTATATGTAAAATCAAGCCCCCTTGTGCAGGAATTAGGATTTTTTAAAAAGAATATAATCAATAAGATAAAAGAAAAATACGGTGTTGAAATTTACGAAATAATAATAAAACCTATTTCATCTTTTCCTAAAGAAAAACCTGTGGCAAAAGAGACTGATGTTATTGAATTTTATGACGAAAGACCAACCGAAAACGAATTAGAAAACATCGAATTGGACGCACAGATTCTTCAAAACATAAAAGCTTCGGTATCGAAACAATCGGCATTAACGGATGCCCAAAAAGAACGAATGCTGAAAATCATAGTAAATGATTTAAAAACGCAGGAATGGATGAAACAAAAGGGGTTTCCTATTTGCCAAAAATGTGGTAGGGTAATGATAAGAAAGACTTTTGGAGAGAATAATATTTGCAGTATATGCAAAAACAGCGAATTACAGGAGGAGTAATATGAATATATCAACAGTATCAAGTACAAATTTTAATGCTTTGCTTATGCCAATGGCTCCGGTATATAATGCACCGGTTCCTGCAATTATAAGAAGTGTTTCTGCCGTAAAAAAACAAGCGGCACCAATTGCGGATGCATTCATCAAATCTTCAAACCCGAGCAACCTCCCGACAAGAAGATTCTTCTGCATTCATGAAGCAATAGTTACAGACCCCAAAATAAGAGTTGTCGGTCTTGGCAAAGAATCTTCTCGAACATATGGTGTTACAAAACTAAAAGGAGCAGGAAGAAAACATGCTCCAAAAATTTGGCAAAGAAGATAATCAACCGCTATCCGGTCGGGCAATGGTAACATTTTGCCTATCCGTTATAAAATTTTGACATAAGCAACGGACAAAGGAGAGTACATGAAAAAATTCATTCTGCTACTGTGTTGTCTTGTATTTATGGGGCAAGCCTCATTTGGTGAGGTTTGTAACAATATAAAGCAATATAATTTAAAAAATGGGCAAACAGTAATCATAAAAGAACAAAAAGACAATCCTATCGTAATTATTGATACTTTTGTCAAAACAGGTTCAGTTAATGAAAATGACAAAAATAACGGAGTTGCACATTTTTTAGAGCACCTATTTTTCAAAGGAACAACCACACACAAAAGGGGCGAATTTGAAAAAATATTAGAAAGTAAAGGCGGAGTATTTAATGCAGCCACAAGCAGAGATTATACCCACTATTACATAAAAATAGACAGCAAGCACTTTAACGATGCAGTGGCTTTACACTCAGACATGCTTTTAAATATTGCAATACCACAAAGCGAACTTGATATGGAAAGAAAAGTTGTTATGGAGGAAATATCACGTTCAACAGACAACCCCGACAACAAAGTTTTTGACAATTTTATGAAAATTATCTTTAACGGAACTCCGTATTCAAGAAAAATTTTAGGGACAAATGAAATTATAAAAAACATTACCAGAGATGAGATTTTGGCATTTCATCACAAATGGTACAAACCCGAAAATATGGTAACAGTAGTAGTGGGTGACGTTGATACAAACAAAGCCTTGAATGAAATTTCAAAAAACTTTTCCAAAAAATCGGCTCAGGCTAACACCTCTTTAGAGGAACCCCAGCCGCAGAACCCTGCCCCCATCACGATAAAAGACCGCACAATTATTGAAAAAGCAGATGTAAATACGGCATATCTTATGCTCGGATACCCATCTGTGGGAGTTAATAATCTCAAAGAAGCTTATGCCCTCGATATTGCTGCATCAGTTATTGCGGGCGGACAAAATTCCGACCTGTACAAAACGTTAAAACAGGATGAAAACCTTGCTATTGCAATTGGTGCCGGAAATTACGAATTAAAAAACACCGGAGTATTTTATGTTGATGCAACTTTTACCCCTAATAACTACGACAAAATCGTTGAAAAAATAAAGCAAGAGATAGCCTCGGTAAAATCATTGCCTATTGAACAGGAAAGAATTGACCTTATAAAAAACGCCGTCAAACGACAATATGTATATGCAAATGAAAGCGTATCAAGCATATCAAATATGTTGGGCTATGATGTAGCCGTCGGTAACGGAATTTGCGACTATACAAACTACTTAAAAATCATAGACGAAATAACACCTGATTTTATTCAAAAAACATTGAATAAATATTTAAAAGATGAAAATTTGGCAATATCGGTCGTACTGCCTAAGTCGGCATCAAAGCTATCACAAAATGCAAATATAAAAAACATATCCCTCAAAAAAACAACATCGGCAAAACTAATCAGCACATATAAAGACACAAAGAAATTTTCACTCAAAAACGGTGCAACCTTACTATTCAGAAAGAACAAAAATAATGACGTAGTTGCGGTAAAAATATTCATAAAAGGAGGTTCTCTTGCTGAAACAAAAGACGGCACAGCAGATATTTTATCGGCAACGATAAAAAAAGGAACAAAGCATAAAAGTGCAAAAGAAATAGAGGATGCGCTCGACAACATTGGTACAAGTATAAAGGTTTCTAATGGTGCGGAATATTTTGAAGTCACAATGAAGACAACGAAAAATGATTTTAAGCCCGCATTTGAATTATTGAAAGAAATATTGGAAGAACCGGCTTTTACGCAAAAAGATATTGCCGCCGCAAAATCAGATGCCCTTAATAATATAAAAGGGATAAAAGACAGTCCATATTCTATTGCGTTTGAAAATTTTGATGACGAGTTTTACAAAAATTCACCGTATCATAAATCAGGAAAAGTTTTGGAAAAAACAATTCCGACAATAACCTCGGATGATGTAAAAGCCCTCCATCAAAGAATATTTTCACCACGCAATATGATTATAAGCGTTGCGGGAAACACAAACGAGCAAGAACTCGCCGATGCTTTTTCTTTGTTATCAAATACAGAGTTGCAAGCATCTATCGAAGATAGCGTATTAAAAGCAAAACTTCCGTCTGTTGAAAGTAATGTTGTTGTGAAAGAAAGCAAAAATTCAAAAGCGGCATGGATTATACAGGGATGGAAAACAAATGGTCTTGCATCGAAAGATTTTATAGCACTGAAGCTCATCAGCATGTATCTTGGCGGCGGCTTTACGTCGAAACTGTTTGTTAATTTAAGAGAAGAAAAAGGGCTTGCATACGAAGTCGGAGCAAGTTCCTCCAGTAGCTTCAATCAAGGTGTATTTCTTATGTACATCGGCACAAATCCACAAAATACGGAAGAAGTAAAAGCCGCATTTAATACCGAAATCGAGAAGCTAAAAACGGAAAAAATCTCCGACTCAGATTTATCAGATATAAAATCAATGTTTCTTGGCAAACTGAAGCTTTCAACGGAAACAAATATGTCAAAAGCTTATCTGAATGGTTATTATGAATTCTTTGACAAAGGATATCAATTCGGTTATGATTATCCCGAGCTTGTGCAAAAGGTCACGGCAGATGATATAAAAGATGCGGCAAACTGCATTTTTTCAAAACCATACATAATGAGTATTGTGGCAGAAGAAAAATATTTGAAGTAAAGGAAAAAGAATAGTGAAAGTCAGTGTAAGAGTTCCCGCAACATCAGCCAACTTAGGTCCGGGATTTGATTGTTTCGGACTTGCGTTACCGGTATATAATACAATTACAATTGAAGAACTTGTTGATCCGAATGAAGAAATACAAATAAACGTATTTTCTGATGAGTTTGACGTGACGGAATTTCATATTCCCACGGATAAAACAAATATCGTTTATAGTGCAGTAGACTTGTTGTTTACATATATCGGACAATCTCCGCAATCAATGAGAATAAATATTTATTCCGATATACCGCTTGCAAGCGGCTTTGGCAGTTCTGCAGCTGTTATTGCCGGAGGACTGATTGCAACAAACGAACTTCTCGGCTCACCTGCCGACACAGACACGCTTATAGCAATAGGTACAGAAATAGAAGGGCACCCAGACAATCTTGCAGCTGCCGTTTTGGGTGGATTTGTATTGTCATCACAAGAATCCGATGGAAGCGTTACAACAAGAAAAATTCCTTGGCCAGAAGAATGGAAAATTACAATGTGCCATCCGGACTTTGAGCTTCCGACAAAGATTTCCCGCTCTGTATTACCGGAAATGGTAAGTCTTAAAGATGCAGCGTACAATGCCAGAAGAACGGCTATGATGGTAGATGCCATAATAAATAAGGACGAGACATTATTCAAACTTGCAATGCAGGATAAACTTCACCAACCGTACAGAACAAAGCTTGTACCCGGGCTTGATGAAATAATTAAGAATTTACATCACAAAGATAATGTTTTAGGAACCGCACTAAGCGGCGCCGGACCAGGAATAATCGTAGTAACAAAAGACGCAAATACTGATGAAATCAGAAACATTGTCGCCGACACTTGGGCTCGCTACAGCGTAAATGTTTCAACAAAAACAGTTAATGTTGAAGCGGACGGAGCAAAAATATTATAATTTTGCAAAATATAATCCATATATGCTAAAATAATAACAAATTAATATTGAGCGAGAGTATATGGGATATATTTGGGTATTTTTAATTGTCGTATCCGTTATTGTCGGTATAGCTAACGGAAGACTTGTCGAAGTCACACAGGCTATTGGCGACAGTGCAAAGCTTGCGGTAGAAATTTCCATATCCCTTATAGGAGTTATGGCTTTTTGGCTAGGAATAGTAAAACTTGCCGAAAAATCAGGTATAGTAAAACTGATATCAAAACTCGTAAAGCCCATAACTGATTTTTTGTTTCCCGAAATTCCCGCAGGGCATTCAGCTCTGGGTAACATCGCTATGAACGTTACCGCAAACGCTTTGGGCGTTACAAATGCAGCCACCCCTATCGGAATCAAGGCTATGGAAGAAATGCAAACATTAAATCCCCAAAAAGATACCGCTACCAACCCCATGTGTACCTTTTTGGCAATTAACACGGCGGGTTTTCAATTGATACCTGCATCTGTTATCGCAGTACTGGTGGCATCCGGTTCTACAAACCCTACGGAAATAATTGCACCGACAATACTTGTAACGTTATTTGGCACGATAGTTGCAATTATTGCGGTAAAGATTTTGCAAAACTTTTTCCCGATGAATAAGACGGAGGAAAAAGATGCTTAAAGAGGTCATGAACATTATTTCGCTCTATACATTACCTTTAATAGTAGTAATTATTCCGTTATATGCAATTATTAAAAAAGTCCCCGTATATGAAACATTTATATCCGGCGCAAAAGACGGTTTTAAAGTCGGAGTTATGATTATTCCCTACCTCGTAGCCATACTCGTTGCAATCGGCATGTTTAGAGCATCGGGGGCAATTGATATTCTATCAAACATACTTTCGCCAGTATTAAACAAAATCAGCATGCCTGCCGAATTGCTGCCGCTAGCAATAATAAGACCTCTATCAGGAAGCGGAGCACTGGGAATAATGTCGGAAATCGCAGCGACACACGGCGGAGATGCCTTTATAACAAAGATGGCTGCGGTAATGGTCGGTTGCAGCGAAACAACATTTTATGTGCTGACCGTTTATTTCGGAGCAGTCGGAATAAGCAAATTCAGACATGCTCTTTGGGCAGGTATTATTGCCGATATAGCAGGCATAATAGCTGCAGTTGTAATTAGTAACATTGTATTTATATAGGAGAAAATTATGTCAATTCCAAAAAACTTTTCTTTTTATGAAAAATACCTTTCCTTAAAAACGGCACAGGAAAGCTTATCTCAAACCAAAGAAAAATACACTCGTTTTATAAAAGAGATGTACTCGGCGATTGAAGCGGAAGAAAATCTTGAAAAACTGGAAAGTAACATAGAGAAATTAAACAGAAAAATTGAAGTAAACAATTTATTTGTTGTTGACATTGTGTGTATTTTACTAATGACTCTTGCCGGAGTACAGTGGAGTTTTCAGGAATTAACAAGAGCATATCCAATTATATCGGTAGCGTTAGCCGTATTTTTTGCCGGCATTATTTTCTTTAACATACACAGGAACAAAGTAAGATTTTGTATATTACAGGAAGAATTGATAAAAAATACTTTCAATGAACTTTGTAATCCGAACAAATATTATGAACGCCTTGGAATTGACATTATAACAGTCACTCTCGGAAAAGATTTGGCATGGATAGCTGATACTGACCAAAATGGCAATTTGTTGCCACGCATAGTCGGCATGAGAAAAAGATTAGTTGACGAACTCGGATACATTATTCCTAATGTAAGGCTGCTTAAATCGTTTGAAAATGAACCAAATGAATTTGATATTTGGATAAGAGGAAAACTGGTTGCAAAATCAGAAATAATCGACAAGCCGGAATTTCTAGACGAAGCAGACATGGTTGTAAAAGAATTACAAAAATGCGCTATGGAATATGTTGACTACATATTCTCACTAACGAACGTATATAAAATCACGGAATGCGTAAAAGTAAAAGATTCCGCTCTGGTTGATTATTTGTTTGAATACGTTGACAATCTGGATATAAGAAATATTTTTGTCGGACTAATCAAGCAAAATAAATCGATTAAGGATGTGGACTTTATCTACCAAAAAATCGCCGATTACGGAAGAACTACCGCAGATACGGAAGAAATAACCAAAAAAATAAAAGCAGATATAGACAAGCTTTCAAAGGCAAGTAAAGACTTGGTTTAAGGGAATAACAATGCATAATATCATATTTATTTTCATCGGAACAATTTTAGGACTACTGATAGGTTTTTTGTGCGGGAAATTATCATCAAACAAAGCTATGGCCGAAATTGCAAAGTATAAAGAGCAAATAAATTCCAAAGATGAAACAATAAAAACACTGCAAGATATGCAAAAACTCGTCAAAGAACAGTTTACCAATATTGCCAACCAAACCATTCTGGAAAAACAGTCTAACTTAAACGAACAAAATTCCAAACTGTTAGAGCCCCTGTCTAAAAATCTTGAAAGTTTTAGAATAAGAATGGAAGAATTTTCCAAAGAAGGCGCTACAAATACACAGACAATAAAAACTCAAATTGAAACCCTTATAAATGAAAACAAAGTAATAAAAAACACTGCGAACGAATTGACAAACGCTCTAAAAGAAAACTCTCAATCAAGAGGCGCTTTCGGCGAAATTATTCTTGAAAATGTCTTAAAAGCGTCGGGCTTAAAGAATATAAATGAATACGGCGAATGCGGAAACTACATCACCCAAAGCGGCTATCGTGATTTAAATAACCCATCTGCACCATTAATCAGACCTGATGCCGTAATATTTTTCCCCGACAATAAAAATATTATTGTGGATTCAAAACTCGCATTGAATGATTTTATGGAATTTGCTAATTCACAAGATGAGGAAGAAAAAGGGAAATATCTGAAAGATTTTTATTCTCAGGTTGAAAAAATGGTTAATGAATTGGGAGATAAATATAACAATTTAGACGGACTGCAAACCCCTGATTTCAAACTCATGTTCATTCCGCTTGAGGGAATAATGAGCTATATTGTGTCCAACCAAAAACTCATTGAGCACGCAAATTCAAAAAATGTCATCATTGTAGGTCCGTCAACTCTGCTTGCCGCACTAAGAATTATAAATTACTGCTGGGCTCAGAAAAACCAAGCCGAGAATATAGCACAAATTTTAAAAACAGGTGAGAGCATTTATGCAAAGTGCGCAGTCCTTATAGAAAAACTTGAAGTTCTAAAAAACAAATTCACATCCACAGAAGCATATTTTGACGAAATAATGAAGCCGTTAACAGGCAAGGGCGGTTTGACTTCCCTTGTAGATAAATTTAGAAATTTTGGTTTAAATCCGGCTAAAAAAATCTCCGAAAAATACTTGCCTGATGCGGAAAATACAGAAGATGAAGAAGAATCCGTTTTGTAAATTTTTCTTAATATAGCACTAAAAAAACTAAAGTTATTTCTTAAAATGCCGATATAAAAAATGTAAGCAAAAAGGAATAACTACATGATAAAAGATTATTCAACATCATCAACAACATCAAATTCAGTAAGCTTTATATACAAAGCAGCAAAAAAAAGAAGGATGATTGCTCTCAACAACGCAAGAGCAGTCCAGCTCGAATGCGGATTGGCTCCGAAATTACAAGCGGTGAAATAGGGTTAAAAATAGAGAAAAAAGCCGGATTTATATCCGGCTTTTTTTATTCAATAGATTTCAACACGTCACTCAAAAGTTTTTGAATTTGACGTTCTTTTTCAAAGTCCCTTTTACCATTGAGCATAAAGCAAATAACCTTGTCTTTCTTAATGCTCCGCATGGGAGCTTTAGTCTTGACTTCCAACAACATGCACTACTCCTTACTTAATAAGCCACCCTGTAAAATATACAACACTACATAAATTTCTAAAATATTATCATTTTACAAATATTCGTGCAAAAAAAACAAACATTAAAATATAAAAAAATTATTTTTTATTCATTCCCAATTGTTCTTGAAGAGCAATCACGACAGGATCTTTTTTCGCCTCTGGGTTGCGATAGAGCAGGGTATTCAATGTCGATTTTGCCTGCTGAATTTTATAATTTTTTATGTAAAGATTTGTTAAATTACAATATGCTTTTGTATTTTTTGAATCCGCCTTAATCACGTTCTTATAATAAACTTCCGCATTTTTCAAATCATTTCTCTTGCCGTATATTCTTGCAAGGCTACTATTTGCGTAAACATTCATCGGCTCAATGGCAAGCGCCTTTTTGTAGTATTCTATAGCTTCAGCATCCATATTTTGTGATTCATAAGAAGATGCTACACTGTTGTAGCTGTTGGGATTGTCCGGAAATTTTTTGGCATATTCCAACTCTTCTTGTAATTTTGTATTCATCCTCTCTGTTTTCGAGCCCAATACACGATTTAGGGAGTTCACACCGGTTGCATAAGGGTTTTTATCCAACGCATACATTGCTTTAAACGTATTTACATCCCTTGCAGATAATGCCAATTGAGTAGCTGAAGCACCTGCCTTGTCATACTGCGGGAACATAATGTCACCTTTATCATCACTGTGACCATCAATTCCCAACATGTGACCTGCTTCATGCAAAGCAACATTATAAAAATCATTGGTGCTTAAAGCTTTATAGTTCGGATCTAAGGTATAGAATGTAATATCTGCTTTATTAATATACCCTTCGTAGAACTTCGTATTTGTCCATCCAAGGGTAGATTTTTGAGTCTTTGGAGCAGTTCCTTTCATATACACAAGAACATCCGCCTGAGAAGCATCTATAACATACATAAATGAAACAACACCTTCAGATGCAGACTGCCATTTTGAAAGCGCATTTTTGAAAGCTTGAACGTACATAGACTTTGGTCTGGTACTCATATCAATATAAACTTTGATAGGCATTTTCTCAGGATTCCATGTGTTAATTTCACCTTGCCCCGAAATAGCTTTAGACAAATAATTATCTGTAGTTGAAAAATCAGTCACATTGTTATTATTATTATTTGCTGCAGGCTTAGTATTATTGGCAGCAGGAGTCTTATCAGAGGTATTTGCAGCATCACCCGTAGTTTTTTCTAAGAAAAACAATGATGCTTTTGCATAATTTGCAACCATTGTACCCGGAGCAAGCTGCATAACATATCCGTATTCAAGCTTTGCCTGTTTATAATTTTTTAAATATGTAAGTGTCTGAGCATAATAATATCTTGCATTTGCATCGTTAGGATTTTGCGTCAAATACTGAACAAAGTAGTAATTTGCCTGCTTAAAATCCTTTTTGGCAAAGGCAGCTTTACCAAGCGCAAAATTATCCGCCGCAAAAGCAATACTTGAGGCAAAAGCCATAATAGATAACAATGTAATAACAATCTTCTTCATATACACTAGGATACTACATATTACTGGCAAAGGCAATAAAATATGTTATAATAAATTGCATAGGTAGTGTAATCTGAGGTTAGTATGGAAGCAAATAAAAAAATAAATCATATAATAAAAGAGATGTGCGAACAGAATATAATTGCGCAAGACGCAGGCTACGGACCGTTTTGCGCTGCAATCTCCGACAAAGACGATAACATTATTTCCATTGCACACAACAGTGTTATCGTTGAAAATTCATCGGTATGTCATGCCGAAATAAATGCAATAAAACAAATTCAAGTTCAATATAATACTTATGATTTATCATCTTATGATTTATCAATATGTATAACCGCAGAACCCTGCATCATGTGCATCGGTGCAATCATGTGGTCAGGCATTAAAAGAGTATATTACGGTATGTCATCCAAAGAAGTGGAGAAAATATCCGGTTTTATTGAAGGGTATAAGCCCGACTGGGAAAATTATTTCCAAAAAATCGGTATTGATGTTGTTGGCGGCATAGAAGTTGACGACTGCAAAAAGGCACTCGAAAACTACGTAAAGAAGAACAATCCTATATATAAACCGAAAACTTTAAGCTAATTCCACTCCAATAGCATTGAGCATAACTCTTCTTGAGTAGAAGAGTTCTTAATTATGTGGACAGTCTTATTATCAAGGACTTGGGCAATAGCATTAACACTGTTGCCGTACACAATATCCTTTTTGTACTGGATATCAATTCTTTTCAACGATTTTTCTTTTAATATTTCTGCAGGCAGACTTTCTAATGCCCATATAATGTATTTGGCATTGTTTACATGCCTGTTTACATCTATATCATCATATCTTATTTCAAAAACTTTTTCTGAAGAAACTTCAGTAACCTGTGGAATTTTATTATAAGGCAAATCATCCTCATTTTTTACGTAATCAATTATGCTATCCCCGAGTGTTTCTTTGGGGTTAAGCATTGTTTTATTGCTTAAATCCATCAAAGCCCAAGTACTTGTTGCCTTACCGATTAAATTATTGTTGTTATCATAAAAATAAAAATCACGATATGCAAAATGTTTATTTGCACCTCTTGATTCGGTTTCAAATTTTATAAATGGCAATTTTGAGGGATACGAATATATTTCAATGGCATATTTTAACAAGAACCAACCCCAGTTTTGAGAGTAGATATTTTCGTAACCAAAATTCATCTCGTCTGCGTTTTTTGCCGCAATATCCTCAAGATATTCAAAAAACACAGAGGGTTTCAGCCTCATAAATTCATCCGAATCAGAATATTTTATTTCGTAAATTTTATTGAACATAAATGAATTGTAACATAAATATTTACTTGTCAATTCACAAAAAAAATGATAATATTAAATCATCTCGTGAATAGAGAGTGGTTCTCCACTCTCTTTAATTTTTGAAAAAAATCAGGTAACAGGCTATGCAGCAAGGATTTAGCAGGAAAGAAGTAATAGAAAAAATAACCCCAGTAATTGAAAATGCAGCTATGAAAAATGGGCTTATTCCTATTGAAATTGATTTCCAAAAAGAATCGGGCAAGTGGTTTTTGAGAATATTTGTATTTTGCAACGACCACCCTGTTACGCTTGATGATTGTGAAAAACTCACAAACACAATAGATGATTTTTTAAACGAAATTATTCCGGTGAAGTATTATTTGGAGGTTTCAAGCCCCGGTTTGGAAAGAAAATTTAAATCACTTCAAGAATTTACCATTTTTAAAGGGGAAAAAATTAAATTAAAAATCAAAAACCCAATATCTGAAGAGAATAATCAAAAAGTTTTTACGGGATACATAGAAGATTTTCAAAAAAATATAGGACTCACATTCAAAAACATTGAAAACGATGAGATTTTTATAGTTAACGAAGACAACATAGCTTCAGCGCAATTGATATTTGATGATTATAAAGGAGAACAACATGATTAAATTCGGCTCAGCACTAATGGATGCTGTTGAACAAATTGAAAGAGAAAAAGCTATCAGCAAAGATATTATTTTGCAATCTTTGTGTGATGCAATGGTTAGTGCGTACAAAAAACAAATTCACGACAAAATGGCGACAAACGTTAAAGCCGTTTTATATGAAAAAACAGGTGAAATCGGTATCTACAGAGAAAAAGTTACCGTAAAAAAAGTTGAAGATGAAAATTTGGAAATTTCATTAAAAGACGCTAAAAAATTAGATCCCGAAGCCGAACTCGACAAAATTGTCGATGTTGAAGTTACACCTGCAGATTTTGGCAGAATTGCAGCTCAAGCAGCAAAACAAGTAATCACCCAACGTATCAGAGAAGCTGAAAGAGAAATTATTCTCAACGAATACCTGAGCAAAAAAGGTACTCTTATGACCGGTATTGTTCAACGTGTTGAATACAGAAACGTCATTGTTAATATCGGTAAAACCGAAGCAATTATGCCTCCGAGAGAACAATTGAAAAACGAATACTACAAACCCGGTACACGTATTAGGGTGTATGTCCTTGATGTAAAAGAAACAGCAAGACTTCCGCAAGTAATTGTTTCTCAAACACACGCAAAAATCGTTCAAGAACTCTTTGAACTTGAAGTTCCTGAAATTGAAGACGGTCTTGTAGAAATTAAAAGCATTACGAGGGAAGCAGGTTACAGAACAAAAATTGCCGTAGCCGGAACAGATCCGGATGTTGATCCCGTAGGCGCATGTATCGGTCCAAGAGGAAGCAGAATTCAAACCATAGTAAGCGAGTTAAAGAATGAAAAAATCGATATTATCAGATATTCTGATGATCCTGTTGAATATATTGTAAATTCACTTTCTCCTGCCAAAATAGTTTCTGTTGATATTTTGGAAGATTCAGACGAAGCTAAAGAAGCGCTTGTTGTTGTTCCTGATGACCAATTAAGTCTTGCTATTGGCATTGGCGGACAGAACGTACGTCTTGCACACAGATTAACAGGCTGGAAAATAGATATCAAGAGCCTCAGCCAAGTAGAAGAAAGCGGTTATTACGAACAAGATGTTCAGGAAGAACCCGCAGAAGAAGCCGAAGAAGTTGATGAATAATAAAACCAACAATATTGTAAATAACTATGAGGAAGATGCAAAAAAAGCATCTTCCTCTATTATGAGAAAATGCTGCGCTTGCGGTAAAATTGCAGACAGAAAAGATTTTATCCGTATTTTGCGCAACCACAAAACAGGCGAATATATAATATCACCCGACAATAAACAATTTGGCAGAAGTATCTATATTTGCAAATGCAACGAATGCTTAAAATCAGCAATCAAAAAAAAGCGCTTAAAAGCATTATCCGAGGAACAAATCGAACAAATTAAAGCCAAAATTTTGTAATAAGTTATATTATGATTGTTTAATTTTTGTAAAGCTTTTTTAACATTCCTATGTTTAAAAAAGCAATTATTGTTCTGCCAAATGTTTTTATTAAGATACCAAGAGAAATAAAGTGAAAAACTTTATATACACAACCTAACACTACCTTCACAACACATAACGGCGATTAAATACCAAGATGTGTTACCTCCCTAACAGGAGGATTTTTTTTGTCTTATTTTAAAAGTTCAAAATAAGACGAATTCAGAAGTTTTTCAATTTTTTTAGAATCAATCGCTCCGTTTATGGTTTCAAACACATCGTCGATTTGGTCGTCAGAAAAATTGTCCATAAAAGAAAATGCTTTTGGAAGCTTAATATCGGACGTAAATTTTACGTTGGTGAAATATTCATTTACATCAAGAAATTCCTTGTAACTGTCAATAACAACCGCATAAACAGGGTTTATTTTCTTTGTTGCAAAAGGATTTTTATCATTATTCTTGATGAATTTCTCAAGTGAGAGCACTTCTATCATAACATCGCCACTTTTGCACTCATCAATGTTTGCACCCAAAAAATCATTTCCTGAGATTTCAACTTGCGATTTATATTTGTTTTTCAAATACCCACCGTAAAGCATGCAGCCAAAATAAAAAGCAATCAAATTATCGCAAAGACGCATAATAGGTCCTTCCAAAGACTTATATTTCATTTTTCGCTGCGTTGCATTTTTAAACTTTCTCACCTCAATCTGCATATAATCATACGTAATTGAAAACACCAAAACGTATGGTGCAAACCCCGGATCAAAAGGAACGGTATTCTGTTTTTTACTCTTTGTAGTCATAAAAGCATGATAACGCACAAGCCGCTAATGGGCAAGAAGTTAAAATTAGCCGACAAGACAAGGAAAATCATTTTTATGTATGATGAAATAAAAATAAAGAAAGATAAAATTATTTTTAGGAGTGAGATGGAATGTTAGATAAATTATTCTCTTTTTTAGGATTTAATTCGGGCAAAAGCATTGTAGGGCTGCGACAATTAACAGAAGAATTGCCGGAAACCGACAATAAAAAGGCATCAAATAAATCGTCAGAAAACATAAAACTTACAGATTTATTAAGACGTGCATAATTATCACTTAAATGTAGATATTCCCCAATTTAACTTTGTGCGCAATACATGATAGAAATTATTTTCCGATGATTTCAAGAGTACGAGTTTTGAACACAAAGAAGATTTTTCTATAGTGATTTTTTCACCATTCTGAAGTTTAAAATTATCCTGTCCGTCAGCAGTAATACAAACAAAACCATTGTTGTTATCCGTCTTTATCTCAAGTTTTTCGTTACCCGAAATAATTAGAGGTCTGACAGAGAGATTGTGCGGACAAATAGGAGTTATTGCTATTGCATCAATAACAGGAGAAATTATTGTACCACCTGCCGAAAGGTTGTATGCAGTCGAACCTGTCGGAGTAGAAACTATAATGCCATCAGCAAGATAATCGCACACCTGTTGTCCATTTACAGACATATATAATCGTGTTGTTCTCGATATTTCGCATCCTTTTATTACAACATCATTGAGAGCTGACAATTTTTCGCCCTTGTCGGCACAATACGCATCAAGCATAATTCGGTCTTGAATAACAAAATTGCCGCTTATTATTTCGTCCAATCCTTGTTTAAGCTGGTTGTGCCCAACTTGAGCCAAAAAACCGAGGTGTCCCAAATTTATTCCCAACAAAGGGACATTGTATTTTGCATAAAATCTTGCAGTAGCTAACAGAGTACCGTCACCGCCTATTGATACTGCAAATGTTGCTGTATCATCAAAATTATTTTCATCGGGAATATTATAACGAACAAAGCTATGCCCGTATTTGTCGAGCAATTTTTCAAGCATATCTGCAATTTTCTCGGAGTTTTTTCCCGATTTATTGCAGACAATTGCAATTTTTTCTAAATTTAATTCTTGTCCATCTTGAGATTTTAAAATCATAAATATTCACCTTAAAATGATTATAAGTCAACAGAAGCCACAACTTCAAGTATTTTTTCTTCGTTAATCGCTAACGGTGCGGGAGTAAGATATAATAGATATTCAATATTTCCGGCCGGACCTGTAATTGGAGAGAAAGTAAGCTTTTGCGCATTCATGCCAATGCCGGAAGCAAAATCAATAAGATTTTTTATAACAGCTTCATGAACTTTTTTGTCTTTAACTACACCTTTTTTTTCAATATATTCACGCCCGGCTTCAAATTGAGGTTTTATTAGCGTCACAACTTCAAAATTCGGTTTTAGAAAATTTTTTATATTTTCCAAAACTTTCGTTACAGAAATAAACGATAAATCCATGGCGCAAAAGTCACATTTTTCATCATCTTCAGAATCAAAAATATCCAAAAATCCGCAGTTTTTTATATTTGTTCTTTCAATTGTTTTCACACGTGCATCCTGCCTGATTTTCCAAGCAATTTGTCCGTAACCGACATCAACCGCATAAACTTTTTTTGCATCATTTTGGAGCATACAGTCGGTAAATCCGCCTGTCGAAGCCCCTGCATCAAGACAAATTTTGTTTTTTAAGTTAATTGAGAAAGCTTTGACAGCTTTATCTAGCTTCAAACCACCACGACTGACAAAAGGAAGCGTAATAACTTCTATAAGCATATCCTTTTGAGAATCAAAACCTTGAGCAGCCTTAGTGATTTTCTCGCCGTTAACTTTCACATGACCTGCCAAAATCAAGCCCTGCGCCTTTGATTTGTTTTCGGCATAACCCCTGTCAACCAAAATTTTGTCTATTCGTTCTTTCATTGTTTTTTCCGAAAAAATTATTAAAATCTACACCATATAACTGATATTTGAATTATAAACTAAAGATTAAAAAAAATCAGTCGACATGTGAAATATGGGAGATAAAGGGAAATAGAAATTGTATAATAACGCTATTATTCAAACAAGTTACAAACCATATATACCGCCGCCAAAGAAAAAAGCGGTAAATAACAATGAAGAAAAAGGTCAAGAGACTAAAGGCAGGGTTGTCTCTCCAAACGAATATCAGAATTTCAAGGGAGAAAAGCAGCCTTCGTCCGACACCTTTACGCATTCAAATGTACAACCGCCCGAAAAAATCAATATAAAACAGGTTTTAATAGATTTCAATTCAACACTTGCGGCAATAGGTGCAACTGAAGATGTTGAAAATGAGGTAAAAACATATCTCGGACTTGTTGAATCTCAAGCCCAAAAGAACAACCCCAATAAAAAAATAATTGTATCAAACCTTAAAATTGCGGCTGACGTTCTCGACGGATATATTTCAGACACCTTAAAAAAACCGTCAAAAGTTGTAAAAGACTGGGTTGATGCGCTTTTATTACAAAACATTGATTTCAAAAATGATGCAAGTATAACCAAGGGAGCTTTTGAAAGCATAACTGGCGAACAACCTCAAACTGCAAAACTCGCAGAAAAAAAACTTGCCGAAAAAGCTCAGACACAAGCAGCAGCACTTCAATCCCAAGAAAATACCGACGAAACACAAAAGGCGGAAGAAACTGCACAACCTGCAGCGCAACAAAACCCGATTCACCAAGATAACCCTCAAGTAACTGCGCTCATTTCTCAGGCAGACAAAATTATTGAAACAGAGCCCAAAGACGCATTGTCCGTATTATCTGAAGCATTTACTATTGCGCAAAATTATTCAGACAAAAATTCAATGGCAAAAATATATTCAAAAATTGCGGAAGCACAAAACAGATTAAACAATCTTCATCAAGCCTTAGACTGTCTGAATGCCTCAACAATTCTTGCTTATGAAACAGAAAACAATACTTTAAAATCACACAACCACAAACAAATGGCATCAATATACGATGAAGCAGGATATATGGATACCGCAATGTCTCATTATTTTGCATCATTGGGCGTTGACGGAGAAATAGAGAACACCGAAAACCAAGCAGATACGCTTAATTCTATAGGCAAAATGTACACTCAACGCTATATGAAAGACGAAGCAATAGATTATTATAAAGACGCTCTTGATTTGGCAAAAATAACTGGAAGCCTTAATATAATGAGCGATTCGTTCTTCAACACGGCAATCACTCATAAAAATTCTGGAGATACGGAAAAAGCAATTTCAAATCTGAAAAATGCCGCATTATTATCAGAAAAGGCGGGAAATACCGATGATTTATCTGCAATATATGAAGAAGCCGGCGATTTGATGGTACAAAAAGCCTACAGAAAAAGAGCCCAAGACCTGTATAAAAAATCATATCGTATGGCAGAAAAATCCGGTGATAAAGAAACCTTGAGCCGATTGAGAGAAAAGTTGTATTCTATAGCTGCATAAATTTGCGGTACGTTAGCATATTCACAAAAAAATGTTTTTCTGTTAAAATGACTGAAGAATATTTTATAAGGGAACTTTTATGATTTCAACAAACGAATTAAAAAACGGAATTACAATTGAAGTTGATGGTGCATTATATCAAGTAGTTGAGTTTTTGCACGTAAAACCGGGTAAAGGTGCAGCATTTGTAAGAACAAAGCTAAAAAATGTTGAAACCGGTAATACTATGGAAAAAACATTCAGGGCGGGTGAAAAATTCCCGAAAGTAACTCTTGAAAAGAAAGAAATGCAATATTTATACAAAGCAGACAAAGATTATATTTTTATGGATAACACAACATACGACCAAATTACTCTTTCCGAAGACCAAATTGGTGATGGAATTAAATATCTGAAAGAAAACATGATAATTCAAACGCTTGAATGCAAAGGCAAATTGATTGGTATTGATTTACCTAACTTTGTTGAATTACAAGTTGTTGATACACCTCCGGGAGAAAAAGGAAATACTGCTCAAGGCGGTACAAAACCGGCTACGCTTGAAACAGGTGCAGTTGTAAACGTTCCTTTCTTCATCAACAACGGAGAAATGATTAGAGTTGACACTAGAACCAATTCATACTTAGATAGGGCATAATATATAAGAGTGAATACTATGAATATGGATATTGAATACATTAAACAAATAGCCGATGTAATGGACGAAAAATCCTTAACAGAATTGGCTATTGAAGACAACGGACAAAAAATTTCGCTAAAGAAAGGTGCCGTTAATCAGGTTGCAAACATTGCACCTGTCACAGAACATGCAGCAATTGCATCCGAAGAACCGCAAGAAGAACAACCTGCAAGAAAAGCTACCCCGATTACATCTCCGATGGTTGGTACATTCTACAGTGCGGCATCTCCCGATGAAGAACCGTTTGTTCAAGTCGGTGACGTTATCAGACCGGGACAAGTTGTTTGTATTATTGAAGCAATGAAGCTTATGAATGAAATCGAAGCTGATGTTTCCGGCAAAGTAGTTGAAATTTGTGTCGAAAATGGTCAAACGATTGAGTTTGGTCAGGTTTTAATGTACATAGAATAGGGTTTTAACATGTTTGATAAAATTTTAATAGCCAACAGGGGGGAGGTTGCACTCCGAATAATAAGGACATGCAAAGAAATGGGTATCCGGACTGTGGCTATATACTCCAAGGCAGATGAAGACTGTTTGCACGTAAGCATGGCAGACGAAGCATATTGTGTAGGACCGGCACCCTCGCAAGAAAGCTACTTAAATGTTCCCAACATTCTTAGCACAGCATTATTGGCACAGGTAGATGCAATTCACCCTGGATATGGTTTTTTGGCTGAAAACCAATCATTTGCAGAAATTTGTGCAGACCACAAAATTAAATTTATAGGACCTCTGCCCGAACACATTACGGCTATGGGAGATAAGGTTTCGGCAAGAGCCACAATGAAAAATAACAATGTCCCGATTATAGAGGGTTCACCTTTATTGGATTCAGTGGAAGAAGCCCTTGAATATGCCGAAAAAATCGGCTATCCGATTATTTTAAAGGCAACTGCCGGCGGCGGCGGAAAAGGCATGAGAGTTGTTAACAACGATGAAGAAATGGCGAATGCGTATAGTATTACAAAAAGCGAAGCTATGGCATTTTTTGCAAATGATAATATTTATATGGAAAAATATATTGCCAACCCAAGACACATAGAGGTTCAAATCGTTGCAGACTCATACGGCAACGTTTGTCATTTGGGAGACAGAGATTGTACAATTCAACGCAGAAATCAAAAGTTAATAGAAGAAGCGCCGTCTGCAATAGCGCCCCAAAACATAAAAGAGAAAATGGCGCAGGCAGCGATAAATGCAGCAAAAGCAATAAATTACGAGGGAGTCGGAACCGTAGAATTTTTATTTGACGGCAAAGACTTCTACTTTATGGAAATGAATACAAGATTACAGGTTGAGCATGGCATAACAGAAGTCGTAACCAACAGAGATTTAGTCAGGGAACAAATTCTCATAGCGGCAGGTGAGCGGCTTTCTTTCAAACAGGAAGAAGTAAATATATCAGGTCACGCTATTGAATGCCGTATAAATGCGGAAAATCCCGACAAAGATTTTATGCCGTGTCCGGGTGAAATTGAAGGTTATATAGCCCCCGGCGGCTTTGGAGTCAGAGTGGACAGCCATGTTTATACAAACTACAAAATTCCGCCGAATTATGACTCTATGATAGCAAAGGTAATCACCAGAGGTGAAACAAGAGAAGAGGCCCGAATAAGAATGATTCGAGCATTGAATGAATATGTAATATTGGGTGTCAATACAACCATCCCTTTCCACAAAAAAATCTTGCGCAATCAAGCGTTTATTAGGAACTCTTACTCCACAAAGTTTGTTGAAGAAGAAATGATGAAAGTTGAAGTGTAATTATGACTACAAAAAAAGAATTGCCTGAATATTTGGCAGACGCTACAAGATTTTTAGCAGAAAAAGATTATGCAGGTGCACTCAAAGAATACAAAGGTGTTCTAAAACTGCAACCTGACCACTTAGAAGCACTAAAGGGTGCCGGCATGTGTAGCTACAACCTCAGAGATAATATTGCCGGTCTGAAATATTTTCAAAAAGCAATAGCAATTGCACCAAATGATGCTACCTCATTGTACTATCTTGCATCATTATCCGTATTAAATGAAAAATTTCCGGAAGCAATCGAATACGCAAACAAAGTTATAGATTTCCGCCCCGACTTTTTTGATGCTTATAAAATACTTTTCACAATATATTTAAAATTACAAAAATTCGATGCGATTTTTGAATTGAACAAACGTTTTGAAGAACAAAAAGTTGACGTATTGGATGACACGGTTCACGTTATTGTAGCTACAACATATATGTTACAAAAGAAATACAATGTTGCACTTGAACTATTCAAAACTGCAAACAAAATTGATCCGACAAAAACTCAAACAATCAACAACATTGGCGTTTGCTATATGTCACTCAAAAAATATGACGAAGCCATTAACGCTTTTGAAAAATCAATTGAATTGGACAACAAAAATTCAATTACATATACCAACTTGGGTACGGTATTGCAGCTCAAGGGAGAATTTTTGAAAGCACTGGATGCCTTCAATAAAGCGCTGGAAGTAGAACCCGATAGCTTTATGAACCTGCTGAATGTGGCAAACCTATCCAATGTCCTTCGCAGATACAACATGGCAATTGCATCCTATGAAAAGATGCTAAAAATCAATCCCGACTTAAAAGATATTCGCTCTACACTAATAGGTGCATACGTTAAAAACGGTCAGCCAGACAAGGCAATTAACCTTATAGACACTGCACTAAAACAAACCCCGAGAAATGTACCTTTGTTATTTAGAAAAGCAAAGATATATACGGATATGGGCGACTTCACGGCAGCATCCAAAATATACGAACAAATAGTTACATTCAAAAAGAACTCTCCCGCAATCTACCATGCGTATGCAGTTCTTTATACAAAAATGAATAACTATGACAAGGCTTTACAATACCTGAATAAGGCACTTGGCTTGGACGAAAACAACGCAGCAGTCCACAAAGATTTGGGTGTTATATATCTTATGAGAAATCAAGTAGATTATGCAAAAGATGAGTTTGACAAAGCTATAAAACTCGGAGATACGGATAACGACATCCTTAAAGAGGGTGCTGACTTCTATTATTCAATAAGCGATTTTGCCAAGGCAGATGAACTATACAGGCGCTCATTAAAAATCGAAAACAACCCTTATACGAGATTATCTCTGGGCATCAACTTGATAGCACAAAACAAAATAGAAGAAGCATTTGCTACGCTTGAACCACTGATGAGTTCATTGCCTGATAATGCAGAACTGCTATATAATTTGGCAAGAATTTTCTACATTCAAAAAGATTATGATAAAGCCTCAAGACTTGCAAGAAAAGCATATTATATCGTGCCGACCATAGAAATTGCAAACTTGATGGGATTATGCCAAAAAGAACTTGAAGATTATAAAGGTGCAGCAGGTATCTTTGAAAAAATTATTGAGCAGTATGCTATTAACAAACAAGTTTACATTGACTTAATTTCTTGCTATGAAAAGCTCGGAAATACCCAAGCCATCATAGATACGTATAAAAAGGCAAACGAACATCTTATTTATGATGAAGAACGTGTTATAAAACTTGCAAACCTGCTTTCTAAAAATGGCAAAAAGGATGAAGCAAAACAACTTTTGGATAAGGCAAACTTTGACCATCCGTCAGAAAATTTGACGCAAGAAATATCAAAACTGTAAGGGTTTTATATGGACTTATCGAATATTATACCAATAATTTTTGGTTGTTTAATCGGTTGGTGCGTACTTTATGAACCGTGCAAAATTTTAATTAAAGGGAAAAAATTCATTCCTGTTCAGGGAATAGTAGAGGAGTACGAATCCTGTCCAAAAGGAGGATATTACACAGTTACAAAATATGAATTTGACGGGCTAATATATAAAAAGAGAAGTGTTTACAATTCAGCAATAAACTTGCTACCCAAAATAGGTACACCTATTGATTTAAAAGTCAATCCCGATAAGCCAAATGATGCTATTTTTGCATCTTTTAAAGACTATTGGGCGCTTATATTTCCATTATTATTAGCCGTGGCAATGATTGTTGTTGGAGCTTTGAAATTGTTCAAAATCATAAGCTAGTCAGAATAGATGTAAAATAAAAACCCCCTGGAAATATCAGGGGGTTTGTTACATGTCATGCTGAACTTGATTCAGCATCTCATATTATAGATTCCAAAACAAGTTCGTAATGACGTTACAATATTTACTTTCCTAATTGCGCATTTACTTCATCGGCAAAGTTTTCTTGTCTTTTTTCAAGACCTTCGCCAAGAACGTATCTTTCAAACTTAACAATGCTGAATTTGCCTTCAATGAGCTGCCCTACAGTTTGGTCAGGAGCCTTAACGAACGGTTGCTCCAACAAGCATTTTTGAGCCATAAGTTTGTTAACACGACCTTCAACGATTTTTGCTCTGATTTCTTCAGGTTTTTTAGCAAGGTCTTCCTTACCCATTTCGATACGTTTTTCTTCTTCTATAACTTCTGAAGGAATTTCATTTCTTGAAACAAATTCAGGAGCGCAGCTTGCTATGTGAAGACAAACATCTTTTGCAAGAGCTTCATCTGCTGCATTAGTTGCAAGCAAAACCGCAATTTTCTTGTTGTGAACGTATGTAGCAAGGTTACCTTCGTATCTTACGAAACGACGAATTGTAATTTTTTCGCCAATTTTGGCAATTGATTCTTTTACTCTTTCTTCAATTGTTCTGCCGCAACCGCAAGAACATTGTGCCGCCATCAAAGCAGCTACGTCAGCAGGATTTTCTTTAATAACAGTTTTTGCAACAGCTTGAACAAGTTCTTGAAATTCTGCGTTTTTAGCCACGAAGTCTGTTTCGCAATTAACTTCAACTACCGCACCGATGTTGCCTTCAATGCAGGTATCAACAACGCCTTCTGCAGCAATTCTGTTCATTTTTTTATCAGCAGAAGCAATACCTTTTTGCCTGAGGTATTCAGCTGCTTTTTCTATGTCACCGTTATTTTCCACAAGTGCTTTTTTGGCATCCAAAATGCCTGCGCCTGTTTTTTCTCTTAGTTCTTTAACTAATGATGCTGTAATTTCCATTATAGTCCTCTTTTCTTATTATTCTGCAACAACTTCTTCTTTTGCTTCTTCTTCAACTTCTTGAGCTGCATGAGCCTTATTAGCTTCAGCTTTTAATTGTTTATCAGTTTTACCTTCAAGGTTTTCTGCGCCCATAGCTTCTCTGAGCTGTTTACCTGCAAGAACCGCATCTGCAACTTTTGAAGTAATCAACTTGATTGAACGAATTGCATCGTCGTTTGCCGGAATAACATAATCAATATTGTCCGGATCTGAATTTGTATCAACCATACAAACCACAGGAATATTCAATTTGTTAGCTTCTTGAATTGCGATAAGTTCTTTCTTTTGGTCAATGATAAAGAGCATATCGGGCATTCCGTGCATAGTTTTAACACCACCAAGTGTTTTTTGAAGTTTTTCAAGTTGTTTGTTCATTGTAGCAGCTTCTTTTTTCGGAAGTTTTTCAAAATAGCCGCTTTCTTTTAAGTCTTCAATTTCTCTGAGTTTGTTAATACGTGCTCTGATAGTTTCAAAGTTAGTAAGCATACCGCCGAGCCATCTTCTGTTGATATAATAGCATCCTGCTCTTTCTGCTTCTTCTTTAACAATATCTACTGCTTGTTTTTTCGTACCTACAAAAACTACGTTTTTACCTTTTGCGGCAACTGCCTTAACTGCTTCTAAAGCTTTGTCCAAAAGTTCTGTAGTTTGTTCAAGATTGATAATGTAAATACCATTTCTTTCACCAAAGATGTATTTTTTCATCTTAGGATTCCAACGTTGTGTTTGGTGACCAAAGTGAGCACCTGCCTCTAATAATTCTAATAAAGTGTCGTTAGGCATGATTTGTCCTTTCTAAATAAGTAATACGCTCGTTAAATCTGTGTTATATATGAAACTTGGGATTAACCTTATGAATAAGGCAGCGGCAATGCTTAAAATCCAAAAGTTACATGCCTCAATAACCGATGTTAACAATTATAATGTAACACAAACAAAGAATAGCGCAAATTCGGCAAAAAAATGCCGGCTTTTGTGCCGGCAATAATCGAAATCTGTTAATTTGTATATTATTTGTTCATTATGTACATATCAGATGTGAGCATAACAGGTATTTGTTTTCCTGCTTTAGCTCTGTAGTGAAGCCCCGGAGTAACAAGACCAATTAAAAGACCTACACCACCGCCGACAGGCATACCTATTGCCAAACAACCCGTAGCTGCGGCACTTGCTGCAGCACCAATTGCCGCACCCAAACCGGCACCTACACCAAATAAACCTACAGTCCAAGCTGCAGGTTTTACAAATGTTAACCACGGAGAAGGTTGCAATGCGTTATATTTTCCATAAACACATGCGCCCATCTTGCAGGAAGTTGCATTCGGAACAAGTACTTCGTTAAAATCAAGCATTACTCTTGCGTTTCTATTGAATGATCTGGGTTTGGTAACGCTTTTTACTGTTGCAACGATTTGAGTACCACTAGGAAGAAGCATTCTTCCTTCTTGGGTATATAAACCTTTCGGAAGGTCAAAAACAACACTGTCTCCTTCTTTAAGGTTTTTGGTTGTAAAGTTTTGAGCAAAAGCAACTTTAAATACATCGCCGCTCGGAATAATTGCACCATTTTCTGTAATTTTAACGAGGTTTGACGAAACATTCTTTACTTTAGGTAAATTTTCATACTTTAAAACCGTAGCATCAGAAATATTATTTACTTCAACAAACTGAACTGATGCGGAAGAAGCCGCAGGAGCATCAGCAACCGAAGCAATTTCGTTCACATCGGGAAGTTCTGCAGTTGAAGCAACAACACTTGCGGAAGCCATACCCGTGTACGAAAAACATACTACAGCAACCAAAATACTTGCAAATAATTTCTTAAACATATTATCTCCTATTTGTTTTACTTGTATTCTACAGGAAAATTATACTTATATTAGCTAAAAAAAGCAATAAAAATACGTCAAATGCTATACCAGTTTTATGTATTCGTAGTATTCATTTCTAAGATTAGGGTTCAATTTTTTAAGCAATTCGTCTTTGGGTATAAAGCCTTCCCTTATTGCAATTTCTTCTATACAGGATATTTTTTCACCCTTGGTTTCCTCATTGGCACGAACAAAATTTGCAGCCTGAAGAAGCGTGTCAAAAGTTCCGGTATCAAGCCATGTAAAACCTCGGCCCAATATTTCAACAGAAAGCTTATCTTCCATCAAATATATGTTGTTCAAATCAGTAATTTCCAACTCACCTCTGGCTGACGGTTTAAGTGACTTTGCCTTTTCAATGACATCGTTTGTGTAAAAATACAAACCGACAACCGCATAGTCAGAGCGAGGATTTGCCGGCTTTTCCTCAAGAGAAATCGCTTTTTGGTGTCTGTCAAATTCTACAACCCCGAACTGTTTCGGATTTTTTACGTGACAAGCAAAAACCGTAGCACCGTCATTGTGGGCAACCACACGTTTTAATTGCGTTCCGAACCCATGTCCGTGGAAGATATTATCACCAAGAATAAGTGCAACATCATCATTACCTATAAAATCTTCAGCAACCAAAAATGCATCAGCAATTCCTCTCGGAACCTCTTGCACCGCATATTCAAATTTCATCCCAAGTTGAGAGCCGTCCCCCAAAAGTTTTTGAAAATTTGACAAATCATCAGGGTTGGTAATAATCATAAGCTCTCTTATCCCTGCCAGCATAAGTGTGGAAATAGGATAATAAATCATTGGTTTATCATATATAGGTAAAAGAATTTTGGAAATGGGAATACTTGCCGGATAAAGTCTTGTACCAGCTCCGCCCGCTAAAACTATACCTTTCATATATATCCCCTATAAAACTCTCACAAAATAATTTTCGCAGATTAGGCAAATTTAGTCAATCTGTTCATTTTTAAATTCTTTGGGGATATATTTCATCCAGTCAGCACCCATTTTATCTATAAATTCATGCGCCTCTAAGACATCATCAAATGTTATGGCAGGTAAATCGGGAACGGAAACATAGTCAACATTCTCGTCGATTTCGCCGCCCACAGTTTCAATTCCGACAACCGCAATCCCATAGTTCTTGTGACAAGTAGTACATTCTATTTTTACTATTGCGCAATTGCCTTCCACCCTGATAATTTCAACGCAGTCGGGAGTAAATTGAGTATCGCAGCAAGAACAAACCATTCTGCTGAATATAAATTTTACATATTCTTCGGTACTCACCTGCTTCCTCCATATTTATCGCTATCCTTAATAACATTATATCCTATTTCTGAAAATTGTTTAAAATCATAATGAAAAATTTATATTTTGAAAGTTTTTTATGCTACTATCTTATTAAGAATAAGGAAACGGAGAACAAAATTGAAGATAGGGATACCGAGAGGTTTAACTTATTATACATATTACCCGTTTTGGCATGCTTTTTTTGAAGCACTCGGTGTGGAAGTAGTGCTATCGGACAAAACCACAAAACAAATCGTATCTGACGGCAGCGCACTTGTTGTTACGGAAACCTGTCTGCCTGTAAAGGTCTTTTTAGGACATGTTCAAAACCTTTTGGATAAAGGTATAGATATAATATACTGTCCGAGCATCCAATCAATTGAGCCTAAAATATATAACTGCTCTAAAATCCGTGGGCTTCCCGATTTGGTTAGAAATGTAGTAAGAAGAAATTATCTGTTGATTGAACCCACTTTTGATATGTCGGAAAAAGGTCAAACATTTGAAGAATGTTTATATCAATCCGTTGTTCCACTCGGAATTAAAGACAGAAAAAAGGTAAAAAAAGCAGCTGATAAGGGTTGGGAAACCCAACACTTATACGAAAAAATGCTAAAATACGGTATTGAAGCTCAAAAAGCAATAAGCTGCGCTATACAAGGAAAAGAAGAATTTATTCAAAAAAATCCGCTTGACGAAAACAAGATAAACATTGCTCTGATTTCTCACGGATACAATATTTATGATGAACACATAAGCATGAAGGTTATCCAAAAACTTCGCAAAATGGGCGCTAATGTGTATTTCGCAGGAGAACTCAACAAAGAAGAATATATGCAAGGGTTTGAAAACCTTAACACAACCCTTTACTGGGCAAACGAATATGAAATGTCTGGAGCGGCAGGTTATTATATGAATGACGCAAAAATTGACGGTTTAATCACAATTACATCATTCGGCTGTGGTCCTGATTCAATAATGATTGAAAGAATGACCAGATATTCCAAACAGTATAAAAAGCCTCTTTTAAACCTTACAATTGATGAGCATACTGGCGAAGCCGGCTTTATTACAAGGCTTGAGGCATTTACGGATATGATTTTCAGAACAAAACGTGTAAAAAAGCTAAAAGGCATTAAGCAAAAGGAAGCCGTCCACTAGAACATGCTTCAACAATAACCTCCGCAATTTTTATACCTAAAAATACTTTATTAAAACGTAAGGGTAACAGTTATTTTTCGGAGGTAATTTAAGGTATAATTTAGCAGGGTGACAAAAAAGAATATCAGACAAAAGCTCCACCAATAGGAGTTTTCGACCGCATTATGAAAAATTTTTCAAAATGAGGGCAATTTTTTTGCACGAAAATACTTTATTCCCATGTGTTAGGTGTTAGTATTTTTTTGGCATGGAAGGAGTATGTCTATGACGAAAGTTATGGCTACGAGCGATGTTCTCGTGTCTGATAACGGGTTGATTTATGAGGGGATGAAAGTGTCGGATGCAAACAAAAGTACGGAACTTATGTCCGTATTTAATTTTGCAGACAAGGACAAGGACGGTGTAATCAGCAGGGGAGAATTGGACCGCTACAATGCACCGATATTTTTACAATGCGGGCATGGCAGCAGAATACTGTCGGCTTGTCAGGGAGGCGAAGTTGCTACTTGTCCGAACACAACCCAAATTTATGCAGGTTTAAAAATTGAAGAAACAACCGCAGATGGCAGAAACTTGTTCCCACTAATCGACTTGAATCAAGACGGTAAAATTACAAAAACGGAAATGGAAAAGCTAGAAGACTCAATTATTAAATTAGAAAAGAGAAACAAACATGAAAAGAGCAAAAGCAATATGGCAACAGCTTTTGCCCTAACAGCATTTTTACCTGTGGCGGTAGGAAGTTTGCCGTTTTTAATCTTGGGAGGATTGGATGCAGGTTCATTCCTTGAATTTGCAAAATTTCTGGGAAGTGGCTTGGGAATTGCGGGAACAGGAATGCTAATTGGACTTGCGATTTATTATTTTACATACGGCAAAAATAAGGGCAAAAGGAATGAAGCATTGTTAAAAGACGTAAATTCTCATCCGTTTATCGTTAATAAATTAAAGCAAGAACCTTGTTAAGGAAACAGCAAAAGTTTAGTTAGTGTAGGTGTTAGCGGAGGTATTTTAATGAGTAAGGTAGATATTCAAGAAAGAGGTAATATGGCAGTAAGTTATAACGGTTTGATTTATGAAGGCATGAAAAAGCCAGACATATCAGATATAAGCAAAATGTCAGTATTTAATTTTGCCGATACAGACAAAGACGGAGTAATTAGCAAATCTGAAGTTGAACGTTATAACGCACCCATTTTTATGAAAAATTACGATACAAACAGAGAAATCATGTTCGGAAGATGTCAGACACGACCGTTTCAAGCAGACGGTTATACCCAGTTTTATTCCGGACTTGATATCAAACACGTTGATGAAAAAGCAATCAACGACTTTAAACTCATTGATATAGACAACAACGGCATCATTTCAAAAACAGAAATGGAAAAAATGGAAGTTGCTTTTAATGAAACGCAAAAAATAAGCGATAAAGTAAAATCTATCGCCCAAAAGACAACGCTTATAAATTGGCTGACAGGTATTGCCTGCACACCGATACCTTTGGGAATGATTATTTGGTTTTGCAATGACATTGAAGGCATTGTTAATGCGCCATTCGCAAGGTACATGGGGACAAGCGCCGCTATAGCATTAGGATTGGGGGTATTGAGTATTGGTGTGGCATTCTTGTGCAAAAAGCTTGCAGATTCTCAAACCAAAAAGCTTGGTGAAGCCACAGAAAATCACCCTTATGCACTTTCAAAAACAGAAAGCATAAAGGGAACATACGAAATTTCAAAAGCATATTGATGTCATTCGTGTCCTTACATTAAAGAGGTCTTTACGACCTCTTTTTTTTGCGGATTTCGGCAAGGCTGAACGAACGCAGAGAGTGAATGCCGTCCCCACGAACAGAGTTATGAAGTGGAATTTTTACAAAGTAAAAATGGAACGAAATTCAAACTCTGTGAGTTGCCGATAATCAAAGAGAGCGGATTTCGGCAAGGCTGAACGAACGCAGAGAGTGAACGCCGTCCCCACGAACAGAGTTATGAAGTGGAATTTTTACAAAGTAAAAATGGAACGAAATTCAAACTCTGTGAGTTGCCGATAATCATAGAAAAATTTAAAAAAGACTTGCTTTGACTTCACCCATATCACGGAATTTTTTGTACCTGTCTTCAACAATTTGTTTTTCATCAAGTCCGTCAAGTTCAGATAACCCTTTCAAAACCATTTCTTTAAGATTTTCGCATGCAACTTCGGGTTCATAATGAGCACCACCTAATGGTTCTTTTATAATTCCGTCAATAATTTTTGATTTCAATAAAAAGTCGGCGGTAATTTGCAGTGCGTCAGCAGCTTTGTCAGCATAAGACGCATCACTCCAAAGTATTGAAGCGCAACCTTCTGGAGTAATTACCGTATAATACGCATTTTCAAGCATATAAACTTTATTTGCAACGGCAAGTCCCAATGCCCCGCCTGAGCATCCTTCGCCTGTTATGACAGATATTACAGGAACAGTTAATTTTGCCATTTCTAAAAGATTTTTGGCTATCGCTCCGCCTTGACCTGTCTCTTCAGCTTTTATTCCCGGATATGCACCCGGAGTATCAATAATTGTAACAATCGGCAGGTTGAATTTTTCGGCATGTTTAAAAAGGCGAAGTGCTTTTCTGTATCCCTCAGGATGCGGCATACCAAAATTGTATTCAAGGTTTTCTCTAGTTGTTCTGCCTTTTTGCGTACCTACAATAAGCATAGGCCTGTCATCAATTCTCCCTATTCCACCAATAATGGAACGGTCATCAGTACCGGCTCTGTCGCCATGAAATTCAACCCAATCTGTTGTAATATTTCTGACATAATCAAGGAATGTCGGTCTTTGCGCATGTCGTGCAATTTGTATTCTTTCATAGGGCTGAAGATTATTGTACAGCTTCTTCTTAAATTCTTCCGCCTGCTTGGTAAGCGTATCAATTTGGGCAGAGAGGTCAATACCCGAATCTCTGCTAAGATTTTTAAGTTCTTCTATCTTGTCTTCAATTTCATATATAGGTTTTTCAAATGGTAATTGCGTAACTTTTTGCATAATAAATTCCTTATTTTTTAGATGCATGCAGCCTTATAAGGTTTGCTATAGTTTCTTTTAAATTGTCTCTGGAGCATATCATATCAACTTGTCCATGTTTTAAGAAATACTCTGCCGTTTGGAAGTCAGACGGAAGTTTCTGCCTGATTGTTTGTTCAATAACCCTTCTGCCTGCAAAGCCCATTCTTGCACCTTGCTCCGCAATAATGATATCTCCCAATGTACCGAAACTTGCAGTAACTCCGCCAAAAGTCGGCTCTGTCAAAACGGTTATATAGAGAATTTTATTTTCATTCAATTTTGAAACGGCACAACTTGTTTTTGCCATCTGCATAAGGCTAAAAATACCCTCTTGCATTCTCGCACCACCTGAAGAAGTAAAAATGACAACAGGAAGTTTCTTATTTATTGCCAATTCCATAAGACGTGAAATTTTTTCACCAACAACAGAACCCATCGAGCCGCCCATAAAGGCAAATTCCATAACTGCAACCGCAACAGACTCGCCGTTAATCTTCCCAGTTCCGGTTATTATTGCATCATTTAGTTTTGTTTTATTTTGAGCTTCTTTTTGTCTTGCTTTGTATGGTTTTAAATCTTTAAAATTCAACGGATCAACGCTGCCAAGGTTTGCTTCTGTTTCCTTAAAGCTCATCAAATCCATTACCTGTTTTATTCGTTCAGTCGCATTTATGCGAAAATGATATCCGCACTTGGGACAAACATTCAAGTTTTCCTCAACCTCTTTGGAGGGAAGATTTGCGCCGCAATTATAACATTTTGTCCATAATTTACCGACTTCATCATCAATAAGTGCAGCCGTCGCCGGTCTGTCCAAATTTTTTTGTTCTTTCTTGCTCTGAAGCCATTCTTTTAAGCCCATAATCTATTCCTTATAATCTGGATTTTCTTTTCTTCTTTTCTTTCCTTTGACTTTTCGGATCGATATTTGTAACTTTCATTTCGTCAAATTCTAAGTAAGTTTTGTTTGCGCCCAACAACATGTCGAGTCCAACAACACTAGAACTTCTAACCGTATCATATCCGAAACGTAATTTTATATCGTCAGTACCGACAGCCGCAACGATTTGGTTTTCGGTAATTCTCTTACCCCTATAGTCTTTGTCGTGAACGTTATACATAACTCTGTATCCAAGAGAGATATATTTGTTAAGGTAAAACTGACCTTTAAACCTTATGTTATCTCTGCCGTATCTAAAACGGTCAAACCGGTACGGAGTATCTCCATATCTGCCATTTACAAAGTACGCTACATCCAAATATAATCTGCCTAAATCCGAATACAATCTCGGACCTATTCTCGCAATACCATATCTGTCACCTGTGTTATATAACGTAAAATCGTGATCATAAGCATAACCAAGCATCAAGTATTTTTCCCAGGCCAGCAACGGTTTTCTGTTTCTGACGGACATTTGCCACTTATATCTTCCCGTAGTCAAGTTGCCCGAACGATGATTTTTTCTGTCTTTATATATACCTGCTGACAGGAAGTTTTTAACATAGGCATTCGCTTGTTGAATTTTTGTGCCTTTTTGATAAACAATTTCGGCACCGTAATCAGGCATATTGCCGCCCATCCAACCATTATCAAGCCAATCATTTTTTGCCAATCTGAGTTTTAAGTTGTCCGTAATATCGTATCTTGCATCGACAACCCAATCTTTTGAAGCAGAAGAATACATAAATTCCGACTTGCTTTTCGGAGTTTGCAATCTTGCAAAAGCACCTATGCCAACCTTTTTAGATTTTACGGAAAATAACGGACCCGCTTTCAACGTAGCAGCATTCGGCAGAGCAAATACCAAATCTGGCGAAATATACGGTCCGATTTTTCTGTGGCTTCCGATTTCGGGAAGTATAGTTTCTATGTAGTTTACGTCTTTATCCGCAGTTATTCTGAATACCGGAGAGTAGCCTACTTTAAGCCTGCCTCTGTAGAGAGTTGCATGTTCAAGAGTAATATCATCAGTGCCGTTTTCCAAACGTTTTACATGCACTTTTTTGGCAACAACTCTGATATTGTTATCTTCTGTATCAAATTCTTTTTCGGGATCAAACAATCTTGGAACCGACAATGCGCCAAAACGGCTTGTGGTAACGATATTTGCCTTACCTTTTGTATCAACAACTACATCACCATCTTCGGCATGAACATCGCCAGTGTACATGGTCGCACTCTTAGCGCTTATATTCAGCTCATTGTAATATATAATAGGATTTTTAAAGAAAGAAGACTCTTTCTTTGAATTAAGTCTGATATAATCGCCAAAATATTCTGCGTCATTTCTTAATATACGGACATTGCCGATACCTATAATTTCATAGTTTCTGTGGTCAACAATGATTTCGTTTGCACTCAACTGAAGCTTTTCTTCGGGGATAATGAGCATTGCATTACCTTTTGCAACATATTGACCTGTCTCGGCATAATAATCAACGGTATCGCTCATCAAATCCATATTCTTGCCAAATGAGTCATCCTCGTCCACAACTTCAACCTTTTCAATACCTGCCTCCTGCATTTTATCCTGAGGAAGCTTGGAGTCATTGATAACATCTAAGTTTTCGGGCTGCTCATCCAATGGAAAAATATAAGAGTCATCCTGTTGATTTTTTTGTTCTTCCTGTTGCAGCGGTTTGACTTTTTTGCCCCAACTCCATGCCTGAGCGCTATCTGCAAACAGTAGATCAGCCAACAAGATTAAAGAAAATATACAAATATATATATTAAATTTTTTCATTATTACTCTCGTCCCAATACAACAATATTATAATACGAAAAGTTGTTTGGCTACTTTTTTACAAAAGTTTTACTTATAATGATTGTATAACATCAAGCCAAAAAAACAATTCAAGTCAACAGTATGGAAAATTTATCGGATAACAAAGCACAAAATATTTATATACACATTCCTTTTTGCATTAGAAAGTGCAACTATTGCAGCTTTATTTCATTCACAAATATAGCAGAGTACCAAGATGCATACATTGAGGCATTATGCAAAGAAATAGCATCATACGCTTCCGCCAAAACCATAGAAACCGTTTATCTGGGCGGCGGCACACCTAATTTATTAAGCATAAAGAGTCTTGAAAAAATTACGGCAACATTGGATAAAAGCTTTAGAATATCTGATAATGTCGAATTTTCGATGGAATTTAACCCTAAAATATCAAATCTGCAATATGTACAAGATGCAAAAGCACTCGGTATAAACAGAATCAGCCTCGGTGCACAGAGCTTTAATGACGATATTTTGAAAACTTTGGGCAGAATACACACTGCCAATGATACTTTAAAATTCATAGAAATTTTAAACAAAGCACAAATAGATAACTATAGTGTAGATTTGATGTACGGCATTTTCGGACAGGATATAAAGTCGCTGAAAAATGACCTTGACATACTTACAGAAATAAGCCCCAAACACGTATCCACATACGGTTTAAAGGTAGAAGACGGTACACCGTTTGCAAAATTGCCAAAAGAAAATCTTCCGGACGAAGACATGTGTGCAAGCATGTACCTTTTGATATGCAATGAACTGAAAAACAAAAGCTACGAACATTATGAAATAAGCAATTTTGCCCAAAAGGGGTATTCATCAAAACACAACATGGCTTATTGGAAGAATAAAGAATATTTTGGGGTTGGAGTAGCAGCACACGGATACCTAAACGGCACCAGATACAAAAACTCAAATGATATAAAATCATATATACAAACCCCAATCAAAAAAGAAATTATTGCACACAATTCTCAACAAGACATACTAGAAGAAGAAATATTTTTGGGGTTAAGAACTTCTGATGGTATAAATCTGAAAACGATAAAAGAAAAATTCGGAACTGATTTATATAAAGAAAAAAAAGCTTTTATAAACGAAATCATCGGCAGTGGGCATGGAAATATTGAGGGAGATATATTCTCTTTGACCGAAAAAGGATTTTTAATAAGCAATTATATTTTAGGTGAACTTGTCTCATAAGCAGTTATATCAATGCTTTTATGAAACATGTTAAGAAGTATTAACTCCGTATATACAAAATATGGCAATTTTTTATACGCAATAAACTTTATTAAGATGTAGAGAGCTAAGAAATCCACAGAGAGAATTTTAGAGAGAATTAAAGACTTACTTATATTAACCCCTATTTATCCCTATTTACCCGCCCGAGAATTGAAAAACTTTCGGGTTTCTTTTTGTTGTGCTGCGGATTTTGCGAAAGGGTGTAACCCGAGTACCAGAGGGCAAAAGTCTGCGACTGCGAATGCAAAGCAGACTGCTTGCCCGAAGACAGCAAAATCCAAGAGAGCGCACACAAATAGGCTACCAAGTTTATTCCATATTGGCTAATTTCGATTGAACAGCACTTTTTACGTCAGCAAGTTTTGCTTGTACTTCCGACGAAGCTGAATTTATCTTGGATAAAATACTTTGCAATTCTTCTTTTGAAAGGTCTGCAGACTGAATATAGTGTAGATATGTATTTGCAGGGCTTGCCTGATTTATAGCCTGCGTTAGAATACTTGTTACTTCGTCATCTGTATAGTATTTATCTTCAATTCCTTGCTGCAATATAGCCGATGTACCATCTTGCAATCCTAATCTTACAGACCTGTTAGCCGCATAACCGATAGCATTTAATAATCTGAGTAATGCTCGACCGGTTAAACCTGTTACACCTGTTGCCCTATCAGTATTATAAAGTTTCGGGTTTCCTTTCATTTCTTCAAAAGCAGATAGCGCTTGCGAAGTTAGTTTTGTTGTATCGGCATCCGTACCAACAGTACCATAATAAGTTATAATATCATCTATTGAAGCGTTATTGCTAACTGCTTTTGTTGATATATCTCTGTATACCTTAGATTCCATCGCTTTTCTGACTCTTGATAAAAATTGGCTTTCCTGACTGCTTACAGTGCCATCACCGTCTAAATCCACATTGCAAGAAAATGCTTCCAAATCTTTGGCATCAAATTTTCCGTCATTATTTATATCAGTTTGGGCTGAATCCTGTATATATACCGCAAACATGTGGTTATAATAATCATCACCAGAACGGTGCCACCATGAATTATATTTCTCTGTGCTATCAGCCCAAGTGTCACTAAATTTTTCCATTTTTTCCGAAACGAATTTATATGCACCAGCTATACCTGCATAACCAACTTTGTCAGGATTGTTTTTAATGAATTCTTGCGCTTCTGATACTTTTTTATAAATCTGCCCATTATTTGTCCTTAAATCACCTTCAGGCCATCCTGCTGTTAATAAACGCTCACGCCAATTACTATCTTGGGCAATAGAGGTTATATCTAAATTTCTGCGCAAATAAGCTACATTTCCGCCCAATTTAGCATAGTTTTCAATATCATCGAGAGTATAGCTGTTTGTATCGTTTAATACACCTGTTGAGATATACGTTTGCTTTCTTAATTCCATGGCAAATCTTGTCCTTGCGGAAGAATATGCATTGCCTTTTTCTTTTCGCTCATCGAGATTATTGGAAAGTTTTATATAATTCTCAAAAATTTGCAAATCTATCTTATCTACTCTGCCATCGCCTGTTACATCCATATATGTACCGAAGTTATTTTTCATATATTGAATACATGACTCTGCATTGCCGAATTTATCCCATAATTCGTTGAATTTGCAATCCAAAATTTCTTTATATTCAGCCATGGTTTTAACTTCTTTTGATGCAGTCTGATTTGTTTGGCTCACTGCATTAGTTTCAGAGACTTCATCAGTTGCAGTTATTTCACTTACCGTTGTTGCGGCGTTAACATCGCTAACTTCTTGTGTCAGAGCTGTTTGCTGCGATTCTAAAGTATTACTCAAAGATGAGAGTGTTAATGAATTTGCCCTATAATCACTTTCAAGTTCCTCAATTGAAGATATCAGCTCCTCAATATCCGCAGAAAGTGATTTTATTTCCGCTTGCAAATCTGTTATCTCCGACAATTTAGAATTGTCGTTATTATTTTGTGCTTCTTTTACGAGAGCATCTAATTCCGCTTGTTTTTCTTCGATTTTATTTTGTTTCGACTCAAGTTCTTTTTGTTTTGCGGAAATTTCTTCTTGAATTTCGTCCTGTTTATCATTAAGCTTGCTAATTTCAAGCTGAGTTAGTGCAATTGCAGCAGAAGATGAAGAATTATCTGAAACAGAAGTCTTGGTAATGTCTGATACAGTTGATGTCCCAGCAGTACTATTTACCGTATCTTCATTTGCTGCTTGCGAAGTATTATTTACACCATCTGCAGTTAAGCCCAATTGTGACATGAAAATGTTTTTAATACCTTCAGCATTTGCCTGCTCCGGCTCAAGCCAAATTGTTTCCGCAACTTTACCGTCCACATATTTTACAATACAAGGTTTATTTTGAGATGAACCGCCAAAAACCGAAGGAACTGCTTTTGTTTGAACATATTTAAAGTTTGCATAATCCTTTAAATCGTACATTGTATCAAGTATGCAATTTTTATCATTCGTTACATTTACAAAGGAGCTAACGCCGCTTCCGCAATGTTCTACACTAACACCGACAAGAGTCATTAGAACGAATGAAACACCCTGATTATTTTCCATTTCTTTCCTGAGTTTTCCATCGCTGCCGAGTCCGGAATATGTGTATTTCGTAATACTTTTTTGATATTCTTCTTTGGACATGCCTGATGTGCTATCGGCTGCGGTCGCACTATTAGAACTATCTGCCGCACTTGCTTTTGATAAATTATTTATATCAAAATCCGCATCCAAAGAAAGTTCTGCTTCTTCATCAACAGAATTCAAAAGGTTTGTTATTTCTGCAGCAATAGATTGATTCGCTACAGCAGCATCTTCTTCATCAATAACTCCGTCATTATTGACATCTAAATCCTCAAAAGACCTATCTGTTCCTGTTGTTTCGGCAAGACGCCCGAATAAAATTTTATCTATTTCCATGCCAAATTCCTGTACTACTAAACTTATTAGAGTTATCGGCAAGTTGTAGCGCTAACTTTAGGGAAATTTCAAATTCAATGGTAAATTGTTACATTTCTTCATAATAGGCAAAATAAAAAGCAATAAATTTGAGTATATTGTTTTTATATATTTAAGAGAGAAAAAATATCACATAGTACACTTCCCAAAACTACCCAAAGGAGAGAGTCATCATGACAATTGCAGCATTGAATTGCAGGATGCTTACTTTGACATCCTACAAGGCTGATATTGAATTCCGTCTCCAAAGAATTATGGAGAAACGTCAATATCTGTCCTACAAGACAATCCAGATTGCAACAGCTAAATCAGACGCAATGCAAGCTGAAGACGAGTATCAACAATACATACTCGAACAACAAGAAAACGCTATCAACTCGTTAGACAAAATCTTTGAAATGGATCAAAAGAACATTGAAACTCAACAACAAGCGGCTTCAACCGAATTAGAATCCATTCAAAAGTTGTTAAGCAACAACGTTAAGAGCGAATTCAAATACAACGCTTAGTGCTATAAATTTATTTTATAACTAGCACCAAGCTGTTGAATCGCATCTTTGCGAGTCAGATTACATTTGTGAGCTTTAATCGAAGCCCCACCCCTCAAAACTGCCTTCTTGACGCCACCAGTCAGGTGTCCGAGGTTGTCTTTCCGAAGGATCCGGTGAGGCAGGTTTTTGGCGTGTATTATCATAAAATGTACTATCGTTATTTCTTGGGGGGCGTTCAAGTTTTTTTAGGTTATCAGGAATAGTTTTGTTGTAATCGCACACATCGTTTTTTAAATTTTGATTATTGTTTTGTAAAAACAGAGATGATGTAGAATATGTTGTATAACCTTGCCCTCCATGCATATAAGAAGAAGCAAATACCTCTTGAGAATACATCACAAGAGGTATTATAAAAAGTATAAAGAATAACCATCTCATTTGTTATCACCCAATATCACTAACATGTCCAAAACTAACACATGCCGGATGATATTTTATCGGTCAATCGGACAACTATTTTGAGAATAAAGTGTTAAGGTCTTTTTTAATAGTATTTACTTGGTTTTTCTTTGCGTTAACTTTTGCTTGTTGAGCAGCTTGTTGTTTTTTGATTTTTGCTTGTTGTGCTTCTTGTTGCTTTTTAAGTTCTGCTTTTTGTGCGTTAACTGCATTTTTCGGTGCATTTTTTACATCGTTAACAGCGTTCTTTGTAGAAGTTTTTACGTTGTTAACATCAGATTTTACAGCTTTTTCAGTATTTGAGAATATCCACCAAGCGTGTGAAGGTGCTTGAATAGCAGTTAAACCTAAAACTAATGCTGTAATAATTAAAGCTCTTTTCATTGTGAAATCCTCCATAAATTTATCACGACACCACTATAGCAAGATAACGATTTCATATCAAGCATGGTTCAATAAAAAATTACCGAACCGGCTGATTTTACATGTTAGACATAAAAGAGAATGCGTGCTAACTTAGAGGAAAAAGGGAGAGGTTACACAATGAAAAAAATACTTATACTCAGCATACTGCTCGTTATGGCAAGCATTTCTGGCTGTGGAAAAAACCAGAACACCATGCCCCAAGCAATTGTTGATACCAAAGAAGTTAAAATTGAACAAATCATAGAAGAAATTGAATCTACCGGCAGAATTAATGCAGAATATGACGTCAGCGTTGTTGCCAGAATTGACGGATACTTGGAAAAGAAATTTTTTGAGGAAGGTTCATTCGTAAAAAAAGGTGACCTTCTATTTCAAATAGAGCCGTACACCTATGCCGCAAAAGTAAACGAAGCAGCAGCAAATTTAAGAAACGCAGAAGCCTCACTAAAAGACTCATCCAAAAACCTTATTCGGGCGGAGCAGCTCGTAAAAGACGATTATATCAGCAGAGCAGACTATGATGGAACTTTGGCAGTAAGAGACAGAGACAGAGCCACGGTTGACTCAGCCAAAGCCGCTCTTACTCAAGCCAGAATAAACTACGGATATACCAAAATTTATTCACCTATAGCAGGTAAAATCGGTAGAATATACATTACCGCAGGAAACTACGTTACCCCATCCAGCGGAACACTTGCCACTATAGTAAGCTTAGAACCCATTATGGTTGACTTTTCATTAAAGAGTAAACAGTACCTCGCCTTGAAAAAATCGTCAAAAACCGACGACTTATCCGATATCAGTATTGAAATAACCCTATCGGATGACAGCATTTATCCCCAAAGAGGAAAAATCAAATTCATTAACAACACTATTGACGAAACATCCGGAACTGTAGAAGTTCGTGCGGAATTCAATAACGAAAAGAACCTACTTGTTCCGGGAGACTTTGTTGCGGTAAAAGCATACCTCGACACCCCCAAAAATGTTATGCTTGTACCGCAAGAAGCAGTTGTACAAACCGAAAACGGCAAATATCTTTATGTAATAGATAAAGATAAAATTGCCCACAAAAAAGACGTCGTTGCCGACGAGGACTACAAAGGAAATTGGATAGTAACAGAAGGGCTTGAAGAAGGTGAACAAGTAGCCGTAACCGGCTTGCAATATATGGTTGATGGCGGGAAAGTAACACTGCAATCCGAATTAAAAGCTCAACATGCACAAGAAAGCGAAATTCAAGAAGTCGGAAAACAGTCTTTCTTTCACAAAGTTTTCAAAAAAATAAAAAAAGCAGTGAAAAAAATATTAGGAAAATAACAAATGAACAGTGATTTTTTCATAAACAGACCGAGATTTGCGATTGTCATATCGTTATTCATAACCCTATTGGGGTTGCTTTCAATGACATATTTGAAGTTGGAAAAATACCCTCAAGTCACACCTCCGCAAGTTACGGTAAGGGCAACATACCCCGGTGCAAGTGCGGATGTAATTGAAACTACGGTTGCATCGGTTATTGAAGAACAAGTCAACGGTGTAGAAAACATGTCTTACATGAGTTCTTCAAGCTACGATGGTTCTTATGTTTTAAAGGTTTTCTTTAAGGTAGGAACCAACAAAGATATGGCTCTTATAAATGTTCAGAACCGTATTTCGCAGGTAATGTCAAGATTACCGGAAGAAGTTACTCGGCAGGGCTTAGTTTCCAAAAACCAAACCAACGGCGGCGGCGCACTAATCGGAAGCCTTTCTTCACCAAACGGTCAGTATTCCACACTATATTTAGGCAACTATGCATCAATTTATATTAAAGATGAATTGCTTCGTGTTCCGGGTGTAGGCGAAATAAGCGTATTTGGCGCAGGTGATTACGGAATGCGTATTTGGATGAACCCTCAAAAAATGGCAAGTTTGGGTGTATCCGCTGCGGATATTTCCGAAGCAATCAGATCGCAAAACGTACAAGTACCGGCGGGTTCATTGGGTGTTGAACCTATGAGCGATACCCAAAAAATGCAATTTACACTCAGAACAAAAGGCAGACTGACAAATCCGGAAGAATTTGAAAATATTATAATCAAATCAAGTCCATCCGGAGCAAACATAAAAATTAAAGATGTTGCCCGAGTAGAACTAGGCTCTCAAGATTATACAAAATCAGGTCGTTTAAGTGGAAGGCCTACGGCGCTAATTCAGGTTATTCCTCTTCCGGATGCCAATATTATTGATGTTGCAAACGGATGCAGGGATAAAATGGAGGAAATATCCAAAACTCTGCCTGATGGAATGAAGCTCCAAGTTGTTCACGATGAGACCGAATACATTAAAGAATCGCTTAAAGAGGTTGTAAAGTCCATTTTTGAAGCAACATTGATTGTTGTTATTATGACTTACATTTTCTTGGGAACATTCAGAGCAACAATTATCCCTATTATCGCAATTCCTATTTCTTTAATAGGTTCATTGATTGTTCTTCCGTTCTTGGGAATGTCTATTAACACACTGATTTTGTTTGCAATGGTGCTTTCCGTCGGAACAGTTGTCGATGACGCCATTGTTGTAATTGAAAACGTAGAGCGGCATATATCATCTGGCTTAGATAAAAAACAAGCAGCAATAACATCAATGCGGGAAGTTGGTGGCGCACTGGTCGCAATAGCCATGGTGCTTATGGCGGTATTCGTCCCGATGGCATTTATCCCCGGACTTAGCGGACTTATGTACAAGCAATTTGCTGTTTGTATTGCTACTTCCGTTGCCCTGTCGGCAGTTGTTGCCTTGACTTTGTCACCTGCAATGTGTGCAATTATTTTAAAAGAGAATGTGCAGAAGATAAAACCAATTTTGTGGTTTGAGGAAAATTTCAGAAAGCTCACTGCTTTTTATATGAAACTTACAAAGTTTTTTGTATACAACACAAAATGGGCAATAATAACATACGTTTCCGTTGTAATCAGTATGCTTATAATGTATCATTTCTTACCTACAGGCCTTATTCCAGAAGAAGACCAAGGTGCTGTTGTAGCTCAAATCATTTTGCCTGACGGAGCATCTGTTCCAAGAACAACCGCAGTTGTAAAAAAGATGGAGGACTATTTATTAAAGAATAAATACATTAAAAGAACGGTATTTTTCACTGGAATTAACGGTTCTAATACAGCGATGGGCTTTGTTGAATTAACGGATTACAAAACAAGAAAATCAAGTAAGGCTTCCGCTGCGGCTCTGGCAAAAGAATTTTCGGGAGTGTTTTACGGCATGATACCGGAAGCCAGTGTTCACGTATTCTTGCCACCGGCAATTCCGGGCATGAGCTTGATAGGCGGCTTGGAGTTTCAAATGCTTGATAAAACGGGTGAACGCTCGCCGCAAGAAATTCTCAGGTTGGCTAATAAATTAATTGCCTCCGCAAATGCAAACCCGAAATTGGAAAGAGTTTATACCTCGTATCAGGCAAACTTGCCTCAATACATTGTGGAAGTAGATGAACAAAAAGCGTTGGCGCAAGGAATTACGCTCACCAACTTATACTCCACCTTAGCGGCGCAATTTGGAAGTTCTTATGTCAATGACTTTAATTTGTACGGTCGTATATTCAGAGTCTATATTCAAGCAGAAGACGAGTTCAGAAAGAACCCCTCAAGCTTGCAAGACATTTACGCACAAAGTATTAATGGAAAAATGGTACCCATGCAAACCATGGCAAAACTTATACCGACAGTAGGTACACCCGCCCTAACAAGATTCAACCTATATAAATCAGCTCAAATACAAGGTAGCCCGAGAGGTAAAACAAGTTCCGGACAAGCAATGAAAGAAATGGAAAAAGCCCTGAAAGAAAACTTGCCTAAAGATGTTGGATTTGCATGGTCAGGTCAATCACTGCAAGAACTTGAAGCAGCCGGCATGACACTTATTGTTATCTTTTTGGCCCTTTTGTTTGTATATCTGTTCCTTGTTGCATTATACGAAAGCTGGTCTATCCCTATTGCTGTACTTTTGATTTCTCCGATAGCTGCGGCAGGTGCGTTCGCATTCCAGTTGATTACAAAGCAGGCATTCAACATATACTCGCAGGTGGGTATGATTATGCTTATCGGTTTGGCTGCAAAACAAGCAATTTTGATTGTTGAATTTGCAAAAGATTATCACGAAAAAGAGGGATACAGTATTCACTATGCGGCGATGAAAGCTGCCAGCCTGCGTTTTAGGGCGGTTATTATGACCTCTGTTTCATTCATACTCGGTATTGTACCATTGTTGCTTGCAACAGGCGCAGGGGCGGAAAGCCGTATTTCAGTAGGTGTTACCGTATTTGGAGGAATGCTAGTAGCGTGTGTATTCGGTACGCTAATGGTTCCTGCTTTTTATGTAATTATTCAGTCAATAACAAATAGGTTCATGAAGACTCCCGAGCAAGCGAGGGAAGAGGTAGATTAATGAAAAAAATTTTAATATCTGCGCTTCTGATAAGTGTTATCTGTATGGGTAATGCTGATGCAAAGGTACTATTTCGGAAAAATAAACTAACTGATGAAGCGGTATTTAGGCAGCAAAAAACGCAACCTGAGAAAAAAACAAGCAGATTTTTCAGAAAGAAAAATCGTTCTGAACGTAGCATACAAAATGTTTCCGATGTGATAACAGAAGAAAAACCTCTTGGACAGGAGATACAGAAAGATGAATTGTATGCCGAAAAGCAAAAAGCAATTGACGATGCAAATAAAGACTTAAACATCAATAACGGAGTTGTTCAAGGTCAAATACAAAAAGATAAAGCCGATGCGAGCAACATACAGACGATAGAGGGGGGAATAGATGAAACGGTTATCCTTTCACTCGATGACTGTGTAAAAAAGGCTCTTGAAAACAATCCGCAAATTCGTTCCGCATTTAATAATTCCGAAATATATAGAACAAAAATCGGACAAGCATGGGCAAACTATTTTCCGACATTCAACATTTCAAGCGGATATACAAGAAATCGTTTTTTTTCTCTAAACTTTTCCGTTCCCCAAAGATATTATAATTACTTCAATGCCATGGACGGAAATCTGTCAATGCTTTTATTTGACTTCGGAAAAACTAAAGCAACCGCAGACATGTCGAAGAAAGCTTATGAATCAACATTGGCAAATCTTGATGAAACAATAAACACGATTATCTACGATGTTAAAGAGGCGTATTACTCACTATTGCATGCCATTGAAAAGCAAAATGTTTATGCTGATTCGGTTCAAAGTTACGAATTGCAACTAAAACAAGCAGAAGCATTCTACTTAATCGGAACAAAACCCAAAATTGATGTCACCATGGCACAATACAATCTCGGGAACGCACAACTTGGATATATTAAAGCATCAAACGAGGTAAAATTGGCAACAGCGCAGCTGAATAACGCTATGGGTGTGCCGGAAGAAAACAATTATAAAATTCTTGATAAATTGGATATGAAACAGTACGAGTACGGCTTTGACGGTTTAATTCAAAAAGCGTACGAAAAAAGACCGGAATTGATTTCTTACCGAAAAAAAGCAAAATCATCAGAAATGATGCTTAGGGCTGCCAAACGTGCTTTCTTGCCCAATATCGAAGGTGTCGGAGCTTATCAAGTTGGCGGCGGGGCGCACTTTAGCGATGATTACGGCTGGACTGTCGGAGCACAAATCGTTTATGCAAACACAAACCTGATGCTTATGAAAAAGCAAATTGACGAAGCAAAAGCCACTCACAAAAAAGATGTGGCTGACCTCGATATAATTGAACAAAATGTATACTTACAAGTTAAACAAGCTGTAATAAATCTTAAAAATGCACAAGAAAGCATTCCTGTTACGGCACTTTCTTTAAAACATGCACAAGAGCAATATCGCCTTGCCAGTGGGAGATACAGCGCAGGGGCAGGTGATGCAATAGAATTAAAAGATTCCGAAATAACATATCGTAATGCAAGACTTGACTATTTGACTACATTGTTGCAATATAATGTCAGCGTTGCAAATCTTGAGAGAGTTGTTGGAGCAAAACTGCAAGAGATAGAGATTGAAGAAAAATGAAAATAACTAAAATATTAAAAGATGGGGCAGACAAACTGATTTCCGTTTTAAGAATAAAAAAACCTTTCCATAGTTACAAGTATTGTACGAGCGTACACATTCACAACGATGTATCTAGCATCTTGAGAAACAGACGTACAATAGAAAACCAAAGCGTCAGAATACTGCAAAAACTCAAATAAAACCCCTGCCGAACATTGGTTTTGATACCTGCTTTGTGTAGCAGGTGGGTGCCGCCCCGAGCATATTCCGTTTCCTGCTATGTAATGCAGGTCTACTTCAATGCCCTAAAGATCATGCTCCCTTTATCAAAAAATGTAGGATCAAAACAAAATATCCGACAAGGGTAATATTATTATCGCATAATATTTTGTATTTTCAAATACGACAGTTACTCAGCCAGCTTTTCTTCAAGAGCGGCAATACTTTTTTCTTGAACGGAAATTGCACTCAGTTTTGACAATGATTTTGTGTTCAAACTGCTTATATCTTGTTCTAAAATTCTTATTCCCGAAGATAAGGACAAAATTCGTCCTTTCAAAGATTGCATTTCCGACTGGACAGAAGAAGTATCCTCGCCATCTGCGGCATTTTTGAGCTTTTTATCCAATTCATCATATTTTGCCTGTTTTTCTTTAAGTTCATTTTCTTGAATGGTTTTTCTCATATTTTTGAATGCTTGTTCTGATTCAATGTTTTCAAGTTCAGCATTTAGTTTTGCTAAATTTTCTTCTTGCAATGCTTTTTCTGCTTCATATTTACTCTTATCAGAATTTGAAGCTGTAGCTTTCGTCATGGAAGCTGATGAAGAATCTGTAGATGATGCTGATGAAGTGTTCATTGCGTTATTTTCCGGCTTGCCTACCGCTTTTTCTAGCATTTCTTTTATAACCGCATTATCAAGCCCTTCGCCGTAATCTCTTGTAGTAGAGAGTAGTTCAACAAATTTTCCGTCAACGAACTTTGCAATTTGCGGAAGATTCATGGCTTTTGTTCCATCTCCACCGCCCATATCTCTGTATATTTGCCAACATAAATCCCTGTCGGCACCTTCATTTGTAGCCAATTCATAAAATCCAAATTTATCCTGTACTTGAGACAGGACATCTTTCATTCTGTTGTGTAATATATTACAGTACTGACATCCCGATGCACTCGTAATCATAACATAGGTTGTACCTTTACTGTTTTTAACGTCATCATTGAATGTAGCTGCACTTGTTTGAGCGATACCGTCTTTATCTTTCTTGGCTCTTCCTTCTGCCAGTTTAAGCATTTTTGATACGGCATCAGGAGCCATTCTGCCTGACATAATTTGAACAAATTTTCCGTCGACAAATTTTGCAATCTGCGGAAGCGGCATTGTATTCTCTTTATTACCACCCATATCTCTAAAAATTTGCCAGCATAAATCTTTATCTGTATCTGTTGACAAATCATATACCGTTGCAACTGCATTCAATGTTTGTGCATTATACTGGATAGCTTGCTGAAGCTCTGCACAATATGCACAATTGCTCAAATTACCTATTGTAACGTATACAGTTCCTTTACTATTGAGAACATCATTTTGAAAATTAGCCGTATTTGTTGTTTTTACTCCATATCTGTTTTTGGGAGCATTAGGATTTGTGTCAACCGCAGCAGGAACATCAGGCATTTGGGATGGGGTACCGACGGAATTATTTATAATAGTATCCGCTGCGGTAAGGCCATTTAATTTTTCCTGTCCGACAAGTTTGCCGTCAACAAATTTTAAAAACATTGGTAAATCCAAACTGCTATAATGCTTCATTCCTAGTTGTTTCGTTAAATCACTAATAAGTTCCGAATTCACTACATCTAAGTGATAAACATTTGCATGCTTTTGAACTTCGGGCAATTTTGCGGCAATATTTTGTTCTACCTTGTGAATAATGTCCCCGCAAAAGAATTGACCGTCAATAAGAACATAAACAGTTCCCATACTTTTTAAAACATCATCTTTAAATGTATTAGCATCCGTCATGGGAATACCGTCTTTGCTGTTTTGTCGAGCAGAAGAACTTGATGCTGCGGCTTTAGTAAGAGTGGGAGCAGTTTCAACGACCTCAATATTATCCTCTTTATCTATTGAATTAAGAATAGTGGTAATAGCTTCTTTTAATTGTACATTCTCTGTTTGTGACAAATCAGCTTCGGATATCGCTCCATCGCCGTTTATATCCAAATCTTCAAACGCCTCTTCAACCTTTCCCATATTGAGCTGCTCAAACAGAATTTTATTTATTTCCATGACAAAACTCCTGTGCTAATAACTTTGATGTAATTATCGGCATATTTTGGTTAATCTTTAGGCGAAAGCGGCAATATTTAAAAAAAATTTACAAATCTTAAAGAAAAGAACAAATTTGCTTATAAAATCATTTAATGATAATCTTAGAAAATAAAGTAGTGATAAGAGGTATTATTTATGGCAAAAGATTGCAGTTTTGATGTTGTATCCGAATTTGATGCACAAGAGCTTGTCAACGCAGTTGACCAAACCAAAAGAGATATTTCCGCAAGATTTGATTTAAAAGACTCTAATTCTCAAGTCGAACTTGAAGCAGGAAAAGCAATAACCATAACAACTAATGACGAAACAAAGCTAAGAAATATTATTGATATTCTCCAATCAAAAATGATAAAAAGAAATTTAAGCATAAAAATTCTTGATGCACAAAAAATTGAAAACGCTTTGGGTGGAAACGTAAGACAGGTATTCAACCTCAAAAAAGGACTTACACAAGAACTTGCCAAGAAAATTGTTGCGGATATAAAAAGTTCAAAATTAAAAGTTCAAGCCGCTATACAAGGTGAACAGGTCAGAGTTTCGGGCAAAAGCAAAGATGACTTGCAAGATGTTATAAAACTCTTGAAAGGCAACGAGGACAGTTATAATATTCCTTTGCAATTTACAAATTACAGGTAAGCTATGACTGTTGTTGGTATAATAAGTCACGGCTGTCCCAAGAACCTTGTAGATACCGAACTTATGCTCGGATATCTGGCTCAGGCAGGTTACGAAACAACACTTGATATTGAAAAGGCAGACATAGTACTCGTAAACACTTGTGCATTTATCGAAGATGCCCAAAGAGAAAGCATAGCCACACTTGTTGAATTGATAGACAAAGGCAAAGCCATCATTGTTGCGGGATGTCTGCCTCAAAAATATAAAGGCGAATTAAAAGACGAACTCCCCGAGATATTCGCTTTTATAGGACCAGCCGACATTGCAAAGGTTGCGGATATAGTAAAAGACTTTGAAGAAAAACAAATCAAAACAATATACAATGTGACCGAAACACCGTCAATTTTGTATCCGGAAAACATTGAAAGACAGCATATTACAGTCGGTTCAAGCGCATATATAAAAATTGCCGAAGGATGCAATTATAAGTGTGCATATTGCATAATTCCAACACTCAGAGGACGATACCACTCAAGGAGTATAGACAACATATACAAAGAAGCAAAAGAACTTGCTAAAGACGGTATATCCGAAATTATCCTCATTGCGCAGGATACTTCATATTATGGTTATGACAAATTTGGTGCGCCGATTCTTTCAAGCCTTTTAGAAAAATTAAATACTATTGAAGAGCTTGATTGGATAAGAGTTATGTACACATACCCATCAATGATAAATGACGAACTTATAGAAGCAATTAAAAATTGCGATAAGGTTGTAAAATATCTTGATATTCCTTTGCAGCACTCTCATCCCGATATGATAAAAAGGATGAACAGACCTGTTATGGATTATAAGGAGCTGCTTTTAAAAATACGAAAAGAAATACCCAATATCGCAATAAGAACATCTCTTATAGTAGGATTTCCGGGAGAAACAGAAGAAGAATTTGAGCATCTTGTCGATTTTGTAAAAGAAGTCAAATTTGACAGGTTGGGAGTATTTGAATTTTCAAGAGAAAAAGGAACGGCAGCTTATGATATGAAGCCTCAAATTCCTTCAAAAACAAAAAAACAACGCAAAAAAATCATCATGGAAATTCAATCCAAAATATCAAAAGAAATAAATGAAAGTTTCATTGGCAAAAAGATACCGGTTTTAATAGAAAGTATAAGTTCAGACGGTGAAATAATCGCACGTTCATACAGGGATGCACCTGATATTGACGGAGTTGTTTATATTCAAACAGACGAAGTCGTTTCTCCGGGGGACGTATTAAATGCAACGGTTACAGGTGCAGACGAATACGATTTATTTGCAAGAATATAGAATAAATGCTACAATCAATAACACGGATTAGAAATACAATACAACAAAATAGAGGGTATTTTATGGTCAAGAACAAAAGAGTATATACTTCTAGCACCCACTCCGGATACCTTAATCAGCTACAGTAGCGAGTTTTGGAGATGTTTAAGTCTACAAATTCAACGATTCGAGGGATGCTGAACAAGCAAAAAATCAAAAACTCTCTTCGTTCGTTATGTTTTTTAGCTTTTCAGAATGACGTAAAAGGAAAATCCAAAATAGCTTTTACTTTAGCCGAAACACTGATAACCCTACTTGTGATAGGTATAATTGCTGCTCTTACCATTCCATCGCTTATACAATCATTTCAAGGACGGGAAACCGTAGCGAGATTAAAAAAAATGTATTCCGTAGTAAATCAAGCAGTTCGGCAATATCAAGCAGAAAATGAATGTTTGGATAGTTTTGCCGACTGTTTTGAAAAAGAAGATACACTGACAAGCAACACGTTTATGAAACGTTTTGAACAAAAATTCAAGTTTGTAAATGTTGTTTACACGGGGGAAGATGAGTATGATGTAGAATGGATACCCAAAATCGCAAAACACATAAACGGAGAAGATATAGAGACGCATACTTGGATGGGAGTTCAGCGTAACGGTTGGACTCATGACGGTGCATTTTATATGCTGGCAGATGGTTCGGTATTGAGCGTAATGATTCCTGATGATAAAAAGCAAAGCGGTCTGCTTTTTATTGATACAAATGGGGTAAAAGGACCAAACAGAATAGGGAAAGACCAATTTCCTATAGGTATTGGTGCAAGGAATAACCCCAAATATGCAGGTATTGTACATCCTCATTTTAACGAAGACGACCCCACCGGAGGAACAAACTATGGCGGATTATGTAATGTAACCAATAATAATGAATGCAGTGCAGATGAATGTACGACAGAAATGTGTTCTCCCACCGCTTATGTACTGAAACATAACAAATTACCAAACTTATAAAATATTTCCATACACCTTAACTATTTATCAAACCTGCTTCTTTGTGCTAAACTATAAACATAATTACACCTTTAGAAAGGATATTTAGCATGTTTAAAAAGTTTTTGGTAATATTGTTTGCGGCTATATTTTGGGGCACAACCGCAATAAATGCAGCTGAACCTCCTGTATTGGACAAACCTGTTGCAAATGAAAAAATTGAAGAAGTACAAGTACAAGTTTCAAAATACAAAGAAGTTGCTCCGCTAAACCTTGTTTCTACTCCGGCAAAATATTTAAACAAAGATGTAAAAATAAAAGCCAAATTTGACAAGTTTTCTACCATCGGACTTGATTATCCTCCGATAAAAAGAGATGCAAAAACTTATATTTCATTTCTTATAAAAAGAGAAAACGCAAACTACAACATCCCTCTTTCAGAACTAAAACTCATAATCAAACGTGATTATGCGGAAAAAGAAATGGTAAATGTTGAGCAGGGCGATGAGATAGAAATATACGGAAACGTATTTTCAAACGCACTCGGCGATCCGTGGGTAAGTGTTGATAAAATCACGATATTAACCGTTCACCCCGACAAAGAAAAAAAAGAAGCTGATAAAAAATAGTTTAATATAGGAAGAATAGCAATGACAATTACATTTCAAGAATTATATTTGAATTTAACAAAATTCTGGTCTGATTACGGTTGTATTATTCAACAGCCCTATGATATAGAAAAAGGCGCAAGCACAATGAATCCGGCAACTTTTTTGCGTTCTTTGGGACCTGAACCGTGGAACACCGCTATGATTGAACCCTGCAGACGCCCAACGGATGCAAGATACGGAGAAAACCCAAACAGGCTGGGACACTATTTCCAATACCAAGTCATCCTTAAACCCTCACCGGATGATGCGCAAGAATTATACTTGCAATCTTTATCGGCAATGGGTATAGATTTAAGCAAACATGATGTCAGATTTGTTGAAGATAATTGGGAATCGCCAACACTCGGCGCAAAAGGTGTAGGTTGGGAAGTTTGGCTCGACGGTATGGAAGTAACACAGTTTACTTATTTCCAACAGGTAGGCGGCGTTGAAATAAGACCAGTTGCACTTGAACTTACATACGGTTTGGAAAGAATAGCTATGTATCTTCAAAACAAAGACAGCGTATATGACATTTATTGGAACAAAGATATTAAATACGGCGAAATATACCACCAAAACGAAGTGGAACAATCAAAATATAACTTTGAAGTATCTAATGCAGATGCACTATTCAAAGTTTATGATATTTATTCAAACGAAGCTCAAAACTGTTTGGATAACAAGCTTGTTTTACCCGCTTATGACTGTGTTTTAAAATGCTCACATACATTCAACCTTCTTGATGCAAGAGGGGTTATAAGCAAAGACGAAAGAACAAATTACATTAACCGTATAAGAAAAATGGCATCAGAAACCGCTGAATTATACGTAAAACAACGTGAAGAAATGGGCTTCCCTTTGTTGAAGCAAACGACACTGGTAAAATAATGGCAGTATTTATTGATACACATTCTCATGTTGACTTTGAAGAAATTCAGACTGATTTTGATGGCGTTTTGACTCGCTGCAAAGAAGTCGGTGTTGAAAAAATTATTATCCCCGACGTAACGCAGGAGGATACCCCGAGGGTTATTGAACTTGCCGAAAAATATGATAATTTGTACGCTATGGTCGGCATACACCCATCCGAAGCCCAAAAATGGAATGATACGAGTTATGATTACTTTAAGAATTTGGCATCCCACCCAAAAGTAGTAGGCATTGGGGAAATCGGACTTGATTATTATTGGGACAAAAGTTTTAATGACGTTCAGCAAGAGGTTTTAACAAAGCAAATTGAACTTGCTAAGGAGGTTAAAAAACCGATTTGTATTCACGACAGAGATGCACATGCTGATACCTTGAAAATTTTAAAGGAAACAAACGCAAAAGAAGTCGGTGTTGTTCTCCATTGTTTTTCAGGCAGTGTTGAATTTATGCAGGAATGTATAAAAGAAGGTTTTTATATTGCACTTGGGGGAGTTGTAACATTTAAAAATGCAATAAAGCCTCAGGAAGTAGCAAAAGCCGTTCCGTTAGACAGACTGTTTTTGGAAACGGATGCACCGTATTTAACACCCACACCGCACAGGGGAGAAACAAATTTCCCATATTATATTCCCTTAATTGCAGAACATATAGCTAATTTAAAGGGTATAGCGATTGAAAAAGTTGCAGAAGCCACAACAAAAAACGCCAAAGAATTTTGGAAGATATAAAATAACTCACAGGGAGAGAATATATGCGCAAAAATATTTTTATCATTATGTTTGTTGCATTAGCTGTACTATGTTTTTTTAATACTGAAAAAGCTTACACCGAAAGCATTAAATGCCATCCGGGATATGTAAAAAATGGTTACTGGTGCAAAAATCCGACAAATTCTTTGTCCTATCTCAAAAATGCCGACGAATATCGTTATTATTTAAATGATGTTTATTGCGGTACTGATTGCAATCCCGATGGAACGAACTGCAAAAGAGGTGTTTGCGATAAAAAAGAACTTGCAAGCTATGGTTTTACCGAAACAAAAGGAGACAAATTCTACAACCCTGCAAAGCATTTATCTTACAAAGCTATCTATAGAGAGTTCTATATAGATGATATTCTGTGCGGTTATGATTGTGACTTAAACGGAAGAAATTGCAGGTCAGGCAGTTGCGATAAAAAAGAACTTGCAAGTTATGGTTTTACGGAAATGAAAAATGGAAAATTCTATAATCCCATAACGCATTTGGCTTATTATGCTCGGTTTAATGAGTTTTTTTTAGATGATGTTCAATGCGGTTCCGAGTGTGATTTGTTCGGAAAAAATTGTAAAAGGGGCATTTGCGATAAAAACATCCTTGTAAGCCACGGTTTTACCGAAATAAAAGACGGAAAATTTTTTAACCCCAATACCAAATTGTCATTAACGGGAAGCGCATTCTATCTTAATGGCAATCATTGCGGAAATGGCTGTAATTTTGACGGAACTGATTGCGAATCCGGTTTTTGCAACGTAAAAAATTGTCAAAACGGCTATACCGAAATAAAGAACGGTTATTGTTACAACCCCAAAACTCATCTGTCTTATAACTCATCAGGTTATTTTTATGCAGATGGAGTTCAGTGTGGCTATAAATGCGATTTTAACGGCAGCAATTGCCAAAAAGGCAAGTGTAATTTTGATGCAATAGCCGCACTCGGATATACCGAAAAATGGTTCAAGCCTGATTACACCTATCATCTTAGCTCCGGTAAGAAATTTTATAATGCCAATACACATATAGCTTTTGAAGGTGATGACTTTTTCTTAGAAAACGTACCTTGCGGATACAAGTGCGATTTAGAAGGCAGAAATTGCGAAAAAGGTGTTTGTGTCGTTGCGGATTGTGCAAACGGCTACAAAAATTTGGGCATCATAACAATAGGAACCTGGAATACCAATTATCTAATTCCGTCCAAAGATTATACAAAATCAGTTATTTGCCATAATAATGCGAAATATTATAACGTATTTGAGCCCAATATAATAAAATCCGTAATCTTAAAGAATGTTGAACATTTTTAATTACGTCAGTCAAATCGGGTGTGAATATATATCTGATGTGCTTATTCTAACAGACATACAAATGTGATATTATAATCTTATGGAAAAACTTTTGGAAATAAAAAATCTTTATAAAAAATTCCCTAAAAGCAAAGACTTTTTAGGAAAAACCAACGGCTACGTTTATGCCCTTAACGGAATAAACCTTGATATTTATAAAGGTGAAACATTGGGAATTGTCGGAGAATCCGGCTGCGGAAAATCGACACTGGGCAGATGTATACTGCGACTGATTGAAGCAGATAAAGGTGATGTGATTTTTGAAGACAAAAACATCTTTTCATTAAAATCTGACGAATTAAAGAAAATCAGAAAAGATATACAAATAGTTTTTCAAAACCCATATTCTAGTCTAAACCCAAGAATGAAAATCAAAGACATTTTGTCTGAACCGTTAAAATTAAACACAAATTTATCTTCAAGTGAAATTGATAAAAAAGTAGAAGCAGCGCTAGAGCTTGTAGGTCTGCCCATTAGTGCAAAAAACAATATGCCGCACGAATTTTCCGGAGGGCAAAGACAAAGAATAGTTATTTCAAGAGCCTTAATTCTAAACCCCAAATTTGTGGTGGCGGATGAACCGATAAGCGCACTTGATATAAGCATACAAGCACAAATTTTAAGCTTGCTTTCCGAATTAAAGGAGCGTTTTAACCTCACATACGCATTTATTTCCCACGACCTTAGGACGGTAAAGAATTTTTGCGACAGGGTTGCGGTTATGTATCTCGGAGAAATAGCAGAAATCGCCCCCGCTAAAGAACTTTTTGAAAATCCGAAACATCCGTACACGCAAGCATTATTGAAATCCATTCCCAAAATTGACTTAAACAACAAAGAAGAAATTCAAGCAATGAAAGGCGAACCTCAAACAAATGAAAAAGAAATAACAGGGTGCAAATTTGCCGCAAGATGTCCTTACGTTACAGATACGTGCAAAACACAAAACCCCAACGAAACAAAAATCCAAGACGGACATTTGGTAAAATGTTTTCTTTATAACTAGCAATTTTTTTTATTGAGGTATTATATATATGTGTGGTTACAAATAATGGTGTTATATGCAAGTTTCAGCAATTCCAAATACTAATAATAATTTCGGCAAAACAATGCCTGTACTGAAATTTCTCAAATTGGGCAAAAACGGACAGGAAGTAGCCCTCAGAACATTGAACGACCAACGAGGTCCTATGCAGGCATTTATGTTAAAGATAAACAATGACCAATACTGTCCCGAGGGAATATTCATGAGAAGATGGTTCACCGAGTTTAGAAATTATCCGTTTGCGGCAAGTACAAGCATGGCTACGGATAAAAGATATCTGGTATTTGGCTCGGATGATATTGATACACTCAGAGAATTATGTACCGACCACTACCGCAAGGGAATTATTGCCAAAGAAGATGTAGAACAAAGTATTCTTGAAAGACTTATAGAACCATTTGCAAAAAAATACAGACACAGAAGATTTATAGGCGATACAAAAGGAGAACCTGTAGGCATTGTATTACACGCAAATAAAGTAAAAAGCCCTAAAGGAAAAGGAAAGGTGTACAATTTCGGTATAGACATAACCGATGAAACAGGGAAAACGGTGTATGCCGTATTACCGTCAGCCGTACCGCAAGTAGCAGCATTGCAACCAAAAGTTAATTTTGTACTTCGTCAGCCAAAACTCATACAACAAGAATTTTCTTTCATGAAAAAATAAAGTTAATTTGCATTAAATAATGACATTAGGCGGCTTTCAATTTCTTCTTCGTCCATAACATTTGTCAATTTATTCAAGTTAATTGCCATTTGGAAATTTTCTGCTGCCTTGGTTGGCATAAGCATTATTTGATAAACCCTGCCCAAATTATAATATGCGGTTGCATCATTCGGATTTAAGCGGATAGCTTCTTTAAAACACTTTGTAGCTCTGTCAATATCGCCTGTTCCGTCAAGCAAAGCAATACCGAGATTGTTATGAGCTTCGGCATCTGTATTATCCAAATACAAACATTTTTCAAACGCCAGTATCGATTCATCAATTTTATCTTCTTCCCATAAAAGAATACCCAAAGACCTGTAGCCTTTTGCGCTTTCTTTCATTTTCAAAGACTTGCAATAATATTCAATGGCATCTTCAACATACCCCATATCTTCATATACTTCTGCCATAGAATAATAACAATCAGCATTATCCGGATCCAACATAGAAGCCATTTCATAAGATGTCATTGCCGCTTCATAATTAGCTTTAATTTGATGATAAATAGCACCTTGAGCCTGACATACAATAGAAGTCCACTTGTTGTCTGGGTTGATTTTTATTGCTTTTTTATAAAAAACCAACGCATCATCATAATGTTTCAATTGAATAAGCACATAAGCAAGACTGTTCATAAAGAAAGGATTATCTTCCTCAAGCTCAAGAGCAATCTTGAAAGCATTTAATGCGGAGAACTTATCCCCTGTCTTGAGATAAAGATTACCAAGGTCATAGTACAATCTTGCATTCCCTTCATTTTGTTTAAGTAAACGGTTATAGCACTCAATAAGCTCCTCGTCCTTGTCGTCATATTCTTTTTGGAAAATTGTTGTTAATTTCAATATAGCTTCTGAATTTTGCGGATTAAGTTCTGCCGCCTTTTTATAAGCACAAACCGCACCTGCAAAATTTTTGTTTTTATATTCGGCATCGCCTGCTTTGATATAAAAAGTTTGCGCATCAGCGGTGGTTCTTGCCGCATCAACATAATTTTTGGCTGCGGATGAATATTGATGAATTCTTTTGAGCAAAAAGCCTTTTACGTAAAAATAAAATACCGTCAAATGCGCCAATGTCATTTTATAGAGCATATGCATAGTCGGATAATCTAACAACGCCAAAGCAGAACCTGTCAAAAGGTAGTACAATGCTTTTGAAAATTTTCTAATTGATTTATCGCCGCATTTAAACTCTTTAAAAATGCTCAACGCAAGCGCTAATCTGGCTCTCGACGAGGTTAAAAAGTTATTTTTTATTGCATCTGCAAATACTTTTTGAGCCTGTTTAACTCTGCCGGAAAGATTTAAAAAATACCCGTAATAAAGTTTTGCTTTAGGACAATCAGGGGAAAGCTTTACTGCTCTTTTACACTGTTCGAGCGCCTGCTCAACCGTAATTTGCCTTTTGTTGTATAGCAAAACGGCGAGCTTGTAATACGGCTCGCTAATATGAGGAGTAAGTTTCATAACTCTTATGTAATAGTCAATTGCATTCTCTAAGTCAATTTGTTGCTGCTTCAGCAAATATTCCTCATGCGACTTTTTAGCAAGAGAAAGAAGCTTTTTGCTATCTTGAAAATCAGTATTTGTGGTATTTTGTTGCTGATTTATCATCAATTTTCCTTTGAGAAGTTGTCCCCGCAAAAGATAAATCGGCATTTTTCAGCAAAAACTTTAATATTTTTAGCAAAAAACATCCATTTGGAGTATATTTAAAAGCCTATTTAACGCAAATTTCGAGAATTTTTTTTGCAATTTCATTCTTTGTGGTTTTATCAATATGAATTTGAGTGCCGTCACTCGCCATAAGCGTTACTTCGTTATACTCACTTCCAAAACCTATATCTTTTCTTGAAATATCATTTGCCACAATATAATCAAGCTTCTTTTCTTCAAGTTTCTTTCGTGCATTATTTAAAAGATTTTCACTCTCTGCACAAAAACCAATAACTATTTGATTTTCTTTTTTAATTTTACTTACTTCTTTTAAAATATCCGTTGTTTTTACCAATTCAACAGTTATGGTGTCTTTGTCAGTCTTTTTAATTTTATTTTCTTCAATTTTTTTTGCCTTAAAATCCGCCACCGCAGCTGCCATAATCAATATATCAACTTTGGGAAATTCATTTTTTACTGCATCTGCCATTTCATCAGAACTTGTTGCAACAATGACCTTATATGGCTTTTCAATAGGAAATGTCAATATAAGCGAAACATCATGCCCATTATCATTAGCTTCATCAGCAACAGCAATCCCCATTTTGCCTGAGCTATGGTTTCCGATATATCTAACCGGATCAATGTTTTCTTTTGTACCGCCTGCTGTAATGAGAATTTTTGCCATATTAGTTTAACAACTCCGCAGTTTTTTCTACTATATCTTCAATATCAGCCATTTTCCCCATACCTACATCACCGCAGGCAAGATACCCTTCGACAGGACCAACATTAACAAATCCTCTATCAAGTAATTTATTGAAATTTTCTTGAATAACTTGATTGTTCCACATGTTAACATTCATAGCAGGAGCAATAACAACATGTTTTGAGTAAGCACAAACAAGAGAAGTCAACAAATTATCGCATATACCGTTTGCAATTTTAGAAAGAGTATTTGCCGTCAACGGCGCAATTACAAAAATATCCCCCCATTGCGCAAGAGAAACATGTTCAATATCAAAACGAGAATAATTAAACTGCTCACAATAAACGTCATTTCTGCTCAATGACGCCAATGACAAGGGAGAAACAAACTCTTTTGCATTCGGTGTCAAAACCACTTTTACGTTAGCACCTTGTTTTTGAAAAAGACGCACCAATTCACAAGCCTTATATGCAGCAATTCCTGCAGTTACACCAAGCAATATATTTTTATCTTTCAAAGTCATACATTTTCTCCTGCTTCATTCAACATGTATTGTAGCATAGACTTATTATTCATATAAGACGGTTTTCTCAAATATCCGTTTGCACCAACTCTCTCAGCCACATATTTGATATCCAAGCACGATGAAACAAGAAAATATTTTGCAAGCTGAGTAGATTTAATGGTTTTCAAATTTTCGACAAGCCACTCGCCTGCGAGTTTTTCCATATTTTCCATTTGCAGGTCAGTAATGACAATATCAATCCTACCATCAAAAGTAAATGCAAAATCGTATGCTTCTCTTGCACTTGAAAATGCATATATTTCTGCATTTTCATATAATTCAAGAAGATTTTGTCTGTTATATGTAAGCCAACCTGCTACATCATCTGCAATCAAAATATTTTTCATAAGAATTTTATACCACGAAAATTTTATACAGTTTACCGATAAAAAACATCTCATAAATCCATATCCTAAAAATATGGAAAATTGTTACACATTTAGCTTTTTATTTTTTGCAACATCAACAATTATTTTTCTTTTTGCGGTTATAATTTTACTACTCAAAGAACATGCTAAGCACAATTATATTTACAATTTGAGTAAAAAAACAGACGACTTTAGAAGTCTGGAAAAAATCGCTTTTGTCCTTGCAGATGAAACAAAAAAACTTTTATTAGCAGAGCTTGTTTGCGTTGTGGAATACACATATTCAAAAACGGAAGTTTTATCCTGCATACCGGCAAAAACAATAGACAAAGCGCTTATTTATCCCCATGAAGTGTTTTATATTCTTAAAACATTACAACAGGAAAATATACATAACATAGATGAAAATGCTATCCATAGCGAACATTTAAAACAATACTTCCCTCTGTTCAATTACAAAAAATACAAAATTATTCCGATATACAGCGATGAGCTCAGAATAATAACGCTAGAAATATACGGAGAAACTAAGTCTGTTATGCACCTTAAAAAGAATATATTGTCAAGCATTACGGAAATATTTCAAAAAACATTCTTGTCAAGAATTATGCTCGAAAAAGATATGCTGAAAGTTACAATGAACGAAACAATAATCAAGTTCCTTGACAGAATAAGAAATACCCTTGATGAAGAAGAATTGGAAAAAATAATACTGGAAGAAATATCACATTCTTTTGGCGCAGACAGGTCATTTTTCATAAGGTCATACATTGAAAATCCGCAAGTACCTAGAATGGGAAAGGAATATCTCGCTAATCCGTACGCAAAATCCCTCATAGGGAATAACCTCGACTACAAATCAGTTTGGGAACAATTAAAAGAAACTCAAGTAAATCCGCCAGTATTTGTAATTGAAAACTCCGAAAAATTTATCAAACAAAATAAACTTGAAAATTCACCGATAGATATTTTTATACGAGAAAGCCAAATAAAATCATCCTATCCTTTTTTAATATATGAAGATGCAGCCCAATCAATGTATTTGGTACTCCAGTTTACACGGAGAACAGTAATACTTGACAAAAACGATTTTGAGGTAATGGAGTTGTTATCAAAACAGGCTCATATTGCACTTGTGCAGGCAAAGCTTTACTCTAATCTCATTCAAAACAGTAAAGAAGAAAAACTCTTGATTGATTTAATCAGCACAATAAGAAGCTCTTTCACCCTTAGCAAAATAGCAAACGAATTTACCACAAAAGTCGGGTTATTTTTTGATGCAGAAAGATGCACAATAAGGTTTTTTGACCAAAATAAAAAAGAATTTAAGGGGTATTCCGAAGCATTTGAATATAAAAAAAATTACATTGTTACCGGAACAAAAGATATGAATTTGCAAAAGGAACTGGGCGAATTTTTGTTAAATTCGGAAAAGTTTCATGACACCATAACAATCAGATATTCCAAAGATTTGACCGGAAAAGATTTTGAATTTAAGGCAGATATAATAAAATACTTTGAACGATATAACACAAAAACCTATCTTGGCGCATTTGTGAGATATAACGGTATTTTACTCGGAATTTTAGCACTCCAGTTTAAAGACGATATCAACATAAAAAGACATCAGGAAGAATTGATAAAAGCTCTTGCCGACCAGATGGGAATTGCCATATATCAGTCAGAACTCTATTTCAATATACAAAATGTCGCAAAGAAAGAAAAATTTTTAAAAGAAATATATGTTGATACATTGGGTATGCAAACGAAAGAGCAACTATACAGATATTTTTCCGAAAAATTATCTCTGCTCTTGGGTACAGTAGGGAGCGTTTTTATTGAGTTTAAAGACAACAATAACAAGGAATATTTTGAATATTATCAGGATAATTACAAAGGAATATCAAACCATATAAAAAGCGACTTCCTGCAAGAGATTATAAATAAGAAGAAAGACGGCTACTACTGCAATTTGCCCTCAGAAGATATAAACCGTTCTTTTATAAAAAGAACTGGCATAACTTGTATCGGATATATTTCGGTTGATAATGATAAATCCGTAATCATCTTTTTTGATAAGAAGCGGGATTTTACAACTTTTGAAAAAAATATGCTAACATCACTCATTGAGGTTATATCAAAAACAATAAAAGATATTATGCAGCAGACCGAAATAAAAAAACTGCGTGAAACATTTTTGTCAACACTCACTCATGACCTGCAAGTACCAATAATTGCCCAAAGAAATGCAATAGAATATTTGCAGTCAGTTAAAAATTCTAATGAGGAAAAAACCAAAGAAATTTTGGACTACCTGAAAGAAAGCAACGAACAAGTTTTTGTTATGATAAAAATTTTGAGCGCAATATATCGATATGAAGCCGGCAAAAAGGAATTAAGTAAAACCGAATTTAATATGTATCAAGCTATGGATGAGACAATACAAAACTTTTCCGAACTTCTTGAAAAAAACAATATGACAATAAACAAGAAATATGATGCAGAATTTTCGGAAATTTTTGCAGACAAAACAGAAATTAAAAAAATACTTGTTGCATTTTTTACAAATATACTTGATGTTGCGCAAAACGGCGAAATAAAAATTGAAATAAAAAACAATAATAAATCAATAAGCTGCTGCCTTGGAGTAGAAAATGCGAACTTTTCGCCGAAATTAAGCGAAACAATTTTTGACAGAGATAGTATGGCATTAAAACTGGATAGGCTTATAGGTGAAGGGTTAAGCCTCTATTTGGGAAAACTTATAGCACTCGCACACGGAGGAAAAATTTATATAAATGAGCACGGCAGCGGGAATATATTCTGCCTTGAACTGCCGATTATTTAATTTGAAACGGACATTTTGTACAATGTGCCTTCGGGTGTTTTATAAGTTTGTTTTCCAAGTCATACATTTCCGCAACACGACAAACCAACACACCGCCACACATAGGGCAGATATTTCCATCGAGATACCCTGCCAAAATGTTTTCCTTGAGTGTTTCAATGTATCTTGTATTTGCAGTTCCCGAGGGTTCAATGCGTTCGTACTTTTTAATAGTTGCGGGTTCGGTTTTTAGCGCTCTTGCAAGTTTTTGGCGAGTAACAACCGATAGAGAAAACTCCTGTGCTCCCTCAATATCTTCCAATAATTTTAAATCAAGGTTTGCTTTTCTTGCCAAGCCAACTTGAGAAAGCCCTCTTTTTTCTCTCAAGTCGCTAATAAATTTTGCTAAAGTAGTTTCACTCATCTATTTTACCAATTTTACAAAATTTCTTTTGCCTGCTTGCAAAACGACAGCATCTTTCCCATCAAAAGACAGTTTGGCTTGAACATCAGAAACTTTTTCACCGTCAAGCTTCATCCCGCCGCCTTGAATGAGTCTTTTTGCTTCACCTTTTGATGCGATAAAGCCTAGTCTCAATGCAATGTCCGTAATAAGTTCGCCTTCTTGCGCCTTCTCTTCTTTAACATCATCAGGTACACCTTTTTTCTGAACAACATTCACAAACTCGTCTTCTGCTTTTTGAGCAGCTTCTTCACCATGATATTGAGTTACAATTAACTTTGCAAGTTTCATCTTTAAATCTCTCGGATTTGCCGAGTTATTCATCAATGTTGCCCTAATTTCTTCCAATTCAGCGTTACTTACATCTGTCAATAATTCATAATACCTGTATATTAAGTTGTCAGGAATAGACATAAGCTTTCCGTACATATTTTTTGGCTCTTCTGTAAGGCTGATACAATGTTCGGGGTATGATTTTGACATTTTCACAATACCGTCAGTTCCTTCAAGAAGGGGCAAGAACATTGCAAGCTGAGGATCATCCTTGCCGTATGCGGTTTGAATATCTCTGCCCAAAAGCACGTTAAATCTTTGGTCTCCGCCGCCAAGTTCAATATCAGCATCCACCACAACCGAATCGTATGCTTGCATTAAAGGATAGAAAAACTCGTGAACACCAATAGGTTTTCCTGCATGATAGCGTTTCATGAAGTCATCTCTAACAAGCATTTGCGCAACTGTAATCTTGCCTGCCAATTGCAACAATGCCATCAAATCCATTTTATGAAGCCAATCTGCATTATTTACAACCTCTGCATTATTCACATCAACTATTTTTCCCATTTGTTCAAAATATGTCTTTGCATTTGTTTCAACTTGCTCTTTTGTAAGGCTCGGTCGAGTTTCTGATTTTCCCGACGGATCACCAATCATAGCAGTAGCTCCGCCGACAAGCAGAACAACCTTGTGTCCCAAGTCTTGGAATTGTTTGAGCTTTCTCATAACAACGCTATGCCCGAGGTGCAAATCAGGTCTTGTTGGATCCATACCTAATTTCACACGCAGCGGTTTATTGTTTTTCTTTGCATTTTGTAATTTTTTAGCCAATCCCATTACTCCACCCGGAATAATTTCCGTACCTCTGGCTAAAAGCTCTGCCTGTTGTATAAATTCAAAACCTATTATTTCCTTATCTTCCATATTTCTATCCTATTTACCTGTCGATAACATTATTAAAGCAAAAAACAACCTAAAATTCTACCATTTTTTAAATATAAAAAATGCGGCAAGCACAATAAAAATAAATCCGACGAGGTAATTCCATCTGAATTCTTCTCTCAAATACCACACCGAGAACCCGCTAAATACAACAAGAGTAATGATTTCTTGTATGGTTTTCAGTTGTGCCGCACTATACACGCCATGACCTATGCGGTTTGCAGGGACTTGAAAGCAATATTCAAAAAGCGCAATTCCCCAGCTTATAAGTATTACCGCCCACAAAACCGTGTTTTTATATTTTAGGTGTCCGTACCATGCAAACGTCATAAAAATATTTGATATAAAAAGTAAAATTATCGGCAAAAAATATCTGAACATAATTCTATCTCCGAATTTATTATACCAAAACCAAAAACTCTTTACACAAAATCTTTTTATGCCATACTGTATCTATAAGCAGTAATGCTTAAATTTACGCAAAGGCAGGTTAATTCTTCTTTTATGAAGAAAATTATAAAAAAAGCAAATCTTGCGGGTTTTTGCTACGGAGTAAAAAGAGCAATAGATTTGACTACAAAGATTAAACAGGATAATCCCCAAAAAAATGTTTATATTTTGGGTGAACTTATTCATAACAATCAGGTCATAGAAAACCTTAAAAACCTCGGGATTAAGGTCATTTATGATATTGAAGATATAGTTGAACCCCAAAATTCTATATGCATTATAAGAACCCACGGCGCAACTCCGGAAGATATAAACAAAATTCAATCAAAAGGATGTGAAATTCTTGATGCAACTTGTGTTGACGTAAAGAAGGTACAAGAAAAAGCAAAATCACTTATACAAGAAGGATACAAGCTCATTATCATCGGCAAGAATAACCACCCTGAAGTAATAGGAATAAAAGCACATGCGGAAGAAAACCAAACAGGGAAAGCCCTTGTCCTTTCCTGCGCAAAAGACGTAGAAGAATATATTGAGGAAATAAAATCCGCAAAAAAAATCGGCATCGTTATTCAAACGACACAAAAGACCGAAAATCTTCAAAATATTCTTGCTGAAGTAGCGAAATACGCAAAAGAATTAAAAGTTTATAACACGATATGCCCTACAACATCTAACAGACAAAAAGAAGCAAAAAATCTTGCACAGGAAGTCGAATTGATGATTGTAGTAGGTTCAAAAACTAGCGCAAACACATCTCATCTTGCTGAAATTTTATCGAACATAACCCCCACTATTCACATAGAAACAGAAGATGAAATTGACAATTTTGAAAAACAAATTATTGAAGCAAAAAGTATTGGAGTAACGGCAGGTGCCTCTACTCCAGAATACATAATAAACAACGTCATAAAAAAAATAGAAATGAAAGGAGATATATAAAATGACAAAAACTTTAGAAAGAAATGAGGCAAAAATCAGCGAATTTGAAAGACTTTTAAATGAATCTTTTTCTTATTCATTTAAAGCAGCAGACCTTGTAAAAGGTACTATCGTAAAAATTGACAACAAAGAAATTCTTGTTGACATAGGTGCAAAATCAGAAGCAATTCTTCCTTTGAGAGAAGTATCAAAGGCTGATTTGGAACCTGAAACCGGTTTAAAAGTCGGTGACGAAAGAGAATTTTTAATTTTAAAAGAAGAAGACGAAGATGGTGTTATCACATTATCATTAAAAAGAGTTTCTCTCGCTCAAAACTGGGAAAAACTTGACCAAGCTCGTCAAAACAACGAAACAATTACAGTTACCGTTGCAGCACTTGTTAAAGGCGGCGTAGTTGTAGAAGTTATGGATTTAAGAGGTTTCATTCCTTCAAGTCAGCTTAGAACTGGAACTCCTTTTGAAGGTCTTATCGGAAAAGAATTAGAAGTAAAAGTTATTGAATCAGATCCTAAGAAAAACAAACTAATCCTTAGCCAAAGACTTGCTCTTGCTGAACAAAGAGAACAAATTGTTGAAGATGTTATCAACAATCTTGAAGTTGACCAAGAAGTTGAAGGTCAAGTTGTAAGAATAGCAGATTTCGGTGCATTCGTTGACATTAACGGTGTCGACGGACTTCTTCCGATATCTGAAATTTCTTGGCAACGTATCAAACATCCCTCTGATGTCCTTCAACTCGGTAAAACAATCAAAGTCAGAATTCTCAAAATCGACAGCGATTTGAACAGAATCAGCCTTTCCTTGAAGAGAATGGGCGAAAATCCCTGGACAAAAATCGAAGGTCAATTTAAAGAAGGTCAAGTTGTAACCGGTGAAGTAAATAAAATCACTTCATTTGGTGTATTTATCAACATTTTCCCGGGTGTTGAAGCTCTTCTTCCCGCAGCTGAAATGGGTGAAGGTCAAATAAATCCGTACAATGTTGTTAATGTCGGAGATGAAATCGAAGTTCTTATCAAGAGATTTACACCGCAAGAACACAGAATCGGTTTAAGCCTTAAAGATGTTGAAGCTGCAAAAAGAGGCGAATACGTTCCCTCTCCCGAACCGGAAGCAGAAAAACAACCGGAAGAAATTACCGAATAATTTTGTAACTAAAATGCCCTCTGAAAACAGAGGGCATTTTGTTGTCAAAAAAATTTTTTCACGCATTTAATATCAAAGTACGACATGACATGGAGAGTATAATGAAAATTGGCGCAGTAAACATGGCAAACATTTCTTATGGGAGCAAAACAGCTAATGCAGCAACAAAAGAAAAGCATTTTTTGTCTGAATCTTTCAGAAACATGCTTAAAAGCCCCATATTTGATGCAGAAGCCGTAGATATAGATGAAATAGCATACAGAAGCGGCATAGAAGATTTCCATTCTGATACTATGCTCAGAACATTCCAAAATAACGCAGATAATGCAGGCAGAGCAGCAATAAGTGGTGAATCTCCAAAAGCCTTGGCTATGCAAATCACATCAGGCGAACAAGCTCGCAACGTTGAAAAATTTATTGCAGAACTCAACATGTTAAAATTCAGTAACCCCACAGAAGCATTTAACATAGGCGGACAAATCAGCAGACTAAAAAGAATGTTGGACAAATATTATAAATCACTAAGGATATAACCACGAAAATGAAAATCACTGCAATTTCCAACAATACAAATTTTGCCCGCAATAAACACTTAAAATCAATATTTCCCGAAGTTAAATCTTATTCGGAATCTGTTAAAAGAATGACAGACAGTCCGGTATTTGATGACATTGGTGTTCTAACTTCCGATGAAGCGGCATTCAGACGAGGCATTGAAGATTTTCACACAGAAACAACTCTCCGAGATAACATTGAACGTTCGATAAGAAATTTGGAGCGATTCGACATCCCCGAACCAAAAGAGAGAAGAAACATTAAAGGCTATTCGCAAGCAATGTATTTAGCACGCCTTATCAAACACCTTGAAGAAGAACTTCTCTTTAACCCCGCTGACAGAGCAAACATTGAGGAACAGATAGAAAGCCTCAAGTATGCTATGCCTAGCAATTATATGAAAATTTTTAATATTAAATTATAATATTTCTCTGTATTTTTGTGCTATTATTATCATCAATGAGGTGTGATTTTGCAAAACTACAGAGATATAATTCAAAAAATATCAGAAGCAAATAATATTCTTATTATTTCTCATATCGGACCTGATGGAGATACCATCGGCTCTACGCTCGCATTAGCAGAAATAATAAACACAAATTTTGAAAATAAAAATGTTCATTTTGTAATACAACATAAAATACCCGATATATACAAGTTTTTACCCAATTCAGATAAAGCATTTTTGACTAATAGAGAAGTGGAAATATCTTGCTACGACCTTGCTATCGGAATAGATTGCGCAACAAAAAAGAGAATGGGTTATTTTGAAGCTATATTCGACAAAGCAAAATTCAAAATAAACATTGACCACCACGAAACAAATAATTCTTACGGCGATATAAATGTAATTTTCGGAAATTCGTCCAGCACAGGTGAAATCTTATTCGATTTTGCAAAGCAGATGAATTTAAGCATAACAAAAAATGCCGCTATTTGTTTATACACCGCTATTTTAACAGATACGGGAGCATTCAGATACTCAAACACAACTGCCAACACGCTTTTAACTGCATCCAAACTCGTTGAACTGGGTGCAAACTCTCACGACATATATGAATACTGCTTTGAAAGCCGCCCTGTCGAGATGATAAGAATAGCCGCACAAGCCATTGCAAAAGCAAAATTTATAAAAGAAAATAAAATTGCATACACCCTTGTGGACAGGAAAATGCTAAATGACTTTGGTGCAGCAGATGAACATTTGGAAGGCATTCCCGAAATGATGCGACAAGCCACTTCCGTTGAAATTGCTTTTATCATAAAAGAAACGGTAAAAGGTGAAGCGAAATTCAGCTTCCGGAGTAAAGAAAAAGATGTCGCAACTCTTTGTGAGCAGTTTGGTGGCGGAGGGCACAAACTTGCTGCAGGCTGCGTGCTAAATTGTTCTATAGAAGAAGCATTGATGCAGGTTTTACCCGAAGTCGAAAAATTGGTGGATAAAAATGATTAAAAGAATCGGCAAATTTTTAGTAGCCACAACAAAAGCGATATTTGAGCAAGATTTTCTCGGCTTGTCAGCAGAAATGGCATTCTACTCGATATTTTCATTTTTTCCGTTTTTAATATTTATCGTATCTTTATTCAGTATGTTTGGCTCGGAAAAAATTATTGGTAGCATAATATCCCACTTTGCACCTATTATTCCGTCTTACGTTTATGAATATATTGCATCAAGAGTTATGGAAATTATAAACAGCAATGACTCAGGATATATGACGATAACATTTTTTATAGCAATGATTATTGCATCAAATGCTATGTTTGCAATGATAAAGGGCATTAACAGGGCATACCATTTGGAAGAAACCCGCCCTCTTTGGTACACAAGATTGTTGTCGGTAGCGTTGTTGTTCTTAACAACATTTGTTATATTTTTAGGCACAAACCTTGTGATTTTCGGACAAATAATTATAAGCTATATTTCAACATTAAATATTATTCCGACTATTACAATGAATTTGATTTCGGTCATAAGGTGGCCGCTAATGTTTTTGGCACTGTACGCCGTATTTTTTGTAAATTACTACTTCATGCCCGATTTAAAAGGCTATAAGCGCTGCAAATTTTTTGCCGCACTGCCAGGAACGTTTTTCTTCTGTTTTGCGTGGTTAGCTTCTTCGTGGTTGTTCGGAGTGTACCTGAACCACATTAACATGTACAACAAGTTTTTTGGCGCAATGGGAGTACTTGCAATATTCTTAATGTGGATGTATTACACATCTTTGATTTTATTGCTCGGAGGAGAAATCAATTCAAGATTTTATGAAAAGCTAAAAAATGAAAAAAAACCATGGAATGTAATTATTTAGCCGAACAACCCATCTTGACGGTTTACGCAATCGTAACAGGTTTGGGTTTCAAGATAAACATTTCTTGAAGAATCCTCTAGCTTTTCACCAAGCCGTCCTCTCGGATCATTCACCAAGGCAGGGCAGGAATATATGCCGTCAGATGAAATTACTCTTGATGTTTTGCAATCAAGAATTTCCATGTCAAAATCAATCAAGTCTTCGTAAGTAACTGTATTGGTCTTGTCGGAAATATTATAGTACTTGGAATAAGTTCCCATTTTCAGAAGCGGAATAACTTTTATGTATTCCTCTTTGTAAACTATTCCCAATTTTTGAAATAATTCCGAAAAACCCTTTCTTACTAGCGTTTCATCTTCATTTTTTAAATTCACACAAACAATAGAAAACGGAATATTGTACCTGTTGGCAAGCTTAATTGCATTAACAACTTTCTTAAAAACTCCGACACCTCTGTATTCATCATTTCTGCCTTCCATGTAATGGTCAAGGCTGAATTTAAAGCATATTTTATGCAAAAATGCAGCTTCTATAGTCTTTAGAACTTTTATTTTCTTTTCATTTACAAGTGTACCGTTAGTACATATCGTTACATCAGATTTTTTTAAACAAAACCTTATAATTTCATTTATTTTTGGATGCAAAAACGGTTCACCGCCGGTTAAATAAACCATGCGTAAATTTGGCAAATCAAGTTTGAATGCGTCTGTAATTTTTTCCGCAGGCAAAAAATTTCTCTTTCTTGTATCCTGATGACAATCCAAATAACAATGTTTGCATTTTATATTGCACGCCACCTTGCTCAACTGAAACCATATATTTTCCAAATTTACCAACTTTGAACATGGTGCTTTATAACTAAGCTGCATACCTGAAACCTCCTCTTAATTGCTCAACAAATTTACTATATTTAAAGAGAAGATTTTTGAAAATTACACACTACGGCATTTTAATTTACCATATGGCTATAGAGATTGAAGAAATCTTACGGCATTGAGCATACTTCTGAAATCAGCTTTGTTTTTTCCCGCAATATCAAATGCGGTACCATGCGATGGCGAAACCCTCAGCGCCTTTAATCCAATGGTTACATTCAGCACATTTTCTAGCCCAAGACTCTTTATAGCGCATAACGCCTGGTCATGATAGCAGGCAATATAGCCGTCAAAATCGGGGTTTTTATACTCCTTTACCGCCTTGCCCAACAGTGTATCCGCACTGAACGCACCTGAAATTTCCACACCGCTATCCCTCAATAATTTTATGGCAGGATTAATTATTTCAAGCTCCTCACTGCCAAGTATTCCGCTTTCTCCTGCATGAGGATTTAGAGCACACATTGCAATTTGCGGTGAAAAAATTCCAAATTTCGACTTCAGTTCATTATTAAAAATATTTGCCGCCTCAGATATGTTTTCAAAAGTTATTGATTTTGGAACATCTTTCAATGGAATATGTCTTGTTAAAAGCAGCACTTTTAATTGTTCCGCAACAAATAGCATTTGCGCTTTTGATGAACCGTCCGATAATTCATCCTGCAATATTTCGGTCTGCCCCGAATAATTATATCCCGCAAGGTGAAGTGCATTCTTTGATAACGGTGCAGTTACAACAGAAAAGACTTCGTTATTGTTTATCAAATCGCAGGCTTTTTTTAAACATTGATAAGCCAATTCTCCGCTATACTTGCTTTCTATACCTGTTTCGATTTTGGATACATCAAAAGGAATATCAATCACATCAATATCTTTGGAAATTTTTTGCCCTAAGGTTCTTTCATACTTTTCAAAAATTTCCATATTGCCAATCAGCAATAAATCAGAAATATCATCCAATTTATTTAATGCCTTAATAATAATCTCTGGTCCGATACCTGCGGCATCACCCATCGTTATTGCTATTTTTGCCATTTACTTATGTCTTTCGATATATTTAAGTATATTTACAAGAGTAGCAGATGTGCCAAGGTTGCCTGATTTTGTAATAATCCATCTGGCATTAAAATCCAAGCACAAAGGAATAGCATTATCAGCTTCGTCAATAACCTGCAAGTTTGAACTTCCTATTGCACTACAAACCTTGTAGGAGGTTTCTCCGCCAACCGTAACAAGAATTACATCCTGTATCGCCACAACATCTTTTGTCAGACGTGCGAGATAATCGGTAACAATGGAGGGTATATCATTAGGGTTAATACCGTTAGCCTCTGCATATTCAACATTTTGCTGAAGCGCAGATTCTTTGGTTGTAAAGTTAACTATTACCAATCTGCTTTTTACAAGCTGCTTTGCAACTCTGTCTACAAGTTCATCAAAGTTTTGAGTAGAAACACTCTCTAGCGTTAAATCCAAAACGTAAGGTTCAAAATCGTCAGATTGAATAAGTCTGTCTATTTGCGACCTTGCCAGCATAGTAGCACTACCTGAAACAACAAAAACAGGATTGTCGGGTATTGTCTTTGCTATGTGCTGATATTCATTTTCTGGCAACCATATATCGGCAAACGCTTTTGCCATAGCAGCAGCACCGCATGGTAAAATCTTATAGGTGCTTTTTTCAACTGCCAGTGCAATTTGTTCAATGTCAGTAGTTGAAACCGCATCAACGACAATAAGCTTTTTCCCATTATTTATTAGCTGTTGTAATTCTATTAAAATAGGGGCAGCTCCTTTTGTAACAGTCTTTAATGTAATAGTACCCACAATGTCAGCCGAACCTGTTTGTGCCGCTAACAAAGACGGAATATGGCTTTCCTTTACGGGGCATTTTGGATCACGAGCCATTTCCGTTCTGTCTATAGGGATACCGTTTAATAAATGATAACCTCCGACAGTAGTTCTTCCTTCATTTGGAAAAGCGGGAACAATAATAGCTGCATCCCAGCCTAATTCGTTTAAAACCGTCATTGTTTCGGTGCCGATATTACCACGTATGGTTGAATCAATTTTTTTATAATAATATTCGGCATTAAGTTTTTCATCAAGAATTTTTACCGCACCCCGAACCACAGGAATTGCATCATCTTTGGATGCATTTCTGGTTTCGGTACTGATGGCCCAAACCTGAGTATTGAGCATACCCTCGGGAGCCTGCGTATAGTCAAACAATATCTGAGTATTTGCACCCGATAAATTAAATTGAAGTGCAGTATCGTTTGCACCTGTTAAATCATCGGCAATAATGCCGATTGTTCCTGTTTGTATAAACATTATGAAGCTTCTCTTTTACCTAACAAGCGGATATCAGTGGCTCTCACGTAATAATATTCTCTGTTTTCGCCATTTTTATCCTGCCATTTACTTTGAGCAAGTCTGCCATCAATGGCAACAAGCGCACCTTTTTTTGCGTATTCGCCCGCAACTTCGGCTTTTTTATCCCATAATTCAATTCTAAACCAGTCCGTTTTTTCACCGTCTTTAGACCATCTGTTTGTTGCAACGGATAAGACAGTTTTAACTTTTCCTGAATCAAAATATCTTACTTCGGGATCTTGCCCTACTCTGCCAACAATAGTAACCGAATTTATCATAAATTTGCCTTTCATTTGTTCTTAATAAGTGAATTATAATACAAAAAAAGAAACATCAACAAGTTTGTGAAGATGCAAACTCGTCTGATATCCTGCAAAGCTCCTCAATAGAAAGCTTTTCACCTCTTGTTGTCTGTTCCAAATTCAGTTTTTCATACACCGCATCAATAGTATTTTTATTAAAGCCACCGATTAAAAGTGCATTTTTCAACGTCTTTCTACGTGCTTGAAATGTCGCCGTAATTATTCTGCGCAATAATTTTTTATCCTGAACCGAATATTTTTCTACCTCTTGCGGAGTAATTTTTAATATTGCGGAATCGACTTTCGGAGCAGGGAAAAAACTCCTCTTGCCGACTTTTTTAATATATTCGGTATCGGAATAAAAGTTACATAGGATAGATAACGAACCATATTCCTTATTCGGACTCTTTGGCGTAGCACAAATTCTGCGGGCGACTTCATACTGTACCATTAACAGTATTTCCGAAATTGCTTTTCTGTTTTTGTTTTCCTCATCATCAATTTCACCCAAAAGATGAGACAATATTGGACTTGTAATGTAATACGGAATATTTGCAATGATTTTAATTTTACTGCCATTGGCTATTTCGGATATATCCGTTTTTAAAATATCCTGCTCAACTATTTCTATATTATCGAAAGGAAGTTTTTTTAATTCTTCAATTGCCGCCTTGTCAATTTCAACCGCATAAACCTTACTGACTCTTTGGGCAATCTGCTCGGTCACAAAGCCCAATCCCGCACCAATTTCAAGAACAACATCTTCAGCTTGCAAGTTTGCATTTTCAATAATTGTATTTATTGCCGAACCATCAACCAAAAAATTTTGCCCGAGTGATTTTTTAGCCCTAAATTTTTTAGCTCTTTGAATATAGTCCATTGGGGAATTTTTCCTTTCTCAGTCCATTTTAAACTAAACAAAAACTTTGTGATAGAATTTTAATAAGGAGCAAATTTAATGAATACTCTTATCAGGGAAAGAAAAATACTTGAACAGAAAGAAGAACTATACGGAATATTCCGTTCGGGGTTCAAACTGTCACAAAAACTCGGTGTGGAATTTGAAAAATTACCGGTAAAAAATTCCGATTTTACGGCAGTACCGTTCTTCTTTAATAAGGGTATTTTAGATTTTTTGAACAACTATAAAGAGCAAACAAGAGGTGTTCCGATATATGAAAATGATGCACTTCTCGGAATAATAACGAATATGGGAACCATAACATTAGAGCCCGGATGTCAAGTTGAAATGAGTTTAAGGCAGCATGAAAACATCTGTGATATTGAAGAAAAATTAAACAGATACAATGAACTGACATCAAAAATTGCAGACGATATGGGATTTTCTTTTTTAGCACTCGGCTGCCAGCCAGTCAGCACTTTTGAAAATATTAAAATCATACCCAAAAGCAGATATGAGTTTATGACAAAATATCTGGGCGGCAGAGCATCTCGCCCATACGTAATGATGCGAGAAACGGCAGGAATTCAAACCAGTATAGATTACAAAGATGAATTTGATGCGATACAAAAATTATCAACAGCGCTAAAATTGTCGCCGTTTTTATCTGCATTTTACGTAAATTCACCAATAAGACAGGGAAGTCTTAGCGGATACAAGTCATATAGGCTTCATGCTTGGCTAAATACTGACAATAAACGATGCGGATTGGTTTCCAAAAAGCTCATAGAAACCCCGCAGGAATTTTCTTTTGAAGATTATACGGATATCCTTCTTGATGTTCCGATGATTTTTCATAAAAATAAATACGTCGAAAATAAAACATTTAAAGAGCTTTTTATTGAAAAAGAGGCTGATGAGTCAGATTGGGAAACACACCTGAGTCTGTTTTTCCCTGATGTAAGACTGAAAAACTATATTGAAATAAGAAATCATGACTGCCAAAATCCCAAAATCGCAATTTCAGTACCCACCCTGTATAAAGGCATATTCTATTCTAAAACCGGTATTGATGATGTAAATAGCCTGCTGAAAGAATTTACGTACTACGATTTGGAATTTGTAAGACAAAACGCACCCAGATTTGGTATGGATTTTTGCGTGAAAAACTTCAAAATATCAACTATAGTTAAGGAAATATTTTATATTGCACAAAGGGGACTAAAAGAATTCGAGCTTGGAGAAGAAAAGTACTTGGACAATGCGCTTGAGCTTGTAAACGAAAGCATTACCCCTGCTGATATAATTATTAAAAATTTTGAAGGTTCCTGGCATCATAAGATAGAAAAACTTGTAAAATTTTCCCAAATAAACTAGCAAAATTTTTTTTGTTCCATATTACTATACATATACCCGAGCATCTAAAAGGAGTTTCCCAATGCAAATAAACAGCATCCCATCTGTAAATTTCAAAAATTGGAGTGATATTATTGATTCTCTTGCGGAATCATATCTCAATACACCCGAAAAGATTATAGAGGATGTAAAAATGGAGGGAGAATGGTTAGCTCAACAATCAAGACACGACTGCTTGGATATAGCTGATAGTTTTGAACAGGCAAGTCAAAGGATAGAAAAATCCGCAAACAGAATGGCTACGACAAATAGCAAAGTGGAAAAATTATCGTTGTTAGATAAAATCAGAACCGATTTGAGAATTATGACTCGTGATAGACGCACATACGGCAAAAGAAGCTGATATAATGCGTATCGGACAATAGATTGAGATGTGCAACTTTATTGACAATGCTTGTGTATGCCATACAATGAAAGTACATACTACAATTTATTAAATACAGGGGAAAAAATGCAGGTTTCAAAAATTAATACTCAAAATTTTGGGGCAACTCCGTGTTCTATGACAAAGAGGCTTTTACTTGATTTAGAAAGAAATGCTATTGACACTATGCCCATAATGCGCATCATGAAGAATACTTATGTGGGAAACAGAATATTCACAAATATATCTTCTGACGGTAAATTCGGAGTTGATATGTTCTCACGAGAAGGAGACCACCTTCGTGCGCTCATTAAATCGGAAGACAATATGAGAGTGGATGCAGGTACATTTCATCTGGTAAACCCGAAAAGCTTCGCCAAAAAATTCTATGAAGCCCTTAATTTAGGTGAAAGAACCAGAAGCAAAGAGCAAAGACTCATTGACAAAGTTTACGGTATGTTTGAAGGTTAACTCCACCTTAAATTCGGATGTCTTGCAGCATTAGTTTCGTCAACTTTTCTTACGGGAGTATTGTGAGGCGCATCAGCTAACAACTCGGGCGTGTCTTGTGCTTCCTGCGCAATTTTCTTCATTATTTCTATAAATTCGTCCAAGGTTTCTTTGGATTCACTTTCCGTAGGCTCAATCATCATCGCTTCATGAACTATCAGCGGGAAATATATGGTCGGCGGGTGGAAACCGTAATCAATAAGTCTTTTGGCAATTTGAAGCGTATTTACGCCAAATGCTTTTTGTAATTCATTAGTAAGGACAAATTCATGTGCGCAAACTTCATCAATTGCTATTTTATAACAATCTTGGAGTTTTGCTTTGATGTAATTTGCATTTAAAACCGCATCAATTGAAGCCTGTTTCAAGTCTTTACCCATCATGGTTATATAGGTATATGCTCTTACTAGCACAGAAAAATTACCGAAAAAGGAACTTACTTTTCCTATTGTATTTGGGTAATTATAATCTCTGAAATATTTTTTACCGTCAAACTTGACTACCGGAACAGGTAAAAACTCCTCCAACTTTTTGACAACACCAATAGGACCTGCCCCCGGTCCGCCGCATCCGTGCGGAGTAGCAAATGTTTTATGAAGATTCAAGTGAACGACGTCAAACCCCATAATTGCAGGGTTTGAAATTCCCATAATGGCATTGAAATTCGCTCCATCATAATACAAAAGCCCGCCTGCATTGTGAATCATATTCGCAATTCTTGTAATGTTTTTTTCAAACAGCCCCAGTGTATTCGGGTTGGTCAGCATTAGTGCAGCAACATCATTGTCCAACAAGTTTTCAAGTTCGTCTAAATCAACCAAACCGTCAGGAGTAGATTTCACCTGAATAACTTCAAAACCGCACATCTTTGATGAAGCGGGATTTGTACCGTGAGCGGAGTCGGGAATTAAAACTTTTTTCTTTTCCATACCAAGCTTTTCAAAATATGCCTTAATTATCATCATGCCGGTCAATTCGCCATGAGCACCAGCCTCAGGCTGCAAAGAAATCGCATCCATACCCGTAATTGCGCACAGCTGTTTTTGCAGGGTACACATAAGAGCTAATGCCCCTTGAATTGTTTCATCCGACTGATTAGGGTGAATATTTAAAAAACCATCCAGATTGGCTGCCCATTCGTTTACCTTTGGATTGTACTTCATTGTACATGAACCTAAAGGATAAAAACCGCCGTCAAGAGGAAAATTCTTTTTGGAAAGATTTGTATAATGAGAAACAACTTCTCTTTCGGACATAACCGGCAAATTTATTTCCGATGTTCTCAGGTATTTTTTATCTATGGATTTTTCCAAAACATCCAAATTACAAGCCTTTTGAGCCCTGCTTTTTATTTTTTTATCCGATTTTTCAAAAATTGTTGTTCCCATATTCCCTCTCCTCCGTACAACTCAATAGTAACATAAACAAAGATATATTTGAATATTATTAACCGTTTTTGCTTGATTTCTTTTTATGTCTTTTGTATTATGAAAGACACATGGACGCAAAATAATTAAAATTGGAGCAAAATAATGAAACGCACACTTGAAGGAACAAAAAGAAAAAGACAAAACGTAAGCGGTTTTCGTGCAAGAATGGCAACTGCAAACGGTCAAAATGTATTAAACAGACGCAGAGCTAAAGGTCGTCACAAAGTTGCTATTACCGCAAAAACAAAAGCTTAGGATATGTTACCCAAAAGATACAGACTAAGAAAGAATATTGAGTTTGTAGCGACTTATGCGCAAAAAAAGTACGTCTCTAATTCGTACTTTACGATAAATATAGGAAAAACAAAGCCGACAGAAGATTTTATATCCAAAGCGGCTTTTGTTGTATCTAAAAAAACTGATAAACGTGCGGTTGTCCGCAACAAAATCAAACGCAGAATGCGTGAAATATATAAAACAATATTAAGAGAAAATCCGTCATTTCCGAAATGGATGTCAGTTATTATTTCTGCAAAGCCGGAGGCTAAAGATATTGATTTTAAGTCATTTGACAGAGAATTACGAAATTTAATACATAAGGCGGAAGAAAAATATGATTAAAAAATTTTTTGTATTTCTTATCAAAATATATCAGTGGTTCTCAAAATTTACGCCAAAAACATGTCGTTTTTATCCTACGTGTTCAAGATACATGATAGAAGCTATTGAGAAATATGGGGTTATAAAAGGCGGCTGGCTTGGGATAAAACGCATTTGCAGATGTCATCCGTGGAATGAAGGCGGTTACGATCCCGTACCGTAAAATTATGATTTTACTACACAAAAACCTTTATATCTGCTATAATCATATTAAATTGATAAGAGGATAGTTCATGAAAAGAAAAGCACAAAGTTTAGTCGAATTTGCTATTATATTGATGGCGGTTACCGCTATTGCAATGATATCTTTGCAAATAATCAGCAACAAGATTAACTCAAGTGTATATAATAACTACGAAGAATCGCAAACCACTATTGAGGATGCCATTTCGGCAGAAGAACAAAATTGCACAAAAATGGGACTTCATTGGGATAAACAAAACGGCATCTGCGAAGCTAAATAAGCCCCAGTCTTTGATATATGGTATCAATGTTTTTCAAATAATCTTTAACGTCAAAGAGTCCGTTTATTTCTTCTTCGGATAAGTATTTTTTTACTTCCTTATCTTCAATGAGATTTTTTTTGAAGTTTCCATCTTGCTTTCCCCATGCGTCAAGGGCATTACGTTGAACAATTTTATATGCATCTTCTCTTAAAAGTCCTTTATCCACAAGCGCTAATAAAACCTTTTGAGAGAATACGCATCCGCCGTACAGGGTTGTATTATTAAGCATTCTGTCTGCATGAACCACTAGATTTTCTACTAAATTTTTAAAACGATTAAGCATATAATCTACAAGAATTGTACTGTCAGGGAATATTATTCTTTCCGCACTCGAATGGCTTATATCCCTTTCATGCCACAAAGAAACATTCTCCAACGCAACCATAGCATTTGAACGGACAACCCTTGCCAAGCCGGTAAGATTTTCTGCAGAAATCGGATTTTTCTTATGCGGCATAGCTGACGACCCTTTTTGCCCCTCGGAAAAACCTTCTTCCACTTCAAGAACTTCACTTCGTTGCAAATGTCTTAATTCTATAGCAAACTGCTCAATAGTAGTTGCAATCAAGGCTATTGTTTGAAGATAATTGGCATGTAAATCTCTTTGAATAATCTGAGTGGAAACTTTTGCCGGATTAAGTCCCAATATATCGCATGTGATTTTTTCAATTTCGGGAGAAATATTGCTATATGTACCTATCGGACCTGATATTTGCCCGACTAAAATTTCTTCTTTTGCAAGAATAAATCTCGACAAATTTCTGCGCATAATTTCAAGCCAATTACACATTTTCAAACCGTATGTCATCGGTTCGGCATGAATACCGTGAGAACGTCCGATGCATATCGTGTCTTTATATTCCAAGGCTTTTTTTTCAAGCAGCTCAATCACGCTTTTGATATCTGCTTCTATAATAGAGCTTGCCTGCTTTATCTGGAGAGCAAGTGCCGTATCAATAACATCAGAGCTTGTTAAGCCGAGGTGTATAAAACGTGAATTATCGCCGACATACTCGGATACATTTGTTAAAAATGCTATAAAGTCATGTTTTACTTCCGCTTCTATTTCGTCAATTCTTTCTATTGAAAATTGTGCTTTGGACTTTATATCGGAAAGAACATCGTCTGATATTTTCCCCAACCTGCTATATGCCTCACATACCGCAAGCTCGACATCAAGATATGTTTGGAATTTATTTTCTAAACTCCAAATGTTACCCATTTCTTTTCTTGTATAGCGTTCAATCATAACTTCCTCAGAATAACTTGCTACTTGAATTTAGCACAAAAATACTAACTTTTCTTCTTTTTATTTTTAGAATTATTTTTACTCAATTCTCTTTTTGAATTGTTTAACGAGAGCTTAACAAGAGGCTTTTGGTTAGAAGAATCCATAATAACAAGCCATAATTTTTGTGCGGGATTGTCAACGGAAAATGAAATTTTTCCGGAGATTTTACTGTGGGGACGGATTTTAGTAAACCACATGCCAGTATCACCAAACGGTGAAGCATAAAAAATTGCTTTATTTTCATTTTGTAAAACTATATCAAAAGTCGATAAACTTTTTTGAGTCATATTTGAAATATTTAACCCGAGCGTAAGTGTATTTGGTTCACCGAACGGATCTTTTTCAAGTCTTATACTCGTTATATCAACAAGCAGATTTTCATTTCTGACTTCTTCTTCAATGAGAGCGGTTTCCCTAAAAACAGGAAGGTTTACATTATCGATGAGCTTAACATTTATCGCATCTCCTGGGGCTAAAAGAACTTGGTCACCTTTTTTGGACATTACTATACCGAGTCCCAATGCACCGCCAATCGCAGCGCCGCCCAGCACGGTATAACCATGACTTGCTACTGCCCCAACTACTCCGAACAGGTTCAGCGCAACCGCACTGCCAAGAGCCGCACCGCCAACCGTATAGGCAGCATGCTCTGCTGTTACCATTGCAGCATTCTTTGCAGGGTGACGTTTGGTTGTCATTTCAGCATTTATGGGTATTTCTCTGCCGTCCGGCGTTGCAAGATAATCAAATTTCAAAGTTATATTCGCATCACGGGAAAACCTTTTGGGTTCAACGATTTCTGTAATTCTTCCGTGAGCAACTGTTCCTGCAGGAAGCACTACACCTTTGTCGGTAAATACATCGCTTGTTATTTCGGCAAAAAACTCATCCCCCTCAGAACTTGTTTCGGAATTAATGATATTGGATACAACCATAGAAACATTATGCCCTTTTGTAACTTCGGCTTTTATTTCGGACAAAATTTCGGGATCATCTCTAAGTTCTTCGTTTATTTCGGCATATCCGTGAAAAACCTTTCCGTCAGATGCGTACGCAGTCGGAGAAACAAAATATACCGCAAAAACAAATATTAATAACAAAAAAATATTTTTCATAATGTGTTTCATAGATTATTCACCCAAAAACATAATACTCTAACTTTCAAAAAATTGCCACATCAATAATTTCAGGGTTGTAATATTATTGAACTTGTTTCTTTTTTTTCGTAAAATAATTTGTATATTCTAGTGGAATTAGTGTATGGATTTACCCGACGAACAAGCTCTAATTAATCTTGCAAAGCAATTTAAGATTGCTCAGGATTTTCCCGCTCAAGACAAAATCAAACTGTTAAAAAGGCTTGAAAGAATTGACGGCGAAAAGTTATGCATTATTTTCAACTATTTTTTAACACTGGAAAACGACAAAGAAGTCTTGACGTATCTTGTCAAAATTCTTGCAAAATGCCAAAATGAATTAACTCTCAAAATATTGGCAGATATTCTGATATCATCTTTGAATGACACTTCTGATACATGTTTGAAATTAAAATGCGAAATTGCAAATACAATGGGGCGTTCTCAAAATTCCGAATGTGTAATGCCGCTTTTATACGTCATGAATAATAAAAACGAAAATTACAAACTCCGCTTGGCGTGCGCTGATGCTTTGGGGAGAATAGGAAGTTCTTATGCGGTTACACCTCTAATCGATTTAGTCAGAGATGATGAGGAAAAATCCATGTATCTTAGAGAATCTGCCGCAAGAGCACTGGGAATGCTCGGAGATATGCGTGCAATCGAACCGTTGGCAAATATTCTCGAAAGCAAAAACGGACTGTTTGACCGTTTTACGTTTTTAAAAGAAAGAATTGTTGAAACACTTGGCAGATTGGGGCAATACGGTGACGAAAAATCCATACACGCACTAAAACACGCCCTTGAGGACGAAGCCGCTTGCGTAAGACTCGGAGCTATTGACGCATTGAGCGAAATTGATGACGACCGTGTTATCCCCCTTATTGAAAAAATGCTTGAAGATAAAGATGAAGAAGTGGCACGTGCAGCAGTATGTGCTCTGTATGAAATATTGGGAAAGGGCTACATTTGCTCACTATATAATTCGGAAAGCCTTCAGGCGTGCTGCAAAGATGAGATACGAGAACTACTTGAAGAACAAGAAGAAATAGAAGTTGAGGCTGACAGAAATGATGAATAAAGCAGTTATATTGTTGTCGGGAGGACTTGATAGTGCGGTTAGTCTTGCAAAATCCAAACAAGACTGCGATATTGTTCTTGCGCTGTTGTTCAACTACGGTCAAAAATCATACCTCTATGAAAAGCAGGCAGCGGAAAACTTATGCAAACATTATGGCGTCAAGCTTAAAATTATTGATTTAGATTGGCTGAAAAATATTTCAAATTGCTCGCTTGTGAACAAAGATGCCGATATTCCGACAATAGAAAAAAACGATTTGGATAACCTTGAAATAGCATCTGACACTATGAAAAATGTGTGGATTCCAAACAGAAACTCACTGTTTTTAAATATTGCCGCGGCATACTGTGACAGTTTCAAATATGACAGTATTATTATAGGCGCAAATAAAGAAGAAGCCGCCACATTTGCAGACAATTCATCTGATTTTATAGAAAAAATAAACGGAGTTTTTGAATATTCAACGCTTGCAAAGCCCAAAGTTATTGCACCTTTGATAAGTATGACAAAAGAAGATATAATTAAACTCGGTTATGAATTAAACCTGCCTTTCCAACTAATTCGCAGCTGTTATTCCGAAAGCAAAAACCACTGCGGAAAGTGCGAATCGTGCATGCGCCTAAAAAGAGGACTTGAAAGATTGGGTTTATTTGATATTCTTAATATGTTGTTTGTTGAATAAGGAGAATTTATGAAAAGTCGTTTTATTGATAGTGAAATCATCTATACGGGTAAACAACTCGCACCATCCTGGATATACAAAAACTATTGGATTAAAGGCGATGCTATTGTATCGTTTATCGGGGAGTGTAACTTAACCATTGATGATATGGTTGACATTGAAGATTATTTGAACAATTCTCCTATATACAGCAAAAATATGCTCAGCTTTATTATTGAACATTTTAATATGCCGTTACTGGAAGGTGTCGCAAGACAAAGGTTGTTTATGTGCATTGTAAAAGAAGTTATTGAATCTTATCTCCCGAAAGGACAAACGATAATGAGAAAAGGTGACGACTTATTCTACAACGGCGGCAAATTAAGCGTTTCCATCTGCACCAAATCTATAACATCCGTCCTTATGCACATAGGAATAAACATTGACACGGAAGGTGTTCCAGTAAAAGCAGCCGGACTTCAATCTGACATGGGCTTTTCTAACGTAAAAGAAATAGCTGAAGACATAATGAATAAATACATCCTTGAATGTGAACAAATAACATTTGCTTCAACAAAGGTTAGAGGGGTTTATTGATAATGGAAGATAAGAAAAACAAAAGCGAAGATAGTACAAAGAAAAAAAAGTTTATAAATATTATGTTGGCAACCTTTGCTGTTTGTATTGTTGTGTACACAATAATAGGTGCGTTGGTAGTGGACAACTTCTCTTCACTTCAACAGGTTGAAGATATTAACGCAATAGAAGAAGATGATTTCAAGGGAGAAATTGACGACCGTCTGCGTTTTATAGCGATGCAGGAAGATGAAATGGGACTTGCGCCCGATGAACAAAAAGAGAACAACGATTATTTTGACGAAAACGGCACCCCCAACGAACCTGAAGAAATCGCTGCATTTTTGGAAAATGAAAGCGGAAAAAAGAATAAGTTTGAAGAATACAATGAGAAATACAGAAAAAAACAGTACAAAGATGCTGACACTAATAGCGACGAGCCTGACGATATCCCTTACAACAAGGATGTAGCCATTTCTCCAAACAATGTTACACTAAAAGTTGTTATAGGCGATTTTGCTTCAAAAGAAGCCGCTCAGGGTGAACTTGATGCAATCAAGTCTCAATTTTCTGCAACACCGTTTATAAAAGCAGTTAACGGAAGATATACAATACAGGTTGGTTCCTTTAAAACACAAACGACTGCTGACGCTTTTGTTTCATCATTAAAACAACAAGGACACTCCGCAAGAATTATTGAGGAATAAATGACAGAAATAATAAAGTCAGAACTAATATACAAAACTATCAAAAATCTTGTTTTGCTGGCTAATACAAGGCTGCCAAAGGAAGATTACACAGCTCTATCAGAATTTTATCAAAAAGAAAAAAATCCGTCATCAAAAATTGCAATGTCGCAAATTTTGCAAAATGCCAAAATTGCTTATGATGAAAAGCGTCCATTATGCCAGGATACAGGTTTTGTAACAGTCTTTATAAATATGGGGCAAAATATTTCTGTAGTCGGCGGAAACCTTGAAAAAACCATCAACAGAGCCGTAGCTGATGCCTATACGGAATTTTCTTTAAGGAAATCAATTGTTGACGATTCGCTATTTAAAAGAAAAAACACCAAAAACAATACGCCGGTCTTAATTCATACCGACATTGTTGAGGGCAGCGAAATGGAAATTATAGTCAGCACAAAAGGCGGCGGCTGCGAAAATATTTCCGCCGGCAAAATGCTGACACTTGCACACGGTATAGAGGGTGTCAAAGATTTCATATTAGATACAGTTAAAAATGCAGGTTCAAAACCCTGTCCACCAATAAAAGTCGGCATCGGAATAGGTTCTAATTTTGAGGGTTCGGCTATTCTTTCAAAAAAAGCTCTTTTTACTGATAAAAAATCAAAAGGCGAATACAAAAAGTTAGAAGCTGAATTATTGAAAGAAATAAACAAGTTAAAAATAGGGGCAATGGGACTCGGGGGCAAATCCACATGCTTTGGCGTAAAAATTCTGAGTGCACCCTGTCATATTGCATCACTTCCGGTCGCAATAAGCATTTCCTGTCATAGCTCAAGACACGCTTCCGCAACAATTTCGGGAAACAACGTTGTTTACAAAAAAGAAGATTATGAATTTTTTGTACCTCCAAAAACAGAAAGCAACGTCATAAAAATAAATGCCAATGATACTGAAAAAATAAGAAATCTGCCAGTTGGCGCAAATATCGAACTCTCGGGAAAAATTTACACCGCAAGAGATGCCGCTCACAAAAGATTTGATGAACTTTTAATGAATGGGAAAGAACTCCCATTTGAGTTAAAAGATGCCATTATTTTCTATGCAGGACCTTGTCCCGCAGCAAAAGGTGAGGCAATAGGACCTATAGGACCAACGACCAGCGCAAGAATGGATAAATTTACACCACTGATGTATAAAAACGGTATGCTTGCTTCTATCGGTAAAGGTGAACGCTCACAGGATGTTATTGCCTTTATCAGAGCTTTCAAGGGAAAATACTTTACAATGACCGGTGGAGTTGCCTCTTTGATGAAATCGTGTGTGAAGTCGGCAAAAGTCATTGCATACCCGGAACTTGGTGCGGAAGCAGTGTATGAACTTGAAGTTGAAAATCTACCTTTGATAGTAAAATACTAAGCAACTTTTCCCAAAAATATTCCTTTATTAAAATACAAGGGTAATTTATGGGATTTTTGGCATGGGAATTGTCGATAGGACAGGAAAGTACATATTCACTCGAGTATTTGGAGCAATGACGGAACGCCAAATTGCGGCAACGACATTACGTGCCGGACGTTCAATGATTAAAGCAGCAGCAGAAAACGGCGGAAATCTCTCTGCAGATTTAGCAAGGGGGATTTTAAGAAGCAACTTGCCCCAAACTTCCAAAATGCCGCTTGTTTCAGGCAATATTGAAGAAATGACAAAACTGTTCAAGGGGTGTATGCCCGACAGTACACTCTCTGAATTTGTTGCAGGAGTACAACGCAGCTCACTTGCGTCAAGCCTACAATCACCCAATGGGAAAGCGTTGTTATATCTACCTGACGGTCTTGCCGAAAACGCAGAAGCACTTATTGTTACAGGTACACACGAATTTAGACACTGTCTTGACTATAATTATGGGGTATTGGGTATATTGAGACGATTTTTGTGTAGGGTTATTCCCAAGCCGTTAAAAATGATAGCAACTAAAAAAAGTATGAAATTTCAGAAACCATATATGAATATACAAGGTAAACTCGTAGGTATATTGGGACTTCCTCACGGACAAGTCGGAAAAATTAACGGAAATATGAGTGAAATTTTAAACGGCTCAAGAAAAGAAGTTATTGCGTATTACAGAAGCCTGCTAAAAAAAGAAACAAAAGAATGGACATATAAAGAAAGATTAATGTTCTTAGGACATCTTAAAAGGCTAAACGAAAGCGAATTTAGCGCCTATAGCGCAGGCGGCAAAATCGGCAGAGAATTTTGCCATCTAGGCGAAAACCAAGAGCACATTTCCGAACTTGTTGCCACAAATCAAAAATTGTTCTTGGATGCAATAAATGCAGAATTACAAGGTATTAAAATCGCAAGAAAAGCCGGAGTAAGGCAATTCTCCTGCCCCAAAAGAAAACTCAGAAGAGCTGCAAATGTTCCGACTCAAATCAGAAAAAAACCGGAAGCATTTGAAAAAGTAAGGGCGGAAATCGAAAAAGGAAGAAAGCTATCTTGTACCAAAACAGTGGTACGAGAAGAAACAATAGAATTGGATAAAATTTAAGCTACGCCTTAAATCTCAAATAAGCCTCAATGAAACCGTCGATTTCCCCGTTCATTACTGCATCAACGTTACCTTCGGAATAATTTGTGCGGTGGTCTTTAACCATTTTATACGGATGAAATACATAAGAACGAATTTGCGAACCAAAGTTTACATCCATGGCTTCACCTTTTAAACCTGCCAGTTTTGCTTCATGTTCTGCCTGCTTAATCGCAAGGAGTTTTGAAGCAAGCATTTGCATGGCGAGCGTTTTGTTTTGAAGTTGCGAACGCTCCTGTTGACACTTAACAACTATGCCCGACGGTTTGTGATAAATTCTTACCGCAGTTTCGACTTTGTTTACATTTTGACCGCCTGCACCGCCCGAACGCATCGTTTCAACTTCTATATCATCAGGAGAAATTTCAACTTCCTTTTCAATATCATCAACAAGGGGGCTGACTTCCAACGAAGCGAAACTCGTCTGCCTTTTATTATTTGCATTAAACGGTGACAATCTGACAAGCCTGTGAACACCTTTTTCTGCTCTTGAATAGCCATAGGCATACTTGCCGGTAAGTTTTATTGTTGCGCTTTTTATACCAGCTTCATCACCCTCGGACATATCCATCAAATCGACTTTCCAACCACGCAATTGCGCCCAACGGGTGTACATTCTCAATAACATTTGCGCCCAATCCTGAGCATCCGTACCGCCTGCACCCGCAACAACAGTTAAAATAGCATCATTTTCATCATAATCTCCGGATAGAAGTTTTTGAAGTTCCCACTTATCAAGCTCTTTCGTCAGGTTGCTTACATTATTTTGAAGTTCGGACAAGAGTTCTTCATCATTTTCTTCTTCAAGAATTTCTACCGTTACTTGCGCATCAGAAAGACATAGCTCCCATTTTTTTATAAGTCCCACTATATCTCTTTTTTCTGTTAATTGCTTTGAAATTTTTGCAGCCATAGCACTATCATTCCAAACTTCGGGTTTTTGAAGTTCGGTTTCAAGAGACGTAATGTCTTTTTTTACTGCATCGAGGTCAAAGATACTCCTTGGCTTTGCCGATTCTGTCCGATATATTTTCTATTTCTTTTTTAATTTCGTACATAAGACCTCTCACATTTAAAATAATGTATTACCAAGTAAAACATATATATATGCCGCAATCAAGATGCAAACAATCGTTATACAAATACCTATATAAATTTTCGTGAGCAGCTGCGGTGTAATATGAATTTTTTCCAAAAACGGACTGATTTTATTATAGTATGTATAGCAAATTAACAATAATCCAAGCGCAATAGAAATAATACCCAATGCTATTGTGTCCTCTGGTTCTAAAATAATATCTTTCGGATAGAAAGGATTATATTTTATATTTATAGTGTTTTTAGGTGTAGAATCATATATAAGGCTGTCGGATGGCGTAACATTTTTTATAAGATACGGGTTCATGCACCTTGTTTTATGTTCATATTCAATACCATCAACCTTGTATTTAAGGAAATATTTTTTACCCGATTGTTTAGTTGAGAGACTATGGTAATGATGCGTCCTATATGTACAATAAGAATCATATACGCTGATATTTGCAGTCACATCTTTATATAAATACACTCTTGATAATTCAGCGACACCAAATAAGGGAATCACAAAAGGCAGGATAGCGATAAAAATCATAATTATCCTCACCCGAAAATCAACAGGCTCTTCTTTAATTTTGTTTATCCTATCACTCATCTATGCCTCAATATAAAATCAGGAAACTTTGGATGTAGAAGTAATACTGCAAAAACAAATGAAGCTATACCTATAACAACAAAGACTCGAGTTTTGGTAGCATTTTCCGGATTAGACTTATTATACCTTAGTTTTATTGTGTCCCCAACCTGAGCAGCTCCTTCTTCACACACAAGTTTCTTTGTGTATGATTTTCCATTAACAATATACGTTAATGTATGCGACTTACCGGGAACATCTCCACCTTTGGCATAACACATCCTTTCATAACTGGAGGTAATTACCGCATCAACTCCCTCTGTTTGGGTGAAATAATATATAAATATACCGAAACCTATAGCCAAAAATATCAATCCGTATACCAGAATAAGAGGATTTTCAATTGTTTTTGAGCGTTTGGCAGGTTTGTTGAATTTATCCATTGTATTCTATCCTTCTACCGCTTCAACACAATCATCGCAAAGTGTCGGGTGCTCGGAATTGTTACCTAATACTCTATACTTCCAACATCTTTCGCATTTTTCGCCGAGAGCCTTTGTAACTTTTACGGTTATTCCATCTTCTTCAAGCGTATTAAGAACTTCTTTTTCCGGTTCTTTTCCTATAAATGCTTGAGAAGTAATAAATATGTCGCACAATACTTTTTCACTGTCTGACAAGTATTTTGCAAGTTTTTCGTCCGCAACAGTCAAATATACTGCAACTTCCAAAGAACTGCCTACTTTTTTGTCAGCTCTCAAGGGCTCAATTGCCTTTGTAACAACTTCTCTGACCTTGAGGATTTGTGTCCATTTTTCTTCAATTTCAGGATTTACCCATTTTGCATTAGGAGTACACCAATTTGCAAGAAGAATACTTTCTAAGCCGCCCGACTGCATTTCGGGAACATAAGACCAAATATCTTCCGCCTGGTGCGGCATAACAGGAACCATCATTTTCAAAATAACAAGCATAGTTTCATACAAAACAGTCTGCACTGCTCGCCTTGAAACTGATTTTTTGCCTGCTGTATAGAGTCTGTCTTTTACAATATCAAGATAAAACGCACTCAAATCAACTGCAGCAAAGTTTTGCAAATATTGGAAATATTTATAAAACTCATAATCATTAAATGCTTGCGTTACATTTTCTATCAAAATATTGAGCTTATGAAGTGCAAACTTATCAATTTCCTGAAGATTTTCATAATCAACATAATCAGTTTTTGGATCAAAATCAAATAGGTTTCCTACCAAAAATCTCATTGTATTTCTTACTTTTTTAAATACTTCAAGAAGTTGTTTAACAATATTATCGCCAATTTTTATATCGTTTCTGTAATCAACACTTGCGGCCCATAATCTTAGAATATCTGCGCCGTAATTTTTAATAATATCATCAGGACGAATATAGTTCCCCAGAGATTTTGACATTTTTCTGCCGTCCTCGCCAAATACAAACCCGTGGGTCAAGACCGTTTTGTATGGAGCTTTATCTTGGACCGCAATTGATATAAGCAAAGAAGACTGGAACCAGCCTCTGTGTTGGTCAGAACCTTCCAAATACATATCTACCGGTGTATGGCCAAGTTCCTCTGCTCTTTTTTCAACAACCGCTCTCCACGTTACACCAGAGTCAAACCATACATCCATAATGTCATTTTCTTTTTTAAAATGAGTTTTTCCGCACTTAGGACACTTAAATCCTTGCGGCAAAAGCTCTTGGGCGGAATATTTTACCCATGCGTCGGAGCTTTCTTTTTCAAATATTTTTGCAACATTTTCAATTGTTTCATCAGTAACAATAGCTTCACCGCAATCTTCACAATAGAAAACAGGAATAGGAACGCCCCACGCACGTTGTCTTGAAATACACCAATCCGTACGACTTTCAACCATATTGCCTATTCTTGCTTCACCGCCTGCGGGTATCCATTCTATATTTTTGATAGCTTCAAGAGCTCTTCCTCTAAATTTATCAACTTTTACAAACCATTGCGGAGTAGCTCTGTATATAACAGGATTTTTACAACGCCAACAATGAGGATAGCTGTGCTGAATATCTTGCGCTTTTAATAGTGCCCCGCAGTTTTTTAATTTTTCTATAACAATATTATTTCCTTTGTAATAAGGAACACCTTCTAGGTCAGGGTCTTGAACTTCTGAAGTCCAAACACCTTTACTATCAAGAGGTGAGAACACTTCTATGCCATACTTACAACCAACTTCATAGTCCTCAAGACCATGTCCGGGAGCGGTATGAACCGCACCTGTACCTGCATCAAGCGTAACGTGTTCACCCAATATTATTGGAGAAAACCTGTTTACAAGCGGATGCTTAGCTTTTAACAATTCCAAATCAGCACCCGTACAAGAGCCAATAACATTTATATCACTCTCTTGCCATTCAACATCAGCGAGGAAGCTTCCCAAAAGCCCTTGCGCAATTACATACACTTCATTTCCATATTCAAAGAAAGTATATTCAAATCTCGGATGTAAACATATTGCCATATTGGAAGGAATTGTCCAAGGTGTTGTTGTCCAAATGACGGCATATACATCTTTTCCTTTGGTATCAGCGAAATTGTTTATTTTAGCAACGCTTTCATCGTCAAACTTAAATCTTACATAGATAGATGTTGAAGTATGGTCTGCATATTCAACTTCCGCTTCCGCAAGAGCAGTCTCACAAGAAGCACACCAATATACAGGTTTCAAACCTTTTTCGATATATCCTTTTTTATACATATCGCCAAAAACTCTGACTTGTTCAGCTTCAAACTCAGGTTTGATAGTCAAATACGGATTTTCCCAATTGCCCCAAACGCCAAGTCTTTTAAACTCATTTTCTTGACCTATCAAGCTGCTTTGAGCATATTCACGGCATTTTTGGCGAAGTTCCAACGGAGTTAGCGCATCTCTGCCGCCTTTGATATTTTTTACAACTTTGTTTTCAATAGGCAAGCCATGCCCGTCATACCCCGGAACAAAAGGAGCATAATAGCCTGACAAGGCTTTGTATTTTGTTAATATATCTTTTAGAATTTTGTTAAGTGCAGTACCAACGTGAATTTTTTCGGAACTCAAATACGGAGGCCCGTCATGAAGAATAAAAGAATTTGTTTTATCACGCTGCGCAAGATTTTTTTCATATATAGAATGTTCTTCCCAAAATTTTTGTATTTCAGGTTCTCTCTGAGTTGCATTTGCTCTCATGGGAAGGTCTGTCTGGGGCAAATTCAACGTGTTTTTATAATCATGTTTTTGTTGTTCTTCTACTGTCATTTTTATACTCCGCTTTTTGGCTACATAACTAAGTAAGAGTATAAAATAAAAACAGTCGATAATCAAATAAAAATCAAGCGTTTTTTAGGGTTTTTATCAAAGATTTGGCACAGCGTGCGCCCACTACCAAGGTCAGTTCATCTTCAGAAGCCGCCATTATGCCTTTTATATCCTTGAATGCATCAAAAAGCTTTCTCTTTCTCGACTCTCCAAGGTAGGGAACATTGTCTAAAATACTCGACAATGCCTGAGTTTCCCGAAGTTTTCTATGAAAAGAAATTGCAAACCTGTGAGCCTCATCCCTTATTTTTTGGAAAAAGAACAGGGCCGGACTGGAATATGGAAGTATCACGGGATTTTTTTGAAACGGAACGAAAATCTCCTCCAGTCTTTTTGCCAAAGATACAACGTCTTGTTTTTTCAAACCTAAATCTTTCAAAACTTTTATCCCTTGAGTAAGCTGACCTTTGCCCCCATCAATAATTATGAGATCAGGCAACGGTTTGTTTTCTTTTAATAACCTTGAATACCTGCGTGATATAACCTCAATCATTGACAAAAAGTCATCCGGTTTACCCTCGGTTGTATGAAGTTTGTATTTTTTATATTGGTTTTTTGCAGGCTTGCCGTCTTCAAAAACAACCATACTTGCAACGGTATTTGTACCTTGAAAATGAGAAATATCAAAACACTCAACATGATGCGGGAATTTATTCAAATTAAGTTGTTCTTTTATGTAACTGCCTGTTAAATTCCATTCGGCTTGAAGCTCCATAACATCCTTGATTTTTAATTCTTCAAGATACGCATCCGCATTTTTCTTTGCCAATTCTACCAACTCATGCTTTTTACCTTTTTGCGGCGGAATGATAGTAACCCTGCCGCCTTTTTTCTGAGTCAACCAATCAGAGATAACGTCATTTTCATCCGCAGGAATTTCAAACGGAAGAAGAACTTCTTTCGGAAAATCGTTATCTTTCAACAGATAATAGTTTTTCAAAAATGTAGTTATGGCTTCAACTTCTTCGGTTGTTTCATCCTTTATAATTTCAAAAGATTTTTTGTTAATAAGCCTGCCGGAACGGATTTCCAAGAGAGAAACAACAAATCTTATTTCGTCTTGGGTTATGCCAATAGCATCCTGATACAAGTTCAAGGAGTCATCAACCACTTTTTGACGTTCAAGGGCCTGTTTAATATTGAAATAACTGTCCCTATATATCGCCGCTTTTTCAAACTGCTCATTTTCCGAATAATATTCCATCTGTTTTTTTAACTCTTCAACAAGCTCATTTTGTCTGCCCGAAAGGTATAACTCAACCTTGTTAACTATGGTTTTATAATCATCGGGAGAAATGAGTTTTTGACAGGGGGCGGAACACTTTCCTATTTGATAATACATACATGGTCGGTCCTTAAATCTGGGCGTTTTGCATTGTTTTAAAGGGAACAGGCGCTTTATATGCTCCAAAGTTGCATACATTGCTCTTGAATTTGTATACGGTCCAAAAAACTTTCCTTTTCGAGGAATATCCTTATTTCGTCTTGTTACAAGTATTTGGGGATATTCTTCGTCCGTAATATAAAACCAGGGAAACTTCTTGTCATCCTTTAAAAGCACATTATACTTGGGTTTATGCTTTTTTATAAGGTGCGATTCCAAAATTAAAGCCTCGATTTCACTATCAGTAATTACAAATTCAAACCTGACAATCTGAGGAACCATAACTCGAAGTTTCGGGGTATCAAGAGTTTTTGTAAAATAAGATTTCACACGATTCTTGAGCTTTTTTGCCTTGCCCACATAAATAATTGTATCGTCCTTGTCATACATTAAATAGCACCCCGGCAAGGACGGCAAAAGCTTTAATCTTTCTTTTATTGATATTTCTTTTTTCATTCAGAAAACTCTATGATATCACCTACACTAATTTTAGCACTTTTTATAAAACTTGCATTAAATTCAAGCACCTTACACGCATTTTTTACAGGAAAAACAATTCTATTTGGCTTAATATTTTCACAAAATTTGAGGATTTTGCCGTTTTTATCTATAAAAATTGCTGATATGTTTTTATTTAGAAAAAAAGTATGAATTGCATTCGTATTAGTTAATAAAACAGGTTTGTCAATAAAAAATATCCCCCTCAATTTTTCAAAAAATCTTGAGGCAATTTTTATATCACTGACAAGTTTTATTCCGTTTACATAAGCATTCATAGGGGATTATTCTTTATTGATGAAAAACTTCTGGGATAAGCATCGGGAGTATTTTTTTCTTTTCTGATTAACACAAGATTCCTGATAAAATCTTCCTCAAGCCCTAAGTTGTACTCAAAAACATCTTCAATGCTTCCGCCCATAATTTCTATAGTGTTTTGGGCTTCGAAAATTTCATCCGTAACTTTTGCTGACTTGTAAGAAATAAAACACCCGCCAAGCTTCAAAAAGGGGAGCGCCAATTCCGATATTTGAGCCAAATTCCCCACTGCTCTTGCAGTTACGACGTCAAAACTCTCCCTATAACTTTTCCTGTGCGAAACATCCTCCGCTCTGTCATTTATTACCGAAAGATTTTTCAGACCTATATGCTCGGCAGCATTTTTTATAAAATTAGTTTTTTTGGCAGTAGAATCAAGCGCAAAAACGGTTGAAGATGTGAGCAATATAGCCTCCGCCACAACAGGAAAGCCGCCACCAGAACCAATATCCAGTATTTTGTACGACTTATTGTTTTTTAAATACCTGCAAAATGAAACACTGTCCACAAAATGCTTTTCCCAAATCAGCTCTGCATCTTTCGCCGAAACAAGGTTTGTATGTGAGTTGTACTCACGCAAATACTTTTCAAAAACATCAAACTGAGCCAGTTGTTTTTCGTAAACTTCAACCCCATAATTGGTCAGAACCGATTTAAGATTTTCTGACTTTATCATTTTGTTCTAAGCTCCTGCAATAAAAATCTGTAAGCTTTTTCGCCGATTTCATCAACTATCATATCAAATCTGCGTTCTATCTTATTTTTACTGTCAGTCGATATTGTACTGTCAATATTTTTCTTTGAAAGCATATATGATTTCAGGGCATTTTTGTAATCTTTTTTGCGGAAAAACGCATCACCCAATTCAAGATAACTTGCCGCAATCATATAACTGTCCTCCGTCTGTTTGGCACATTGAGTAGCTTTCAACAAAACGGATATAGCTGTATTTATGTCATTTTTCTTCATAAGCAACCCGCCAAGCGAAGACAAACTCTTGGTTTGCCCCTCAAAGTTCTTATAGTATTCATCAACTTTTAAAGACTTTTTATAAAACTCTACCGCTTTTTGAGTATCATTTTTTTCTTCATAAATAGAAGCAATATTTGAATATGTAGAACCGAGCATAGATTTATCCTGAAGCTCTGCAGCATCCGTAGCGGACAACAAATAATTATACAACGCTTTGTCAGTATCATTCTTATCGTCATAATATAGTGCAATCTTAAAATACGCTTTAGAACAAAGAGCCTTATTATTATTGGCTTTTGCAATACTTAATGCCTTGTTATACAGACTCAAAGCCTCTGTACCTTTTTCCTGAAACTCCATAACGGAAGCCTGTTCAATTATAACTTCGACCTGCAAATCAGCAGGAATGTCATATTTCATTAACTCTTTAAGCTGAATAAGGGCATTATCATAGTCAAAATTATCGCTATAAGCTCTTGCCAGCGTATATTTAGCCAGATAAAAACTGCTGTTATCTTTGTCCTGCAAGAGCGGCAATGCGCTTTTCAAGTAGGTTATACTCTCCTCGGTATTCCCTTGCAAATAAGCATCATTCCCTTTTTGCAAAAGGTCTTGCGCTTTCATGAGGTCGTTATCTTCAATCATGTTCAAATCATTGAGATTATCCATATATCTTGAATTGATTTCTTCGACGGGGTTATTATTCTTGCTTCCGGCGAGAATATCTTTTGGCGGCTTGAACGGAGAAAAGTTCATAAAATCTTTTTCTTCAGAATCTAAATATTCTTCGTCATTTTGCGCCTCAATGTTGAACATTGCCGATGCGGGTTTATCTTTCATTTCAAAATCAGGAAGATATTTTGTGGATGCAATATACTGTATCGTTTGCGCATCCGGCTTAACATCCTGAGGAACAACCGCAGGATTGACCGAAGTTTGACTCCTAGCTGACTGTATGCTCGCACTCTTACTGAGTTTTGAATATATATTGTAATGGTAAAATTTTTCGGAATACATACTTATTCTTGATATTTCAAGAACTCTTTCGCTCGGTTTTAACGGAATTTGATTAGCATAGAAATCGGCAATTCTTTCGTGAAAATACATTTTTTCTTTTGTACCAAGTGTTGCATATACAATATTCCTAACAATTGTCCGAGCCTCAAAATTATCTTCGCCCTCAAGCAAAGAAATTCTTTGCAGATTTGATATTGCGCCCGACACATCAACAAAACTGTCCACACATTTCAAGACAGACAACGATATTTCATGCCTGAACACAGAAAAATATGTAAGAATATTAAGCTCCTCATCAGATAATTTCGTTATGAGTTTTTTAATTAAATATACTACCAAATCTTCTCGGCGCATTGATTTTTCTTTTAAAACCGCACCGACAGGGAGATTAAATACCCTAGATACTATAGCAAGGAGTTTCAACTGATATATGTAGCCACCCGATAAATCGTAAATTTCTTTATTCACAGACGGTGAAGAATCGACTTTGTATATTGCGAGAAAATCTTTTATCTGATTTTCGTCCAAACCGTGCAGTTCAATACTTGAGAGAGAATTTTCCGGCAACGCAAGGGACTTTGAAATATCATAATTGCTCATTATGACGACTTTTATATTTTTCATCACAGACAAATATTCCAAAAAGCTCTTCATATTTTCCGCACGCATGTTACCTTGCTCATCAGCAAGATTTTCAAAGCCGTCAAAAATCAATACCAAATTCGACGGAGAATTTTTTAAATAATAGAGTATTTGTTCATCCAAAGAATTAGGTTTAAAAGTCGAAACACCGCTGCGAGCAGCATCTTTTCTTATTATGGGATTTCTTAATGAGAATTTGTATAAGGCATAGAATATATCGTCAAGTTCAGTAACTTCGCTGCAATTGTACTCAAAGACCTTTGTTGTTTCCGCAAAAAGCCCTTTTATTAAGGATTTAAACGAACTTTTTCCACTGCCAGATACGCCTGTAATCTGCAAAAACGGAGTTATATCAAACAATCTTGTAAACGTAACTATATGCTGATATTGCAGTAACGCATAGAACTCAAAATACGCCCCCAAAGACTTCGTAAGATTTTTTACAAAAGCCACCGGATCTTGCTTAAGCAAATTTAACAACTGTGGTTTTATATAACTCAATTTCGTACTCTAATTCTACTGCTACCTTTATTAAAGCAACTTTTTTAATATAGTGCAAATATTATACAGAATTTATAAGCTTTATTTTTTCAATTCTGGAAAGAGCTTTTATTCTAGCTTCCTCTTTCATTGCCTCTTGTTTTGTCTCAAACTCTTTTGTATAAACAATCTTTACAGGTTTATTGGCTCGAGTGTATTTGGCTGCTTTCCCTTCGCAATGTTTTTTAAATCTTTTTTGAACATCATCGGTATAGCCGCAATAATATGTACCTCTCTCCGTTAAAAGAATGTAAACAAAATAATTTTTATCCATTATTTACCGCCATATCAAGCATTTTTAATATTCCGGAAAAATTTTCTTCTCGGACAAGTGCGTCCCTCATGGATGCTGCATTCTTTATGCCTCTTATATAATGTCCGTAAAACTTACGCATAAAATGCAGCGCATTTTCTTCTCCTCGATAGAATATCTCCCTGTCTATATGCCTTTTTAAAATATCTATTTTGGTTTTTAAATCCGGTTCGGAAATGATTTCTCCGGTTTTAAAATAATGTTCCGTTCTTGCTATCAAATCGGGATTTCCGAGAATACCCCTGCCTATCATAACACCGTCACAACCTGTAAGATTATAACATTCGGCAGCTTTTTCAACGCTTGTAATATCACCGTTTGCAAATACCGGAATATCAACCGCTTTTTTCAGTTCTTTTATTGCACTCCAATCCGCCGAACCCGAATACATCTGTGTCCTCGTCCTTGCATGCATTGTTATCATGCTCGCTCCCGCATCCTGCATGTATTCGCCCATTTTTATATAGTTTTTGGAATTTGCATCCCATCCGAGCCGAAACTTTACACTTACCGGTTTATCCGTTGCCTCAACTACGGCTTTAACAATACCATAAGCCAGTGAAGGGTTTTTCATAAGCGCACTTCCGTCCATGTTTTTTACAATTTTATTTACTGGACATCCCATATTTATATCGATAATTGCCGCATTTTTTTGAATTTTTTGTGCCGCCTTTGCCATTATATCGGGCTTATGGCCCGAAATCTGAAATGCTATAGGCTTTTCAAATTCTTCACAATAAGCTATAGACTGCTCTTTATTCCACATCAGAGCTTCCGAACTGAGCATCTCTGTAACCAACAGGCAGTCTTTTGAGAACTCCCTTATAATTTGTCTGAAAGCCGCATCCGTTATACCTGCCATCGGGGCAAGTATAACTCTGCTATTTAATTCAAAATCACCTATTTTGACGCAGCCGGACATTTATAGCTCAGATAACCTCTGCTTTGCATATTGGGTATATTCATCATTTGTTGTTTCATTCTCTTGCAAGAATTTTTGATACATTTTTTTCGCCTCGGCTTTATTATCAAGCGCATCATAGCTTAAAGCTATTGAATAATATGCCATTGTAAGCTCGGGGTTTAATTCTATAGCCTTTTTGTAATCGGCAATTGCCAAAGCATTTTTGCCTTTTGTATCATAAACAAGTCCTCGATAATAATACGCATAACCGTTTTCTGCACAAATTGCTATCGACTTATTAAAGTTATTCAGTGCATCATCATTCTTGTTATTTTCAAATTGTTTTATGGCAGTATTCATCAATTGCTCTGACTGAGCAAATTTCAATGACTTATATGCATCTTCTATATCGGGATTAAGGTCATCAAGCTCTTTTGCCTTTTTCAGCGCAATTTCCGCCTTGGGATAATCTTTTTTGTATAAATACGCTAAACCCAAGAAATAATAAGCATTCGGGCTGGAAGCATCCTTTGCAATTGCTTTATTATAATAATTTATTGCATCGTCATATTTTTCCATTGCCTGATAACAAGCACCAATACCCAAATATACATCTTCAGATGGGTTTGAAATTCCTTGATATACAGCTATTGCACCATTATAATCTTTGTTATTATAAAGATTTGCCGCCTTTTCCGCAAGTTGGAAATTCTTTTCGTCTTCAAACTCAGCCAAACCTTGGGTAATTTTTTCTTCATCGGGAAATACCAGTTTGGCACTATTCAAAACCTCAATAGCTTTGGCGGTATCATTTTTTTGTCTGTATATAGAAGCGAGGTTCAAATATGCATCAAGTCTTTTGTTGTCGGCAGATATAACCTTTTTGTATTCCACCAAAGCATCCTCATATTTTTTTGCCTTATGAAGTGCATACGCATAGTTGTAAACTATATCCGCATCAGATGGGAATTTTTCAGACAGAGTTTGCAAATGCGCCAATGCCGATTCTTCCGTAGTTTCACCTATTACATTTAAAAGGTCATTTTTTATTTCGGTATTGTTAGGATTTGCCACCAACAAATTTTCATACATGACAATAGCCGCATCCGTATGCCCCATTTTATAAAGAGTGGTAGCCTTGTAAGTTGCAACTGTAACATCATTCGGACGTATTTTCAAAATATCATTGTATATTGAAAGCGCTTCGGAATATTTTTTTTGTTGTTGAAGCAAGGTTGCCATATTTAATCTTATCATCTGATTTTTGGGATCAATGGCTTTTGCCTTTCTGTACTGTTCCATTGCCAAATCGTATTGACCTTTGTTTTGGTAAACAACACCCAAATTCATCTGAGCCACCGGATCATTAGGTCTTTTGGTTGCACGTTCTTTCCAAATATTTTCCAATAATTGAGTTGCCTCATCTTTGGTATTCGGATTTTCCATAGCAATATCAAGCTCTCTTACTGCTGTGTCAATATTTCCCAATTTATAGAGTGTTCTGCCGAATTTGAGGTGCAAATACGGATCAGACGCATCTTGTGCAAGCGCTTTATCATAGTATATTGCAGCATTATATTCGCTTGAAAGGTTTTTCATAACATCACCCATTGCAACGTAACTTTCATAGGAATATTTTCTGTCCTTGGCAGCATAAGAATATTCAACGATAGCCGCCGTAAACTCACCCTTTCCACGCAATTCTTTTGCTTTTCTCAAGCGGTTTGGAGCATCAAGTTTAAACTTTTGGCGTTCTAAAACACTTGTAAGGTTTTGATGCGCAATTGGCACGTTTTGATTCATTGTGGGAGTATTTGCTGATTTGTTATAAAATTCAAGATAGTATATGGCATTTCTGTAATCATTAGCGGCACTTTCCAAATCGGTGCCTTTATTGTATGCTTCAGTACCTCTGGACGTGTAGGCAACCGCCAAATTATTAAGTATTGAAGTATTATTAGGCTCTTGAATAAGCGCCTTTTGAAAATAATCAATCGCATTGACGTACTCTTTACGCTGCAAGGCATTCATGCCCGCTGTGTAATAATCTTCCGCAAATGACACCGTTTGCCAAAACATAAATACGGCTATAAGAGCCAAAAACAATCTCATAAATACTTTGTTCCCATTCATTATTATCATCCTAAATTTGTACTAATTAAGACTTTCAAGAAATGCTTTTACGCCTGAACCAAGCTCAATATCAGCACCAAGCTTTTTGAGTGTCAATTCAAGAGCGCCAATTGCGCCAATAACATCTCTTTCGCAAACATAACCCAATGTACCCATTCTGAAAATTTTTCCTTTGAGTGCATTTTGTCCGTCTGCAACGACTATATCAAAATCATTTTTCAAACCTTTTCTGATATCAGCAACGCTTATTCCCTCGGGAGGAAGAATAGACGTAATTGAATAGCTTGCCTTATTGTCATCTTCAACAAACAACTTTAAGCCGATAGCTCTGATTGCTTTTCTTAAACCGAGAGCAAGTCTTTTATGTCTTGCAAAAATATTCTCCAAGCCCTCTTCTTTCATCATTTTCAATGTTGCATTAAGCGCACAAATCAATGATACTGCCGGTGTATAAGGAGTTGTATCACCTTCTACCGCTTTTTTATGAGCCTTGAAATCAAAATAAAAACTCGGATACTTGCATTCTTCATATGCTTTCATCGCTCTGTCGCTCGCCATAAGGAAAGACAACCCAGGAGGAATCATCAAGCCTTTTTGTGAACCAGTAATAAGGATATCGATACCCCATTCGTCAGGTTTGACATCCATAGCGCCGACACTTGTAACACCGTCCACAACCGAAAGTGCACCATGCTCCCTTATTATCGCCATAATATCTTTAATCGGATTTGCACAGCCAGTGGAAGTTTCACTGTGAGTAACGGTTATAACTTTAATTTCTTTGTTAACATCTTTATTAAGACGTTCTTTCAACATATCCAAGTCAACAGTTTGTCCGAATTCAAAAGTCATTCTTTCAACTTCAGCACCTCTTGTTTCGGAAATCTTTGCCAATCTTTCGCCAAAATTACCTATAACAAGAGAAAGGACCTTATCGCCCGGGTTCAGGATATTAGCCAATGCTGCTTCCATTGCTCCGGTGCCGCTTGCGGTAAATATAAATACATTGTTATTCGTCTGGAATAACCATTTTAAGTCTGCATAAGTTTCTTTTAATATAGCCGAGAACTCAGTGCTTCTGTGTCCTAACGGAGCTTTACCCATTTCCAAAAGCGCAGTTTGGGGAACAGGAGTCGGTCCCGGAATCATTAAAAATTGTTTATCTATCATTGCTACTCTCCTCTTTATGTATTTGCATTATTATTTTTGCACAAACAAACACTATATGTAAATTATTTTACCAGAATTTACATAAGAAAACATAAAAAGAAGAAAAGCGGGCGACGAGACTCGAACTCGCGACGTCAACCTTGGGAAGGTTGCATTCTACCACTGAATTACGCCCGCAAAATCATCATGTCATGCTGAACTTGTTCCAACACCACTATTATAGCAAAAAATTTTATGTTTATATTTCATATAACTGAAATTCTATAAGGATAGTTATGGCAAATATTTCTTCTGTAAATTTTGGTTATAGCAATTATGGCGGATACTACGGCGGATACAGTGACAGACGCTCCAACGGTTCGTACGACAGACGCAGTTCAAGATATGACGGCATAACTTACGTAAACAGCAGAAGACCTTCTCCTGACGGCATTACATATTTGAACGGAAGAAGACCGTCACCCGATGGTATAACCTATGTAAACGGCAGAATACCCTCACCCGACGGCATAACTTATGTAAACAGCAGGAGACCTTCTCCTGACGGAATAACCTATGTAAACGGCAGAATGCCCTCGCTTGACGGCATAACATACACGGACAACTATAGACCATCGCCGGATGGCATAACCGATATAAGCGGCAGAAGAAAACCATATACTGACTATATTCCGGGTTGGTATTCTTACGGTATCCCGAGACGCTCCGGCAGTTATAATTCAGGCTTGCCCTGCTAAAAAATTTGAGAGAAAAATATGATAATATCCAAAATTACATTTTGCAATAATGTATCTACATACGCTCATACCCGCAAAAGTGACAGACAAACAATAAAAACATTTTGGGCATCAAACCCATCATTTACGTCCGCTAAGGGTGATACGTATCAATCAACTATTTCCCAAAAATTACACAATGGAAATATTGCGGAAAAAGCCATAATAAATCAAGGCTTCTCAAATAAACCCGAAGCAGAAAAATTGTTGTCCCTATTAAAAAGTCAGGACAAACAAAAAGCCGTATTGCTAAATAATATTTTCAAATATTGGAGCTACGTCAACAATGATATGGTTATCAATACAAAAGCACTTCCAAGCGGACTTCCTGAGGATAATTCTCTCGGTATTGCCATTTTGGGTTATGAATTAACCCCTGACGGAAAAATGAGCAAGGAACTGTTGGGCAGATTGAATGCCGGACTGTTGTGTGCAAAAAAATATCCGAATGCATACGTCATTCTGAGCGGAGGACATTCAGCCAAAAATCGCCCAGATGTTTCAGAAGGCGACCTAATGGAAAAATGGCTCGTTAAAAACGGAATAGATAAAAAGAGAATTATTATTGAAGATAAATCCCTCAATACCCTTGAAAATGCAAAATTTGTAAATTCTCTGTTGCGAAAAAGCTACCCGCAAATTAACTCGCTGGCAATTATCAGCAGCTACAACCACATACCGAGAAGCTGCCTGTTATTTGAAGCGCTTCTTCAAAAAGAAAATTTGGCAAACGGTTCCAATATACATGTGGTTTCAAATTATGCTTATACCAACAAGTCCAACATATTGCCCGAACAAAATGAACAGCTCAGGCAAATAAGAGGACTGCTAATGATATTGTCGAAATAAAAGATATAAAAAAGCCGATATTTCTATCGGCTTTATCTATTTTATTTTATGTTGTTTAAGACAAATTCTATATCTTTATCGCCCCTGCCGGAGAGGTTTACGAGAATTTTTTCCGTCGGATGCTCTTTTGCAAGCTTCAACGCATAAGCTACGGCATGAGAACTTTCCAATGCAGGGATAATGCCCTCTTGTCTTGACAACTCGTAAAAAGCATCAATCGCCTCTCTATCAGTAATCACGTCATAATGAACTCTGCCGATTTCGTGCAAATAGCAATGCTTCGGTCCAACTCCGGGATAATCAAGTCCGCTTGCAACCGAATAAGCATTTGCAACGTTTCCGTTTTCATCCTGAAGCAATAAGCATTTGAATGCGTGCAAAATTCCTTCTTTACCGTAAGTTATACTTGCGGCATTTTCACCAAGTTTTACGCCTTTTCCGAGAGGTTCAACGCCGTATAATTTTACGTTTTCATCATCAAGAAAACCGCTGAACATACCTATTGCGTTTGAACCTCCACCGACACACGCAACAACATGGTCGGGTAAAACATCTGCCATCTCTATAAATTGAGCTCTTGCTTCCCTGCCGATTACCGACTGAAAATATTCTATTATCATAGGAAACGGATGTGGTCCTACCGCAGAACCTATAGCATACATAGCCGTTTCATATTCCTTTGAATATGCAACAAATGCCTCATCAACAGCTTCTTTCAACGTTTTTGTACCGCTTTCAACGCTTATGATATTTGCGCCCAATATTCTCATCCTGTCAACGTTTGGTTTCTCTTTTATAATATCTACGGCACCCATATAGATATCACAATCTAGCCCCATCAATGCCGCAGCCGTAGCCGTAGCAACACCGTGTTGACCTGCACCGGTTTCGGCTATAAGTTTGGTCTTGCCCATTCTCTTGGCAAGAAGTGCTTCACCCAAAGAGTGATTGATTTTGTGAGCACCTGTGTGGTTTAAATCTTCCCTTTTAAAATAAATTTGCGCTCCGTATTTGTCGGAAAGATTTTTTGCAAAACTTACAGGGCTCGGACGACCTGCATAGTGTTTCAACAAATAGTCAAGTTCGTCCGTAAATTTCTTATCGTTTATTGCCTCATTAAACGCTTCTTCTATCCTTTTAAATTCATTTTTTAATACATCCGGCAAATAATTTCCGCCGAATTTTCCGAAATATCCGAGTTGGTCGGGCTTGATATTGCATTTTGTTTCGTTCATATTGTCTCCTTTATAAATTTTTTGCTATTGTAGATTTTTTATTTTTGAGGATTTTAGAACCTCTTGTAACCTTGCAAAGACTGACATTCAGCTCTTTTGAAATTTCTCTTTGCGTCATACCTGCATTTAATAACTCCAAGATTTGCCACCTTTTTGAAAGTGTTTCCACTTCAGTTTCCGTCAGTATTTCAAGCAGGAAATTGCATATTTCTTTGTCTGTTTTAAGCTTGTGTATTGCTTTTGCTATCTCTTGTATACTGTTCATCGCATGCCTTTTTGTTTCTACTTGTAGTAACATTATAAATCATGTTTTTGTTTCTGTCAATAGTAACAAGTAAAATATTATTTTTGTTATATAATCTCACTATGCTTAATCAATTTTCAAGAACAGAAATACTTATAGGACAAGAAGCTATTGAAAAACTGCGCAAATCTTCCGTAGCAATTTTCGGTATTGGCGGAGTTGGCGGTTATGCTTTGGAAGCACTTGTCAGAAGCGGTGTAGGTAAAATTGACATCATTGACAATGATGAAGTTTGTCTTACAAATTTGAACAGACAAATTATTGCGCTAAACTCAACACTCGGAAAAAGCAAAGTAGATGTCGCAAAAGAACGTGCAAGCGACATAAACCCTGATATTAAGATAAATGCAATTAAAACTTTTTATTCAATTGAAACAAAAAGCGAATTTGATTTCGAAAAATACGATTACGTAATTGACGCAATAGATACGGTCGCAGGCAAACTCTCTTTAATTGAAGAATGCAAAAAAGCAAACACCCCAATTATATGTGCCATGGGGGCAGGAAACAAACTGAACCCGACAAAATTTCAAATTGCGGATATTTCAAAAACAACGGTATGTCCTCTTGCGAGAGTAATTCGGCAAGAATTAAAAAAGCGAAAAATCAACAAGGTAAAAGTAGTTTTTTCCACGGAAGAACCTATAAAACCGCAAGAATCGGAAGAAGTAACTCACAAACGGCAAACGACAGGCAGCAATGCTATTTGCCCTGCAGTTATGGGGTTGTTAATTGCATCCGAAGTAATAAAAGATTTGACAAAATAATACATTTGACAATTTTGAGCACACATAAAAATATTTACATTTTACCAGCTTTTTCCAAATTTATTATAATAAATTAATTGTATTGATATATTGCAAACAATTAAAAAGGAGAGCACACCTATGGCAAAAAGAGTAAAAATTTCTACCAAAACAACGAGAAACAAGGAATTTAACAGATACACAACAGGAGATGGAACTTCTGCCAATCCTTATGTTGTAAATTCCGTCACATCAATGACTGCTACACAAATTAACAGAAATATAAACCTTTTAGACGTAAATGATGCAATTGTAAAAAAAGGCGGCACAATTGCAGATGATGCATATAATAACACCACTCTCATCGAAGCACTTTATAGTCTTGATGAAAAATTATCAAAAAAATTAAGAGACTTTGCAATAAACGGGCGACCCGATCCCGCAGTAGATCCCAAAGGTGCAATTGAATATGATTTATATGAGCAACAATTGGAAGCCAACGGCTCGTCGTATAAAAAATTAGCAACAATGGTTATTAACTACAAAGACGGCGTTGCAATGAACACCGATGCAGGTATTAATTTTGACAAAGATGCCGATTATTATATCTTTGGCGCACCTGAACAGGTTATTCTTAATAACAGACAACACTATAACAACTGCGGTATTGAATCAACCCTCAATAATCTTGCAATGGCAGGTCTTATAAAAATGAAAAGCGACTTGAGCGACCAAGAAAAGACAGAACAAAACTTTTTAAAAAATGTATGGATTCGCAACCTCGCCAACGACAGCAACGAAATCGGAACATTAGAAGAAGCGGACGGCGGAACTACTCCTGATGACTACAGAGACATAATGGAATACTACGGAATTGAATCTACTTCATATTATATAACTACAAAATCTAATGATTTCGTATATCCTAAAGCTCAAATAAATGAACTGGCATACAAAATCAGTCAGGGATACGGTGCGGTTTTGGGAGTAAGCTCAAGTGTATTGTGGAACGGAGCACAATCAGAAACCGAAATGGATAAAAAGCAAATAGACCACGCTATTTCAATAACAGGAGTTGTGTACGATACTACCAATATAAATCCTGCCGATAACGGTGGAGTATATGTTGCTCCGGTAGGATTTTACATCCATGATACAGGTGCTTGGATGACCAGATTTATTTCATACGACGATTTTATTAAATCAACTTTATGTGATTATGTATACGGAGATATGGATACCGATACCACTTTAACAAAATTAAAAGAATTCGACAGCAGGCTTAATGAATACATAAAAAAAGAAGAACAAGGTATTTTTATAACCCTTACGAATGCACCAATCAAAGATAACACCTTCAATCTAAATGCAACTGGTGACAAATATGCAAATATTCTTTGGGGCAACAACTCAAATAATATAATAAAAGGCATGAACGGCAACGACACCTTGTACGGACGTGCCGGAAATGACACTATCTACGGCGGAAACGGTAACGACACCATTGTTGGCGCCGAAGCTTACACTCTAAAAGTAAAAGATGATGATGAAGCTATTATTTATGATTGTAATACAATTAGTGATTTCAAGAACTATATTGAAAATGCGGACATAAAAGCAAAGCTTGATAAAATCCAACTTACTGACTATGGGACATTGACTGTTGACGAGTTTATAGATTTGGCGGATATAATTTCAAAAGGGATAAACACAATATACGGAGATGCAGGCGTTGACATTATCATCGGCGGCGAACAGGCAGACCTGATATATGGCGGCAAAAACGGCGACTATATTTGGGGCGGCTATGGTAGAAACGCTATATATGGTGAATCCGGCGCCGATGTCATTATTGGCGGATATGATAATGACAGATTATTCGGCGGAAGCGGCAATGATTATATCTTTGGACTCGGCGATGATGATGTTATAAGCGGCGGAAGCGGAAACGACCACATATGGGGCGGGACAGGCTGCGATACAATAGAAACAGGCAAAGGTAACGACACCATATACTTTGAAGGCAGAGATTATAATCAGGATATAGTAACATCAAAAGGCGGAACTACCGTATTTAAATTTATAGACGGACAAAAAGGAGACAGCAATTCCGCCGCTTCCGAAATGTTCTTCACATTAAAAAAAGATGACCAAAATAACAAAGTAATGAACTTGTCAATGGCGTATACCAAAGGTAAAGTAAATGACGATGAATGTAAAATATCCTTTAATGATTTCTATAACGTAAAATCCAATAAAACAAAATCGCTATACCTTGATGCCGCAGATGGAATATATAATGTTTCCGTTTCAAATAAAGCCAAAGCAACCGTTGCGAACACAAAAATGACAAATAAAACGGTAAAGATAAACGGCGAAAAAATTAAAAATTCAGATATAAACAATGTTTTAATATCAATTTACGAAAAAGGAGCAACAATAACAACAAGCAAAAAGAATGATATTGTTACCATGGCTGCCGGCGATGAAACAATAAATGCAAAGGCTATTGATAAGATTAAATATACCGGTGGTATAGACAAATATGTATCTGAAGACAGAGACACATATTATACAACTGGCGAAATAACATACGAAACAAATCTTTCAATATACGATAACAATCAAGCATTGAAAAAAGCAATATTTAATCAAGCCGAATGGGAAGCAGCAGGCAAGCCGATTGCAACCATAGCTGATTACTATGAAACCATTGACAAATACGTAAGTACGGATGACAGATTATACCTCGGCTCTGAAAAATCTGCCGTTAACTACCTGTTTGATGTCGGCCTCGATGCAAATTATGATGCAATTACAACCGCAAACACCGGATTATATCTGACCAACGGAACAAACTTTGATGATATTGTCAAAGGCGATGCAAACGGCGGATTTATCTATATGGATAGCTTCCTGAAATATGAGAACACTGCTGAAACTAAAATTTCAGGTACGAATTTCTATGGTAACGGTCAAATTGAGGGTATCTATTATAGCGGCAGTGAAAATCCTGATGATTATACAGCTGATTTGACAGGAATAGCAAGTGACGTCGCAAATTGGTTGAGCACGTACAATCAAACTCACCTCGGCGGAGAATTTAACAGTGCGTTTGACGCATTCCAAAATGGTAACGACACGGTTATTGCAGCTCTTACGAACTTATACACAGGAGGATAAAACTCAATCCGTAAAGAAAAAACTACCGGTAAATCCGGTAGTTTTTTTCAATATTATGACTCAATTTTTATTTTGAATTTTTTAATATAATGATTTGAAAAATACTCCAAAAATTTCCTTTGTCCAACCGTATGCTCAGTGCGCAAAACTTTCTTATTCATCCTTATTGCCTGATATCGGTCAAAAATATTTTTTGCCGCTTCCCGATATTCCGGCAGATTTTCGTACTTTAATATCAAAGAATATGCCTTTTTATAGTCACGTGCCTGAATTGCCCACAAAAGTTGCTTGGCAATACTTGCGGACATTTTATTGGTAAAAACATCTGATATATCACCAAAATCGACAAGTTTACCATTTATTGTATTATAGCCCTTGTACGCATCATTGGTAGAGTATCGTCTGTATTCATAACGGCGGGGTGCCAAATTTTTTTCAACCATTTCTCCCGGAACAAATTCAGTCAAAATGAATCCGTCCATGTCGTTTTCACCCGCAATTTTTCCGAAATAAAAATCGGCTCTGCGCCTGCGGCTTTTTGCATGATTATACGCTATGGCATTAGCAATTTCCTTTGATTTTCCATGCAAATCACTTTCTCTGTCAGACATATGGAAGACCTTTAGAGCATATTCCTTGCCCTTAACTTTCAATTTAAAAACTTTGCCAAAAAGCCCTCTGCCGACATACTCCATTGAAGCTCTATGCTTTGTAAGCTGCCTTATATCTGCACGCAAGTATTTTATAAAGGACTCATACAAGACTGGCGACATATTTATTTTGGAATACACCCCTGTCGCAAATCTGGAAAATGAAGCAAATACCTTTTGTGTAAGCTCGCTAATCTCCTCATTGGTTTTCCTTTTTCCGAACCAATCAGTCGGCAAGTGCCCGAGATAGCGTTCTTCTTGCGGCGTGCTTTTCACAATGGCTTTGAGTTCCTCGGCACTAAGCAGCCTGCGCTTAAACAAGCGCATCATATTAACTGTTGCTCGTTGCCCTGTTGCAGAAATTTTTGTCATGACCAACCCTTTGGTCATATAAAAAACAAAAACAACAATTTTTGATTACAAACCAGACTCATCTTGATAATTTTTAACATACTGTTATCGGTTAGCAACTTTTTATGGAATTTGTTTTATATGAATGTTTTCCCGAAAAGGAATATTCCGAATGAACTCAGCCAAAACCACATTATGCACTAACAATTTAACTCTGTGTTATAATTAACGCAGGTTATACAAGTTTATTGACAGCTTTTCAACCCACTAAAAAGTTTTTATGTAAGAGATACTGTTATGGAGAAAATGAATAGAATATCGGAATTTATCGGAAAACATATGGCAATAATAGTGTTAATCATTGCCGTTGTTTCTTTATTTTTTTCTAATCACTTTTTGTGGATAAAAACATCATACATAAACTATTTGTTGATGATTATAATGTTTGGAATGGGTTTAACCCTCAAACTGGATAATTTTGTTATGGTTTTCTCCCATCCAAAAGAAATTGCTTGGGGTGCAGTTTCTCAATATGCCATAATGCCTCTTTTAGCTCTTGGTTTAAGTTGTTTATTTCATTTGGATTCAGCATTAACAGCCGGAGTAATTCTTGTCGGAACCTGCCCCGGAGGCACGGCAAGTAATGTTATTACTTATTTATCCAAAGGTGATGTTGCCCTATCAGTATGTATGACAAGTGTAAATACCTTATTGTCACCCATTTTAACCCCTTTAATTACGTTTTTAATACTGAAAGCAACCGTTGAAACAAATATATTGGCAATGTTTTTAGGAATTATAAATGTTATATTGGTTCCTATAATACTTGGAATTATTGCAAATAAATTCTTTTCCGAGTTTACGGAAAAAATCACCAAAATATTACCGGGAATTTCGGTTATTGCAATTAGTTTGGTAATTGCATCAGTTGTATCACATAATGCTAAAATGATTTTATCTGCAGGGGGTATAATCCTTTTAATAGTTATCCTGCATAATTTATCAGGCTATATCGTCGGCTTTTTTGTCGGAAAACTTTTAAGATTAAGTAATGCCAAAACAAAGGCTTTTTCGATAGAAATAGGTATGCAAAATTCAGGACTTGCAACAAGTCTTGCAAATAGTACATTTCCAATGACTCCCGAAGCGGCAGTACCGGGAGCGATATTTTCCGTTTGGCACAATATATCAGGTGGAATACTTGCAGCAATATACAGACATTGGGATAATGAAAAGCAGGAAAAAATTATAGGAGAATAAAAATGAAAAAAGCAATCATATTAAACGGTTCACCGAGAAAAAATTGGAATACGGCACAAGCATTAAAAGAAGCTCAAAAAGGTGCGGAGCAAGCAGGTGCAGCAGTTGAATATATAAACCTTGTTGATATAAATTTCAAAGGTTGTATGAGTTGTTTTGCTTGCAAAAGAAAAGGGGTAGATTTAGGCGGTTTGTGTGCAATAAAAGACAACCTAAGACCGATTTTAGAAAAAATAGTAAACGCTGATGCAGTTATAATCGGAAGTCCGATTTATTATTCATACCCGACAGGTATGTTTAGAAACTTGCTAGAAAGAATGCTTTTTGCGGCAGGAACATATATGGTTGACGAAAATGGCAAATCGATGCGAAACTTAAAAAGAAACATCCCTGTCGGTTTAATTTTCACAATGAATGTTCCTGAAAATTTAATGCCAAATTACAATTATCCTACTATATTAGGTGCAAATGAATGGGCTTTGAATATGATTTACGGATATTGTGAAACGCTCAATGTATGCGACACATACCAATTCAGCGATTATTCAAAATATGATTGCAATATGTTTAGCGAAGAACACAAAAAGCAAGTTAAAGAAACACAATTCCCAAAAGACCTTGCAAAAGCCTTTGATTTGGGTAAAAGATTAGTTGAAATGGATATATAAAGATGTCTGAAAAAGAAAAAATGCTAAACGGCGAACTATATATGCCCGAAAATGACGAAACTTTATTCAATGAAAGAAGAAGGTAAAAATCATAATTTTATCCTTTTGATATATCTTAACAAATTGATATTTCAATTAAGAGTTGTTAAGATGTGCTTATGTGTTGGTATTTTGCCTAAAAAAGTAGAGAGAAAATAGATGAATACGTTGCCTTTAGAAAAGGATACAGTATATTTAATTAACAGAAGTCTTGAGAATTTAGGTTGGAGATTTGAGGGTAAAGATAAGAATGTTTTTCAGGAACAGCCAAGAACGGAGGCTGAACGTAGGCTATTAGAGCATAAACGACCCGACTATGTGTTGTATTCAAAAGACCATGAGCCTTTAATTGTCATCGAGGCAAAGAAAAAAGGTGAGCGTATTGATTCGGCTCTTGAACAAGGCATATTTTATGCTAAAAAGCTAAAAGCACCTTTAGTTTTTGCAACTGACGGAGTATTTTGCAAATCTTTCCACACACAAGCAAATAGAACGCCTATGTTGAATGGTGAAGAACTTGATGAATTCATTCGTGAAGCCATGGCGATGAAGTTTTTAGGCGAATGGAATGTAAATACTATCAGCCAAAAGGTTCAATACGACCGACAAGAACTGATTAAAATATTTGATACAGCCAATAATATGTTACGTAGTGAGGGTTTAAGAGCAGGCGAAGAACGTTTTGGTGAATTCGCAAACATACTGTTTTTGAAACTCATTAGCGAAAGTGAACAAAATAAATTTGATCAAGGTATTCAAACGAAATTTGATTTTTCGACTTGTAGTTGGGATATAATCAAAAAACAATCGTCAAGTAGCCGTGTTGAATACATAAATAACATGGTTTATAAGAAATTAAATGATTTGTATAATACAGAAATTTTCACATCATTAAAAATCAGAGATAATGACGTACTAAAAGAAATTATGGGATTACTTGACCCCTTGGTTTTGACAGATATTGATAGTGATGTAAAGGGTGATGCCTTTGAATATTTCTTAAAAGCTTCAACTGCTACAAAGAACGATTTAGGCGAATACTTCACACCAAGACATATAGTAAAAACTATGGTGCGTTTAGTTAATCCACAAATAGGTGAAAAAGTTTATGATCCGTTCTGTGGAACAGGCGGTTTCTTGATTGAAAGTTTTAGGCATATTTACAACAATATGCCACGCAACAAAGAAACTGAAAAAATGTTGAGAGAAAACACTATTTTTGGTAACGAAATTACAAGTACGGCAAGAATTACCAAAATGAATATGATTTTGGCAGGTGACGGACATAGTGGTATTCACATGCAAGACAGTTTGGCAAATCCTGTTGATGGGAAATACGATGTAGTTTTAGCAAATATGCCGTATTCACAAAAAACAAAACACGGCTCATTGTATGATTTACCCTCTACAAATGGCGACAGTATTTGTGTTCAGCATTGTATGAAAGCTATCAGTTCAGCGTCTGAAAATGGCAGAATGGCTATTGTTGTTCCTGAGGGATTTCTATTCCGTAAAGAATTAGCAAAAACAAGAGAATATCTGCTTAAAAATAGTGAATTACAAAGTATCATCTCACTTCCTCAAGGTGTATTTTTGCCATACACAGGAGTTAAAACGAATATCATTTTTGCTACAAAAATAAATCAAAAAATATCTAACTCTCAAAAGAAAAAGAATTATTGGTATTTTGACGTAAAAAGTGACGGATATTCACTTGATAATCACCGACGTAAACTTGATACTCCGAGCGATTTACAAAAATATGAAGAATTTCGCAAATTTGATGAAGAACAAAAAGACGAAATGTTGAAAATAGGTTTTGATGTTATTCCTTTTGAAAAAGTTGTAAAAAATGATTTCAACTTAGTTGGTAGCAGATATAAAGATGTAAAATTAACAATAAGCAAATTCGAAATATTCAAGTTAGGTGATATTTTAGATATTAAATGTGGTAAAAGAATCACACAAAAAGATGATAGTGGTACCCTTTATCCTGTTTATGGTGGTGGCGGTATTTCATTCTATACTGATCTATGTACCAACAAAAATGAGTACGTAATTTCTCGTTTTGCTATGAGTAAAGAATGTGTTAGATTTGTCAAAGATGATTTCTATCTTTTGGATAGTGGTTTTGTTTTTGATATTAAAGAGAATTACAAAAGCGCTATATTGAAAGATTATGTTGGTAAAATATTATTAGGTATTCAAGATAAAATATATAGTTGCGGAAGAGGACAAGCACAAATAAATATTGATTTTGATATTTTTAAAGAATTAAAAATTCCTGTACCTGCATTTGAAATACAAAAACAAATAATTGAAGAACTTGATAGTTACCAACAAATCATTGACGGAGCAAAAAAAATTGTAGAAAATTACAAACCAAATATCAAAATTAGACCAGAATATAATATGGTAAAAGTCGAAGATGTTGTTGATTTTATAAGTGGGGTAACTCTATCAGTTGGACAATGTGAAGATAAAAACGGTATTCCACTAATAACAATAGCAGATGTCGATGAAAATGGAACTATAATTTATGACACCATTCGTAAAGTAAGAACATCAAAAAATACAACAAAACTTCAAAAGGGTGATTTGCTTTTTAACTGGCGTAATGGTAGCAAACATTTAGTTGGAAAAACTGCTTTGTTTGATAAAGAAGGGGAGTATATATTTGCTTCATTTTTATTAGGTTTACGACCAAGAAAATCTGTTGATAGTAGATTTTTATGGATAATTCTTAATCAATATAGAAGAAATGGTATATATTTGAATCAAATGAGACAACAAGTAAATGGTTTATTTAATAGAGAAGAATTAAAAGATATTTTAATCCCACTACCACCTATTGAAGAACAAAAAGAAATTGTAGCTAAAATTGAGGCAGAACAAGCTTTAATAGAACCTAATAAACAAATTATTGAAGTTTTTTCAAAGAAAATTCAAGACAGAATTAACGAAATTTTTCAATAAAAAATAATAAATTGTGTCCTTTTGTAAAATCTTTTCTGCTTTTTCGCTTTTATAACTTCTTTCATGTATTGTGTTTCCTGACGTTAGGAGGGATTATGGAAGAAGCAGGATACAATATTACAGATAAAGAATTTAAGCAGATTAGCAAATGGGCAGAAAATGTTTATAATATAGCTGTTATAGTTGATTATTTTGTTAGCAATCAACCTAAAATAGCAAAATGTTACAACCTCGCACCTGTAATTAAAAATTTAAGAGATAACGCAGATTTTCTAAATGCATTTTTTATTGACAACGAAAAATAAATTTAACTTCCGACCATTAAAATTATGCCCACCAAACCGAAAAAGAGCATATTATCCGTGAAATAGCACACTACCCCAAAACGCTTGAAAATAGTGAGTAAATAGATTTACTTTGAGAGTAAATAATGAGTAAATTTGAGTAGTTTGCAAATTTTATATTTCCGTGACTTCCGACCAGATAAACCCCTAATATGAGCGGGTTTCGGCAATTATTTGCAAACTATCTACAATTGGCAAACTACTCGTCTTTCTACAATTTATCCGCAAAAAATAGCCGTCAAACTTGTGTCTGACGGCTATTTTTTGGAGGATAGGAGACTCGAACTCCTAACCCCCTGCGTGCAAAGCAGGTGCTCTACCAATTGAGCTAATCCCCCATAGGAATTCTATATTTTTATTCTATTTAAAAAATAATCTTTGTCAATAAATAATTTCTAAAAACTGAGCTTGGGGATTTCCATATCAAAAACTCGGGACAAGTCGATATTCTGCAAAATCTCGCTTATTAAACTCTCCGGATATATGCCCTCGCCGGTCACGTTAACATTGGGAATGTACCCCAACACACCATGCTCTATCATTTGTTCCACAAGTTTTACCTCCTGATGAAACTTGTTTTTCTTATCGGTCGGGGAATAATTATTGAAAACCACGCCCAAAACCTCAAGTTTTGCATCTTCGGCAGCATTTATTGTCAACATGGCTTTGTTAACAAAATCATTTTTCACATCAATAACGATAACAACAGGGAGCTTTAAATGCTGAGCAATCTCAATATTGGAAATTCGTCCGGTAATAGGCGTCATTATTCCACCGCAGCCCTCAACAATCATTATGTCGTTTTCTTGTTTTGCAGCGCTATAATCACGAATAATCGATTCAAGAGTAAACTTCACGTGCTCATTTTCCATAGCAACCGCAGGCACCTGATTTAGCTTTAGATTGTAAGACGAATACGTTTTTATATTCGGATCCAATTTTTTTACAAAATTCAAGTCGGGAGAAAACTGCTTGTCGCTCGCATATTTGCAGCCTGTTTGAACCGGCTTATACACCGCCATCTCGTATCCAAGACTTTGCATAACAGCTGCCACGCCTGCGCCAAATATAGTTTTTCCTGTTTTTTCGCCTGTTGATGTTACAAAAATATTCATAAAAAAATTATAATCTAAAAATTAAAAAGCGGTAGCCTCAAAATCATTTTCTATGTCAAAATACTTCAAAATTGTCGCCGCAACATCAGCAAAAGTTGTTCTCACGCCAAGATTTGCGGGAATGACATTTTTTCCGTACATCAACACAGGCACTTGTTCACGAGTATGGTCAGTTCCGGGTACGGTGGGATCGCAGCCGTGGTCTGCAGTAATTATCAAAATGTCATCATCTTTCATTTCCTTGATAATTTCTTTGAGATACACATCGATTTCTTCAAGTGCATTTTTATAGCCCATAACGTCATTTCTGTGCCCGAATAGCATATCTGTATCGACAAGGTTTATGAACACAAGCTCTTGTTTTTCATTAACTTCTTTCACGGCAGAAAGCGTATATTCAAGTCCTTCTTTGTTGGAACCTGTATGAACCGCACGGCTAACTCCGGATTTCACAAAAATATCTTCAATTTTGCCTATTGCATAAACGCTTCCGCCGGATTTTTCAATCAAATTAAGCATAGTAGCCCTGGGCGGTGGAACGGAATAATCGTGCCGAGCCGCAGAAATACGCTTGTATTTTCCGTCAATCGTCTCAAACGGACGAGCAATAACTCTGCTTACATTATATTCATCGGTTAATATCTCTCTTGCAATTTCGCACCATTTATACTGCGTTTCTAGGGGAATAGTGTCAATATGGCAAGCAATTTGAAAAACGCTATCAGCACTCGTATAAATAATCGGATATCCTGTTTTTTGGTGTTCCTGCCCCAAATCCTCAATAATTTTTGTACCCGAAGCCGGATAATTCCCCAAGATATTTTTGCAGCCAGTTTTTTCTATAAATAAGTCTATAATCTCTTTTGGAAAACCGTTTGGGTATGTTCTGAACGGTTTATCCAAAACCAGTCCCGCTATTTCCCAGTGTCCGGTCGTTGTGTCTTTACCTTGGGAACGCTCTTTCATAATTCCGTATGACGCAATCGTATTTTTTTCGGGAGGTACGCCTTTTATATCCGCAAGATTTCCTATGCCCATTTTTTGCATAACAGGAACATTGAGTCCACCTGCAACTCTTGCAACATTTGCCCAGGTATTGCATTCCATAATGTCACCAAAAGCGGGCGCATCAGGAAGCGCACCAATACCCGCAGAATCAATAATAAGTAAAATAACTCTTTTCATACGAATATTTTAGCGCATTTTTGTACTCTCAGCAAGATGTTTTGCGTGCGCAACACACCATGGGGGCACATTAAAAAAACATATTTCCTATTTTTGGTAGCCATTTTGCGTGCGCAGCACCCCATGGGGGGCATATTGAAAAAACATATTTTCTATTTTTGGTAGCCATTTTGCGTGCGCAGCACCTTTGTTATATAATTTTATTAACGCAAGGAGAGATTCTTATGACAAAAAAGGAAGAAGCTGAAGCTAAGACAAGTCTTGAAAAGTTAGATGAGTTGACAAAAGACATACTAAATAACGGTACTATGGGCGGCGATCCTAATTTTAGGCAAATTGTTTTTTCTGGACTTACACAAACAAAAAATAAAATTTTGCTGGAAAAAATGGAAGAAATTCTGTTCGTTCCCGAAGAAGAAGACCTTAAAAAAACGATTATTTTGGGAATATTTTTGCACAAGGAAATGTTTTCCCCTGTCATAAAATACGGCGAAAGCGTCATTGATATGCCGTATATTGACGATAGTTATGACGAAAAAGAGTCATTTTTGTTTGTTTTGGACGGACTTGTTGAACTTGCGTATAAAAACAAATTGGATGAATTCGAAAGCGCAATTCCTTTATTGATGCAGTTATACAAAATCGCTTGCAGCGAAAAAAGCACCTCCGTTATGGCTGACAAGCTTTTGCAAAGATTTTTAAACTCTAAAATCGGTACGGTAAAAGAGCTGCAACAAGAATTCTCCGAAGTAATTAAAGATGAAACAAGCGAAATAAATGAAGTTGTCATTGCAATAGATATCCTTTCAAGAGGTCAGTATGCAGGCGTTTTAGAGTTGATAGAAGAAGTTTTAATGAAACTGAAAAACGAAACAACAAACCTTGCAGAACTTTTACCTCTATTAGACATCTCAACACTTGCAATAAGCTATTTTTCCGACGCAAAATACCACAAAAAAGTCAAAAAACTCCTTGGACTGATAAAAGAAGTTAAGCTCTCAAGCATAGAGGGTATGACAGAAATAATTGAACGAATAAAACGCCGTGTCAAAAAGCTGCATGAGAATATAAATTCAAAGAATTGAGGCAGAAATGTATTTTGAAACAGAACTCAAAACCCCGCTAAATACACTTGATGAACTTTCTTTGATTTATACGCCCGGAGTAGGCTTTTCTTCAAAAGAAATTGCAAAAGACAAAACCCTCACAAATTCTCTCACAAACAAAGCGAACTGTGTCGGAGTTATTTTTGATACGGATGAACCCCCAAAATATCTTGCGTTTGCCTATGCAGTATGCGCAATTATAAAAAAGTCTCAAAACATCGATGCATACCCGCTTGTTTCAACAAAATATGATATAAATAAAATTGTTAAAAATCTTACTCCGACATTCGGCGCATTTTATGTATTTTCAAATAATGAAGTCAAAAATGCAGATATCACGGAAAAACTTGATGATTTTGATTTTGATAAAATCGTAAAGAACGCAAAAATCTTAAAAGAAAAGTTAGAAAAAATTCCTAAAAATAAACCTGATTTTTCCGGAGAAGAATTCAGAAAAAAAGCATTAGAATTAAGGTTTTCACTAAACGGAGTTCTTAAAACAAAAGAATGTGACTTATCGCTCGAAGAAATAAAAAAAACATTTACGAAAGAGAACCTTACAAAAATAGAAGTTGAGCGAAAAAATGTTGCGATTATTTCTGACGGAAGTGCCGTTTTGGGATTGGGGAACATAGGGGCTTATGCAGCTATGCCGGTTATGGAAGGAAAAGCCGCAATATTCAAAGCCCTTGGGAATGTGGATGCCTTTCCGATATGTATAAAAACCCAAAATATTGATGAAATTATTGATATTTCAACGGCGATTTCTTATTCATTCGGTGGTGTAAATTTAGAAGATATCAACGCACCAAGATGTTTTGAGATTGAGGAGAAACTTGCCCAAAGAACGGATATACCCATATTCCATGATGACCAGCACGGCACTGCCATAATAGTTTTGGCTGCACTTTTGGGCGCATTGAAACTCGCAGGCAAAAACATAAAGGACGTAAAAATAGTTATGTCGGGCGCAGGTGCGGCAGCGCAGGCAGTAGCAAAATTGATATTGAAGGCAGGCGCAAAGAATCTCATAATGCGTGATGTAGAGGGTGTAATTTCAAAAAATTCCGCACATAAAGACAAATATTTGCGAAAAATGGCGGAAGTTACAAACCCGAATCTTGAAAGCGGAAGTCTCGCCGACATTCTAAAAGGTGCTGACGTACTTATCGGACTTTCTGCCGCAAACATTGTTTCAAAAGATATGATTAAATCAATGAATGAAAAAGCAATCGTTTTTGTTTTGGCAAACCCAACTCCCGAAATAATGCCAAACCTCGCCAAGGAAGCAGGCGCATTTATTGTTGCGACAGGACGCTCCGACTTTGAAAACCAAATAAATAACTCTTTGGCTTTCCCCGGAATATTTAAAGGACTTTTAGCTAAAAACATTAAAAAAGTCACGGACGAAACAAAATATAATGCCGCTCTTGCCATAGCAAATTATGCCGCAAAAGAGCTTTCCGAACACAAAATTCTGCCTAAAGCGTTAGACAAAGGCATTGTTGAAGAAATTGTAAAAACACTTTAATTATCAAATCCGGGTGATTTAATCGGCAATTTTTGGTAGCCTGGGTGGTTTACAACCGTATTTCTAATCAATGTATTTGCAAAATTTGCATTTTCAAGCATTTTGAGAAGAATATTTTCTCTGTTTGCAAGGGAAGAATGCTTTTCGTTTTTCAAGTTAGGATTTTTTCTACACATATCAACCCAAACATTGGCTTCCATCGTCCAAGCATATGTTTCTTCATTTATAGAATTGTATTCGTCCTGATGGAGTGCCTCGTGGCTAAGAAGTGCCGCAATTGCTTCCGGAGGCGCATTGTGGTGCTTCATATTTATATATATGTATAATTGCTTACCTTTTTTCATGCCCAACGCATCATAGGATGCGTATTGCGGCTTAATTGCAGAAAGCTCTTTAAATTCAATTTTTATCGGCTTATCGGTAAGATTATTGCCCAAAATTGCATCTCTTGAATATTCGCCAACAGTATCTTTCAACTGGTCCAACGCAAGACAAATCGTGTCATCATTTGTGACTTTTTGGTACTCTTTCGAGCAAATTGATATGGCATCAGGTTCACTTGACTTTGCAAAAGAAATTGACGAAACAAGCGAAATACATATTGCCGACAATAAAATAATATTTAATTTTTTCATAGCATAATTCCTTTAGTCTAACCCATGCCAACATTCTGACATTCTTTTTAATGAATTTCCAATAAAATTCAAGTTTAATAGTTTGCCTTTCCGCCTGCAGAGGCATTGTAGCGATAATAATTTTGATTTGTTCTTGCATAAGCTGCATATTCAAGATACCCCGGCAGCTTTTTTAAATATTCTATGGGGTCAATATTTTTTCCTTTATAAAAAACTTCGTAATGCAAATGAGGTCCGGTAGAACGTCCTGTAGAGCCGACCAAACCGATAACCTGACCACGTTTCACTATTTCGCCCTCTTTCACATATACGGATGACAGGTGACCGTAAAGCGTTGTTACCTGAGGAAGTTCGGGTACCATATAGAAGAACTGGTTAATTTTTACACAATTGCCATAGCCGCCTTTGACGCCGCTGAATGCAACGACTCCTTCTTGCATGGCATATACCGGAGTTCCGGCATCAGCAGCAATATCAAGCCCCATGTGGTTTGCCTTATGACCATGAAACGGATCATCTCTTGTACCGAAATAAGAAGAGACCTTACCCATAGTAGGTCCTTGAATACTGTCTGCGGCAAGACTTTGGGGAGCTAAAAAGCCCAAAGAAAGAAGTAATAATATTACAATTTTAAGCCAATACTTCACTAACTTTACTCCATAGGTACCATATACATATTACCTTATTTAGGGAGCGTTTAATATACATTAAACAGATGAAATCCCTCATTACAATATAGCATTTTTAATCATGTGAGGGCAAACAGTAAACAATAACGTGTCAATTTTGTCCTCTTTTTATTTTGGTGTTATACTCTTAAACAAGAGAACTTAATATAGAGAGGACAAATAATGGCTCAAATTGAAATCATTTTACCTGACGGTTCAAAAATAAATGTGGAAGAGAACTCTACAGCTTTTGATGTTGCAAAAAGCATCTCCGAGGGCTTGGCAAGAAATGCACTTGCCGCAAAAATAAACGACAAATTGTCATCTTTGACAGAAAAATTAAACAGCGGTGACAAGCTGGAAATATTAACTGACAGAAACCCCGAAGCATTGGCGGTTGTTCGACACTCCTGCTCGCACATTATGGCACAAGCAGTTCAAAGTATTTATCCAAATGCAAAACTCGCTATCGGACCTGCTATTGAAAACGGATTTTATTACGACTTTGATATTGACGGTGTAACATTAAAAGAAGAAGATTTTCCCGCAATTGAAGCAAAAATGCAAGAACTTATTTCTCAAAATTTAGTTTTTGAAAAATGCGTTCTGCCTGATGCTGATGCAAAAATCGCAGAATTTAAGGCTCAAGGCGAAATTTATAAAGCAGAACTCGTCGAGGAACACAAAAACGACAATCCGACTTTGTATTTGACCAAGACTCAAGACGGCAAAGAAGTTTGGAACGACTTTTGCTGCGGTCCTCATTTGATGAATACAAAACCGATTAAAGCGTTCAAACTCCTTTCGGTTGCAGGTGCATACTGGAGAGGTTCGGAAAAGAACAAAATGCTTCAAAGAATATATGCCACAGCATTCTTCAACAAAGCTGATTTGGATGCATATCTGAAACAACTTGAAGAAGCACAAAAACGAGACCACAGAAAATTGGGTACGGAATTAGATTTGTTCAGTATTCAAGATGCAGTCGGTTCCGGCTTGGTTCTTTGGCATCCAAATCTCGCAGTAGTTCGTGAAGAAATTGAAAACTATTGGAGAAACGAACACCGCAAAAGAGGATACGTAATCGTTAATACTCCGCATATTGCAAAGCCGGACTTGTGGGAAATTTCCGGACACATGGGACACTACAAAGAAAACATGTTTATGGTTACAAATGGAGAAGAAGATTTTGTTCTTAAACCGATGAACTGCCCATTCCACATGCTGATTTATAAATCAGAAAGAAGAAGCTATAGAAATTTGCCTATCAGAATGGCAGAACTTGGCACGGTATATCGAAACGAACGTTCGGGCGCATTGGCGGGTATGACCCGTGTAAGAGGATTTACACAGGATGATGCGCACATTTTCTGTACTTTGGAACAAATTACGGATGAGGTTATAAATGTTATTGATTTCGTTGACGATACATTGAAAATATTCGGTATAACTTATGAAGTCGAACTTTCAACAAGACCTGAAGACAACTATGTCGGCTCTTTGGAAAACTGGGAAAAAGCCGAAGCCGGCTTGGTCGCTGCTCTTGAAAAGAAAGGACTGAAATACGATATCAACGCAGGCGATGGAGCATTTTACGGTCCAAAAATCGACTTTAAATTAAAAGATGCTATCGGCAGAACTTGGCAAGGTGCAACAATTCAATTAGACTTTAATCTTCCCGAAAGATTTGAACTCAAATACCAAGACAAAGACGGAGAATTAAAAACTCCGGTTATGCTCCACCGTGTAATTTTAGGTTCAATGGAAAGATTTGCAGGTCTATTGATTGAAAACTACACAGGCGCTTTCCCGACATGGCTTGCGCCGGTTCAAGTAGAAGTTATTCCTATCGCAGACAGACACGTTGACTATGCGGAGAGTGTTTATAAAAAACTCAGGGATATGGGTATACGTGCAAAACTTGACGACAGAAGCGAATCCATGAACTACAAAATTCGTGAAGCTCAAAACAAAAAAGTTCCGTATATGCTTGTAATGGGCGACAAGGAAATTGAAGCAAACTCCGTTGCCGTCAGAGGTTCATCGGGCAGAGGTCAAATCGGCGTTATGTCAGTTGATGAATTTGCACAAAAAATCCAAAAAGAAATTGAAACAAAAGGACAAGAAACCTTAGCATAAAACAAAATTATGAATAAAAAAATCGCCCCGCTATGAGGCGATTTTTTATGATATTACACCGTCTTTGTCAATTACGAAATCAAATTCGCCAATGTCTTCACCGATTGCGGAAGTGAAAATTGTCCGCTCTTTTGAAAGAAGTTTTAGTTTTTCAAACTGCTCTTTTATATAAATCTTTTCCCAAAAAAGTATTTCAAAATTTTGAAATTCAACTTGTTTTATAATTTCATCAAAATACAATCCGGTATTTTTCCCCGTTTCGAGCTGTGTAATACCTGCAATATTATACTTCACACAACTTTCCGCCATCAAAACGGAATGACTTTCGCCCAAGTATTGAGCAACCGAATATATAAAATCATCCCTAACGCATTGAACACCGACAAAAGACGGCGACTGCACAACGAGAGAAAGTCTGTTTTTAAAATCTTCGGGCAAATCAGCCGGCGGTTTATTTATCTCCAACGAAATTCTTGCACCGAATTTCGTCGGTAAAAATGATATTATAAGTGAATATGTGAGATTTTTATATTTAAAATCAAATTTTGAATTTTGAGGAACATCTTCATCAAAAGCATCCATGGCGAGAAACCTGCCTGCAAGACTGTTAATAAATCTTGGGGCAAGTATATTGGGGATAAGACCTTTTACATCTTTGTCAAAGTAAACCCTAAGTCCCTCCTGAGCTCTTTCCATAAAAATATTTTTTCTGTTTTCGGCTATGGCATTTTTTATAATGGAAGAAATAACCTGTTCAACAGATTCATCCTCCAAATCTCCTGCTAATATTGCATCCTGCCAGGATTCCACAGCTACAGGTTGTTTTTTTGAAAAATAATAACACTCGACCGCATCAGCAATTGCATCCTGAGCGCAAACAACGGGTTCAATAGAGAAACTCTCTGGTTCAAAAAGGTTATTTATGGTAAATAAGTCCAACGGATCAGACATTGCAATTGTTAAAACATCTTCAATTTTAAAAAGAGGGAAGATATTATAACGCTTGGCATCTTCAGGATTTACGTATTTTAAGCACTCAATATCCGGTACATAATCGGAAAGTTCCACGTATGGGATATGCAGTTTATTTTGGATAAAATTCAGCAGTTCTTTTTCGGAAATAATCCCCTCTTTAACCAACTCTACAGAAAGGTTTGTCAAATTTTTTTGCGCATTATCCTGCGCAAAATTAAGGGCTTCATAATCGACAAGTCCCTCCCTAACTAAGTCATACTTTAATTTGTCTATGGTTTTATTTGTAAGAAGCAACATTTCTTACACCTGCAGATGTTTATTTATTAAATCAATTACGTTTGAAATATCAAAAGGTTTTGTAATATATTCATCTGCGCCCGTTTCTTCACCGATGAGTTTGTCTTCTTCCTGACTGCGTGCCGTAATCATCAGTATCGGAATATCTTGAAACTTTTTATCAAATTTCAAAAGGCGAGATACTTTGTAGCCATTGATTTTGGGCATCATAACGTCAAGCAGAATAATGTCAGGTATTGCACGACGAGCAAGATTGAGGGCTTCTTCTCCGTCATAAGCCGTCAAAACCTCAAATCCGTCCGATTCAAGCATAAACTGCAGCGTTTCCACAATATCAGCTTCATCATCTGCAATAAGAACTGTTTTCTTCATTTTCTCCCTACATTTTTTCAAATTCAGCAATCAAGTCGGGTAACAAAGTGCCTTCCCCAAAATCGCAATATGCACTATGTACAAACATATTAGCATTTTTTGTTTTTAAAGCAAAATCTTTTAACTTTTCTAAATATATTTCAAATAAATTTTTATTTAAATTTTGTGAAATAATGTAAATACAATCATCTTTGCTGAATATTTTTCTGTATTTTTGTTCTTGTTGAATATATTTCAAAGTTTGTTCAATATCATCCGTTTTTAGTTTAAGTATGGCAAAGTTTGTATTTGCGTTTTTGGATTTTTCATAAAATATAGAAAGCTCAGTCAAAAAATTTTCATATTCATCATATTTAGGGAGTGTAAAAATAAAGGAAGTGCCTTTGCCTTCTTTGCTTTCAACCCATATATTTCCACGGTGAGCAATGATATATTCCTTTGCAATAGGCAGCCCCAACCCTGTTCCGCCAACTTTTCTGCTCAAAGAATTTTCTATCTGCTGGAATTTATCAAATACTTTTGCCATATTTTCTTCACTTATACCGATACCTGTATCTTTTACTTCCACCTGATAAAATTGAGAATTTTTTTTAGTTTCCGACAAGATAATTGATACCTTACCTTTAGCTTCCGTAAATTTTAGTGCATTTGATACAAGATTTGATAACACTTGCTCAATTTTTTGAGCATCAGCATAAACAAAGGTATTTTTAACCTTGGTTATGACATCCAGCTTTATATCCTTTTCCGTTGCAAGCGAATAAAATGTGTCTTTAATAAGATTTATAGGTTCTGACAGATTTGTTTTTTCAAATCGGTATTCCATTTTTCCGGCTTCAATCTTTGATAAATCCAATAAATCATTTATAATGCCTGAAAGCCTCGTTACATTTCTTTTCCCCATATTTAAGAAATTAGACATTTTATCCGTAATATCACCTGCTTTACCCGATAAAATAATGTCTAATGAGTTTTTTATGGCAGTGAGCGGAGTTCTTAGTTCGTGAGAAACAATAGAAACAAATTCAGATTTTAATTGTTCCAATTTTACAAGTTTAGCATTTTTTTCTTGGATTTCTTCGTACAAAATCGCACTTTCCAAAGGCAAAGCAACTTGGCTCACAATAGTTTGAAAACATGTTGTATCTTCGTTTGACAACTCCTCATCCCTAAATATTTCCACCGTACCGAAAAACTTATCCTGCGTAGAAATCGGCGAAAATATATTTGCACAGTGCATTATGTCAAAGTCATACACAACATCATCCATCTTATATATGTTTTGCGTTTTTACATCGTTGACATCAAATTCAAAAGGCAATTTTTTATCTTGGAAAAGCGACTTGTACGACATTACCGCCCTCAGCTTCAGGGCTTGTTCCAGCCTTTTTGACAATGGGTATGTTGAATTTATTATGAGTTTGATGTCATTTTGATTATTGATAAATAATGTCGTGCATATTGAATAACTTATACTTTGCTCCAGACCTTCATGCATAATGTTTATAAGCTTTTGTGGACTAAGCGTGCCGGCAAGATTGGAATTTGTATCATATAAAACTTTCAACTGATAAAAGCGCTGAGCAAGTTCGTTATTATTTGCCGTAAATATATCAAGGTGACTTTTTAAACGAAGATGAGCATTTACGGTTGAAACAAGCACCGCAGGATTTACAGGCCTCGGGATATAGCCGTCAGCAGCCTGCGAAATATTTGCAAATTGTACACCTTCATTGACAAGAAGAAGTATCTGAATATCTGTGTTTGAGTCGGTAAGGCGCACCTTTCGGCATATTTTGGAAACATTGTCCACATCGCCATCCAAGGCTAAAATCGCAATATCCGGAAGAAACTTGGACGCTTCATCATACAATGAATTCACTTTTTCTACATGCGAAATAATATATCCGACATCTTTCAGCGGAGCAACGATATCTTTTTCATCGGATTTTTTATCAGAAAAGACCAAAATTTTTGGCATAGAATATACTCTCAAACATGTAGCAAGAATATTATACCCGAAAACCTGAGCTTTATACAATAAAAAAGCCGCCGATATACGGCGGCTTTTTCTATTTAAACTATAAATTAGTCGTTATCATCAGGTGACACAGTGTAAATACTGAATGCTTCTCTGATAAGAACATAGATTTCGTCGTCTTGAGCAGCACCAAAGTTTACGCCCGGTGTCAAGAAACCAATTATAGCACCTGCAGCAGCACCAGTAGGAATACCTATTGCCAATGCTGTTCCTGTTTTGTGTTTAGGGACACCAACAGCAAGACCAATACCTGTACCAACTACTGTACCGCCTAATGTCCATAACAACGGTTTTTCCCAGCTGTTACTTACCAATACGCCTTCATTTTCGAATGCATTAGCAACCATATCAACAACCTTTCCGTCAGGGAATGTTGCATTTTTGAATGAAATAGTCATTCTTGCATTCTTATTTAACCAGCGTGGATCTTCTAATGATTCAATAGCAGCGAGGAATTTTGTTCCTTGAGGGAATACAAGCGTTCCTTCAACTGTTCTGATATCTTTCTTTGCATAGAAGTGAACTTCGTCACCAACATTGTAGTTCTTTGAATTGAATCTATTTGTAAATGCAACTTTAATTACGTTACCTGCATCAACAATAAGTCTTCTGTCTGTAACTTGAACAGTATTGCAAGGTGCAAGAGGAGTTACGTCTAAGTGTTCAACTCCTAGCATTCTTTCTGCCTTGTATGCTTTTTTAACGAGATTTAGTTGGTTTCTCAATTTGTATAAAAGTACGGCAGCTTCCGCTCTGTTTAATTGTTTGTTCGGTAAAAATTCATACGGATCTGGGTGGTTTACATACAAATTGTATCTGACTGTCTTTTCATAAGTATGACGAGCCCATGCCGGAATTGTGTCTGAATCGGTGAATGCACCAAGAACACTTTCACCTACCGGATAATCTTTTGTAATGTGACTCATAATAGAGTTTGTTTCGGCTTTTGTAATAATTCTTTCCGGTTTAAATTCACCATCGGTATAACCATATACCAAGCCGATTTGGTCGTTTCTTAAAATTGTTTCATATCCCGGTGTTTGTTCATTTACGTCTGAATAGTTACTGTGAACAGTAATTTGGAATGTTGAGTTTTCCAAAGCATTTAATATCCATTGTGCAAATTCAACACGCTTTACAACGCTTTCCGGAGAAAATGTACCGTCAGAATTCAAAGGAATAATTCCTTCTTTAATACAAGCGTTAATTTCCATTGCTGCCCAATAATCATCAGGAACATCAGATGCTTGTTGAACCAAATATTCCGAAGGAACATTTGCATTGTTGTTTTGACCTGTAATCGCACGATTTTTTAACGTGTCAACATCTTGATTTACTGTTTGGCTTTCTTGATAATACGCACCGTCTTCTGCTTGAACGGCATGGTTGAAAGTTAAAGCAAACAGCATAAAAATACTTACCAGTATTGCTGAAATCTTTTTCATATAGGTTCTATCTCCCTTTAACTAATCTAATTCGTTATAGGGGGATTGTATCAGAAAAAAAAACACTAGTAAATATTTTTGTGAATAATATTAAGTATCTGCTTAATGGTTAAATGCAGCAGTAACCTTTTGAGGCAGAAATATAAACATTACGTAGGCAATAACGCTTAACAATACTATTTGCAATAACGAAGTTCCCATATAAAACTCCTTTCTCACAACACTACATACAAAACGGTTACATGGGTTTTATACCCAATTTTTCAAATTTTAAACAACAATCCAAAAATTGTTACAAATTACATAATGCTTTACATTGGTTAACATTAGTTATTTGAATATGAGTTCAAATACATGTAGCGAATTGCTTCTATCATGCTGTCTTTTTTAACAACGAACTCCTCAACATTTTTGAAAAGATTTGCGATTTCCGCACTAATAATTTCTTTGCTGTAATCTGTGTTCATACTTGCTTGTCCTTATGTGTCCCCTGACATGAATGTATATCGGCAGGCAAATGAAAAATCTTTAATAAAATACGTCCATTATTAAGAAAATTTTACAAAATATTATTTAAAAATTATTTTTTTGCTAATATAAAATAATAAAGACTGAGACAGAGAAATTGGATATGCAAAGAGAAACAAAAACTCATGAAATCACCGTTGACGTTGTGATTTTTACAATACAAAAGGGCACATTAAAAGTACTTTTGGTACAAAGAAGCAAAGAACCTTTTGTTAACAAATGGGCAATCCCGGGCGGTTTTGTCAGATTATCCGAAAACCTTGACGAAGCAGCTAAGAGGCTATTGTACGAAAAATCCAATTTGAAAGATGTATACTTGGAACAAATATACACCTTTGGCGACCCGTTGAGATATCCTAACTCAAGGGTTATAACGGTTGCATATTTTGCATTAATTCGTTCTGAAAATCTTGTACTTAAATTTGATAAAAGCACAGACAATATAAAAGACGTAAGTTGGCATAGCGTATACAATCTGCCACCATTGGCATTTGACCATAAAACAATTGTTGAATACGCATCCAAAAGACTCAGAGATGACTTAGAACATCATGCAACGGCATTTCAGCTACTTCCACCGAAGTTTACTCTAACGGACTTGCAGCAAACATACGAAATCATACTCAATACGACATTAGACAAACGTAATTTCAGAAAGAAAATTCTTTCCTTAAATATACTTACAGAACTTGATGAATATTCAAAAAGCAGATCCAAAAGACCTGCCAAACTATATTCATTCAACGAAAAGTCATTGGAAGAATAGAGCCAAAATCGTCTGAAAGTATAATGTTTATTGGACTTTCTGCGCATTTAACGTGAAGAAAAAGGATTTATCATGATAATAAATCCTCAACTCTTCTACGTCCGGTTGCTACTCACCCCGATAATTATTCTTTGTCGGGGTTTTTCTTAGATTTACTTTTTTGCGCTTTAACTTTATACAATGATGGGAATGCCACCCTTTTTGTATTTTCAAATTCAATTTTCTTTTGGGCTGCTCTACTTGTATCTGCAGTTACATCTGGCATGCTTACGGGTATATCATTTTGTCTGAGCTTTTTACCTTCATCGTTCAATTCTTTGAGCAATTGAACAGATGGGGATGACATATCCAAACCGGACCTCGTCCTTGCGAAAGTAACAGTGGAAAATAATAAACAAAATCCAAAAATCAGCACTAATATATTTGATAATTTCATAAGTTTTCTCCCTGCTACATTTATTGCATAAAATCGGGAAAATATCAAAAATGTTTAAAATTTAAAGAGTTAATGTATAATGAAATAGTGACAGGGGAATTTATTCATTATGAGAAGATTAAACGCACTAACAACACTTGAAGCTATATTGATAATGCTGCTTATGGGCTTAGTGTACGTATATTCCAGACAAATAGATTCTCATATCCTTGAAAAAGAAAACTATAAAACGACCGCACATGCCGCCTACTCAAATCTCAATAAAGCAGCACCGTCTAAAAACGGTATGGATGACTTTGTAGGCAAATTTAGCAATGAAAATGATATTGTGCAATACATAAGCAATAGTTTAAAAGTAATGAAGTTATGCAACAATGCGAAAGATGAACTATGTTGGTCAAATACATGGTTGTGGGGAAATGCCGAAAAGTCCGGAGCGCAACTAAAATCGCTTCAATATCTCCTTGTCGATTATGTCTCAAAAGACTGCTCATATAACAGAAATATTCCACATACCTGCGCTTTCGTTTATATTGACTCAAACGGAGCAAATTCTCCGAATGAAGTAGGGAAAGATATTCTTTTGTTTTATATGACCAAGCACGGATTTGTTCCGGCGGGAATTCAGACTGATACAATTACAAAAGCAGAGAATTGCGACTTAAACAATGATAAGTATGACTGGGGTTGTACGGCAAAATTATTGGGGTTTAACTAATATGGCAAAAATAAAATCAAAATGGGTATGTCAAAAATGCGGATATGAAGCTCCCGGCTATCTTGGAAAATGTCCCGAATGCTCCAGTTGGGGAAGTTTCGTAGAAGAAGCGGAAGTAGTTTCCAAAGTGCAGCCGCAACACGAAAATAAAACTTTTTTTGAAAATGACATTCAAAAAATTAACGACATTTCGCTTGATGAAACCTTCAGATTTTCTACCGGAATGGAAGAATTTGACAGGGTATTGGGCGGCGGACTCGTTGAGGGTTCTTTGGTTTTGTTGGCAGGGGATCCCGGCATAGGAAAATCAACACTTGTACTGCAAGCGTGCGCTTATCTGAGTTCTAACGGAACAGATGTTTTATACGTATCTGCGGAAGAATCAACAAGACAGCTGAAAAGCAGGGCTAAACGCCTTAATATAAATGCAGAAAAACTCAGCGTATTATCCCAAACAAATGCCGAAGAAATCAAAAATGCCATTGTACAAACAAAGGCCAAAGTTGTTGTCATAGATAGTATACAAGCAATATATTCACCAAATATCACCAGCAGTGCAGGCAGTGTTTCACAAGTCAGAGAAGCCTGCAACAGTTTTATGGAAATAGCAAAAACAACAGGTACAACGATAATTGTTATAGGGCACGTAACAAAAGACGGCACAATAGCAGGTCCGAGGGTATTAGAACACATGGTAGATGCCGTATTGCAATTTGAAGGCGACAAATACAAGTTGTTCAGAATGCTCAGAGCCGTAAAAAATCGTTTCGGTTCAACAAATGAGGTCGGCATTTTCAATATGAAAGATAACGGACTCGAAGAAGTTCAAAACCCAAGCGAGCTGTTTTTGGAAGGGTTGCAAAACAATATGGCATCGGGAAGCGTTGTAATAGTTACCAATGAGGGTACAAGACCTCTCCTTGTCGAATTACAAGCACTCACCGGTTTTACATCATATCCCGCACCGAGACGTGTCGCTACTGGAATTGAATATAATCGGGTTCTGCAAATCATTGCCGTTCTTGAACGCAGAGTAGGCTTAAATTTAAGCAAGCAAGATGTATACGTGAGTGTTGTAGGCGGAATGGAAATAAACGAACCTGCCGCTGACCTCGGTATTGCCCTTGCAATAGCAACCTGCCTGCGAAATGTTACAATTGAACCCTCAACTGTAATTATGGGTGAAATAGGGTTGTCAGGTGAAATTCGCCCAATAAATCAACTTGATGCAAGAATAAGGGAAGCGGCAAAAATGGGCTTTAAAAAAGCAATTGTTCCAAAATCATCCATGAGCAGCAAAGCGCCAACCGGCATTGAAATCATAGAAGTCTCTAAATTGACCGAAGCCATAACAAAGGCAATAGGCTAATTAGGCAGTCGCAATTGCAAGCTTTTCTATCCCTATATCAAACAGAGCAAAATCATATTTTATCGGATCATAACTGTCAAATTCACGCAGTTTTGACGTGATTTCTTCCGCAGTCTGCCAGTCATTAGACTTTCTGGATGTCAAATTCAAACCTCTTGAAACCCTTGCAACATGGACATCAAGAGGAATTATCAAATCTTTTGGTTCTATAGATTTCCATATCCCCGCATCAACAGGTGATTTCCTAACCATCCACTTTAAAAACAGGTTTAGCCTTTTGCACGCACTTCCCGACTTGGGGGACGGAAAAAGATAACAATAGCTCTTAGCATCCATCCCATTTGTAAATTCATCTGATATGATTGATACGACTTGTTTGGCTTTTTCATTATCACTGCGGATTTTTTTACCCAAAAAATCATCCATATTTTTATTTTCATTATAAAAACGGCAGAGGGTTTCTAACAAAAGAATGATATCTTCACCTGTATTAAAACGATACTTGAAGTTTTTAAAATATTCCCTTATTGCTTTTTTATCAAGATTTAAACAAAAACAATATGGGGAAGAACCCATAATTTTAAAAATGTAGTTCAATTTTCCAAGAAAAGCTTCCCGCTTCCCATAAGCAAGCGAGCTGCCAATCAAACCCGCTATTTCAATATCTTCGAATTTCTTATACCTGTGAAGAAACTGTACCGGATCTGATTTTATAAAGTCGGGTGTTTCGTATTTTTTTACAAGCGCATCCAATCTTTCTTTTAAATTATCCATTTCTCCTCCAAAAACCTTTTAGGAGTTCTTCGCATTCAGTTTCCATAATGCCGCCTTTAACAACAAGTTTAGAATTAAATATTGTCCTTAAATCAATAACACCGCCTAGTGCGCCGTACAAATTATCCGTTGCACCATAATAAACTTCGGAAATTCTTGAATTTATAATTGCACTTGCGCACATCGGACAAGGCTCAAGTGTAACAAACATTTTAGCTCCGTCAAGCCGCCAATTATTCAATTTTTTTTCGGCTTCTTTTATGGCAAGAATTTCAGCATGTGCGCTAACGTCATTTAGTTCCTCTTTTTGGTTATGACAGGAAGCAATAACTTCATCATTTATCACAATAACCGCACCGACCGGAACATCTGTGCCTGAGTTTTTGGCTTCCTTTACGGCAAACTCCATAAACTTATTCATTATCTTGTCCTTTATAGAGAGGAAGCGTAAATCTTACTTCAAAACCGTCTTTTGCACTCAAAGAAATTTTTCCGCCCATAGTTTCAACCAAACCTTTTACAATAAACAACCCTAAGCCTGTACCTCTTGTTGTTCTTGTCAAATTTGAATCAACACGGGTAAATTTTTCAAAGAGTTCATTGAGTTTTACATCTTCTATAAAATCAGCCTCATTATGGACTGATATTACCGCATTTTCGCCATCATTGTACGAAATTATATCAATAGGCGTATTTTCCTTTGAATACTTTAAGGCATTTTCGATAAGGTTAATCAATATTTGTATCAGCCTGTCCTCATCAGCATATACGCTCAACCCCTCGTCTATCTTTATATTAAACAGACTGTCATCATCTTTCGATGTGGAAATCATAGATGTTTCAAGGGCCGCTTTCACGTTCACTTCTTTATAGTCCATTCTTAGCGAAGATGCCTCAATGTCAGGAATAACGAGCAAATCTTCCACCATCCTGCTAAGGCGCTCTGCCTGTTGTTTAATAATGCGCAAAGATTTTTTTCTTGCCTCGTCGTCAATATGTATATCGTGCCTTAATAAACTTGAAGCATAACCTTTTATACTCGTCAGCGGGGTTCTGAACTCGTGGCTTACCGTATCTATGAGGTTTGATTTATATTCATCCATTTTTTTAAGTTTTTTGTTGCTTGCATTTAATTCACTGTACGATTCGTCGATTTTCTCAAGCATTTTGTTAAACTCTTCCGCAATAAAAATTATTTCTTGTGCGGTAAAAAGGTTTTGAATAACTCTCAGTTTTTTATTGTAATTACCATCCGCAATAGCTCTTATAATCTTAAAGAACTGCCTTATATTCGTATATAATGCAAAAGTATAAATACCAAAAACAATAAATACGGCAAGCGCAACCGCAATAATCGTCAAAATTATTTTGCGCCTTGCTTCTATTATGCCGTAATGTGTCAGGCTCTTAGGCGAAGAAACTACTACAAACCAATCGTACTCGGGTATGTATGTTATAACGTTTGGTTGGTTTTTGTACTTCCCAAAATGCTCGGGATCTTCATCATTTGCACCGACAATAAGTTCTTCTATACTCGCATCATCCGGAAATGTTGCAAGAATATCTTTTATACGTTTCTTTTCTTCATTTTGCCCCATCAGCAAGTTTTTTTGTCTGTCAAAAATATAAATTTGCCGCCCCTGAGGCGCAAAATCATCAAATATGTGCTTGTTTATGTATTCTAAACTAACTTTCTTGGTTGTAAGTATATTATTTATATCCACATAGGAAAATTCCACAGCCTCCTCTGACGGAATATATTTGGATGAAAATTTTTGCGGAATTATTTGTTTTCTCGGTAACTTTACGTTTGAAAAGTCAATAATATCTGCATCCATGGTTTTTAATGTTTGCAAGAACTCCTCTTTACCTTGTTCATTGGGAATTTTTTTCAATGCTTCATTTGCGTAATAAATATTATGTTTTTCAAAATCTCTCAGAGATACAAGTTCATTTCCAACCGAATTAGCAACAATATTTGCCGAATAAATAAGCTCTTTTCTTACAGCAATTTGGTTTGTATTGATAATAATTGCACTGGCTATAAAAAGCGGCAAAATCAACGCCAAGGTTAATACTATTAAAATTTGTTCAGCAATTTTTAATCTTATTTTCATCATTCTTCCGGAAACGGGGTCAATTTATATCCGACATTTGTAACTGTTTTAACAAATTTTGGAGATTTTGGATTCGGTTCAATTTTTTGACGCAGACAGCCAACATGCACACGTACCATACGCACATCTTCATCTGCATCATATCCCCACACTTCGTCTAACAGGGTTGAATATCCGACGGCTTGATTTGCATGCTGCATAAGGCAATACAATATTTCAAACTCCGTAGGAGTCAATTTTATAAGTTTGGAAGCAATACTTGCCTCAAGAGAATCAGGATAAAGGCGAATTTCTCCGATTTGTAAGGTCTCGGCTTCAACAACTTTTTGCGGCTCATTTCTTCGCAACAATGCCCTCATACGAACGAGTAGTTCTTGAATATCAAAAGGCTTAACCAAATAGTCATTTGCACCGGAATCAAAGCCTGTAACTTTATCGTCAATGGTACCCTTTGCCGTCAAAAGTATAATCGGAATATCTTTCTTTATTTTTCTTATATTTTGACAAACCGTAAAACCGTCTATTTTAGGCATCATTACATCAAGTACAATAAGGCAATAGTCATCGTTGATAGCCTTTTGCAAACCTTCAGCGCCATCAGCGGCAGTCGTAACATTATAACCCGAGAATTGCAAGTCCAATTCCAACCATTCACGGATATCTTTATCGTCATCTACAAGAAGAATATTGTACGCCATAATTAAACTCTCCTTAGTTTTAATTTTATCATGAAAAATTTTTAAAATACTCTACTATACCGTTTTTTATTCCGACGGCATATTTAAACTGGTTTTCGGGTTTTAACAGAGCTTCATACTCAAACGGATTTATCATAAAACCTACTTCTACCAATATGCTTACCGGATTTGTCGGGCGGGTGAGAACAAGGCTGCCGTACTTTACGCCCAAATCGTTAAATCCGTTTACCTTAATAAGATTTTTTTGAACTGACTGTGCAAGTATTTTTGCCTGAGGCTGAAAATAATATGTTGAAGTACCGTGTGTTATATAGGGATTTTGTCCGTCAGGGAGAGCATTGTTGTGGATACTTATCAGAATATCGGCATGTTTCTTTTGCGCAAATTCAACTCTGTCGTATAAGTCCACATAAACATCCGATTCTCTTGTCATATAGACATGTGCACCTGCTTTTGTCAGTTCATCCTGTAAATATTTGCTTATTTTCAAATTTATATCTTTCTCCGGCACCTCGGTAGGTCCAATGGAACCGCATTCTTTACCGCCATGCCCCGGATCAATAACAATAACCTTTCCTTCAACATAATTACTAAACGGCTTTCTTATTTTTAAAACAAACTTTTTACCTTCGTAATAGTAATCGTATCCGTTTAAATTTTTGGCGGACACCGAGATTGAAAAAGAGTCATCATTGAACGAAAATATGCTCATATCACTTGTCTTTTTTTGAGTATCTTTGAAATTGAAACTCGTATTATTGAGCTTAACATTTAATATATTGTTTTTCGCATCTATATCGGCAAGAACAGGCTGCGCAAGTGAAACAACGGCATATATGTATTTTTTATCTTCGTGAAATGAAATCTTGTCCGCTACTTGCTTATCCAACACCATTTCATCTGCAGGCTTAGCAAAATTCTTCAATATGTACGCAAAACCGTCTCCGTATTTTACTTTGTAATGGTTATTTATAATTCCTACACTTTGGCATATCATCCCCTCTTTTATCGGAGTAAGCCTGTCACCGTATGGGGTTTTTCTGAGAGGGGCTTCCTCTTCGGTAACGACTATCGAGGCATTATACGGAACTAAAACCTGCGAAGAAGCGGGAGTTGTTGCAGGTGCATAGGGAACATATAACGACATTTTCTTTATTTTTACGTCATCATTGAATTGTGATACCAAAGTGATTTCATTCTTGCCCTTTTTAAGAGAAAATACTCTGACAAATGCCCCATTGGAATAAACTTTTACCGCTTCACCATTCACACTCATCGTTGCATTAGGATTGGTATTGCCTATAAAAAATGTAGAATTTGCCTTGATTGTTGCGCCATCTTTCGGATAAACAACCACCAAACGGTTGCAGCTTGCATAAGCATATAACGCAACAAATATAATGCCCAATGCGGCAAAAAACACTGATAATTTTTTCAGATTGTTAAGCAAATTAAATATCCCCAAGATTTATAGTAAAATATCATTATAATAATATCATATCGGAGCAAACTATGGCTACAAGTAAACAAGAATTTAATTTTGATTTAACTATTCTGGGCGGGGGCCCCGCAGGACTCAGCGCCGCTATTTATGCCGCAAGAGGAGAATTGAAAACCGCCATCATAGATGTAAGCATGCTAGGCGGACAACCGACAAACTATTTGGAAATAGAAAATTATCCGTCATATCCGCATAGCGGCGGATACGAACTTATGGAAAAATTTGAAGAGCATGCTGACAAATTTAACGTAAAAAAATTCCCGCTTGAAACAATTACAGACGTACAATTAGAGGGCAAAACCAAAATTATTGAAACAGAAGATAAGATTTTTAAATCTAAGGCAATAATTCTTGCAACAGGGGCAAAGGCTAAAAAACTCGGCATCCCCGGAGAAAACGAATTTGTCGGACGTGGTGTAAGTTATTGTGCGGTATGTGACGGTGCATTTTTTAAAGAAAAAGTAATTTGTGTCGTAGGCGGCGGAAATTCCGCAATCGAAGAAGCTCTGTACCTGACAAAATTTGCAACAAAAGTTTATATCATACATAGGAGAGATGAACTTCGTGCAGACAAAATTATTCAACAAAGGGCATTTAAAAATCCACAGGTCGAATTCGTATATAACTCTATTCCGTTAGAAATCCTCGGCTCTAATACGGTTACATCAATAGTGATAAAAAATGTTCAAACAAACCAAATTAAAGAAATAAAAACTAACGGTGTGTTCCCGTATATTGGTTTATCCTCAAATGCGGAACTTTTCGGAAGTCAACTAGAAACAGACAAAAACGGCTTCATTATAACAAATGAAAAAATGGAAACCTCTCTTGAGGGAGTATATGCTGCGGGAGATATAAGAACAACGCCTCTAAGACAGGTAATCACGGCAGCAGCAGATGGGGCGGTTGCCGCAACTTACGCAATTAAATACATTGAAGAATTGGAATAAAAATGAAAAAAATCTTGGGATTTATAACGTTAATAGCTTTGGGAGCATTTATTTCGCCTGCATTCGGAATATACGGAAACTTTGATGAATATGCGGCAGATACTACGTACGAAGAAGAATACAAACCTCTCGTTATCCCAAAAGGAAGCATCTTCAGAGGTCTTATAGGACAAACCGTATCCAGCGAATTTAATAACAACGGTGACATAATAAAAATAGTTATACCGTCAGACTTTATTTACGAAGACAAAGTTATTGTTCCCAAAAATTCAATGTTTATCGGGCAAATTTACAACTTAGAAAAAGCGCAGCAAGGGCGAAACGGATTTTTCTCAATAAACATAATCGGGCTTGTCTTTCCGGACAACAGACAGTTTGCACTGCAAGGATATATTCCGGCAGCTAAAGGCAACAGGGTTTTTGGCGGAGAATTTTCCAGACGTTCCGGTCACAAGAGTACTCTGCACCGTTCGGCATGCTTCGGCAGAAAAGGAACACTTGAATTATTGCAAAACGGACCTCGTATTATGGGAAAAGAAGCAAGAATTCAAATGGGAGAACTCGTTACAATCGTAATAGAGGAGGCAGCAAATGTTGAGTAAAAAATTTGTTAGCATTTTTTTTTGTTTTTGTGTTTTAATTATAATGTAAGTTAGAGGTAGGAAAAATGAATAACGCAGAAAGAAAAATCTACACGGAGATGAATTTGGTTCCTTCCGACTCTTTGTCTGAATTAACAAAGAAAAGTTCGGAAATCAAAGCAAACATGTCTATCACATTGTTAAAACGTTCTTTAAGCAAATATTTGAACGAATAATAACAATAAGACAAATTCAACCTCAACAAAAAAACCTCCTTTTTTAAAGGAGGTTTTTTACAACTTGTTTTTCAAGCTATTTTGAAGAAGCTTGTTTTTTGGACGGATCGGCAGCAGTCGGCATATTTTGCCAATTAGCAGCCATGATTTTCTTGAACGCTTTTAATGCGGTATCTTCAAGTTCACCAAGCTCTTCTGCCTGCATAATAAGTTCTCTCAAGGGCATCAACGCTCTTGTATCACGAAGAACACCAAGTGCCGCAGCCGCACCGGCTCTAACCAATTCGTTTTCTTCACTACGTTTCAGAACTTCTATCAATGCAGGAACTGCCTCTACGTCACCCAACTTCCCTAACGAAGTTACTGCATATATTCTGACGTTAACCCATTCATCATCCAACATTTCGATGATTGGTTTTACCGCCTTTTTGTTTCCTAATTCACCAAGCGCTCTGGTTGCATCACATCTTACGTTTACCTTGTCATGCTTCAATGAGAGAATTAACGCATCTGTTGCAACTTCGCCAATTTCAATAAGAGCATCCGTTGCAGTGATGCATACTTGACTGTTTTCATCGCTAAGAGCTTCAACCAACGGCTCTACAACGATTTCTCCGCCGAGTCTGCCTAAGGCTCTTGCAGCACGGACTCTTACGTCTACGTTTCTATCTTCTCTTAATGATTCAATAAGCGGAATAGTTGCGCTCGAATCACCAAGTTCACCTAAGGCTCTTGCCGCATATAAACGAACTGAACCATTCTTGTCATTTTTAAGAACATCAACCAAAGTTTCTACAGCTCTTAAATCGCCCATTTCTCCCAGGACTCTTGCTGCATTATATCTGACTTTTTCAGAATTACTCGTACGCAATTCCAAAATTAGTTCATCAAATGACTTCTTTGACTGTTTTTTACGACTACCTACACTTAAACTCATGGGTTTCCTCCAACTTAACTTTTCCATGGGGAAAGTTTTACTACTGCCTTCACTTAGTTTAATAAAAACATCCTGTGCAAAAAAATTGCCATTTTCTAAATGAAGTTTTTCTACATTTGCTGAATAAGTGTATTTTTTACATTTAATCACTCAGCAAAAACAATATTATCATATTTTTCAAAATCATGCACTAGTTTTTTTAAAAAAGGGTATATTTTGTTTTTTTAATATTAGGTTGTATATTTGAGTCGCAACGCTTTTTAATTGTTAACTTTTGCAAATAATTTTTTCTGTCTAACCTCGTAAGCGTGGACTTCTACTATATTATTGCTTATATTCTTATTGCTTTCTACTACGAACTTAGTATAATTGCCGGCAACACCTTTGAAAATTTTTGCATCATCAGGTGCATTTTCAATCAGGACATGTTGGCATGCTCCTATAAGCGAATTCAAAAAGGCGTTCTGTTTAGCATCCATAAGCTTTTTGAGCCTTTTAGCTCTTTCTTTTTTTATATGTTCCGGAACTTGATTTGGCATGCCCGCAGCTTTTGTATATTTTCTGACGGAATAAGGAAATATGTGCATATAACTGAGAGGCATAGATTTTATGTTGTTATAAGTTGTTTCAAAATCTTCTTCAGTCTCATCAGGGAAACCAACTATTACATCTGCCCCGATATTCAGCTCTTTTATATTTTTATTAAGATAATCCAGCTTTTGAATTGTTTCTGCAACAGTATAGTGTCTGTTCATATTTTTTAGGGTTTTATCATTCACACTTTGCAAAGAAACATGCAAATGGTTGCATACTTTTTCGGAAGAAATCAGAAAATCCATAAGTTCGTCATCCAATTCTGCGGGATTTAGCGAGCCAAGTCTGTAACGCACAAGCCCTTCTACCTTTTCTACTTCTCTTAACAAATCAACGAACTTCATTTTGGGCTCCAAATCCAACCCCCATAAACCTAAATGTATCGCAGACAGAACAATCTCTTTATAACCGTTATTAACATAATCATTTATGTTGGCAATAACATTTTCGAGTTTACTGCTTCTGCTTTTTCCACGTGTATATGGAACAATACAGTATGAACAAAAACTATTGCAGCCGTCTTGTATTTTCAACGTAGCACGTGTTCGCTTTGATTTATGCAAATTAAATTCGTCAAAATCAGCTTTTTGCATAAGATTGCCGACATTGCATTTGACTTCGTTATTTAAAATGTAATCGGCTATTTTTAATTTTTCAGAATTGCCAAGCAACATATATATATCTTTGTTTGCAGAAAGATTTTGACTGTCTGCTTGAGCAAGGCAGCCAGTTAAAATGATTTTTGTATCCGGCTCGGATTTTTTCAAGCGCCTTATATGATACAAAACTTCGTCATCGGCATTAGACGTTACGCTACAAGAATTAAAAATCGCATAATCGGCAGCTTCATCCGCATTTTTTTCGCAAAAGCCTATGCGCTTTAATTCTTGTGAAATATAGTCCGATTCCTGCCTGTTTGTTTTGCAGCCATAGGTATATATTTTAAAAGTTTGCATATTAATTCTCTCCGATAAAACAATTATAGCAGCAAAATACTATCTTGTTTGCAGGAAAGAAGAAATCAAGGTCTTTTGATTATTTGAAAGATTAGGTTCAAGTCCGTTAGGTTGTTTTGCGTGAGCGGGAGATGCGTTATTTGTGGTTGCATTTCCATCTTTATGCTGACCTGCTTTTATTTTTTTTCTGGTGAAATAAATATTAAAGGTAGGAATACCGTATCCGAGAAGTGCCGTAATTCCGACAAGACTCAGAGTATTAGGTATTGCTTTAAATATTTTTGCGGTTTTAGCAAGTCCGTTATCCGCACTGCTCAGCATTTTTGTTACGGCATCAAACGCATTTTTAGTTTCTGCCGTACCCGATTTATATGCCGTTTCCATTGTTTCCAAAATATTTTGAGAATTAAATTCTTTGCCGCCAAGAATTGTCTTGAGATGTTTTATTCCTTCGTCACCAAGAGCAGAGAATGCCTTTGCAACATCGCCGCCTCTTTCTTTTATGAACTTGGCAACACCCAACGCTTTTTCAGGATTAAATTCAGCTTTTGAATACCAGTTTTTGATATTGTCAAAACCGAAATCACCAAGAGCAAAGAATTTGTTCTTTTCTGTCGCTACCGGAATTTTAGTTAATTTATCAATACCTCTTTGTACCCAGTTTTTAAGAATTGGTACACCTACCATAGCAGTACCAACCGTAGCACCGTCACGAGTGAGAACTTCTCGTCTTTCATGTTCATCTCTTGATTTAACTAATCTTGCGCCGAGCACAAAAGCAAAAGCAAGTATCAAAAGAGGTATTCTTGAAAGTGTACCCATTTGGTTCATTTCAAAGAATTCGCCTACTTTTTTGGGAACGACACTACCTATAGCATTGGCAGCTCTTTGGGTTACAGTCATATTTGATAAAGCTCGAGGAGCAACTTGAGGAATTATCATTGCTTACCTCCTTTATCATTTTCCATACCGTTCAACGCAGGGTTTTTCTTTGATAATTGATAAATTTTAGGAATCATGCACAAGAAACCCGCAAGGGCTGCAGAACCACCCAAACACAGCAATCTGCGTCCGTTTTCACGGATTTTTGTAATTGAAGCTACGGTATTTTCAAATATTTCTTTTGTAATTTCCGTACCTTTTGCTTTTATTGCATCAAAGCTCAGTCTTGCAGAAGGAATAACATCTTCCATGTACTTTCTTGCATCAAGATACAAATCTCTTGCAGTTGTATGGACAGCATCTTTTCCCTTACCTGTGGACAGTCCGAGAGTATATTCTCTTGAACCGAAATATGAAGTGTTTATGTTTGCAATTAAATCTTCAAATGCACTAATAGCAGCCTTTGAATCTTTTCCGGACATTTTAGTGCCAACATTTGATGTAAGTTTTTGAACAAACTCTATTTTTAATCTGTTTAAAGGCTGAATAGCAGCATCAACTGCCGGTCTTTGTATAGCTTCATTATTTGCAATAAAGCTATCAAATATTCTGGATGCGAAAGCGTTGCATGTAGTGCTATTTTCTTTGGATGCGAATTGAGAACCAAGATTCTTGAATATGTCTGAAAACTTGGATAACAATTTGGAATTTATCGCAGTAGCTTTGCCTAATCTTCTGCCGGCAAGGATAACTGCACCTATCGGAATCAGGAACATGCTCGGTCCGGTAATACCCTCTCTCAAAGCTTCTTCCGCACCGGCTTCATAATTAAGACGTCCTAATTCTTTTTCGTTACGATGAAGTCCTGCATATATACGAGGCAAAACCATTCCGCACATATCCATAATGCAGAATTCAGCGAAAAAACCGCCTTTTTCAACATGCTCCATGAGGTTTTTATTTACAGTTCCTACCTTATTCCAAAAACCCCTAAAGCTTGTATTTCTAACTGCTTTCCCTGTTAAAGCAGTGTTATTGCCAATATTACTGTTAACCTTCATGACCTTACACTAAACACTTCATACACGTGTAACAACACAAGTAAATCAAAAAAATTGCCCCTTAGTACATTTTTAATGAATAATTCTTAATAAATTTTTACATACAATCACTCCTTAATGCGAGAAAAAAGTCTTGAAAACTCATATATTTGCAGGACTGGAATTTTTTGCAAAATACTGTTATACTTATAAAGGTGATAGTTTTAAATATATATATTTATGAAGAGAAAAGCATTCACATTAGCTGAAGTACTGATTACGTTATTACTTATAGGTGTAGTAGCGGCGTTCACCATACCTGTTTTTATATCAGAATTTAGCAAAAACAAATGGACACTGGCATTCAAAAGGTCTTTTGCGGAAACATATAATGCCCTGGGGCGAATTGCACTTGATGAGGATTGTGCAAAGAGTCTTACGTGCACAAATATATTCAGAGGCGGACAAGATGCTTCGACAATGGAATTAGGCAAGAAACTTGCCAGCACTATGTCAACAGCAAGAATATGCGGCAAAGGCGAAAAAGAAGGAGCAGTTACCGACCAATGTTTTTCACACGAAATCAGCATAGGTCTTTCCGGCGGAAAGAAGCAAACATTGTATCAAACCATGACTGAAAGTGAAAGCGGTCAAATCGGCTTTAACGATAGCAACCCATTTTATACATACATTACCACTCGTGGTGTTTCTTATGCCGTATTCAGCTTTGGGTTGAACTGTTTAAACGCAGTAACCGATGAGAACAGAGAACTCGTAAATACATATATAGATTGGTATGTACACGAAGCAGATAAGCCTGACAACCAAATGTTAAGCCTTTGCGGCTTTATCGTTGTTGACGTAAATGCAGACCAACCTCCCAATATATGGGGAAGAGATGTTTTTGGTATTTGGCTCACAGACAGAAGTGTATTGGGTGTATATCCGTTTGGCGGTGATTATGACAGACAATTTGGCGGCAAATGCAGCTATAACGCAAACGGAGATACAAGAGGATGTGCCGCACAAATAATCAAAGACGGATGGGTAATGAAGTACTAAACGATGAGCAATTTAAGGATTGGTCAAGGCTTTGACCTGCACAGGTTAACGGAAAACAGAAAACTCATACTGGGCGGAGTTGAAGTTCCGTACCATTTAGGCTTACTGGGGCATTCTGATGCCGATGTACTTACGCATGCAATTATGGATGCAATGCTTGGAGCATTAAGCCTCGGAGATATCGGTCTGCATTTTCCTCCGGAAGATGACCGCTACAAAGATATCTCCAGCATAAAGCTTTTGCGCTATGTATTGGGACTCATTGAAAAAAACGGCTATAAAATTATAAATATAGACAGCACCATTCTTGCGCAACGTCCGAAACTTCGAAACTATATCCCAGAAATAAAATCATCACTGGCATCTGCTCTTGAAATAGATACCGAATGTGTTTCAGTAAAAGCAACCACCACTGAAAAGTTGGGAGATATAGGTAAAGGCTTAGCAATTGCAGCAGAAGCAGTTATTTTGCTAGAAAAAATCTAGCATTTTTTAGCCGGCTTTACATCCCTGTTGTTATTAAATAATCTTACAACCTTGTCAGCAAGCGGCGTAGCAAGAACAGGACCTAAATATCTGAACGCAAATGTTACGGTCAGAAGTTGTCTTGCGCACTTCCAAGCTGCTTCGTGGTCGTAGTTTAATTTATTATCCATCAATCTTGAATGTGTCTTTTTAAGTGCATCAAATATGGGTGTTGCAACTCTGTCAATTGCCTTTGTGGCAAGCAGAGAGAACATTGCAACGATTGCCATGTTGGTACATAATGTAGGCTTGCGTTCGGGATCAATTTCTTTATTTCTTATGGTATTAAATATGTACAAGCTGCTTCCGAACAATGCGGCAATTTGAGGAAGATTTGATGCAAAGAAGTCATTATCCCACTTAGAAATTATCTTGCCTGCTTTATCACGGTCAAAGACCTTCATTCCATATTTATTTACTTCCGCTCTGGTTAAAAGATGGTTTACTCTGTTTGAAAACAGTTTTGAACCCGCAATAAAATCAAATATCTTACTTAAACCCGTAGCCAAGGGCTTTTGATATCCGTTTTCATATATTTTTCCGGGAATTTTTGTTATGGATGACATAACGGAAGAACCTCCCGCAAACGATACGGATTGAGCTTTCGTATTAAAGTTAGAGAATGTCGTACCTTTAATATTTTGCATTTGCGGAGCATTCTGACTCTTTACATCGGGAGATGTTTTTAATGTTTCAGGTTTTGCCGCAACGGACGGAGCAGGTGCGTTCTGTTTATTTTTGTGTCTGCGTCTTGACCTTTTGTGGTTCGGGAACACAAGGCGCATAATCTTAGGAATTGCCCAAATTGTTACACCTGCAGTAAGCGGGAATAAAATAATTTTACTCGTGTAGTTGATAAGGAATTTGGCTTTATCCGCCCCTGCAGAAGTCTTTAATTTATAAGCACCTTCTTTCATAAATTCCAAAGAATCGTGAATTAAATATTTCTTTTTCTCGGGTACTCCATTATTTTTTACTGCCTCAAAAGATTCTTTTATCTTATCTGAAAATCTTGTTGCCAAACTCGTCCAGCCTTGACGAACAGATGCATCATCACTGCTTGTAACCTGATCAATGTACTGTTTGCCGTTTTCTTTCAAATATCCTTTCAAGAAGCCAAACAGATTTTTATCATCCCTTACCGCAGCATCAAATGTTGCTTTATCTGGGATAATCTTATGAGAAACGAGTTCAGAAATTAAATCCGCATTCTTCTCATCTCTATAGAAATTCTCAAATGCGGATTTTACGTTTTTACCATTTACATTTATCAAGATATTATCAATCGCTTTGGTGATTGGTCCGAATGCGGCATAAGCAAATGCCAAACCGGAAACCCCGCTCGCTATCGAATGGGCGGAAGCATATTCCTTATCCTCCATTTTTGCGCCCGGAGTAGCCAAAATCGTTAAAGGTCGGGCAGTACACGTAACCAACAGGGCGATAAATGCCTCATACAATCCCGGATTTTCAATTGACATTTTTAAAAATTTATTTAAAGTGTGTCCGGAAAGTATTTTTTGAGTTCGTTGGTTTGAAACAAGACCATTGGCAAACCTTTCAGCCATTTGGTCGAGTCCTCTGAAGCTTGTAGATTGTTTGTTATCAAAATTCGCATAATTCGCCTTATCGTCCTTTTGCTTGGAATTAAAAGGGAAATTACCTATACTGTTTTGATAAGAAATTTTCATCTTACAGCCTAATACCAACTACAATCATTTTAAAATAAAACATGGTTTTTTTTGCTAGTTTATTTTTTATTTGAAACAATTTGTTACCTATCAAGTGTAAAATGTACATTTTATCTGAATTTATGTTTTTGTAGAAAATTAAGAATGTCTAAAATCAATGTTAATTTTTGTAAATCAAGTATTGAATAAATTTTTTCTCAGGTTTTAAATAGGTGTTACCACATTTCGAGTTTTTTATGGCAATTGCATCAGAAAAAGTAAATAAAAACCTCTTGCAGCGTTTCATTAGCATTGTTGAGCAGGACAAAAAAAAGAAGGTACCTGTTATAAAATTTATCAGACAGGGATTCCCGCTTGAACTTGCGCAAAAATTTGCTAAAAAAGAAAAACTCGTTCATTTTATCGGCGTTACGGGTGAATCCGCTTCGGGTAAATCAACCTTCGTCAAAACGATTATTCGTAAAATTCAAGCTATTGAAACAACCAAAAACAAATCTATTTTAAACTTTATCAGCACAGATAATTACTTTAATGACATATCTGAAAAAATTAAAAAGCATGGTTCATTCGATAATTTTTTACTTAAAGAAAATTATAATCCTGATGCCCCGACAAGCTTTAAACTGGACTTAATGAAGCAGCATCTTCTAAAACTATCTCAAAGAAAAAATGTTTATATTCCGGAATATAAGATTGACGGAACAGGCGTAAGTGTTGAGAATGCAATACTTATTGAAGCTGCTCCGGTTATCATGTCGGAAGGAATTGCCGTATTTTATCCAACAGTGAGAGATTTATTTGATATCAGATTTTACGTGGAAGTGGATGACGAAATAAGATTGGAAAGATATTTAAAAAGAGCTATAGCCTGCCGTAATCAAACCGAACTTGATGCAATTAAACAATATGAAACCATAAATAAATCAGCAAAAATACATCTCAGACCGCAAAGAAAATATGCGGACGTAATTATTAACGGAAATGCCGAAATCTCTGACATTGAAGAAATCACTGAACAGTTTATTCGTTGTTTCTAAAATTATTTTTGCCCGAAGAATTGTAGAGGTTTGCTCTTGTTGAAATAATTCCGTCTATATTATTATCAAAATAATCTTGGTCGAGAAGTTTTTGCGCATTATTTACAACATCTTCAAGTGCATGCCTTATGTTGTCTTTATTTATAACAAGCATATCTTTTGCCATGACTTTATTTGAGAGTGCCAATCTTGTGGTATCTCTAAATCCGCTTGATGCAAGTTTTAGAGCAGAATTATTATCTTTTGCAGACAAAACAAGACTCTGAGAAATTAGCATGGGAAGATGACTAATCAGTGCAGTAGCTTTGTCATGCTCTTGCGCATCCATAACAATCGGAAATGCCCCGACAAGCGTAATTATAAGCTCAAGCAGCTTTATGTCATCATTTTGAGTTTTGTCCGTAGGAGTCAAAACCCATGCCGCACCTTCAAAAAGTTCTGCAAAAGAAGCCTTATAGCCACTGTTTTCAGTTCCCGCCATTGGATGAGACCCCAAAAAACGACACCCGTTTATGCCGCCAATTTCAGAAACAATATCATTCTTCAAACTCGCCACATCGACATAAAGAGCAGTTTTATTTATTGCAAAGAGCTTTTTTATAACGTTAACCGTTTGAGATATCGGGGAACATACAAAAATCAGGTCGCAATCCGCCAAAATTTCAGGCGACTTAGAGGCATTTTCGTTTAATAAGGACAATGTTTCATCATTCGAAGTGCAGGCAAATAACTCTGCGCCGCCGACCTTAGAAAGTGCTTTATACAAGGAGCCGCCAATTAACCCGAGCGAATATATCCCTATTTTAAAATTATCCTGCAACTGTTGCATTTTCAGAATTCATCCCTAATTTATTCATCATATCATTTATACTGTCCATAAGAGCATTAAATTGTTCTATGGTAAGGCTTTGAGCCCCATCAGAACTTGCATGGTCCGGATCATGGTGAACTTCTATCATCAAACCATTTGCCCCTGAAATCAACGCAGCTTTTGACATCGGCTCAATTAAATATCTTCTGCCTGTGCCATGACTGGGATCAACAATAATCGGAAGATGAGAAAACTTGTGAATAACCGGAACAGCCGCAAGGTCGAGAGTGTTTCTAGTTGAAGAAGAATCTACACCTTTTATCCCTCTTTCACAAAGAATAACTTTTTCATTTCCCGCATACATAATGTGTTCCGCCGCAAGTAAAAACTCTCTGATAGTAGCAGCTGCACCACGTTTCAACAGAACCGGCTTGTCACATTTTCCTACCGCTTTTAACAATTTAAAGTTCTGCATGTTTCTTGCGCCTATTTGAATAATATCTGCAACTTCAGCAACCAAAGGTAAATCAAGGGTATCCATGACTTCCGTAACAATAAGCAGTCCTGTTTCCGATTTTGCTTTAGCAAGCAGCTCAAGCCCTTTTTCTTCAAGCCCTTGAAAATCATACGGTGAGGTTCTTGGTTTGAATGCACCGCCACGCAATATTTCGCCGCCTGCTGCTTTTACTGCACGTGCAACATCAAGTAAGCCGGTATAATCAGCCTCTACGCTGCACGGACCTGCCATAATAACAGGTTTATTGTTGCCGCCGATTTTTACTCCATTGGAAAATTCAATAACTGTATCTTCCTTTTTAGATTCACGGCTTGCCAATTTATACGGTTCCTGAATAAGTTTAACTTCTCTGACGCCGTCCAATGATGCAATAGAATGAGGTTGGACCAAACGTTTATCACCAATTGCGGCAATAACTGTCAACACATCACCATGGTTCATATTTATTCTAAAGCCGTTATCTTGAAGTTTTTTTACTACTTTTTCTATCTGCTCGTTGGTAGCCCCTGGCTCCATAATTATAATCATGATTTCTCTCCTAAATAGCTTTGTTCTTAGATAATCTTATACAAAATATTTATCATTGTACATAAAAATAATTACAAATTCTTAACATAATGGCAATTTTTTATTGTTTGTTTTTTTATATTATATATGGAACGGAACCTTTGGAGGAGGATTATTATGATTGAGAACGAAATTAAGACACAAGACCAAGTTATTGTAAAAGAACAAGGCAAGACAACATCACCTATCGGTAAATCAGAACAAAAAGACGAAACCAAGAAAACAAACGGATTTGTTGCATGGCTGAAAGATGCAGACACAGTTGATGAAAACAACGGCAAAGTTGACAAGAAAACAGCTGCAACAAGCTTCGCAAAAGGTCTTATTGAAATAGTTAAGACAGTATATACAAAACCATTGGCAAGCGCTATTACAATTGCAGTTGGTGCAGCATTGACAATATTGGCAGGATATAGTGCAGTAGCAACAGTAATGTGCATAGCAGTTGCGGCGGGCAGTGCAGGGATAGCTTATGCGGGATACAATTTAGCAAAACCGACAACAAGCAACAATACAAAACAAGCTTATGAAGTTCTCGGTATTTCTACATTCGTTCTGGCTGTTGGTATATACGGTCTTGTATTCTAGTCGTAAACAATATATGCAAAAAACAGGCTGCAAATAATTGCAGCCTGTTTTTTAGTCAGGAATTATTTTGAAGCTGAAAAATATGCTTTTAATACATCGCTTAATGAAGCAAAGTCATCTGCTGATATACTGCTTTTTAAGCGGTATCCACCTGAAACTTTTCTAAATGCAACCCTGTCAGACTCAGGGAAAGACTCATACATTTTTTTAGAAAATATAGCGCTTGTAGTAGAATAATACTTTCTTGTCCGGGTATTTGATGTGCGGGGATTGCTCGTTGTTCCGGAAACAACCTCACCTGAAGCTTGGTCGGTATTATCTAAAAATGGAGCAAACATTTCGTCAAATTCTTTTAGTACTTGCTCATTTGCAGCTATTCCTTCCTGTATAGAAAGTTTAGTTTCTTCTAATGAAGAAAGTTTCTGTTCCAATGCTTCAAGCTCCGCAGCAGATAAATTTCCTGCGTTTATTCTGTTTCTGGTATCTTCAATCTCCCTATCCAGATTTGCAATCTCTTCTGCCATATCAAGTTCTTCAATACCATTTACAGTATAACTGTATATTACATTATTAGAATGTTCTATCTTTGCTTTCAATTGATTGTATAGTGTTTGAAATTTAGTTTTTGTTGCAGCATCAATAGTTATGTTTGAGCCTCTATTAGCTAATTCAGCAGTAATTGCTCCCATTTCTGCCATAATGTTTTTCAGCAACGTATCCATAATGGTACTTTGACTTTGGAGTTCAGCGGTATCTGCCTCATATTTTGCCAGAGTATCAGCATCATCCTCCGTATACAACCTATTAGCAAATCTTCCGGATTCATCTGCTCTCCAATCAATAACAGAAGGGGCACCATTGGGATTTGCGCCTCTGGAATTAGCTGTCCATCTTTCACTGAGTACAGAAAATTGCTCTGCAGAAATACCATTTCTAAAGTCATAGCCATTTGATACAAGATAATCAAAAAAATCTTTTGTTACTATTTGGGCAGCACCACTTTGTAATAATTCCTGAATGTAATCGTTATCGTATGAAGATTTTGTTATGATACCACCGTTTGAGGACAAAGAATATAGTGATGGAGATATAACAGAACCATTTGCTCCAATAATAACATACCCTTCTCGTAAAAGATTTCGCGGATTAAGTGTTTTGTATCTCATATTACCGTTACTATCCAGTACACCCACACTTATTACAGTATTATTCATTCCCTCCATATATTCTTTTAATACTTCATCTACAGCTGCCGATATTTCCAATTGCTCAATCAAGGTACTATAGAGCTGTTCACTAAGCTGTGAATACATATCTTGTAACTCAGATGATGACTTTGAAGAAAGGTCTTCTAAGATTCCATATTGGGGCAATTCCGCTGCTGTCACCGTTCGTCTTTCTACGGCATGTGTTTTGGAATCAAGTATTTCAACAAAGTATGTACCATCAGAATTTCGTCTTATTTGAATTTGATCATGCGTTTTTTTGTCAACAATAAGCTTTTCAGTAATTTTTCCGTTTTCATCGTATTTTGTTCTTTCTGTTTGGTTGGAGTTTGATACAGTTTTACTTGACAAAGAGCCGTCTGCTCTGCGTTCTTCGGTTATATGACTACCATTAGAATCATATGTTTTTGTTGTAGATAAAACCAAACCGTTTGCATCTTTTCTGACAACAATCTTAGCTCCGCTTGCATCCGTACTTTCTTCTTTAATTCCTGTTACATTGCCTGCTGCATCTAAAGATGTTGTTGTAACAGAACCATTGGCTCCATACTCATAAGTTTCTGACCTTGTCGGGTTACCCGTGGTTATTGAGAAATAATCTGTTCTGGTAACTTTTCCCGAAGAATTAAAATACTCGGTATAGTTATCTGTTCCGCCACCGTTTACTACTTCTCTTGTATGTGATGAAACTTTATTGTTTGCGTCATAGGTGTATAAATCCTGATAATAAATACGTCCATCACTATAATAATGAATATCGGCTATTTGGTTTCCTCTTGAGTCATATTCTCTCCCATTAGAACCATCACTGCTTAACACTACTACATTCTGGTTTCCATCAAGCCATGCTCTTTCTGATGAAGATAGAGTTATAGTAACATTATTTGCAAAAGTTATCGTATTACCGGATATTACAGGCGCTGCAGCACTTCCTGCCCGTGAAACAGGATTTTGCCCGGCTTCCGTAACATTACCATTTTGGTCATAGTATGTTATAGTGCCGTCACTCATTGTGATAGCAACAGTACCGTCAGTATTTATTGTAGCTTGTGCTCCTCTTGGTACTGACACTTGTTTATCCGCACTGAAGTATATCATGTTACTGCTAGTACGGGTAACACTATAATCCATTGTCGGGTAGCTTCCTTCTGTAGGATAACCGTTTCCTTTGTAATTATTATTAACCACTGTATAATTTACGCTGCCATCGGTCGCATATCCTGTTGTTGTCAGTTTCGTCGGCTGTCCGTTCACATAATTTTCGCAAACATTTTCTGAACTTGCACCATTTGAGGTATACCATCTGCTTGAAGTTCTACTTGTATTGCCATTTGCATCATATGAAGCACTATAAACATATTTGGAGCCATCGGGGTCGATTACTTCTTGATATACTGTTTTACCGTCACTATTCCATCTATGTTTTACAGTTTCACCGCTTGATGAAACAAATTCCACCGTACCATCAGAATGAACTATTGCATTTTGTCCTTCCGGAATTATATAACCGCCACCTCCGGGAACTGTAATTCTATTGCCTAAAATTTGAATCCATGACGGAACTCCTTCTTCAACCGTAATATTGGAAGAAGGTGCTCCTGCTCCTTGTTTTGTAGTCAAAACTGCATCTCTTGCATTCGGATCTACAACATTACCGTCTTTGTCATAATTTGTTGTAGTACCATCTTTTTTCTTAACCGTAACAGTACCGTCAGCATTTATTGTAACTTCTGAACCTTGTTCCAAAGAAAGCTTTTGGTTGGGATTAAAATATAATATCCTGCAGGAATTATAATTACCAAGTCCATAATTCAAGGACGGATAACTCATTTCTGCCAGAGAGGCGTTTCCGTTGTAGTGATTGTTTATTACCTTATAATCTACGCTGCCATCAGATGCATACGCTATTGTTGTTAATTTTGTCGGAACCCCATTTACATAATTTTCGTGAATATTTTCTACTCCGTTACCATTGGAATCATAATATGTGCTTGACAATTTACTCATATTACCATTTGCATCATATTGAGTAGAGTAGACATATCTTTCACCGTTGCTCTTTTCCATTTCACGATACTCTGTCTTGCCATCCGAATTCCATTTGTGTTTTATTTTTTCACCCGACGGCGTAAACAGTTCTACAGTACCATCAGCATGAACTACTGCACTTGAACGACCTGAAACAACATAACCATCGCCGTCTTGCCCCATAATGGAATTACCAATAATTTGAATCCACGACGGTGCACCATTTTCAACCGTAATATTGGGAGAAGGCATATATGACCTTTGTTCCGCAAGAAAAGTTTTTTCATCTTCCGAAACGACACCATCACCATCTAAATCAAGACAATCATCAAACAGATTCCAGTCCTCTCTGTCTACACGCCCATCATTGTTAAAATCAAATCTACTACTTGAAGTTAATCTATTGTTAGCTTCTTTTCTTTGATTAGCAGTCATTCCGCTCTGCTGCTGATAAGCAGCTTTCAAGGCATCAAAATCAGGTAAATTATCCAGCATGCTTGTATCTCCTTATTAACAACACTCTCTCTTTTTATCGGCAAATTTTGTAAAAACTTTAATAAATCCCTCCCTATCATATCTTATCCCAGCAAGGATTATCACGGAGTTTCAGCCCTATGCAAAATAATATTTACAAAAGTTTACAATAGTGTTTTCACTTAACATGTCACAACAAAAAATCAGACATGTACAAGCGTTAATCTCTCTCTAATATTATTAATGCACCTATAGTCGACAAACTTTTATTGGGTTAGTAAAAATCCATGGGCATCCGTCTTTGTATACTTCTATCCTGTACTTACCGCTTTCAAGATTGTCGTATTCCAGTATTTTTGTTTCGTGTTCATAAACAAGAACCCCATTATGAATAAGTCGGACTACCGCTTTTTGAGGAATTCTGAATACCAATCTTGAGTAACTGCCGATTGTTGAGGTTTCTCCCGAATAAGTTTTCTTGTTTTTATTTAGTACATAATATTCTATGTTCGTATTTTTGCAAACTTGTCGGTTTATAATAATACTGTTTGCACTTTTTATTGCGGATAGAATTTGTTCTCTTGCCTCCGAAAAATCGCTGCTCAAGGGCACATCCAAATATAAAATCTGGTTTAGCGAAGAAAAAGAATCATAATAGTCCGCAATTTTAAACTTAACATTAAATTTTTTGAAAACAAACGCATGGGAGTCATCTCCACCTATTGCCGGCACAATTTCATCCTTTTGAATATTTAGCCTATCCCACCACGCAAGAGTATTCTTGGTCGGACCTGTTGCATGCCTGTGACGAAACAAAAATTGAAATAGGAGTGATTTGTTTATTGCATATCTGTCCGTCCAGTCAGTAAGATAATTCCATATTTCTATCCCGTCAAAAGTATCAATACTCCAGTCTTCCCAACGCAGCGGCGCTTGCTTGTTTTGTCGGTGGATACTTTCATCAGGATGGGCAACAAAACACATTCCTCCTTGCTTATGGACCTCATCTATATAATTTTTTACCCCTATTTCATAATCAATAGGCTCTTTTATATCAAAAGCCAACAGGTGATTTGCGGTCGGAGGCGTGATTTCGCAACCCGCAATAACACAAACCCCATTGTGAAACCCCTCATGGGTTAACGCTTCAAGAGAGTTATGGTCAGTAATAATTACCCACTTTAAACCCGCTTTTGCAGCCTGCTTAACAATATAGTCAACATCTTTTCTTCCGTCCGAATAGGTGGAATGCACATGCAAGGCACCCAGGTAACTATACTTCAAGATTTGCTCCTTCGACAATTTTAACTCCCGAACTGGTTCCCAAACGGGATGCACCTGCTTCTATCAGTTTTTTGGCATCCTCATAGGTTTTAATACCGCCTGATGCTTTTACTTGAATACCATATCTGCCTGCAATTTCAGACATTAGCGCAACATCTTCAACCTTTGCCCCCACACCGTTTTTCACAAAGCCGGTTGACGTCTTTACAAATTTTGCACCCGACATGCCGACAATATCAGTCGCTTTCGCTATTTCATCTTTTGTAAGCAAATCTGTTTCAATTATAACTTTAACCGGTTTTGAAGAATCTGCAACAACAGCTTTTATATCGTCCAAGACAATGCCGTATTCTTTATCTTTAAGCGCAGATACATTCATCACCATATCAATTTCATCAGCGCCGTTATCAACCGCAATGACTGCTTCCTGCGCCTTTATGGACGAATATGTGGCACCCAAAGGAAAGCCCACAACCGTAACTACTTTTATATCCGTACCCCTAAGCGCATCCTTTGCCATTCTAACATTGACAGGATTTACGCAAACACCGAGAAAACCGTATTTTTTAGCTTCAATAAAAAGTTTTTCCAATTCTTCTTTTGTTGCATCTTGCTTTAATAAAGTATGCTCTACATATTTGTTAATATTTTTCATAAATTTTCACCTATAGTCTATAATAATTATTGTCTATAAAATTTAACATTTGGTCAAATATGAAAAGATTTTTAATTTTAATTGCTATGTTATTACTGGTCGGAGAAAATGCTATTGCCGCATCAGCTGAAACGGCTGAAGCAATTTATGCAAAGGCATATTCCCAACTGTATAAAAATAACACAAAATCCGCAATCAGCACCTTCACCAGAGGGATACATTCATATCCCGATTGCGCATTTTTATATGCGGGAATGGGAGATGCTTACAGAAAAGAAGAAAACTATACAAAAGCTCTTGAATACTATACTCAGGCACAACAAAAGAAAAACGCCATTGATAATTACAAAATTGACTTCTATAGCACAAAGCTTGAAAAGGACAATCAAAACATCCGCAATGCCGTAATCGAACTTTTTGAGGCTTCAAAAGATGTTGATTACCAACTGTTGTTTAAAAACATAAATATGATAATGGATGAAAAATATACACAAACAGTTCTTCTTACGGAAATATACCAAAATACCTCAAACAGCGAAATCAACAGGGCAAACCAGTTAAAAAAATCAGGGCAAAATGACGCAGCGCTGAAAATATATCTGAAAGTTTTGTCATCTAATCCCCAGAATTTTCAAGCAGCAAACAATGCAGGTGCGGCACTTATCGATTTGAGAGACTATATTTTGGCAAGAAAATATCTCGAACAGGCAGACAGTATCAGCCCTAACTCGTCAATAATTCTAAACAACCTCGCTCTTGTAAATTTATATCAGCGGAGATATTCGGAAATGGAAAAAACTCTTGAAAAAATGAGAAAAGAGTCATTCGTTGAAAAAAATAATGCAGCAGTTATAAATGTTCAGGCAGCGGCATCATATTATCAATCTCAAAATATTGAAAGTATTATAGATATAATAAAAAGTGATACAACCAATTATTATGCGGCAAGAACACTTGCTGAAATATATTTCATAAAAGAAAATTTTGATAATGCAAACAAAATTCTTGAACCGCTAGAATCTGGCTACAACTTTAAACTGTACATGCAAAAAGCGTACACTGCACTGAAAACTTCAAACAATTCCGCAGCGCTTACATACATAAACAAAGCAATAACAATGTACTCTGACAGCAGTTATGAATATGAAATAAGAGGCAGGATTTATTACGCTATGGGCAGATACCAAGAAGCCATTGCCGATTTCAAAACCGCACTTGCCAAGGATAAAAAGAACGAAAATGTTTACTATTACTACGCAAGAGCACTAAACAAAGCGGGTGATTCTGTCGGAGCAACGAATATGATGAGAAATTTTGTCTCACTAAAAAAAGGAAATCCGCAGACTTCCTTTTTAAAAATATTATTTGAATAGGCTTATGCGATAGTATAAAATCCGTTATTGTGTCTAAAATCTGCTGAAGAAAGCATTTTTGCTGCTTCAACATATTTTGCAAAAACATTTCTTCTATCCATCAAAACAGGTCTGATATCCATATCAACACCTGACCATTCACTTCTCCAAGCGCCATGACTATTTGGTGCGCCAACTGAAACATAGCCGGTCAAAGAACCTTGTTGGGGCTTTTTGAATGTAATAACCACGTCATCAGCCATGCGTTGCAATTGTTTAAGCATGCTTTTCGCTCTTGCACGAGGAAAACCGTTTTGTATCGCACTTGTCATTATTTCCATATAATCGCCTGCCATCTTGGCACCAAAATTTTGATTGTTAATCGCACTAACTTGCATTATTTTAACTCCTTCTGTTTATTCTACTGATAGTAAACACTGAAAAAAATTTTTTTGCTAGGTAAAAAATTTTTATATAAATTTACTTTTCGTTGGGCATTTTTTATTGTAAAATGAATGACAAGAGGAAAACTATGTCTGAAGAAAAAAAATTTGAACGTTGGTATGATAAGGAAGAAGACCTCAGCTTGGTAATGAAGGCTTTAGAGTTTGCCGATGATGACGTCAAACTTTCTATAGCAGCTGACCTCATACAAATGGTTATGTCAAACAGAGACATTGAACACATGGACGATTTTGTTGAAGAAATCAACGAAGAATACGTTCCGGTGCGCCGCAGATGGTATGATGAATTTGAAACAGTTCATTCAGCAGTAGAAATGCTCAAATATCTTGAGCCGCAAGAAAGGGCAACTACTCTGAAAGAAGTCATAAATTCGATAATTCATTTTCAAACACAAAAATTAAAGGATGAAGAGTAATGCCGCAAAACACGATGGAAAAACCGGCATACAACTTTAAACTCCTAATCAAAAGGCTTTTGTTTTTGACGCTCGGTTCTGCCATTGTCGGTTTTGGTTTGGAGAGTTTTTTGGTTCCGAACGAAATTATTGACGGCGGAATAGTAGGTATATCCATTATGTCCAGTTATTTAACCGGTTTGCCTCTCGGTTTGTTTACTTTTTGTTTAAACATACCCTTTTTGGCATTGGGATATACGGTTCTGGGCAGAAAATTCGTCCTGTTTTCACTTTATTCAAACGCAATGTTATCGATTTTTGTCACGATATTCCACACCACACCTAATATAACGGAAAACATGTATCTTGCCGCAATTTTCGGCGGGATTGTTGTCGGTATCGGATGCGGTTTGATACTAAGAAATAACGGCTCATTAGATGGAACGGAAATAGTTTCACTTATTGTAGGCAAAAAATTACCGTTTTCCACAGGTGAAATTGTCATGTTCATAAACATATTTATATTTACGGCAGCCGCTTTTGTTTTTGAAATAGACAGAGCATTATTATCAATACTTGCCTATTTCTTAATCTACAGATGTATCGACCTTGTAATGTCAGGTATTGATGAAGCAAAAACGGTTATGATTATCACCTCGACTCCAGATGAAATATCCAAAGTAATACTTGACGAATTAAAAAGAGGTGTTACGTTTATAGACGGAAAAGGCGCATACACAGGAGAATATAAAAAAATAATTTATTGCGTAATTACAAGACTCGAAATTACAAAATTAAAAGAAATAGTTCACGAAATTGATCCCAAAGCCTTTCTCGCAATTACAAGTGCACATGAGGTAGAAGGCGGTCAAGTAAAAAGAAAGCACAGATAAGATAAAGGAATATACTATGTCAGGACACTCAAAATGGGCAACAATTAAACGTAAAAAAGCATCTATAGATGCCGCAAGAGGCGTTGAATTTGCTAAATTTTCAAGAGAAATTATGGTCGCAACAAAATTAGGCGGTCCGGATTTAAGCGCAAACTTCAGACTCAGAACTGCAGTTGACAAAGCAAAGGCAGCAGGACTTCCCAAAGACAACATAAAAAGAGCTATAGAAAAAGCATCAGGAAGCGCCAATAGTGAAAACTTTGAAGAAATGACATACGAAGGATACGGTCCGGGCGGAGTGGCGGTATTCATAGAAGCACTAACAGATAACAGAAATCGTACCGCAGGTGATATCAGAAGTTATTTCAACAAAAACCTCGGCAACCTTGGCGAAACAGGATGCGTTGGTTGGATGTTCAAACAAGAAGGTGTTATTACAATTAAAAAAGACGGCATAAATCAGGATGAACTATTAGAAAAAGCTCTTGAAGCGGGCGCAACTGATTTTTCAGAAGAAGAGGGAGAATACAGAATTTCTACCGAACCGACAGAACTTCAAGCCGTATCAGAAGCACTTCAAGCTGCAGGATACGAGCTCGCCTCTTATGAAGTCACAAGAAACGCTGAAAACACAATTGAAATCACCGATGAAAATGATGCAAAACATCTTTTGAGATTGATGGACAGCATCGAAAATCATGATGATGTTCAAAACGTGTACTCAAACTTCGATATGGATAGCGATTTATACGAAAAAGCGTCAGAATGGATAAACTAGCATTTATTGTTCCAACGGGTATTGGCGCATCCATAGGCGGATACGCAGGAGATGCTGGCGCTTATGCCCGCAAACTTTCCGAAAAATACACCCTTATTGTAAATCCTAACGTTGTTAATGCTGCTTGTTTTTCGGCAATAAACGACAATATGCTTTACACGGAAGGGTACGCTCTTGATTTATTTTTCAAAGAAAAAATCGCATTACGCCCCACAAAAGCCAATAAAATCGGAGTAATTTTTGACAAAGCCATTCCCAAAGATGTTTTAAACATCCACATAAACACTCTTGGTGCAATAAAAAGCGTTTACGGAATTGAAACGGAATATTTAATAACCTCTCAAGAAGTCGGCATTGAATTTTTAGAAAGTGAAGCGGGAATTTCAACAGGAAATATAAAATATCCCGAAACTCTTATTGAGGCTGGCGGCAGGCTCATTCAAAACGACTGCAACGCACTTGCCCCTGTTTGTCTTTTTCAAGACGATGAAGATGACGAAGAATACTCAAACGGCAGCGGAATAGATATTGTTGGCGGAGTAGAGGCAGTTATATCGCACCTTTTAACGAGAGAATTTCTTGTTCCTTGTGCGCACGCACCCGCATTTAAAAATGTCACCATTTCAAGCAAAAGAGTTTCAGACAAAGCAGCTGCAGAATATATTACGCCAACATTTTTGCCGTGTATAATTTTGGGGTTATACAATGCCCCGCAACTTATTCCAATAGAAAAAAAACAAGATAATGACATCGTTGCAAAAGGTTTAAAAGGCATACTTATGCCATACAATTCTCTCGGTTCGACGCCGGTATTTAAAGGGCTTGAATTAAATATCCCAATCTATGCAATAAGAGAGAACAAAACCGTCTTAGATGTAACCAAAGATGCCATAAATGCAGACAAAATAAAAATCGTCGAACGTTATGAAGATTTTTTATGCTAAAATTATCCTTGTAGAAATTATATGAGGGAATTATGTCAAAAAGTCTTATCGTATCGGGCATGCGCTCTACAGGAAAACTCCACTTCGGGCACTATTTGGGAGTCCTGACAAACTGGATAAATCTTCAAAAAGATTACGACTGCTATTACTTTGTTGCGGACTGGCATGCATTGACAACGAAATTTGATAAGACTGACGAACTCAGAGCCGATGTTGAAAATGTTGTTCTTGATTGGGTAGCATCTGGCATAAATCCTGAAAAATCAACAATATATCTGCAATCATTAGTACCGGAAATTGCGCAACTTCACGTATATTTGAGTATGGTAACTCCGCAAAACTGGGTTGAGCGTGATCCTACGCTTAAAGATATGGTAAAAATTCTCAGGGGAGACAGCGAAACGGAAGAAAAGCCATCTAATATTTGCAGTTACGGACTTATTGGATATCCTGTTTTAATGACTGCAGATATTCTCACGATGAATGCCGACTATGTTCCGGTAGGAAGCGACCAGCTTGCACACCTTGAAATTTCAAGAGATATAGCAAGACGATTCAACAACATCTACGGAGTCGAATTATTCAAAGAGCCTAAACCAAAATTGACCGAAGTACCTCTGTTCAAAGGTGTTGATGGACAAAAAATGGGCAAATCTTTCCACAATGATATAAAAATTTCGGATACCGAAGAAGATACCTCAAAACGCATAATGAGTGGCATTACCGACCGTTCAAGAATGAGAAAAACCGATATCGGACATCCTGACGAATGTGAAGTTATATTTGATTATTATAAAGTATTTGCACCCGAAAAGATTGAAACGGTTGCTCAAGAATGCAAATCAGCAACCAGAGGATGCGCCGATTGCAAACGTGAATTATGCGGTATTGTAAACGAATACTTCAAAGAAATAAGAGAAAAAAGATTGGAACTTCAAAGCAAGCCGAATTTGGTGAGAGAAATTATTCTTGATGGTTCGGACAGAGCAAGGCAAAGAGCAAAAGAAGTTCTCAAGCAGGTTAAAGACGCAGTAAAAATGTATTATTAAACTATGGGCAAGAAAAAAATCGGCTTTTGGGGCGTACCTAAGCCTGAGATAATTAAAGAATACCGCTTAAAATACCCAAACGATGAGTTTGTAGACTTATGCATGCTCCATGGCGCAAAAAAGACAAGCATTCTCCCTGATACAACCTGCAAAATCATTTCTAACATTATGGATAATGCTATTCATTTTAAAGATGATTTAGATGTAATAATCGCTTCTGTTGGGCAGGAAAAATGCGACTCAGGGCGATTTGTTTCAAGAATACTAAAGGATATGGGTTACAATATGGTATTTTCCACGAATGAAAACTACAATGATGCCCCCATAAGTATTCCGATTTCCACAAGTAATCTGCCTTTGGGGGAGAAAATAACAAAAATCACCGCAAATATCGTTGAAAAAGATAATACTCAATACACGTACTGCAAGCCACAATTTGGCTTTTGGGGTGTGCCGCCGAATGACTTTGAATTTTTAAAACTGTTCCCGAATGAAACACATGTCTTTGGCTGGACAAGATGCGTAGAAGCAGGCAGGCCTGCCGATACCGAACTTGAAATGTATGTTGACGAAAATCTTCCGACAGTGTTCTTTGCACAGACTTTTTGCAATAAAATGCAACTGGCAAAATATCTCGCCAAAAAATACGGCGGACTGTTTATCGATGTTGATGATTATGCAACAAACTCCACTAAGGCAAAAATCCAAGCATATATGAGGTTAGGCTGATGTTGTATATTGATGCGGGAACGAGTTTCAGTAAAATTATGGCAACCAATGGAGATACCATGGCCTCATTAAAGCCAATTTGTGAAAGTGAAAACAAAAAATTTTATATTATAAGGTCGTCCGAAATCTCAAAACTGGATACAAAGTTCGACGGCGGCACGGGGCACATGTCCAATGATTATTTAAAAGATGGCATTGAGGTTGAGAATGAAATTCTTGCTCTCGCATACGGAGTCAAGAAACTTCGTCCTGAGTTGTCCACAATGACCGTCCTTGATATCGGAAGCAGGGATACAAAGTGGGTAAGTTTTAAAAACGGCAAATACAAAGAGCTCGACTGGAATACCGCCTGCGCAAGTGCAACGGGAGCGACGATAGAAATGCTTTGCAAATTCTATAACGTTGATGCACAAACCCTGAAAGCCAATAAAGACAAATATCCCGTCACATGCGGTGTTTTCGGAATGGAAAAAATTATGGACGAAATATCAAAAACAAAAAATGTCGAAACCGCCATAGCAAAATACATTCACGGAATAGCCTTTAATGCGTGGAATTTTGCGCAAAAGCCCGAAAAAATATATCTCTCCGGCGGTTTTTGCGAAAGCGAATGCTTTGTAAAATCGCTTGAAAATTATTGCGAAGTTGAAAAACTCGGCAGATTTGTATTAGTATGCGGCTTGGAGGAACAATATTGAAGCTGCAGCCTATTTCAAATATAAAACATCCTTTCGGTGTCAATCCCCTGCAAAAGGCTTCTGTTGTAAAAGGCACAATTGGGCAAATGGCATCCAATATACAACAGGCAACCGTTCACGAAAAAATCGAGTTAGCTAAGGCACTTGGAATAAATCCCTCAACCATAAAAAGCTGGCGGACAAAATTGGAATTTCCTTGCGGCGACATTGTGTGCGGAAAGATTTTTCCTAACATAGACGTTATAACAAAAGGGATTTCGCCCGTAGAAACTGCCGCAAGCGTTGCAAATGTCGAGCTAGCAAGAATCAGGGGACAGCTGAAAAGAGTTTCATTGGATAATATGAAATTGTAATATAGCAATAATACTGCGTCTGTAACACATAATAAAACCTGCCTATTTTTTAATTTATTAAACCCAAAGGCAATTTTTTTGTCAAAAAATACTTTATTGCAATATGGTAAGTAAATAAGTTATCATGGGTAATTTTAGTTAAGGATATTTTAGGAGGAATTGTTTATGGCAAATGCAGTTAGTGCTGTATCATCACCAGTAGTTACAGAAAAAAAAGACGGTATGGTTACTATAAAAGCGTCAAACGGTGCTACTATTAACATTGAAGAATCTCTATTTGCAAACTTCAAGCCGGATGTTCACGAATACTGGTATCAAGAAAAAAAAGATGCTTCCAAACCTGAATGTTTAGCATTCTTTGGCGATAAAATTTCATTGAAAAACGGTTTAAATTTATATTACAAGGAAACCACCCCAAGCAACCCCGGCGCAGTTATCACAATAAAAAAAGATTCATATAATCCCGTAACTGGTCAGGGTATTGATATAGCTGCTGAAAATGCAGACCGTATACTTATAGATGCAGCAAAAAATCATACAAAAGACTTTATCAGATTCACAAAATTCCACGGTTCTATTTGTGACTGCATTGAAAAGAATCCAGATGATAATGTTTGTATTGAATCAATAAGCGGGGAAATATCACATATATCAGGAATATCCGAAACATTGGATTCAAATTATTTTGAAGTTGTAGATGGCGTAAGAGTAACTCCCGCCAAGAAAAATTAATAAACATCATAATAATAAAAAAAGCCCCATAATCGGGGCTTTTTTGTTGGATATAGAAATTGTTACTCCACATTATACAATGTCGCTGTCCTTCACCCCATAACATTGTACAAGCTCTGCCCAAGCAGTTGCATCCGTACAGCTTTGAAATGTACTATAAGTTCTGCCCTCCCACTGCGTGGCAGTGCTACCGCACGGCTTTGGCTACCAATCATTGTTTTTAATTTATCAGCCCTCCCACTGCGTGGCAGTGCTACCGCACGGCTTTGGCTACCAATCATTGTTTTTAATTTATCAGTCTACCCACTACGTTGCGGTGCTACCGCAACAAAAAAAGAAGTCTTTACGACTTCTTTAAAATGGTACCCCCAGGCGAATTCTCTACGGCAGTAGGTGAGTTGCACGAACCGTACTGCCGTGGATGCAAAGCTAATCGTGTAATTTTGTTTGAACCAAACGAAATTACAAATTCTAATTCGCAGGGGGTGCTACCGCAACAAAAAAAGAAGTCTTTACGACTTCTTTAAAATGGTACCCCCAGGCGAATTCGAATCGCCGTCACCACCGTGAAAGGGTGGTGTCCTAGGCCTCTAGACGATGGGGGCTTAAAACCCTTTCACTTATATAATGTAGCCGAAACAAAACTTTTCGTCAAGAAATATTTTTGAAAATTGCAAAACAAATAAGAAATTTGAGGGATATTGCATCATATTTGCATCAAAAATCAGCTTGGCAATTTTTCAGCAAAAAAACACTTTATATAAGTACAAGGGTAATTATAAGGGATGTTTGTATGGCTTCACGCATAGAAAAAGTACAAAAGTCAGCGGATACTGCTATTAACGGAAATTGCGCCGTTAGAAAAAATACGAAAAAGGCTGATAATTTGCCTGAACTTATCGCCAATACATCATCCGCAAATAAACAGGCTACCCATTTTGATGAAAAAAGTTTTTTTGAAGAACATAAACTTGGCATAACTATTGGCGCTATAGCTCTTGGGACTTTGGTATTTTTTGCAGTAAGAAATTCTGCAACAGCTGCAAAGTTTTTTGAAAAAATAAAAAATAAAGTTAAAGTTTCGGGAACTTCTGCAAAAGCTTCTGAGGTCGGCGCACTAAAGCCCATAGCCACCAAAGGTACAAACATATTAACTCTTGAAGAAAAGCTATGTCAAATTAAAGGAAAATTCGGCTTAACAGAAGAAGATATAAGAAATCCCATATTAAGGGAAAACATAGACAAATTTTACGAATATATGATGGATGAACGTTATAGAAGTGTTTTTAGAATGCTACAGGACAGGCTGAAAACCGTAAAACTTACCTTTTCTGGAGATGCTTTTAGATATGTGGACTTAAACAATGTACCTAAAAGCGCAATTGGCAGGGCAATGCACAAAAATTATCCAATGGAAATTATTGAATATGCAGGTAAAGCAGAAAAAACTATGCCTCGTATGCTAAAAATGGAACCGGAACTAAAGCTTGAATCTGACATAAAATATGGTGCATCAATAATGGATTGGTATCAAAAGACATTTGAAAACAGCGGAGCAGTAAATAACAGTTTAAGAAAATCTGCACCTTTAAGCGACAAAGCTAAAGAAGTAGTATCATTTTTTGATTCTCATCAAAGACAATTAGGTCAAAACACAACTCTGATAAGAGGTACCAATCATGCCGGAGAATTTAAAGCAGGAGACATAATTTCAGATAAGGGGTACATGTCTTGTACAACACGAAATGGCTTTATATATAATGTAGATGACTTTGGAGGACCATTTGTTAAACATCAAAACTTTTTAATTATAAAAACGTCAGGCAAACAAAAAGCGATTGTACCAAGTGACTGGACAGGAGCAGATAGCATGGGAGAAAGAATTTTACCCAGAGGAACTAAATTAAGAGTTATTGAAACCCACCCCTTGACTGATTATGGCAATTTCTCAGGTAAACATATAATAGAAGGAAGAAAAGCTATTATTTGCGAAATAGTCGAATAAAGTGCAACCAAAATATTTCCGTATAATCTGTCTCAAATCTTTTACAGCACAATAAAAAAAGAATAATTGTATTAGTTTTTTTAATTTTATGATATACTTAATTCATAAATGTATTCTGCTTTTGACGAGGTTGAACCGTTCTGCACAAAAAGTTCAATTTTATGTGAGGTCAAAATATGAATATCAATCAGAATTACAAAAATCTAAATGAGAGTTACCTTTTTTCCACTATCGCAAAAAAGGTAAATGAATTTGCGACAGCAAACCCTGATAAAGAAATAATAAAGCTCGGCATAGGTGATGTAACACTTCCCTTGTGCCCTGCAGTTATAGAGGCTATGCACAGTGCGGTCGATGAAATGGGTAAAAAAGAAACATTTAAAGGCTATGGTCCCGAACAAGGCTACGACTTTTTAAAAACTTCTATCCGAAATTATTACCAAAACAGAAACGTAACTCTCGCTTTAGACGAAATATTTATTTCCGATGGAGCAAAAAGCGACCTCGGAAACATATTAGACCTTTTTGACAAGGATAATACAGTACTTATTCCCGATCCGGTTTATCCGGTTTATGTCGATACAAACATTATGGCAAACAGAAAAATCTTTTATATCAACGCAAATGAAGAAAACGACTTTTTGCCTGTGCCAGACTGCGAAGAAAGATGTGATTTGATTTATATATGTTCGCCCAACAACCCCACAGGTGCAGTTTATAACAGAGAGCAGCTTTCCGCATGGGTAGATTATGCAAACAAAAATGGAGCAATAATTCTCTTTGATGCAGCATACGAAAGCTTTATTTCTGATGAAAATTTGCCGAGAAGCATTTATGAAATTGACGGTGCAAAACAATGCGCCATAGAATTTTGTTCATTCTCAAAGACGGCAGGCTTTACCGGCACAAGATGCGGCTATACTGTTGTGCCTAAGGAATTAGTCTTTGACAATATGAGCCTGAATAAAATGTGGCTGCGTAGGCAAACGACAAAATTCAACGGTGTACCTTATATCGTGCAAAAAGGCGCTGCTGCGGTATTCACAGATAAAGGGCAAAAACAAATTCAAGAGAATTTGAACTATTATAAACAAAATGCAAAAGTTATCGCTGATACGCTTGATAGGTTGAATATTAAATATACAGGCGGCAAAAACTCTCCGTACATCTGGTTGAAATGTCCCAACAATCTGAATTCTTGGGACTTCTTTGATTTACTTTTAACTAAAGCAGGTGTAGTAGGTACACCCGGAGCAGGTTTTGGCAAAAACGGTGAAAAATACTTCCGCTTGACTTCGTTTAATACTTTAGAAAAAACAAAAGAAGCAATGGAAAGGTTTGAAAAACTGTTTGGATAATGGTTTATACCGTTATTTCCCCAACAAACGAATAATCAGCTCTGCCGGTCATATAAACGTTGTGGTTTGTATCGGTAGAGTTGCCTTGCCATTCAATATTCAATGCTCCGCCCGGAAGATTTGCCTTTATTTTATTGTTCAGATATCCGTTCAAAATTCCGGCTACAGTAGTTGCACAGGCACCCGTTCCACAGGCAAGCGTTATTCCGCAGCCTCTTTCCCAAACATTTATCGTAACTTCATTTCTCGACAAAACTTCGACAAATTCGACGTTGGTTTTTTCGGGAAACATAGCATCTGTTTCAATTTTTTCGCCATATCTCAAGGCAAGATTTTTACTGTCGCTCTCAACAAAAATAACACAATGCGGATTTCCCATACTGACCGTATTTAAGAGAAAGACATTGTCGTCAATTACAAACGGAATATCAAGATTGCTTTTACTGTCAACCAGAATACGAGCAGGCTCCAAAATCGGCTGCCCCATATTTACTCTCACTTCGGTTTCCGAAATGATTTGGGGAATAATTATACCGGCTTTTGTTTCAACAGAAAACTCTTTTTTATCTACTAGTTTTTTATCATATACATATCTGGCAAAACACCTCATCCCGTTACCGCACATTTGCGCAATTGAACCATCGGAATTATAAAAAATCCACGAAATATCAGCCTTATCGGTATTGGGGTTCACAATTATCAAGCCATCTGCACCTATGCCAAAATTTCTGTCACATAGCCTTTTGGCAAGCTCGTCCGGCTTGAGGTTAGTTTTCAGAAAATCCTTGTAATCTAGAATAACAAAGTCATTTCCCAACCCATTCATTTTTGTAAAACTTATAACCATAATTTCTTTTCCGAAAGTAACCCATTCACAATGATAAAAAATTTTCAAAAAAATCACCAGTAATTTTATTTATTAACAAGTGTAAAAGCATATTTTTTTTTGCATTTTTTTAATTTTTTGGACTATTTTCTGCCAAAAATATATTTTTTCTGATATTTTTTTAAAAAAATTTGAAAAAAATCGTCATTTTTGTCAAAAAAAATAAAAAAATTAAAAACTTTAGAAAACTTAATACCGTATTAAAATTGACGATGCGATTTTGTGGTACGAAAATTAAAGTATGTGCAGAATTGGTTCAATTAAGTCAAAAAAATATATTCACCCATCTATGGTACTGAAGTTGATGCGCTCGCAACAAAAAGGGCACGACAACTCAGGCTTTGCTCTTGTTATGCAGGACTTGGGCGGAATTTTTGAAAACTACAAAAACCTGCCGATATTATCCATGGCAGTCAGTGACGACGGAATGAAATATGCCGAGGACTTACTTCATCAGATAGGTTTCACAAGGGTATTTCAGTATAATATGGAGGTTTTTCCGGACAGTTCTCTTGAAATTGAGACTATGCCAAACTACGTTTTTGAAGTTTTCCAATACCCGAAAAACTACAAGAATGCAACAAGGGAAGAAAAAGAAGACCTTTTACTTGATACAAGGTTAAAACTCCGCTCATATTTAGAAAAAAATGATGAGGGATATGTATATTCATTTTGGGAAGATGTTATTTCTCTGAAAGAGATAGGCAATCCCAATGATATCGGTAAATATTTCAATCTCTGGAGTGAAGATATAAATCTCAGTGCAAAAATTATTACGGTTCAGTGCAGACAAAACACGAACTATGATATAGTTCGTTATGCTGCACACCCGTTTTTTTTGCAGGGATACACAACTCTAACAAACGGCGAAAACACCTTTTATGAAAAGAATAAACTCCTTCAGCAAAAACTTCATCGGGGTTATATCGGCTTTGAAAGCGATTCACAGTGCTTTCTGTACACCCTCCATTATGTACACAAAATATTAAAATGGCCATTAAAATATTACAAGCACGTTTTAACCCCGTTGTCGTTTGAAGATATGGAAAAGAGAAAAGACAAAAATATCTTGGAAAGAATTAAGTCTTCCCTCTCAAATCTTGAAATAAACGGACCTAATACAACCATCGGCGTACTTCCGGACGGAGTTATGTTTAATGTAATCGACTCCAAAAAATTAAGACCGACGGTAGTTTGCAAAGATAACGATATTGTTGTTATGACCTCAGAGGTTTGCGGCGCAAACGAAATTTTGCCCGACAGAGATATAACAAAAGATATTTATACGAATGAGCGAGAACTCGTTATAGTGGACAATGACTTGAATATTCAAAGGATAGCCCAATGACAACAGTAAACATAAACAGTATTTCAAAAGATGATTTGCCTTGGATAGTAGAGTATGACAGTGAAAAATGTATGCTTTGCGGTCATTGTGTTGCCGCATGTTCGTTCGGTGCAATTAAAGTAGATGTACAAAAAAGGAAAAAAGTTAGAGCAATTTCTAACGAAGAAGGTTTTCAAATTGATGAAACACAAAAGGCAATTCCGGTAATCAAACAGGTAATTGACGAAAAACATTTTTGCAGAGGATGCGGAATTTGCACAAAGGTTTGCCCTAACGGTGCAATCAAAATCACAAGGAACAAAACGGAAATTTTTGGTACAAGATACAGAGCCAAAACAGCAGACTCGGTAAAACGTGGCGGAAGAAGTAATCTCCATACGGAAGGCAGAACATTAGATAAAATCAAAGTGGGCAGAATTTCACAAATGACTGACCCCTCTTTGGATGCAATAAGGCATACTTTTGACCTTAGAACTACACTTGGCAGAGTGGTTAGTGCGGATAATCTTGATTTTAAGGTTGTAGATGGTGAACTACAGGAAAACCAAACGGAAAATCTCCCCGCTAATACGTCTATTTACCCAATCATGTTTTCCGATATGTCCATTGGTGCCTTATCCCCTAGAATGTGGGAAGCTATAGCAATTGCAACAGCATATTTGAATGAAGTCAAACACATTCCGATAAGAATGGCAACAGGTGAAGGCGGCATTCCCGACAAATTGTTGCGTTCAAAATACCTAAAATATATGATTTTGCAAATTGCATCAGGTCATTTTGGGTGGAACAGAATTATAAATTCTATGCCCTATATGCAAGAAGATCCGGCAGGTATTTTAATAAAAATCGGACAAGGTGCAAAACCCGGTGACGGCGGACTTCTTATGGCGCAAAAGAATGTAAAACTAATTCAAGAAATCAGAGGCGTACCAAAAGCCGATTTGCTAAGCCCGCCTAATCACCAAGGCTTATACTCAATCGAAGAAAGCGTTCAAAAGATGTTCTTATCCATGAACTGCGCTTTCAAATTCAAAGTTCCGGTTGCGATAAAAGTTGCGGCTTCATCAACTAGCGTAAATGTTTATAACAACCTACTCAGAGATCCGTATAACATCGTTGGCGGTTTCTTTATCGATGGTTTACAGGGTGGAACAGGTGCAGCACACGAAATATCTCTTAACCACACCGGACACCCTATCGTATCAAAACTGAGAGATTGTTACCTTGCTGCAGTTCATCAAGGCAAGCAGGGACAAATTCCTATCTTTGCAGGCGGCGGAATCGGTATGAACGGAAACCTCGCAGCAGATACGTTCAAAATGATTTGTCTTGGCGCAAGCGGCGTATTTATAGGAAAGTTGATATTACAAATAGCAGGTTGCGTGGGAAATGATTTCGGAAAATGCAATGCTTGCAATACAGGCTGCTGTCCTATCGGAATAACGACACAAAATCCTAAACTTATGCAAAGGCTCGATGTAGATACGGTTGCTCAAAATATCGTCAATTACATTTGTGCAACTGATATTGAACTTAAAAAACTTCTTGCTCCTGTCGGAAACTCAACTTTGCCTGTAGGAAGAAGCGACGCACTTGTCTGCGTGGACAAAAATGTGGCAGAAAGACTTGCAATACAATATGTATGCTAACGGTGAAAAGATGAAAAAGATTATAAATACACTTGAGAATAATGAAAGAAAATCAACCCAAATTTTAATGCAGGAAATTTGGTCTGCAATAGAAGAAGGGGTTAATGATTTTGAAATAGATGCTTGCGGTCAGCACAATATCGGCGGCTCTGTTTGGGGAAAAGACGGAAGTGAATTAACTTTTCATATAACCAACCCCGGTCAGCGTACAGGCTCAATGGGAGTAAAAGGTACAAACATTTATATAAACGGTTCTGCTCCTGCAGATACAGGTTGGTTAAATTCCGGAGCAAAAATTGTTGTTTTGGGTGATAGCGGTGACACGACCGGACATTGTGCCGCATCCGGCAAAATATATGTTGCAGGAAATGTTGGTACACGTTCCGGGGCATTGATGAAAAAAGACCCGAAATTTGAAGCACCGGAACTTTGGGTTCTAAAATCGACAGGCTCATTTTCTTTTGAATTTATGGGCGGCGGCATAGCCGTTGTTTGCGGCTTGGGATGCGAAGATATGCCATCCGTACTTGGAGACAGAGCTTGCGTCGGTATGGTTGGCGGTATTGTATATGTAAGAGGCGGAATTAAAAACCTTTCTGATGACGTATTCTTGCTTGACCTAGATGAAAACGACACCGACTTTTTAACCGAAGGGTTAAAAACATACTTAAAAGAAATAAACCAAGAAGAATTTTATGAAGAATTATGTGACTTTTCAAAATGGCACAAAATAGTTGCCAAAACTTATGAAGAAAGACAAAAGCAAAACAATATCTCGCTCAAAACTTTCAGGACAAATAAGTGGATGGAAGAAATCGGCGGCTCTATTTTCTCAGACCTTATTTCAGATGATTTCAAATCTCATGATTTGGTTCAAACAGGAGTTTCAAGACTACGCAGACCTAATTGGAAAAACTACGCATACTCTGCTCCCTGCGAATACAACTGCCCGATAAAAATTCCTACCCAAAAAAGATTTTCATTGTTAAGAGCAGGAAAAATCAAAGAAGCTCTTGAACTCGTCTTAGAATATAGTCCTTTTCCGGCAAGCGTATGCGGTCAGGTTTGTCCTAACTTATGCTTGAATAATTGCTCTCGTTTAAAAGTTGATGAACCTATGGATGTAAAAATGTTGGGGTCTTTATCAAAAAATATAAAAGTTGAACCGCCAAAAATTACTTCTTCTAAAAAAGTTGCCGTAATAGGTGCCGGTGTAGCCGGAATTTCAACGGCTTGGCAGCTTGCAAGAAAAGGTTATGAAGTGGAAATTTTTGAACAGGATAACAAAATCGGCGGCAAACTTGCCCAAGTTATTCCGGAAGAAAGATTAAGCAAAGAGATTTTGGATACAGAAATAGAAAGATTTAAAAATCTCGGAATGAAAATAAATCTTTCAACAAAAGTTACAAATGAATTATTTAATAAAATAGAAAATGATTTTGATGCAGTAGTTATTTCAATAGGGGCGCACGGCGCAGTTGTTATTCCGTTTGAAGGATACGAAAGACTGATAAAAGGGTTGAATTTCCTAAAAGAAACCAAAAACGGAAAGAAATACGACCTCGGCGAAAAAGTTGTTGTAATAGGTGCAGGAAACGCAGCTATGGACGTTATTACCGAGGTGTATAAACAAGGCGCAAAAGAAGTTACTGCTATCGATATAAGAGAGCCGTCCGCATTTGAAAAGGAAATTAAAGCAGCCGAAAAACTCGGAGCTAAAATCTTGTACCCCTGCTTCACTCAAAAAATAACCGAAGAAGGTGTATATTTAAAAGACGGAAGATTTCTCGAAGCAGACAGTGTCATTATTTCCGTCGGAGACAGACCTGTTTTCGATTTCTTGAACAAAGATTATTTGGACGAAAAATCAAAAGTAAAAATAAACGAATTTATGCAGACAGAAAACCCAAAAGTCTTTGCAATAGGTGATGCCATAAAATCAGGATTATTCACAAATGCAATAGCTGACGGGAAACACTGCGCCGAAAACGTTATAAAATTCCTTAATAACGAATCCCTGATAGCCGTAAAAGAGAAAGACGTAATTCCCGAACACAGGATAAAGTCGGAATACTACGAGTGCTACAATTCAAACTGCGATAACGAACAAAACAGATGTTTGAGCTGCGGCTACTGTAGAGATTGCGGCTTATGCAAGCAAAGCTGCCCGCAAAACGCAATTTCAAGAATAGAAAAAGAAAATGGAAAGTTTGAATATGTTTCTGATTCGGAAAAATGTATAGGCTGCGGAATTTGTGCAGGACTTTGTCCGTGCGGTATTTGGGAAATCGAATTAAATAAGTAATTTTATGGCATACCTAAACATATTGTAAACATTTGTTATCATACCATTTTCTAATTGACAAATAATTTTTTTTAGGGTTTTATAAAAAGTATGAGATATTCTGTTATGAACAATTTAATTTATTGTTGTTGCAAGTTTTCGTGTAGAAGAACTTGCTTATAACTTTGTGTAAATAAAATTAATTGGTCAGATAAAAGCATTAATCAGGTTCTTAGAAGCATTTCAAGAGCCTGTTTTTGATAGGAAACAGAAATGAAAATAAACAATATTATTAATGATAATACAAATTTTAATGGACAAATGGGCGCATTATCAAATGTACTCTATACTCTAAGCAATAACGATATGCTTAATGCCTCTTTCGTTGATATATTTGCTATGGATACCCCGAGAACTATAGTTGAAACAAATCACAGGGGTAAACAAGCTGGAATTGAAATGGGCTTTAGAGAATACACAGGAACTTTTATTGCAGAATTTTCTGCAGCAATTTTTGCTATTTTAACTTCAAAATTTATTTCTAAAAAATTAAATCCTGATGTAAAAGTAAATTCTGGTTCCTGGATAACCAACAACGGTTTAAATGTATTCTCAGATATTTTCAACAAATCTAATAAAACGCCAAGAAGTTATGTCGAAAACGTGCTTAATTCTTTAATAGGAGTAGTTGGGGCAGAAAATAGAAACTTTGCAGATATTGATAAAAATAAAACAAAACCTGTTATTGAAAAATTAACAAGTTTAATTACAAATAAGGTATTAGATAAAAATTCAAGTAAAAAGGTGCTATCAGACATTCAAGATGAAATAATAAACCTGCTTGGTGCAGATAACACAATTACAATAAGGTCAGGTAAAAATGAGATAACAGCAAATCTTTCTCATACACTTAGAGATATTGTTGATTCCGGTAAAAATATTTTCTTTACTGTAACAAAACAAAATTCAACCGAAATTTTGTCCAAATTAAAAACAATGAATAAATTGAGAATCGGTATTGCAATACCCTTATCAATGGGACTTGCAATTACTAACCAGTATTTAAATCGTTATTTAACCAAAAAAAGAACAGGAATTGACAATTTTGTCGGCGAAAACGGCTACGAAAATAATGTGAAAGATAAAAACGAAAAGAAATCAGAAAAAGGTTTATGGCTTAAAAAAATAATTTCCGCCGGAATTTTTGTTTTAATGTTGACAAAAGTTATGGGGGTAAAAAAGCCTGCTGACTTTATCAAAAAATTAGAGTTTGACGGTCCTGCAACAAGCGGAAATGCTATTAAAACGATATACGGAACTTTAATTTTAGGCAGAATTTTTGCCTCAAAAGATTCAACAGAACTCAGAGAAACTAATGTAAGAGATTATTTGGGCTTTTTGAATTGGCTAGTTTTGGGTGGTTTTGTAGCCAAAGGGGTTGGACAAATATTAGATTCAAAGCAAAAAAATTTATTTAATATTTCTAAAAAAGGTAAAGGTATCGGGCATTGGCTTAAAGATGTATCGTTAAAATCTCAAAAAGAAATAATTGCGCAAGGTGGTAACGTAAAAGCAAATTTAAGAAAACTAAATATTGCTCAACTATCAGGAATTGCATATTCTGCTATAATGCTTGGCATACTCTTACCAAAATTGAATATATGGATGACTAAGAAAAAGGAAGATAAGAGGTAAAAATGAAAAAGATTATTTGCTACGGAGATTCAAATACATTCGGTTTTAATCCGAAAGATAATTCAAGATTTGATGAAGAGACTCGTTGGACTTCTATTTTACAGAAAAATTTAGGAAGTGATTACGAAGTTATAAATGAAGGAATGTGCGACAGAACCGGTTTTGTAAACAACCCAAAAGGTTTTTTATTCTCAGCGTCTAAGCATTATCCAAAATTTATTGCCCAAACAAATGGTATTGATTTTCTTATCCTTTGGGTAGGAACAAATGATTTGCAATTTCAATACAATATAAGTATAGGCACCATTGAAAAGGGATTGAGGCAGCTGATAGATTTGGCGCAAGAAAAAGTCAAAAATATAATAATAGTTTCTCCTGTTATTTTGGATGAAAAGGTGTTAGAAGGATTTTTTAGTTTTCAGTTTAATGAAGAAAGCATTGTTAAATCAAGAAAAATTGGTAGAATCTTTAGACAAATCTCAAACGCAAATCATTGTGTGTATTTTGATGTAAATAAAATAGTAACACCATCAGACATTGACGGTTTACATTATGATAAAAAAGGACATAAACTCATCGGGGAAAAGTTGGCAGAACTCATTAAAACGCAATTCCGCTCCTGATGCCGATTGCAAAGGAGTCTTTTGTATTTCCGCCGGGTTTTATAATGTATTGAAAGTCGGGCTGAATATACAAAAAGTTTGTCAGCTGTATTTTATAAAAAAGTTCTATCACTTTTTCGGAGGTCATATTTTCAGCTTTTTTAAGCTGCTTATCAAATTGATGCCACCCGAATGCAATACCAATAGCGTCTTTTTTCCTTTTTTGAGTAACTCCGTTTAAAACCGCACCCACCCCAAAATAATATGGCACATCATTGATTCCTCTTCTTGCATAGCCAAATTGTCCGAATAGGTTTACCCCGCCTGATTTGTCTTCAAACCTGTTTATGATTTTCTGGTCTATTCCGCCATAAATCCCATAATTATTACGCTTTTCTGAGCCAGAAAATGCATCATATTTACCTGTTTTTATCCAACTGCCAACCAGATATTTCCCCTCTTTGCCGCCGATATTAGTCTGCTTATACACTTCAGAAATGTTAAAGTAATTATTACTTCCAGTAAAAAAGCTTTTGGGATTTGCACCTATGGCAAGATTTCCGTCATAAAAGCCATTCTGAACATATATATCATGCGGAAATTTCACCCTTGCTCGAACCCCCATCTGCTGACTCGGGAAAAGCGGCATAGGGGTATTATCTATAAAGGAAAACGCCAAATTCAAAAAGTTAAAACCGGTATCAAGTGCCTGAAAGTCCATATTTGCATCCTGCTTACCGACTTTAATATTAAATAAATCATCCTTGAAACTGTGTTCATAATAAAGCTCCGAAATTTGATTTATTGAACGCATAGGGTCAAATGAGTTTACATCTGAATATGTCCCCAAATAGTCCATTGAATTTATTCCGCTATTTCCGACTTGATAGAGTATAAAAAATCTTCCGCCTTTATACCAGTTCAGCTTTTCGGTATCAAGCTCAAGGGACAGATTATAAAGCCCCTGATATGTACCTTTTGCAGAGCGTTTTGAACGATTTCTCATAACAAAAGAGTCAATCAAATATGAACTTTGAATGTTGATACCCTTAGCCTCAAGCTCACCTCTTAAACCTTTATAATCAAAAAGGTATGGGGATTGCTTGATTGCTTCAAGAGAAAAAGGTCCAAAACGCTCTTGTTCTTCTTCTATTGCTATAGCGGGAAAACAAACAAGCAATAAAAGAAAGATAAAAAACAGTCTTTTCATTTTTACAACGCAACCGAACCTTCCTCGGATGTCCTTATTCTTATTGCGTTTTCAATATTATAAACAAAAATTTTGCCATCGCCGATACTGCCTGTCTTTGCATGCAAAATTATTGCATCAATTACTTTTTCAAGTTTTTCATCATCAACAACGACTTCTATTTTAATTTTTGGAATAAAACTTACGGCAATTTCCGATGTCCTATAGATTTCTTTGTGTCCGCCCTGCGAACCGAACCCCTCAACATAAGTTACCGTCATTCCGTGGACACCCAATTCCACAAGAGAGTTTTTAATTTCTTCAATTTTATATGGCTTAATTATTGCTTCTATCTTTTTCATAATTTACATCCTCTTTTATTTTGAATTTTTAAAAAAGTAGCTAAATTTGTAATCTGTATGCGTTTTCACCGTGTTGCGAAATATCAAGTCCCTGCATTTCTTCAAACTCGGAAACCCTCAAGCCCGAAATCTTTTCTGTTATGAATAAAATCAGAAGTGTTCCGAAGAATGCAAATGCAATACTTGCTATAGTTGATATTATTTGTGCAAAGAACAGTTCGTGACCACCGTACAACAAACCGTCAGCACCATCCGCATTTATAAGAAGCGTTGCAAAAATTCCCGTCAAAATCGAGCCTACAATGCCGCCCGTACCGTGGATACCGATTACATCAAGGGAATCATCATACTTAAACAAACCTTTGAATGTTGTAAGTATATAGCAGACCATGCCCGTTATTATCCCTATTGCTATTGAAGCAACAGGGGTAACAAAACCGCAAGCGGGTGTAATTCCGACAAGTCCTGCCAATGTACCTGACATGCCGCCAAGAACAGTAACCTTTTCTCTGTGTAAAAATTCAACTCCTATCCACGCAAGCAGACCAGCAGCAGCACCAAGCTGCGTATTTATAAATGCTGTAACCGCAAGTGAACCGGCTGACAGGGCACTGCCGGAATTGAAACCGAACCAGCCAACCCACAAAAACATCAACCCGATAAAGGTAAGTGTCAAGTTATGTGGAGGCATATTTTCCGACTTGTATCCACGTCTGGAGCCAAGCATTATACAACAGGCAAGAGCCGCCGCTCCTGATGCAATATGGACAACAAGTCCTCCTGCAAAATCCAATCCGCCTATTTTGCTTATCCAACCGCCGCCCCATACCCAATGGGCGAGAGGACAGTATATGAAAGTTACCCACAAAATTAAAAACAACAGATAACTTTTAAACTTAAATCTTTCGGCAAATGCCCCCGTAATTAAGGCAGGAGTGAGACAAGCAAACATCATCTGAAATATAAAGAATAACAAATGAGGAATGGTTGAACCCTCTATCGGAGCCAATGTTACATTTTTAAGCATTACGAAGTCAAAATTGCCGATTATATTCCCGATATCTCCGCCAAAAGCCAAACTGTATCCGTACAAGAACCATATCAAGGAAACTAAACCAAGAGCCGTAAAACTCTGCATTATGGTTCCCAACACGTTTTTCTTTCTCACCATACCACCGTAAAAAAGTGCTAACGCCGGCGTCATCAACATGACAAGGATGGTTGAAATTATCATAAAACCTGTATCCGCATTATTTATAAGACCACCGAAATCTTCTCCGGAAGGTAGAAGTGTCGGTCTTGATGCCAAAAAGCACCCGCCCAAAAGTGTTAAGAGTAGTACTATCGTAAAAATAACAACTTTTTTTGTTCTGATTTTCCTCTTTAATTCTTTTTTTTGCTCAATTTTTTGCAGCACAACTTCAGGCGCAGATGTTGCAGTATTCTGTTCCATTTTTATATCCTCTTTTTTTAGTGTAGAAACTTAGTTTATATGCATATACATTTGAACTTCTAAAGGTGTAACGTAAGTTCTGAATGTATCGCATTCTTTTTCTTTCGTTGCAAGAAATTCATTAAGTATGTGTTCACCGAGAGCATCTTTTATAATATCGTTCTTTTCAAGCAATTCCACTGCTTCTTCCAAACTTGCCGGAAGAGAATCGATTTTTGCTCTTTTACGTTCTTTTTTAGTCATACTGTAAATATTTTCTTCAACTTGCAACGGCGGTTCAATTTTATTTTCCACACCATCCAAAATTGCGCCCAAAATAACAGTTAATGCAAGATACGGGTTACAGGATGGATCAGGGGAACGAAGCTCAATTCTCGTTGCTTCACCTCTTTTCGCAGGGACTCTAATAAGGGCAGAGCGGTTAGCTAAGCTCCAAGCCAAGTAAACTGGAGCTTCGTACCCCGGAACCAGTCTTTTGTAGCTGTTGATTATTGGGTTGGTTATTGCCGTAAATGATTTTACGTGTTTCAAAAGCCCGCCAATACTGTACAAGGCTTCTCTTGAAAGCTGATATGTTCTGTCAGGCGCATAGAAAAGGTTTTTACCGTTTTTAAACAGTGAAACATTACAGTGCATACCTGAGCCATTTATACCGAAAATCGGCTTCGGCATAAATGTTGCACAAACATCATTTTGTTCCGCAATCGCAGATACAACATATTTGAATGTCATAATATTGTCAGCGGTAGTCAAAGCATCAGCATATTTAAAGTCAATTTCATGTTGACCTCTCGCAACTTCGTGGTGGCTTGCTTCGACCTCAAATCCCATTTCTTTAAGAGTTTTTACCATAATTCTTCTGAGATTTTCACCCTTATCCGACGGAGCCGCATCATAGTATCCGGCTTCATCATCGGTTTTCAATGACGGCTTGCCGTTTTCATCTTTCTTAAATATAAAGAATTCTGCTTCCGGTCCGACATTCATTGTATAACCGAGCTTTTCTGCCTTGGCAATCATCTTTTTCAAGTTGCATCTCGGGCAGCCTTCAAAAGGAGTTCCGTCAGCATTGTGAATATCGCAGATAAATCTTGCAACTTTTACTTCTTCGTCACTTCTCCAAGGTAAAATCGCAAAAGTTTTCAAATCGGGATAAAAATACATATCTGACGTTTCAATGCTTCTGAAACCTTTTATTGAAGAACCGTCAAGCATAATTTCATTATTCATTGCATTATCAAGCTGTTCTGCCGGAATAGAAAGGTTTTTCATTGTTCCGTTAATATCGCAGAATTCAAGTTTAATAAATTCAATGTTGTTTTCTTTTACAATTTTTCTGATTTCTTCTTTTGTTAAAGCCTTCTTGTGGTCAATAATACTCGTCTTACTCATAATCTCATTCTCCTTTTTTATCTAAGGTCATTTATGATTGATTATATATTGTGCCGTTTCATTCTGTCAAAATAACCGATGCAGGCAAAAAATGTAAATATTTTAAAAATTCAACCAAAAATTTCATCAATAACATTTTTTCATGAATTTTTTATGAAATTTACGATATTTTTTTTAAAATATTAGCAAAAAACACATTTTTTTTAATTTTTTTTGAAAATATTACACGTTTTTACATTTCTAAATGTTAATAGTAATGATATTTGAATACTTTCACCTGAAATTTTCTGGCGGAAAATTTTTTGAAAAATTTTTGTCTGCGGGTATTGTTATATTTTGTTCGGAGAATATAATTATTTGTATGGGGTATAGAATTTAAAATATTTCATATTGAAACTTGGGATTAGGCATGTACGAATTTATTAAAAAGCATAACAATATCTTTATTCTTGCGGGTTTATTATTGGTTTGCTTTTTTGTATATTTTTGCGGTATTGGCAACTATCCGCTCATGGATGTTGATGAAACCCGATATGTTTCCATGGCACGAGATATGTTCAAATCGCAAGATTTTATGACGCTTTATCTGAACGGAGAATACTTTTTTGAGAAACCGCCGCTATTTTTTTGGAGCGAGGTATTGTCCTTCGGTTTATTTGGACACGTAAATGAATATACAGCTCGTTTTGCGGTTGCCTTTTATGCACTTATTGTAACGCTTTTTGTTTATTTCACAGGGAAGAAAGTTGTTTCTAAAAGGTTCGGACTTGTATCCGCCCTTATTTTAGCAACGATGATAGAATTTACAATTCTTGCAAGGTATGCCATTTTGGATATAGTATTGGCTGCTTTGGTTGGATGCTCCGTTCTGTCAGGTTTTTTAACACAATTTGTTGAAACTAAAAATCAAAAATATTTTTGGTGGTTATTTTATATTTTTTCAGGTCTTGCAGTATTGGCAAAGGGAATTCCAGGTTTTGTCATTCCATTTGGAGTGATATTTTTTGTTTGTATATTTAATAAGACATTTAAAAAAATATTCAGACCTTCTTGCATAATACCGGGAATAATATTATTTTTACTGATTGTGCTTCCTTGGCACATTATAATGTTAAAAATGCATAACCCCTTATTTTATGACGAGTACATAGTAAAACACCACTTAAACAGGTTTTTCTCATCTGACCAAATAGGCAGAGGGGCACCGTTTTATTTCTATTTTCATACATTACTGTGGGGAACAATACCCTATGTATTATCAGCAATTGCAATAGGAATAACAAAAATCTTTAATTGGGAAAAAATAGAATTTGGCAATATGACAAACGGACGCAAATTCTTATGGTTTAACATTATTGCATTCGTTTTTACATTCTTGTTTTTCTCCGTATCCAGCACAAAATTAGTTACTTACATTTTACCGATATATATATTTATTGCTTATATTCTCGGTTTTCTATGGACAGAATATATTTTTGAAAACAAATATGAAAAACCAGTAAATATATCTTCTTGGATTATCGGAATAATATTTTTAATTGCTTTTGTGGCATCCTTATTTATGAAATATTATCTTCCCGAACAAATATATTTAGATATCCGAGAACTCCAGTGGTTTTGTGGATTGTTACTATTACTGACGGGTTCGGGCATTGTTTTATCCCTTATCAAGAAAAACAGACTTGCAGTTTTTGCATCTTTGGTAATATTTATGACTATTTTATCGGCATTTGGCACAAAGATGTTATTCAATTTCAACTACAAATTCGGACAGCAGGATTTAATGGAATTTACCATTCAAGAAAAATCATTGGGACATGACATTTATGTTATAAACAGTCCGAGAAAGTATTCTGTTCTATATTATGGCGATAAAGCAAAATATGTAAGATTAAAAAAAGACTCGCCTCGACTTAGCAAGTACGATAAGATTTATGACAAAAACTCCAGAGTAATAGTAAAAAATAAGGACTTTGAAGATCTTTCCCGCCGATACAATCTTGACGTTCTTAAAACTGGCAGAAAATATTCTGTCGTAATATTCAAAAAATAAATATCAAAGATATTACAAAGTGTAAATCGAGATAGCTCAGATTACGCAATATTTTTCGTGTTTTTCCTTTCTCTATATGGAAGGTATTTTGTATCAATGAACGTCATTAAGGCAGGAAAGGTATTAAGCGAAATCACCACTACGGTTTTTGCGTCGGCAAAAACCGCACAAGTAGCAGCTGAAAGCATTTCACCCACAGCTGAAAAACTCCCTATGCCATCGGCAACTCATGTTTTGGCATATCACCAAAAAAGATGTAAAAGACCTCAAATAAGAAGAAAAATACCCCAAAAACTTTCCGCTCGTGAAATTTATGAAATGAGAAAAAAAGAATTAACCGATTTAGCTAATTTAAGGGAAGGTTACATCTTAAATAAATGGGATATAGAAAGTTTTGTCTGGGAAGAAGATGCTCAATATGAACGAATAAAAGAAATGATTTATATTCCGTCCAGAAAAAAATCGCAATTAAATATAGCCGACTTGCGCAAAATCCTTAAACTTACAGATGAACAATACAAAATGTTTTCTTGGTTAGTATCCGTAAATGGGCGCAAAGGCAATCAGTTTTCGGAATATGATTTGTTTGAATTTGTAGAAAGGGCGACTCCCGAGGAATTTAAAAAGGCAAAAGTTTTATCTTTTATAAAAGGTCGTGATGAGAAACAACTATCCTTTTGGCAAATTGAAAGATTGGCAAAATGCGGTTCGGAACAATTTGAAAGACTTAGGAAACTTCTTTTTATCCCTAGCAGAAAAGAAAAACAACTTTGTTATGATGATTTGATTCAGGCAGTTCGTGTTAATAAGCAGGGATTTAAGAACCTATTGGAATTACTTTCACACAACCCCGGCAATAACCCATTCAGTTTTGCCGAAATAAAACCGTTCTTAACAGATGACAAAATATGTAAAAGGTTAAAAGAACTGCATTACATAGAAGAGTTAGGCAAAGAGCAGCTTTATTTCGGATACATTAAAGATTATGCAAAATTGCCTGACAACAAGTATAAGTTCCTCAAAAAATTATTGCACGTGGATAAATTTAAAGATAACCAGCTTAGCTATTCTGAAATAAAGAAAATTTTAAGACAAAAACCCGAAAAAATAAAAAAACTGATATCCTATTTAAAAGATGAAAACTTAAATATAGATAGTAATATCTTTATGCACATGGCGGAAGGTAAAGACACGGATGCCATAGTATCACTAATAAAACGCTGCCCGCATATATCACCCAAAGACATGTTATCATTTATCGAATATAGCGACGGAAAAATTATTGATTTTATAAAACCGTTCTTTTTAAACCCCAAATATGAAATATCAAAAGAATTCGGCTGGTTTAAAATTAAAAACAAAGAAACTAACTCTTGTTTGAGCATTTGCGCTAATACTTCCAAAAACAAAGAATATTTTTTGGAAAAGCCAATGCCTGACGGCAAAAGAGAAGTCATAAAAATCGTCAAAACGCAACAGGGCGTATATATAGACAACTGCATAGCAACTGGCAATGAAGAAATTTTCGGATTACACGGAAATTATAAACAATTACACAATTTTCCTAAAAATTACTCTTCCGAAGATTTATTGCATTTTATGGAAAATGGCGATTTTAAAACTTCAAACATTTTTGAATGCTCTCCTGAAAAAATAGGACACGCAAATTTCAGCCTGCCGCAAGGTTCAAACATATACAAAAAGGTTAATAATAGCGTTATATCACAATTAGACACAATCCAAGGCAGAAACTCCGACAGAATAACAATACATTATCCCAACGGCAGAATTGCGACAAACGATTGGATTTTGGGACTTTCAACAACACTTAAACCCAACGGTGCAAATAACGGAATGAGAATAAAAAAATTCCTTGGTACGGAAAAAATAGATTTGTCATCATCCGTTGAAAAAGACATCATTACAATCAGGGATAATATCACAGGGAAAAAGCTGCAAGTTCCGATTTCGACATTTTTAGGCGGAGAATACATGGATGAAATAGAAATCTCCCTGTATCAAAAAGAAGAAGAAATCGTCAAATTACTAAAAAGCCTTTCTCCCACAACAATATTGAATTTATTAAAATACAAAAAAACAGTTCCGGATGTTAGTTTCCCTTTTATAAAAGATTCGGCTGAAGCCTACCAGAAAAGGTCAATCGTAACGTTATCAAAATCGCCCCAAACAACTTCGCACGAAGCACTTCATGGGATTACTGACATCCTTAAATTAACTGAAGATGCCGAAATAGTCGGACTTCATGCAAAGGAAGCCAAAAAGAATAGGGGTTTTCTGAGTATTTTATCTTCATACGCAACAAACGGTACTTATTTTGATGCAGAAAGAGGTTTGCAAGAACTTATATCAATAATGGGAACAATGAATGAGTACGGTGCAGAATTGAGCTACAGAGCTGATGCAACTCGTCTTGCTTTTCCCGAAACAATAAAAGCAATCGAAAAAAGGCTGATGAAATATTATAAAAGTACTATTGACGAGCTTTTAAAATAGATATCCGTCTAATTTTTAATATATCTTTCGGCAATACGTGAAGTCAAAAATGCACTCAAAATACCATAAGCAATTGAGCGCTTTTGAGAGTTCATCGTACAATAATTGCTTGCCAGCATCACGGCAGAACCAACAATAAAAGAATAAAAATTCCGCTTACTCTTTGCTTTTTCTTCACCAGGCTTGGAGTTCCAGATATTTATACCCAAAAGCGTTGCCGGAGCGGCAACCGCAAGTCCTTTTGTAAATACACCGCCCCTGTCAATTTCAAACAAATCGCCGGGAAGCAAGTGTTTTTGAGTTTTATGAGCAAATTTTAAACTGTGTGCAAAATCGGTTATTTCACGCTTCAATAGCATATAATCTTCAGGAGCATACTGTTTATACAAAGACGTATGTTTCCCATCTTGGAGAAAAACGGGAACAATATCATTGCATTTTAATAATTGCCGCAGTTGCTCTAAAAGCCCCATATTGCTAGGATGTGCCCTGTTAGAAACAAGGTGTTCCAAACTGCTTATATGGGTTCTTGCCACTGTTTGACTTTTAGGAATAAGCCCCTTCATTTCGTTTATTAAGCCGTGAATTGAAGCCAAATACGTTGCACGTCTAAGATTTGCAGGTAAAAAGAGTACGCCCTCAGTTTTTTCCGCAAACCTGTACCGGACAAAGTTTTCATAAATACGTCTGAGCAATTCATCTGTTTTTGCCGAATCTATACCTTGTTTTTGCAGTGTTAGTCTGAGTGCGGAAAGTTTTGCTTCACCACGTGCAAAAACATCCTCGCAAGAGAATGTTATCTTTTGAAGTATTTCTTCATAACTTACATTTTCCGTATTTAAAAGCTGCTTAATTTTTTCCATTATCTTACGAGCTTCCTGCGCCCGATTTTTACCGGTTGCTGTTCTGCTCAAATCAACCGTTCTCGGTATTTCTTCCGCCGATTGCCTCAAGACACTCTTGGGAAACAGTATTTTTACCTTGCCGTCTGCACTTTCTTCAAAAATTTTCAACCGTGTCTCTATAGACTTTTCCAATTCATTAAAGGATAAAGAAAGCTGTTTGTAACGCCTTTGGGCAGCACCTCTCTTAAACCTTTTGAAAATACCGTTAACACCGTTATATATACTTGAAAACAATGTCTTATCTTTTTGCGCTTTCAGGTTAAGGGCAAATTTTTCCCTTCTTATTTTAGTAGGTTTTATAAAACCCCAAAATTGAGAAAGGAATGAGCGCTTTGCAATCGCAATCTTATAGGACAGGTTTTGAAAAAAGCCTTTTGAGGTATCCATTGAGGACTTAAATATCTCTATATCAGCCTTTTTCATTGCCGCAAAAATGTTTTTTTGCGAAATCGCCAACGCCAAAACAGGAAAGGCAAGAAGCCCTCCCGCTGTCATATAACTGTAAAATTCTTTACTGAATTTATACGGAGGGTGAAATTCTCTGCGTGACCTTTTTCCGTCTATTGTTTTTTCCGCAGTTTGCGTTTTTTCAGTAATAAACGGAGTAAAAGTTTTATAAAACCTATTATTGTGTTCTGCTTGTATTGCCATTTTTACGACCTAAAAGTTAAAAGCATCTTTTTTAGATTGAGCAAGTTCTTTTTCAATATGTCTTGCTAATCTGTCTGCTCTGTCAGCTTGTTTGTTAACCGCATCTGAAAGCGGAGATTTTTCTTTCATTGCACCTACAGACGAAGGGACATAAGTTGCTGGAGAAATATCGGATATTCTTGATGTTGCAATACCTCTGGATGAAGGAATATACGATGCAGTATCCGACGTTCTGCCATATCTTTGAGTGTTAATTGCATCATCTACAAAAGCTTGTGACATTCTCGGGGGAGGAGCATTTTTTCTCATTTGGTAAGCTTGAGGATTTTGTTGAGCTTCAGCCATTTCCCTTGCCAAACCGACAGCTTTTGTATATTGATTAAAGGTATCCATATCTACATGATGCGGATTTTGGGAACCGTTTGCTCTTTTTTCTTTTTCGTTTGCTTTACCTTCACGCTCATCCATTATTGACTTTGTCGGCTTTCCGAATAATGTGTGTGAAATTTTTGCGCACAACTTAGTTAAAGGCGGAGTTACAAACATCAATACGAGAATAAATCTCATCGGATAACCGGTAACAGTCTTTAATGAATTCTTAATGTGCTGCCAGCCGACTCTAAGAGCGGAAATATTCTTAATTTTGCCGTTCTTGACAGTTTGACCGACTACATTTTCGGGCAAGTTCTCAAGACCAACGCTAAAGAAATTACCTATCCAACGGAGCGGTCTGTTCAAGAGATTTTTGATGAACGAACCTTCACCAGTAGCTTTTTGGAAACCTCTTGCCTTACGAAGTCTTTCAATTGCTCTGTTTATTCTGAACGCATGACCTGCATGAGCTTGTTCGGCAGCCTTAACCGCTGCTTCGGATGCTGTTTTTCTTAATTCTTTGAGAACTTTTGCATTATTTGCATATATTTCTTTTTGTTCTTTTATCGCTTCAGTTAATTTCTTAATTCTTGAAAGTTTTGCAACTGATTTATCGGCATTTTTGATACCCAATAATTTATAAGTGAGTTTTGCACCCAATAACGCCATCAAGTATCCGCCACAGAAGTCAACTAACGCACCTTCCATAAATGTACTTAATTTTTCACCCCAAGGAGCATTCCAAGTACGTTTTATTGTGGAAGCAAGGAATACACTGTTCATTATTATACCGAACCAGTTTGCACCTACTACACCGCCGCCTGCCGCTTCTGACACCATCATCAAACCTCTTTGAGCAGCACGTCCTATTGCCGTTTTTCCGCCTTCACCGAGGAATGCTTTTGATTTCGTTAATTCTTCCAATATATGAAGATTTGCGCCTTTTGCCGTAGCAAGGGATTTTAACTCACTGACAGAACGTCTTTCCAATAAAGCAATAGCTTGTTTTGCAGCATCAGCCGAGTTTTTAATTGAACCGGAAAGAATATTTTCCAAACCGAGAGCCTGAATTTTATCAGGAGGAAGTTTTCTCAATTTATCAAGAAGACTGTCTAATTGCATTACCGTCATACCTTTGTATTGACTCAATGCCATTCTGTTTCTCGGTGTAACACCAATTTTTATCTTCTCACCTAAATCTTTTAGCCATTGCGGGGTAATTCTTGAGAAAAATCCTTTTGTTGAATTTATCTGTGAAGCGTACTTTGTTGCAACCGGAGTAACAAGACTGTCAACTTTTCCGGCCATGCGGCTTACTGCCGATTTATTAAAACTTTCTAAAGCAGATATTGCCGAGTTTTTATCGGGATTTAATCTTGTGGCATTAGTAGCAACGTTTGATAACCATTTACTTGCCGCAACCGCAGGAACAAAATATGGCATCCACTCTACAACTTCTTTGGGCGTTGTAGGTAAACCCATTTCTTTGACCATGCTATATTGATGCGGCGCTTCAGGCGTAGGTACCCCCGCACCGAAATTGTTTTGCTGCTCCTTTATAAAATCAGGATTTTGAGAAAAATTTACAGACATATTACCACTTCACATACCTTACAAATAAATAAAAACATTTTTTCAATAAAAATTGCCATGCAAAGCAATAAAAAGAGTTCCTTACGGCTACCTACCGTTAGCCGTGTGAGCTATAATCCGTAAACCACTTTGTTATTGAACCCGATTTTCTTTGTGCTAATATTATTGTGGATATAGAGAAAATGAAGGTCAGACTATGTGGGAATATACAGATAAGGTTAAAGAATATTATACAAACCCCAAAAATGTCGGAGAAATTGAAAACCCCGATGCGGTAGGCGAAGCGGGAAGCCTTGTATGCGGCGATATGCTGAAAATATTTTTAAAAATTGATAAAAATGGTATTATCACCGATGCTAAATTCCAAACATTCGGCTGCGGCTCTGCTATTGCAAGTTCAAGCGCCTTAACGGAAATGATTATCGGCAAATCAATTGATGAAGCCGACAAACTCACAAACCAAGATATCGTTGAATTTTTGGGCGGACTTCCAAACGAAAAAATTCACTGCAGTGTAATGGGAAGAGAAGCCCTTGACGACGCAATTGCCAACTATAAGGGTATTGAAAAGAAAGAAGAAACGGAAAATCACGTAATTTGCACCTGTTTTAATATAAAAGAAGACGAAATTAGAGCTCTAGTCAGAGAAAAAGGCGTAACCGATATTTATGAAGCCGCACAATATTCAAAAGTATCATCAGCTTGCGGTAAATGCAGAGAAGAAGTATCCGCAATAATATTGGATGAATTAAAAAAGAAAAACGAAAAGCCTGTCGACAAAATGACAAAAACTCAGCTCGTCTTAAAAATAAACAAGGTTATAGAGGGATATATTTCCGAACATTTGCGCAAAGACGGCGGGGATATCGAATTGGTTGACGTAAAAAAAGGCAAGGTTTATGTAAGACTTTGTGGCACCTGCGGAAAGTGTGCAATGAGTTCAATGACATTAAAGAATTTTGTTGAAAAAACGCTGAAAGAACAAGTTTCTGAAGAAATTGAAGTCATTTCGGTATAGTTGAGGCAGTATTTATGGAAAAAATAATTTATCTTGATAACAATGCAACGACAAAAGTTGATGAGCGTGTTTTAGAAAAAATGCTTCCGTTTTATTGCGAACAATACGGAAACCCCTCAAGCATGCACAGTTTTGGCGGAAATGTATCAAAGTATCTTGCACACGCAAGAGAACAGGTAGCGGATTTTGTAGGTGCACAAAACCCCTATGAAATTACCTTTACGGGTTGCGGAACGGAAAGTGCAAATATCGCTATAAGAGGCGCACTTGAAATAAATAAAACAAGAAAACATATTATCACCACAAAGGTTGAACACCCTTGTGTTATGAATACTTATAAATGGCTTGAAAAAAGAGGTTATAAAGTTACATATCTCGACGTAAATTCGGAAGGAGAACTTCTTGTTGATGAATTAAAAGATGTGATTACTGATGATACCGCTCTTGTTTCAATAATGTGGGCAAATAATGAAACAGGTGTTGTATTTCCTGTTGAAAAAGCCGCAAAAATAATCAAAGACAAAAACCCGAAAACTTTTTTCTATGTTGACGGAGTGCAAGCATCCGGAAAAATCCCAATGGATGTATCAAAGGCAAATATTGATATGCTTGGAATTTCCGGACACAAATTCCACGCCCCAAAAGGTGTCGGTGCTCTTTATGTCAAGAGAGGCATTCTGCTTCCACCGCTTATATTGGGCGGTCATCAGGAAAGAGGTCTCAGACCTGGAACAGAAAATGTTTCAGGTATCGTAGGGATAGGAGAAGCGGCACAACTTGCAAAATCTTATCTTGAGGATGAAGGCACAAGGGTAAAAGCCTTGAGAGATGAACTTGAAAGAGGCATTGTTAAAAAGGTATTTAATGCCAAAATAAATTCCACAAAAGCCCAAAGAGTTCCTAATACCTCAAACATAAGCTTTGAATATATTGAGGGAGAATTGATGCTCTTGCATTTTGCTGATGCCGGAATTTGTGCAAGCTCGGGCAGTGCTTGTACAAGCGGAAGCTTAGAGCCGAGCCACGTTCTGAAAGCTATGGGCGTGCCTTTTACATGTCTGCATGGCTCTATAAGATTCAGTCTTAGCAGATTTACCACAAAAGAAGAAATTGATTATGCTCTGTCGGTTATTCCTCCGATTATCGAAAAAATCAACGGATATTCTCCGTACCAAAAAGAGCTCAAAGAATTAAAAGAACTCAGAAACTTTTAATTTGTTTATTGTATAATTATTTTCAAGGATTTATAGGCAGAGTCGATGACAGATAAAACATTTATTATAAAGAAAATTCAACAGCTTAAAGAGGAAAAAAATGCGGTTATTCTTGCGCATTGCTACCAAAATATAGAAATTGACGAAGTTGCTGATTTTGTCGGAGACTCTTTATATTTAAGCCAGCAGGCTTCATACACGAGCAAAGATATTATTGTCTTTGCGGGAGTATATTTTATGGCTGAAACCGCAAAAATCCTTTCGCCAAACAAAAAAGTTTTACTCCCCCGAAAAGAAGCAGGCTGCCTCATGGCGGATATGATAGATATAAACCAACTGAGAGAATTCAAGGCAAAATATCCCGGTGTTCCTGTTGTCTGCTACGTAAATTCTTCCGCCGAAGTTAAAAGCGAATGCGATATCTGCTGCACAAGTTCAAATGCCGTATCTGTTGTGAAATCACTCGGTGCAGAAAGAGTTCTTTTTGTACCTGACACATACCTCGGAAACCATGTCTCAAAGCAGCTTCCTGATGTGGAAGTAATTACATACAACGGTTTTTGTCCTACGCACTTGAGAATATTGCCGGATGATGTTGACAAAATGCGCTCTCTTCACGAAAAAGCAATCGTATTATCACATCCCGAATGCCATCAGGAAGTAGTTAAACGCTCCGACTTCACAGGCTCTACCTCTCAAATCATAAACTATGTAAAAAAATCAAACGAAAAAGAATTTATTATCGCAACCGAACTTGGGGTAAAAGAAAGATTGGAAAGAGATTATCCCGACAAAGAATTTTATCTCGTTTCCCCAAAAGCAGTCTGCCCCAATATGAAATGGCACCAACTTGAGGATATATTAAACGCCTTAATAAACGAAGAACACGAAGTTGTTGTCGAAAAGAATATAGCAAAAAAAGCACTCGCCCCCATTGAAAGAATGCTTGGACTAAGGGATTAAATAATGCTTGCAAGCGTACTTAAAAACGGTTCATTTTCTGTTGAAGAAGTTCAGAAGCCTATTTTGGATAAAAACGGCGCAATTATCAAAGTTATAGGATGCGGACTCTGCGGCTCGGATATCGTTAAATATACCCATAACCTCGTTAAAGACGGCAGTGTTTTGGGACACGAAGTTATCGGTGAAATTGTTGAAATAAAAGGAAATTCAAACCTCAAAATCGGAGATAAAGTTGCGGCGGCGCACCATTATCCATGTTTAGAATGCAATTATTGCAAACACGGCAGCTATTCCATGTGTAAAACTTTTAAAAAAACAAATATCGTTCCGGGGGGTTTTTGCGAATACATAAAAGTTGATGACAATCATCTCAAATACACTGTTTTCAAAATTCCCGACACTATGGACGAAATAACCGCATCATTTACTGAACCTTTAAGCTGCTGCTACAGAGCCGTCAGAAGAATGAATTTATTAAGCAATGACAAGGTTGTTATCGTGGGACTCGGCTCTATCGGCATTCTCATGGGACAAGCTTGCAAAGTCTTTGGCGCCCATGTTATCGGGCTTGATATAAATGAATCGAGATTAAGTATCGCAAAAGATTACGGTTTTGATGAAGTTTATACTCCATCGGAAGAGTCAATAAATGCCGATGCCTTATTTTTAACGGCAGGAGCAGATTCGTCAGTAAAAACAGCACTGGACAATATCCGTGACGGAGGTAAAATTTGTGTTTTCGCATCAACAAAAACAGATATGCCCGCTTTCCCTAACAACACAATTTATTATCGGGAATTAACTGTTTATGGGAGTTATTCACCATCTCCAGATGATTTAAAAACTTCCTTTGAACTTTTAAAAGACGGAAAAGTAAATGTTGAAAACATGACAACATTTTATAATTTGGATGAACTTAATGAAGCAATATCAGATACAAGAAGCGGCAAAATTATGAAAGCATTTATAAAGGTGGGCAAATAATGACAAAAATGAATGCAGTTATGTACTACGGACCAAACATAGTAAAGTACGAACAGGTAGAAATACCTGAAATCAACGACAATGAAGTCCTTGTTAAGATAGATACGGCGCTGACTTGCGGAACAGACGTAAAAACCTACCACAGAGGACACCCCGTACTTATAAAATCAATTCCGTCAGGATTCGGTCACGAATTTGCAGGTACAATAGCCGCATTGGGAAAAAACGTAAAAGGATTTGCCATCGGCGATAGAGTTGTCGCAGGAAACTCCGCCCCATGCGGCGAATGCTATTATTGCAGAATTGGAGAATACAACCTTTGCGAACATCTGGAATTTTTGAACGGTGCTTATGCCGAATATATAAAAGTTCCGGAAAAAATTGTAAAATGCAATCTCCATAAAATTCCTGACCATGTTGAATTTGAAGAAGCCGCATTTGTGGAACCGCTTGCGAATGTTGTCCACGGAGCAGAAAAATCGGATATATTACCCGGAATGACTGTTGGTATTGTCGGTATTGGTCCAATCGGGCTGCTGTTTACCAGAATGGCAAAACTAAAGGGCGCAACCGTTATTGCGGCAGGCAGAAATCCGTTAAAACTTAAACTTGCGCAAGAATTTGGCGGAGCAGACCATGTAATCGACCTAACCAGAAACGATACACCTGAACTTATGTTCAAAGAATTAACTCCGGAGAAAAAGGGGCTTGACGTTGTAATTGAAGCAGTCGGTCTGCCCGAAATTTGGGAAAGAATGTTTTCTTTGACAAGAAAAGGCGGAACAGTACACCTTTTCGGCGGATGCAAAGCAGGAACAAAGGTCAGTATAGATACACGCAGACTTCACTATGACGGAATAAAGGTAATAAGCGTATTTCACCACACACCACTTTATATCAAAGAATCTTTGAGGCTGATATCCGAAAAGAAACTTGATGTAAAAAAACTCATTACGCACAGAATGAATATAAAAGATATTGATGAAGCAATACGTCTTCACGATGCCGGGCAGGCAATAAAAATCGCATTGAAACCATAATCAGTATATATTTTCTTTAATTTATTGGAAATTTAAAATCGTTATGTGCTAATATATTTTTAAGAATTCTTTTATGAGGAGAGTATATGAAAAAAAATATTATTTCTAAAATATTTATGACCGCAGTGCTGATTGTATCGGTTTTCGCCATAAATGCCGCAGCGCTTGCACACACGCCTCAGTCTTTATACGATGAAGTTTGGAGGCTTGTTTTTGCAAAATACGTTGACCAAACAAATAATGGGCAGGTATGGCAGTTATGGAGACACAAATATGATTCTTACCTGCAAACCGACGATGATGCATACGTTGCAATAGACACAATGCTTGCCAGCCTTAATGATCCATACACAAGGTTTTTACCGCCAGATGAATTTGCGGAAGAAGGCAGCGCTATATCGGGTACACTAAAAGGTATAGGAGTGCAAATAAGCGTCAAAGACGGTAAACTATTGGTTATTTCTCCTATTGAAGACACTCCCGCCGCAAAAGCCGGCTTAAAAGAAAACGATTATATAGTTGAAATTGACGGAAAAAGCACAAAAGGCATGACCGTTAAAGATGCCGCAGATAATATAAGAGGTGAAGAAGGTACATACGTAAAACTTCTCGTAAGACGAGGCGGGGTGGATAAAATCTATAATATCCAAAGAACGGAAATAAAATTAAAATCAATTTCAACAACTCCGCCTATGAAAATTGCACTAAATGACAAAATCGGTTACATCAGATTGAGTACATTTATGAATAAGGGAACTACCGCAGAATTTGCCAATGCACTCTTAAAGCTTGACAATAAAGCAGGATACATTATCGACCTGCGTTCAAATCCCGGCGGATTGCTTTCAAATGCAATATTCATTTCCGATATGCTGCTTAACGGCGGAACCATCGTAAGTACAGTTGACAGAGACGGTTATAAAGAATCGACAAAAGCATCCAGAAGAGTTTCCACGACCAAACCTATCGTTGTTTTAATCAACGGCGGAAGTGCAAGTGCCAGTGAAATCCTCAGCGGTGCCTTAAAAGACAACGGCAGAGCAACACTCGTTGGAGAAAAAAGCTTCGGAAAAGGCTTGGTTCAAGAAATCAATAAACTCCAAGGTGGAAGCGGATTGAATATAACTACCCAAAAATACTTGACTCCCAACGGAACAGACATAAACAAAAAGGGAATTACTCCGGATTATACTGTAAAACTTACGGAAGAAGATATACAAAACAACAGAGACCCGCAGCTTTTGAAAGCGCAAGACGTACTGTTGGAAATGATTATGACGCACTAAAAAGTTTCATACGAACAAAAAAGGTACTGCAAACATCAGTACCTTTTTATTTTTTGTCTTTTTTTGTTTCTTCCTGTTTCTCTTTTTGCTCTTCTTTATTTTCTATGGGTTTGACTTTTTTGGGAATACGAAACTTTTCATCTACTGGTTTTGTTCTGTACTTATCTTTTGCCCGCACTATATTAGCTGCATTAAGTGCTGCAAGGGAATTTAGAGTAGCACGAAGTTGAGCACTCCTGTCAATAAAAGGAGATTGTGCAAATTCCTCTTTATCTTGTTGAGGCTTTCGTCTGTCGAAGTATTCCTCACTGGAATTCTTCTCGTTGGGGTTATTTCCGACTTCTGTATTGTTCATATTTATTGTGGGATGATATATTTGGCTTAGACTCATACCCTCAGTCATAATCGTACCCTCTATAGTGCTTTTGTAACCATTTTAGCAGATTTTAAAATTTTTGCTATAGTTAAATTTATGTATAATCTGACCTTGTATTAAAAGCCCTAAAAATACTAATTTGTCATTGTCTTAAAGAAACTTTACAATCGTTGTACCCTCTTGTGTTTGGAGGATATTTGACAAAAAAATTGATATTATCCGATAAAAATGATATAAGAAATAAGGATAGGAATAGGGATTAGGACTATGTTTCAAACAACACCATTGATACAAAATTCGCTAATTGCGATATTAGCGCTGTTATTCTGCACACACATATTTGTACTTATTCTTGCAAGAATTAAAAAGAACGTCGATTTCAGTAATTTAAAATTGAGAATGAAATCCTGGTGGCTCATAGTATTTTTCCTTGCATTCATATTTTTGGGAAACAAGGCTGTAGGACTCGTGATGGTAGGTATAATATGCTTTCTTGCACTAAAAGAATATTTTTCGTTTATACATTTTGAACCTGACGACAGAAAGCTTTTATTTTGGGCATACCTGTCAATACCGTTTCAAATATATTTTCTTTACACAAACTGGATAATAATGTTTTATTTGTTTGTACCATTGTATATGTTTTTAATAATTCCTTTGAGAAGAATTTTGGCAGGCAACGTTAAAAACTTTATAAAAGTAACCTCACTAATTCAATGGGGAGTTATATTGAATGTCTATACTTTAGGATATCTCGGTGCGTTTTTATTATTACCGTTTGCAAAAACGTCATCTACAGCTAATGTAAACGGTCTGCAACTTTTGTTATTCTTGTTAATAGTTAATGCGCTGAATGATGCAAGCCAATATGTATGGGGGAAACTTTTCGGGAAAAAACCGATTGTTCCCAATATTAGCCCGCACAAAACATGGGCTGGCTTTATCGGCGGAGTGGCAACGACTACCGTTATTGCATCATTGCTAGGACCTGTTTTAACCCCGATGAGTTTAAAAGTATCCGTTTGTGCTGGCTTGTTGATAGGAACATTCGGATTTATTGGTGATGTTGTTTTATCGGCAGTAAAACGAGATGTCGGCGTAAAGGACAGCTCTAACCTTATTCCCGGACATGGCGGAATACTAGACAGGGTAGACAGTTTGACCTATACCGCACCCATCTTCTTTCACTTTTTCTGTTACTTATATCAAATGGGACTTTAATGCTGAATATTTTTAAAAGAATATTTTATCTGTTAATATTAAAACCTTTGGTCTATTTTTGTTTAGGATTAAACATACGAAATGCCGAAAATATACCAAAGGACGGACCTTGCATAATTGTTTCAAACCATAACAGCCACTTAGATACAATAGTTTTGATGACACTTTTCCCGACAAGGAAAATGCTTAAAATTTCCCCGATTGCCGCAGCAGACTATTTTTTGGCAAATAAAATAATTGCGTGGATTTCGACAAGGATATTTAACATAATACCGTTAAGCAGAAAAGTATCCAAAACTGCGCAGGAAGAATTTTATCATGAACTTGATAAGAGACTGAAAAACAACTCTATTGTTATTTTGTATCCCGAAGGCTCAAGGGGCGAACCGGATAAAATGATGAAATTCAAATCAGGAATTGCCCACATAGCAAAACTCCATCCTGATATTCCTATAATTCCTGTTTATATTGAAGGCTTAGGGATGGCTTTACCGAGGGGAGAAGCAATTTTTGTACCTGCTATATGTACAATTATTGTAGAAAAAGCTATATATTTTGAACACGACAAAGAAGAATTTATGGAAAAACTTAAAAATATATTTGATGATATGCAGCAGGAATTAGTAAAGGAGGAAATCTAATGGCACTACATCAACTAAAATACCCTTACAGGAAACTTATTCAACCTGTAGTAAAAAAACTCACTTTCATTAACCCCGATTTCATCAGCGCAATTGCATTTTTTGTAGCACTTGCAACGGGTTACTGCTTCTATGCAGGCAGCACAAAACCATGCTTATTTTTATGGGTAATCGTTCTTGTTGTTGCAAGAATGACACTAAACACAATGGACGGCGTGCTTGCAATAGAACGTGGCGACGACAAAAAAGTTCACGGCAAAATGGTAAACGCTCTTCCCGACAGATATGCAGACCTTTTTGTATTATCGGGAATTGTATTAAGCCCTATATGTAATGATGTTATAGGCTTACTTGGTCTTTGTACGGTTGTTCTCGTCAGCTACTCGGGAATGCTCGGCAAAGCTCTCGGCGTAACATGGCAAGGTCACGGGCCTTTAGATAAGGTAGAAAGACTTGTATGGCTGATAATTATTGCACTTGCACAATATTTGGGATACAAAAATGCAGCACCGACAGTTGCCGTGGGAGCTTATAATCTCTCATATCTTGAAATAGGAATGCTTATATTCTTCGTATTTGGTCAGATAACGGTTATTCGCCGTACTCTTGGCATGAAAAAAGAAGTTGATGAAGCTCCGGATATGGAATGGTAATTAAGACCTAAAAAAAAGACCTGACTACATCGGTCAGGTCTTTTTGTATGCACAAAATAAAAACGGCAAGTTAATCCTGCCGTAAAAATAGTATCTGGGTAAGAGTCGAATATATGCTTAACTATATATAACAATAGTTAAGAGCTTTTCGCCACTACCCACGCAGGCTATTTCTTACTTTTTCTTTTCGTTCTTGTACAAGAACAGACAAATAACAAGTGCAACGATAGCTGAAATAAACCAGAAGTTCACAGCTCCGCCCCATGAGAACTTGTCAACAATAACACCTGTTCCTACACCTGAAAGAATTGCGCCTATGTAGCCGAACATTCCGCAAAAACCGGTTACTGCAGAGGCAACTTTTTTAGAGCTTGATTCTACTGCAGAAAGACCGCCAATCAAAACTTGCGGACCACAGGTGAATACACCCATCGCCGAAATATATACATAATCAAGCCAAACAATTTTGTTAAATTTAAACAAATAAATTGCTAAAGCGAGCATTACCAAGCAAATAATATTTACCGGCGCTCTTTTGCCTTTAAAGAATTTGTCGGAAATATAACCCGCACCAACAGTACCAAGAACCCCGACAAAAGGAAGGAAAAACATTTGACGTGTTGCGGTACCTATTGAATAATGTTTTGTTTCCATAAGGTACATAACCATCCAGTCAATTGTACCGTACCTTACAACATAAACAAAAATATATGCAATTGCAAGACACCAAACAACAGGGTTTTTTATAATATACTTTCTAAAAATATCTGAATATGAAAGTGTTGCTTCATCATCACTTTGCTTTTCAGGCTCTACATAATCTGGATCTTTGTATTTTTCAATGTCAGGCAAACCCAAACTGGACGGCTTATCCTGCAAGTTTTTATAGAAAAATATACAATATATCATTGCAAATACTGCAGGGACATAAAATACAGCTTCCCAACCAAAATGGATAATTAAAAATCCTGATAAGATAACACTCAAACTTGTGCCGAGTTCGTGAGAGGACGACCACAAAGACCATTTGAAACCTCTTTCTTTATTTGCAAACCAATATGAGAGGTTTTTTGCAATAGGCGGAAATCCCATAGATTGGAACCATCCGTTTACGCCCCAGAAAAATGCGAGCGTCCACAATAAAATCGAAACCGGAGGCAAGCCAAAGAATGAGACTTGTCCTGCAGGCATAAAATGCGCACAAAGTATAAATAAAATGTTTGTTAATGCAGATATAAATAATGCCGTAGGAAGTATTTTTTTGACATTTGTATTGTCCGCAATAATTCCGTTAATAAATTTTCCGGCAGCGTATGTAAGATACAAAGAACTTCCGAGAATACCAAGTTCGGTCTTTGAATAACCTAGAGCTTCCTGCATGGCAGGCAATGCAACGGATATATTCTTTCGGCAAGTATAAAATATAATGTAGCCAAAAAACATGGATAAAAATATCTTCAATCTCCATGCTTTATATTTTCTGTCTATTTCAGCCGAATCCTGTATTGGCTCAATTGCAGGCGGCTCTTTATAAAAATCTTTTACTTTTGCTAATATTCCCATAACAAATTCTCTATTTCCATGTTAACCCTCTTATTATTATACTATTTCATAAAAGATTTAAAAGATTGAAAACATTTTGGTAATTTTTCATGCTCAATCGGATGAATTACTTCATCATCTTTTTTTACCGAATTTTGAAAGTTTACCGTATCTTGAGGCAACTGAGCATTGGGATTATTTTTTCTTTCATTTTGTTCAAATTTCTTTCTGAAATATGTTGCCATAGGTGTTGCTATCAAAGGAACAATAATACGTTTGCAAACAACTTGAGTTGCAACAAGAGTTGCGATAACTTTCATACCGCCTTTTGCAAAGCTTTTATTTTCCTTAAATGCTTCTTTTATCGCTCTAAACGGAGTATCTTTCATTGCTGATTTTGCCGCATTCATGGCTTTTTCGCCGTAGAATTTGGGCTCAATCCATTTTTCAAATACTTTATCAGACCATTTGATTACTTGAGAACCAAGAATAGTTTGAGTGATGATGTTCAATATGCCGTTTGACAAATCCAAACCTGCAACAAATTTTCTCTTGTCTTCAGGTATTTTTTTATTGTTTAACGACTGCGTAACATAGTAGTAGCAGTTTACAGCATCTTTGGTAAGGTTTGATACCAAAGCAATACCCGCAATAGCACCGCTTGTGGAATTGGTGGTGAGCTTTTTCATAATTCCGGTATTCATCAAGCTATTTTCAAATTTAGCTATGCCAAGTCCCATTATTTAATGCCCTCCTTTCCTTTTGGAGGAACAATATCCTTTTGCGGCTGCATTTGCTGTCCCATTTGTTGTTGTTTCTTTTTCTTACTTGCATTGGGCATAATTTTTTCCATGATTCTCGGATATGCGTAGTTCAATAAACCGCATGAAATCGGTAATGTGACGAGTGATATAACGATACCCGTCCATCTTCTATATTGAGCAAGAACTTCTTTGGCTCTTTCAGATGAAGCATGAACCATCTTTTTAATTTTTACACTTTGCATAATTTCTTTAAATGTTTCACCGATAGGCTTAATTTCCGAATATTCCTTGTATGCGCTTATTTTTTCAACGGCTTGTTCAAAGACGGAAAATCTTGCCGGTATCATTGTATTATTTCTTCTTAGAGCTTCTAACTCTTGATTTTTTTGTTTAATCAAATCAGCAAAAGACATGCCCTTTTCTTGAGCTTTTTTAGCCCAACTTCTGATTAAGAATTTTACTCTTGTTTTTTCTTTAACTTGCTCAAGTGCCGCAATTTTTGCTTGTTCGGGCAGTTTTTCGGCAATGAATTTTTCGGCTTGTTTTTTACTCATGCCGGAGAGTTTGTCTTTATACTGTTCTTTTATTTGTTTCTTCGCAGCAGAAATAGCCTCTTTATCAACCATCTTTTCGGGATCTATAACTTCATTTTTCATTGATTCTCTTAAACGATTTACCTCATCCCATTGAGCATCTTCCTGTCTTTTCTTAATTTCTTCAATAAGTTTTTCTTTAGAAATGTCCGGTTGTTCAAGTTTTATTATGGACCTTAAATATGAATCAGCAGGATTATGTCTCAAATCAGCCCTGTCAAAATGTCCCGTACTTGCTATTTTATCGAGGTGCTTGTTGTACTTCATGTTGATACCGATTTGCATAACTGCAGCAATAACTGCTGATATCGGTTGACGCCATGCCGAATATAATTTCGTTTCCTTGTCTTCTTTGGAAAACGGGTTAAATGCAATAAAAATAGGTGCAACAAAAGCCGTACCAAGCCCTGTTACAACCGAATTCAGAATTTCACCATCGTTTCTGCCCAGCCATTGCAAACCCTTTGGAAGAGATGCCGTACTTTTGGCAAGCATTTTTATTGCTTCTTTTCCAGCTGCACTTGTTCTTCCGAAAGATTGAGCATCACTAGCCGAACCAGAAGCTTTTCTAGCAGCTGAGCTTGTTATTTTACTGTCTATACCAGATACAGAAACTTTCATTATACCAAACCAATAACACGACCTTACATTTATATAAAAACAAGGACACAAAAAAAATTGCTAAGGACATACAATACATTCCCCGACTTTTAATAATACAAAAACAAAAAATAAAGGTCAAGCGTGTTAAATTGTGGACATTTTTCCAAAATACATTTAATATAATGAGTGTTAGCAATTTTTAGGAGAAAATCAATGAAATGTCCGGTATGTAATGTTGAAATGAAACTTGTTAATTATAAAGGCGTAGAAGTAGATTTTTGCGAAAAATGCAAGGGCGTCTGGTTTGATTTAAAAGAAATAGACCAACTGTCAGACGGAGTCAAAGAATTTAATATTGTCGAACCGAGACTTGAAAACATGAAACTCGTAAAGGGAATTAATGAATCCGTCAGAGAGTGCCCAAGATGCGGAAAAGAAATGGACAAAGTAACAATGAATTCAAAACCTCCTATTTTTGACTACTGTCCAAACGATTGCGGATATTGGTTTGACGCTGACGAAGTAAAGGAATACGTAAAAAACAACATGACTGCCGTCGAAAAACCAAGTGTACAAAATATGGTAGAAATTTTAAAAAGAATGTATTAGCAAATTTAATATTTTTCATTTTTTATACCTGCAAGAGTACTTTGCATGGAAAAAGGAGCGTATTTTATGGAAAATAAATTTGAACTGAAAGATATAACCACAGAAAAAGAAGAAAACTCTCGAAAATACACACTTAATTTTTCAAACGGGAAAGTACAAGAAACAATTACTCTTTCCGGTCAAGGCAAATTGAAGGAAACCGTAAAAATATAGTAGAGTTTGATTTTTAGTCAAAAGAAGTTAAAATAAAGATATGAGAGTTAGATTTTTATTAGTTTTAATGTTTCTATTCATCTGCAATTATTCCCTTGCAGAAGATTATGCTATGCAAAATAGCCATAATATAACAAGACTTCAACAATACAGAAGCAAAGCAAAACTATACGTTCCCAATTTCGTATTGATAGGGAAAGAGGCTTCATTCAGAGTATTTACCGGAGCCAATGAAAAGGTCAAAGTTGTTATGGACTACGGTTCATATATTGATAAGCAAGTATACGAGGCTACTGCTAACGAAAACGGTGTAGCCGTATTTACCGCCAAGATTCTGGATGACGAAGATTTGGTGGGAAAAAGCGTAGCAATAGATGCCTATATCCTTGATGAAAGGAACAATATAATCGGTCAAGCCGTAATGCAAACAGAAAACGGTACTCCATCCGCATCAAACAGGGTTTACATAGCCGATAAAGACTCCTCAAAAGGAGTTCTCTTTACTCCTTGGCAATCACTAAATACCGTTATAATGAATTATAATTATGATGAACGCAGTGGCTATGATCCTTCAACAGACCGTATGTATTACGATAAAACACCAGCATATATTAAGAACATGAGAGATGCACAAGACAATGTCAGATAAAATTCCGCAAATATTAATTATTCCTATTGATAACCGCCCTGTATGTTATGACCTGCCAATGCAGGCAGCAGAAATTTTTGATGGGGTAAAAGTCCTTTGCCCGAACTACGAATTTTTGGGCGACTTAAATAACGATGCAAATATAAAAGAAATTCAAAAGTGGACAAAGAAAACCGTTCAGGCTAACGATATTGATATTGCCATAATTGCGCTAGATACAATAGCATACGGCGGACTCATTCCGTCCAGACGCACTACAATGTCGTTTGAAGACATAAAAGAGAACATCGACGACTTTTTCAAAATATTAAAGAAAAAAAATAAAAAAATGAAAATATATGCCGTATCTAGCATTATGAGAATTTCCAACAACAACATTAATGAAGAAGAAAAAAGTTATTGGGATAAATACGGCAGAGATTTGTTCAGATATTCATATCTTTCTCACAAGCTGCTGAGAAACTACGATGTTGAACTTGAAGCAGAGATGATAAAACTTGCAAAATCAATACCTTTTGAGGTTATTGATGATTATCTTGATACAAGAAAACGCAACTATGATATAAATTCATATTATATCGACCTTGTAAAATCAGGAACCATCAGCAGACTTGTATTTTCACAGGATGATGCTGCTGAATTCGGTTTCAATATTGAAGAAAAAGAACTTTTGTGGAAACAGTCCATAAAAGAAATCGTATCTCCGAAAGTTACCATAAAAACCGGTGCGGATGAAATGATAATTTCCCTTTTGAGCCGTGCATTATGCGATTTTTACGGAGAAACAATCGGTATTTCACCCGAATTTTTTGATGATGAAGCAAAAAAAATTATTTCAAGATACGAAGATGTATCAGTCGAAAAATCGGCAAATGCCGCCATTGAACTTTGCGGCGGACAAGCTGATAAAAAAGCCGACCTAAAACTCGTTATCAATGCCCCAAACCAAGTTCAAGATGAAATAAGCCTCGGAATATTTAAAGACTCAAAATCAACTCATCAGGCTGACGCTCTTGTTGAATTTATTAAAAAGTCAGGCAAAAAGTACATTGTTGCGGACGTTAAAAACGCAAACGGCGCTGATAACCACCTTGTCGAAAAGTTCATTGAGCATAGCTATGATACGGATAAATTCTACGGTTTCGGAGCTTGGAACACCACCGGTAACACATTGGGGACGGTTGTAGCAATAGCAATAATAAAAGAACTTGCAAAAAAATATGGTAAGTATAACGAAGAAGCGTTCAAAAAAACTCAGTATATAAGGCTTCTTGATGACTGGGCATACCAATCAAATGTGCGCAAAATTCTTCGTTCTAGCGGCGAAACCAAATCCGTCAGTGATGAAATGCAACCATACAAAGAAAAAATTTCAGCGTGGCTGAATTATGATATTGACACATACTACTCTTTCCCTTGGGAAAGAACTTTTGAAATAAAGATAGAATTATAATATGTGCTCCATTTTTTCTTTTTTGGTGCGCATATAAAATTCGTTGTACTTATTTATGGGTGACGGAATTGCTATCCTGTCCGCAATTTCTATGCCATAGCCTTCCAGTGCAACAATCTTTTTAGGGTTATTCGTAATAAGATTAAACTTTTTCAAACCCAAATCAAGAAGAATTTGCGCTCCCACACCATAATCACGCAAATCGGGAGCAAACCCTAAATCGACATTGGCTTCGACCGTATCTCTGCCTTTTTCCTGCAAACAGTACGCTTTAATTTTATTAACAAGTCCTATTCCCCTGCCCTCATGATGCCTCAAATAAACAATTGCACCGCATCCGTAATTTTCAATATACTCCATTGCATTTGCTAATTGGTCGCCGCAGTCGCATTTTAAACTGTGGAAAACATCACCTGTAAGGCACTCGGAGTGCATTCTTACGGCGGGAATTTTTGTTTTATCGTCAATATTTTTTACAAGCGCAACATGTTCAACTCCGTCAAGTTCATTTTTGTAGCCGATAACCTTAAATGTACCGTGAGCGGTAGGCAAATTCGCTTCCGCCATACGCCTTACAAACCTTTCGTGCGTAAGACGATATGAAATAATTTGAGCTACGGTAATGAATTTGAGTCCGTTTTCATCGGCGAACTTGCGCAAATCATCTCTGCGAGCCATAGTTCCGTCTTCTTTGAGTATTTCACATATAACACCTATCGGCTTTAAACCTGCAAGCCGTGCCATATCCACACTGGCTTCGGTTTGTCCTACCCTTTGAAGAACTCCGCCCTTTCGTGCCTCTATCGGGAAAACATGCCCCGGGCGGCGCAAATCCTCAGGCTTTGAATTTTCATCAACTATGGTCTGAATGGTTTTTGCTCTGTCAGCAGCACTTATCCCTGTTGTTGTACCGTATTTTGCATCAACACTAACGGTAAAAGCGCATCCGTGGCTTTCTGTATTTTCTTCAACCATTTTGTGAAGATTTAATCTTTGTGCTGTAGCATGGTCAACGGTTGTACAAATCAGACCTCTGCCTTTTGTAGTCATAAAATTTATAATTTCGGGGGTAACGCATTCTCCGGCACAAACCAAATCACCCTCATTTTCTCTGTCTTCATCATCGGCAATAATAATCATTTTGCCGTTTCTGATATCAATTATTGCATCTTCTACACTGTCAAAAAAACTATCCATTAAAATCCATTCTCCTCAAGAAATTCCATTGTTATTCCGCCTGCTTGTTGCGGCGTTTCATCTTTTTCAAGCATTTTTTCAACGTATTTTGCTATCATATCGGGTTCCAAATTCACTTCGCTGCCGACCTGTAAAGAGCCAAAAGTGGTATTGCGCAAAGTATGAGGGATAACTGAAACCTTGAATGTACTATCATTTATATCACAAATAGTTAGGCTGACACCATCTATAGCAACCGAACCTTTATAAATAAGGTATTTCATAATGTTTACTGGAGCAGAAAACTCAAAAATAGTAGAATTTCCCGCTTTTTCTACAGAAACTACTTTTCCGACTCCGTCAATGTGTCCCGATACGATATGTCCGCCAAGACGGCTTGTGGGTGTAGCGGCACGCTCAAGGTTTACCTTTTCACCATATTTAAGGCTTTTAAATGCCGTGAGTTTGACAGTTTCATTAACCGCCTGAACCGTAAATTCTTTATTCCAAAGGCTTGTAACAGTTTGGCAGCAACCGTTTATTGCAACACTATCGCCTACCTTTAAGTCATCAAATATCTTGTCAGCACTGATGAGGATGTCCAACCCTTGAGAATTTGCTCTGATAGACTTAATTGTACCTAATTCTTCAACAATACCTGTAAACATAGTCCAAACCTTTCATGGAAATTATAGCATGAAAATACCAGTAAAGTTACTGTTTGCAAATAACCCAAAGATTATCACTATTTGCAGGTCTCGGACTCCAGTCATAACTTTTTTGATATGTTGCGTATGCATGAACATTACCTGACTTGTTGTACATTTCGGACGTCCAAAAAGGAGCTCTCTCCGTAATTCCATAACTTGCAGCTCTCGCCGCATTATAATCCCCTCTTTTTCCGTTTAAATTGTCATATAAAGTTTTTGTGATTTCCTCAGCCTCGGTTTTTGTCGGCAGATGTTCCCGTCCGCCGCACTGGTGCATTGCGCCAACCCAATAGCTTTCTTCCACCTTACAATAATCTTTGTCCATTATAGCCAAACAATCAGCCATAGTTGCGGGCTTTTGAACTTTTTGTGCTTTCGTAAAACATGCTCCGTTCATCGTAAAGGCACATTCAACTCCGAGATTGTTTGCCGAATTAAAAGTAAATACATCCTTATTTAATTCATTTGGAGGGCTTGAACCGTTTACATCGTAAATACCCGATATGCAGGCCGTAGAAGAAGAAAGTTTGTCTTCCGACCACTTAGGAGCATTATTAGGGTTTATATCACAGGCTTTGTCATACGTTACTATAAAGGGAATTCCGTCAGCAGTCATAAAAGCAGCCGTTTTATCAAAATCAGTTCCTTCTTTTGGTAAAATTCCAAAATGAACAGGCTCTTTGGTTTTTGAGATATCCCACCCTTGCGGAAGCATTTCGGTTATTACCTTTTTTGAAGACCAACAATCTTGAACATCAGAATTATCACATATTTTTACAATATGAAAATGTTTTGAAAGCTCTTTTACATAGCTTAGAGTTCCGTCATAGCCGTTTACACCCGACAATGATAACATTTTATCACTGGCTGTACTGAATTTCACTTTAGTAACTTCAGCCTGAGAGGATATAAGTTTTTGCCTGATAAGTAAATTAAATACCAGCATAACAATTACGGCAACCACCCCGATAATCATAAGTGTCGTCAATACCTCTGCAAGCGTAAATGCTGATTTTTTCTTATATATTAGACCTCTAATCATACTTGTATTATAACAAATTTGGGAATTTCAAACAACAAATATCCCGAAAATTCTATTTATTGCTACAATACAAGTCGCAAATATCAGCCCATTTTTAGCATATCTTGTGTCGGTACACAATTACTTTTGCAATATTTAATTCAAGCAGAAATTTCCGTGCAAAGTTTTGTAACTTTATTAGCCTTATATCATGCTTTTATGCTACAATGTAGGCACAGAATATTTGGGGAGAGGAAATATGACACAATCACAATCTTATAATGCTAGCAATATTAGGGTTCTTGAAGGCTTAGAAGCTGTAAGACTCAGACCCGGTATGTATATAGGTACAACTTCTCAAAGAGGTTTGCACCACCTTGTCTATGAAATTGTAGACAACTCTGTTGACGAATCCTTGGCAGGATATTGTACAGAAATCCACGTTACAATCCATGATGATGAAAGTGTAACAGTCGAGGATAACGGTCGTGGTATCCCTGTTGATATCAAACCCGATTCCGGAAAATCAGCTCTTGAAATCGTTCACACTGTTCTTCATGCCGGCGGAAAGTTTGGTGACGGCGGTTACAAGGTATCAGGCGGTCTTCACGGCGTTGGTGCATCAGTTGTAAACGCATTATCCGAAAAAATGACTGTAGAAGTTTCTCGTGACGGCTGGGTTCACAGACAAACATATCTCCGAGGCGAACCCAATACTCCGGTTGAAAAAATCAGACAAACTGATAAAACCGGTACCAAAACTCATTTTTGGCCCGATCCTGAAATATTTAAAGAAACTACTGTTTATGACAGAGATGTAATCGGCACCAGACTTCAAGAAACAGCATTTTTGAACAAAGGGCTGAAAATTATTTACTATGACGAAAAATCGCAAACAGAAAAAGTTTTTCACTATGAGGGCGGTATTGCAAGTTATGTTGATTATCTCAACCAAAATAAAACCTGCCTATTTGAAACACCTGTTTATGCGGACAAGACCGTTGACGGTGTCAGGGTTGAGGTGTCTTTCCAATATACAGATTCTTATACGGAAAATGTTCTTTGTTTTGCAAACAACATTAATACACACCACGGCGGAACACACCTTACAGGCTTCAGAAACGCTATTACACGTGTAATTAATGATTATGCAAGAAAGAATAACTTCTTAAAATCAAATGACCAAAATCTCGTCGGAGATGATGTCAGAGAGGGTTTGACAGCGGTTATCAGCGTAAAAGTTCCGGAACCTCAGTTTGAAGGACAAACAAAAGAAAAACTCGGCAACTCAGAAGTTCAGCCTATTGTACAAAATGTCGTAGGCGAAGCTTATCAGGAGTGGTTGGAATTTAACCCTAAATCGGCAAAACTTTTGATTGATAAAACGCTTCAGGCACAAAGAGCAAGAGAAGCCGCAAGGAGAGCAAGAGATTTGACAAGAAGAAAAAGTGCTCTGGAAAACTCGACATTGCCCGGCAAACTTGCCGACTGCTCAAGCCGTGAAGCTGAAAAATGTGAGCTATACATAGTTGAGGGAGATTCAGCAGGCGGAAGTGCAAAACAAGGCAGAAACAGAATGTTTCAGGCTATTTTGCCATTGAGAGGCAAAATTCTCAACGTAGAAAGAGCAAGAATTGATAAAATTTATAATAACAATGAAATTCAATCTCTAATTCAAGCAATCGGCATCACAATAAGCCGTAACGAAGAAGAAATTGATTTGGAAAAACTAAGATATCACAAGGTTATCATCATGACCGATGCCGATGTTGACGGCGCACACATCAGAACATTGTTATTGACATTCTTCTACAGATATGCAAAACCACTTATTGAAAACGGTTATGTATACATTGCGCAGCCGCCCTTGTACAAAATTACCCAAGGCAAGCAGTCTGAATACTTATACGATGACAAAGCTCTTGATACAAAGTTGAGAGACAGAGGCACAAAAGGTCTTATCTTATTTGATAAGAATAAAGAAACCTCCGTAAAAGATGAAGCGCTTGAAGAATTGGTTAAAAACATGGGTGCATACTACAAGTCATTCCATTGTCACATTCTTAAAGGCATACCTAGTGTCATTATCCGTGCGGTTATCCGTTCAAATATTGATGACAGCTGCTTTGAAAATGAAACCAAGCAGCAGGATATTACCGATTATATTGCGCACTACCTGTTAGACCACGCAGAGAACTACGGTATTCCGGAAGCTAAAAACTACAAAGTTTCAATGAAACAAAATCCGGAAACATTAAAGTATTATATTCAAATAGATATCGGTGCCGAAGAACCTGTTTTGATTACACCGACACTTCTTCACAGTATTGAATTCCAAAGAATTAAAGAAGCATATCCTGCCATAAGAAAATATCTGTTGGAAGAAGTTAAAGAGCTTATCGTTCTTGCGGATGAAAAGCAGGAAATCGCCGTTCATTCATTTGAAGAACTTCAACAGGTAATTGAAGAAAGAGGCAAAAAAGGTATCACGCTTCAAAGGTTCAAAGGTCTCGGCGAAATGATGCCGCAACAGCTTTGGGAAACAACCATGGATCCGGAAAACAGAACACTGTTAAAAGTAAACATTACCGATGCAGTTATTTGCGACAGTTTGTTTGATATCCTTATGGGTGACAAAGTCGAACCACGTCGTGATTTTATCGAAACACATGCCGTTTATGCAACAAATATAGACATCTAATTATGTGCAGCATTTTTGATAAAATATTTTATTTCTTCATAAAAACACTGATGCTGATTTATATGCATATCCTGTACAAACTTGAAATGCATGGGAGAGAAATTGTTCCGCAAAAAGGCGGAGTGCTCATTGTCGGCAATCATTCCAGTTGGATAGATATTCCCATTGTGGTAAATGCAGTAAAAAGACGTTTTTGGTTTGTATCAGGCGATTTTATATTGAAAAATCCAATTATGGCGACAATGCTAAAACACCTTTGTGTTATTCGGCTGTCAAAAAAGAACAGTAAACAAGGAATAGATGAAACCGTTGAAAAGCTCAAAGCAGGCGAAGCCGTCTGCATTTTTCCGGAGGGCGAACTTACAAAAACAGGAGAGATGCAACGGTTCAGAAACGGTGTAGTAAAAATTCAACAATCCGCAAATGTTCCTGTTATACCTTTTCATATAGATGGTGCATTTGATGTTTGGAGCAAAAAACAAACAAAGCAGCTATTTTTCAAAAAAATAAAAATACATTTTGGAAAGCCCTTTATGCCGTCTGCACAAGGTGATGCAGAAATCGCTGCCGAAATAAAATCAAAAGTTGAAGAGCTCATTTGTTAAGTTTTGTAAATTTATTTATCCTAAATCCTAAAGTTTTTGGGGAAATATGCCGATATAAGACATGCAATCACAAGAAAAGGAGTATCGAACATGGATAACATTTCAAACAAAGCACAGTCTCTTTTGAAGTTTGGTTTACAACTTGATGTAACTAAAGCAAAAGATGTTCTGGGAAAAGATAGTGTTAAAGCGCGAGATATTTTGAGCAGTGATAAAGACTCTAAAATTGATAAGATGTCAGATATCTTCCCACGCAGCAACGACGGCGATATGGACGACTTATTAAGTTAAATTTTATAATCTATCCACATTTTCAATTGCAGGACTTTCGAGTCCTGTTTTATTTTGTTCGGAAATTAAAGGTATCATAAAGCCAAACTTGCTGCCTTTTCCTTCTTCACTTTCGGCAAAAACTTTTCCGCCGTGATGCTTTTCAATTGCAACTTTGACCAAATGAAGTCCCAAACCCGTTCCCTTAACCGTATGGGCTTTGTTTTCCACTCTGTAAAATCTATCAAATAATTTTGGCAAATGTTCTTTCGGAATACCAATGCCAAAATCTTCAACCGTACAAACAAAATTTTCTTTATTGTCATCCAAATATGCGGATATGTTTATATTGCTATCATTATTTGAATATTTCAAAGCATTGCTTAATAAGTTTTTCAATACCCTTTCAATACTGTCCTGATTTATATATAAGTTAGGAATATCTTCCGCAACAGAAACATTGAATACTATATTTTTTTCCTGAGCCAAAAGTTTCATGGAATTTACGGTATTTTCGATTATTGGTCTTACATCCATAAAGCCTCTTTCGATTTTTACATTTTCGGCGTCAAGCCTTGAAAAATCAAGAATTTCATTAACCATATTATTTAATCTCTTTGCCTCTTGGTCCATAATTTGCAAGAACTCTTGTTTTGTCGCCTCATCAAAATCGGAATTGAAGTTGCACAGTGTATCTATATAACTGCGCAAAACCGTAACCGGAGTTCTGAGTTCGTGGCTGACATTTGAAATAAATCCACTCTTGAGTTTATCTATTTCAGCCTCTTTAGTAACATCATGGAGAACTACAATATAGCCGAGATATTCCTGACTTGCCGTAAAAATAGGCGACATAAGAACTTTATATACCTTATTATCAATATTCGTTTGATATGCAAGCGGTGTCTTTTGCATTTCTTCCAGTGGAGATTCTTTAAATTCTTTGATGTGTTCGACAAAAGGCAGAGCACCCTCTGTGTCAGAATAAGTATTGATATCTGCACCGATAAACTCATCAATTGAAACCTTTAACATATCCGCACCTGCATTATTCAGCAGAATAACGTTGTCTGCGCTGTCACACACAATAACGCCGTTTGCAATACTCATCAGAACTGATTCCAATTTGTTCTTTTCATAAGTTAATTCATCAATATTTTTTTCTTCGTATTGACGGAGTTTTGTTGACATATTATTAAACTCGTCAAAAAGCAGTTTAATTTCACCCCAAAGTTCTTTCCCTTTCAATTTATACCCGAATTCTCCAGAAGAAATTTTTCTTACACCATAGGAAAGAAGCGATATTTGCCTTGTTACAATGAGTGTATTTATCAAAACTGCAAGCAAAGATAAAACCCACATTATTGAAAATATGGTCAAAATTGATGCTCTTGCCGCTTTTGATACGGTAGAAATCGACTTCCCCGTAAATCCTACTTCTACGGAACCTGCGGGAGCATTATCCTTATACATAGGAACATCAATTAAGAACGAATTTTTGGGTGATTTATCACTCTTTTCACCTGCGGAAAAATACACATCCGCATTTTTATCTTTATAATTTATGAATTCTATATCTTGATTATCTTTCAATAATTCGTCCGTATATATCTTCAATCTGGCATTTTGTTCTTCTTTAGGAAAATCTCCGGTCAAAATCACACTTTCCGAAGCAAGCGTTTTTGTCAGCATCAGCGCAAAGTTGTTATAACTTTCCGTTATTTTCTGCTGAGTTTTATCTATGGCAATAAATGCCATAAAAAATATAAACAGAGAACTTAGTACCCAAAAGATAATAATTATTCTGCTCTGGTTATTCATGCTAAGAAGAGATATTTTAGAAATCTTTTTCATACCACAATTATAGCACAAATATTAAGAAATATTTACAAAGCATTACTCATTAAATAGCCTAAATCTATTTTTCAATACTTTTTCAAGCGTTTTGCCCAATCCTGCATGTTTTTTGAACAAAACCGTATTATATTTTTCTATCTCGCCGTTAGATATTTCTTTCAACTGATTATCAAGCAGTTTGGTTAAATCTTTTTCTATATAAGCAGTAAACTCATCTTTGTCTATATAGCCCTCAACAATAATAGGTCTGCCTATATCCACCATAACTTCAGGCAAACCCTGGCGCAAAAATGGGTATTGAATAGCTATGGGAACAAGATTTACTTTATCCACTTTTTGTGCAATATACGCAAGTCCTTTTTGCAATTCAAGCGGTCTGTGGTTGGGCGGTTTTATTACACCTTGAGGAAACATCCACAATGAAGTTCTTTCATTTTGGATAAAGTCAACGGAATACTGCATAGAACGCAAAATAGACTTGGGTGACTTTTTATCAATTGAAAAAGCACCTACATATCTCAACAGAGGGAAACTCAACAAGTCCTCTATCATCATATTTGTTTTTTCTTTAAATAAAAAGTGGTATAAACAATAGCCGATAAGCCCATCCCACCAACAAGTATGCTGGGTGTAAAAGATGCAGGCAGCTTCTTTGTTACGCATTTCAAAATGCTCGGGGTGTTTTACTCTGATAGAATAAAATCTGCGCTGAAGCGCCATTTTTATATAGAAATGCCAAACTGCACGCCATCTGGGGTGGTCATGTTCCGCCTTAATAAACGGATCAGCTTTGTGACGTTTTAAGGACGGCTCTATATAACTGTATTCACTCTCTTGTTTTTCTTCTCTTGCTTGCATAAAATACCATATATACCTTGCACAAGTATACAAAATTTCGTCACCCTTGCCAAATACTTAACAATTAGTTGACAATTTCACCTTTCAGACACCAGTCTAACGCTTCATTCATTTTCACATTTACAAGCGTACCAACCATATCTAAACTTCCCGCAAAATGTATAACTTTATTATTTCTTGTTCTGCCTGTCATTATGCCTTCTTTATTTTTGGCATCATGTTCCTCAACAAGAACCTCAAGGGTTTTGCCGATATATTTTTCATTAGATATTTTAGAACTTGCTTTAACTTTATCGTTCAAAATTCTGAGTCGTTCTTTTTTTACATCGTTAGATATAAATCTGTCTTTCCACGTAGCGGCAGGTGTTTGACGGCGGGGGGAATATGCAGCTGTATTGGAATAATCAAGCTGCGCTTCATCTATAACGCTCAAAGTTTCTTCAAATTGCTCTTGTGTTTCTCCCGGAAAACCGACAATAAAATCGGATGTTATGGTTACATTTTCAACCCTGTCACGTATTTTTTTGCAAATATCCAAATACTCTGCCCTTGTATAGCGGCGCTTCATATTTTTAAGAACTTCATCGGAACCCGACTGCATCGGTATATGAAAACATTCCGAAACCTTTTCTATACTTGCAACCGTGTCAATTAAATCATCGGAAATATCAGTCGGATACGAAGTCAAAAATCTTATTCTTAAAATTTCATCAATTTGCGAAAGCTCTTTTAATAAGTTTGCAAGATTTATGTCGGGATTGCTCTGGTCTCGTCCGTAACTGTCAACAGTTTGCCCGAGCAGAGTTATTTCTTTAAAACCTTGCTTAGCCGCATCTTTTGCTTCTTTTATTATCTGTTCCCAATTTCTGCTTCTTTGTCTGCCTCTTACATAAGGCACAACGCAGTATGTGCAAAAATAATCACATCCGTCAATAATCGGAATCCAGGCATTAAGAGATTTTGCCCTTATAATTCTTCCGTCTTCTTCATCCCTCAAAATAGGATTCTTTTCTATTGCAATAACCTGCTCGCCATCCTCAACTTTTTTTATAATGTCAGGCAGCGCAGGAATATTTAATGTTCCAAAAACGAAATCAACATACGGCGCCCTCCTGCGTACAAGCTCTTTATCTTGCTGCGCAACACAACCGCACATTCCTATTTTTAAAGAAGGTTTGTTTTTCTTTAATTTTCCCCAATAGCCAAGCTGACTATACGCTTTATCGGCAGATAGCTGACGAATATTACAAGTATTTATTATTAAAAGGTCTGCATCTTTCTCGTTATCAACGGCATCATAGCCCAAATTAGACAACATCCCCAAAATTCTTTCGGTATCGGATTTGTTCATCTGACACCCGAGTGTTTCTATATAAACATACTTTTGCATATTCGCTCCAAATAAATCAAACGCTGATTTTAAGGTAGCACAAAGATATACATTGTTCTACACAAATACATTTTAGATATGTAACAATATTTTTACATATCTCGGGAAAAATTAAATTTTTTCATTAAATATGCCGATATACGTTTTGGCAAAACATGCCGCTAATTTTCACATGCTTTTAAAGGAGTATTTCAAATGGCAGGAATAAGCGCTGTCAACATGCTTGGATATATGAATAAATTGTCTGCTGCTTTTCAGGGACAACCTCTCACTCCTGCAACAAAGGCAAAACTAACAGCACTGGGGTATGATACAAGCTCAATCAAGACCGAAGCAGAAGGCAGAATGAAACTGCAGGAATTGCTGTTGGATAAAACTCAAAGCTCAGACAAGACCAAAAAAACCAATAAAAGCAATGGTGAAGATTATGTAATGGCAAAGGTTAAACGGTTAGCAGATGAGTTGAATGTAAGCTACTCTGATGACGATACCGTTGATGACATCATAAACAGAATCACTACAAAAGTAGAAGAACTAATGGCAAAAGCCGGCGATGACAAGGACAAAAAAGCTGATGCGATATACTACGGCGGCAGACTGAATGAAGTTAAAAGAATGCTGGAGTCACAAATTGACCTGAGTGGGACAATGAATATGACTGCAAATATGAACATAGCCTTTCACGGGCTTTATTAAGTTAAAAAGTGAAAGCGAAAAGTTCTGTTTTATGCTAAAATAAGTCCGTAAAGGATTTATTTATGCTTATTGATGTTTTAAAAGAAGCCCTGCGCTTGATGAAAAAAAATATGAACCTTACCCAGCTTGTCTTTTTGCTGTTCATTTTGGTGACGATTTTTATTCCGGTTATGGCAGGTGTTAAACTCAATGTGAGAATAATCCCTATGGTTGTTCTGTTTTTTGCAGTGCTCTGTGCGTTTTTTGCAGGGTTGTTTTTTGCATTTAAAAAATCTTTGGACTATGATACAAACCCGCCAAAATCAGATAACATCTATGACCTGCCACCGTTATATTTTGCAGAGTTTTTCCAAGGTGTCGGCAAATACACAAAAACATTCATCTTTGCTGGTATTTTGGTGCTTTTAATTTTATTTTTGACGATTTTGACTCACAATTATATTATTGACCATTATATCGGTATCCCGCAAAGTTTAATTAACGCTGCTCGTTCGGGAATTTTAAATGATAATGCCCAAATTATCAACCTCATTAACTCCCTAAGTCCGAGCGACCAAACAAAAATATTAAAGTTGAGCTCAGTAACACTACTTTCAATGTGCTTTTTCGGATATATTACGGTGTTATATCCGGTTATCCTTGTTACGGAAGAAAAAAATTTCTTTATATCGTTCTTTGAATCATTACGTATTTTGGCAAAAAATATGCCGATAAGCATCATCATTTTTATATTTTTCAACTTGCTTCTTACTATTGCAGGAATGGCAGGCGCAGTTTTTGCAAACAGCATAATTCTGTCTGTCATCTGCATTTTGCTGCAATGTTATTTGAATGTATGGTACATTTTATCCCTGTTTGTATATTATGAAAAAACAAAATAATGTCATAGCAATAATAGGACCTACCGCCACAGGAAAAAGCGATTTGGCTATCCGGTTGGCACTTGATTTTAATACGGAAATCATATCTGCTGACTCTCGCCTTGTATATAAAGACTTTAACATCGGTACCGCAAAACCGACGGAAGAAGAACTAATGAAAGTAAAGCACCATTGTATAGACATAGCTTCACCGTCAGATGATTTCAGCGTTACCGAATATCGAACCGTTGCGCAAAAGGCAATGGACAAACTATTTGAAGAAAATAAAACTCCTATTATTGCGGGCGGCACAGGATTTTATGTTAAGAGTTTATTGGAAGGTTTAAACATACCACAGGTAGAAGCGGATGAAGAATTCCGAAAAGAGATGAAAGAACTTGCCCAAAAAAACGGTAACGAATATTTGTACAACATACTAAAATCCAAAGACGAAGAAATAGCCCAAAAACTTCATCCGAACGACACATTTAGGGTAATAAGAGCACTTGAAGTTATAGAAAAAACAGGCAAAAAAATGAGCAGCCAGCAAACTAAAAATGCACCAGATTACAATATTATTTACGTTTTTTTGGATGCCCTTGAACGTGATTTTTTGTATGAAAGAATAAATAAACGTGTCGATATAATGATTTATATGGGATTGGTTGAAGAAGTTAAAAATCTTATAGCCAAATACGGCAAAACTATTTCATTATTGAAAACTTTGGGGTATAAAGAAATTAGCGAGTATTTAGACAACGAATTAACGCTGGAAGAAGCAACAGAACTTCTTAAAAAGAATACCAGAAACTTTGCAAAAAGGCAGTTAACGTGGTTCAGGGCAATTGAAAATACTCACAAATTCTACATTGATGAATGTTCAAAAGACGAACTTGTTGAAAAGGTAAAAAATACATGTATAAGTATGATGTGATAGTTGTTGGCGCAGGACATGCGGGAGTAGAGGCAGCACTTGCCGCTGCAAAACTCGGCTGCAAAGTCCTTTTAACAAGCATAAACCTTGACAATATAGCGCTTATGCCTTGCAACCCCGCAATAGGAGGACCGGCAAAATCTAACATTGTACGTGAAATTGACGCATTGGGCGGCATAATGGGGCTTGCCGCAGATGCAACATATATGCAGATGAAAACTCTTAACATCACAAAAGGTCCTGCAATAAGAGCCCTAAGAGCACAATCAGACAAAAAAGAATACAAAAATTATATGAGAAATGCTCTTGAAAGTTATCCGAATATCGACCTCAAACAATGCTGCATTACGGATTTAATAGTTGAAAATGACGAAATAAAAGGGGCCTCTGACGAATTAAATCAACCATACTATGCTCCATGCGTGATTTTAACAACCGGAACATCTTTAGAAGGCACGATATATATAGGACTGAGAAGTTTTAGTGCTGGCAGGTTGGGAGAATTCCCTGCTATCGGACTATCCGACAGTTTAAAATCTCTCGGATTTACACTGGGAAAACTAAAAACCGGAACTCCCGCAAGAGTTGATGCAAGAACAATAAACTTTGATGTCTTAGAGAAACACTACGGCGACAAAGAGCTTTCTTTCTTCTCTTTTGAACCGAACAGGCCAATCAGAGAACAATACCCTTGCCATCTGACAAGAACAACGCAGAAAACGCACGAAATTATTCTCGCTAATCTGGACAAATCACCGTTATACGCAGGACTGATTCACGGCAGAGGACCTCGATATTGCCCCTCTATCGAAGATAAAGTAGTCAGATTTAAAGATAAAGACTCCCATCATATCTTCATTGAGCCCGAAGGAAAAAGCACTTATGAAACCTATGTTCAGGGCTTTTCAACAAGTCTGCCTGCAGAAGTTCAAATACAAATGCTTCAATCTTTGCCGGGATTGGAAAAAGTCAGAGTTATAAAGCCGGCTTATGCCGTGGAATATGACTACGTTCCGGCAATTCAACTTAACCACTCACTTATGACAAAAAGGATAAAGGGACTGTTTTGCGCAGGACAAATTAACGGAACAAGCGGTTATGAAGAAGCCGCAGGACAAGGTTTGATTGCAGGTATAAATGCGGTATTATATCTGCAAAACAAGGAACAGTTAGCACTTTCGAGAAACAGCTCTTATATCGGCACTCTTATAGACGATTTAGTCACCAAAGAAATGGATGAGCCATACAGAATGCTTCCGTCTCGTTCGGAATACCGTCTTATATTAAGACAAGATAACGCAGATGAAAGATTAACCGAAACAGGACACAAGGTCGGCTTAATTTCAGATGAAAGATACGCTCGTTTTAAAGCAAAGATGGCAGCAATAGAACAAGAAAAAGAGCGATGCAATATTGAAAAAATTTCACCCTCACAAGATGTAAATGCAAAACTTCAAAAATACGGTATATGCCTTGAAAGAGGATATAAAATTTCGGAGCTTTTAAAAAGACCTGATATAGACTATAATATTATTGAAGAAATTGATGAAAAAACAAAAAATCTTAATCTTGATAAAGAAATATCCCAACAGGTAGAAATTCAAATAAAATACTCCGGTTACATCGAAAGACAAAATGCGCAGGTCGAACAGGCTTCGAAGTTAGATAAAATAAACTTTCCCGATGGAATTGATTTTATGAAAATTGAGCATATTTCTACCGAAACAAAAGAAAAACTGGCAAAAGTACAACCCAAAACATTGGGGCAGGCTTCTCGCATAGGAGGGATAAAGCCCGCAGATATATCGGTATTAATGGTGCTTGCGGAAGCAAATAAATTAAAACAACTTGCAGCTAAGGAGATATAATGAACAACGATTTTTTCTATTCAAAAGATAATCAAATAGCCCCGAGCGCAAAAACTCAAATTGTTAGAGAACGTTTGAAATTGATATCATCTCATATGGCAAAACAATTGCAAGAGTATGAAGATTCGACAAAAAACACAAATACCGTTTTCGGACAAATGTTAAAAGTAATGAGCGAAGTCGTCGAAATTATGAAAAAGGATTTTGAAGAAAAAGGCCTAAATCCCAATCAAGTTTCTTTTTATTCGGATCCCGATAAATCCGTAGCAATTTTAAGCATACTTTGGCACAGCATAAGTTTTACAATGAGAGAAAATATTAAACCCCAAGCTCTATACAGAAAAGAAAATGCACCCATGTTTTGCGGCAGAATTATTGCACTTAACGGTGATTTTCAAAAAGCTTCTCTTGATGTAACCGATATTGAATACCCGGATATTTTAAATTGCGAAATCGCATCATTATATATTCCGGCAGACAAACATACTGATGCCATCATGAAAATCAAGCATGTCGGTAACGTTGAATACAATATTAATCAGGCAGAATGCGCAAAAGAATTCCTGTTAAAAGTTATAGAAATTATATGCGGCGGAGGCTTCTATCACGAAGAATGCTATAATGACTAAAAGCAAAACCCTTTATTTATCTGCATTTTGGGGTATTTTGTAAAGTTTTGTAAAGATTAGTATATACAAAATAAGCAATTTTTATATACTCATGTACTTTATATAAATACGAAGAGGATAAAAGAAAAGAGGATAAAATGGCAATCGCAGCATTAAACGCATTAGTTCAAGCCCTTGTTCAAGAAAAAGCTCAATTAGAATTCAACCGAACAGTAATTGATGCAAGAAGACAAACATTGGCTTTCCAAAAATCAGAATTGTCATCTCAATATCAAGCCAAATTAGCTCTTAAATATCTGGATACAAAAGATGCAGATGGCGATGGAACAAATACCAGCGTTGAAACATTTAACTGGAAAGAATTCCAAGCACAATTTGATGTAGCTCAAGACAAATTAAACGCTCAAGATAAGATAATGGAAATGGAAAGAACAAATCTTGACACCAAAATTGAAGCAATCACCACATCATTAGAAAGCGCTGAAAAACAACTCGGCAAAAACGTAGAATCGGATATGAAAGGTATGAACCAATAATCACCCTTTATCTTCCTTACTTTTATCATCTTTTATTCAAATTACAATACTCGGAGAAAATAAAATGAACGTAGAAAAAACAAATATCGATTTATTCAATTCACTACTCGACAAAATACAAGAAGCTCAAAACACACAAGAGGGTAACCAAACAACTTCTTTAACTCCTAAAAAAGACTATGGCATTTTAAAATTGAGCAATGATACCGAAGAAGATTTTTCAGACTTGACATTTGATGAAAGCATCATAAAAGCCGGTGCCGATAATTCTACAACGAATACAACCGCAACAAATCAAGAAACACAAGACACTCAAAGCAAAACCGGCGCATCTAACGAAAAAACCTCAACATCCAGCCTTGATAACTTGCAAACACAAATGGATGAAGCAAATACAGAACTCGGCAACGTAGAAACTCTTATTGAAAACTATGAAGCATCTAACGAAAACCTTCTTGCACAAATCCAACAAGGCAAAAACGGAGATACAACAATAAATGTTTCAAAATGCCAAAAACAATATTACGAACAACAAGAACAAATTTCATTATTGACCATAAAACAATTAAACTTAACAAACAAAATAAATGCACTTAAAGATATTCAAGAATACAAAAACACAGGTGCGGTAGCAAATCTGGATGATGATTCCGAAGATAAACAAGAAATGTTAGATATTCTTGAACAACAACAATCAATCGTAAACCAACTTGCAGATGTAAGAGCTAAAAAATTAACAGCAATGGAAAAAGGTGATGACAGTGCAGTTGCATCTTATGAAAAACAAGAATTATCATTAGTAAAACAAAATCGTTCGCTGGAATTAAGCAAACTTAAACAATTATCGGTTATCAATAGCAAAAACAGCGAAGAAATGAAAGTTTATACCAATTCTCAATTATCAGAAATCGGCTTGAAACTGGATGTCGAAGCAAAAAGCGACCAAAATACGGTAAACAGACTTTACTACACTGCAAAATTATCACAATTAGAAGCTAAAAAAGAAACTACCGGAGACAAAAACACACTTAGAAGCCTTGAACAAGAAATCTGGAAAACCAATAATGTAATAAACACATATACTGAAACAGAAAACTCATTACAAAAAGCACTCAATACCTATAACGCAAATGGAACAACAAGCGCTTTATCTTCAGCACTGGAATCATCAGACGTAAATCCTACGGAAATGATGAAAGATGACGGAAATTACACCTACAACGAAAAAGATATTCTTTATAAAAACGGTGAAAAATACACAGGTGAATATTGTGGCAAAATGTACAAAAAAGGCAAACTCTTCAACGGTAAACTTGAAGATAAAACCAGAACCGTAAAAACCACTGTTAAAAACAAAAGAACAGGTAAAACAACCGAAAAAACTTCATACGTAAAAATCTACTATGTAGATGGTGAAAAATATAACGGAACTAAAGGTAAAACAAGATATGTCAACGGCGAATTGGCAGAGGGAGAAGTTGACGGTCTTATGTACAAAAACGGCAAGACAATGACAGGTCTTTCTACGTTCACCCCCTTAAAAGCCGATGGCAAAACACCTGATACAGAAAATGCAATTACAAGATATTACAAAAAAGGTCAACTTGGAACAGGCAAGTACAAAGGTATTCTTTACGTAAACGGTGTACCGTTCACCGGTCAATACAAAAAACACAATTACGTAAACGGTGTAAAACAATAATTAAAAAGGGCGGACAACAAACCGCCCCTTTTTTTATGATAAAATTATTACTAATTTGATGCCAATGCTCCCTTGTCTGCACCCAATACGGATTTTGCATACTTGGAGAGATAACCTTTTGTTACTTTAGGTTCTTTAGGTACAAATTTTTCTTCCCTTGCTTTAATTTCCTCATCCGAAAGCAGCAAATCTATCTTTCTGTCGGGAATATTGATAGCAATTCTGTCGCCATTTTGAATAATTTTGATAATGCCACCCATAGCAGCTTCGGGAGAAATGTGTCCTATGCACAGTCCTCTTGTACCTCCAGAGAAGCGCCCATCCGTAATCAAGGCAACATCTTTACCCAAACCTCTGCCGACAATTGCTGATGTTGGAGAAAGCATTTCTCTCATGCCCGGACCGCCCTTTGGTCCTTCATATCTGATAACAAGGACGTCACCTTTTTGTACTTCATCATTGTTTATAGCAGCCATACATTCTTCTTCGGAATCATAGGTCTTTGCCGTTCCCTCAAAAACGAGAGCCTCTTTTTCCACCCCCGAAATTTTCACAACAGCACCGTTTGGTGCAAGGTTCCCATACAATACCGCCAATCCGGGATTTGAAGTAACAGGGTTTTCAATAGGACGTATAACTGATTCATCAACCCAAATATTTTTTATCCTGTCAGATATTTTTTCGCCGTTAACATTTATTGTATCCGTCAATTCAGGCACCTTGCCAAACAATTGTTTTAATGCACCTTTAACTCCACCTGCACGATTAAAATCGCTCATAGTCATATCACTTGATGGGTCAAGCTTAATGATTTGAGGAATTTTATGACTTAATTCCGCAAAATCATCCAGTGTAATATCCACACCCGCTTCATTAGCAATTGCAAGAAGGTGCAGTATAGAGTTTGTAGAACCGCCAAGTGCAAGGTCAGTTATTATGGCATTTCGCATGGAGTCTTTCGTAATAATGTCTTTGGGTTTAATATCCTGTTTAACAAGTTCATTTATCAAAACCCCACTTTCAAACGCAATTCTGCGTTTTTTTGCACTAACCGCACCGTTTGCAGCACAATCCGTCATGCTCAGCCCCATAACTTCGCTCAAACATGCCATTGTGTTAGCTGTGTACAGACCTTGGCACGCACCTGCGGAAGGACAAGCTTCGACCTCCATATCATGAAGGTGTTCAAGGGTTATTTCGCCAGTTGCATATTTTCCAGTAGCTTCGAATGTGCCTTTTATCATTGTCAATCTTTGGTTTTCACAAAAACCGTCCATCATAGGACCGGCAGTTACAAGAACGCAGGGGATATTCAATCTTAGGGCAGCCATAATCATGCCCGGAGTAATTTTATCGCAATTTGAGAGCAATACAAGACCATCAAGCTGATGAGCCTGTGCAACACTTTCCACGCAATCAGCTATCAAATCTCTTGACGGCAAAGAGTAACTCATTCCGCAATGCCCCATTGCAATACCGTCGCAAACTGCGGGAACACCAAATATAAACGATTGTCCGCCACCTGTATGAATGCCTTTTTCAATTTGTCTTTCCAAATCTCTCATCCCGATGTGTCCGGGTACTAAATCCGAAAAACTGCTCGCAATACCTATAAAAGGAGCTTTAAATTGCTTTTCGGTTACACCTGTAGCCATGAGCAAAGAACGATGTCCCGCTCTGTCCAGTCCTTGTTTTACTTCATCACTTCTCATAATTTATATCCTCATTTTCTATTTTTTAGCCAGTGTTGCCGCTCTTTGAGTTGTTACTACCATTGTTTGCGCCAAAATATCTTCAGCATTGTGTTCATCCATATATTTCAACCCTTCATAAGTACAACCATTTGGTGTTGTAACTTCTTTTATAAGGGTTTGCGGATTTTTTCCGCTATCAAGAAGCATTTTTGCAGCACCTAACATGGTTTGTGCCGACATCAAAATTGACACATCTTTATCCAAGCCAATTTGCTCACATCCTTTTGCAAATGCATTTGCCACCGCATAGAAAAACGCAGGACCGCTACCTGCAAGAGCGGTTGATAAATCCATAAATTTTTCATCAATTATGCTTGCAGAGCCTATCATAGAAAATATTTTTTCCGCCATCGCAATATCTTCGTTTGTTGCATTATTTCCCTTGGAAATTGTTGATGTGGCAGCATTAAGTGCAGCCGGAGTATTTGTTAAAACACGAATAAACCTGCAATCAGGTGCAATCGATGCCATCATTTCCGTTGTATAACCGGCTGCCAAAGATATTACAAGTTTATCTCTTGTTAACCCATCTTTTATTCCGGTTAAAACTTCCGTCATAAGATATGGCTTTACTGCAATAAATATGACGTCAGACTTGTTCACAAGTTCGGAATTGTTTTCAACCGTATTGGCACCGTATTTATCTTTGAACATATTTGCCAAATCCGCATTAGGTTCAGATATGTACGCGTTGTCCGAATTCAAAAATTTTGCATTAAATAACCCCTTAACAACGCTTCCGCCAAGATTTCCCGTTCCTATAAATCCAAAATTCATATATTTTCTCCTTATTCAATATCGTAATTTTCTATGTTTATGTTTTGCGATGAGAAAAGTTTTTCCACATCCAACATGTTTATCAAAAGCTCCTTGTGAGATATCTCTCCTTTTATAAATGATGCCTCAAAAGCCGGAGTAGAAACCATCTTTGTCAGAGTCAATTGTTCTATATCGATTATCTCATCAACAAGGAGAGCAATTCTCAATCTGTTTACGTTTATAATGACAACATCAATTTTGTTTTGCATGGGCATTATAGCCATATTCAAAAATGATTTTATATCAATAAGGCTGATATAATCGCCCTGAGTATTTATAATTCCTCTTATAAAGTCGGGAACACATGGGATACTGCTAACTTCCGACTCGTTAATCTTTTTTATTTCCTCGACGTACAAAATATTAAAAGCATAAATTTCATCATTTAAACGAAAAACAACAAACTTCTCATTTAAAAATGCATCTTCGGAAAGCACATAGGTATCTTTTTTATTGATAATTTCCGTTCTTGTTTTTATCAGTGCCAAGGACTTCTTTTCTATCGGAATTAAGCTATTGGCTTGAAATTGTGTCAAATTAGACAGAGAAACAACATATTTGTAAAATTCGTGAAAATCAACAAATGCTATACTTCTGTCATTGACTACAGACATTTTTATAAATTTGTCCGTCAGAGGAAAAGCAGAAACATTCTGTTCTTCAAACAGCATAATATCTGCCAAAGCGTCAGCAACCACCGCAATTTTGACAGAATTAAGCTGCAATACAACCAGCTTTTGTTGCTTATTTACCTTTTTAGGCTCCTTGCCGAAAAGCGTTCTGAAATCACAAACAGGGATAGTTTCATCTCTCAATTTTATAATGCCGAGAATATTTGACGCTGAATCAACAGAAAAAATCTCTATCATCGGTATAACTTCCTTGACCATTGTTATACCAAAAGCATAGAGTGTGTCTGATATTTCAACTAGCAAGTATTTTTTTTCTAAAGCACCATTTAACTGTTCATCTTGCAAATTAAACATCTTTATTCCTTATTGATAGCCAGCTCAATTCTGTTCTTTCCTTTTTCTTTAGCTTGATATAATGCTTTGTCCGCCTGATTTATAAAATTATCAGTAGAGGTATATTTAAAGGTATTTTGTGCTACACCAATACTGACAGTAACTTTTATACGCTTTAAATCAAATACAAACGGATTTTCCGCAATTTTGTTACGCAGACGCTCTAACGGAATTATTGCCTGAGCAATAGTTGTTTCCGGTAAAACCGCTATAAGTTCTTCCCCGCCGTATCTGGCAACATAATCCGTCTTTCGCAAAGAGTCCTGGAACAATCCTGAAATAACCTGCAATACCTCATCACCAAATTGGTGTCCGTATGTATCGTTTAAAATTTTAAAATTATCAATATCAATCATTGCAACACTCAACGGTGAAGTATATCTGTTTGAACGGACAAATTCTTTTTCCAACACTTGTTGAAAATACCGTCTGTTATACAATTCCGTTAACGGATCAATAACCGATAACAATTTGGTTTCTGAATATAACCATTTGATTTTTAAAACCATTTTCAATTCCGCAATAATTGTATTTAAAAGGTTTAAATCGGCATATTTTCCGTATTCTTTATGGAATAAAGCCAAAAGTCCGATTATTTTACCTTCATTTTCTATGGGAACAATTACCTCGGAATTAAATTCTTCCATACTGGTTACAATAGGAAGGTCCTCTGTATTTATGTACGGATTATTGTTCGGAAATACCTTGTACTCAAGACGCAAACGCTGACGTGTAAGAGAAGGTCTTTGAGTGATTTTGGATACAATTAAATCTTTTGCAGCAGTCAAAACTTTATCATCAACATTTACTTCGCCTTGTGTAAAATATAACACCTTATCTTTCTTATCGCTTTCGTTATAGAAAAGTCCGAGAAGATTAAAGTCAAGAATTGACGTCAAAAGTTCAAAAAGTTTAAAATTAAATGTATTTTCATCTAGCACAAATTCAGCCAAATCTCTAAACTCATTTGTCAATGTCGATTTTACCAATGATTCATCAAGAATTTCCGCAACTTTTGCTGTAAAATCACAACTTTCAGGTGCGTCCAGTTTCAGTGTTTTTCTGGTTCCGCTCTCTTGCTTCAGTAATAATTCAATCATCAAGTGCAATTCTTCTTCAGGAGAATCTTTTCTAAAAAACGCATCGGCACCGGCTCTTAACCCCCAGAACTTATCTATTTTTTTATCAAGCACAGTCAGTAAAATTACTGGGATGTGCTTGGTGAGGTTATCCCTCTTGATGAGACGGCACAAATGATACCCATTTATACTGGGCATTATAATATCCGAAAGCACCAAATCAGGCATTTGTTCATACACAATTTTCATTGCGTCCATGCCGTTTTCGGCTTCAATAATTTCGTAGCCGTTGCGCTCAAGTTTCAGCCTTAATGTAATACGTTGCGTTTTACTATCATCTACAAGGAGTATTCTTTTTGTCATGACTTGTTAATAAATTGAACTGGTAACTTTTTTATTATAAAATAGATTTGGTTTTATTTCAAAATAAATAAGAAATAAGAGGGGATTATATGTTTCAAAAGTTTAATTTAAGAAGAAGAATCAACACAACCATTATGATTTTAAAACTAACACTCTTCTTGCTTGTGATAGTTAGTGCCACATATTTTCACATGGTAGCAACATCCCAGGAAGAAATGGCTGTTAGCGATACATTTGTTCCTATTCTCGGCGGAGTAGCAATTGTCAGTATTTTGTTATTGCACGCCCTGTCAAAAATGTTTGACAACCTGTTAAATGACCACATGAAAAACACTATTAACAACAACTCCCTCCTTTCTTCAAACATAATAAACGCCGTAGTTGCGCAATCGGAATTTACCGACAGGAACGAAATCGTTTTGAACGATATAACAAAAAACGTAGATAAATTGAAAATTGAAGCTTATACGACAAAAGATATTGCGCAATCAGTTATTGAAAAGTCACAAAAAATTATTTCAACCTCCGCAAAAGAAGAAAACTTTGCAAAAGAAAGTTTGGAAAAAATGTACACAATAAAACAAAAGATACAAATTATTGCGGAACTGATATTGGAATTATCTGAACAAATCCAACTTATTTCCAATAACTTGGGAATTGTTGAAGATATTGCGGAACAGACTAACATGCTTGCTCTAAATGCTGCGGTAGAAGCCGCCAGAGCAGGAGAGCATGGCAAAGGCTTCGCCATAGTCGCCAGCGAAATCAGAAAACTCGCCGATGAAAGTAAGCAAGCTACCACAAAAATCAGTGAACTTGTAAGAGAAATTCAAAATGCCACAAATTCAACAGTAATGGCATCGGAAGAAGGCTCTAAAGAAATCGAAAACGGCGTAAGCCTTACCATGAAAATCTGCGAAAATGTAACAGAGTTGAAAGCTAATATAAATCAATCCATCGAGGAAGTTTATAAAATTTCAACCGCATTGAACACTCAATTCGGAGATGCCGAACAAGTTTCTCAAATGACACAAAATATTAACAAAGAAATGAAAGATATGAGTACATATTTAAAAGAAAAAGTTCAAATCGTACAAGACGTACTCGCAAGCACTACACAAACACAGTCTGAAATTACGGAAAAATAGGAAATTAAATGGACTTTTCAGAAGAAGAACTCAATCAGATATTTAAAATTTTCAAATACGAAACTCAAGAGCATATTGACAATATCAATAAGGCTCTTTTGAGTATTGAAAAAGATCCCACAAACAGCAGTATTATCGCAGAGTTATTCAGAGAAGCACACAGTATAAAAGGTTCTGCCAGAATGTTGGATATATCTTCCATACAAAAGCTTGCTCACAAAATAGAAGACTTGCTAAAACTGGCAAAAGACGGCATTATAACAATCAACACCGACATTATTGATATTATTTATGAAGCAACCGACACCATATCAAAAGTAGTAAAAAAACTTAAACCCACCAATTTGGATTACTCGGACAAAAACCTTATAGAACTTACCCTAAAAATAGACTTGATAAGAGATTCTATGTTATTAGAAGAAAAAAAAAAGAGCGGTATTAAAGACGTAAGAAAAATTGAATCTCTTGAAAAAAATATTGTTAACGAACATGATGTAATGAAATTTGTTCGTAAAAACATATCTCTTTTGGATAACAAATTTCAAAAAGACAATGCCATCCAAGCACTGTTAAATCTGATTGAAGAAGAACTGTCAAAAGGACTGCCAAATAACAACAAGAATATTTTAAAACAGATAAAAGAAAACCTCATTTATATAAAAGACAATGATATTCTTCCTTCAATGGATATTGCGCAAATCATTGAACACGGCTTAAAAACCATAGAAACAAATCCTACCGAAGAAGAATGTGCAAATATTATAAAAAGGCAGCAATCAATCAGGCAAATCCTTGAAATCAAAAAAGAACACGATGATATTTATGAAATAACAAAAATTGTTCCTAACAATCTTCAGCAGGAACAAAGCGAGATAAAGCATAAACCAAATGCCGAATCGTATGTCGATTCTTCATTCAAAACTCTCCGTGTTGACACATCCAAATTGGATAAACTTGAGCAGCAAACAGAGGAACTCATTGTTTTAAAAATTAAAAACAAACAACACGTCAAAGTAACCAAAGAAGCTTTGAGTGAAATACAGGATTTACAAAAGCATTTAAACAAAGCCCTCGTGAGCATAAAGGATAACGATAAAAGAGCTTTTACACACAATTCCGAAACATACGGCTCTGCGAGGTTGCTCCAAAAGCAATTGGATAAAGCACATGAAAAACTTGAAAAACTTCAATTTTTGATGAACTCTTTTCAAAAAGATTTCTTTGAGGATGATTCAAAATTCCAAATACTCTCGGAAGAAATTGAGTCAACAGTTAAAAGCATAAGAATTATACCTATTGCAACAATTTTGCACATGTTTCCGAGAATGGTCAGAGATATTTCGAGAAACCAAGGTAAACAGGTTGAAATAACAATATCAGGTAGTGAAACAGGTGCGGATAAAACAATTATTGAGGATTTAAAAGCACCGCTAATTCACATAATTAACAATGCAATAGACCACGGTATAGAATCTCCGCAGGAAAGAATTAAAAAAGGCAAAAACCCAACAGGAAAAATTATCCTTAATTCATATCATCAGGACAACTCTATTATCATAGAAATTATTGATGACGGACAGGGTGTAAACATACAAAAAATAAAAGATAAGGCGATAAAAGAAAAGTTTTTGTCTGAAGAAGAACTCTCTCAACTGAGCGACCACCATATACTTAATCTGCTCTTTTGGCCCGGTTTTACGACAGAATCAAAAGTTACAAACCTTTCAGGTAGAGGCGTCGGACTCGATGTTGTGCATAATACTATTTCACAGATGGATGGCAAAGTGTCAATTTCAACAAAACCTGATGAAGGGTTCAAAATTCTTATTAAAATACCTATAGCCATAGCAACATTAAAAGTTCTGCTAGTAAAAGTTAAAAAACAAATTTTTGGAATACCATCTGGCTATGTAAAACACGTTAGGTCTATAATCAGCGAAGATATCTTTTCAAAAGAGGGTAAACCTCACATAATGTACAACGGAACATCCATACGATATACAAAATTATCATCGCTGCTTCACTATGAACAAGACGATAACAATTCAAACAAACACGATATCGTAATTATACAATATGAGGACACATATCTTGCAATAGAAATAGATGAACTGCTGAGAACGGAAGAAATCATTCAAAAGAAACTAAACCCGCCGCTGTCAAGGGTAAAAAATATCGCCGGAATTTCATCCCTGCCTAGCGGAGAACCTTGCTTTATATTAAACATAAATGACATTATAAAAGCACCGTTATCATCAAAAGACCTGATAAAGAGTCAAACTATCCTTACGCTACCGCAAAAAGCCGCAAAAACTTTCTGTGTATTGATAGTAGATGATTCCTATACAACTCTTATGTTAGAAAAGAACATTTTAAAACTTGCGGGATATAAAGTACTGACGGCAACAAACGGCTCTGAAGCCTTAAAAAAACTAACATACGAAAAAGCGGACGTAATCATTACCGACCTTGAAATGCCCAAAATGGACGGTATAGAATTCGTTAAAAAAGTAAGAGAAAAGGATACTGCTATACCTATAATCGTTCTCACTTCTCACGAAGAAAAACTGCCCAACATATATGTTCAGAACTACACAAACGACATCATATTGAAGAAAGATTTCTCAAAAGAATTATTCTTGGATACGATAGAACAAAATATTCACAAATAACTAAATTCTTTTCAATATGACAACCGAATTTTTCAATGTTATAGGTTGGTTGTACTCTGTATTGTAGATATGACCGTCTTCTCCCACGACAAATGTCTGAGAAGCATCAAGTGCGTTTACAAACCTTGTACCTGCAATCAGGCGTTTTTGATAAGGAAGTCCCGACTTCATATCTTCGCCGCCAGTCAAATCTATTCTTGAAATCTGAACCGGTTCATTGTGTGAAAAATGGCGGTACGAATTGTAGCCGATATTATGCAACAATATGATTGCATCATCGTGGTCGTTATATCTGTACATACCTACAACATCTCTAAAGCCTTTCTCGCCCTGTTTCTTCAACATTATCGTATCACCGTTAACGAGAGAGGTGAGGTTTTCATCATTTCTAAGGTTATAAATTCGTGCTATTTCGTTATTAAATTCCTTTACATGAGCATATTGCGGGTTTTCAAGGTTTTCCCAATGCAGTCTGTTTCTGTTTTGAACGGATAAATTTTTAGCTTTTTCTTCCCCGCCAAGTTCAAGGAGTTCGTCACCCGCATACAGCGTCGGACTTCCGGGCAGCGCAACCATAAGTTTTGCCAATTCTTCACCTCTTTGTCTTGCGGGTTCGGTCAAATATCTATGAGTTTTGGCGCTCAAAGCTTTCATATCTCCTGAATAGTTGTTGCCTTGTTCTGCCATCTTTTTAATTATGTCATCATAAGTGGCTTCAAAATTTTTATAGAAGAATGTTTTTTCGGTATCACAATCTCTTGATGCAATCGTATCCAAAGCCATTGTATATGCACTCATAAGCCTGTCTGCCTTGTCGTGAGGGAACTCGGTATATACGGCTCTGCTAAACGCATCTGTATAAGCAGCTAATTTAGCCAAATTCTTTTGGGAGATATACTTAAATATTTCACCAAAATCACCGTTTTGAACCAACGGATAATATCCTGATTTATGAATTGAAGATTTCAGCAAGTCATCTTGGACTTCCTTGACTTCAGTATCACTCCATTGTCTTCCGCCATATTTAGCCCAATAATTTTTATAAACTAAAAATGCGTTCAAAGATAAAGTATGCGCAACTCTTTGTTTATCGTGGTTTCCTACTGCCATGTGAGAGAATACTATATTCTTCTTATTTCCGCTGAATAAATATCCCGGAACACCATTCCATCCGTCAAAGAATTTTTCGGAAATTAAACTTGATGCGGGAGAGTTTGGAGAAGATTCATACTCTGCCATAGCGGAATAATATCTTTGCAAAAAGTCAAACAAATAACTGTAGTTTGTTTGTGTTGTAAATCCACCCTGCTCAATCATTTTTTGTTCAATATCGCCGGCGTTACGCATACTTCTGCTTTCTTCCGTATACGGCACCGCAGTATCGGTAAATTCGCCAATCTTGTAAGAATGGTTGTTGTACAACTTAACACCGGCGTTGAACTTTTTCCAAAAATCAAATATTTCACCCCATGTTTCGTCCATTGTTGCCTCGCCTTCGACAAAACCTTCTATATCCGCAATATCCTTTGCCGCGTCTATACGCCAACTCAAGCCGGCTTCAGATTTATCAATAATTAAATCTGCAACCTTGATACTTTCCGGAGTTACTTTAGAAAGTCTTTCGCTAAGCTTTTCCACCATTTCACGTACGTCTTTGGGTGAAATATTATTTATATTTAATTTCATTAGTGACAACAATTTTGCCATTGAGGCATCAGGGTTTCTTGAATCAATGCCGAGTTTTTTAGCTGAAATTTCTTTTATTTTTGAACGTGATGTCGTTGAATAGGACAAAATATCTTCGGCTTTCAGTTCGGGATTTAATGATTTCACAAGCAAAAATCTCTTGATATCATCAGAAATGAGCTGTAATACTCTCATTCCATTATTTGTCAGTCTGGCATTTTGATAAAAACTTCCATAAGAAAGATTTTCAGCATCGAGTTTTCTCAAAATTTGCGCTGCAAATTTTTCCATAAGGGGCATTACCTTCTCATCAAATTCTTCTTTAAATTGAGGATATGCCATAACCGAAGTCAAATCATCAGATACTTCAAGCGCTTCAAGAGGATATTCTTTCAACGCATCAACTATGTTGTTTGGCACTTGGAGCATATTTATTGCTTCATAATTATCGGTTAAAGCGTTTCCAATTTGGTTTTCCGTAATATATTTCATTGCGGCAGGCAAAGATACCCCTGCTTTTGCTGTTATCAGACGTTTGAAATCCTGTGGTGTTTTTGCACCTGACAATTCGCTTGCAATATATTCTCTCAGAATTTTTGCCGTTTTATTTGTCCAAAACTCACCTACATTAGTAATGTACTTTTGAACATCTTCCGTTGCTTTTTGCGTTTGAGCCAATTCCCTTTGAGCATCAACTCCGGTCAGTGCGTTTGCTAAAACACGTTGTTTTTTTGCATCGGGGAATACAAATCTCAACTTGGCAATATCTTTATTACCATTCCACAATAACACTCCTGCCGAATCTTTTGCTTTTGCCAATTCAAAGTTTTCCCACTTCATAAGATATGCTTTGGGTAAATGACTTGAATCATTTTTTACGAGTTTGGCTTTCTTTTCAACAGTAGCCGGATTTACCGGAAAAGAATACGGTTGGACTGAATCCATCCAATCTGATATAGCATCGGGATTAGCGGTATTTCTTATTGCATAAGAATGGAACACTTCATCTCTGTTTAATTGTTCCTGTGAAGTAAGTCTTCTGTCATAAATTTGAATAAATGTTTCTTTATTGGGATTGTATGATTTATTTTTTGCACCGAAATTACCGATTGGTTTTCCCATTCGGTCAACGGTCCAAATAACAGGGCTGTTTACAACTCTGATATCAAAATTATCATAAGCTGTTTGTGTATCCGGCAAAACGCCTAATTTTAGATTTGCACTCGGATAATTATATAATTCAAACCATTTTATAAACGGAGATTTTTCGCCATGTCTTAATATATCTCTGAAATGCATACCGGTCAGTCCTTCATTTGTAAAAGCACCGTCAGCTATATATCCCATAGAATTTTTGAATAACGCAATTTGTAAATCTGCAAAATCTTTTATACTTCCATATCTTTCTGTAATCTGGAACGGATTATTTGTCCAATATCCGTGGGAAGATATATTATCCTGACCGAATATCGGAGTGGATAACACTCGTCTGAAGCCCATCTTTTTCAAATACGGAACTTTTTCTATTACATCTTGCAAAGTAGTATCGTATTTCATAAAGTGGTTCATTCTTGCGGTTTTATCATCGGACACCACATCAATTTCATCGGCATTTACAGCATTTGAAGTTTTTAATGAGGGGTTAAATGTTGCCGGAAGCATATGGTATATTGATTTAGGAGTTTGTAATACATCTGTTGAAAGCATATCTGCTATGTTGTACATGTTGCCGTCAGAATCAACTACAGAACGGTGTTTGTCCGTATAGTCAGCATTATCAATTACAAACCTATACCCCAAAACCTGATTTTCGTCCATATCAATATCAATCGGATTGACTTCAACGGAACTTTTTCCTTTTGGAATTACTCTTTCTTCTTCCGGATAATCTGATGAAGTATCTATATTTCCATTTTCGCCAAGCTCAAATTTTTTCAAAACCACTTTTGCTTCGTCAAAATAAACTTTGGGAATAAAAAACCTATAGACTTTTTCTCCCATATCATTCGACACAAGATTATGTCCGGCAAAAGACACTGCAGAAACATTATTTAGCTTTTTTAAACCTATACCTTCAACAGAAACCATGAATACCTCACATTAGTCTAAACGCAAAGCACAAAAAAAATTGCCATTTAAACAATCATTCGTAACAAAAAGGTTACAAACTGCGATAATACTGTGCAAGTATGGCGGCATCATCTTCTATACTGGGGCTTTCACACACGACAACCCCTTTTATATCAAATTTTTTCATTACTTTTAACAGGTCTTTATAATTAAATTCGGATTCAGGCAAATTCAAATGCTTCTTCTCTCCTTTGGGCGTGAACTCTATCCCTGCAATGTGCGCATGAAAATTCTGCAATGCAAAATCGCCAAGCTCGTTTCCGATAGTATCCAATATTCTGCAAAATTCATCATAAGTGTTATTTTGACCTATTGTTCTTGCGTAAAGATGCGAAAAATCTATGCACGGAAGAACCTTATCATACTCTTTTGAAATCCTTATAACTTCATCCAAATCGCCCCACTGTGTAGCTTTTCCGGTTGTTTCGGGACGAACAAAAACATTTATGTCTTCATCATAAACGACCTGCATTATTTGAGAAAAGCCCTGTTTTACTTTTTGATAAGTCTCCTCCTTAGACATTCCCATATAATAAGCAGCGTGAAATACGATACTGAATAAACCTAGCGTCTTTGCCATTCTTGCTGTTTCTATTACCCTTGCAATACTTGCATCAATTTTATCCTGCTCCTGAGAATTAAGGTTTACAAAAAACGGCGCATGGGCAGTCAGAACCATTTTGTTCGGTTCCGCCAACTCCTGCACCTCTTTTATATTCGATTCGGATATATTTACCCCTCTGACAAATTCAATTTCAATACCGTCCAGTCCCATTTCGACAAGGTCAGAAAAAGCCTTCTTATACGTTCTCGGGACAGACTTTAGGGGTATTCCGGCTGTAAGAAAATTAAGTTTATCCATAGTTTAATTTTTTTCTTTAATCATTAATGCCGCAATCGCTGCACACGCAAGTACAACCGCACCAATGATGAATGCGTATTCCCAGTGATAAAATGTTCCGAGTGCCTTTGTATATGTACTGTGGTTTATAAACCAAGCAACAAGAGTACATACAACAACTTGAGGACCTGCTATGAAAATATTAAATATCCCCATAACCGAACCTTCCGAACCGGGTTTTATATATTGAGACAACATTGCAAAAGGCAAAGACAATATTGATGCCCAGCCAATACCTGCCAAGCCCATTCCAACCATAACCATTGCATTAGTATGTGAGAACGCAAGAATTATGTATGAAATTGCCATAATAAACATTGAAATTGCGTGAATAACTTTGTTTCCGAATTTTGTTGACAAAATCCCGATAGGAATTGATACGACAAAACAAACAAGGTTAAATAATGCTAATGATATCAACGCAAAATTTGTTGCGGAAAGTTTTGTTGTTTCAAAAAAGCCTTCATCCACTCCGCTTGCAGCAATGTCAGGAACGCCATAGAGGTTGTGAACAACAAACAATGTAAAATACAATAACAAGCACATTACACCAATCCATGTAAAGAATTGAAGAGTGCAGATTTTCACAATTTCGGGAGAAGTAGTTAAGAAATCTTTTAGTGCAGCCCAGAAAGAAGTTTTTTCTTCTTTTTCACCATCTTTCTTTTCAGGAACATATTGTTTTTCCTTTATTGCCATACAAGTAACAATCATTGCACCAGTAAATGCAATAGCCGCCATTAAAAATTGTGCAGGAATGCTCATTGTTATATTGAAAAACTTACTCAAAACAGGTGGAGTTGCCGCAGCAACAACAGAGCCTAACCCGATAGCAAAACTCAAAAATGAATTTGCCAAACCATGTTGTTCTCTTGGAATAACATCAGGAACCAAAGCTCTATATGGACCTTGTGCAATATTTACGCAAGCATCAATAACCCAAATCATGATACCCGCAAGTATGAGTCCTGCAATAGGAGCCATAGCGGCACCAAATGAATTAATAATTGTGCCTGAATTAGGGAATATCCATAAAGCAAGCGAAGCAAGAATTGCACCACCTAACAAATACGGTCTTCTTCTGCCAAAGCGTGATGTTGTTTTATCACTCAACGCACCTATAATCGGCTGAACAACCATACCTGAAAAAGGACCGGCCAAAGAAATCAATCCGTATATAGTCGGGTTTGAACCCAATTCTTCAAGAACCGGACCGGATAAAGCCAATCGCATTTGCCACGCAAATTGTAAGCCAAAGAAACCAAGGCAGAAAAATAATAACTGCATGGTTGAAAATTTCTTTAATTGAGTATTTTCCATTATCTATACCTTTCAAAAATTATTTATTAAAGTAAAATCCGTCTTTTTTCATTCTTTCTACCGCTTTAATGATGTTTTCTTTTGTTGCGGTGATAGACATTCTTACCCAGCCCTCGCCATATTTGCCGAATGCACTGCCGGGAACTATTACAACGCCTGATGTTTCGAGAAGGTCATTTGCAAAATCAACAGATGTCTTATATCTTTCTGGAATTGGAACCCAAAGATAGAATGTAGCTCTGGGAACATTGATTTTAGAAAAATCCCATCCCAAATCTTTTAACCCTTGAACCATTATGTTTTGGCGTTCTTCATAACTTTTATTGACTTTTTCAATATATTCATCACCAACAGGGGAAACCAAAATTTCCGCCGCTGCTTTTTGTATAGCCTTAAAGATACCCGTATCAATTGTTGATTTTAATTTTGACAAAATCGTTACCGCATCCGAATTTCCGCAAGCGAAACCTATTCTCCAACCGGTCATGGCATAGGGTTTACTCAAACTGTGAAATTCAATAGCAATATCCTTTGCTTTTGGTAATTCCAATATACTGATTGGCGGTTCTTCGCCTTCAAAATACATATCTACATATGCCGCATCGGAAACCAACAAAATATTTTTTTCATAGCAAAAATCAACAACTTTTTGCAAATATTCTTTTGTAGCGGGAACCCCGAGAGGGTTATTCGGATAATTTACAACAAACGCTTTTACTTTTTCAGGATTATATCCGTCTTTTATCAATTGTTCAAAAACTTCATAAGGATTAGGCATATAGTTATTTTCGGGCTTTAAAGGAATTGGATATGCCAAACCGCCTGATGTCTTGATTTGCTCTTTATATGAAGCATACCCCGGATCGGGAATCATAATTATATCTTGTTCTTTAGGGTTAGTAGAAGGGTTAATTACGGCTCTGAACATAGCACTCAAACCTTCCTTTGATCCAATCAGAGAAACTACTTCGCCGTTATCGACATTCAAGCTGACACCAAAACGATTTTTCATTCTTGTTGCAGCTGCTTCAAGAAAATATCTTTCACCCTTTGTTGTTGAATATGAGTGCTTTTCATCTTCATTAAGCGCATCTCTCAAAGCATCTATTACAAATTCGGGAGGTCTTGTCGTCGGAGCACCAATAGACAACATAATAGGCGCTCTGTCTTTTTTTACAAGTTCAGGTGTCAACTGCACCGTTCTTTGTTTTATTTTAAACATTATATAAGTATCTAAAGTTTTTACATAGTCTGAATACAACGCTTTTATATCCGGCATGTTCTTTTCCTACCTCATCACATAATCTAACCAAATAATTTTATAATAAAAAAATTTTGTACACAATCAGCGCAAATTTCAGCACTTTAGGCCTATTTTAATTTTTCTACGGCATTTAATACATCTTCAACAGCGGGATATTTTGTACATTCATTTGTTCCCTTGGGGCATTTTCTGCGATGGCAGGGAACACAAATATTCTCCGCAGAAAGAGAAATATATTTTATTTTCTCAGTTGTATTTATCGGAGCATAGAGAGATTGAGGAGTAGAGCAAAACAGTGAAATAATTTTGGGCTTCTGTGTTGCCCACGCAAGATGCGTAGTACCGGAATCAAGCGATATTACAATATCTGCTCTGCTCAGCAACTCTTGTAATTCTTCAAGGTTTGTCCGCCCTGCAAGGTTTATTGTTTTTTCATTTCCGACATAATTCAATAATTCCTCGTCATTCTTTCCGCCGGAAAGTACAACGTTATAATCGTCAGAAATTTTTTCTATCAATTTTTTCCAATTATCTTTATTCCAATGTTTTGTTACCCAAGTGGTGGCAGGTGCGCATACGATAATCGGTTTTTCTTTGTCTATGGGTAAAAGAAGCTCATCCACGCTTGTTTTTGCAGAACCAGATATTTCAGGTAAAGTTACTTTTATATTTGTTGTATCTAGCCCGAGATGCTCCGCATATTTCAAATAACTTTTTACCGCATGGGGTTCATATCCTACCCGAGTTGCGGAGATAACTTCATTTCCACCCCAAACAGCCATTTCTCTATAATTTTTTGCAACTATTTTCCTTTTTGCGCCGCAAAATACCATCCATAAAAGGCTTTTTAGTATAAGCTGGGTATCAAGCGCAATATCAAATTTTTCATCTCTGATTTTCTTTATAATAGAAAAATATTCCCATAAATTAGCCAGCTTGTTTTTATTTTTCTTCCATTTTTCAATCGGTGCAAGAATAGCCTCATCAACACAAGAATTCCCCTTTACAAGAGAATAGCCTTTCTCCGAAACAAGCCAATAAACCTTGTACCCGTTATCCTTTAATATATTCGCCAGGGGAATAGTAAAAATAACATCCCCCATTGCGCTCAATCTGACTATTAAAACTTTTTTATCCATAAACTGATTTTATCAATCTTTTATTTGTCGGGCAAGTATTGTGTTATAATTCGATTATGAACAACGAATATGCAATAAATATTGAAAATGCAACGGTACTTATAGACGGAAAAGAAATTCTGTCTGATATTTGCTGGAAAGTAAAAAGAGGAGAAAAGTGCTTTATACTTGGGGCAAACGGTGCAGGCAAAACCACTCTGGTCAGAACTGTTCTCGGGTATATTTGGCCGTTATATGGTGCAAAAGTAGAAGTTTTGGGCGAATTGTACGGCGCAACAAATTTGAACATTCTTCGTAAAAAAATTGCGTGGGTAAGCCCGTTTATACAACAGTACCTTGACAGAAGTCTGACAGGCTTGGATATGGTATTATCAGGTCCCGACGGATACCTTGGATTTTACAGAAAAGCAACGGATGAAGAAATGTCTGCAGCAACAGAAATACTTGAAAACCTCAATGCAGAGCAGCTTGCCAATAAAAGCATCTTGGGAATGTCATCAGGGCAGCAGATGAAAATACTTGTGGCACGTGCTTTATTAACAAAACCCGAGCTTATGATTTTGGATGAACCCAATGTTTATCTTGATATTGCAGAAAGAGAATTTATTTTAAGCAAAATTGATGAAATTGCAAAAAACAACCCTAATTTGACAATTATATTCATTTCTCAAAGAATTGAGGATATTTTACCTATATTTGATAAAGGAATGATTATGAATAACGGTCGCATTGATGTTATCGGCTCAAGAAAAGAAGTATTGTCTGCCGAGAATTTAAAAAGAACATTCGGAATTAATATAAAACTAGTCGAAACAGATAACGGACGGCTATGGGCATTATGTTAAAAATATAACATATTGACCATTATATCCTGCGACAACATTCAATAAGGTACAAAAAAAGGATGCAAAATTGCATCCCTTTTTGTTTTTTTTTGACTAATTAAACAAGATTAATTACTCCTCAACTAACTCCTCAATTACTTCAGGTTGATACGGTTCATAGTTTTCTTGTACTTTTTCATAAGCTTCTTCACCGTAGAGATATTTGTAACCTTTGTTGATATCCATCTCTTCGTCAGTAGGGAAATAAGCAGGTCTTACTTCACCTGTACCTGAGAATCCCAATACTTGGATATCACCTGCATTGAACAGGTCTTCAAAACGAGAGAAGTCATCAAAACTTGTTGAGTTTTTACCAAAACCGTCTAAATCAACAAACATGTAGCAAACATCATCTGTTTCGCCTCCATCTGGATCGAAATAGTTCTTATCTGATTTGAAGTTCGGGCAAATTTTGCTAATTGCACGCTTCGGAGCTTTGTAGTTTTCATCATCATCTTTAAGTTCCTGCATTTGTGCCGCATAATTGTCGGGCAAGAAGAACATAAATGCCATGCCGTCTTGTGTAATAAGAACATTGTCAGGTTCGTCCGAATTTTGGTCACTACCTTCAATAGCTTCAATGGCAAAAGCCGGAGTTCCAAAAAGACGTGAAACACTTCCGATAAGTCTTTCTTCAAGGCTGGAAGTCATTGTAGAGCCTTTAATTGCATTTTTCATGCAGTTTGCAAGGTCAGCATTCGTTTCAACAGAGCAGCTTACTTCGTTTGCTTCCATAAGTTCCGTTGCATTCGCAATTGTTGAAACTGCTTTTTTGTATGCAGTTTTGTACTGTCTGTCTTCAGTAGAGTTTATCAACTGAGGAATTGTTAAGGCAGCGATAACACCGATTACCAATAATGTTACCAGTACTTCTGCCAGAGTAAACGCTTTTTTCATCATCATAATAAATACACACCTTTCTCTTTGTATATATTTAGTAACCCATTAATAGTGCGAATTCTAGCATATTTACTGTTTTTAGTCAATAAATTAAAGTTCAAACACCCCTAAAGTGACGATACAAAGCTTTCTTCGGGTAATATTACTGCAGTTATATAACCTGTATCAAACTTGCCTGCACCCGTATCAAGACCTATTTTATCTGCCGCAATAAACGGTTTCTCAAACGGAGTATGCCCGAAAATAACCTTTTGGAGAAGATTTGTCGGGCGATATATAAATTCATCCCTTATCATGAGAAGTTCAAGTTCGGAATGCTCTTCTAACGGAATATCAGGATTTATCCCGCCATGAACAAAGATGTAGTCATCCGTTACATAGTACTGTTTCAAATTTCTATAAAAATCGCCGTGAATTTTTAAGATGTTTTCGACATTTCCGTAACTTTCTATAGTTTGGACTCCGCCATAAGTCATAAAAAAGTATTCGGCATTTTTGTCACCATTCAAGGCTTTCAGCATATAGTATTCGTGATTGCCCTTTAAAAATTCACAACTGCAAAACTTTGAAAGCTCAAGCAACTTGTCGACAACTTGTTTGGAATATAAACCTCTGTCAACATAGTCACCAAGGAATACAAGCCTGTCGGTATTTTGAATATCAAGCTTGCTTATAAGACTTTCTAATTTATAATATTCGCCGTGTATATCACCAACAGCTATCAATCTGCTTTCCATATCATTATTATTTCACAAAAAACTTCACTTATTTGAAATTTTAGATTAAAATTAAATTACTGTTAAAAGTGAGCGGAGGGCTTATGCGTAACGAAATTTTATCAGCTATAGAAAAAAATAGTAAGATTGATGTAAAAGAACTTGCCGTTCTTTTAGGAAAAAATGAAATTGAAATAGTAAATGAAATCGCCGCAATGGAAGCAGAAGGCATAATTTGCGGATATCACACTCTTATAAATTGGGAAAAAACCACCAGAGAAAAAGTAACTGCCCTAATAGAAATCAGAGTTACGCCGCAAAGAGGTCAAGGTTTCGACAAAATTGCGGAACGTATTTATCAATATCCGGAAGTAAGCTCTGTTTATTTGATTTCGGGTGGTTACGACCTTCTTGCAACGGTTGACGGAAAAAACTTGCAAGATGTTTCAGCATTTGTTTCTTATAAATTATCTGCGTTAGAATCAGTTCTGAGCGTTGCAACACACTTTATTCTGAAAAAGTATAAAGACCACGGTACGATTTTTGCCCAACAACATGACGATTACAGAGAGGCAATAATGCCATGAGAAACCCGCTCTCTGACAAAATAACCACAATAAAACCGTCCGGAATAAGAAAGTTTTTTGACCTTGTTCTTGAAATGAAAGACGTAATTTCGCTAGGTGTTGGCGAACCTGACTTTGATACGCCGTGGCACATCAGGGAAGAAGGCATATATTCACTTGAAAAAGGACGAACTTTTTACACGTCAAATTCGGGTTTAAAAGAATTAAAAGTTGAAATATCAAACTACCTTAAACGCAAACAAAACTTAGACTATAATCCCTCAGACGAAGTTCTTGTTACGGTAGGCGGCTCGGAAGCAATAGACCTTGCGTTCAGGGCAATGCTAAATCCCGATGACGAAGTACTTATTCCGCAGCCGAGTTATGTTTCTTACTTTCCTTGTGCAATTCTAGCGGGAGCAAAGCCTGTAATAATAAATTTAAAAGTTGAAAATAACTTTAAACTAACCGCCAAAGAGGTACTGGAAAATATCACAGACAAAACAAAAATGCTTGTACTTCCGTTCCCAAACAACCCGACCGGCGCAATTATGAATAAAAAAGATTTGGAAGAAATTGCAAAAGTTGTTATTGAAAAGGATTTATTTGTTTTGTCTGATGAAATATATTCAGAACTGACATATAGCGGCAAACACACTTCCATTGCTGAAATCGAAGGAATGCAAGAGCGCACAATTTTAATCAACGGTTTTTCTAAATCCTACGCAATGACCGGTTGGCGTTTGGGATATGCTTGTGGAAGCAAGGAAATAATTTCTCAAATGACAAAAATTCACCAATTTGCAATTATGTGCGCACCGACAACAAGCCAATATGCAGCGGTAGAAGCACTGAAAAACGGTGATGAAGATGTGGAAATGATGCGCAACTCGTATAATCAACGTCGAAGATTTTTGGTAGATGCATTCAAAAGAATGAATTTGAGTTGTTTTGAACCCTTTGGCGCTTTTTACGTGTTCCCATGCATAAAAGAATTCGGACTCACAAGTGAAGAATTTGCAACAAAATTTTTGCAGGAAGAAAAAGTGGCATTGATTCCGGGAACCGCATTTGGCGATTGTGGCGAAGGCTTTTTGAGAATTTCTTATGCATATTCTTTAGACACTCTTAAAATTGCGATGGAGCGTTTGGAAAGATTTATTAAGAAATTAAGAAGCTGATATCAACATATATAAAAAAAGCCCTGCGAATTTCTTCGCAAGGCTCCTGGTAAATTATTTCATATATAGTAAGCCACTGTGGGCAATAAAGCATTTTCTATGCATTAATTTTATTCAGCATACAACGGCGCAAGTTTTGCTTCTTGTTGAGGAATTTTACCTTCTTCAATAGGAAGATAAATTCTATAATCAATTTCAGAGAAGCAATTATCAATTGCCTCAATTTCTTTTAGTTTGCCATCGTCAATATGACCTGATTCAATCATATCGGCGATAGTTTCAAATCTTGCAACGTGTCCTTTAAATCTGTCTTTTGCATAGTCACGAGCTTGCCATGTTGTGATAAGGAACGGCCAATCGCTGCTTTGCAATAAAAGATTTTCTCTTGCAAGTTGATTTAACGCTCTCAACAGCAATTTATCTTGCGGTTGTTTTTCATATTTGCTTACTATGTCACAAATTCTGTGTTCACATCCGTGAATAATAGGCCAAATCCATTCAACTTGTTGGTTTTGCCATACCCAGAAGTGTCCGCCTTGTCCCCATGAACTTTCAGGAATGGAGATTGCCTTTTTGGGAGGATATTTATCCAAATATTCAGCAGCCGTCATTCTTTCAACTTCCGGAGTGTATGTAGCGAATTTTTTAACAACTTGTTTAATAAATTCAATACCTTCAAACCACCAGTGTCCGAAAAGTTCGGTATCAAATGAAACCATTACCAAACCATTTTCGCCGGTAGCGTTTTTATAATCATTCAACATGTGATAAATCAATGTTGTATAGTGGTCTGAATTTTCATTAACTTTAGACATTGCAAGTACCGGATCATAAAGCATTTTATCGCCTAAATCGGTTGTAGGACTTGTAACTCTCCAGTATTGCATACCAGAGTTAGCATCTTTTCTGTGGAATTCTCTGTAACAACCGTCACCGGGATAACCGTCTGCCGCAGACCAAACTTGATATCCTGCTCTGTCATTTCTTCCCATAACAGCAACTTGTGCATCAGGAAGCCAATAAGCTTCATAAGTTGAGCAGCCTGTTGCAGCACGTGCAGGAAGAGGAATATATTCAATATTTCCATAAACACCGATTACACGTCTATTACCAACGGAAACACCGCCTTCAATAACGTGAGATTCGGTAAAGAAATATTCAATATCGTTATTTTGTAAAGTAACTTCAATAGCACTGCGCCATTGTTCATTACCGTTTTTATCTATGTATTTATAAGCAGGCCTGTATGCACATTCAGGAAGCCAACAACCTCTTGGTTTTTGACCAAAAAGTCTCTTTGTTGTATCAGAACCTACTTTAAACTGAGCATTGAGGTTACTATCAGTAGCCAACAACGGTGAAAAACCATGAGTAGCACCAGAAGTTGTAATTTCAATGCAACCGAGTTTTTGATATTTTGCAAAATTGCCGATTAAGTCCATGCCATATTTATTGACATAACAGTCTTTGATGTGTGTGAACCAATCGAAATAATACTTCGCCAAGTATTTAAGGTGTTGAGAGTGAGGAACTTCCGGATTAGGATAGCGTTCCAAATCTTTTGCAACTTTTTCAATTCTGCTGTCTAAGTACTTAACGAAACCATGCTTGAGGTGTTCGTCATTAAGTTGTTCTGCCAAAATCGGAGTAATACCGACTGTTAATTTTGCTTGAATACCTTCATCATAAAGTTCGCTTATAGCATTTAATAAAGGTATGTACGTTTCTGCCATGCACTCATATAGATTCTCTTCACCAAAAGGCCACATGCCTGCTTTTCTGTAAAAAGGGAGGTGGCTATGGAGCATAAATACAAATGAACCGATTGACATAATAGTCCTCCATAAAATAATTTACCGTAAATTTATATAAAAAAACCTTGATTGGTTTAGTTATGCCAATAATACCATGAATAAATTTATTTTAACATCTATATCAGAGCGATTATTTTCAAAAAGCTTTACAAAACTTAAAATAACAAAATAAAAAGCCTGATTTATTTGTCAGGCTTAAAATACATGGAAATATAAAACTTTATTGATTTTGGAGTTATTTGATTTTCATTTAAGAAGCATCATCCGGCACTTGAACGGAGCATTCCGGACAGTCATCCTCTTCGGCTGCAGCAGCATCAGCTGCTCTCTTTTTAAAGAGGCTTTCTATTTCGGAAGCTTGAGAGTCAGCTTCGTTTTTCATTGAATCTGTCAACTTGGAAATCACGCTGTCTCGAGTAATACCGAGCTTCGCCCAGGCAGAACCCAATTTGACTTCCATATTTTGATAATCAAGTTCAAATACCGTAAGTTCATTTGAATAATCTCTAACGTTGTCAATAGGTGAAGTATTACCTTGGGCAAAACGATTTATGCCGTCTTCTTCGTCTGAAAAGTCGTAGTTTTCATCCAACCAGGAAAGAGTATCCATTGTCTGATATGCATTATCGACATTTTGACCGTTAAAGGTTAATGAGAAAGTTCCGAGCAAAGTATTTCCGTTATCAAAATCTTTGTTTGCCGCTTTGTAACTGTTTAGGTCTATACTGTCAGTATCCGCAAACACTTCAGCAACGCTTTTAATACTTTGCGTTCCGTCTTCGGCAGTCATTACAATCTTTACGTCCGCCATTTCCGCTACGGTAACTTTGCCGTCTTTATCAGCATCCAATGCCGTCATTTCTTCCCAACCGCTGCTTGCGCCCAAGAATTCTTTTTCATTAGTGATTTTTCCATTGTTATCTTTATCAACAAAGAAATCATATCTGGCTCCGTTAGACGAAAATCCTATCGGATCACAACGCTGAACATTTTCGCAAGAAGATGTACATTCTTCCTGTGTTTTTATAAGTTCCGCTTCTTTTGCTTGAAGTTTTGTTCCAATATCCTTGTTGGAAGCAACAAGCGACCTGAAGTTATTTATATAACCGCCCAACATAATCATTCCTCTTTCTGCGTTGAGAATTTTGGAAACAACTGCCGACAACTTGGAATTACTTTCTCCTGCCAGAGAATCCAGTCTGCTTGAAAGTCCTGATTGGAATTGGTCATACGTAATTTCGCCGTCACCTGACGCATACTTATCAATTTCTTCATTTACTATTTTCTTCGCTTCTTCCTTTTGTTCTTCAGCGATTTCTTCACTTTCTTCTATAGCGTCTTCAATTTTTTTATTTAATTCATTTTTTAATATCTCAATACTGGCTTTCAAGGCATCAAGTCTTGCATTGTTATACAAAATTTGCGCATTGAGTTCTTTCATTTCCTGTTGCAGCGCAAGAACTTCCGGAGATGTAACTTTGCCCATTTCCTGTATAAACATATTATAAAATTCTTTTGCATCCGCACCTGAACCTCTCGGCACAGTAAAACCGCCTTTATCATTATTTTTTATGCCGGAAGTCGGATATGCCTTGCTTATGATATCAATAATATCTTTTTGAGAAAAACCTTGTTCCGCTAATTGAGACAATACACCTGCTTCCACGGCTTTTTTAAGAGCTGCAACTTCGGGATTATTGAGAGAATATCCGCCATGAGTTGTCCCCTCAACAGGATATTTTGCCAATAAATCATTTGCGGCAGCAGTTATATCAGCTTCGGTTTTTGTTGAAGATGCAGTTGTAGTTGTTGTGGATGATGAGTTTTTAGCATTTACAGTGCCTTTAGTTCCTTCAGATTTTTTTATCATTTCATCAATAACAACATTGAAGTCACTTTTGTTTCCTTGAGAAATCATTTCTACGGGTTTTCCATCGACAAATTTTACTACAACAGGAAACCCGCCGCCAAATGAACGTTTAGCATCTATTTGTTCAAGTATGCTCCAACACAATGCGTTGTTATCATATTCAGACGTTCTCCATTGGATATTGAAAATATTTGCATTTGCTTCAACTTCACTTTTACGTTCCTGCAACAATTTTTCCAATCTTGCACAATGACCGCATCCGGGAAGATTTCCCATAACAAGGTACACTGTACCTTTTGTATTTGTAATATCTTGTTCATACGTTCTGCTATCTGTTTGATAAAAGCCATATTCGTTTACGGCTACACCTGTTTGTGAAGCAGTTTGTGTTTTATTTGAAGTGGAATTATTTGCATTTGTCGTGTTATTTGTGGTTTTGTTTGCAGTGCTATTTGTACCCTCTGCTTTTGATAACATTTCATCAACAATAGCATCTGCGTTACCTGCATATCCCTCAGAAATACGTTCTACGGGTTTTCCATCGACAAATTTTATTATGCAAGGGAAACCAATATTACTGCCAATATTACTTACAACCTGTTTGTATATATCATAACACAGGTCGCTATTAGGACTTTTCCATTGCATATTGAATATTTCTGCTTTTCCTTCAAATTCATCGAGTCTTTTTTGTAATGCTTCTTCTAATTTAAGACAACCATGGCATGACGGAAGATTACCTAAAACAAGATACACTGTGCCTTTTGACTTTGTAATATCATTTGCATAATTTGTTGCATCTGTTTGATTTATACCCCATTCATTTTTTGTAGCTCCCGATTTTTGAAGACTTTCTGCACCTGATTTGTTCAATGTAGCTGCCGTGGCTGAATCACCTGCGTTTGTTTCTTTTGTAGCCGCGCTATCAGCTAAAAGCAATTCCGCATCATCATCAGCCAAGTCAAGCATCTGAATAATTTGGCTTGATATTTTTCCATCCTGAGCCAAAGACAAATCATCTTTTGAAATTTTTCCGTCACCGTCTATATCCAATTCTTCAAACGAATCGGTTATCCCCAGAGTCCTTAGGCTTTCGAATAAAATTTTGTCAACTTCCATGTATATACTCCTTGTCACTAATTAGAATTATTATTGTTATTTCGCTTGAAAATGTTTTCCAAAACTTTGGCTTTATTTTTTGCTTCAATTTTTGCAGTTTCCGCAACCTGACTTGACAAAGCATTATCTCTCGCTACGCCGACTGCATTCCAAGCCTGTCCGAGTTTGACCGTTTTGTTATTATAATCAAGTTCAAATACACTTGCCTGAGAAGAGTAATCTTTTGCGGCAACCGCCTTTGTATTACCTTGTGAAAATCTGTTTTTACCTTCATCTTCGTCTGTAAAGTTATAGTTGTTATCAAGCCAATTCAATTCATCCAACGTATTATAGCCATCATCAACCTGCTGACCGTTCATAGTTAATGAATATGAGCCTAACAGTGTATTTCCGTTTCCTAAATCTTGATTCATCGTTGTATAACTGTTCAAATCTACATTGTCGCCTGCGGAGAATACTTCTGCGGCACTCTTAATAGATTGAGTTCCATCTGCTGCAGTAACAACGACTTTAACATTCGCCATTTCCGCAACTGAAACTTTTCCGTCATGGTCGGTATCCAAAGCTACCATTTCGCTCCAACCGTCTTGCGCACCGAGAAATTCGGTTTCATTGGTGATACTGCCATTATTATCTTTATCTACAAAGAAATCATATCTTACACCATTTACAGAAAATCCGATAGGATCGGTTCTGTTCGGAGGATCATTTTGTTTTGCCAATTCATCTGCAATGGCTTTTTCCTTTTCAGCTGCCTGTGTACCCAATGTTTTGTTTGTAGCCGATAAAGTTTTAAATGCACTGATATAATCTTTTAATGAATCCATCTTTTGTTCGGAATCAACCATTTTACTAACAATTGAAGATAATTTTGACTGAGCACAGCCCGCCAAATCGTCAAGCCTGCTTGCTACATTTGTCTTAAATTCATCATAGGACATTTCGCCTTTGGCAACCGCATATTTTGCGAGTTCTTCCTTAACAATTTTTGCAGCTTCCTCTTTTTGAGCCTGCTCAATACTGTTACTTTCCTCAATTGCTGCAGTAATTAAACTTTCAACCTCTTGTCCGAGTTTTTCAATTGTACCGTTTAATTTATCCAACTTTTCATTATTTTGAGTAATTGTTGCATTCATAGTTGCAAGTTCAGCTTTCAAGGTTTGAACTGTTGCATTCGGAAGTTTTGTCATTTTGTCAATAAAATCGGCATAGAAGTTGTGTGCATCATCACCGTGTCCGTATGGACATGAATATCCGCCAGTATCATTATTTGTAATATGTACTGATGGATAAGCTGTATTTATAATGTTAATTATTTGGTCTTGCGTAAAACCTTCATTTGCCAGCTGTGTCAAAATACCCGCATCAACTGCCTTTTTCAAAGCAACAAGCGCAGGGTTATCCATTGAATAATCATCAAACGTACCGGTAGCATCACCTATCGGATAACTTTCGAGAAGTTTTTGTGCAGCTGCAGCAACATCAGCATCAGTCTTTGCCGCTCCGGCTTTAGCTGCATCAGGAGTATCTCCCGCATCAGGCGTTTCATCGGGATTATCCGTATCTCCTACATCATCGGGATCATCCACTGCATCAGGATCATCTACGGCATCCGGATCATCCACGTCATCTGCCGCACCTGCTCTTTGCAAGGATGCAGTGCCAAAATCCAAATCATTTAAGGCATTCATGTCTAACTCAGCATTATCTGCAAGTTCGGCTTCTTCATCAACCGAGCTTAACATCGCACGAATTTGGTTAGACAACGCATTATCAGGAGCTAACTGAGCATCTTCCTCAGAAATTTTTCCGTCTGCATTGACGTCGTAAGTTTCAAAATCCCCTGTTATTCCCTTTGCCGAAAGGGTTCCAAACAGAATTTTATCTATTTCCATGCTTAAACTCCTTAATTTTGCGCAATTTGATACCTTTAATATCGGCATTTGTAGGATTTTTCTTTAGTAATCGTAATAAAAAATTTACAAAAATTTACAAAAAAAGACCGCCAAATATTATGACGGTCTTTTGTGTATCTAAAATTATTTTATTCTTTTGTTTCTTCGGAAGATTTTTCTTCTTTAGGCTCAGCTTTCTTTTTTGAACCCTTGCCTTCAACCCTTTCAAATGCAATTGCTTCATCTTTGAGGGCAAGTTTGATGGTATCGCCGTGTTTGTAGTGCCCAGTGAGAATTTCTTCCGCAATAGGATCTTCTATCTTCTTTTGAATAACACGTCTGAGCGGTCTTGCACCGAAACTCGGACTATAGCCCTTGTCTGCAAGCCAATCTTTGACATCATCAGGAACGTCAACAGCGAGTTCTTGGTCTTCAAGACGTTTTACAAGGTCTTTTAACATAATATCAACGATTTTTCTGATTTCTTCTTTTTCCAAATGAGCAAATACAATCGTATCATCAAGCCTGTTAAGAAATTCCGGTTTAAAGAACTTCTTCATTTCTTCGTTAACAATATCTTTAAGACGTTCATATCTGCTTTTCTTTTCATCACTGCCTGTTGAGAAGCCAAGTTGCGATGTGTTTTCCAACAAAGCCGCACCAACGTTTGATGTCATAATGATAATTGTATTTTTGAAGTTAACGTGTCTGCCTCTTGAATCCGTCAAGCGACCATCATCAAGTATTTGAAGCATCAAATTGAATACATCAGGGTGCGCTTTTTCAATTTCATCAAAGAGGATAACACTGTACGGTTTCTTTCTGATAGTTTCAGTAAGCTGTCCGCCTTGATCATATCCGACATATCCCGGAGGTGAACCGATAAGTTTGCTGGTAGAGTGTTTTTCCATAAATTCTGACATATCAACTCTAACCATATTATCTTCGGAACCAAACATTGCTTCTGCCAAAGCTTTTGCAAGTTCAGTTTTACCTACACCGGTAGGACCAGAGAATATGAAACTTCCAATTGGTCTGTTCGGACTCTTTAAGCCGACTCTTGCACGACGAATTGCCTTTGAAATAGCAACAACTGCCTGATCTTGACCGATAACTCTTTTGTGCAAAGTTTCTTCAAGTTTAAGAAGTCTTTCACCTTCGCTTTCGTTAATCTTTTGTACCGGAACACCTGTCCAAGTACTTACAACCATAGCGACATCTTCAACAGTAACAGTTGCTTTATTTTGTTCTTGCTCTTGTTTCCACTTTGCTTGCATATCACGAATTTGCTCTTTCAAGTCAGCTTCTTCATCACGAAGCGAACTTGCTCTGTCAAATTCTTGGTTTCTTATTGCAATTTCTTTTTCTTTAACTGTTTCTTTTAATTTCTTTTCTATTTCTTTACCTTCGGGAGGAAGTCCTGCAGCTTTCAATCTTACCTTTGAACTTGCTTCATCTATAAGGTCAATTGCTTTATCGGGCAAAAATCTGTCCGTAATATATTTGTCGGAAAGAACAACCGCTGCAATAACCGCTTCATCAGAGATATTTAACTTGTGGTGTTCTTCATATTTAGGTTTCAAACCTCTGATAATTTCAATCGCATCATCAACTGAGGGTTGTTCTACATATACCGGTTGAAAACGACGTTCCAACGCAGCATCTTTTTCAACATATTTTCTGTATTCATCAAGCGTGGTTGCACCGATAACCTGCAACTCTCCTCTTGATAAAACAGGCTTCAATATGTTTGCGGCATCAATTGCGCCTTCTGCGGCACCTGCACCGATAAGTGTGTGCATTTCGTCGATAATAAGAATTATGTTGCCTGCCGCACGAATTTCGTCCATTATCTTTTTAAGACGTTCTTCAAATTCACCTCTGTACTTCGTACCTGCAACCAAAAGTCCCATATCCAATTGGATGAGTTTTTTATCTTCAAGGATATCAGGTACTTCGCCATTAACTATTCTTATCGCAAGCCCCTCGGCAATGGCGGTTTTACCTACACCGGGTTCACCAATGAGAACAGGGTTGTTTTTTGTTCTTCTTGCCAATATTTGTATTACACGTTCAATTTCTTTTTCTCTGCCCACAACAGGATCTAATCGCAATTCCTGAGCAGCCAAAGTCAAATCAATACCAAATTCATCAAGCGACGGAGTCTTTGTCTTTCCGCCCGCAACGGTAGCCGCAGCAGCCGGAGTATTCCCTCCGGAAAGATTTGAGGATGTTGTTTTGGTTTCCCCGAGCATTTTAATTACATTGCTCCGAACTTTGTTCAAATCTACGCCAAGATTTTCCAAAACTCTTGCCGCAACTCCTTCTCCCTCTCTTATCAAGCCCAACAACAAGTGTTCCGTACCTATATAACTATGTCCGAGTTGTCTTGCTTCATCCCATGACAATTCCAAAACTCGCTTTGCTTTTGGAGTAAACGGAATTTCAACCGCAACAAAGCCCGAGCCTCTGCCGATAATTTTTTCGACTTCCGCTCTTGCATCTTTGAGGGTTATCCCCATAGCCTTCAATGTTTTTGCGGCTACTCCGGTACCTTCACCAATCAAACCGAGAAGGATTTGTTCCGTACCGACAAAGTTATGCCCCAAATGTCTCGCTTCTTCTTGTGCGAGCATTATTACCCTAATTGCTTTTTCAGTAAAACGTTCAAACATAGACGGAAACTCCAATGATGTATTTGTTAATATTATACAATGAATTGCAAAAAGCGCAAAGAAATTTATTTTTAAATTTTTCTTAATATTATCCGACTGTCAAATTTTATTTTTTACCGATTTAGTATAGAATATACATGGAAAGAGGTTCTAATGAAACTTGGCGGTATATGTAGCATATCAAACCTTTCTTACTCCGGTCGGCTTTTGAAAGAAGACATTGTAAGACTCCCTTCTCCGCAAACAAATAAGGCCGATTTTTATGTATCTGCAGAAAAAAATCACCCCAAAAAACGTTCTGTTTTTTGGAGAAACTTTTTTACCGCTCTGACTTTTGGTCTGACAGGTTTATATATTGCTCATAGAAATAACCTCTTTAACCCCGCAAGAAAACAAGCTAAAAAAATCGTCAAAAGCGACGAAATGATTGGAAAAGTAAAAGAATTTATAGAAGCTGCCATCAACCCCGAAACATACCAAAAAGCTTCAAGAAAAACCTTAGAACTTCTATCCGGCGATAAGTCAAGAGGACAAGGCTTTATGTCAGAAGCCAGAACAATTTTGGATAATGAAAGCTCAATGCAAAAATTATTCGGAGAAGTATCCAAAAAACTCGCTGATGACAAAGATGCAACAAGCTTGAAAAACGGTTTTGCCGTAGATGTTCTTGATAAATTATCTGTCAGAATTGAAAAAATACTAAAAACAATGAAGCAAAACGGCAATGATATCCGAAATCAAGGTGCAAACATGATATCAAGAGTATTCTCCAAAGATGAAAAAGGGGCCACTATCGTAGAAGATGCACTGCTTGAAGTTATAGGTACAAGAAGCTCCGCTACAATAGAAGGATTTGTTCAAGACTCGCTTATTGCAAGCAAGCTTGGCAAAGGAGCATAAAATTATTTATCCAAAAATCTAAATAGCCAACCGAGAGGATTTGAACCTTTTTCCATTTTGTCCTCAATCTCCGCAATAAGTTTGTTGGTTTCGTCTTCATTTTCAAGAGATTTTGTATGCTCTTTATAATATTGCAATGCTTCTAAAGCACCTTCATAATCTTTAACCTTGTACATACATTTTGCACTGAGAAATTTCAGCTCAACATTGTCATCTTCTTTTGTCGCAGCATCAATATAACGTTGTGCCATATCATACTCTTTCATATTAAGGTAAATATTTACGAGTTTTTTAGTGGTTTCGACAAAATCAATTTTGGCTTCAAATAATGTATGATAACAATCGGCAGCGGCATCAACTTCGCCGACACTTTCGTGCAGATTTGCAAGCCTTTTCACGGTTTCAAAATCATCTTTTCTGTAATTCAATGCTTGCGAATACTCATTTATTGCTTCATCGGTTTCGCCTTTTAATTCATGGAAAACGCCGTAATTGTAGTGTGCAAGGTGATTTTCACCCTGAGCTTCATACATTTGAGCAAGCTTTCTGTATCCCAAAGGACTCTTGGGAAGTTTTTGTATAATCTTATTGCAATATGCTTTTGCCTGTTCAAAATCACTTATATAAGTATAATATCCTGCAAGCGCCGTCAATACCTCTGTTGAATTCGGCTCCTGCTTTTCTGCGGAAACAAGAACTTCCTTTGTTTTGTCCATATTATCCAATTGCAAATAAACTTTTGCCAAATTTACCTTATTTTCGACATCCCCGCTCAATTCAACCAGTTTTTCATAGTATTCTTGGGCTTTATTATAATCTTCCGAATCAAGATACGTATCAGCCAACATTTGCATAGCCTCAACGTTGTCAGGATACACATGCAACGCACGTTTTAGGACATTTATTGCGGAGAATTGATTATTCAATTCAATATAAATTTCCGCAAGTTCGAGAAATATTTTGAAGTTTTCTTCGGTTGCGGAAAGGATAAACAAATATTCATCAAGCGCCAGCTCGTTTTTTCCGATTTGACGATACATTTTTGCAAGCTGATATTTTATTTGAATTACATCTTCATCTTTTTCGGCAAGTGAAAATGCTTTTTTATAATCTTTTTCAGCCTTTTCGTAGTCTTGTTCAATAACTGCAATTTTTGCATTTGTCAGTCTAAACATCATCTGATTTGTTTGCTCATATATTTCGGCAAGTTGTTTCAGTGCAACAATATTTTCAGGCTGCTGAGCCAAAACACTGTTATATGCTTCAATAGCTTCTTCATATTTTTTCAAAATACAGCAAGCGTGTGCATAACGTTCACAAACATCAGCATTATTCTTGTCGGCATTATATTGTTTTTTGTATATATCATAGACTTTGTCATATCTGTCTGCCGATTCATATACCATAAGCACTCTGTCCGATAATTCGGGAGGTATGTTGGTATCAAAAACTTTTTCGTAAAGAGCAGCCGCTTCAACATAATTTTCGTCAACTTCCATAAGCTGAGCAAGAATAAACATTGCCTGCGAATGTCCCGGATTTATTTTCAAAAACTCATTTAAAAATTGTTTTGCACCCTCTTTATCGTTATTTGCAAGATACGGTTTTACGTTTTCAATACTGCCAATGGCATTTAATGTTATTTCACCTGTATTAGAATTTTCCATTTTGTTCCCCTTAAATCTGAACTGCCTTACCGCAGCATTTTTTATATTTCAACCCGCTGCCGCAAGGGCATAGGTCGTTTCTGCCTACCTTTTGCATTTTTTTCTTTTCTTCTTCCTGAACATCTGTTACATCAAGCAACCTCTTAAATGCGTACGAAGAATACAATGTCAACGTTGATGATGTGTAGGGATTTTCCACATAAAAGCTTTTATATTTTTCCAATATTTCATCCAAAGATGTAAATGACGTTTTTAATATTTCATTTACTCTTGGGAGAAAAGTATCAGGATATTTTTTCTGTGCTATTTCAAGAACCAATGGCGGCACTTGTTTTTCAACAACAAATTTTTCTATACACTTTTCATAGTTAGAAACTGTTTTATAATCATCAACCGCAAAAATATCAAGAAATACATCCATGAACGGCACAACCTGCAAGCCAGTCTTTCCGTCGGAAACAAGTGCAACATTATACTTCTTATCTTGTGAAGAAAAACCTTTTTTGGCAGAAACCAAAATATTTCCGTCACGAGCAAGCTCACTCACATCAAAAAACTTGTCATTTTTGTATGGCGTTATAGCTTTTTGAACTTTGTCGGGAGATGGTTTTTTGCCGCTTTCCTTGTAGTCGTTTAACATATCTATCAATTTGTCAGCTGACTTATTTGAAGTAATTACATATTTATCACCAAACATATCATAGAATTTTGCCGCCAAATTTTCCGAATTGTTTTTCAACTCCTCGAATTTTTCTTCATTATCAAAATAGAATAGTGACGGATCATTTACTAATCTTGAAATCGCAATTTGAAAAGCCAAAATTCTTCTCGAATAAGTTATATGGTCTGCAATATGGTAAACAAAATAATCTCCGTCCCATTTAACAAGTCTTGCCAATATGAAATGCCCTACACTTAAATTGCCAAACTTGGTCATTTTAGCCATAGGCTTAGCATTATATAATTTTTCGTTTGTCAAATTAAAGAGTTCAAATTTTCCCTGAGTAATTTTTCTGACTTCAAAAACCCCATCAACAGAACCGCTTAAAGCAAGGATAATTTCTTTTTCTTCCTCCTTTAATTCACGCATATCTCTAAGCACATAATCAAATATGCTCATCTTCCCTTTGCCTATTCTGCGCTCAAAAAGATAATTAAGAATATAGTTGTTAAGCTGTCTTTGGTTATCTTTGGGAATTCCTATTGCTTTACAATAGTCATCCAAATCTTTTTTCAAATTCAAGTTTCCGTTAATGAAATTGAATATTTTATTAACGACCTTGTTAATTTGTTCGCTCAAGTCTAATACTAACATTATTACTCCTTAATCATTGCCAACATCCCATGCCTACCCGTGCACCTGTCATCTGCCCTGTATGAATAGAATATATTATTTTGACAAGATGTACAATACTCGCAAACATCTACGGTTTCAACACCGATTTCATTTAACTGTCTTTGATTTAAAGCTTTCAAATCGACATGGAACTTGCCGTTGTGCTCTATAAATATATTATCACAATTATTTTCTAGAGTCATAGCCAACTGACTTGCCACATCGGAGTTAACTTCAAAGCAGTTTCCGCAAATTGCAGCTCCTATCACCGCTTTTATATCATTCTTGCAGCAAGAAAACTTTTCTTCCATTATTTTTACCGCTTTTTGCACAATATTTTTTGCCGTTCCTTTCCAGCCCGCATGAACACATGCGAGAATTTTTTTCTTTTCATCAAAAAGCAAAACCGGCACGCAGTCCGCAAAAACCATACAAACGGTATATCCTTTAAGATTTGTTACCACTCCATCAAACGGCTCAACATCAAGCTGAGCAATATCATCAGGAGACTTAATAACCGCAATTTTATCTGTATGCTGCTGATTAGGCATAATAAATTTTTCATATTTTCCGCCCAAAAATTCCACGGCTACTTTTTGATTTTTTACCTCATATTCTTTATATTCGGGAAAATCTTTTGCGCTAATAGGAAAACTTTCGAGGGGATTTGGTGTATCGCCGCCGACTCTTGTTGTAAAACAATGAAGTAACTCACCCGAAAATACTGATGATTTCATAAATTTCAAATTAAAGTCGCCTATCTTGGCATCAACAAAACTAAACATTTTTCATTTTTCCGCTTAATTGTCCGCATGCAGCATCAATGTCCGCACCTCTTTCAAGTCTTACCGTTACTTTATAACTTGAACGCTCAAGGATAAATTTAAACTTGTTTATATGCTCCTCTGATGGTTTTTCAAATTCCGCATTGCAGGCATTGTTATAAGGGATGATATTTATATTACAGTGGAGTCCTTTCAACAATTGCAGCACTTCTTTTGCTTGAGAAAGCGAATCATTTACCCCTTTTATAATTGTATATTCTATTGTTGCTCTGCGCCCTGTAGTATTAACCAAATCTTTCAATGCTTCAATAACGTCTTCCACTCTATATTTTTTTTCTATCGGCATAATTTGTTGTCTGATTTCATGATTTGGCGCATGCAATGATAACGCAACCGTTGCCTGAAAGTTTATATCTTTGAGCCGCTTCAACCCCGGGATAATTCCGCTCGTTGAAACTGTCATTCTTCTGATGCCAATACCAACCGAATCGTTGATTATATTTATTGCTTCAAGAACATTATCAAGGTTTAAAAGTGGTTCTCCCTGCCCCATAAATACAACATTTGAAATTCTCAAACCCGTATCCCTTTGCATAATCATAATTTGTTCAACAATTTCTTTAGACGTTAAATTTCTGACAAAACCAGTCTTTCCTGTAGCACAAAATACGCACCCTACTGGGCATCCGATTTGCGAACTGACGCACGCAGTCAAATTAGGTCGATTATCAAACCGCATCAAAACACATTCCGCAACGTTACCGTCAGTGTATTCGAGAAGATATTTAATGGTTTTATCTGCGGAAATTTGACGCTGCTTAATCTTAATGTCAGTAATTAAGGCATTTTGTTTCAACTTTTCCCGAAAAGTTTTTGAAATATCAGTCATTTGGTCAAAATCAGATGCATATTTTGTATAAAGCCAGCTATAGAGCTGTTTTGCTCTGAATTTTGGCTCATCCATAGCTATGACAATATCTTCTAATTCCTTTAAAGTTTTTGAACTGAGTACATATTTTTCCATAAAAAAATTGTACATTAAACAAAAAACAATACCAATTACACAAGGTTAACCATTATAAACGCAATCATAAAAAACTTATAGATTTTGCTCTATCCAACTGCTATAATGATGGCATAGAATCTTGCGCTCGTAGCTCAGTTGGATAGAGCACCGGTTTCCGAAGCCGGGTTTGCCGGCGGTTCGACTCCGCCCGGGCGCAAACTTTTAAAAGAGGTATATATGCTGAAAATCAAACGTACAATTTTTGACCACATAAAAGAGCAGGATTTTTCCCGCTATATGTTCATAAACCCCGAACAAATTCAAAAATATTCGGGTAATATACTCTACAGAAGCATAAACCATCTTTTGCCGCCGACAAACAAGATTTTCAGAGAAACATTTAATGCACTTGATGGGAAAAAAATTCTCGCACAAATTTCTCTCGTACCTGATAAATTCTCAAATTTGAGATGCCAAATTTCTTCTCTCAAAATCCGTCACGGTGCAGAATTTAGCGCCAAGCCGCTTATTGATTACATTATAAACAATTACGGCGGCTCTGGAATACAGAGTTTTATGGTATACATAGATGAAAACGAACCTAACATCATCGCCCTGTTTAAACTGGAATGCGGTTTCAGAAGTTGCGCCAAAATCGAATTTTATGAAACAAATGAGCTAAACGCAGGAGATTTTGAAGAAGAAAACTTCAAAGATTTAGAGGTACAGGATATTGAAAAGCTTCTTGAAATCAATACCGCAAACATATTTCCGCACTATCGCCCCGCATTAACCAGCAAAGCAAAAGATTTCAGATACAAATTTTTAAAACATACAAAAAACGACTTTTTCAAAGTTTTTTGTGTAAATTCCGTACCCGAGGGGTATTTTAGATTGTATGATAACGGTAACGGAAATTTTGTTGCGGATATAATCACATCGAAGCCTTACGAACAGTGTTATTGGGAAATTATTTCATATATTGAAAATTATTTAAAAAAATCGCAAAAATTCAACACGCTTACAATACTTTTAAAAAAATACAGGGAAACATCTCCCGCTCTGGAAGAAGCGTTAAAAACGAAATTATATATACAAATAGGCGCAACACAAATTTTGGTTAAAGATTATTGGCAAACAAGCAAGGAAAGTCAAAACGAAGAAAAACTATTCGTCCTTTTTAATGATTTAACATCTCAGGCTGCAAGAAACATATCATTTATGCTATAATCTAAGCTATGAAAATCCTTGTTGTAAGATACAGATTTATTGGAGATACCATCCTGACTGTTCCGTTTTTGAGAAATTTGAGACGGGCTTATCCATACGCAAAAATAGATATGCTTGTCTCGCCTGTTTCGGGAGATTTATTGGAAACCTGCCCGTATGTTGATAATTTGATTTATTTTGATACAACAAGGAAACACCGCTATGAACACGGTAAATTGGCAAAAAAATCTTTCTGGCACTACGTAAAGTTGTTAAAAAATGAAAAATACGACAAGGCTTACGTTTTGAAACGCTCTTTATCCAGTGCGGCTCTGTGCACTTTTGCGGGAATAAAGAACAAGGTCGGCTTCAATACTGAGGGCAGGGGACTACTGTTGAGCAAGAGAGTTCCTTATGACAGAGATAAGCACGAAGTAGAAAGTTTTCTGGATGTTTTAAAAGCGGACAATATTCCGGTATTTGATAACTATTTGGAATTATGGTTAAAAAATGAAGATGTTGAAGAAGCACAAAATATTCTTTCAACGTATGAAAAAACCGATAGCAAAAAAGTTATCGTCCACGCAACAAGCGGAAACCCCAAAAAACAATGGAAAAAAGAATATTTTGCACAAGTTATAGAAAAGCTCATAAATGAAAAAGGCGTACAGGTTTACCATTTGGGTGCAAAAAGCGACAAACCGATATATGACGAAATTCGCTCAATGATAACAACCGATTTAAAAAGTGAACCGATAAACTTATGCGGAGAACTTGATATAGGTGTTAGCGCCGCCGTCATAAGCAAGATGGATTTGGTATTCGGAAACGACTCCGGAACATTGCATATTGCAGGAGCGCTGGATGTTCCGACAGTTGTTATATACGGGCCTATGGACTACAAAAAATGGAGAGTTTGGAATGTAAACACAAAAGCCCTCTCCACCAAAATTCCTTGTTATCCTTGCAATTTAAAAACGAAGTGCAAAAACAACTATGCCTGTTTGGAACGAATAACACCAGACATCGCCCTCACCTTTATAGATGGAGCACTTAAAAATAACATCGAAACACCGATATTATAGAAATCTTCCTAATCTGGGGCAGCATTCAACATAATCAAGATTTCTTATCTGATTTCCGAATACACAAGCATTTACATTGGCTCTACAATATCTGCATTCGGAACAAGAAAGAGTTTCGAGCATTTCAATATTGTTGTAATCATTATTGTATTTTTTTACTTTTGCATATTCTTCCAAAGATGGTATGTGAAGTAATGTTTGTGACATATTTCCCCTATTATACCCGCTGTATCAGACGGATTTACTCTTCCCTATATGTGATGTTCATATTATAAATCAGCCTCATGAACGAATGCAAATTCATGAAGTTTTGTTAATAAAAAGGAGTCCCTAAGAGGAACTCCTGAATGTTTTGGAATTTGCTAAACTAAAACAATTTATTTGTTTTATTGTTTTTCTTTGTCTCCTGTTTTTCCTGTGCTACTTTATCTTCTTTTGCTGTTTGTTTATCTGATGCGTCTTTCTCTTTCTTTGCCGTTTGCGAAGAAGAAGTTATATTTTTCTCTGATTGTTCATTTGCGTTTGCAATCATTGCATTTGCGGAAGAATCCGTCTTGGCAATATCATAAGAAGATTGGGAAACGGTTTGTGTTGTGTTTAATGTTTCAACAAACTCATCCATAAACGGATTGTCCTCATACTCGTCCGTCATATCTTTAATTTCAGTACCAAATAAATTTGCATAATTCATTTGAATGTTTTTAGCGGCGTCGTCCGTTTGTTGTGCCTGAATTACAGAACCGTCATTCATTTTAATATCAAACGTACCTTGCAAAACATCACCGTTTACTTGCTTTTCTTCCGTATCAACGTATGAGCTGAGGTCAATTTCGTTAATACCTGCTTCCGCCGCACTCATAAATGTAAACTGACCGTTTTCATCATTTGTTGCAACCAATTTTAAATTTTTGAGTTCATCGCCGCTGACTTTGCCATCACCGTTGGTATCATACGCAACCATTTCATCCCAACCGTTTTGAGCGCCCAAAAATTCGGATGCTCCGTCAAAAACTCCGTCATTGTCATTATCTGATATGAAGTGGAACGTTTGACCGTTGTTTTTGAATGTCATAGGATCACAGCAAGTCGACTGAGTACAAGTACCCAAACAAGTCGGTTCACCTGATGTCAAATATTCTTCTGTATTTTCATCATCTTTTTCAGCATCGACATCACCATCATCATCATCGCCTGTAGCACCTGCCAAGTCATCGAGATTATCAAGATCCAAATCTGCATCGTCATCATCAGCGTCACCTGCTTTAGAAACTTTTCCTGTGCTGTTTGATGCGTAGTGTGAATTTATAGCGGCAGCAAGATTATTGTATATGCCCATTGCAGCGTGTTCACTTTCAGTAATTTCACTTTCGCTTTTCATATATACGAAGCGAGGCATTGTAATGTTACCGTTGCTAAAGCCGATACCGCATTCCCCTGCTATACCTTGCAATATTGCATAAGCATCCGCAAACGGCAAATTGTCGAGTTCCCCATTTGCCAAAAATTTGGTAATTTGCTCCAACTGAGGATTGCTTGTATCTCTTGCGCCATTACCTTTTACATAGTATTTATCAATAATTTCCTGTCTTAAATCAAGACGTTTTTGATATCCTTTTTGATATTCGGCAGAAGCCCTGCTGGATGTATCCAATACGCCGTTACGCAAACCTTTTATGGTGTTCATCTCTGTGGTTTTGTCGTTAAATTTTTGAGTAATGCTTCTTATATCAGAAACAATATTTTCTATGTCGCTACAAAGAGATTTTATTTCTTCACCAAGAGTTCCGCACTCACCGATAGCAGATCTCAATGCGCTGACCGCAAGAGATTCTCCGCTGTTTTCACCAAGTTTTTGGGTAATAACGCTGTAAAGGTCTTGGTTTGGATATTCCCCTTGTTTATATTCCTGAATACACTGAGCAATAACATTGCTTGAATTTTGAGCCATCTTAGCGCTGACTGATTCCGAACGTGAAGCTACTTCAGCCATTTTTGAAGCCAATTCTTCGCTTTTGGAATTTACTTCTTCTTCAACATTGGCATAAGCTTTTTCCTGCTCGTCTTTTTCTTTTTGAATTTCATCGAGTTCAGCTTGCTTGGTTTCAATTTGAGAATTCAAAATCGGCAGCAATTCAGAGCATTGTTTTATACATTTGCTAAGCTGTTTACCAATTGTTTGCAATTCTTGAAATGTTTTTGCAGTAGTAGGATCAATGATACTTGTTTTTGATTCTTCAATCAAAGTACTCGCAACCGATTGTGCATTTTCTTCAGTTATATTGCTGCTGCTTTCCGTCTTTTGGGCATTTGATATAACATCCGCAAAAATCACATCCAATTGAGCTTTTGAGAATTTCACATCATTGTCTGGATCGTCATCATTCAATTGAATCAAGGCAATACGATAATCCTCAATGTTTACTGTTCCATCTTTATTAAAGTCATATTCTTTGGACAAACCGGTTGCATTATCTGCGAAAAAGTCCGCCCCGACTTTATTTATTTCCATGCCGATACTCCTTTCACTTCTTTCATGTGCTAATAATATCTGATGTATTTATCGGCACATTTTGGCATTATCTTTAACTTTTTTGGGAAAAATTTTACAAAACTTAACACATAAAACGGCAGGGGTATTTTTGCCCCTGCCGTTTTATACCTACTTATTTTTAAACCCCTTCAATAGGACCTTGAATATCCATTTTATTTACAAAATTTTCCATGTATGACAAATCATCCGGCATACCATCATAATCGGTAATCTTTGCACCGAAAACAGAAGAGTATTCTTCTATTGTTTTTAAGACCTCTTCGTTTTGAATGGCGGATAACACCGAACCGTCAAGCATTTTTATATCCAATGACATTTGAGATAAGTTTTTCTCAATTGACTGAGCATTCAGCCCTGCAAGCGAAGTTAAATCAATTTCACTAATGCCGGCATCTTTCGCAGTCATAAACTCATACTCACCGGTTGCACTGTTAATTTTCAAAACCCTTAGATTATTTAATTCATCACCGTCAATTTTTCCGTCGCCGTCCAAATCATACGCTTTCAATTCGTCCCAGCCTGATTTCGCACCAAGCAGCTCTGATTTGTCGTCCAAAACGCCGTTATTATCTCTGTCTTCATAAAAATGATATACGTTTTCACCGTTTTGGAATGCTATTGCCGCATTATCATCTTGAGATGAAGTTTCGGAAATAAATTGAGTAAATGCTTCATCCAACTTTTTCTTATCTATACCAAAAGCCTTATCCGTATTATACTTTTTCATATAATCAATCGCCACATTATAATCTTCGATATCAATTTTGCCGTCATTGTTAAAATCCAATGACAGTCCTTCCAACTGTTCAAATTGAGATAAAAGATTACCGTTTTGTGCTTCCATGTGGAAATCTCCTTTCAAGTACATTATCGGCTTTTTTTGAAAAAACTTTAGTAAAATACATTTTTTGGTTTACAAAATTTTACATTAAAAACATTTAGATAAAATCCTCTCCTTTTCATGTATAATATATATATGGATATTAAAGGCTTTCTGTTTAATAATGATGAAAAAATCTACAACAATTTTCCCGATGCGATAATTGTTCTTGATTTTACACGCAATATTATAATGTGGAATAAAAAAGCGGAAATAATATTTGGCTACACAAAATCTGAAGTAAAAAACAAAAATATTATGATGCTTTTTCTTGATGATTTTGAAAAATTCAACAAAATTATCGGACTTAATCACGGCAGCATCCTGAATGCAACAACCAAAACAGGCGAAAAGATTTTTGTTGATGTTACGGCTTATGATGCATACAATTCTGGGCGGGTTATCGTTTCCGCCAGAACTCTTTCAAATAAATATCTTGAACTGGAAAGCCTCCTAAATGATTATCAAGCAACAAAAAATCTCGTAACCAACAGAGATAGTTTTTTGAGCAAATTAAAACCGGATTTTGAAGCTCCATTAAATGCGACTATAGGCTTTTCTCAAAGTTTATTGGATGGGGTGTGCGAAAAAGTAAAACCTAAACAAGAAAAATATATAAAAATAATAAATTCAAATGGCAAAAGGCTTAAAACCCTTACGGAAAAGGTTTTTGAGATTATTGCCCTTGACGCAAATTCAAGAGAATTTAATTTTAAAAACTTTGATTTATTAAAAATTCTTGAATTCACGGTTGACAAGTTTAAAACGGCGGCTGAAGAAAAAAATATAAAAATATCAACTTCAATAGATACGACCAAACGCAATATCTACGGAGATGAATACGCATTTGCGGAAATAATTGAAATACTACTGGACAATGCCGTAAAATTTTCAAAAAAAGGCGAAATCGCAATAAAGGTATTTCATCCGGATACCGAAACACTTGAATATAACGAAATGAAAAGCCCTATGGGATATACAAGCCAATCATATTTGCAATTTGATATAATTGATAACGGAATGGGAATAACAGACGAACAGGCAGCCGGCATTTTTGATGAATATTCCGAAAAGAACCTTGCTATCGCACAAAAATATGACGGTACCGCACTGTCATTGCCGATTGCCAAAAAACTCGTATACAAGTTGAACGGCAAAATATGGTATAGCCCAAACAAGCCTAAGGGTTGTATATTCAGCCTGCTGATACCTATTGAACGAATGAATTTTGAATAGAATTAAATTCTTGATTTCAGCAAGGTAACTCTGCGCTGTATAGTTGTTTTCAGCGATTGGTTATCCGTTGCCGCAACAAATTTGTTATATTGATTTATTGCTTCCGAATAATTTTTTTCTTTTTCTGCAATAACTCCCAAACCGTAATAAGCCATTGCAAATTGAGGATTTATTCCTAAAATTTTCTGATAAACGGCTTTTGCTTCCTGCACTTTATTCATATCATACAAAACCGCAGCTTTATTATGCAGAGCCGTTAAATTTTTTGAATCTGCTGAAAGAGCCGCCTCGTATCTTTCCAATGCCTTATTGTTATCAGCATTTTCTTTATAAATATTTCCCAATTTTATATTTGCATTTACCGCTTTTGGCTCGAGTTTTACCGCCTTTTCATATTCCTTTTGTGCTCCGTCGGAATTTTTATTTTTAGCATAAACATCGCCCAAGCCTTCGTGCGCCTCATACGAATTTATGTTTATTTCAACCGCTTTTTGAAAAGCTCCCGCCGCTTCATCAACCTTGCCTAAAGCCAAAAGTGATTTTCCGTAAGCGAGATAATCATCATACCCTTTCGGACTCGAAGAAATTGATCTTTCATAAAGTTCCATACTTTTCTGATTATTACCGAGTTTTTGGCTACAAAAAGCCAAACCGGTCAGCGCAGCTTGCTTGTCCGAATCGTATTTTAAAGCATTTTCATACTGTTGAGCAGCGGCCTTATAATCTTTGATATCAACCAAAGCTGCCCCATAATTTGTATAACAGTTTGCAAGTTCTTTTTTTATTTCGGAATCATTTTTTTTAAGGGAAAGAGCCTTTTCGAAATTTTTTATTGCTTCATCATATTTTTTACCGTTTTCATAGGAAAGAGCAGCATTATAATATAAATCGGCATTATCACCGCCTTTAGCCAAAACGTCAGAATACAACGTATTTGCGGAAGAATAATCACCTTTCAATTGATAAGACAATGCCAATTGTGTCTTTATATCATCATTGTCGGGGTTTATTTTTGTTGCTTTTTGCAGATTTTTCACCGCCTCATCATAATTTTTGTTTTTTTGTTGATTTATTGCAAGGTTATAATACCCATATTCATCGTTGGGATATTTGGCTATATACTTTTCATACTGTACAATCGCCTCGTCATTACGTCCGACTTCACTCAAAAGATTTGCATAATCGAGTCTGTATGCATCAAAATGGTCGCTCAATGTAAATGCCCGTTCATAACATGTAAGAGCCGATTTTTTATTTTGAGGATTTGAATTCAAATAAGAATACCCGAGTGCAGCATAGGCAGAAGCGTTTTCGGGGTTTAATTTAATTTCCTCTTTAAATCCTTGAATGGCATTTTTATAATCGCCTGTTTTCATCAATGAAAATGAAAACCAGTAAAAATCTTTAAACGCTCTGGGGTTTTTCTTAAAAGCATATTTGTACTGCTCAGCGGCAGCTGCATAATCTTCTTTTGCGATATACACAGAAGCCAAATTTTTTCTTGCTTCAGTATGTTCGGGATACGCCTTTATAAATTCGTCATAATATTTTACTGCATCATCATACTGATTTAATTGGAGCAACACATTCGCAATATTATACAGGTTATATTTGTACGCAGGGTTAATTTCGTATGATTTTTTGTACGCCTCGAGCGCCCCTTTATAATCATTGTTTTGCTGCAAAATATTTCCTATGGTTACATATACAAAAGCATCATCAGGCTTGATTTCGAGTGCTTTTTTGTATGTATCGACGGCAAGTTTCCAATTCCCCATATCATGATAAACTCCGCCAAGTTTTAGATAAAGCATAGAATCATTAGGAGATGCCTCTATTGCCTTATTAAGTTCGGATATTGCCTTGTCGTACTGTTTTATTGAAATATAATAATTTGCACTCAAATAATACTGGTAAGCCACGGGAGACATAGCTGATACACTACCGCAAAAACCTGACAGAGCAAGCATTATGAACAATGTTAAAACTTTCTTTTTTAATTCCATCTTCCGTACTTTCCCCTAACTTAATTATCGTCATAAAATTCAAATTTTGCAAATTCTTTAAATATTAAATATAATGTCAGTTATGTTAGAAAATTATGAAAAATACCTTCAATTTATAACAGCAAAACTTAACAAGTTTTTTGAGGAGCAAAAACCATACATTGCCTGCAAAAAAGGATGTGCAAAATGCTGCAAAAATGCTGAGTTTCCATATTCACTATTAGAAGTAAACTATTTGGCTATGGGAATAAAAACACTGGATGAAAAAACTCAAAACTTGATTGCAGACAAAATTGCAAAAATAAATAAGGATAAGCAAAACTATAAAGGTGAAAAATTTTTATACGATTGCCCATTTTTATTTGATGATGTTTGCTGTTTGTACGAATACAGGGGGCTTGTTTGCCGCACATTCGGATTGATTGCCAGCACTGACAGCGACAAAACAAATGTTCCATTCTGTCACGAAGAAGGTTTAAATTATTCAAATGTAGTTGACAAAGAAAAAAATATGATAACACAAGAAAAGGTTGAGGCACTTGGTTTTGAGATTGAACCTAGAGCTTATAACATTTCTTATGACTTTTTAACTAGCGAAAAAACAGAAAACGCATTCGATATAAAATTTGGAGAAAAAAAGCCTCTGATTGAGTGGTTTAAAGGAATTAGCTAAGCCAGACAATTTATGCTTGCGGCAAAAGGTGTATTTACGCCTGTTATTTTAGCTAGCTGAATAATTGCCTCATTTTGGGGAATTTCGCCATACCCTTGCGCACTTGCCATCAACTCACGCATATATTTGATAAAGTCCGTAGCCCCCTCCTCTGTCATTACCTCGGGATGTTTTTTTATGTATGAGTGGGGAATAGTCATTCGTAAACCGGTAAGATTTTTATCAACCTTTTGGCACATACTGTCCGTAAACACCAAATCTGTATGCGGCCAAACTTTTTCAGGATAAGAAACTGCTTTCAGAATTTCACCGGTGGAAGTAGCCTTATATGCAACAGTGATACCATGTTTGCGCATTACACATGCCTCTCCCGGGCGTATCGCATCAGAAACAGCAGCAACAGCAGGAGCTTTTGGACGCCATTTTGCCAATACCCCAAAAATATTTTTGCCAAAATTATTTACTGAATAACTGCTTATAGAATTAGTATGCATCAAAACCACCCTGTATAACATTATAATAGCATTTACATCCGTCCTGTCAAATTAAATACTGCTAAAATTTGGTAGTAATTACACAACAGGGCAAGGATAAATAATATTATCCCTGCCATATCATTAGATGTTATATTTACTTCATTATTTCCCATAGTTCTCTTGGAGTTATTTTTATATATGCAATTATAACATAAGGTATAAGTTTTCCTTCTATCTGTTCTATATATGCTGTATTATTAACTCTTGCCACGAAGTCATCTCCTGACAATAAATCAAAGTCATAATAATCTATTACATAAAAATTTAAATTCCAAACATTTTAAATCTATTAATATTTGTGCAATTGCAATATAAGATTTGCTCCGGTGGTGAGTATTCCTGCGATTACCATTACCCATTGCCATTTTGTTTGTTTACTCGTTATTAACATTTTTGATATAACAAAAATACTTGCTATTTCCAATACATAGAAAACAACAAAAATCAAGACGAAACAACCCGAATATATATTTATATTTAAGCCTATACCTAAATTTACTGCTAATGCCATTCCATAAGTATTATTGAATGATAATAGAGAAACTGAAAAAATTAGCAGCAAAATATATAATAAAACTGATAAACTTGCTTGGAATTTTATTTTTCGGGCAATAAAAGGAAGCAAAAACACCATTATAAAAGCCAAAGAAAAATGCAATATTACAGAAACAAAAAAGAATATATTGTAGAGAAGACCTGCATCATGAATATACAGGCTTTCTTGAACATAATTACATAACGGTACGCTAATAAGAATACTAGAAATTGTTCCCAAAAGCGTACCGCATATATTTTTTTGCCCAATAATATTTTTTAACATTATTATTTATAATTTAAGTACCATTGGAATTATTATAACATAATTCATATTTGAGAAAATATTTGCATCATTTGGCTAATAATAATTTAGACACATAGCATAAAACACATACACATAATAAAATATCAATACTCCATACTATTTTCATTTTTGGTGTTATATATCCTGAAAATATTGACTTTTTAATAAGCAGTATTCCCAAAGCCCAAAAAGCAGATAAGAGTAAAATAAAACAAGTTATATAAAGAAAAATAAACCAAATTTCAAAACTCAACAACCATATTATTCCAAATGTAGAAATTAAAAATATAATAAACAGGCTTAATACAACCATAAAAATATACAACAAGACATTTTTTATTTTTTGTTTTTTATTTATATTCCGCATATTTATTCCTG
>JAILCC010000018.1 GCA_024680555.1 bacterium
GCAAACTGCATGTCCTGCGGGTAAAAAATGTCCGACAAATAACACAACTTGTAACTTGCCTGTAGATTGTCCTGCAGGTACATACCAAAACAAAACGGGACAAACAGAATGTATAAATTGTGCTTGTAACAAATACCAAGACTTAACCGGACAAACCTCTTGTAAGGCGGTAACTACCGGTTACTATCCGGCTGCAGTGAATGCTAAAAAAGAAACGGTTCACGTAACAACCGCAGCAACGACGCAAGTGATATGCCCTGCTGGTAAGAAATGTCCTGTTAACAATGCAACTGATAAATGTAATATTCCTGTAGATTGCCCTGTAGGTCAATATCAAGATGAAACTGGAAAAACAACCTGCAAAAACTGTTCTGCAGGTACTTACCAAAACGAAACAGGAAAAACTTCTTGCAAAAACTGTTCTGCAGGTACATATCAAAACAAAACAGGACAAACGGAATGTATTGATTGTGCATGTAATAAATATCAAAATGAAGAAGGAAAAGCTACTTGTAAGACGGTAACGTCAGGTTACTATCCGGCTGCAGTGAATGCTAAAAAAGAAACGGTTCACGTATTAACCGCAGCAACAACGCAAGTGGCATGTCCTGCAGGTAAGAAATGTCCTGCCAACAATGCAATTGACAAATGTAATATTCCTGTAGATTGTCCTGCAGGTCAATATCAAGATGAAACAGGAAAAACAACCTGCAAAAACTGTTCTGCAGGTACTTATCAAAACGAAACAGGAAAAACTTCTTGTAAAAACTGTTCTGTAGGTACTTACCAAAATGAAACAGGAAAAACTTCTTGTAAAAACTGTGATGCAGACAGTTACCAAGATGAAACAGGAAAAACTTCTTGTAAAAACTGTCCGTCAAATTCTGGTACGTGGACATCTGCTACCAACAAGAAAACCGCCGCAACAGCGATATCTGAATGTAAATGTAACGGTGGCTATGCAACACTTCGAGATAACGGAAATACTTATGATGGCGGTGATTTCAGTGCAACTAAAAACCCGAGCGCTGCGGGTAGCAACAAGATGGAATGTAAACCGACAATGTGCGCAACATATTCTCCTGCAGGTAACAACCGCAGAATATATTGCGGCGAAGGACTTGAAAATGTTGTTTGGGCAAGCTTGAATAGCGGAACTGCGATTAAAAATGTTGCAAGTCCTGTAACTCAAACACTTAAAGACTTAAAGAATAATGCTACATACAAAGAAGATAAATATTCTGCGTGGGTATATGCTCCTTATATGTCAGATGAAGCTTCGGATTGTCATTACAAGGGTGCAGCAAATGTATTTACGGAAACAGGAAATTATCACTGCGGAATAACTACATGTCCTGCAAATGCCGTTCCTGATGCAAGTACCGGATATACTTCTTGTAAATGTATTGCAGGTTACTATGGTAACGGATCGACTTGTATTCCTTGTCCGAAAAACAGCTACAAGGATTATGTCGGCAATGCGGAAAGTTGCTCTTCTTGTCCAAGCAACTCAACGACCAATAATGTTGAAGGAGCAACAAGCATAACACAATGCTTCTGCCCTGCAGGATATTATGGTAATAATCTTGACTCTAATAACAATCTCACGGCGAAGAGTACTTGTACGGTGACACTTTGTGCGCATTATTCTGCTGCAACAGAAAACATACAACATTATTGCTCTAATGAGAGTGTAAGTATTGCCAAGGATAAGGTGTATGCACCTGCGGGTTCATCATCATCTGCTGCTTGCGGTACTCGTACTTCAACTCAACGTTTCACCGACGGTAATCAACAAAACCACTGCGGAGTAACTGAATGTACCGGAAATTATATTCCTGATTCAGCAGAATATAAACTTCCCGGATATGATTATGCTAGGACATACACAAGCTGCAAATGCAATTTGTCATGCCCAGGTCAGGCTGTTCCCGATTCAAGCTGTCAAAGTTGTGTTTGTAACATAACTTGTCCGGAAAACCATATTGCGAATTCAAATTGTGAATGCGTATTCTCTTGTCCGGCAGGAAAATATAGATTGAAGAATTTTTCACTTCCTGAAGGTACCAAGTTGTATAACGGTACGGGAAATTCCGCTAAAGAAGTTGCTGTTACCTCGGTATATATAACCAGAGGCAGCGGTAATAATAACATGGCAAAAGTTAATTGGAAAGTAGGAACAGCGAACAAAAACAGTACCTTTAACAGTAGTGGGAATGCTTCCGGTTTGTATATTTATGACAGCAGTGTTGTATATACTTCAGGTACAAATAAGGGTAAATGTAAAAATAATTGCCGCAGACAAATCAATACAAGTGATTTTATATGGGCATGGTCAACCTCTTGTGCTAATTGCCCATGCGGTATGATGTCAAATGCAGGTGCAAAAAGCTGTACTGCATGTGCTGCCACCCAATTTGCTCCTGAAGGTTCTTCTTCATGCAGTAATCCCCGCTCCGGTTATAAAGTGTCAGGAAATAAATGTAAACAAGTTGTAGATTGCGCTGCAATAAGCATGTGTGGATACTATAACCATGCAGGTGTCAATATTTGTAGAACAGGTTGGTTATACAATAAAGATAATAACAGTGATGAATGTGGATGTTATTCCTCAGATTCGACGGTTTATATAAATTATTGTAAGAATAAGCACTCGCAATCTTCATTCTATATGAGCGGTACTGCTCCGGCTCCAAGTAGCAAAAGTTACAATTGTACATATAAGCTAAAAGATAATGACCCTGTTATACTTGACCTCAAGGGTGACGGAATAAAACTTACCTCTGTATATGAAGGTGTAATGTTTGACATAGATGCGTCAGGTGAAAAGAAAATGGTCGCATGGACAGAAGAACAAAGCGAATTTGATGATGCGTTCCTCTGCCTCGACAAGAACGGTAACGGTGTGATAGACGATGGCTCAGAACTCTTTGGTGACCAACAGGGAGCTGAAACCGGACTTGATGAACTCGCTAAATACGATGACAACAAAGACGGTATCGTTGATGAGAAAGATGCTATACACAGCAAGCTTCTCCTCTGGGCAGATATGAATAAAGACGGTATATCACAACCCGAAGAACTTAAACATATCAAAGATTTGAATATTACCGAAATATCAACTGATTATCAAACAGAATTTGATGATGACGGAAATGTTAAAACTGATGAAAACGGTAACCAAGTTGGTATAACAGGTACCTTCAAACAAATCCTTGATACTGGCGAAACCATTATCGGAAAACTTGTTGATGTATTCCTGAAAACATTAGAAGTTATTCAAGATTTTTTCACAGGTTTGTTTGAATAATTTCTCATAAAAACAAAAAAGCCGCTCTGTAAATACCTTTCAGAGCGGTTTTTTGTATTATTGTAACAAAATCTTAAACTTGCGCAATTTTCAAAATAAAAAATACTTTATTAAATTGTAAAAGGATAAATGGGAACTTTAATAGGAGTTTTAGCATGGCGATAAGTGCAATTGCACCTACAAAAAAAGAACCTGTTCAGGCGGTACAACTAAGAACCGCAGCACCTGAAACAGATGCTCGACAAGAAGAACTTCAAGCAGAAACCAAGAAACCTGCGGAAGTTATGCTTTTTGCCTCAAAGACTCAATATGTAACAGAAGCTCCTAAAATGACCGCAACGCACAGACCGACATTTGAATCAGTTGGTGCAGCAGTCGTGTCAACGCATACGTCACCTGCGCTGTTTACTACAAATAGCGAAGGCCGTTTTGTTGTTGCGAGTGGTTTTTCTCACGCAGCAGGCGGTGTAACTGAATTGGCAAGTGCGTTAGCGGGAGCTGAAAGTAATGCAGGCAGCGGTGATAAAAAAGATGGTGAACATAATACCTTTTTATCCGCACAAAAAAGTCTTGCAGAGTTGCGCAAGGAGGCATTGGACGACGACATAATGGGCATAATGGCATTATGCTAATTTCATATAACAATTAAATCAGGGCAGGAGCGCAGATGCTCCTACAACAAAAGGGTAAGGTTAAGATAGGTAAAATGGTACTTTTTTGCGAAAAAGTATCGCTTATTGAGACCTGCCACAAGGCAGGTCTTTTTTGTAAATATCCTGTTCGCACATTAAAAATTTTAAAAAATAATTGAAGGTTCCACATTTCTCTATATTTAATCCCGTTTATGTAATTTCACCGTTTGTCAAAGGCAAACGGTTTTTTCTTTTTGTTATCTCTTATTTTTAATCGTACAGATGATTTTGCCGTGTTTTATTGATAAAAACCTCCCAAAATGATATAATCGCTCTATCAATATTATAGGAGAACAAACGATGGAACTTTGGCTTGTATGGGTAATTGCAGGAATAGTGTTTTTCATTATTGAGCTTTTTACTCCGGTTTTATTCTTTTTAAACCTTGCTATTGCAGCATTTTTTGGTGCAATTGCGGCATATTTCGGATTGGCTGCAATATGGCAGGTTCTTATTTTTGGTGCAATTGCAGGAATTTTGCTCGGATTTTTGAGACCGCTTTTAGTTAAAAATGTCAAAAAAGATGATACAACATCAGGGCTTGAGGAAAAATATATTGGCAAAGCTGCAAAAACAATTCGCCCTACCGGTGCAATTGACGGCAGAATTACCATTTATGGCGAAGAATGGGGTGCAAAAAGCATTGACGGAAACGAAATACCGGAAGGCACTGATGTGAAAATCATTCGTAACGAAGATATGATATTTATTGTCGAAAAAATTTAGGGTGAAAGACAGTGTTTTTTCTGCTGCTTATAATATACATATCCGTTATAATTTATGGATTTATGTGCATTAAGATTGTCCGTGAAGCACAGGCTATGGTTATCGAGCGCCTCGGAAAATTTAAAAAGGTGCTGCCATCAGGCTTACATTTTATTGTCCCGTTTATGGATACTCCCAGAAAAATAATCTGGCGACAAAGTATCTATACGCCGGATGGGGGAATACAAAGTCGTACTATAGAAACAGACAGAATTGACTTGAGAGAGCAGGTGCACTTGATTTCGGAAAAAATTTTTGCGGCAAAGGACGGCAAAAAGTTCGATATTACTTCGCTTATATATTTTCAAGTAATTGATGTCGAAAAAGCAGTTTATGAGATTATTGATGTTTTTTCTGCTCTGGAAAACCTCACGGAAGCATCGATAAGAAACATTATGAAAGAAACGGATGCGGATAATGTTTCTATGGCTGATTTGAGTTCCCAAATTAAAATAATTCTCAGCGAAACTGCTCAAAGATGGGGACTAAAGATAAACGAATTTAAAATAAAAGAAATAAATAGAAATGTCGGGTAGATAATGAAAGGAGAAAATTTATGGATCCACTTACTGTAGTAATACTATTATTGATTGTAGTATTCTTGATTATTTTTTCAGTTAAAGGCTTCAAAGTTGTCAGACACCAAGAAGCAATGATTATTGAAACTTTCGGTAAATTTAAAGAAGTTTTAGGACCGGGGTTGCACTTTATTGTACCTATTATAGACAGTCCGAGATGTATTTTCTGGAAAGAAACATACAAAGGTATGAACGGTCAAACATTCAGCCACACTGTTTTCAGAGAAAGAATAGATATTCGTGAATGCGTATTGGATTTCCCTCGTCAAAACGTTATTACAAAAGATAACGCAGGTATCGGTATCAATGCTCTTATTTACTTCCAAATTGTAAATCCGAAAGATGCCGCATACCAAATTCAAAACCTTCCCGAAGCTATCGAAAAACTTACACAAGCTACTCTTCGTAACATCGTAGGTGAAATGGATTTGGATGAAACGTTGTCTTCAAGAACTATCATTAACGAAAAATTGAGAGTTGTGCTTGATGATGCTTCACAAAAATGGGGCGTAAAAGTTAACCGTGTTGAACTTCAAGACATTATTCCGCCGTCAGATATCCAAGCTTCAATGGAAAAACAAATGAAAGCTGAAAGAGACAAACGTGCAACCATTCTTCAATCAGAAGGTGAAAAGCAGTCTGCAATTCTTAAAGCGCAAGGTGAAAAGGAAGCAAAAATTAACCGTGCAGAAGGTGAAAAGCAAGCAGCAATTCTTCTTGCAGAAGGTGAAGCTCAAGCTCGTATCAAGGCATCAGAAGGTGAAGCTCAAGCTATTTCCAATGTCATCAATGCTATCGGTAAAGTCGGTCCTGCTGACAAATACCTTATCGCTATGAAATACATTGAAACGCTTCAAGATATTACAAAAGGTCAAAATAACAAAGTTATTTATATGCCTTACGAAGCAACAGGTGTTTTGAGTTCTATCGACGGTATTAAACAAATGTTGGATAATAAATAACATGTCACCCTGGATTTGATTCAGGGGCTAAAATATGGATGCTGAAACAAGTTCAGCATGGCATGCGTTCTAAACAATTTTACATACCAAAAGGTTGAATGTTATAATACATTCAACCTTTTATTTTAGACAATCGGACATTGAAAAATACATTATGTATAGTAAAGGGGAATGAATTATGAACGAAAATATCACAAATATAAATCCTAAAGAGTTTATGAGAACTGTTGATTTGCATTTTCATACAAACCATTCTGACGGCAAAAATACTCCGGAAGAAATGCTTAATGCGTATAAGGAAAAAGGTTTTAAAAAGGTTGCCATAACTGACCACAATGTTCTTACTGCTCACAGAAACTTAAATATTCCTAACGGGATAGAAGTAATTAAAGGAATAGAGTTTGACTGTTGGGACGGATACGTTTTTATGCATGTTTTAGGGTATAACATTGATATTGATAATCCGAAATTAAACAAATTATGCGCCAAAAACCGCCTTGCTGCAACAAATGACATTATCAGATTTATTAATCATAGAAGTGCCAAAAACGTTATAAAAACCATAAAAGAGGCGGGTGGTATTGCGATTTTGGCTCATCCGGCATGTTGTTGGAGCAGAGATATCAAAAAAACGATTAAAAAGTTAGTATCATATGGGCTTGACGGCATAGAGACGCACTACTATTATCGCCGTCACAGAGCGTACACAAAGTTCTATGAGCCTGATTATATAAAGCAGATAGGCGATGAACTCGGCATCTTACAAACAGGCGGCAGCGACTCTCATTCGGTCGAAGCAATAATAAAGCTCGAGGACTAATATTTTCTTGCAAAGCCGAAAACTTTCCCTATGATATGGAAATTTTCAAGTTCTTCATTACGTAGTACGATTTGACGATAGTTTTTATTGTCAGAAGTTATTATCATCTCGTTGATGTTTTTAGATAATCTTTTTACGAATATTTCGTTCTCGTACATAAAAAGATATACGGAATTATCTATAATTTGTTCGCCTGTATAATGTTCTATCAATAACAAGTCGCCATCCTGTATTTCGGGAGCCATGCTGTCGCCTCTCGTCCTTATAATGCTATAGTTTTTGTCTCTTTTTAGCTTTGTCGGCAGCAATTCTGTCGGAATAGCAAGGCTTTCCTTGTTTTCGGATGCAATCAATCCGCCCGGACCGCACGATGCATATACGTCAGAATAATAATCAATGTACATGACATCTTCAGTTTGTTTGGGATTTTCTCCCGTAAAATATGACATGGGTACTTTGAAATTATCACAAAATATCCTTAGCTTGTTAAGCTGTGGTTCGTTGATACCATTTTCCCAGTGGGAAATTGTTTTTTGGTCAACTCCTATTATTTTTGCGAGTTCTTCTTGCGAAAGCTTTAGTTCCTTCCGCTTGTTTTTCAGCTTATATGACAATTCGTTTTCCATAATGTGCGCCCTAAAATATCCTAAAAATACTTGACATTTATTACAAAATATCCTAATATATATTCCGTTAGGTATAAAATATAGTACCAAAAAATATTTGTCTTTACAAGTTAATTTGAAAAATATTCTCCGGGGGGAGAAAGGATGGTTTAACAATGAATAAAACAAACGGTTTTTGCCTGCAATCAGGCTGCCCTTTCGGGCATGCTTCCAAAATGGAGGAGGATTGTGTTTTCAACATCATAATCTACGAAGATGATGACAAAGTTCTTTTTTATAATGTTCCCGAAAAAAGAATTTTTATAATTAAGTCAGGTAAAGGTTTTGCTGAAATAGGTTTTCAGGAGGCGATAAGAGAGATAGACATTATTCCTCAGAGAGAGCCAGAGTGGAAGAGAGTTCAAATTTTAAAATTGGCGAAAGAATTGGGATTTTTTGGAATAAATTAGCTCATGGTTGTAAAAGATATATTTACGATAAAAGATGCCTCAGAGATTTTGGGGCTTAATATTAACACGTTTAGATACCGATTGAAAAAGAACAGTGACGATTGCGACAACGGAATATACGAAGTGCGTCTGTATAATCTTCTTTCCAAAGTCAGAGTGATGACAAGGTCTAAAAAAGCAAATTATATCAGATTTGCGGAAAGGTACATTATTCTTGATATAGACGAATTTGCATCGGAGTTTAAAAAGTACGAGGAATTTTTAAAAGAAAATAAAAAGCGCAAAAGGAAGCGTAATCTAGGCTGGTCAAATTCCGCAATAGAATGCTATGAAAGACACATGATTTGTGCGGGTTGTCTATACAGAAAAATTTGCACCTCTATTGCTGCCAAAACGAATAATATTCCGCCAATGAAGCAAGTTGTTTACAAACTCCTTTCAGAATTGGGGCTGCCTCCCAAAATTTAGTTATCTATTCAATAATGTTCTCCCATGGTGTACAAAATTGTGCACCTTTTTTTTGATTTTTAAAAATAAATCATTAAAAAATACATCAAATGCAGGTGTTTTTGACATGCAAAATCTCGGATAATTTTAGTGGGTAAATCTATTCATTTTCAGAAAGAATAAACATGCCATTCAGGTATAATCTGCAAAAAATTTTAAACTTCCGTATAACAAAGCGTGATGAGCAAATAGAAATTGTAAAAAGAGCGCAAATGGAAGTGGAAAGGATACAAGGTGAAATAGATAAAAAATATCAAGAAGTTGCCGGCGTTCAGGCGGATATGAAAAAAGCGCAACACATGATGCTTGATTTCTATGATAAATACATCAAACACCTTTATACACAAATTGCGGAATTGGAAAAACAAAAAGAAGAAGCAATTCAAAAACTTGAAGAAGAACAAAAAAAACTTACCGAATGCGAACAAAACGTAAAAGTTTTGGAAAAACACAAAGAAAAGAAAAAGGAAGAATACGAAAAAGAACAAAAAGAAATAGAAATGAAACAACTTAACGAAACCGCTTCAATAAAGCATTTCCGATTAAAGAGGGAACGAGAAGAAGAACAGGAAATAGAAGAATTGATGGAAAAATTAAAGGGAAACAATGAATATTAACGATGTACAAAAACCGAATAATGAGCAGAATGTTAAAAACAATAAAGTTGTTAACATTCATTCTTATGCTGCCAAAAATTCTTCCGGAAATGATTTTTCTTATTATGTAGAAGTTTCAAAATCAAGAGAAATAAAAGAACAAATTCAAAATAAAGATAATCAAAACGGTGAGACTGCGCCTGAGGATGAAATTTTGCAGTTGACGGAAGAAAATGAAAATATTCCTATTGCTTATGTACAAACATTTAACAATCTGAATAATGAAATTTTTGACATGGGAATTTCGGATGAAAATCAAAATAAATTTTCGGATAATGATATTTTCAAATACCGTTTTGATATGAGCGATATAACAATGAATGATATCAAGCTTTTTGAAGGACTCTCTCAAAAAAGCGATATTGTTATAAATTCGGTGGATACTCAAAATCAAAATTTTAATATGATGATTAATGGAGAAAACCTGAACATTTCTTACAGAAGTCTGGAAGTTTCAAAAACGCTATTTTCCGCACTTGAACAGGCTTCTAAAACAGGAAAATCAGTACGGCTCGATTTTGGACAAGATACGAGCGTAATTCTTCGTATCGGCAAAGACGGAAAGCTTTCTGCCGATTTTGTACCCAATGAAAAAGCAATGGAGGCGGTTTTGAAAAATGCGCTTCCGCAATTAAAAGCAAAATTTGAAGAACAAAATCTCCCATACGGAGAATTGAATTACCGCAGTTATAACGGGCAAAAGAACAATCAAAAGGAAGATAATAAGGAGAAAAAGGATGAATGACGGATTTATTACGGCACTAAATACGCAACGTGCCACATCAAACTGGATTGATGCTTTGGCTCAAAACCTTACAAATATCTACACTCCCGGATATAGGGAAAATCAATTCAGATTTCATACTTTCTTAAATGGCGGGTATGTAGATGAATTCGGTCACAAACACGACCAAGGTAAATCTTTGCCGGGTACTTCACCGGAAAATATGTACCTTGAAGGTAAAGGTTTCTTTGTAACAAAAACCGAAGATAATCAAACCTTATATACAAGACTTGGCGAATTCAAGTTTGATGATGCAGGCGTCTTACGTTCCAAAAAAGGTCATGCGGTGCAAGGTTATATTTTGAATGACGAGGGCAAAGTTCTCGCAAATTCTCCCGAAGAACAAGGGGATATAACAACGCTTCCTACGACTGAAATTAAACTTTGGATAGATCCTGCCAATGGTAAATATCTGGGCAAATATGATGAATTTGAAGTCGAGGGTGACGGTATAATGTATGGTAAAGCAGATTCGGGAAAAGTTAAAACTCCTCTTTATAAAGTTGCTGTTCATAACTTTAATAACCCTAACGGACTTATAGAGATTGAACCCGGACATTTTGCCGAAACATCCGAATCAGGCAAGCCGGTTGTCGGTACGGCAGAAATAAGAGGCGGTTTGATAGAAAAATCAAACGTGGATTTTAAAGCCAATATTTCATATTACCAACAGGCAAAAATGCAAATGGAAATGACAAACAAACTTATTTCCACCAATAAACAAATATTGCAAAGTGCATTGGAATTATTGAGCTAATAAACTGACACACAAAAATGTACATAATTGAAGCCATAAAAAAACTCAAAAATTCCAAAAGAACTTTTTTTACAACTCCTGCGCACAGATGCGGAGGAATAATTCCTAACGGCTTGAAAACATTGATAGGATACAAAGCTTTTAGTTCTGATTTTTCCGAAGTTGACGGACTTGATAATCTTAAACATCCCGAAAGCTGTATTCTGAAATCTCAGCAAAGAGCTTCGGAAATTTATAATACAAAAGCTACATTTTTTCTTACGCAAGGTTCAAGCTCCGGAATAATTGCCGCAATAATGTCTTGTGTAAAAGATGGTGAAAAAATCCTGATTGCAAGAAATGCGCACGAAAGCGTTTTTAATGCACTTGTGCTTGCAGGTGCCATTCCTGTTTGGTTTTTACCTGAACATTATGAAGAATTTGACGTTAATAAAGGTGTAACTCTAAAGCAGATTGAAAAAGAGTTTAAAAAAAATTCGGACATAAAAGCTGTTTTTATCACAAGCCCAACATACGAAGGTGTTGTGAGCGAAGTTGAAAAAATAGCGGAATTTTGCAAAAGCAAAAAGGTCGTGTTTATCGTGGACGAAGCGCATGGTGCATTGTTTCCCTTTTCGGAAAAGCTACCTGACAGTGCAATAAACCTCGGAGCTGATTTGGTGGTGCATTCGCTTCACAAAACGGCTCCTGCTCTCACGGGCAGTGCGCTTTTGCATATCGGAAAAAATTCTGAAATTGATGCACAAATCATTCAAAAAAACCTCAATTTAATAACAACAACATCTCCATCGTGGCTGATTATTGCCTCTATTGAAGGTGCTATTGAGTTTTTGTGTACTAAAAAATGCAAAAAGAAAATTGAAGAATTGCTGAAAAATATAGGCAGTTTAAAAGCAAGACATAAAGATTTTAAATTTTTAAAAAATGATGATGAAACAAAACTCTTTATTGCAAAAGATGATATTTGCGGGAGTGATTTGAGTGCATTTTTGGATGAAAGCAATATTGAGGATGAATTGATTACGGAAAAAGGAGTCCTTTGCCTTTGCGGGATAGGAACGACTAAAAAGAAACTCAAAAAACTTTCTCATGTCCTTGAAAAATTTTCTGAACCGAAAAATAAAAAAGAAATTCAAAAGACTGATATAATATTGCCCGAAATGGCGTATAAACCCAAGGATGTGTTTTTTAAAGAAACCCAAATTATAAAAAAAGAAGATGCGCTAGGCAGAGTTATTGCGGAAAATATCACTCCGTATCCGCCGTGTATACCGGTTTTGATGTCAGGCGAAATTATTTGCGCTCAACATTTAAAATATATTGGCGAAAATGTTAAAGTAATAAAATAAGGATTTATTATTTTATGCAGATAGCCTTATGATTATTGTGTTTCAAATCGTATGGCCATGTTTGTATAGCATGTCCATTATCATCAAATATAAATATATATGCTTCCGGAAAATCGTAATAGCTTCTTTGCACACTTGTGTCTGTCCACAGTCCCCAGCCTTGACCGTCATTCAGCAAACTGTATAACATACTTGCGGTACTGCTGCTGACAGGTTCTAAGTTATTTATCCTGTAACTGTTTTCATCTGCTATAGCTGCTACCATACTTGTTGTTTTCATTCCGTTTTTGAAACTGCCTCCGTAAATTATTCCAAGCATATCTTCAATATCTGCTTGAGATGGCAGGCTTCCGCCTTTAGCTTCGCAAAAGTTCATAGCTCCCTGCCAATAATTTCCGTCAACATCACGGTAACAATTGTTTTTGGCGTCACAATCTCCCGCCATGTACACTTTGTTATCCATAATTTCAAAATTTAGTCCGTAATTTTTTATTAAGGGTAAATTACTGACTATATCTTCACCAACAATATTTGGAGACTTACTACCGTTTACATCTGCTATATAACCCATGCAAAAGTACAAATTGCCTGTAGTGTTGCCGCTTTCTATACCTTCGCAATTAGGATCAGTAACAAGTAACATTTTTACGCCGTCCGCAAAAATTATGCCGGCTACATCGGAGTCATAGTTCATATTTTCGACAAGACTGTGAGAAGTTCTGATATTTGAGGTCAGAAATCTTTTTTGTGCTGTAACTTTGTTATTTGTACTTGCAAATGCGACAAATTCTTCCGTAAAACAATTATGGAGGTTTTCTTTGTTGCAAACCTGAGATATTTTGAAGTATTTCTTCATTTCATTTACAAAATCTTCTGTCGTTGCATATTTTTCGGAAAGTTTTTCATCAACTCTCATTTGCCTTAAACCTTCGGAAAATTTCTTTTCAAAAGCTGCACGTTGTTTAGCCAAAGTATATTCGTTAATTTGCAGCATAAGACTCGGAATAGTCAATACTGCTACTACACCTATAACAAGGAGAGTAATTAAGGTCTCCGCCAAGGTAAATGCCATTTTTTTTATAGCATTTCGTTCCGAATTTGTTTCGGAATTTATTATTTTTATTTTTATGCATACTTAACTCTGCTTTCTTATTGTATGTAATTATATTGTATTGTAATTACGAATGCGCCCCATATCCTTATTATATCATATTTTGCAGAGTATTTTCAATTGTTTTTGCCATTAAAATATTTGATTAAATAAAGCTTTTACTTCTTGTTGCACTAATTATTACCAAGGATGATGCGCCTTTTTCGTTTATCAGCCTAGATATTTCTTTAACTGTTGTGCCGGAGGTTATAATATCATCTATGAGCAAAATATTTTTGTCTTTCACTTCATCTGATACTTCAAATGCTCCATCTATAGCTTTTTTGCGCTCAGGAATAGACAATTTGTACAATGGTGCGGTATCTTTTACTCTTTTTATCAGGTCTTTTTGTACTTTTATATCCAATTTTTTACCGATACTGTCTGCCACAAGCTCCATGTGATTGTATTTTCGCTTTTTCATTCTGTTTTGATGTATAGGCACGGGGCATATAATAAAATTTTCAAAATTTAATTCATAATTTTCTATGGTTTTGAGAATAACATCCGACAAGATTTTTTCAAATTCTTGTTTCTTGTGATATTTTAATGCCCTTATAATTTTTAGTATTTCCGTTTCATAAATTGCTCCGGAAAATATTTCTACCCCGAATTTTTTTGTTTTGCAGTATGAAATATCAGAAAATATTTTGTCCGTACAGTCCGGACATATTGAAATATCAGTACATTTTTTTGAGCAAAGATAGCACTTTCGGTAATAAATATAATCTAAAAGTTTTGAAAAAAATGATAATAATTTCATAACTTATTTGTATTCTTTCATATAACTGATAGAATATATTTAAACACATAAATATTAGAGAGGTAATCCATGCATATTATAGAGATGTTACTACTGATAAGCTTGCTTATTATAGTCCACGAGGCAGGACACTTTTTTGTTGCAAGGGCTTTTCGTATAAGGGTTGACAGAGTCGGCTTCGGATTGCCTATAGGTCCTACTTTGTTTGAAAAAAAAATAGGCGATATTACTTATTGTATCCATGCCTTTTTGTTGGGCGGCTATGTCGGATTTCCGGATGATGATCCGAACAGTAAAATTCCGCTCGACGATCCTGACAGAATAGCCAACCGCCCTGCATGGCAAAAGGCATTGGTGGTTTCTGCCGGAGTTACGATGAATGTCATTTTTGCATATTTGATAGTATTTTTTGTGGCATTTGCATCAGGTTCTTTGCCATCGGGAAGATACGAAATTCTCATAAACTCGGTTCAAGATGGGGATGTACCTGCAAAAGTAGCGGCTTTTGAAAAAAATGACAAGCTCGTTTTTGTAAACGGTATAAAAATTTCTAATCCTATGATTTTCCAAGAAGTTGCCCAAAGAAGTAAAAAATTTGACGGCTATGTTGAAGAAGAAGATATTCTTGCGCAGGTCGAAAATATTAAAAAAACAAATCCTTCTCTAAAAATCAATAAAGAAGAAAAACTTGCTGAAGGTATCATTATAAATATTCCTCAAGCAAGACCTGAAAAATATATAACGGTAGAGGAAGATTATTATCTTAGAAATCGTCCGACTCCAAGCGGTGTGGAATTGACCGAACAAGAGGCAAAATTGAGAGATGAGCTTGCAAAAGAGCCATCTTATAAATCTGACGGCACGTTTACTTTATATGAACTTGCAAAAGCTACGGCTGATACTACTCACCCATTGTCTATTGAGGTAGAGCGTAACGGAAAAATTATAAGACTCAAGGATGTTCACCCTAACGAAAAGGGTATTATCGGTATTTACCAAAGTATTGCCGAAATAGAAACTCCGGTAAATTCTTTTGAGGACGGTATTATACGTTCTCACGAATATATTGTCAGAAATACTGTAATGATGGTCGAAGGACTTGTAAAACTTGTTATAGGAAAGGTTTCTCCCGATAATCTGCATGGTATTGTAGCAATAGTTAAGCTTGGCGGCGATACGATAAAACAAAGTATTTGGGATGGTCTTTTGCTGACCTCTCTTATCAGTATTGACCTTGCGATAATTAACCTTTTGCCAATACCTGCATTGGATGGCGGATATTTGCTTTTCATTGTTTTGGAAAAAATTCTTCGCCGCCCTCTCCATGAGGAAATAACGGAAAATATTTCCAAGTACTGTTTCTTGGCATTGATATTGCTGATGATTTTGGTTGTATTTAACGACATTTGGGCGCTTATAACGAAAAAGTTTTAAACATAAAGTCAATTATCGCTACTAATAATTGACTTTTATGTATATATTTCTTGTACCCTCACTTGCCAAAAATTTTTTTGTGTTATGATATAAGAACATGGCAAGTAAAAACAGAGAAAGGACTAAAAATGAAAGAAGGAATACATCCTGAATATAAAAAAGTAATGATTAAATGCGTATGCGGTAATGAAATCGAAGCAGGTTCAACAGAAGATAATTTGAGAATTGAAATTTGCAACGCATGCCACCCTTTGTTTACAGGTCAACAAAAAATCGTTGACACTGAAGGTAGAGTTGAAAAATTCAAGAAAAAATACCAAAAGAACAACTAATTTTAGTTATAAATTTAAGATTACAAAACGGCTCGCTTTTTGTGAGCTGTTTTAATAAAAGGAGAAAAAGATGAGCGACTTCCCTATTGTAGACTTATTAAGCAAACCGGAACATACTTTAAAAACCATATACGTTGCGTGCAGAACTTGTTATAGCGCATTGTATCCTATAAAAATTTGGGAAGATGCTACTGATGAAGAAAAAATGCTTAATCTTGTTAAAAAGGTTTTGGCATCAGGACACCATAGCACAGTTGAGCATTGCCAATTTGTATTTGCAGTCAGCGGTGTGTCTAGAGCTTGTACCCACCAGCTTGTCCGCCACAGACACATGTCTTTTTCTCAAAAATCTCAAAGATATGTCACCGAAAAAGGTGAGTTTGAATACATCACTCCTAAAAAAATAGAAAATTCTTCATTGAATGAAGAATATAAAGAAATGATGAAAAAGATTTCCGACTTTTATGCCAAAATGGTTGAAGCAGGTATTCCTGCAGAGGATGCACGCTCTGTTCTCCCCAACGCTGCAACTAGCTCATTGATAGTAAGTCTTAATTTAAGAGAGTTGATGCACCTTGCACAACTCAGACTTTGTACAAATGCGCAACTAGAAATCAGAACGCTCGTTAAAAAAATGTGTGATTTGGTTATTGAACAAGAGCCGTGGCTGAAAGATTATCTTGTTCCGAAATGTGAAATCAAAGGCTATTGCGACGAAATCAGAGGATGCGGAAGAAAACCTCAAAAAGTCTAGCTGCCTGTGGCAATTTTTATTCTGAAAAAAACTTTATTCATATATGTATGATTAGAGAGAGAATTTTGCCATGACAATAAATCCAGTAAAAAAGCAGCAAGATAGTCCTTTTCTGACACTTTCGCAAAGAAATCAAGCCGGATTAAGCAGTCAAAATATATCCGGTGAAGACAAAACAAAACAGGCTCAAGAAGCAAAAGAGGCATCATTTGACAGTATATTTGCAAGACAATCCCAAGGGGGTGTTGGCAATCAGCACATGTTTGCGCAAGAAGCTGAACAGGGTGCAGAACAATATTTGCAGGAAGATGAAAACGGAGATGTAAATTTTGATGTGTCCGGTTTTTATAATGATGCGTGGGGCGTCAATCTCAATAATTCCGGTGCATCCAATCCTATCGGTAATGATGATGGTTCGGTAAATTCGGCAGGCGGTGCTCAAAGCGCCCAAGGGAAAGATAAAAATTCCGAAATAAAACAGTTAAAAGATAAATTGAAAAATTTAATACAAAATGATGCTCCTGACAGAGAAAAAGAAGAAGTAAAAGACCGACTTGCGAGCTATGGTTTGAAAGATGATGATATCAAAAAAGTAGAACAAGAAGGTCAAAAAGAAAAAGTTGATACAAGTGAAGCAGATGACAAAAAGATGTCGGATACAAAAGAAAATGTTGTAGCGATTACCGCTCCAAGTGTAGAAAAAAATGCAGAACAAACTTTTGGTAATATTGGTACATCATCAGCAAACACTAATAGCAACGGCTTGTCCGGTGCTGCAGGTGCGGAATTAAAAGAATTGAATACTACATTATCTTCTTGCAAGCAGGATATTTCTTCCGCTAAAAGAAATTTAGATTCAGCTGCAAGAAAATATTCCAAAGCAGAAAATGAAAATGAAAGAGAATCTGCTAATAATGAAGTAAACAAGTTTAAAAAAGAAATAGAAGCCCAACAAAAGAAACAGCAAGAAGCTCAAGAAAGAAAAGAAGAATTGTTGAAACAGTCCGGCAAAGTTGATTTGACTGACAAAAACTCTAAAGAAATCAAGAAAAATACTTCAAATCCCATAAAACACTAATTCTTTTTTGACTAATAATTGGACAATTTAAAAATTCTCATTGTATAATGTTTCTATAATTTCAGACAAAGAGAGAAAATTATAGAAAAATGAAAAAATTTTGGGCGATATTATTACTTTTATGTTCGTTTGCCGTTATGCAAAAGGTGCAAGCAAAAGAATTAAAGTTTGTGCAGATTACCGACACAAATTTCACGCTTGATATTGATGATGAGGCAAGTGCAGAACGTGCAAAGCAGTTAAAGCAAGCTATCAAGGATATAAATAAGGACCGCAGCATTAAATTTGTTGTATTTACGGGTAATAGTGTTCGCCATCCGGACAGAAAAGAATTGGTTGCGTTTTTTAAACTCGCAAATAAATTACATAAGCCATATTATGTTGTTATAGGCAATAAAGAGGTTTTGCGTTATAAACATTTTACGAAGAAGAATTTTATGCATGCTGCGTGGCTTCATTGCAACAATATGCGTTTTAAAAAGCCTAATTATGTCTTTGTCCCGAACAAAGATATCGCTTTTATCGTACTTGACGGCGTAAATGAAATGATGCCCGTCCCTAGCGGCAACTACCGCCCCGAAACTCTTGAATGGCTAGATAAACAGTTAAACAAATATGAAAATAAAAAAGTTGTAATATTGCAGCATTTTCCGATTGTTTCGCCCTCGGATAAGCCTGTATATGATGCCGCTGATTTGAATAAATATATGCAGACGATTAACAGTTATGACAACGTTTTGGCTATTATTTCCGGTCATTTTAATGCCGATGCCACAACGTACAGAAAAGGGGTTTATCACATAAGCTCGCCTGCTTTTTCCGCTCCTTATTACAAGTATAAGGTTATAGAAATTCAGTACGAGCCCAAGTACCTTTTCGCAACTCCTTCGGAATTTGTTATAAATCAAAAAATTTATAACATGATTGAACCCAAAGACGTTCCGGAAGAAACAGAAGGCGAGAATGCCGATGAAAATATTACCAACATAAATAACGTAAACACTCAGGAAGAATCTACGATACAGGAGCAAAAATAAGATGATGGACTTTGAAAACTTTTTAAAACAGATTGTTACTATGGATATTTCAGATATCCACCTCAGGGTTAACGAAGTTCCCATTGTCCGCAAAAATGGTGTGATGATAAAAACCAACATGTCTCCTATATCCAAAGAAACAATGGAAAAGATAGTTGATACGGTAATTCCTTCGAATATAAAAAATGAAATAGATAACCTGATGAACTATGACTTTTTGTATGAACTTCCGGGTGTATCACGTTTCAGGGTAAACTACGCAAAAAGTCTGCAAGCTCCAATGCTTGTATTAAGGGTTATTCCGTATGAAGCACCTACATTTGAAGATAAAAAAATTCCTAAAGTGCTTCAAAATATTTGTAACGCACACAATGGTGTAATTCTCGTTACGGGACCTACCGGCAGCGGTAAATCAACCACTCTGACGGCTATGTTGCAGTACATAAATACTACAACTCCCAAGCATATTATTACGATAGAAGATCCGATTGAATTTTTGCATACAAATGACAAGAGTATTTTTTCTCAAAGACAAGTCGGTATTGATACGGAAGGCTTCCCTGCCTCTATCAAGGCTGCTTTAAGACAAGACCCGGATATTATTTTGATTGGTGAAATTCGTGACAGAGAGACAGCGAGAGAAGCTCTCAGCGCAGCAGAAACAGGTCACCTTGTATTCTCGACATTGCACACATCAGATGCGGTTCAAACCGTTAACCGTATAGTGAACTTCTTTGAACCGTACGAAAGAGAACAAATTCGTACTCAGCTAGCACAGGTATTGAGAGCGACAATTGCACAAAAATTGGTTGTTACTGCCGATAATACAAGCAGAGTTCCCGCTTTTGAAATTCTTGTTTCTACTCCGACAATTAAAGATTACATTATAAAAGATGAACTCGAAAATGTTTATGCCTTAATTAAAGAGGGCAAATATTCTGATATGATTACCCTGAATATGTACCTTGCAAATCTTGTTCGTGAAAAAACAATTACTCCGGAAGTCGCTCTGCAAGCTTCTGAAAACAAACATGAACTTATGCAAATATTCAAAGGCACATATCACACAAGCAACGACAAACAACAGTTCTCAAGATAAGTGTTGAGTAATGTAAATCTTATATACTCATGCCCTATACTGATTATTTTTTAAATCATATAATATCTTTAGGTTAGATTGTATAGGTGTATAAGCATGGCTGATACTCAAACTATGTTGAAACTCGGTGAAGAGTACAAATTAGCGGTTAGAAAAGCTCTGAGATTATTGGGAAAAAGAAATCTTTCACTCATTATTCATGGTGCAAGTTTTCCTTCAGTAGATGACCAAGATACAGGTTTTGGTACATTTACGTCGCAAGGGGCTAAAAATTTGGTAGATTTTACAAAGGATATTTTTTCAAGTATTCAATTGGGACCTTCGGGTAAAACAAAAGGTGTTGATGCTTCTCCGTACACGGGTACCGTTTTTTCGGACAATCCGTTGTTTATAGATTTGTATCAGCTTACACAGGAAGAATATGCTTGTATTTTGAGCGAAGAAACATTCAAAAAGATTGTGGAAAATAATCCGCAAAAAGGTAATAATAGAACAGCATATTCATATATTTATCAAAAGCAAAATTATGCGCTGAAAGAAGCATTTAATAATTTTCTCAAAAGCTGCAATTTGAGAGAAGCAAGTGCGTTGGCTTTAGATAAAGAATTTGAAAAGTTTAAAGAAAACAATGAAGATTGGCTTGAAAAGGACGCTATATATGAAGCGCTCTCAGTAAAGCATGAAAACGATTATTGGCCTCAATGGGGTGATGAATTAGACAGAAATCTCTACAATATGGAAACTCCGGAAGGCAAAATTGCTGCTGAAGACAGAATTGAACAAATAAAGAGAGATTACGGATACGAAATAGATTTTTATTCTTTCTGCCAATTCTTGATTTCAAAGCAAAAAGAAGCAATGAAAAATTATGCGCTTAAAAACGGCATAAAAATGATTGCTGATAGACAAGTAGCTTTTTCTGACAGAGATTGCTGGGCAAACCAATCATTATTCCTAAAAGGTTGGTGTCTTGGCTGTCCTCCTGATTATTTCTCAAAAGACGGTCAGGCATGGGGCTTTAATGTTATGGATCCCGAAAAACTCTTTACACCGCAAGGTGCGCTTGGTGATGGCGGAGTTTTGATGTTTAATTTATTCAGAAAAATGTTTAGAGAAAACCCCGGCGGTGTCAGAATTGACCACTTTGTCGGTTTAGTTGACCCTTGGGTATATAAGGCTGGAAAAACTCCTAAGGTTGAAGACGGTGCAGGCAGATTATATTCTTCTCCCGAACATCCGGAACTTTCAAAATATGCTATTCCTTCTATGGCTGATTTGAATATGGATGTTAAACCCGACAGTGAATACAGAGTAAAAACTCTTTCTACTGCTCAAATTTCAAGATATGCAAGATTGATTGAAAAAATCATTATTGCTGCTGCTGAAACAGAGGGAGTTGATAAGGATTCTATTATTTGCGAAGATTTGGGCACTTTGACGTATCCGGTAGAAAAGGTTATGGAACAATTCCACCTTAACGGCATGAGAGTAACTCAATTCGTTAAGCCGGAAGATGCTATGCACCCATACAGGGGCAAAAACACAAAAGAATCCGACTGGATTATGATGGGTACTCACGATAATGAACCTATTTCAATGTGGGCGCAAGCAACGGTGAAAACACCCGAAATTGAAATGCACGCAAAGAACCTTGCACAGGATTTATGTTGGGATGAGCATTATATGAGTTCTTATGCTGATATCTTAAAGAAAAGTCCTCAAGAATTGGCAAAAGCAAAATATATTGAATTATTTGCGGCAAATGCAAAAAATATACAAATATTCTTCTCTGATTTCTTTGGCATGGAAGATACTTACAACAAGCCCGGAACATCAGGTGATGCAAACTGGTCATTGAGATTGCCCAATAATTTTGAGTGGTTCTATTTTAATCAGCTTGTTAGAGGTAAGGCAATGAATCTTGCTGAAATCCTTTCTTATGCACTCAAGTGCAGAGGCTTGGATAAAGAAAACCAAGACTTGATGGAAAAATTGGACAAGTACGCTACGTTGTGAAAGTCGACTTTGTTCAATAAAATTAAACTTATGTTTCTGAAAGTGCGCTAACGGCGCACTTTTGGTATGTAATAGAATTATTTGCATTTTATTTATTTCATGTTTTAAAAAATTTGTTCCTGCTTTAACTTGTTAACCAAACAATGTAACAATTTACAAAAACCTGGAACGCCGTGGACCATACTGTTACTGGTTTTTGGCGATTTTTGGAAAATAATTGTTGCACAAAACCAAATTTGTTGTATTATATATACATAAAGAGGTAGTACACAACATAAACAAATTTGGAGGACACATTATGTTAGCAACTGAAGTATCTTTAGAAATCAATGAAATTGGTGAAAACGCTGGTCGTGTATGGGATTATATTTCTTCACACGAAGAATGCACATTGTCTTCATTGAAAAAAGGTTTAAAATTATCTACAGAAGATTGCTGTTATGCTCTTGGCTGGTTAGCTAGAGAAGGCAGAATTGATATGAGAAGAAAAGGTATTTCTACTAGAATCTTCACATTATAATTCGTAGTAATTTGATTTTTTGCAAAAGGGAAATGGTGCATTTAGCCTCATTTCCTTTTTATTTAACAGGGAATAAAAATGATAATTGATATTTCTGATTTAGAAAATGATAAAAGTATGGACATCGAAATCGATGAAGATTTCGAGGAAATTCCGGCGCATGCATCCGGCATGTTAACCGTAAAATCGAGCGGAGATTTCGTGTTAATAAGAGGAAATCTTCAAACGGAAGTTGAATTGGAATGCTCCAGATGTCTGAAAATTTATCAAGATGTGTTAAATGTAAACATTGATGAAAAATTTATGAAAGGGGCGAAAACCCCCATCACGTCTAAAGAACACCAGATGAGGAAGTCTGATTTTATAGAAGAATTGGATGGAATAACAGAAATAGACTTGAATGATTTAATTTACCAAAATATAATTATAAGTATCCCGAGTCAAACTCTTTGTGATGAAAATTGTGAAGGTTTCTCGGAACTGAAAAATTATATAAAAGCGGATGAAAATGTTCAAACTATAGAAATTCCGCTAAAAGTTAAGAACAATAATAATAAATAAGAGGTGAAAACATTATGGCAGTACCAAAGAAAAGAACAGGCGCATCGGCTCAAGCAAAAAGACGTGCTAATTGGAAAGCTACAATTCCTACAACTACAACTTGCAAACAATGCGGCGCTACAAAATTAACACACACAGTTTGTACGGAATGCGGTTATTACGACAAAGATAAGAAAGCAAGTAAAAAAGAAGTAATCGTTGCTGCGCAAGACGAAGAATAGTTTAATATAAAAATAGAGGGAGACTTATGCCGATTAGAATAGCAGTAGATGCAATGGGCGGTGATTATGCGCCGTTAGAGATTGTAAAGGGCGCAGTTCAAGCTGCAAGAGAGTATAATATCGCAATTCAGCTTGTTGGTGACGAAGTCCAAATTAAAAATGAACTTGCAAAATATGATACGGCAGGACTGGATATTGGAATTACTCATACGGATGAGGTTATAGAAATGGGAGAATCTCCCGCAAAGGCTCTCCGTGCCAAGAAAAATGCATCTATTGTTCTAACGGTTGCCTCTGTTGCAAAGGGCGAATCAGACGGTCTGGTTGCTGCAGGCAGTACGGGTGCTGCTATGGCGGCAAGTCTGTTTGGTTTAGGCAGATTGCCGGGTATAAAAAGACCGGTTATCTGCTGCACGATGCCCACAACAAAACAACCGATTGCACTTCTTGACGGCGGTGCAAATTCTGATTGCGAACCTGAAATGCTTTTAGAGTTTGCTATAATGGGCAGAATTTTTGCTCAACTGATTTTGGGTTACGAAAATCCTAAAGTCGGTCTTATGAATATTGGCGAAGAGGAAGGAAAAGGGAATGAGTTTACAAAGGCTACATTTAATGTTCTTAACGCCAAAAAAGAAATAATTAACTTTATAGGTAATGTCGAAGGACGAGATACATTTACCGGTGATGTGCAAGTGGTTGTTTGCGACGGTTTTGTCGGAAATGTTATTTTAAAAACTGCTGAGGGTGCCTTAAAAATGGTTACCAAGCTTATTAAACAAGAATTTATGTCTTCACCTTTAAATATGCTTATAGGACTTATATCAAAGTCTGTTTTTTCGGGTATAAAAAAGAAAATTGATTATGAAAAAATTGGCGGTGCTTTACTTTTGGGGGTAAAAGGGGTTAGCGTTATTTCTCATGGCTCAAGCAATGCTTATGCTATAAAAAATGCAATCAGAGTTGCAAAAGAAGCTGTCGAAAAAAATGTAAACGAAAAAATCGTTGAAATGTACAACGAAAGCATGAAAGAAGTGAACTAATTTTTTGGAGGTATTATGGGGAAAACGGCTCTTTTATTTACCGGTCAAGGTTCGCAGGTGTCCGGAATGGGACTTGATTTTTACCAGAATTTTGCCTCCTCAAAAGCGGTTTATGGTAAATTTAATGAGGCTTGTGGCAGAAGTATATCTGACATTGCTTTCTACGGCTCAGATGAAGAACTGAAACAGACTGTTAATGCGCAACCCTGCATTTTGGCAACGGAAATAGCTATATTGGAAGCTTTTAAAGAAGAAAGTGATATTGAAATCTCTTATTGTGCGGGGCATAGCCTCGGAGAATATGCTGCTTTATATGCGGCAGGCTCTATTGATGTAAAAACTGCTGCCGAGCTTATTTGTGGGAGAGCAAATGCCATGAGCAAAGTGAGCATGGGCTCTATGAGTGCTATTATCGGCATAGCGCAAGAGCAATTGCAAGAAGTTATAGAAGAAGCTTCAAAATACGGTTATGTGGATGTTGCAAATTACAATACTCCTGAGCAGACCGTTATTACCGGTGAAAGTGAGGCGGTAATAAAAGCCAACGAACTTGCACTTGCAAAAGGTGCAAAGAGGGCTATCCCTCTCGCCGTTAGTGGCGCTTTTCACAGCAAGTTGATGAAAAGTGCGGCGGATGAATTTTCAAATTCTATTATTGCGGAAAAAGTTTTGGATGCAAAAATTCCTGTTATTACAAATATTGATGCCATGCCGACATTAAAGGCTGCGGATTTTATAAAAAAAATGCCTGCGCAGATATATTCATCCGTACAGTGGGTTAAAACAATTAATTGCATGAAAGATAACGGTGTTGATACGTTCATCGAAATCGGACCTTCAAGAATTTTATCGGGCATGGTCAGAAAAACGCTAAAAGAGGTTAAAGTATTTGCAATTACAAGCGTTAGCGATTTAGAAAATATAATTGAAGAATTAAAAGTAGGAGTATAAATTATGACAAAAACGGCATTGGTAACAGGTGGTTCCAGAGGTATCGGAAGAGCATGTGCCCTTGAACTTGCTGCGGCAGGATGTAATGTGGCTATTACTTATGCAGGAAATGATGCCAAGGCGCAAGAAACAGTTGCGGAACTTGAAAAATTAGGTGTAAAAGCAAAAGCATACAAGTTTGATGTAAAGGACAAAGAAGCAGCTGTAGCAGCTATTGAAGAAATTCATAAGGAGTTTGAAACTATTGATATTCTTGTAAATAATGCAGGGATTACCAGAGATAATCTTATTATAAGAATGTCTGATGAAGAATGGGAAAGTGTTATAAACACTAATCTTACAGGGGTATTTAACGTTACAAAACCTGTTTGTAAAATCATGATGAAGCAGCGTCAGGGGGCAATAGTTAACATGTCCAGTATTGTAGGTATTTCGGGAAATGCGGGACAATCTAACTATAGTGCGGCAAAAGCTGGTTTGATAGGATTTACAAAATCATTAGCAAAAGAACTTGCATCACGAAATATTCGTGTAAATGCAGTTGCTCCCGGATTTATTCAAACCGATATGACTGCAGGCTTAGATGCGGAAGCAGTTGCGCAACATATTCCTCTAAAAAGGCTCGGACAGCCCGAAGATATTGCTAAAACAGTTAAGTTTTTGGCAATTGACGGTACTTATATAACCGCTCAAGTCCTCGGAGTTGACGGCGGCTTGTCTATATAATTAAGTTTATATCTAAAATATTAAATGCCCGATATAACTGCATTTCGGGCATTTTGTAATGAAATGTTAAGAAAAATATACAAAAAAAATAAAAAATATAGCAATTTTATATACTTGTATGTTTTTATTTATATGTAGAGAACAAAACATAAAATAGAGAAGAGGAGACCACATTATGGCAAGAGTACTTATTTCAATGCCCGATGAATTCTTGAACAGAATCGACGAAGTAGCAGACACAGAATCAAGAACACGTAGTGAACTTATCAGAGAAGCACTTCGTACTTACATTCACAAATCAAGAGTTAAAGAAAGCGCTGTAGCAAACAAAAACGCAGCAATCTTGGAAGCATTGTTAGACTAACAGAGCAAATTAAGGATTGAGGAAAAAGCCTGACTTTTTAGTCAGGCTTTTTTTCGTATAATAAAAAGCCGTCAAAGATTGACGGCACTAGACTTGGGGAGGAGGTTTGGAATATGACCGTTTCGGTCATCCAAAACCATTATCGGCAAATTTTAGTGCAACTTTAATTTGCTTGAAAAAAATACATTAAAAGTATGAGAAATTATTTTAAGATTTTTTCAATATCTTCGGCAAGTTCATCTGCTGTAAGCCTGTAGTAGTGCATTAGTTCTCTTTGTTCTCCACTTTGTCCGAATACGTCTTTTATTCCCAAGCGGGTAACTTTTGTCGGACAATTTTCGCTCAGTGCTTCGCAGACGGCTGAACCGATACCGTTATAAATTGAATGATTTTCTATTGTAATAACATTTTTTGTCTTTTTGGCGCTGTTTATAATTGTTTGTGTATCAAGCGGTTTTACCGTATGAAGATTTATAACTTCTGCATCTATGCCTTTTTCGAGAAGTATTTTTCTTGCATTTAATGCTTCAATAACGGTTTCCCCATTTGTAATCAGCGTAACATCTTTACCCTCTTCAAGAATTTGGGCTTTGCCGAATTCAAATTTGTAATCATCTTCATTATGAATATTTACGAGGCTTGTTCTGGAAAGTCTTATATAGACAGGACCTTGGTAATCAGCAGCAAACTTAACCATTGCTTTTGTTTCTACGCTATCGGATGGAACGAGAATAACCATATTTGGTATTCCACGCATAAGACCGACATCTTCGAGCATTTGGTGGCTTGCACCGTCTTCTCCGACAGTTACACCGGCATGTGTTGCCACTATTTTTACGTTTAAGTTTGAGTAAGCAACGGTATTTCTTATCTGGTCATAAGCTCTTCCGGTTGCAAATATGGCAAAAGTGCTTACAAAGGCGGTTTTGCCGCATAAGGCAAGTCCTGCCGCAGTACATATTGCATCTTGTTCTGCAATACCTGCGTTAAAAAATCTGTCTCCGAATTTTTTCCCAAAGCAGCATGTCATTGTTGAGCATGACAAATCCGCATCAACGGCTACAATATCACTTCTTGTTTCACCGAGTTCTGCAAGGGTTTCTCCATACGTTTTTCTTACGGAAAGTTTTTCTCCAATTGTCATGCCCATTAATTTTGCTCCTCTAATTCTTTTAGTGCTGCTTCATATTGCTCTTTGTTAGGCGCTTTCCCGTGCCATGCAGCAGTATTTTCCATAAAGGAAACACCTTTCCCTTTTACTGTATTGGCGATTATTGCAACAGGTTTTTTATTTTGAATTGCAATTTCTTTTGCCTTTTCATATACTTCTAAAATTCTTTCTATATTGTGTCCATCTACAGAAAGGGTTTGCCAACCAAAGCTTTGGAATTTTTTATCAATCGGATCAACGCATTTCACGCATTCTGTATGTCCGTCAATTTGATAGCCGTTTCTGTCAATTATTGCAATAAGGTTATCAAGCCTGTTGTGTCCGGCGTTCATCATTGCTTCATATATTTGTCCTTCTTGGATTTCGCCATCTCCAAGATATGCATATACAAATGAGTCAATATTGTCTAGCTTGAGTCCCAATGCGATGCCGCAGGCGATAGAAAGTCCTTGTCCCAACGAGCCTGTAGAAACTTCTATTCCATCTAAAAATCTTGAGCTAGGGTGTCCTTGCAGTTTTGAACCGAATTTTCTGAAAGTCATGAGTTCTTTTTTGTCAAAATACCCTTCTTCAGCGAGTACACAGTACAATGCAGCCGAAGCATGCCCTTTTGAAAGAATAAATCTGTCACGATTTTGAAAATCTTTTGATTTTTTCCAATTCTTGTCGTGTTTTAAGACTTTTTTGTATAAAGTTAAAAGCAATTCCACTGCACTCAAATTCCCGCCAAGATGACCTGACTGAGCATTATACACCATTTTTAAAATGGATATTCTCATTTCGTGAGCGATTTTTTGGAGTTTGGATAGCTCAATAGGGGATAGTTTTGTCTGCATTAGTATTCTTTCCTGTGTAAGTTTCTCTCTAATATTACTTTCAGAAGAAATAGCGGTATGCTTGGGAACATTCTTCTAAAACGACTCGGCTGGCACAGAAGTCTATAAAACCATTCAAAATTTAGTTTTTGAAATATTTTGGGTGCTCTTTTGAGTTTTTTCGCCCATACGTCAAAACTTCCGCCAACACCTATCATTATAGTATTTTTTGAATATTTTTTAAAGTCCTCAAGGAATTTTTCTTGTTTAGGAAAGCCTAATCCCGCAAAAAGCAAGTCAGGCCGGCTTTCTGCTAATTCCTGTATTATAACATTTTCTTCATCTTTATTAAAATAACCATTTCTTAAATATATTAAATTCAAATTTGGCAAATCTTTTAATAATTCTTTTTTGGCTTTTTGAATGGTATCTTCGTCAGCACCGATAAGGGCAACTTTTAAATTTCTTTTTTCAGCTTCTTGCAGCAGTGAATATGCAAGTTCAATACCCGGAATTCTGGAAGTTTTTATTCCAATCATTCTTAGTGCAATAACAACTCCTGCTCCATCGGGAACTACCACATCCGCATTTTTAATCAAGGTTGAAAGCACATCATTCTTGTATGCTTTTGTTATCATTTCCGGATTTATGGTGATAACTTGCATTGGCTTGGCAGCATTCAGGAGGTAATCTTTAGCCTCATCAAGGGTTGTTATATTTACGGGAAGTCCGAAAAGACAAGCTTTTTTTATACTCATTTATCTATCTCCCTTATCAGTAAATCGACATTCTGCTGAGATTTTTTGACAAGAATATTTGTTTTCAGAGCAGTTTTTGCCGGATTAAATTCTTTGAGCCATTTTATTTTTTCTGTATATGAATTTTCTGTTAAATCCTGTATATTTACGTATTCTAAGCCAAGCTCCCTGCAAAATTCTTCTGTTTTTGGGTCATAAGAGAGCATCAATAACGGTTTTTCAGCATTTATTGTGCACAAGCCGGCATGAAACCTCATTGCAATCATATAATCCATATTTTGGAGAAGTTCAACAGTGTTGTCCGTGTTTTTGGGAATACATAGTTCTATTCTTGCTTTTGGCTGCATTTCATGCATGATTTCGCCGAGTCTTATCAATAATTTTTCATCTGAATTTTTTTGCAGACAAATAAGCTTGTAGTCAAAGTCAAGTTTTGGAAAAAATTTCAAAGTATTTTTAGCTATTATTTGCAGCTTTTCTTCTGTTAAGTCAGCCCAGTTGCGCAGTTGGATACCCACTTTGGATTTTTCGACTACACCGGGGATATCTCCGTATATGGTTATTTGTTCGTCCTCTTTTGCGTTTGTTTTTTGAGTGAATGCCCAGATTAAGTCTGCGGTAAGTTCGCATGGGATATCGTTTTTGCGCAACAATTCAAAGCTTTTTTCATCTCTTACTGCTATGAAAGAGACTTTTTTTAAAAGTTTTTGGGTTAGTTTTTGTGCAAGAGAATTTTTTATCGGACCTATTCCTTGCGAAATCATAATGACTTTTTTCTTAAATATTATTCCGAACCATATCAAGGACAGATAGTACATAATGCTTTTTATACTAGTAATATCCTGCAAGATGCTTCCGCCGGGGAAAATAAGGCAATCACAATTTTTTATACTAAAAATTATTTTTTTAAAATCAAAACGATAAATTCCGTTTAAACCGTATTCTTTTGCGGTGAGGTCAGGATTTTGGGTAATAATACTTATTTGCGCTTCTTTGTAATAATACCGCAGCATGGCGACGGCATATTTTAAAATTGCCTCATCTCCAAAATTTCCAAATCCAAAATATCCTGCTAATAAAAATTTCATGACTACTCTTGACTGTTATAATGATTTAAAACGGTGTCTCTGTCGGGAATAGATTTAATTGCACCAATACCTTGTACTTGATAATAGGAAAGTATTATAGCAAGTCTTAAAGCTTCAAAAGGCGTGTAACCCTGTGACAAACCGTATAAAAATGCGCCGTTGAAAGCATCTCCCGAACCTGTTGAATCAACAAAATCGGGTGTTTCAATTTGCGCTCTTGTGATAATTTCTCCGTTGTAGCCGATGGAAATATTTCCATTGGCTTCTCTTACTACAATCGTGCTGATGCCTTTATCCCAAGCGGTTTTTATTACCAATTCCGCTGAATTTATCCCATATAACGGTTTAATATCGTGGTCAAAGTTGCAGAAAAGAATATCTATATATGGAAGGATGCTTTCTACCGCTTCTTTTGCTTCTTCAACATCCCATATTCTTGAAGTGTAATTTATATCATAGGCAACTTTTACGCCGTTTTCTTTTGCAATTTTGAATGCTTTTAATACAGCATCAGAAGCAGTTTGAGAAAGAGATTGTGTAATACCTGTCGAATAAACAATTTTAGCGCTCTGAATATATTCCGAATCAATATATTCTTCGGAAAGTTTTGTTGCTGCGGTGCGTTTTCTGTAATAAACATACTCTTTTGAACCGTTTTTGCATCTGGCTACAAAATATAATCCGTTGGAGCCGTCGTCGGATAATCTTATTTGGCTTGTGTCTAAGCCTTCACAGGCGCATGCATCCAAAAGGAAGTCTTTTAGATAGTCATTTCCTATAACGGTTATGTAGCCTACTTTTGCTCCAAGTTTTGACGCAGCTACGGCTGTTGCTATTGTATCTCCGCCAAAATATTTATTTAGTTTTTCTGCATACGCAAGACTTTCATCTGCTGAAAGTTCTATCAGGCTTTCGCCTATGCAAATTATATCTATACTATCAAACATTATTTTCTCAATACTATTTCTTTATCATTTTCTACCACAGTATCACTCTTCGGTCAAATTTTTTCGTAAAAAAAAGAGCCCCTAATTTTAAACCGGAAGCTCTTTTTTATTTATTTACAATTATTTCATGTGCTTTTGAAATTCTTTTGTTCTTTGTTCTTTTTCTTTTTCTCTCAAGTCCATGTATTTTTGATAAATTTTCTTTTGGCTGTCATCAAGAATACTCATCATTGCGTTATCGTATTCAACTCTTTCTGCAGCAAGTTTTACTCTCATATCGTTAGCTGCTGTTCTGTATTTTTCTTGATTAGCTCTTTTTTGTTCGTCAGAAAGAGTTTTATTCTTTTCTGTATCCAAAAGGTCTTTTCTTTTTGATTCAATATCATTACGAATAGCATCAATTTTCTTTCTTTGTTCCGCTCTGATATCAGCAAGCTTCTTGTTTTGCTCCGGAGTAAGGTTCAATTTTTGGTAAGTTTGAATGGATTTAGGAAGTTTTGGCTCTTCTTGGTTGTTGCATCCGGATACAACCATTATTGAACAAATCATCAATGCTAATAATACTTTTTTCATAATTCACCTATAAATTTCTATTAACATGCTTTATTATACTACGACATGCAAAAAATTTCGACATTTATTTTGCAGCAGTTGAAAAATACGGTAATATTTGTTATTATATAAATAGGGAACAAATAGGGATATACTATGGCTCAGAATTTTAATGATACATTATTAGTTGATTATAACGAAAACAAAATCAAGTTTGCTTTGTCTTATGGTTATCTTGATAAAATTTATGAAGCATTTAACCATAAAACCCAGCAAAATGAGAGCATTGAAGAGTTTATACTTCAGTTGAATGATGAAGCAATGCCTGAAAATCAGTATCTTGTTTTGGAAGCCATGTCAAATTTAAAAAACAATGTTTTTCCCGTTGAACTAAATTTGGACGGACTTGAGTATAAAGGACATGGTAAAATATCGAAATTTTTCAGTCCAAGGGGGATAAATATAAATCTTCACTTGCTGGAAGAATAGATACTATCTTCTTGTACCTGTTTCGTAGCCATGAAGCATAAATATCGGCGGAATTATTTTGCTGACAAATTTTTGTAAAACTCCTTTTTTGTCTGCAACGGCAAATGCTGCGGCAAAATCGTCCGGATGGTAAATAAAGTCAAGAGCTTTGACCTTTCTTTCGTGTTCCGTGCATTCGAGAGAGTTTATTTTGTTTGAAATTGAGGTTCCCATTAAAACACCTCCGGTTAATCCTATAGCGGCTATACCAAGTCTGGGAAGCATTTTTATTCCTTCATTCGCAAATTTTCTTATATTTGAAGTAGGTGCAAATTGAGGGAAGTTTTTGATGGGATATTTGTCATATATTTTATTAAGTCCGCCAACCAATAACAAAGGTGCAAGCACATTTGCAAGCGCTTGGTGAGTTGCCTCTTTTATTTTTATGGGCATGTATTTCTTGTCATCTGCAGCTCCCCCTGCTGCAAGACCACCTACAATCGAAGCCATCGCTACTCCGATGAGTTCCGGTTCATTATATTTTGCATTGAATAAATTTATGGCTTTGTTTAATGCTTTCCCCTGTCTTCTGGCTATAAGTTCGGCTGCTCCGAGTGCGCAAATTCCTGCGCCGATTAGTGATGCTGCCTTGACTTTTGTCGGCGTTTCAGACGGTGCATTGTTTTTATGTGTTGATGAATTAAATGCACTAAAACATTTAGGACTTGTAACAGGATTTATCATTTTTGCTCCGTAATCCTTTTATTATAAGTCCGAAGACAGAAAAATTTGTCAGTATTTGTATTTTTATGACTATTTTGTACGACTGTTATATCCATTATTTTTGAATTTTTAACGCTCCTCTGCATAAAATAATGTAAGGCAAACCTAACATATTGTCAATCGTTTTTTCTTTTCTTTGGCAATATGTTTTTCTGTGGTATTATTTTAGAGTAAAAAGGAAAAACCCATGAAATCATTTTTATTTAAGCACTTAATATCACGAGTTTATAATCTCATATTTTCCGTAAAATCTACTCCCAAACCGCTTGGTATCAAACCGGAGGAACGGTGTTTGATATTGGGCGGAAAAACCGAAGATATTTTTTCTGCCGCAGGCGGAACTATTTTGCTGAACAGTGAAAAGTTTAGTGTTTGCTCTTTAACTAACGGTTTCAGACAAATTATCGATAAAGACTTAACCTATGAAGAAAAGGTTAAAATAAGAAAAGACGAATTTGAAAAAATAACGGACAAAGCTCAAGTATCTTTTGGAGAATTTTATGAGGATGTTGATGAAGGCAGATTGATTATGCGTTATGACAAGTTTAAATCTGTCATTATTTCAGACTATGATTACATTTTTTTGCCCAACATTCTTGAACCGGACAAGGACAACAAGGCTGTGGCACTGTTATTGAATGAACTGATAAAAGAACGTCCGTATAAAAGACATGCAAAAATCGTTTTCTATGAAGTTTCTTCTACGCTTCCTATGGTAAACGGTTTTGTTGATATTGAAGAAAAGGTTGAAACGAAATCGGAATTGCTCGACAGTATAAATAACAATGCCGAGACGAATTTTTCTCAAAATGTATTGAGCCTGAATAAATTCAGAGGTGCATGCGTACATAAAAATTATGCCGAAGCATTTTGTGTTTTAGGTATTGATGAATTTAAAGATATTTGCAGATTATACAGATAGAAATACGAAAATGGATATAAAAAATAAACTCAGAAAAGCAAAAAGAATAGTTGTAAAAATCGGGACAAATACCCTCTCAACCAAAGACGGCAAGATGGCTTTGTCCAGAATATACGGTTTTATAGAAGATTTAGCCGAATTAAAAAATCAAGGCAAAGAAATAATAATGGTTACGTCGGGTGCGGTTGGTTTCGGTGCAAAAAAACTGAATATCCCCAAGCCTGAAACAATAGAAACAAAGCAGGCATGCGCTGCAATTGGGCAGGCAAAACTTATGCACTTTTATGAAGATGCGTTTGAAAAATTCGGCATAACCGTTGCGCAGGTGCTTTTGACCGAAGATGACTTTGACTACAGAAACAGATATTTGAGTTTAAAAAGTGCGTTGAACGAGTTGTTGTCATTTAACGTTATCCCCATAATTAACCAAAATGATACGGTAAGTGTTTTTCGTTTAAAACAGACCTTGAAACCGAGTTTTGGGGATAATGACAAGCTTTCATCACTTGTAATGAGCGGTCTAAATGCGGATGTTCTGGTGATTTTGACAGATGTTGACGGACTTTATGACGATGATCCTCGTGAAAATAAAAATGCAAAACTAATTCCGGTTGTGGAAGAAATTACTCCAGAAATAGAGGCGCTCGGTTTTGATGCGTCTAACGGTGGCAGAGGCGGTATGAAAACCAAGATTGAAGCCGCTCAGGTTGCTACTCATTCCGGCGGATACGCAGTTATTGCAAACGGCAGCGAGCCTAACATAGTCAAACGCATATTCTCTGATGAACAAATTGGTACAATATTTTTACCTTCTACAAACCTTAATGAAAAACGCCGCTGGATTGCTTATGCGACGAGTTTGTCAGGCGCTCTCGTCATAAATAACGGTGCTTTTGATGCTTTGAAAAAAAATGCATCACTTTTGCCCATAGGTATAGTTAAGGTTATAAATGATTTTGAAAAAGATGATGTTGTCAGCATTCTTCTTGAAAACGGCGAGGAAGTCGCAAGAGGGATGGTAAATTATTCTGCAAAAGATTGCAGAAAGCTGATAGGCAAACATTCTGACGATATAAAAGAGCTTATCGGACACAAAAACTATGATGCGGTTATTACCCGTGATAATATTATTATGACATAATATTAAATACAATTGAATATCAAGCTTATGAGGCAGGAAAGAATGGAAAGAAAAACTAACGGATTTCTGGCAAAAGTGTTCAGAATGAAATCTCCCGAGGAGTTAATAGACAATGCAAACAAACATGGTCTTAAAAAAACTCTCAATGCGTGGGATTTGATAATATTGGGAGTTGGTGCAGTTATCGGGACAGGTATATTTACCGTTTCGGGTGCTGCAATTGCAGGTAATGCAGCTTCCGGTCCGAGTTTTATGCTCGCTCTTATAATTGCAGGTTTGGCATGTATTTTTTCCGCTTTTTGTTATGCCGAGTTTGCTTCGATGATACCGGTAGCCGGTAGCGCATATACTTATACATTTGCCATTTTCGGACAATGTGCCGCATGGCTTATGGGTTGGATACTGATGCTTGAGTATGCAATCGGAAATATTGCGGTTGCTATTGCCTTAACGGGTTACTGGTTTGAATTTCTTAAAGGTTTTGAAGAATATTTGCCCAATTGGGTGGTTAACAAGGATATATGGATACATAATATTACGATTTTCGGTAATGTTCCGTTGCTTATAAATATTCCCTCAATGCTTGTAATTGCTTTTATTACATTCCTGTTGTACAGAGGAATTAGCGAAAGTACAAAAGTTTCCGCAATAATGGTTGCAATAAAGCTGGGAGTTATTGCCATATTCATTTTTGGCGGATTTTTCCATGTGGATCCAAACAATTGGCATCCTTTTATGCCAAGCGGGTTTAATCTTGCCGGATGGAATAGTGTATTTCAGGCGGCATTCTTGATTTTCTTTGCCTATGTAGGATTTGATGCGGTTTCTACGGCTGCGGAAGAAACAAAAAATCCGCAAAGAGATATGCCGATTGGTATTTTGGGAACATTGATAATATGTATGCTAGTATATGTTGCAGTCGGTGCGGTATTGACAGGCATGTTCCCATTTAACGAATTATTGGGCAATCAGGCATTTATTGATGCGCCGATTGCGTATTCGCTGCGTTCTATAGGAAAAAGTTTCTGCGCAATGCTTGTTTCGGTCGGGGCAATAGCAGGTCTGTTTTCGGTTCTGCTTGTATTGCAGCTTGGTACAACACGTATTTTGTTTGCAATGGCAAGAGATAACTTGCTTCCGGATGTTTTTGCAAAAGTGCATCCCAAACTCCAAACACCGTACATAATAACCATTGTTGTCGGTATATTTACGATATTCGGAACACTGTTTTTAGATTTGGAAGCCTCTGCAAACCTCTGTAATATCGGTACTTTTATGGCATTTATTGTGGTAAGTATCGGTGTAATAATTCTAAGATATAATGAGCCAAACAGAAAACGTACATTCAAAATTCCGTTTATGCCGTGGATTCCGATTTTAGGTATTTTGTGCAGTTTATTTATAATATACAAAGGTATTCCCTGGGAAACATTTGTACAGTTTGCCGTATGGACTGCATTGGGCTTGATAATATACTTTGCATACAGTTACAAAAATGCAAATCTTGATTTAGACGAAAAAGCTGCTCTCGAAGAAGCAGCTTCCCAAAAAGAAATTTTAGAAATTAAGAAATAATTTCTAAAATTTCAGTTTTGTAAAAGGGTTTTCGCTTTGGGCAAAGACATTTTGAGAATTATCTCCTTGGTTTTGTCCTTGCATTTGGCTATTATCCTGCCGTGCAAATTGTTGTTGATGTAGCATATTTTGCATTTTCGTTTCTGCATCTATATTGCTCAGAAAATCGTCAAAATCGGTATCATCAAATGCAACCAGTTCTTCTTCATCTTGTGTATTCAAAACGCCGAGCATTGCCGATTGTTGCGCTTTCATGCGTTCTTCTTCTTCGGCTTTCTTTTCGGCTTCTTTTAAGACTTCTTGGGCTTCTTCTACACTAATACCGTTTTTTTCGGCAAGTTTCATCGCATCATCATTGCCTGTGCCTGATACCCCAAACGGGTTATACCCTGCATGTTCTATTGCCGAATTTATTTTTCCAATTTCCATGACAAAAACCTCTAATTTTCTGTGTACCTCTCTTATCGGCAAATTCAGATAAAAACTTTAGAGATTTAGGAGGTAATTTTACAAATATTTACAGAGTATTAAATATTCTGTCACCTGCATCTCCCAGTCCGGGAAGAATATAACCTTTTTCATTTAAGCTTCTGTCCAGAGCGGCGGATATTATTTCCACATCAGAAAATTGCGAATGGATGTGTTCTATTCCCTCGGGTGCTGAAATTATGCATACAGCCTTTATTTGCGATGGCGGAACATTTTTTTGTATAAACAAATTTATTGCATCATACAAAGAGCCACCTGTAGCCAGCATAGGATCCGTTATATAAACAAATGTTTTTTCGGGACAATTCAGCTTTTCGGGGAGCTTGTTATAATACCAAACTGGTTTTAGGGTTTCTTCGTTTCGGTACATTCCTATGTGAAAAATCTTTGCCATTGGCATTAATTCAAGTACTGTTTCTTCAAATACCAGTCCTGCACGTAAGATTGGGGATACAATTATTTCTATGCCATCGGAAATTACGTTAGTAACGGTTGTTTCCAGAGGTGTTTGCACTTCTTTTTCCATTGTCGGAAGATTTTTGGATGCCTCATACATAAGGATTTGCGTAATTTTTTTTGCTGCCAGTCTGAAATATTGAAAGGATTGGTTTTTATCTCTGAGAATAGCGAGATTTTCTCCGATAACAGGGTGTTTAATTATATTTAAGTTTTTAATTTTTGTGTTGGCAGTCTGCATGAAATCCTCCGTTTTTGCACATTTTAGCATAAGCATAAACGGTTTGCACGCTAATATACGTTTGCAATTAAATAAAACGAGCCACAGCAGATTTTTATCCCGTCAAAGTCGTAATTCATAAATCTTGGCAGGTCGCTTATGTCAATTGGTTCTGCTTGTACTTTGGGAAATTCTTTTTTTATTTCGTTCAATAAAATTTCTTTTTTTATTGAATTATGAGCAAAGTTATCTGTGATAAAAATCCTGTCATCTTCTTTGAAGAGATTTTTTATTGCGTTTTTGTAGTCTTTTGTGTCGAGCATTCCAAATAAAAAAGCTCTCTTTTTATCTTTGAAATATGTATCTAGGTTTTTCCTCAAAACCATTACACCGTCAGGGTTATGAGCGGCATCAATAACGAGGTTTTTCCCTTTTTGGTATTCAAATCTACCCTGCCAAGTAATATTTTCCAAGACATTTATAACCGAAAGATTTAATCTTTTTGCGGCTTTTAATGCGAGAGCAAGATTTTCTCCCTGATTTATACCCAAAAGGGAAAGTTTTACATCCATTTCTCCATCAGAAAAAATATTTTCAGCGGGGTTAATCAGGCTGAAGTTTTTATTTACGGATACAAGTTCGGCGTTATTTTTTGCGGCGGCTTTTTTAATGACATCAAAACCTAAATTTTTATCGCTTACGATTATGGGGACATCAGGCTTTATTATGCCTGCTTTCTCTGCGGCGATTTCTTCTGTGGTGCTGCCTAATCTGTCGGTATGGTCTTTGCTTATTGAGGTAATAATTGTTAAAGTCGGCTTGCTTACTATATTTGTTGCATCAAGTCTGCCGCCCATGCCTGTTTCCATAACTGCATAATCGACTTTTTCGTCTCTAAAATATAAAAAAGCCGCCAGTGTAAGTATTTCAAATTCCGTAAGTTCAATATTTATAACATTAGAAGCCGTTTCAACGATTTGGATGTATTTGGCAAAATCGTTTTGCGATATATCGTTGAAGTTTATTTTTATCCGTTCGGTATAATTTTTTATATGAGGACTGGTGTACAGACCTGTCTTGTATCCGTTTGCTTCAAGAATTTTGGCGAGCATTGCACAGGTTGAGCCTTTTCCGTTTGTACCTGCGATATGAATTATTTTCAATTGTTCTTGTGGGTTGGACAGTTCTTGGGCAACTTTTTTAATTCTGTCTAACCCGAGATTTATATGAAATTTTTCTTGTGAAGTTAAAAGCTCCAAACTCTCTGTATAGTTCATTTTTTTACCTATATATTCCGCCAACAGAATAATAGCACAAATATTGCCAAGGTGGGTGATTGTTAGACATTGTAAAAGATGATTATATATAAGTAATCTTTTTCATACTTCCAGCTATTCTTAATTCCAAACTATTACGGGCGCAAGCCCGTTTTCCTTTGCACTTTGTTAAATTACATAAGAATAAATTATCGAAACCAAAGATTATATATTCGGCTCGCTTCGCTATGTCGGTTCATTTCTTTTTTCTTTTGGCGAAAAAGAAAAAAGTGCTACGCACGTAAAAAAGTAAACTAATCTCGAAAATATTTTACCCAAAGAGTGCCTCTGGCACACCAAAGAAAAAAGAAAATACGCATGTTACAGAACTCTGCGCAACTTCGTTGCTTGAGTTTAATTATGGTGCAAAGCGCCATACGAGCCAAAGGCTCGTAATCGCATCCGTAAGGATGCTGCTGTGAATTAACATAGAGGTTGTTAGATTTTGAGGTACAAATTTACTTTCGGTCTTGTGTCGATAAATTTGTGCCGAAAAATCTTTTACAACCTCTAAACATGTGCGTGATTTTCTCTCTTTCTTTGTATACTTTCTATTCTCTCTTTTATTCGCACAATTAGTAAAAGAGAGAAAGAAAGTATGTGAAACGAAAATGTTGCTATAAAATACGTTCCGATAATTTATTCTTATGCGGTATATTTTTTAATTTTTTCAAAAAAACAGCAAAAAAAATTATTTTATGTTATTGTATTATTCAAATGCAGATGTTTAATCTGAACATGTTGGTAGATTTTTTTATGGAGTTAGAAAGAATTGAACAATTTTGCACAATGCCCTGATACTACTGCTAAATATTTAGGACGTCATATCCTTGCAGAGTTCTTCGATTGCGATTCAAATGTATTGAACAACCTTGAATTGATTGAAAAAAACATGACACAAGCTGCTGTTGAGTGTGGAGCTCACATAGTTCAGTCTTGTTTTCACATGTTCAGCCCGCACGGAGTTAGCGGCGTAGTTATAATATCGGAATCTCACCTTGCTATCCATACTTGGCCTGAGCTTGGATATGCGGCGGTTGACTTGTTCACCTGTGGTGAAAATTGCGATCCAAAAATCGCTTATGATTTTCTGAAAAAAGCCTTTTCTTCCAAATCGGGTTCTTATTCCGAACTCAGAAGAGGTATTCTTTCTGCGCAAGATATAGTTCAAAAAACACCATTTTGCATAAAAGACCAGATTGAAGTGTAAAACTTAAATAATCATAATAAAAAGAGGCTCAAACAGAGTCTCTTTTTATTTTAAAGTTTACCAAATCTGTTATTTCCTTAAATTCTCCTTCTGTTGGTAATCTTCCTCCGTTTTCATAGCATTCTTTTACTGCACTTGCCCAATAATCTTTTCAGCACAGCCTTGTATTAAATCGCTATACTGATAATTATAACATTTGTTTTATGCCTCTGCAGCTTCATTTCGGCGGGAAAATTTTACAAAGTTGCAAATAAAATTTTTGATATGTATAATTCTTGTAGTGTTTAAAATCTTTTGGTCTTGATGAAAAACAGAACTTTTATTTTTAAAAGTCTTATTTGTGCTACAGGAGAGTATAAATATGAGTAGTGCGGATTTTGGCTTGTCTGTAGATACGGAAGACATTGAAAGTGCAGAAAATAAGCTGAAATCGGCTTTAAAATTTTCGCCGGATGATTGTACGGTTATTTCAAATTGCGGAAATTTTTATTTTAACAATGCAAAATACGATAAAGCGCTGGATTATTTTTTAAGGGCGTTGAGCATTGATAATAAGGATGCCGAAACGTACTATAAAATTGCAAAATGCTATATAGAGAAAAATCTTTTTAATGAAGCGGTTTCTTATCTTGAAAAAGCGGTATTTTTTGATGACGAAGAACCCGAATATCTTTCCGAATTGGCGAGATTATATTATAAGAAAAACAATATTGAAAAAGCGGCAAAGGCTTTTGAACAGCTGATAACGCTTACTCCAAATGATGCTTGGGCATATTCAAATTTGGGCAATATTTATCTTTATCACCTTGATGATTTGGAAAAGGCGCACGAATGTTATCAGCGTGCGGTAGAAATTGATTTTGATTATGCGTGGGGCTTGTATAATTTTGCCTGCGTAAAAGTTTTATTTAATAACTTTGAGGAAGCAATAGAACTATATGAAAGGGCGTGTTCAATTTCTCCGGAGAATGAACTTTTCAAGCTGGCACTTGCTCATACATACTATCGTGCGGGAAATACGGATAAGACAATAGAGCTATTTGATGGTATATTGAATCATAATGCCAATAATCCCGAAGTGCTGTTTTGTTTGGGAAAAATTTATTTGTGTGATAAGAAAAATAATATTGAGGCAAAGAAATATTTTGAACGCTCTATGCTGCTTGATGAAGATAATCCCGAAGTTTATTACTATTTAGCAAAAATATCTTTTTTGGATTTTGACAAAAAAAATGCTATGATAAACATATCTCACGCAATTGAACTTGACGATGACAATGATAAGTTTAAAGCGTTGAAGAATATGATAAACGAAATGGAATAAAAAATGGCAAAGTCGAATAATAAAGATATGATTATACGCTTATGGCTGTATGGAACATTGATTGTATTGGTGTTGTTTTTTACGGGACATAGCTATATTGAAAATATTATAAATATTTCCGGAGCGGAAAGTTGTTATCGCAGCAAAAATTATGTATGTGCCTTTAAAGCGTATAGAAAGGCATTTGCGACTGATATGGATGATTCTAAATACATAGGTCATTATGTTGCTACCCTTTCGCAAATGAAAAAAATAGCGGTTGTACAAGAAGAATTAAATAATTTATTGGTTAAATATCCTGACAATTCTTATACCTCAGATATTGAGGCGATTTTTGAAAAAATAAAAGAAGATGTGGATGCAAAATACCCTGATACATATATAAATGATGTTGTTCAAGGGGTTAATGTTGTTCACTGGAATACAAAAGAAAGAAATACGCTCATCGTTTTTATTGATGAATCAAACACTTCAAGCTTTCCCGGTTATTATATAGATGAAGTGAAGAATGCGTTTAAAGATTATTCGGCTGCGTTAAATAATATGATAAAGTTTGAATATACGAACACAAGTTCTCAGGCGGATATAAATATTTCTTTTGTAAGGCAGATATCAGGCGGACAATGTAATAACTCGGACTGCTCTAACGTAATGGGGCTTACCGAAAATACCACGGTCGGTTCGCAATTATCTAAAGCCGTTATAAGATTCCGTTATCAAGATTCGGATAATACCGATTTTACTAAAAATCAGATATATAATATTGCAAAACACGAAATAGGACACGCACTTGGAGTTTCGGGGCACAGTTATCATCCCGAAGATATTATGTATCCTGTAAGTAATGATGCAAAATTTTCAATTGATGCTCAAGTTTTGAAAATCACCCGAAAGGAATTTTCTCAAAGAGATATAGATACTTTCAAACTTTTATACAATATAGTTCCCGATATTACGGATAAAAGTTATGATGTAACCAAATACCCCGATATGTATTTCCCTATTGCGGCTATCGGAACCAAAAAACAAATAGGTGAAAAAAATCTTGAAGAATCTCAAAGATATGCCGATATGGTAGATACCAATTATATTTCTCAAATGAATTTGGCGGAGGGGTATTTTGCCAGTAAAAATTTTGATAAGGCGCAAGAAGCATTTTCGGATGCGCTTATTCTGGCAAATTCCAATGAGGAAAAGTTTGCAGTTTATAACAATTTGGCAGTGGTTTTTTATGAGAAAAAAGATTATGAAGCTGCTATTGAATATGCCGATATGGCAAACAGTTATTCTAAAGACGAATTGGCAAATGAAATAAAAGCATATTGTTATATAGAACTAAACAGATATAAAGAAGCGCAAAAATTGTTGGAACGTCTTTGCAAATTGTATCCGCAAAATCCTACATATTCCGGTGCTCTTGTTGGAGTATATTTTAAACAGTATAAAACTATAAGCGCATTAAAGGAGTTGAAACGTATAAAAAAAGAAAATCCGGCAGCTATTCAAGAGCCGATATTTAAACCATATGGTATGTTATTAAAGTTTTTGTAAGGATATTCATGAGTATAGATAATATTTTTAATTTTATCGGTATAACAATTGGAGAAAATTCAAGCTGCGATTCTGGGATATGCGTTATAAACAGAGACAATGAAATTGTCAGAATAGATAAAGCGTACTCTATAGATGAATTAAAAGATTGCGTTGCGGGAATTGCCGGCAAAAAAAATTCCGTAATATGTATTGATATGCCTGAGTATTATGAACTTTTGGAGGGTAAATGGCGCATATCTAACAAGGCGGTTAAACCATTAAAAATAGATTTTGATTATCAAGGCAAAGATGGATGGACTTCAAGGTATTCTGACAGAGGCTCTGATTTTTACAGAAAGCTTTTGGCAGAGGGGTATGCGGTTTATCGTTATTGCAGCAATTTTACTAAAACGATTTTGGAACTTCATCCGTATATGAAAGAAAGAACGCCCGCTGGTTGTAAGTTTTTGCAGATGGCTATAAAGGAAAAACTGGGAATAAAAAACTTTCCGCCCAATATGCTTCCGGTATCTGTTCTTGATGCGATTTTGGGTGCTTATATTGCCCAAAAAATTGCTAATGGAACGCTTGGAGTTGATTACGAGGTGGGTTACAAGTACAAAGATATTGATATTATTAGCCTTAAATAAAAAGCACCCTGTATGGGTGCTTTTTATTTATCTGTAATTTTCTGACAATTTTCTGTAGTATGCCTCGTTATAAATGTAATCTTCCATAGCCTGATCGTAGAATGTTGAATCGTATCCTCCCGCAAGATAGCCGGGGTAATTTTTCTTGACGTAATCATACATCATGACAATTCTCTTGTCGGTAGATGGGTGGTCTGCCCAAAAATCAACGTAGTTTTCACCGATTTTGTTCATGATTGCAATTGCGGCAAGCGGGTTGTATCCTGCTTTTACTACATAATCCATGCTTAACAGGTCGGCATTTTTTTCCATTACTCTTGAAACTTTTTTCTCTCCTAAACCAGTTAATGCTTCAGCAGCCAGACCAACACCCATAGATGCCCATTTGTTTTTTGTTGCTTCTTCTACTGCTATTGTAGCTGCTGATGTCGCAACCGCACCTGTTGCTCTTACTGCAATCCCTTTTGCAACGTGGTGACTGGTTGCATGTCCGATTTCGTGACCAATTACATAAGCAAGTTCTGCTTCGTCTTCACAATATTTGATTAATCCTTTATATACTCTGATTGTTCCGGAAAAATTTGTATTTGCGTTAGCTACATCACTTTCATCATATTTAAATGTAATTGGTGTTGTAATTCCGTTTGCTCTGATAATGTTTTTACCAATTCTGTTTACCATTGCTTGCAGTTCGGCAGGTGATTGGTTTTGGTATAGTGATTCTTTTTGTGTCTTTTCAATTCTGCCCTCTATTTGCAAGTCTTTTTCGGAAATATTCTTACTGTTGGTAGTATTCAATTTTTCTTGAAAAGCAGGTTTCATTTGATAAGAAGGTGCAGCTTGTGCCGGCGGGGTATAATAATTCATACTTTTGTTATCTGTCGCCTTTTTTACTTCTTGCTTTGCAGGTTTTACCTGATTTTGATATGATGTATTGTTTGAGGGGGTTGGACTGTTCATCATGTCCATAATCTGATTATTTAATTGGAGTTGGCTTACTCCGTACTGGGCAGGATTTGCTATTGCATTTGAGCACGACAAAACACCTATGACTATGCCACACACTAAAAAACGATTTTTCATTAAAAAGTTCTCCATAATAATTACTACCATTCTGTTGTTTATATCGGCAGTGTGCATGAAAAACTTTAGAATTTTTACCAAAATTGTTACAAATATTTATAAACAATAAAATATTTCACATGTCAGAAATGTGAAACAATATGGCGAATATGTTTATAAATTACGCTTTTTTGCCTTTTTCGTACATGTCAGCTGCAATTATGCGGCATGCTGTACGAAGAGCCGCTTGTGTTTTAGGATTTTCAACAATAACTACTCCGCCGTAGCTTTGGTTTTGGATATGTTTGGGTTTGGGACAGTTATTTTGATTATTTTGTACGTCTTTTCCAAACTTTAAACTATTGCTAACTTTAACCAATCTCATAAATGAAAACCTCTAAAATACAGTCTGCGTATAAAATCACACCCTCAATTTAGCACAACGATGTTTTTTTTTCAAGTAGTAAAAACGATTATTTTGCAAAAAATTGAATTATTTATGAGAATGACTTTTGAATTTTATATAAACTGTAATATAATAACCTTGTAACCGTTTGGGAGTTTATGAATGGCAAAATATTCTATCGGAATAGATTTGGGCGGAACTAAGATACTTGCTGCAATTGTTGATATAACTACCGGCAAGGTGCTTTATTCTTCCAAGAAGAAAACCAAAAAGGATAAAGGTGCAGACAAGATTACCAAAAAAGTCATTGAACTTGTTAAAGAATTGTCTGATGAAAGCGGCATTCCCCTTGCGGATGTCGGTTCTGTCGGTTTGGGGCTGGCAGGGCAAGTGGACAGAGAAAAAGGAATTTTGATTGCGGCGCCAAATTTAGATTGTTTTAACGTCAATTTTAAGGCGGCTCTTGAGGCGGAATATAATATTCCTGTTTTTATCGGCAATGATGTCGAAGTTGCTACTGTCGGTGAATTAATGTTCGGTGCAGGCAAAGGACATGAAAACTATGTATGTGTTTTTGTCGGAACGGGAGTTGGTTCGGGGATAGTTATAAATGGGAAAATTCATTCGGGTTATACGGGCACTGCCGGAGAAATAGGGCATATTACAGTTTCGCAAGACGGACGTGCCTGCGGCTGCGGTGCAAATGGATGTTTGGAAGCTTATGCTTCAAGAACGGCAATAGAACAGAAAATAAAAGGTGCAATCAAAAAAGGGCATAAATCAATCATTACCGAGCTTATAAAAGATGACGGCATTATACGTTCAAAATATTTGAAAACCGCTCTTGATAACAATGATGAAATTGTTTTAAACTGTATTACCGAGGCTGCGGAGTATTTGAGTTCTGGTTTAGCAAGTGTAATAAACTTTTTAAATCCCGAAATGATTATTCTCGGGGGCGGACTTGTTGATGCAATCGATTTCTTTTTTGATTTAACTACGAAAAAAACATTGGCAAAATGCCTTCCTACTCCGTCCGAAAAAACTAACATTGTTAAAGCAAAACTCGGTGATTTTTCAGGAGTGGTCGGTGCCGCTATGCTAAAAACTTACAGGGAGCAGTTATGATTAGTTATTTGAAAGGTATTTTAGTTTCAAAAAATATAACAACAGGCGGGGCAAAAGTTGTAGTCGAGGTGAATAATATCGGCTATGAAGTTTGGGTGAATAAAAAAACGTATATGTCTTTGCCGGATATTTCAGATGAAGTTTGTATTTATACTTCTTTGATACACAAGGAAGATGCAATGATATTATGCGGTTTCCTTTCCGCACAAGAAAGAGAGACATTCTGCGTATTGCAGACAGTTTCCGGAATAGGAATGAAAGCAGCTTTGCTTATATTGGAATTGCCGTTAAAAGATATAGTTTCAGCAGTTATATCCGAAGATGAAAAAGTTATTTGCCAAATAAAGGGTATAGGTCCGAAATTAGCAAAGAGATTGATTTTGGAATTGAAAGACAAAATAAAGGCATTGAAAGACGAATTGGCTTTGGATGTTGTACAATCTGATTCTAAAAAAGAAAATTATGCTGATATTTCGGAAGGTTTTAAAGAAGCACAAGCAGTTTTAAATTCTTTGGGTTATACTGGAGATGAAATCAGTGTCGGGTTAGAGGCAGCCTTGATTCGTGTTAAAGATAAAAACGATACCCAAGAAATATTACAAAATGCGTTGTCGGTGATTTCCGGGGGTTAAGAATTGAAAATAGAATTAAAAGAAGAGTTTAAGTTTGGATTTTTTATTTTTTTAATAACTGCGATTGTTTCATCGTTGATAACGGTAGAATTTTTGCGCTATTCGGGTTATTCCGAAGCTGACAGTGCTATGGTTAAAAAAATTCAAAGTCTCGCAACCCTTTTGGAAGAAGCAAATACCCACAATGAAAAATTGAGTCAGGAAGTAATTGCTCTTGAAAAAGAAATTTTTGAACTGAAACACGGACTATCTCCAAACGGAACTTCTTTGCAGGTCAGAGAAATGTATCAGCTTGCAGGATTTTCTAATATTACCGGTGCGGGCGCAATAATTACTATTACCGAACAGGATGACAAAATTAACCGCCAAAAAGATTATGCCAACACTCTCCAAAGTGATGACCTGTTGAGATTTATAAATGTTCTGAAAGCGTCAGGTGCTACTGCAATATGCGTAAATAACCAACGTCTTGTTGTTACATCCGAAATTACCAATGCCGACAACAATATTGTTATAAATAAAAAGAAAATTGCACCGCCATACATAATTAAAGTTCTTGGCGATTTTGATACAATATATTCCGCATTGACCATGAGGGGCGGAATGGTAGAGTATTTGGGACTTTACAACATAGATACTAATATACAAAAATCAGACAAAATAACGATTAACGCATATTAGGTTTTTAAAAACCTCTTGACACGGTTTTTGATATCTCGTAAAATAGTATTGTAAAACACAAGACGAGGTATTAGAAAAATGACGTTAGTGGAAGATAGAGATTTGTGTGAAATTCTAAGACAATTAGAAGGTGTCAAAGGAATGGTCGATTATTTGGAAAAGTGCGACCAAGACTATATGGACAATATGGCAATTACAGATATGTACTCCGGAATAAAGATGACATATCGTGAATTGTGGAATGATGTTAATCTTTTTGCATCCGGTTTGCAATCTTTGGGGCTCAAAAAAGGCGAGTTTGTTGCGTTATATAGCGAAAATAACGGCAGATGGTGCGTAATGGACCTTGCTATTATGAAATGCGGTGCAATCGACGTTCTGCGTGGTGCAAACGCTCCGGTTGTAGAACTGGATTATATTCTTAATCACTCAGATGCGGTAGGGGCGATTATACAAGATGAACAAACATTTGGAAAATTAAAAGAAGTTTTAAAAAAATACAAATTGAAATTTGTTGCTTTGATGTTCGGAAAAGAAAAAGCAGACCTTTCTGATTTTGAAATTCCGGTATATTCATACGAAGAAATTTTGGAAATAGGTAAAAAGAACGAATTTCAATATGTTGATATGAATGTCGAAGAACCTTGTACAATGATTTATACGTCAGGTACAACTGGTGAGCCTAAAGGCGTACTTTTGACACATAAAAACTTCTTATGGCAGTTGCCTGGTGTACACTGCGGATTTATGGGAAAATCAACAGACAATACAATTCAACTTCTTCCCATTTGGCACTCTTATGAAAGAATAGGGCAGTATTACTATTTGACAAGAGGTTCTCACCTGCACTTTACAACGGTATCTGCGTTTAAAAAAGATATTTTAAGATACAAAATCGATACTATGATGTCTGTTCCCCGTATTTGGGAAGCATTCAGGCTTGGTATTTATCAAAAATTAAAACAAAGCAGTCCTATTATGTATTATATTTTTGATGCTGCAGTTAAAAACAGTATCACATATAAAATTCACAAAATGTATGCAGAAAGACGTTTGACTAACAAGCAAACATCATATAAACGTCTTTCACGTTTATACCATGCATTGGCTCGTTCTTTCAGAAAACCAATACACGCTTTATGTATGAGAACTATTTACAAATCATTGAAGCAAAAAATTGGTTTGAATATGAGGACAAGTATCTCTGGCGGCGGTGCAATTTCTATGAAAGACGAACTTTTCTACGATGCAATCGGTTTTAACCTCAGAATCGGTTACGGTTTGACTGAAACGGCGCCGGTATTGACTCTTCGCAGTTCAAAAGATCCGAACTTCCTGGGTTCTGCAGGTACACCTATATTCGGTACGGAAATCAAAATTGTTGATGTTGAAACAAAAGAAGAACTTCCGCCGTTTACAAAAGGTCTTGTTATGGCAAGAGGACCGCAAGTTATGAATGGATACTACAAAAATCCTGAAGCTACCAAAGCGGTTCTTTCTGAGGACGGATGGTTTAATACGGGCGATTTAGGATGGCTTACCGGAAACAATAACCTTGTATTGGTCGGCAGAGCGAAAGAAACTATCGTTCTTTCAAGCGGTGAAAATGTTGAGCCTATCCCCATTGAAGAAGCAATTCTCGGCAGTCCTTATATTGACCAGATTGTACTTGTCGGACAGGATAAAAGCAGTATTGGAGCGCTGGTTGTTCCTTCTCAAAAGGCACTTGAAAAATGCGGAGTTCTTGCAAAAGAATTGAAATCGGGTAAGAACCTTGAAATTAAGAACCCTGCTTTGCACGAACTTATCAAAAAAGAAATATCTTCATATATCAAAAACAAAAGAGGTTTGAAGCCGTTTGAAAAAGTAAAACAGTTTGAAGTTTTGTCTGATTCGTTCAGTGTTGACAACGGTATGATGGCACAATCATTGAAAATCAAACGTAATAACGTTTTTGAAAAATATAAAGATGTAATTTCAAAAATGTTCGACAAAGAAAAAGTCGGGAAATAACAATAAAGACAATAAAAAGGCTTGCGTTATCGCAAGCCTTTTTTGTATTTGATAAACATTGATTATTTCTTTTTATCTTTTGCTATTTCGGAATCTAATCTCAAAAAGACCGGGCTGATGGTATCTTTTGTTGCTATTTGCCCTTCTTTTATTGTCAAGGTTTTTAGGTCAGCGAGTTTTATGCCTTTTATTTCACCCTCAAAGCCTAACTGTGTATAGATTTTTTGTGCAATATTAGGAATAACCGGATATAACAGAACGCTTGCATACTTCATCACTTCAAGAACTGAATACAAAACCTTTTCGCATTCGTTAAGGTCTGTTTTTGCAAGACTCCAGGGCGCTTTGTCATTAACGTACTTGTTTGCTGCATCTACGAGGGTTATGACTTTTTCAATAGCTTCGGTGACTTCGTAATAATCAAACTTCCTTTCAACATCTGAGACTGTTTCGTTGCATAATTTCAATAAGTCTGCATCCATTGTGCGGTTGGAGATTTTGCCGTCAAAGTATTTAACAAGCATTGAAAGGGTGCGGTTTAAAAGGTTGCCAAGGTTGTTGGCGAGGTCGGCATTGACTTTTGACTTGAATTCTTCGTCGCTGTAATTGCCGTCTTTGCCGAATGATGCAGTTGTCATCAAGAAATATCTTATTGCATCGGCATCCTGTAATTCAAAAGTTTGCATCAGTGTGTCAATGCTTATTACGTTTCCAAGAGATTTACTCATTTTTGTTTCGTCAATAGTTATCCATCCGTGAGCAAAGATTGATTTTGGCAGCTCAATACCCAATGCCATCAAAAATGCTATCCAGTATATAGAGTGGAATTTCAAAATATCTTTGCCGATAACGTGAACATCACAAGGCCAATATTTGTTGAATTTTTCTTTGTCGTCCAGAACTCCTACGCCTGTGATGTAGTTTGTCAAAGCGTCTATCCATACATATATGCCCTGTTCGGAATCAGATGGCACGTCTATGCTCCAGCTTACGGACTCTTTTGAACGTGAAACACTTATATCTTCAATATCTTTCAATTGGTTTAATATTTCATTTGCTCTTGACTGCGGAAGAATAAAATTCGGGTTTTTCTTTATGTGTTCTGCAATTGCATCCTTGTATTTTGAAAGCTTGAAAAAGTAGTTTTCTTCTTTAACTTCCTCGGGTTTCTTTTGGTGGATAGGGCAGCAGCCGTTTTCATCAAGTTCCCTTGGGGATAAGAAACACTCGCATCCTGCGCAATATAGTCCTGTATATGAGCTTTTGTATATATCACCTTTTTTCAAAAGTTCTTCAAATGCCCATTGAACAACTTTTTCGTGGTCGGCATCAGTTGTTCTGATGTATCTGTCATAATCAATATCGGCTTTTTTCCACGCTTTTTTAAATTCGTTGCTTGTGTTGTCGCAGTGTTCCTTTGGCTGAATTCCGTTTTCGGCAGCTGTTTTTTGAATTTTAATACCGTGTTCATCAGAACCGGTAAGGAAAAATACATCTTTCCCTCTTTGTTTGAAATGTCTTGCGATAACATCTGTTGCTATTTTTTCATAAGCATGACCAATGTGGGGAAGTCCGTTCACATAGTCAATTGCGGTTGTTATATAAAAAGTTTCTTTTTCCATTTTTTTGTCCCTAAATATAAGCTATAAGCAATACTAAAACGTAATTTATTACATAAAGTGCAAGAAATGCAAAAATTGGTGAAAAATCCAGCCCACCTATTGGCGGAATAAATTTTCTAAACGGTTCCAAAATAGGATCGGTAATTTCTTTTAAAGTCTTAAAAGGCTGGTCGTACCAATTTATGTTCGGGAACCATGTTAATAAAATTCTTGCTATCAATATCCAAAAAAGTATTTGGAAAAATAAGTTTATACCTTGTATCAGCAGCGCTTTTAACATGATTTACACCCTGCCTTTCGCTAAAGTTTTTGCACATTCGCAGTGATTTTGTTCGTCGGGTATTTGTTCAACCAATTCAAACAGAACTTTTTTAAGATTTGCGATATTTGCATTAAATATATCAATAACGGCTTTGTGGTTTACGGGTTCCGTATCGCTGACAAGTCCCGCATCATAATCAGTAACGAGCGAAATGTTCAGCGGACACATATCTAATTCTCTGACAAGGTAGCTTTCGGGGTAATTTGTCATACCAATTACGCTCCAACCTTGCGAAGTAAAGAATTTAGACTCTGCTTTTGTGCTGAATCTCGGACCGTTTATGACGAGCATTGTTCCTGTTTCATGAACAGTTACTCCGTTATTTTTTGCAACTTTTATTGCAAGTTCCCTTAATTCGGGGCAATAAGGATCAGCTACGCTGATATGAGTGCATATTGGACCTTCATAAAAAGTATCTTTTCTACCGGATGTAAAATTAACAAACTGGTCGCATATTACGAAATCTCCGGGGGCGATTTCTTTTTGCAAACTTCCTACGGCGCAGGGTGAAATTACTCTTTTGCAGCCGAGAGCTTTCATTGCCCATACGTTTGCTCTGAAGTTGATTTGGTGAGGCAGGATATCGTGATTTCTCCCATGTCTTGGCAAAAAGGCAACTTTTTTATTCCCGATACTGCCGAGCATAATCTTGTCAGAAGGTTTTCCGTAAGGGGTTTCCACCTTTATTTCTTCTATATCATCCAAAAATTTATAAAAACCGCTTCCGCCAAAAATACCTATTTGGGCTCTTTCTTCACATTCAAAAACCATAATTTTACTCCGAAACACTTTTACGGGTTTATTATAGCACAAAATATACCAACCATTAAACCTTTAAAATACTAATAAAAAAGCAACGCATTTAGCGTTGCTTCTTATTAAATTATTTCTGTACGTGTGCTGATTATTATGCTTGCATATTGAGCGATGTGCCTTTTTGTCCGCTTGCACCGCCTGCTTGTATGTATTTTTTCTTGAGATCTGATTCTACTGAAACTTTGCTTTCTCCTGTTTGTTTGCAAATATCTTTTACAACATCGTCGAATTTCTTTCCATTTGTTGCAAAATCTTGTCCTTTAAATTCTACGCTGTTTGGTAATTGGATATCGTTGTTTTTGAAGCCGTTGTTGTAAACATAGTTTATCAAGCTTGATGAATCCATGTTTGCTACATCTGCTTTTTGTTCTGTTTTTTGTGATTGTGAGTTTGCGAAAATTGAATTTGTAGCACCTGATTTTTGTGCTGCACCCGATTTTTGAGTACTTTGAGTACTCATGATGTCTTTCATACCACCGATTTTGGTTTTGGATAAAAAGTCTACGCCTACTGCCATAGGGAATCTCCTCTCTTATAAAATTGTAAATATAGTCATGCTATCTCTCTATACTTCAATAAAAAATTTTATATACTCTTTATTGCTTTTTTCTTGACGTAATATGTAGTTTTGTTAAGAAAAAATTTAACACCCAAATAGCAAAATTTTTTTTGGGAAACATTATATATAAACAGCAAGAGTGGTTTTTTATGAATATAAATAAAATTTGTTTAAATACAAATTTCGGTGTTCATCTGACGGACAGTGCCAAAAAAATGATGAAAGATGGCGGTGCTACCGATTTTGAATTGGATACTTTGCCGTGCAAAATGCCGACTGATGCAGTTATTGATATTGATAAAACAAACGGAAACGCATATATAAAAGGATATTATGCGACATTAAGACTTGAAAAACCGGGACTCACAATGGAAGATGTGGAAAATTTGTGTGAGGCGTACAACATAAAGAAATATTTTTCCGTAGATTCGGCTGCGGATGCACGTAAATATTTTTAATGTATTTCTTGCCACGTAGACTGAACATAATGTATATATAAAATTGTAGGGTATAGAGAGGCTAAAAAATGCTTATTTTAGGCATAGATCCCGGAATAGCAATAACTGGGTACGGACTGCTGGAATGCAGTGGGGATAGCGTAAAAGTAGTTGCATCTGGTTCAATTCAAACATCTAAAAGTAAAACCACACAAGAAAGATTGGCGGAATTGTATGCCGATATGATTGAAATTATTAAAACCCACAAACCCGACATTGCCTCAATAGAACAGCTTTTTTATTTTAAAAATTTAAAAACGGTTATCCCTGTTGCGCAGGCAAGAGGGGTGATAATTATGGCTCTTGCGCAAAATAATGTAGAACTCGCAGAATATACTCCGTTGCAGGTAAAGCAGACTATAACCGGTTTTGGGCGTGCAACAAAAGATGAAGTTAAACAAATGACTGCTATTGCGCTAAATCAAGAAATGCCAAAGCTCGATGATACGGTAGATGCAATAGCTATTGCATTATGTCATTACAGAAATTTGTGATATTAAACGTTGCGAAAATTTTTTAAATTTTCAATTGCTATCTGAATTTTCTGCTTATCATCTTTGAGTTGCTTTTCGTACTCATCCCATTTTACTTCGGGTGTAGGGTATTTTTCTTTGTTTTCAGGCAGTTTTATTATATCAACTTCTATTAATTTTAGAGCTTCATTATAATCAGCTAAGGCCCCTTCATAGTCTCCGATATTTTCTTTTATGATTCCCATTTTCTGATAAGTATCGTAAAAATCTCCGATAGAGCTTTCTTTGTTTTTGCTGATATATATATCAAAATCTCTTAATGCCCTTTCATAATCGCCAAGTTCCAAATACAATGAACCTCTCTCAGAATAAGCATAATCCATGACCTCATCATCGGGTGAACATTCTATTGCTTTATTAATGCAATCAAGCGCTTCTTGTTTTTTGCCTTCTTGTGAGAAAAGGTCATACTTTCTGTAGTAAGCGGTACTATTACGGTCATTTATTTGCAAAACCTTATCATAATTTTCATGTGCCGCTTTTATATCTTTAAGTGCTTCATACGCAAGTCCCAAATGTAAATATGCATACTCATTGTCGGGATATATTTCAAGAAGCGCATTACAATCTTCAACAATTTCTTTATCACTATTCTGTTGATGCCAATTCGCTTCTATTTTTTGTTTGTATATTTCCGCCAATTCATCTTTATCGGTAGCAAGACGCATCGCCGCATATAAATCCGTAAGTGCTCCGTCATAATCTTCTATTGAAAAAGAATTTTTAATTTTTGCACTTATAATATATCTTTGTGCGGAAGGCTCCATCTCAATTGCTTTTGTTATGTTTTCAAGGGCATCATTTTCACGATAATGTTTTAAACAAATGTCTGCCTTTTGGGTAAATTCTTCCGGTGTTTTGGGCTTGAAATTAAACATATAATCCAATTCTGACATATAAGTTTTATCAACAGGACTACTAGTGCTCTTAGAATTTTGCCATTTTCCGAGAATAATACCTACAGGTATTGCGACTATCAATACACATATAATTTCAAACAAATCATCCATATAAAATCTTTCTTCTTGTTATTTTTATATTTTCATTTCAACAAGTGCATGTTTAATTTTTGCAATACATGCCTGAGGACTATAATACCATTCTCTTGCAGTAATACGAAGTATTTTAAAGCCGCAGCGCTCTAAGATTTCTTGTTTATAACTCGGGCGAACAGGTTTTTCGATTTCATCATCAACGCCGTCGCATTCTACGGCAATTTTGTTTTCCCCATCAGAAACGATTAAATCTATTCTTAACCCTGCGGTTTCAAATCCTGAAATGATTTCAAGACCTTCTTCAGCGCAAGTTGTTGCAACGGATTGTTCAAAACTGTTGTTGTAATCATAGTCCTGCACCTCAAGTTCGGGAGTATTTTCGTTCTTTTCTTTTAAATCTTGAATATAGTTCAAAAAGTCACGCAAAAGACCGGATGGCAGGTCTTTTGCCTCTTTTGAACAAAATACAATGAGCTTTTTCCTTGCACGAGTGATAGCCACGTTAAACAGATTGGCTTTTTGTAAAAACATCAGGCTTTGGTTGTGACTGTTATCCGCAATGGCAAATGAGAGCATCATTATATCTCTTTCATCACCCTGGAATGTATGTGCCGTACCGATATCAATTTGGTGTTTGCGTACAAATTTGTCGGGAATAATTTGTGATACGGCTTTTTTAATTTGTTCTACCTGTCCTCTAAACGGTGAAATTATACCGATAGAAACAGGGTTTTTGGGTTTAGTTTCCGCATCCTGTGCAATTATTTCCTGCAATTTTTTTATGAGTTCTTCGGTTTCGGCAAGGTTCTTTGTCGTGTCTAAATCGACTTTTGCGCCTTTGACCGTAACGAGTTCAATGACATCTTTCAGGTTTGTTTCTTTGTTCATAATTCGGAGTTTTCCGCCGTAGAATTGGTCGTTGCTGAAGTCAATAATCGGCGGCAGACTTCTGAAGTGTTCGTCCAAAAGTATCGGGCATGTTGAATAATAGTTTGCTAAATCAAATACTGAATTTGTCCTAAATCTCCACATCAACTGGTATTTATCAGGAATATTGTATTGCGTAAAGAATGATTGCTCTTTTGCTTTTTCTAAGAACGAAAGGTGCGGTAATTGCTTGTCATCCCCTACTACAACCGTCTTTTTCGCTCTGTACATAATCGGAAAACAGCTTGCAATATCGCATTGAGAAGCCTCATCAATAATTGCAACATCAAACATTCCCGGTTTCAGCGGTAAAGATTCGGAAATTGCAAAGGTAGTAACCGCCCAGCAAGGGAAAGCATCCAATAGCGGCTGAAAATCTTCGTCTTCAAGAATTCTGTTTTGAAGATTTTTTTGGCGTGTTACGAGTGCTTTTGCATGCAGCATAAGACGTTGACGCTTTTCCTGATTTCGAGTCATATCAAGAAGCGCTTTGCGGCGTTTATTTTTCAAAATATCTATCGCAAGTTTTTTCTGCTTGCCTTTTAAGTTTCTTATTTCTTCAAAAAGTGCGTGTAGATTTCCGATTTTGTTTATTTTATTTTCTATATTTTTTAGTTTGTTGTATAGCGATTTTAGCTCTAATTCTTCGTTGATTTCATTTACGGTATCGTGCGTAAATTTGATATTTTGGAGCATCAAACTTTTTTTCAAACGATAATTATATACAAAGTTCAATAACTTATTCCATGCATTCGGGTTGTTTTGAACATTTTCAATTTTTGACAAGATGGACTTCCCTACGGCGATATCGGCATCGGAAAGTTTTTTGTTAATGTATTCACCTTGAATTTTTGCGGCTTGGGCTTTATATTCTTCAAGTACGCAGAACCATTCATGTTCAAGCTTTATAATGTTGTCGCATTTTTTCTCTGTTTCTTTTATATTTTTCAGCAAGTTTTTCATATCATCAATATCTGCAAATAACGCACTTTCAAAGCCTGTATCAAAATCTTGATTATTTGATAGCATTTCTTGTAATTCGTGTTGCAATTGTCTTTGATAGTTTGCACGTCCTGCCCTCATAACAAGGTGCGGTGCGCCAAAGCCGTTTAGCCTGTCTGCTACAACATCTACGGCTTTATCCATTCTTGAAGCAAACAAAACTGTTTTTCCTGTAGCAATTAAGTGAGTAATCAAGTTAACAATGGTTTGAGATTTACCTGTTCCCGGAGGTCCGAAAACCGTTACAAGGGTGTTATCTTCTACTGCTTTTAATACGTTTTGTTGCGATTCACTTAATGATAAAGGTGTTATAGGATAAAAGTCTTCATCATTTCCGGCGGTAATTTTAACCTTTACTCCGGTAAATTCATCGTTGATTGGTTTTAAAGATGTTTCTCTGAAAACACCCGAGGGCTTTTCCGACATTTGCGTTAATTCGTGCAAAACTCCTGCCGTAACAGGCGGACGTTTTGTCAAAATTACTGCGCTTTTGTTGGTTATGCCTATTTCACTGTCTGGTGTTGGCGGAATTTTGTCAAAAAAGTCTGCGCAGTCCGTAACGTCGAGTTCCGGAATAATAGATTTTATGGTGGTCAAAAAGATTTGCATCTTTTCTTTTGTTATCGGATAATCCGGCACAACGTCAAGAAGTCCGCAAAACAGGTTTTCTGCCTGGTCTTCATCTTTATATTCCATAAGTGCTGACAGAGCACCGGTATTTAGTGAAAAATTTTCTTCCGTTAAAATTAAGGCAAGGTTTGTTCCGCTGCGTTCAAGTTTGCAAGGAATATAAAGAAGCGGTGTCAAAAACTCCGGTGCTGATTTTCTTTTGCCTGATTTTCCTTCAAGGAACAAAAATCCGAAAATCATATACTTGTCTTTTTGACTTGTATCGCATTGAACCATCATTTCAGTCAGAGAGTTGTCCGAGCCGTCAAGTCTGAGCGGTGCATTTGGACTGATTAGCATGCCTGCGCCGCTTTCTAAAAATACCCATTTGTTGTCCTTGTCGCTGGCAAGGTTTCTGAAAGTTGAACTTTTAACTTCTTCTCTGATGCAGTCGTGCAAGTACTGGCACAGACGCTTGGTAAAACTTTGCTGAAATGCATTGTTGACGTTGCTTATGAATTTTGAAACTTCTTGTACCATAGTTCTATCCTTAATTTTAGTCATATAGAAATATTATACAAATTTGTCAAATCTAAGTCCATAAACTATTTAGAGGAATATTCTCGAATAATGTAAACCTTTCTTTATAAAATCTTTTATTCGACCTTTTGGCGTGATAATATTTTTACAGAGGAAGGTTTTGATAGGATATGCCGTACGTACCCTTACATTTGCACACCGAGTACAGTTTGCTCGATGGGGCAATTAAAATAAAAGAGCTGGTCAAGTTTTGCAAGGAGCATGATATGCCTGCCTGCGCAATTACTGACCATGGCGTTGTGTATGGTGCAATTCAGTTTTATAAAGAAGCAAAAGAAAACAATGTAAAACCGATTTTGGGCTGCGAATTTTATGTTCATACGGGTGATATTCAAGAAAAAAATCCGAATAACAATCCTACGTTCCACCTTGTTTTGCTGGCAAAAAACAAGCAGGGTTACAAAAATCTCGTCAAATTGGTTAGTATTGCCCATTTAGACGGATTTTATTATAAACCGAGAATTAACCATGAACTTATTAAACAATATTCCGAAGGTTTGATTTGTTTGAGTGCTTGTCTTGGCGGGGAAATCAATTCTTATGTCCTTCAAAACAAAATAGAAAAGGCAAAAGAAACGGCGCAGTGGTACAAGGATGTTTTTGGTGAAGATTATTATATTGAGCTTCAAGACCACAATTTGCCCGAACAAAAGATGGCAAATCCTGTTTTGATGAGTATTGCCAAAGAACTTGGTATAGAAATGGTTATCACAAACGACAGCCATTATTTGAAACCTGAAGATGCAAAGGCGCAGGATATTCTTTTGTGCCTGCAAACTAAAAAGGACTATGATGATCCTAACCGAATGAGATTTCCAAACAATGAATTTTATGTAAAAAACGAAGATGAATTAAGACAAACGTACAGTTGGATGGAAGATGCCGTATTTAAGCGTTGCATTGAAAATACGGTTAAGGTTGCTGATAAGTGTGATTTGATACTTGAACTGGGTAAGACACTTTTGCCTGATTACGAAGTTCCGCAGGGTTATACTATTGAAACCTATTTGACCAAGCTTGTTATTGACGGTTTGAAAAGTAGATATGGCGAAATTACACCCGAACTTGATGAGCGCTATAAGTATGAATTGAGCGTAATTGAAAGAATGGGATTTTCTGCGTATTTTCTTATAGTTTGGGATTTCATACACTATTCAAAAACACATGGTATTCCTATCGGACCGGGGCGTGGTTCGGCGGCAGGCAGCTTGATAGCTTATGCACTTGGAATAACCGAAATCGATCCTATTAAACATGGTTTGATGTTTGAAAGATTTTTAAATCCCGACCGTGTAAGCATGCCTGATGTTGACGTAGATATTTGCGCTAAAAAAAGAGGGTTGGCAGTGGAATATGTTACCCAAAAGTATGGTGCGGATAAGGTTTGTCAGATTATTACGTTCGGTACATTTGCCGCAAAAGCTGCGGTAAAAGGTGTCGCAAGGGTTTTGAAATTGGATTTTACCACCTCAAACAACCTTACAAAGATGATGGTTTCTGGGCCTAAGACAGTTATAGATGATTCTCTAAAAGAAGGAATGCCGTTAAAAGAAGTTTATGATTCTGATCCGAAGATTAAAGAAATTATTGATATTGCAAAATCGATTGAGGGGCTGACCAATAATACGGGTGTGCATGCGGCGGGTGTTATTATTGCAAAAGATCCTCTTATGGATACTGTTCCTCTGCAAAGAGCAAAAGAAGGTAATATCGTTGTTACATATCCTATGGCAAACATTGATGATGTCGGACTTTTGAAGATGGACTTTTTGGGCTTGAAAAACCTTACAGTTATCCAAGCTACTGTTGATATGGTCAAAGAGCGCAAAGGTATTGAACTTGATATGGACCACTTGCCTCTTGATGATGAAAAAGTTTATGAACTTTTATCAAAAGGTGAAACAAACGGTGTATTCCAGCTTGAATCGACAGGTATGAAGCAGATGGCTAAAGCAATGCACGCTTCGGTTTTTGAAGATATTTCAGCTATCGTTGCAATTTATCGTCCCGGCCCTATAGAAGCGCAGTACGATAAATTGTTTGTTGACAGAAAAATGGGACGTAAGCCTATTGAGTATGAACATCCTCTGCTCGAGCCTATTTTAAAAGACACGTACGGTACAATGGTTTATCAGGAACAGATTATGAAAATTGTACAGGTGCTTGCCGGCTATACAATGGGAGAAGCTGATAAATTGCGTAAGGCAATGGGCAAAAAGAAAAAGGAAATCATGGACGAAAACCGTCCAAAGTTTGTTTCCGGTGCGGTTAAAAATGGTGTAGATGAAGCAAAAGCCAACGCTCTGTTTGATAATATGACAGAGTTCGCTAAATACTGTTTTAACAGGGCTCACACGGTTTGTTATGCTTATATTGCGTATGAAACCGCATATTTGAAAGTGCATTATCCTGTAGAATACTTTTCGGCACTTCTTTCTTCGGTTCGCAACGAGCAGGAAAAAACGCAATCTTATATTGCAGAGTGCCAAAAAATCGGTGTAAAGGTTTTGCCGCCAGATGTCAATTATTCAAGAGCAGACTTCTTCCCCGACGGAGATAACATTCGTTTTGGACTTGCTTCAATTAAAAATGTCGGTGTCGCTTTTATGGAAGAAGCTGCACGAGAAAGGGATAAAAAGCCGTTTGAAGATATGTTTGATTTTTGCAAACGTGTAAGGAGCTGCAACAAAAGAACATTGGAAAGCTTGATAAAAGTCGGTGCTTTTTCATTTACCGGCAAAAGTCGAAAGCAGCTTTTTAATAACATAGATTATATTATGGCAAGGGCTGATGAGCAGGTAAGAAAAGAAGAATCAGGGCAGCTGGATATATTTAGTTCTTTTGACGAACCTCCAAAAGTAGAGCTTGTCGGGAGCGAAGAGGAATTTACCGATAGTGAAATTCAGGCTTTTGAAAAAGAATTGTTGGGATTTTACGTTACATCTCATCCGCTTTCAAGTATTGAAAAATGTCTGCCGTTTTTGACTACCCATTCGGTTGACGAACTTGCCGATATGAAAGACGGCGATACTGTTACCATTTGCGGACTTTTGACAATGGTTCAATCAAAACTTACAAAAGATAAAACCGATTCAAAAGGGAATACCATACCCGGAAAACCATATACAATCGGTACTATTGAGGATTTGACAGGAAATATTGATTTTCTGCTTTTCCCGCCCAAAAAGAAAAAAAATTCTGATGCCGAAAAAGTTGAAGACGAAAATAAACAAGATGACTATGCAACGATGGCGGGAGATTTAAAGCCGGAGTCAAAGGTTATTATTGGCGGTAAATTGAAAAAAGAAGAAGATGAAGATAACCCGTCAATGAAAATATTTGTAAGCAGCGTGAGACCTGTTGCGAATACAAATATTGTAAATGTGAAATTGAAAAAAGACATAAAATACGAAAATATGATAGAGATGCGTGAAACTTTTGTTAAGCATAAGGGTGAGGACCCAGTCATATTTAATGTTGACGGCAGAAAAATTCTTGCCAATCCTGCCTTGTGGGTAAATGTTACAAATGATTTTTTGGCAGAGGTAAATACAAACTGGGGAAATTATGTTGAAATAGATGCCCGTTCGCTTGATGAGGAGAGTGTTTCATTATAAAGTAGTTGTATTTTTTTAAAAAAAATGCAATAATTATAGTCGATATTGATATGAGGATTTTAATATGGCTCAAGATGAAAAAAATCTATTGTTTGAACAATACAAACTATATTATGAAATGAAAGAAAAGTTTGTTGACAGAAACTTTACGACAAACAAATTCTACTTGTCGTTAATCGTTGCAATTTATGTTGTAATGTTTTTCACCAGAGATATATCTTTTGACTACAACATCTCTGCAAATTTGGTAATGGCTCTTATTGGTATGGCTGTTTCATTTTTCTGGTGGTCAAATGCTGATTCATATAACGTTATGATTAAGGTAAAACTTAAACACGTAATTGACGAAATGGAAAAACAACTTCCGTTTGCACCGCACCTTCTTGAAATGCAAAACTATGCAAATTATAAGAAACAAAATAAATTGATTATCTTCTCTGATATTCAAAAAGGTATTGCAATTGCAATGGCATTGATATTCTTTGTATTGTTCCTTTTTGAACTTGCATATCCTTTGATTGTAATTTTCTATGGTCCTGTAGATTCTACATTAGGCGTGTTATAGAAAGAAACATAATTCAGAAAAAAGAGCGGTTTATTACCGCTCTTTTTTTATTTGTTTTTAAGATTTTCTTCCATTCCATAGAATTATTCACAGAGACGTGCTGGGTTCGCTAGGCTCACACGGCGCACTTGCCAAAATCCGCTTCTTGGATTATTGGCAGTTCATAATTCTTCATTCCATTTCAGAAAATCAGGAGATTTTCTTCCATTCCATAGAATTATTCACAGAGACGTGCTGGGTTCGCTAGGCTCACACGGCGCACTAGCCAAAATCCGCTACTTGCGTTTGCTGCTATTTTGTGACGAGTGAGTTCGTTTAACAGAAATGACTTCCGGCATTGCTTCGATAGAGTTCATAATTCTTGTTAAACTGTCTATGTCTTGAACTTCTAAGCCCAATTCAATAATGCCTTTTTTGCCGTATCTTGTAAAGCCGTTTGCAAAGGCGATGTTAATTTTGTTGTCCGTAACTTTTGTCAAAATTTGTTGTAAAATACCGATTTTATCTTCAGTCTCAATTTTAATCGGAACGACATAAGTTTTGTTGAGGTGAACTTCTGCCCAACTGATTTTCATGAGCCTTTCTTCGGGAATTTCCTTTAAAGTAGGGCAATCCGCTCTATGAACGCTGACACCCCTGCTTCTTGTTATTGCTCCGACTATAGGTTCGCCCGGAATTGGAGTGCAGCATTTAGAAATGTGGTATAGCATACCTTCTAAACCGATGATATCTTTTGCGCCCGATTTGGATTTGCCGGTTGTTTTTATAACAATGTCGCCGCCTTTATCAAGTTTTTTAAGTTTATTTATAACTTTGTGGGTGGAAGTTTCGCCGTATCCTATTGCGGCAAACAAATCTTCTTGAGAAGTGAAATTCAAGTCTTTTGCAATTCTTTCAAATTCACCGATATTTTCATATTCATCAAAATGCGCTTTTGATATTTCGTGTTCAAGCATTTCTTTGCCGAGGGTAATATATTCATCACGTTTATTCTTTTTGAACCAGAGTTTTATTTTTGATTTAGCTGCGTTTGTGGCGCAAATATTTATCCAATCCCATTTTGGATTGGGTGTCTTTGCCGTGATAATTTCAACAATATCACCAGTGAAAAGTTTTGTTTCCAACGGAACAATTCTGCCGTTGATTTTTGCGCCGACGGTTTTGTGTCCGACTTGCGTGTGTACACGGTACGCAAAGTCGATTGGTGTTGCTCCGCTCGGTAAGTCGATAACGTCTCCCATCGGAGTGAATACAAATACTTGGTCTGAGAATAGGTCTAATTTTACTAAATCAACGTATTCTTTTGCATCTTTTGCATTTTCCTGTACTTCTGCAAGTTTTCTGAGCCATGTGAATTTTTTATCAGCTTCCGTAACTTTTACGGAGCCTGCTTCTTTGTATTTCCAGTGTGCAGCAATACCAAATTCCGCTTCTTCATGCATCTGCTGCGTACGAATTTGAATTTCAACAGGTTTACCTTTAGGACCTATTACAGATGTGTGCAAAGAGCGGTAGAGGTTGCTTTTGGGCATTGCTATGTAGTCTTTAAATCTGCCGGGGATGGGTTTAAAAATAGAGTGAATTATACCTAAAACTCCATAGCAGTCACGCAAGTTATCAACAATTACACGGACAGCAATTATGTCGAAGAGCTCGTGATAATCTTTTTGCTGACGTTTCATTTTTGCATAAATACTGTAGTAGTGCTTTGCTCTGCCGTTGATTTTTGCCTTAATATCGGCTTTTTGCAGAGAAAGTTGAATTGTTTCTATTAATGTCTGTACAACTTCATCTCTTTCGGCTTTTGTTTGAGCTACATTCTTAACTACTTCATAATATTTTTCGGGTTCGGTATATCTGAGCGATAAATCTTCAAGCTCTGCTTTGATACGTCCGATACCGAGACGGTTTGCCAAAGGTGCAAATATTTCAAGGGTTTCTTGCGCAATGCGTTTTTGTTTTTGAATAGGCATGTGATTAAGAGTACGCATATTATGTAATCTGTCTGCGAGTTTTAATAAAATTACCCTTACGTCTTCCGCCATAGATACAAACATTTTTCGGAAGTTTTCTGCTTGTCTGTCCTCTTTGGACTTAAATTCCAATTTCCCTAATTTTGTTACGCCGTTAACAAGCTTCAAAACTTCTTCGCCAAATTTTTCCTTAATTTCGTCTGCCGTAACCTCTGTATCTTCAAGTACATCGTGCAATAGAGATGCCATAATTGTAGGAGTGTCCGCCTTAAACTCCGCAAGAATTTTAGCAACTTCAACAGGGTGAATGATATAGGGTTCTTCGCTGGCACGGTACTGACCTTCGTGCTTGGCAGCAGCGTATTCATACGTTTCCCTTATTTTATCAATGTCCTCTTGCGAGCGACCTTGTTTTTTTAATATAATTTCAAGAGGTTCAAATATATTTGCCGGCATGGATTTCACTCTATTCTTTTGAACATTATTTTACAACTTTTTTATGGCTTATGCAAAATATCGACGATTTAAAAATAACAAAAACCAATGATGGCGTGTCTTTTCGGGTAAAAGTGGTTCCGAATTCTTCTGCTTCAAAGGTTGTAGAGGCAAATGAGGAATTTGTAAAAATAAAGCTGAATTCTCCGCCTATAGAAGGCAGGGCAAATAAAGAAGTTATCGAATTGCTTTCAAAAGTTCTTGATGTCCCAAAGACATCTATAGAACTTGTAAGCGGGGATAAAAGCAAACTAAAAACGCTGAAAGTTCCTCTCAGCGAGGAGCAAGTACGTGAAAAAATACTTGAAGCGCTGAGCTAAATTATTCTTCAGGTTGAAGTTTACCTGTTATACTTACGTGAGTTTCGCCAACTTCTAAATTTTCTATTTCTTCCTGTTCATCAGTGAAGAAAAATTCTGCCCTGGCGAAATCACCTGTGTTTTCACGTCTTTTTACTTCATAGCTTAATTTTCTTAAAAATTCCTTTATTGCCATAATATCACCTTTCTAACAATACACTTATCCCTACGGTATCCTTATCGGCAGTTTTGATGAAAAACTTTAGGTTTTTAGGGTAAATTGTTACAATTAGTTAACAAATATTGCAGATGCAACATTTGATAAAGACGGTAATTTAAATCTTGTAATTGAAGATTTGTATAATTTTAATCAAGTCAGAACAAGTGTCAAAGGTAGAGTTGGCGAGAAATTTCAAAATCAGGGTGATTTAATTCCCTATTACATAAGAGTAGACGTAAAATCTCCAAAACAGAATTAGATAAATGTTAAAATAATGGGAAAAGGTTATAAGTTTTCGGATATGCACAAATGCACTCTACTTCAATAAATTTTTTTGTAGTATGATTTTATATGCAGATGAGGAATATTATGACTACAATGCTAAGTTCACAGGTTCAGGAAATAAGTGAGTTAGTTCAAAAAACTAACCTAAAACACATTGCCATAATTATGGACGGAAACCGCCGTTGGGCAAAAAGCAAGTTTCTTCCCTCAGCCGCAGGTCATTCTCAAGGGGTAAATGCACTGAAAAGAACAGTTACCGCTGCGCAGGATGGCGGTGTTAAAACGCTTACGGTTTATGCTTTTTCGACTGAAAATTGGAACAGAAAGAAAGAAGAAGTTGATTTTTTAATGGAATTGCTTGCTCAAACTATTGCCAATGAATTATCCGAACTTTTTGAAAAAAATGTCAGAATGAAATTTATCGGCGATTTAACAAGATTTTCTGAAAGACTTCGCAAAATTTTTGATGATGCAGAAGAAAAAACAAAAAATAATACGGGTTTGTTGTTGCAAATAGCTATAAATTACGGCGCAAGAGATGAAATTAAAAATGCGGTAAAACAGATTGCTAAAGAAGTTCAAGCAGGAACATTGCTTCCTGATGAAATAACCGAAGATACTATTTCTCAAAGACTTTATACAAAAGATGTTGAGGAGCCTGATTTGTTAATACGTACTGGTGGTGAAATGCGAATAAGCAACTATCTTTTGTGGCAAATTGCATATAGTGAATTTTATGTGACAGATACGTTTTGGCCCGATTTTGGCGAAGATGATTTGCTTAGTGCTATAAGAGCTTTTGCAAAAAGAGAAAGAAGATTTGGTAAAAACTAATGAACGAGCTTGTTTTTGCTACATCTAACCCAAATAAAATTCTCGAGGTGCAAACAAAAATTGATTCGGAAAAATTTCCGATAAAAATTATTCCTGTTCCGCAGCCGTTTGACCCTGTTGAGGACGGCGAAACATTTTTGGAAAATGCTTATATAAAGGCGTTTGAAGCTGCAAAAAAGACAGGCAGGCTTTCTTTTGCTGACGATACAGGACTTTGCGTTGAGGCTTTGAACGGCAGACCGGGGCTGTATAGTGCAAGATATGCACCGACAGGTGAAGAAAAAGTTCAAAAAATGCTTTCTGAAATGGAGCCGTTTAAGACTCTTGACGAAAGAAAAGCGTATTTTACCTGTGCGATAGTCCTTGTCAGACCTGACGGAGAAACGATTTTTTCTTGTCAATCAAAGTTTGAAGGGTTTATTGATTTTTCGCCAAAAGGCTCTCACGGCTTCGGGTATGATCCGATTTTTATGGTGAAAGAGTTGGGCAAAAACCTTGCAGAGCTTTCCACCGAAGAAAAAAATACGGTTTCTCACAGAGCTTTGGCACTAAAAGAATTTACCAATTGGCTCAGTTCTCATAACATCTTTGAAGATGCTCAATAACTTTGATTTTGTTTGTGTACAAGTATTTTATAAAGCCGATATTGTGTATTGAAATTGATGAAATAATAACATTTATTTCAAATCCGTCTGAGCAAAAAGGTTCATAATCGTAAGTTACGTAGCTATTATATTTGCTTTTCCATTCTTTTTTTTCTATTGCGGCATTGTTTTCATAAACTATATTATCAAACCAATCGAGAAGCTCTTTGGGTACATTATAAAATTCGGCAAAGTACACATCTGAGTGCAGATTTCTTTGTCTTAATGCCATAATTCCCTCCTGAATATGTGTGGTGCTACAATTAGCACCCTACTTATTTTAAGAGGGTGTGTTCGGTTTTTTATCGCCTGTGTGGGGGGTATAGAAAAACTATTTTGATATTATTTTGTGGCTTTTCTTATCCCAAATAACAAAGTCCTCTGCGCCTTTTTCAACTTCGTATTTGGGGCTCAAACCGATACTTTCGGCGATATTTTTGCTTGCGTATCCGATAAAATCTTTAAACGGAATAAAATCTTTGATTTTTTGGTAAATATCATCAAAATATAATGTGCTGCCTGCGAGGGTTCCCTCTTTGGAGCAGGCTCTATGACCATCATAATATATTTTTTCTCCACCAAAAATTGTTTCGGTTTGGCTTGAATAACTAATCGGCAAAGCATCTGAAATCAGAAGTATTTTTTCTTTTGGTTTTAATTTCAAAACTGTTTTGATTATTTCTGCGTTTATGTGTTCAAGGTCGGCAATGATTTCTACCCCTGCATTATCGTTATTTAGGGCTGCAATAATTGCGGACGGTTCTCTATGGTGGATGGGGCGCATTGCATTAAACAGATGCGTAACGCTTTTAGCACCGTTTTTAAAAGCGTTATTTGCTTCATCAAAAGTGCTGTTGGTATGCCCCACTGACGGAATGATATTTCTTTTTAAAAGTTCTTTTAAAAATTCGCCGTTTTCATCAAGTTCAGGGGCATAAGTCAAAATTTTTATAAAATCAGTGTCGATTTTGTTTAAGTTTTCAATTGCCGGTGAGATAATGTATTCCTCTGGGTGGATGCCTTTTTTGACAGGGTTTATAAACGGACCTTCAAGATGTATGCCCAATATCTTTGCGCCTTTTGACGAGATGTTTTTAATTAGATTTATTTGGCGATTTATATTTTCAATACTGTCTGTCATAATTGTCGGCAAAACTGAGGTTATGCCGTGATTTTTGCAGTTAACGAGGTAAGTCTGCAATTCTTCTTCGCTGCAAGTATTAAAATTACATCCGTAGCCTCCGTGTGTATGCCTGTCAATCAGTCCGGGAGAGATGATTTTGTCTGTTCCGTCAATAATTTTTTCGCAAGAAAGATTTTCCGAAATTTCAACAATTTTTCCGTCAGAAATTAAAACATCTGCTGAAAAACTGTCCTCAAAAGGATTTTGGACTTCAATATTCTTATAAAGAATATTTTTCCCCATTATAAATCGACCTCTCTTCTTCCTTCCAGTGCACGTGTTAGCGTGAGTTCATCAACGTATTCAAGCTCTCCGCCTATCGGTAAGCCAAAGGCAATTCTTGAAATTTTTACGTTAAAGGGTTTTAATATCCTTGCTATATACATACTGGTCGCTTCACCTTCCACAGATGGGTTAAGGGCAAGAATGATTTCCTTTACGTTATTCTGCGCAACTCTTTGAACTAGCTCTTTGAGTCTCAAATCTTCCGGTCCAATTCCGTCAAGAGGAGAAATCATTCCCTGTAAAACATGATAAACACCTTTGTATTCGTTTGTTTTTTCTATTGCAATAAGGTCTTTTGCCTCGCAGACAACGCAAATAGTTGATTTATCTCTCGTGGGGTTAGAACAAATTTCACAGGGGTTATCGGCAGAAATATTGAAGCAGGTATCGCAATATTTTATTGTTTCTTTTGCTTCAACGAGTGCAGTTGCGAACTTTTCCACCTCATCTTTAGGCATTTTTAAAATCTGGAATGCCATACGTTGAGCAGATTTTGGACCAATGCTCGGTAATTTTTGAAAATATTCAATAAGCCTTGCGAGCGGTTTTGTGTATTGCATTAAAATAACCCCGGAATTTTAAGATTTAAGCCGCCAGTAATTGATTTTAATTTTTCTTCAGAAACGTTAGAAGCCTTTTGTGCTGCTTCTTTCATAGCTGATGCAATCAAATCTTCCAAGGTTTCAAGAGTATCTTGGTCAACAGCAGATGGGTTTTCGGGGTTTATTGCTTCAGGTTTGATTTTGATTGAAATAAAATCTCTTTTGCCGTTCATTGTCACATCGACAAGTCCGCCGCCGGCAACTCCGTTAACCATTATGCCTGCAAGTTCTTCCTGCATTTCTTCGGCTTTTTTCTGCATCATTTGTGCTTGTTTCATAATTTGTTGAAGATTAAACATATAACTCTCCTTAATTGATTTATTCTCGATATATGGTTATTATAATATAAGTAATACTTATTAAACCACGTTTATGGAAAAAAAGACATATCTTAACGAATGCTTACAAAAAAATGTGTTGATGCGTTGGACGGAAAAACTGATGCCGCTTCCTGTTTATGTTGCTCCGTTTCGTTGGTATCAGGCTAAAGATAACGGTGCGGCGCAGTATAAATATTCCGGAATGATTATAGAAGCGCTTAATATGTGGTCGCAAGCAACAGACGGTGTTGTAAGATTTGTTATGGTTGATAAATATTATGATTCAATGATAAATATTGATTGGCGGAGAGTAGACAGAAGTTCTCTCGGAAATTGTAACTATAATTTTGACAGCCAAGGGCGTTTATACAGTGCCGAAGTTCAAATAGGACTTTCGGATGGTGTAATTCATCAGCAATATATGAGTGAAAACGAGGTAAGGCATACAATTATTCACGAAATTGGACATGCTCTCGGCTTGCAGCACAGTCCATTCCCTCAGGATATTATGTATGTTCCCCACAAGTACGGTATAGTGCAGGCATCTGAGCGAGACAAGTTGACAATGAAATGGATGTATAAGCTTCCTTGGGGGCAAACACCTCAACAGATAATTTCCGCATATTCAAATTGTGATGCAAAATCCTTGGATGAAATGGTGTGGCTTTTGACCGAAGATATTGAACCCTCTAAATTTGAGGCAATTGCAAGAGAAATGGCGCAATCTCAGCCGCAGAGAGATTTGGTTGAAGAAAATCAAAGACTTGCTGATTTGAAAAAATATAAAATTCAATTAGAGGGCATACAGGTTAATCAAGATGTTAAAAACTATATCAAAGATATGAAAATGAAGCGAAATCGTTTTCATGATGATATGCAATAACCTCTTGCCGAAATTTAATGTTTGTTTACCTCTCTTTCTCTTTGTGTTTTAATTGCTATGAAAAGAGGGAAAAATGAATAGAGTTTTGGTAACGGGAAGTTCAAAAGGTATTGGCGCAAAAATTGCCGAAGTATTATCCTCAAGTGGGTATCAGATATTTTTACACGGCAGAGATGAAAATGCGCTTAAAAATCTTTTCGAAAAAATCGGCGTAAAAGGGTTTTTTTCTATAGATTTGACAGAAGAAAATGCTGCACAAAAACTTTTTGATAAAGCGACAGAGGTTCTCGGCGGAGTGGATATTCTTATCAACAATGCAGGAGAGTATTTTTACGCTAAAGTCGAAGAAACTCCGAAAGAGACTCTGGACAGGCTTGTCACTATCAATACAAAAGTTCCTTATGAGTTGATTTCATTAGCCACAGTAGGGATGAAGGAAAAAAATTTCGGCAGAATAATAAATATAGGTTCAATCAGCGGTGCGGTTGGCGAGGCTAATGCTTCACTCTATTCTATGACTAAATCAGCTTTTTCGGGTTTAACAAAGGCTTTGGCTCTTGAACTTGCGCAAAATAACATAACAGTTAATACAATAAATCCAGGATATGTGAAAACAGCCTTACTTGACGGAACTTTTGATGATGATTTTTCGGAAAAAGAGCTTCTTGATATGATTCCGCAAAATCGTTTTATTGAGCCTGTTGAAATTGCAAATCTTGTAAAATATCTTGTTTCTGCCGAGGCAAGAGGTCTGACCGGACAATGTATAAACCTGTGTGCGGGCATGAGTGTGGGAGGATAGATGAAAATTTTATTTGTTATAGATAATCTTGAGTTTAAGTATTTTGAATTTAACAAATTGGTAACATCTTTTTGGCTCATAAAAGGCTTTATTCAAAGAGGTTTTGGCGTAGATATAACTACAAAAGACAGGCTTTATCTGGATGGCAAAACTCCAATGGGTTTGACATTCAAGACCGAAATTAAAAACGAAGACATTATTAAAGAAAAAGATTGCGTAAAAACCGATTTAAATGCTTATGACGTGATATTTTTCCGACCTGATCCGCCAGTTGACAATGACTATATCAATGCAACTTATGTTCTTGATTATTTGAACGACAAAACCATTGTTCTAAACAGTTCGCAAGGCTTGAGAAATGCAAACGAAAAGATGTTTATAAACAATTTTCCGAAAATTGTTCCCGACAACATAGTTACGGCTAATGACGAACTTATCAGAGAATTTTTGCATAAGAAAAAAGAAATTGTTATAAAACCGCTAAATTATTGTTTTAGCAGGGGTGTGTTTTATCTTAATGATACTGACAAAAATATTCACACAATTATTGATACTGCCACAAATTCGGGTAAAACGATGGTTATGGTGCAAGAATTTCTGCCGGATATTGCCATAGGTGATAAAAGACTCGTTTATATTGACGGAGAAATCTTTGAAGAATGTGTATGCAAAATTCACGGCGCAGATGACTTTAAATTTAACACTCATGCTGACAAGTTTTTTAAAAAAGGCGAAATCTCCGCAGAAGAAAGGAAAATAGCCGAATATATCCGCCCGAAGCTTGAACAGGAGGGGATATATATTGCAGGTTTGGACGTTATCAACGGCAAGATGATAGAAATTAACGTAACAAGTCCGTGTTTCTTTATCAAAGAAGTAAACGACATCTTTGGAATACGTTTTGAAGAAAAGATTTTGGATAAACTGTGCGGACTTATACAGCATATCCGTTGAATCCAACAAACAGATATGATACAATGAATATTGTGTTAGAAATTTAATACGGGTGTGTATTAAAAGAAAGGTTTAAGTATGATAAAAAGAGGTTTTACATTGGCGGAAGTATTGGTTACACTTCTCGTTATTGGTGTTATTGCGGCATTAACCATTCCGCAGTTGATAAATTCTACGGAAGAAAGACAGTATAAAACTGCATACAAAAAAGCGGTTTCTACTATTGCGAACGCAACGGAGTTAATGGAAGCAAATGAAGTAAGCTGTTCTGTTGAAACAGATGCAGACCTTGCAAAATGTATGAAAAATGCCATAAAAGGTTCAACAATGTCAGCAAGTCTTGAAGAAAGACTAATTGGAGGGGTTTCTAATTTATTCGGAACACCTGCATTTGCATCTGCTCCGCCAGAGGAAGAAGAAAGCAATGTCCTTATTACACAAGACGGTATGGCATTTATGTTTTTCCTTTCAGATGATTATCATGACAAGTTAGATGAAGCAGCTGCATCAACACCAAACTACAAGGCTCCGAAACGTGCATTAAGCAAAATTTGTCCTAATTTTACAACTGATGCAAACTACTTCGTTCCCGAACTTGTCGGTTTTGCAGAATCAAATTGTACTGTTGTAGTTGACTTGGACGGTTTTGGTAAAAATTCAAGAGGCTTTGCTGATTTTTCACGTCTTGAAGATTATTATAATGCAGGCGATATCCAAATTTTGGGTTTCTCAGGCAAAGGCGAAGTCAGACCTGCATATGTGCATAGCCCTGATGAAGCTTTAGATATCAACAAAGGTTACAAGTACCTCTATGGAGAAGAAGCATTTGAAAAGTTGGTAGAAAATTATGTACCGCCAATAGATTGTTATCAAATATGTTGTTCAAATACACAAGATGCAGATGAATGTGAAGACAAGTGCTCTTGGTATATGGAAGAAATCGGGTCTTGTCCTAGGTAATTTAACGAATAATTTTCTATTTTAATAGCAAAAAAGCAGACTCTTTTGAGTCTGCTTTTTATACCTAATATTGGTTATTAACCAACCAACGCTTTTACTTCTGCAGCAACGTTTTTGTCGTCAACTTTGATAGACGGTCCCATTGTTGTTGTCAAATAAACTGACTTAACATAAGTACCTTTTGTTGCTGACGGTTTTGCTTTAATAACCGCATCAGCTACTGCAACAAAGTTTTTAACGAGGTCGTCTTCAGAGAAGCTCATTTTACCAAGAGGTACGTGGATGATACCTTGCTTGTCTGCACGGTATTCAACTTTACCTGCTTTAGCATCGTTGATAGCTTTTTTTACATCAAATGTAACTGTTCCTGTTTTCGGGTTCGGCATCAAGCCTTTAGGTCCTAATACTTTACCGAGTTTACCTAACATACCCATTGCATCAGGTGTTGCAATCAATGTATCAAAGTCTAACCAGCCGCCTGCGATTTTTTCAACTATGTCTTCAGCACCGACGAAATCAGCTCCGGCTTGAGTAGCTTCAGCCATTTTTTCACCTTTTGCAACAACGCAGATTTTTACGGCTTTACCTGTACCTGCAGGAAGAACCGTTGTGCCTCTGACTTGTTGTTCAGCGTGTTTTACGTTGATACCTAACTTCATATGAAGTTCAAGAGTTTCATCAAATTTGGAAGTTTTTGAAGCGATATCCTTCAAAACTTTAATTGCTTCAACGCCTGTAGTGGGTTGGTTTACATTTTCCAATAATTCTAATGTTTGTTTTGCTTTTTTAGTCATTTTTGTCATCTTACTAACCCTCCACAGTTACGCCCATGCTGTTGCATGTGCCCTTAATCATTTCTACGGCAGCTTCAAGAGTAGTTGCATTGAGGTCAGGCATTTTTGTTTTTGCAATTTCTTCAAGTTGAGCTTGAGTAATTGTAGCTACCTTTGTTTTGTTCGGAGTAGCTGATGCCTTTTCAAGACCTAACGTTTTCTTGATTAAAACAGCTGCGGGAGGTGTTTTTGTAATAAATGTGAATGAACGGTCTTCATAAACCGTGATTTCAACAGGAACAACGTAACCTGCCATGTTTTCGGTTTGTGCGTTGTACTGCTTACAAAAATCCATGATGTTAACGCCGTGTTGACCTAAAGCAGGACCAATCGGAGGTGATGGGTTTGCTTTTCCGGCTTGGATTTGAAGTTTGATTTTACCAATGACTTTCTTTGCCATGATTTTCTCCTTTCGTGGTAATAGCGGGATAATCCCTTCCACACTATTTATTATACTTTTTGAATTTGATTATATTCTAATTCAACAGGGGTTTCACGCCCGAAGATAGAAACGTTTGCACGAAGTTTTGCCTTGTCGGGATAAACTTCCGTAATAGAACCGACAAAATCTGCAAAAGGTCCTGAAATAATTCTGACTTTGTCGCCAACTTTGACGTCGAGCTCGATTTTTGCGGTTTGAACTTGTACTTTGTGAATGATTTTTCTGATTTCACTTTCCTTTGCAGGAATAGGTTTTTTGTTTGCACCGACGAATTTTGTTACACCGGCAGTATTTTGAACAACAAACCAACTGTCATCATCCATAATCATTTCAACCAAAACATATCCCGGAAATACCTTTTCGTCTTTGTCTTGTCTGCGTCCGTTTTTAACAACGGTAACGGTTTTTTGCGGGACTTCAACACGGAAGATTTTTTCTCCCAAACCAAGATACTCTACACGTTTTTCAAGGTTGGTTTTTACCTTGTTTTCATGTCCTGAGTATGTGTGTACAACATACCATCTTTTTTGATTTTTTTTGTTTTCGCTCATTTTATATTCCTACTATCTTATAAATGCAAAATATCTTTAAACAACCAGATAAAAGACTTGTCAACGGCATATACAAAAAGTGTAATTATAAGCACAACTACCAATACGACACAGGTGTCTGCGATAACTAATTCTCTCATCGGCCAGGTAATTTTTCCCCATTCCGACTTTACACCCTTAAAGTATTTTTTAAGGTTAGATACTGCTTCAGGTTGTTTTTCAATTTCGTTACTCATTATTTTTCCTCATCAATATCAAGGGTTGTCTTTTAGAAAATCGCGCCTTGAAGGACTCGAACCCTCGACATTCGGTTTTGGAGACCGACGTTCTACCAACTGAACTAAAGACGCAAACCCTCTTTTATTTTGTTTCTTTATGAAGTGTATGCTTTCTGTCAAATGGGCAATACTTCTTTAATTCAAGTCTTTCGGTATTGTGTTTTTTGTTTTTTGTTGTTGTGTAGTTTCTGTTCTTGCATTCTTCGCATGCCAAAACTACCATTTTGTCTTTTTTCTTAAGTCCCATGACTTACGTCCTTCCGTTTTTAATTTCAAAACAGGCGCAAAATCGCACCAGTCCTTACCTAACAATATATTCATTTAAGTTCGCACTTAAAAAAGGGGTATCCCCCTTTATATATATGTTAAAAAGAACATTATTTATTGTCAATATTAAATTATATAATTTATAGTTTTATAAAAATTTTCTGTAACTTATGCAAACTCTTGACGGTAATGTTTCACCGTTTTATAATCATGCTACATTCTCTCAAACTACGTTTAGTAGTTTATTTAAAGGAGCATCACAATGCCAAACATTAAATCAGCAAAGAAAAGAGTTTTGGTTGCAGAACGTAATCACGCAAAGAACGTAGCAGTTAAGTCAAGAATAAAAACTGCTATCAGAAGAGTTCTTGAGGCACTTAAAGATAACACTGAAAAAGTACAAGAACTTTTAAACAATGCGTACAAAACTATCGACAAATCGGTATCAAAAGGCGTTTTGCATAAGAATACGGCAGCAAGAAAAAAATCTCGCTTGACCAAGTTCGTGAACAAAACTTTATCTAAGTAGAACTAAAAAATAAAAATGCCGTGGGACTTCATTAACCCCACGGTATTTTTATGCTTAAATATAAGAAAAGGATGTCGAAGGTAAAAGACGATGAGTAAAATTCTTGTTACTGATGATGATACGGCGATTTTAGAGCTTATAAAAATTAACCTCGAACTTATGGGACATGAGGTAATTTGTGCTGAAAATGCAATGAAGTCTTATGCTCTTCTTTTGCAAGAAAAGCCCGACCTTGTGATTCTTGATGTAATGATGCCTGAGGTGGATGGTTTTACTTTGGCGCAGCGAATAAGAAATAACCCCGATTTTGCAAATATTCCTATTTTAATGCTTACGGCATTGGGAATGCTGGATGATAAGGTAAAAGGATTTAATGCGGGAGTTGATGATTATCTTGTAAAACCTTTTGAAATAGAAGAACTAAAACTCAGAGTCCGTGCGCTTTTAAGGCGTGGCGATTCTCTGTTGCCGTCTTTGGCAAAGCCGGAAATATATGCCATAGGCGATATTATTTTGGATCCTGACAATCTTTCTGTAACAATAAACGGAAAGAGCGTAAAACTAACTCCGACGGAATTTGATATTATAAATATTTTAATGCAGCACAATGGGCAAATTGTTCAATCAAGCGTATTTTTAAAAGAAATTTGGGGATACGCTGAAGATGATGATGTCGAAACTGTCAGAGTTCATGTCAGACACTTGAGGGCAAAACTCGAAAAGATTGCTCCCGGTTCAAAATATATTGAAACGGTGTATGGCGGCGGTTACAAGCTTAACCCAGAGCCAAACAAACAGAAACATTAAAAAATTATTAAAAAAAGTTTATTTCGTTATAAAATATTATAAAGTAAGATTGAAGAGCAGTAGCAAGATAAACTTGCAGAAATAGAAGGAGAATAAACATGGCTGAACCTAAAATTAGACCATTATCAGACAGACTTTTAATCAAAATTATTGATGACACACAACAATCTCAAGGTGGAATTTTCATCCCCGACAGTGCAAAAGAAAAACCCCAAAAAGGTGAAGTTATTGCCGCAGGTCCCGGAGCTATCGGCAAAGAAGGCAACAGAGAAGAAATGGAAGTAAAAGTTGGTGACAAAGTTCTTTTTGCAAAATATGCCGGAACTGATGTTAAATTTGACAGAGAAGAATACAAAATCCTTAGCGAAAAAGACGTTTTGGCAGTAATTGAGTAATTAGTAATAGGAGATTTAATCATGGCTAAAAAAATTATATTTTCACAAAATGCCAGAGAAGGTTTATTGACTGGTATTGATGCAGTTGCAGATGCCGTAAAAGTAACCCTCGGGCCAAAAGGCAGAAACGTAATTATTGAAAAGAAATTTGGTGCGCCCCAAATCGTTAACGACGGCGTTACTATCGCAAAAGAAATAGAATTAAAAGAACCTATCGAAAATGCAGGCGCTCAATTGGTTAAAGAAGTTTCTTCAAAAACCAATGATGTTGCTGGTGACGGTACAACAACCGCTTCTGTTCTTGCACAAGCTATTGTTAAAGAAGGTTTGAAGAACGTAACGGCAGGCGCAAATCCGATTGCAATTAAGAAAGGTATAGATAAGGCAGTTGAAATTGCTGTTGAAGAAATCAAAGCAATGTCAAAACCTGTTGAATCAAAAGAAGCAATTTCTCAAGTTGCTACAATTTCAGCTGGCAACAATGAAACTATTGGTGAATATATTGCTGATGCAATGGAAAAAGTCGGTAAAGACGGTGTTATAACAGTAGAAGAATCAAAGACAACAGGTACTCACCTCAAAGTCGTTGAAGGTATGCAATTTGATAAGGGCTACATTTCACCTTACTTTGTAACTGATGCAGAAAGAATGGAAGCAGTTCTTGATGATCCGTTCGTTCTTTGTGTAAACAAAAAAATTAATTTGATTTCCGAACTCGTTCCAGTTCTTGAACAAGTTGCAAGAGAAGGCAGAAGCCTCTTGATTATTGCAGAGGATGTTGAGGGCGAAGCTCTCGCAACTTTGGTAGTAAACACAATGAGAAAAGTATTGAGAGCTGTTGCTGTAAAAGCTCCAGGATTTGGTGACAGAAGAAAAGCCATGTTAGAAGATATCGCAATATTGACTGGCGGCGAAATGTTTACCGAAGAATTGGGCATCAAACTTGAAAATGTTACGACACAAATGATGGGTAAAGCAAAACGTGTTGTTGTAACAAAAGACAATACAACAATTGTTGTCGGTGATGAAACGAAAGAAGCAGTTGCCGAAAGAGCTAAACAAATTAAACGTCAAATTGAACAATCTGACAGCGATTATGACAAAGAAAAACTTCAAGAAAGATTAGCAAAACTTTCAGGTGGTGTTGCTGTTATTGAAGTTGGTGCCGCTACGGAAACAGAACTTAAAGATAAAAAGTTGAGAATAGAAGACGCTTTAAATGCTACAAGAGCTGCTATTGAAGAAGGTATCGTTCCCGGCGGTGGTGTTGCTCTTGTAAAAACAGCAGCGGTTCTTGCTAAGAAAATGGAAACATGTTCTTGCAAAGAATGCACTCCCGATATGAAAACCGGTGCTGAAATTTTGTTGAGAGCATTGTCAGCTCCGCTTAAACAAATCGCAATCAATTCGGGTGCAAAAGGCGATGTTGTTGTTGACAAAGTTGTTGAACTTGGCGGAAACAACGGCTATGATGCTTTGAACGACCAGTTTGTCGATATGTTTGAAGCAGGTATCGTGGACCCTGCAAAAGTTACAAGAAGTGCTCTTGAAAATGCGGCATCAATTGCAGCAATGCTTCTTACAACCGAGGCTGCTATTGTTGACATTCCGGAAGAAAAACCGGCTATGCCAGATATGAGCGGTATGGGCGGCATGGGCGGCATGATGTAACGGAGCGGAGAACAATGCCAGCCAGCAAAATCCAAGACAGCGGATTTTGCGGTAGAGCGCAAACAGAAAATATGTAACATAATTTGAATAAACAGAAGTGGTGCGGAGTTTCGCACCACTTTTTGTTTTTTGTAACAATTCCTTAACAAAACAAATGAAAATCCTAAAGTTTTTTCGCATGCTGCCGATAAACATGATGTGGTCGAAACGAGGTCTTAAAAATGCCAGTTAATTTGTACGGAAATATTGGAACAACATACACAGGGATAGTTACAGGAGCAGAACTCGAAAGAGTTTCTCAGGAAATTTTTGGTGGAGCTCAAGTTAAGGCAGCTGAAAAAACACAACCTCAACAACAAGTTCAAACTCAACAAGCTACTCCACAACAAGTTGATTTGTATTCAAGAAGCACAGATTTGAACTTAACGCAACAAGTTGCTCAAATTAAAACAGATTTTAATGTTCAACTTTCTCCTCAAGCTCTTCAAAATATTCAAGCATTGAATGCTTATGCAGCAACTCAACAAGCATCTAATGTTCAAAGAGTTTCTGACGGAAGATTTCAACCGATGGTTGACAACAGCCAAAAATCAGATATCGAAACGATTTTTGCAGTACCTCATCCTACAACAATAATTAAATCGTTCTCATTAGATAAAGACAAAAAGGGTTCAAATCCTTTTGCATACACTCCAAACAACAAAGAAGAACAAACTGATAATACAAACAACTCAAACGGAGCTACTTTCAGCATAGTAGCATAACAAAATCAAATCTCGATAATTTCTATTATTCCCGAGCCCCCAAAGCTCGGCTTTCTTTTGCGGATTTTGCGTAGGCTGACCATAGGGAATGCCGAAGTGACGATTGAGAAGTCTGCGACAAGCGCAGCGCAGCAGACGCAGCAATCGTGGAGCAAAATCCAAGACAGCGGATTTCGGCAAGTGCGCCGTGCGAGCGTAGCGAGCCCAGCACGTCCTCGTGAATAATTCTATGGAATGGAAGAAAATTGTAAGATTTTCTGAAATGGAATGAAGAATTATGAACTGCCGATAATTCAAGAAGCGGATTTTGCGTAGGCTGACCATAGGGAATGCCGAAGTGACGATTGAGAAGTCTGCGACAAGCGCAGCGCAGCAGACGCAGCAATCGTGGAGCAAAATCCAAGACAGCGGGTTTTGCGTAGGCTGACCGTAGGAATGAAAAAATTCCTATGAACCAATGTTTTCTACTTGTTTTTGGTCGCCTTCAATTTCGTCTTTCAGCATTTTTCTGACGATATCACCTTGTGTATCGAGCATTTTTGCAACGGTTTCAATGTTTCTAACCTTGTTTGTCATAACAGAGTCGGCATTTGCAAGAATTCTGCCGCTAATATTTTGATATCCGGCGAGAACGGCACTTCCGTATCCTTGCATTATGTTGCCGGCAAGGGTTGCACCCAAACCGTAAACACCCATATATGGGCTCAATGCAGTTGCGATACCGCCTACACCTGAAACAAATCCTGCTAAAGGAATAACAAAGTTTGTTCCTGTTCCTCCAAATCCCGCATACATACCTGCAGCGGCAGAAGCGGCATTAGGAAGCCAGTCCACCATTGATGCAGCATAACCTGTTTCAACGCCGTCTGTTATAGAAGCGGCAAGACCTGTCAGATTGCCTAAATCTGCGGCATAACCGGTAGAAAAACCGTTATAACTTGATAAGTTTGATAAACCAAAAGCTGATGTTCCGCTAGAATAAACTGCGTTTCCTCCGCTTACTGCGGTGGAATATGATGTGCCCGGAACATTTACGGAATAACCGTACAATGGTGCATAAGCACTCGGAGCAATAAGTCTTGAAACGTTTATAATCCAGTTTGCAACGCCTTCAAAACCGCTGCCGGAATATGTTGAACCGTTTACCGAAATGTCGCGAATTTGGTCATAAAGTTGAAACAATTCAGCCTTGGCATCAGAACTTGCCGTGCCGAACTTATTTGCAATAACTAAATAACTGTCGTTTTTGTAAGCCATTTTTTACTCCGTTAATTATGATTGGAATGTCTTGAATACATTTTCAATATTTTTGTCAATAACTTTCTTGACGCTTTCAAGTTCTGTTACGATGGTTTCTTGCTCTGTATCAAGTTGACGCAGTTGCAATTCTAGTACCTGATCTTTTTCGTGAATTTCTTGAGTTTTCACATTAATTTTATCCATTGCGTTTTCATATTCTAATTGTTGCGCATTATATTGGTCCATAGCAGCGTCGTATGCTGCGTTTGCATCATAACCGTTCTCTACGTATGCAGTCCATATAGTTAAATCGTATTTATATTCGGAACTGTCCTTGCCGCCTTTATAATCATCTGGGTTTGGACCGGGAGGATCATTCTTTTCCCATTTTGCACAATTTTGTTTAATTCCATATAGGGTAGGTACAACGGGCGCTTCAATTTTTAACATTTCACGGAAAAGACCGGACTGTTCGTTAGCAAGATTGGTTCTTGCTTGGTTAATTTGTTGACCTTCAAATTCGACGTTAGTTTGTCTTGCCGTCAAATAGAGATATCTTGCTTGGCTTGCTGCTATACCCATATTTTTTTCTCCTATGAATTTATTTGCATGTTTGAAATGAATTATAATTCTCTCTTGGGGAGAGATGTCTGCGCCTGCAGACAGAGAGTATTGTTACCTTACATCCTTTCAACTAACTTTTTAATGATTATTTTTGGCATGTCAATAATTCTTACACCATACCCAATATTATTTTAATGTTTTTATTTGCAAAATAATATTTTTTCGGCAAAAATCATCTTTTTGGAGGAGAAAATTGAAAATTGTTTTTTTGTCATTAAGAAAATGACCATGCGAATATTGTTTTTTAAAAATTCACAAAATCCGATTGGCATAAAAGGACTCGGCGAAGGCGAAAAACTTCCTACGCTAAAACTTTTTGGACTTCCGATGAATCAAAATTCAAAGTATACTATTGCTCAGATTCGGGATTGTCATCAACAAATTTTTTAAAGTCAGACGGTTTTAGATTTTGGATAAAGTCATGAAAATCCTTTGCCTCTTTCTCTTCTTTAGGTTTGTCTGTCGCAATCGTTGCACCGCAAATGACATTTTCTGTCACAAAAATCGGAGCTTCCGCCCTTAGTGCAACCGCTATTGCATCGGACGGACGGGAGTCTATGGCGATTTCTTCTCCGTCTTCGCCGATAAGGATGAGGTTGGCAAAGTATGTATCTTCGCTGACATCGTATATTTCTACTCTATCAAGGTCATAGCCTGTTTCCATGAGAATGGAGCATATTAAATCATGTGTCATGGGGCGTGCGACTTTGATTTTTTCTATTACACGAATAATTGAACTCGCTTCTGACGAACCAATCCAAATTGGCAGCGCTTTTGTGCTGTCGTTGTCATGTAAAACGATAATCGGCGAACCGGTTCTTGTATCAAGGGCAATACCCATAACTTTCATCTCTATCATAATTTCACCATAAAATTCTTATACATAAATTATAACATAATTATTAAATAAAAATAAGGTGCGATATAATCGCACCTCATTTTACGTCTTGTATAAAACGGTTATTCTGCCGGAGCTTCTTCAACTACCGGAGCAGCTGCCGCTTCTTGTTCTTTTGCTGCTTTATAACAATCTACGCAATATACTTCCTTTCCTTCTTTTGGTTTAAAGGGAACGGTTGTTTCAGCACCGCATTTAGAGCAGTTTACCGTATATCTTTTACGGTTGCTGAATCTTTGTTTTTTTCTTGCGTGTCTGCATTCCGGACAACGTTTGGGTGTTGCGAAACCTTTTTCTGCGTAAAATTCTTGTTCTTCTGCAGAAAATACGAATGTAGTTCCGCAATCTTCACATGTGAGTTCGATGTCTTGATAAGTGTTTTCAAACATAATCTTTTTCTTTCTTTTTTTGTAAATAATAATCGACATGTCTATTATGTAATTTTTTGGGGAAAAAGTAAAGAAAAAGTTTTTGTAATGCAGTTTTTAGTGAAACAATTCGGACAAATTTATTTTTGGTAATTTATTTCTTTGTATTATAATCAAGGTACAGAATGAGAAAATTGGAGCAGAAGATGAATATAGATATCAATGAAATTCCTATAAATTACCAAGCAAATGAAGTAGAAAAAGAGATTTATGACCTTTGGGAAAAGAATGAATGCTTTAAGGCTGATGCTGATTCAAACAAGCCTCACTTCAGTATGGTTATTCCTCCGCCGAATGTTACCGGTGTTCTTCATATGGGACATGCTTTGGACGGAACTTTGCAGGATATTCTCGTTAGATATCACCGCATGGCGGGTTTTGAAACTTTGTGGGTTCCCGGAACGGATCACGCAGGTATTGCAACACAAAATGTTGTTGAAAAGAAGCTACGTGAAAAAAATCTTACACGTTTTGATTTAGGCAGAGAAAAGTTCGTTGAAACGGTGTGGGAATGGGCAAATGAGCATAAAAGCGCAATACTTAACCAATTCAAAAGATTGGGAGCGTCTTTTGACCGTTCAAGAGAAAGGTTTACTCTTGATGAAGGCTGCTCTAATGCCGTTAAAGAAGTGTTTGTAAGTCTTTATAATAAAGGTTTAATATATAAAGGTGCATATATCGTTAACTGGTGTCCTCGTTGCAGAAGCGCAATCAGCGATATTGAAACCGAATACAAGACAGAACAAGGACACATGTGGGAAATCTGTTATCCCCTCAAAGATAAAGTCGGCGCAATCGTTGTTGCAACAACAAGACCGGAAACAATGTTCGGCGACGTTGCAATTGCGGTAAACCCTAATGATTACAAGTATAAAGACCTTGTTGGCGAAACAGTTATTATTCCTTTAACAAATAAAGAAATACCTATTATTGCAGACGAATACGTTGATTCTTCATTTGGTACCGGTGCGGTAAAAATTACTCCGGCACACGACCCTAACGACTATGAAGTAGCAAAAAGGCATAACTTAAAACCTGTTTGGGTTATGGATGAAGATGCAAAAATGCTTGATATCGATGTTATTCCGGAATCAATAAGAGGTTTATCCAGAGAAGAAGCAAGAAAAGAAACCGTAGGTTTGTTGAAACTTAACAATGCTCTCCTTGATATAACCGACCACGAACACAACGTAGGACACTGCCAACGCTGCGGAACGACAATAGAACCATATTTGTCCGAACAATGGTTCGTTAAGATGAAACCCCTTGCTGAAAAGGCAATAGCAGCGGTTAAAAACGGTGAACTCAATTTTATTCCTGAAAGATGGACAAAAATATATTTGGATTGGATGGAAAATGTTCGTGACTGGTGCATAAGCCGACAATTATGGTGGGGACACCAAATTCCCGCATATTATCACAATGAAACAGGTGAAATGGTTGTCGCAAAAGAAAATCCAGATCCCGCACACTATACGCAAGACAGCGATGTATTAGACACATGGTTCTCGTCTGGCTTATGGCCGTTTTCCACTATGGGTTGGCCAAACAAAGAAAGCAAAGACTTCAAAAAATTCTTCCCGACGTCGGTTCTTGTTACGGGGTTTGATATTATTTTCTTCTGGGTAGCAAGAATGGTAAATATGTCATACGAATTTACCGGAAAATCACCGTTCAAAAATGTATATATACACGGTTTAATTCGTGATGAACACGGACAAAAAATGAGTAAATCAAAAAACAACACCATTGATCCGGTTGGTATTATTGACAAATACGGTTGTGATGCCTTGAGATATACACTCACAAGCATGTGTACGTATGGCGGTCAAGATATCAAAATCAGCGATGACAAATTTGAATACGGAAGAAATTTTGCAAATAAAATCTGGAATGCTTCAAGATTTGTTATGATGAACCTTGACGGCATGGATGAAAATGAAATTGACAGAAGCAGCCTTACTATTGCGGACAAATGGATTTTGCAAAAACTTTCTGACGTAACTGCAGATGTAAGAAGCAATATGGAAAACTTCCGTATTGGTGAGTATGCAAACCAGGTTTATGATTTCTTCTGGGGCAGTTATTGCGACCGGTATGTTGAATTGGCTAAAATTCAGCTTAATAATCCCGAGCAAAAACTCAACACCCAAAGAGTTTTGTGGTATGTTTTGGAGCGTTCGTTGAGATTGTTACATCCGATTATGCCGCATATAACCGAAAAAATATGGCAGCTTATTCCGTTTAAAGTATATAAAGACGGTCAAAAATTCCTTATGAAGTGCGACTTCCCGACTGCTAATCAATACAAATATTCAACTGAAGTTGCGCAAATGGATAAAACAATTGAAGCTATTAAAGCAATCAGAAACCTCAGACAATCTCTGAATGTTCCTGCCGGAAGTCAAATCACGCTGAATATATATGGAGATAAAGAATTATTTGAACAAACTCAGGCATTCTTAAAGAGAATGGTGCGTGTTGAAAATATGACAATATCTTCCGAAACAATAAACGAACTTCCTCCGCAATCAGCTTCTTGCGTTGTCGGCGACACAAAATTTGTTGTTCCTCTTGCGGGAATTATTGATATCGAAAAAGAAAAAGAAAGACAAAATAAAAAGATAGAAAAACTTGCAAAGGAAAAAACTTCTTTGGAAGGAAGAATTTCTAACGACAATTTTGTTAAAAATGCGCCTAAAGAAGTTATAGATACAACAAAAGCAAGAATTGCGGAATTAGCAGAACAAATCGAAGCCATTGAAGAATTAAAAAAGAGTTTATAATTTTGTGTAAAGAAACAAAACCCTTATTATCTTTTTTACGTTATCAATGTATAATGTATTTGTAAGACTTGAGAGTTTATAGAATGAAGCATATAAAAAATCTTTTTATCTCATTATTAGTTGCAACAATAGTTATGCTTCCTGCTTTTGCGTTGGAAGATTTAAAAGAGGATAAACAAAAAACATTTAGCGTTGAGCAGTGTATAAAATATGCGCTTGAACATAATGAAGCTATAAAAATCGCAAAAAATATGGTCAAAATCCAAAAGAGCAGAGTAGGACAAGCAAAGTCCGATTATTTCCCACGTTTGGGACTCGGTAACGGATATACTTTTTCTGACAGAAAAACCAAAGGAATGCACGAAACTCACTCAAATACCTATGATGTTGACTTGAGTGTTAATCAGCTTATTTGGAATTTCGGCAAAACTGCGGCAAATATAAATATGCAAAAATATAATGCCAAAAGCGCCCAGTATGATTTGGAAGATGAAATTTTAAACATAACTTACGGCGTAAAAATCGCATACTATGGTGTTCTTGCCGCAAAAGCTAATGTCGATATTTCTCAACAAACTGTCAGAATTAACGAATTGAACTATGAAAGAACAAAAGCACTTTTTGAAGAAGGTTTGAAGTCCAAAATAGATGTTGTAAATTCGGAAGTCTATTATACTGATGCGCAGGTTCAACTGTTGGATACCGAGCATCGATATGAGATGGCATTGATTGAATTGGCAGAAGTTATGGATTACCATGAAGGCATTGATTTTTCGGTACTTAATACCGAAAACTTTAATTTTAAGCCTATAAATTATCAGCCTGAAAAAATTGATATCAAATATGTATCGGATTTGCAAGACGGCGATAATTCCGAACTTGTATTGACATCGGGTATTCAGAAAAATGATATTTTGAAAAACTTCGATTTTAAGCCCTATGATGGTACCGTTCATGATGCCATAGAAACGGCATACAAACAAAGACCTGATTTAAAATCGCTGGAGCTTGTTTTAAAGGCATCGGGGGAATCTTTAAAAGCCATTAAACGTTCATATTATCCCGAACTTGGTGCAAGCGCAGGATACGGTTTTTCCAAAGGTGAAAATACTCATTCTAACAACTTTAGGGTATATGCAGGGCTTGATTTCCCAATTATCAATGTTATGAATATAAAATACAAAATTGATGAAGGTAAAGCGTATTATGAAATTGCAGAGGATAATCTTCATCATGCAAAGCACCATGTTTATTTTGAAATAAGTGACTTGTATGTTTCAATGAAACAATTAGAAAAGAAAATTCCTTTAATGCAGCAAAAAGTGGCACAAACTCTGGAAAACTTTGAACTTGCCGATGGAAGATATACGGTTGGATTGGGCAATTTTATCGAACTTCAGGATGCTCAAACAAACTACAATAAAGCACAACTTGAATTTGTTCAAACCATATTTACATATAATGTGGCAAGAGAAGAATTCTTTAAAGCAATGGGGGTACAATGAAACGAAACATAATAATAATTTCAATTTTGGCACTTTTAGGATGTCTGATGTTTTTTACATCAGGTTGTTCTAAATCTATTTATCAGTCCGCACAAATTCAAAAACGCTCTATTGTACAGACTGTTGATGCGTCCGGAACGGTAAATCCGGTAAAAACCGTTAATATTGGTTCTCAGGTATCCGGACAAATTAAAGAAATCTACGTTGACTACAATTCGGTAGTAAAAAAAGGACAGCTGCTTGCGGAAATTGATCCCTCATTGTTCCAAGCGCAAGTAGATAAAGCCCAAGGCGATTTATGGTCGGCACAGGCAAACTATCAAAAAATCAAAAGCACGCTTGATTTTGACAGAAAAAATTACCAAAGGTACAAAAAGCTTTATACAAAAAATTATGTATCCAAAAGCGACCTTGACCTTGCAGAATCGACATACAATGCGGATATTGCCCAATTAAATGCAATGAGTGCATCTATTTCGCAGGCTCAAGCTAATTTGCAAAATAATTTAACGAATTTGGGCTACACAAAAATTGTTTCTCCTGTTGACGGTGTTGTAATTTCAAAGGCGGTTGATGTAGGACAAACGGTTGCAGCCAGCTTCCAAACGCCTGAACTTTTTGTTGTTGCTCAGGATTTAAGACAAATGCAAATTGAAGTAAGTGTATCTGAAGCTGATATTGGTAAAATTAAAGCAGGACAAGATGTAACATATACTCTTGACGGATATCCCGATGAAGTCTTTATGGGAACGGTTAAACAGGTAAGAATTTCTCCGACAACGGTATCTAATGTCGTAACATATACCGTCATCGTGTCCGTAGATAACGAGGATGATATTCTTATCCCCGGCATGACGGCAAATGTTTCTATAATTACCATGAAAAAAGAGGATGTTCTGTGCGTACCCAACAGGGCTTTGAAATTTTCTCCGACAGAAATTACCGGCGGCAAAAAGTATAAAGAACAAGGAATTTGGATAGTACAAAACAGCAGAACAAATGAAAAATTATCTTTTGGCGAAAAATTTATAAACTTATTTAAAAATAAATCAGAAAAACTTGAGAGAATTTCCGTAAAAATCGGTGCCAGCGATGGAGATTATACCGAAGTTATATCAGATGAACTTCGTGAAGGTGACAATGTTGTTACCGGCAGAATCGGAGATGAAGATAAACGAAAAGGCGATTTTATGCCTAAGATGAGGGCATTATAGATGTCTTTAATAGAGATAAAAAACCTTGTAAAGACTTATCAAACCGGTGATACATCTTTTAATGCACTTGACGGAGTATCATTGACGGTGGAAAAAGGTGAATTTGTCTGTATTATGGGAACTTCTGGTTCGGGAAAATCAACATTTATGAACATGTTAGGGTGTTTGGATAAACCGACTCAAGGAACATATTTTTTGGACGGTGTTGATGTAAGCAGACTCAACGCTGATGAACTAGCTGAAATAAGAAATTTGAAACTCGGCTTCGTTTTTCAAGGCTTCAATTTGATTTCAAGAACTTCTGCACTCGAAAATGTTGAATTACCTATGATTTATAAAGGTATCCCCAAAGAGGAAAGAATAGAAAAGGCAAGAGCAGCATTGAAGATAGTCGGACTTGAACAAAGAGAATCTCACCACCCAAATCAAATGTCGGGTGGTCAACAGCAGCGTGTGGCAATAGCAAGAGCGATTGTCAATGATGCTCCTATTATTTTGGCAGACGAACCCACAGGAAACCTTGATACAAAAACAAGTATAGAGGTTATGGAGTTTTTTGTAAAACTCAATGAAGAGTCCGGCAAAACAATAGTGCTAGTCACTCATGAACCTGATATTGCGGAATACTCAAAGAGAGTTGTAAGGTTTAAAGACGGACGAATAATAAGTGACGAGGTGAGAGCATGATAGATTTTGCTTCAACATTTACGATTGCAATGCGTTCGTTAAAAATCAATAAAATGCGTTCTATGCTGACGAGTCTCGGTATTATTATAGGTGTCAGCGCCGTAATTATAATGATGGCTATCGGAGAAGGTTCAAAACAAAGAATAGCAAAGGAAATAGAATCAACAGGTTCAAATATTATAACCGTGATGTCAGGCAGTTCCAGTTCCGGCGGTATAAGAGGCGGTGCGGGAACAAAACCTACAATTACTTTGAAAGATTCTGACGCAATTCAAAAACAATGTCCGTCGGTATTGGTTTCCGTTGGTGTGCTGAGAGATACCAAACAGGTCGTTTTTTCAAACCAAAACTGGTCAACAACAATATATGGCGTTGAGCCGGAATATTTGGCAGTTCAAAAATATGAAGTTGCTGACGGACGAAATTTTAATCAGGATGATGAAAAGAATGCCACAAAAGTAGCCATAATCGGTGAAACGGTTTCCGAAAATCTGTTTGGCGATATGGATCCTCTTAATAAAACCATTCGTGTGGGGGGAGTACCGTTCAAGGTTGTTGGTCTTTTGAAATCAAAAGGTGAAAACGGAATGGGTATGGACCAAGATGATGTCGTATTTGTTCCTCTTACAACTGGACAAAGAAATCTTATGGGAACGGAATTCCCCGGTACGGTAAGGCAAATTGTCGTTCAGGCAAAAGATTCCGAAAGCTTAATCAAGGCGCAGCAGGAAATAAAAAATCTTTTGAGGGAGCGTCATAATATAGGAAAAAACAAGGATGACGATTTTACAGTAAGAAGTTTTACGCAAATGCTTGAGACAATAAAAAATCAAAAAGAAGCAATGTCGACTCTGCTTATGTTTGTTGCTTTGGTTTCATTACTTATTGGCGGCATAGGAATTATGAACATAATGCTCGTTTCAGTAACCGAAAGAACGAGGGAAATCGGAATTCGTATGGCAATTGGTGCAAAAGGTTCGGATATTTGCATACAGTTTTTGATAGAAGCGGTTACTTTGTCCATGGTTGGCGGACTTGTCGGTGTATTTACGGGAATTATAGGTGCGGAAATAACAGGATTTTTGTGGTCTGATAACGTAACTATAATTATATCGCTAAGTCCGATTTTAGCTTCTTTCCTCTTTGCGGGTATTGTGGGTGTGGTTTTTGGTTTTTACCCTGCGTGGAAAGCGTCCAAGCTTAATCCTATTGATGCACTGAGGTATGAATAATTTTAGACTTTGCTTGTGCCAAAGGAGTTTCTGACTTCTTCTCTGTCATCAAAGTGTATGGTTTTATCTCTTAGAATTTGATAATCTTCGTGACCTTTCCCTGCAATAACCACAATGTCTGACGGTTTTGAAATTTGGGAAGCCAATTTTATGGCAAGGTGTCTGTCTGCTTCAACCATAATTTTATCGGGTGATAACGATTTTATGCCGCTCAAAATATCCGTAATAATTTGTTGGGGATCTTCGCTTCTCGGGTTATCTGATGTAACTATGGCTATATCGGAGAGCTTTTCTGCGATTGCACCCATTTTGGGGCGTTTGGTCGCATCTCTGTCTCCACCGCATCCGAATACGCAAAGGAGTCTGCCTTCTTTTGGCAAAATTTTTCTTGCGGCATTTAAAACATTTTCCAATCCGTCAGGAGTGTGAGCATAGTCTACTATTGTTAACGGTTCTTTTGTAATTGCTTCAAACCTGCCTGCAACACCATGGGTTTCTTCGAGAGCTTTTAGCGTTAAATTTATGTCTAAGCCTTGGGATATTGCAGTCGTTAGTGCGGCTAAAGCATTATAAATACTGAACATACCTGTCATTTGAAGATTTACTTTGTATTTACCGAGAGGTGTTGTGCATTCAAACGAAGAACCGTAGGTGCTGAAATTCAAGTTTGTCGCTTTTACGTCAGCGTCTTTTTCAATACCGTAAGTTAAAATTCTTACTCCGTCGCAAACAGCGTCAGCAAAATCTTTTGCACGTTCGTCATCTGCATTTATTATCGCACTTGCGCCTTTTTTGAGATTTTTAAAAAGTATTGCCTTTGCTTCAAAATAATTTTGCATAGTAATATGGTAGTCCAAATGGTCTTGTGTTAAATTTGTCATTACTGCGCAATTGAAGGAACATGCGCCGACACGGTGCTGCGCCAAAGCGTGAGAGCTGACTTCCATAACGACATTTTCAATATTATGATTTAGCATAAGATTAAGCGTGCGTTGAAGCTCAGGAGCTTGTGGTGTTGTGTGTTTTGCATCCTTGTATGTATCGTTATAATTTAGCTTGTATCCCAGAGTCCCAATTAAGCCGCAAGTTTTTTTGTTGTACTCAAATATTCTTTCAACAAGGTGGGTAACCGTAGTTTTGCCGTTTGTTCCGGTTATGCCGATTAAATTGAGTTTTTTGGACGGATAATCGAAAATAATTCCCGCAAGGTCGGAAATGGTTTTTTGGGTATCTTCAACCAACAAAACAGGAACGGTTATACCCTCAGGAACACATTGCGCCAAAATTGCTACTGCACCTGCTTCTTGTGCCATTTTTGCATACTTGTGTCCGTCTGTTTTTTCACCGATTAAACATACAAATATATCTCCGCTTTTTGTCGTTTTTGAATTATAGGAAATATCTAAAATATCGATTTTATCCGTGTTTTGACTATTTTTAACTTCAGTCGGTTTTAATAATTCTATTAATTTATCAAGCTTCATATCAAACTCTCCTTATTTTTTTACATTTAATCCGGGAGCATCAGGCTTCATGCTCAAGTGCCTTGTTACAAAAGTTGCCACCTCGTTAAATACTGGACCTGCAACCGTTGAGCCCCACACTTCCGCCCCTTTTGGACTGTCAACAACTACCATTATAAGTATTTGAGGGTCAGAGGCAGGGAAAAATGCCGCAAAAGAAGTGTATACAACACCTGTCAAATAACCTCCACCTTTCGGGTTTGGTTTTCTTGCGGTACCTGTTTTTCCTGCAACGGTAAAATTAGGAATTTTTCCCGCACTGGACTTTGAACTTTTTATACTGCCCGCCAAAAGTTTTCTCATGGCACGTGCCGTTTCCGGAGTTATAACTTGCCTTTTTACCAATTTTTCTTCAGCAATATTGTCCGGATATTTTATAACGTGAGGTGTAACCCAAACACCGTCATTTGCAATTGATGCGACTGCAGATGCCATCTGTATAGGCGTTGCGGCTAAAGAATATCCGAAACTGATGGTTGCCTGCGTAATAGTATCCCACGTAGAAGCAGGGTGCAAGATACCAGATGATTCGCCCGGTAAATCTATGCCTGTTTTTGAGCCAATTCCGAATGCCGCAATTTGATTATGAAATTCGCTCGGTGTCATTTTTAGAGCAACCTTTACACTGCCTACGTTTGAACTGTGTTCAAGAAGATACGGCAAGTCAATGTCGCCGGGACACGGTCTGATTTTTGCATCGTAATTTTCGATTTTCCAACCTTGTATCGTAATTGTACCACTATCATATACTGTATCGTGGGGAGTCATTTTACCAGTATTAAGTGCGGAAGCAACTGTCAAAATTTTGAAGGTCGAGCCGGGTGGGTAAACATCCGTAAGTACCCAGTTTTTTACCGTTTCATAATCATATTTATTGTATTCGTTAGGATTATAAGTAGGAGCAACCGCCATTGCAAGGATTTCGCCGTTGCGTGGGTTCATAACGATAACGGTGCCTTTGTTTGCATCAGTTGCTTCAACCATTTTATTTAATTCTTTTTCGGCAACGTGTTGAATTGCAGAATCAATTGTCAAGGTGAGTTTCTGCCCTTTTATCGGTTTTGAGATTTCTTCTGGGTTTGTCCAAAAATCAAATATAACCCTACCCCTGCCGTCTTTTTCAAGTATTTTTGATTTGACGTTTCCGACAAGACCTCCGCCTGTTTGTTCCACTCCTGCGGCAAGTTTTGCATCGGGATTTACATAACCTAAAATATGAGAAGCCAAATCGCCTTGCGGATAGACTCTTATACTTCTTTCGGGAGAACTGATAGAAGTCAGCTTCAATTTTCTTATTTGCATGGCGGTATCCCTATCGACACCCTTTGCAATTGAAATTGTCGAATATTCCTGCTGCAATTTTTCAAGCAGCTTTTTTTCATTCATTTTAAGTATCGGAGCCAATAGACGGGCGACATCCTGCGGGGTTTCTTCTTCTTTATAATAGTGAGGATGGGCATATATGTCATATACGGTGCCGTCCGTTGCCAATTTTAAACCATTCCTGTCAAAGATTTCTCCCCTGTACACCTGCGCTTTTCTGGTGCGCATCTGAAATGCTTTATTTTTCAAATCGTCAAAGTCAAAAATCTGCAATCTAATCATTTGTAAAAGCAGAATGACGGCGACAAAAATAAAAATTCTTCTCACCCATTTTACTCTTTTGCTGAATTTTTTATGGTTTATATTTAAAAGTTTCATTTTAATTTTAAAATCCGGTTACCGTATTTAAATTACTTCCTTTGGGCTCTTGATGCTCAACGGTTTTGGCATCAATTTGTTCTACCTCAATAACATTTTTTGCTTTTTCAAATGAGGCATTTGATGAAACTTTTGTATCAACTGAATAATAAGACTTCACATTTTCAAGCTTATTTTCCAAATCTATATTTTCGTAATTTAAGTTACTGATTTCGGAATGCAAATTTGCTAACCTTGTTTCTGACGTGGCTACAAACGAATATATTACGATAAACACAAATGCAACCACGGCGCCAAGGCATACAAGGGCAAAATCAAAGGCCAAAACCTTCTCTTGAGTGGTTTTGGGTACACGTCTGACCTGTTGATTGTTATCTCTGTTTGGTGCAGTCTTATACTTCGCCCGTTTGGGCAAATCTTGAACCTGCTCTTCAACATTATAATTGTATTTTACTGCGGGCATATACCTCTTTCCCCTGTTCTCCTCAGTTGCTCCCCTTTATACTTTTTGTGCAATCCTCAATTTTGCGCTCCTTGATGGGGGATTTTCTCTAATTTCTTCATCCGTCGGAAGTATCGGTTTTTTATTTACCAGTTTAAGAACTCCCTCTCTAACCCCTCCCTCGGGTAAACTCAGCTCGGTTGAAAGTTCTTTGAATATCTTTTTCACAATTCTATCTTCCAACGAATGAAATGTGATTACAACTATTCTAGCACCTTTTTCTAAAAATGGCACAACTTTTTTTAATGTGTTCTCAACATTTTTTAACTCTCCGTTGACTTCAATTCTGATTGCCTGAAAAATCCTTGTGGCAGGGTTTGTTCGGGAGTTTTTGTAAGGCAGAGATTTTTTAATTATTTCACATAATTCAAATGTTGTTTCTATATTTTTAAGCTTTCTGGCTTGTGCTATATTCCTCGAAAGTCTTCTGGAGTAGCGTTCTTCGCCATAATAGTAAAAGACATCTGCCAATTCTTCTTCCGAATATGAGTTTATCAAGTCGTATGCAGAAAAATCTGCACTTTTGTCAAATCTCATATCTAATTTTGCATCACTCAAAAAGCTGAACCCTCTTGCTTTTGAGGTTAATTGATAATAAGAAGCACCAAGGTCAAGTAGCATACCGCCGGTTATTTTTTCTATTTCTAATTCACTTAAAACTTCTTCAAAATCCTGATAACCACGCTTTACAATTGTAACATTTTTATATGGCGCTAATCTTTTTTTTGCAAAATTTATTGCATCATCATCAATGTCGAAAGAAATAATTTTTCCGTCAGGCAATATTTTTTGAGCCAAAAGCTCGCTATGCCCTCCTCCTCCAAGAGTGCCGTCAAGATAAACGAGACCATCTCGGGGATTTAGCCCATCGACGGCCTCATTTTTCATAACTGTATAATGTTTAAACTCTTCAGTCATTATTTTTCTATAGCAGCATTTAATTGTGCAACCAATTCGTCAGGGTCAAAGCCATGAACTTTTGCACCGGCTTCAAGATTTTCAAATCTTGCTGCAGCACAACCGAGACACCCAAAACCCAATTGTCCGAATACTTCTATTGTTTCGGGGTATTGTTGCACTACGTCTAAAATACCCATGTCTTTTGTAATAGCACCCATTGTTTTCTCCTTAACTTTACTTACAACTACATTATCCCACAACAAGTATTAAGAATTGTAAAAATATAGTCAAAAAACCTAAAGTTTTACAAAAAAATGCCGATAAAAGTAGCATAAGGTAGTATATAAGGAGTTATTTCATGACGGGACAACAATTTTATTGGGCTGGCACATATAGTTTTAAAGCCGAAATACCAATGTTTTTAAGAGCAATCAAAAAACAGATTGACGAAATTCTTGCCAAAATTGACAAAATGGACAAGGCGGCAGAACATCAGTTTTAAATTTCCATAAAATTTTCCACATATTTTAGCCGACATTTATGTCGGCTTTTTATTGCGGATTTCGGCAAGTGCGCCGTGTGAGCATAGCGAACCCAGCACGTCCCTGTGAATAATTCGACGAAATGAAAGAAAATTGAAAGATTTTCTGAAATGAAGTGAAGAATTATAAACAGCCGATAATCCAAGACAGCGGATTTCGGCAAGTGCGCCGTGTGAGCATAGCGAACCCAGCACGTCCCTGTGAATAATTCGACGAAATGAAAGAAAATTGAAAGATTTTCTGAAATGAAGTGAAGAATGTGAGGGATGTCGCCTTGGCGAGCAGAGCTATGGAGAGAAATTCTTCTTTTATACACACAGCACTTGCGATTTTTTTTTGTTTGTCTGATAATCGAGAATGTACCGTAATATAGTTATGACATGGAGGTAAAACCATTAGCGAAGGTAGAAGCCAATCTCAATTAGGCATTGTAAATGAGAAAATCAGAGCAAAAGAAGTGAGATTGATTGATGACAACGGCGAAAATTTAGGCGTAGTAGAAACATCTAAAGCTTTAGAAATGGCTTATGATAAGGACTTAGATTTAGTTGTTATTTCCCCTAATCAAAATCCTCCGGTCGCAAAGATATTAAATTACGGCAAATTCAAATTCGAAGCTGAAAAAAAGGCGAAAGAAGCCAAAAAGAAACAAAAAACAGTCGAAATAAAGGAAATAAAGCTTCGATACAAAATCGACACGCATGACTATAACGTTAGAATGAAAAGTATTAAAAAATTCCTTGAAGAAGGAAACAAAGTAAAGGTTGTAGTTATGTTAAGGGGCAGAGAAATGCAGCACTCGCATCTCGCCTTTGAATTGGCAAACAGGATTGTAGCTGATTTAGCGGACTTTCCTCATACGATAGAAAAGGAACCGTCTTTGGAAGGGAAAAACCTTCTTACAATACTCGCCCCCGCAAATAGCAACTAATTTATAAAGGAGAAATATAAAATGCCTAAAATGAAAACACATAGAGCAGGTGCAAAAAGATATAAAATCACTGCAAGCGGCAAAATTTTAAGATTAAAAGCAGGCAACAAGCACCTTTTGGCTCACAAAAGTGAACAAAGAAAAAGAAGATTGACAGGAATGCAAGAAATTTCAGTTTCCAACTTGGCAAAAGTTAAAGCTGAATTACCATACAGAAATAAATAATCAAGGAGTTAATAAATCATGGCAAGAGTAAAACGTGGAAACGTATTAAAAAACAGACACAGAAAAATATTGAAATTGGCTAAAAGCTTTATTGGCGCAAGAAGCCGAATTTTCAAAGTTGCAAATATTGCAGTTATGAAAGCATTGAAATACCAATACAGAGACAGACGTAACAAAAAAAGATTTATGCGTCGTCTTTGGATTACAAGAATCAATGCTGCAGCAAGAGTTAATGGTTTAAGCTACAGCAGATTAACAAATGCTCTTAAAAAAGCAAATGTTGCTATTAACAGAAAAATGTTGGCAGATGTTGCCGTCAGAGATGCAGCTGCATTTACAAAAATAGTTGAAGCAGCAAAAAAAGCTATATAGTTCTTTTAGGTTTACCATTGGAATAGAGAGGCAGAATAACACGTTTCTGCCTCTTCGTGTTGAAAAAATCTTTTCTTTATTTAAAATCGATTGATGTTATAATAGTTGTGTTGGTTATGAAAAAGGTTATATTTTTATTATTTTTTATATTCGTATTTTCTTTGCAGGCTTTTGCTGCGCCGGATAGTACCATTTCCGATATTATTGAAGGCGAAGTTATTGAACTTGATGAAAATGATGTAAACCAACCTTTAGAAGAAGTTCTTAAAGAAAATGAACCGTTGAAAGCCAAAATTTCTAATTTCTATACCTTTGATAAAGGGCTTTTAAGAATACATATAAACCAATATTTGAATTTCGATTTTGGCGCAATCGGTGATGTTACTTGGTCTGTCAGTGATAGTGACCACGATTTGCATACCAAATATAAATTTCCCTCAACCGATTTTATTTTAACCGGAAAAATGAATGACCATGTTGATTATAAAGTTCAAATGCGTGCGGAAAAGAATATTCGCAAAGAAACGATTTTTGGTGATGTTTGGGTGAGAGGAAAATACAAAAATTATACCGCTATGCTTGGACGTATGAGAAAGCCTTTTGCCGGCGAGCCGACACTGTCACCTTATGATATTGATTTTGCCACAAGAGCGCAAGTTGTAAGGCTTTTTGGTGACCACAGAGATTCCGGCGGAAAAATAAGGGCAAGCTATAAGTGGGCAGATATTGACTTGGGGCTTTTTGCCGTTATGCAAAAGCATCCGTTCTGGTTTCACCATAAAGGGATTGAGTTTAATAGCCAATTAACTCTGAAACCCCTTGCTGAAAAGCCTGAATGGGGCGATTTAAGAGTGTCAGGCGGTATAGCCACAGGAAAACGAGATTTGGGTTATACAAATTACAACGGATATTTTATATATAAATACAAAAAGTTCGGGCTAAAGGGCGAATATATATACAAAGAGCCAACTTTTGATTCAGATAAAAAAGCAGATGGCTACTACTTTACCGGTACATATTTTTTGACTGACAAATTGCAGGCTGCGGTGAGATTTGACTCATATAACGGCGACAAAAGACACTCTCACAGATATACAAATGAATATACCGTTGGACTAAATTATTACTTGAACGGCTCAAACACTATGTTTGTACTGAATTATACATTTGTTGATGGAATTATAAATACAAGCCGTATTGCCCTGCAAATGCGATACAAGACCTGGTAATGAGAGTTGATGTTATCTGTTTATCATATCCCAAAACGCTCTTTTTTGGTATTCAAGATTTTTAGACCTTTTAATTATGTGCTCTTGTGGCAGTGAAACCTTAAAACCAAAACGCACTTTTTTGTTCAATGCAAAATAATTTTGATTCTTTAAAAATTCAGATAAATCGCCGAATGTTCGTATTCTTCCTTCTTTGAACTCTTCAAATGCCGCAGCTAATATGCTTCTGTGTATTCCGCTATTGCAATGAACAAAGGTTCTGCCACTATTATTCCCCTGAACAAGAGAATGAATTCGTTCAAAACTGTCTGATATTAGGGGATGTCTGTCTCTAAGCTCCATCGGGATGTTGGCATAATCCAAACCGAGAAGTTTGCAGAATATGAACTCTTTTAGCTTTTTAAAAGGTCGTCCGTTTCTCAAGTCAATAACTCTGCTAACGTATTCTTCATTTCGTAGTTGGCGAAAACTTGCAAAATCTTGTTTTGCACCAACAATAAGTTTTTCGGATATGCGGCGTGTACCTGAGGGAAGTGCGCCGAAAGAAACGTTAGAAACCATGGTCATCTCCTAAACTGTATTAAAGGCGGCGGAAAAAAATTTTGCTATTTTACTGCGGATTTAAGCAGTAAATCAGATAAGTATTTTGCTCCGTCAAAATCAAGTGCGGCAAGTTTTTTTGCCGATGTGTTTACGTCAAAGTCAATAAATTTATGTTCAACAGAGAAACTGTTTTCCTTTTCTTCATCAATTTCCAAAACAACGAAGCACGCTTTTTGATTTTCCGTAAATGGGCGTCCGACGCTGCCGACATTGACAACTGTTTGATTTTCTATTTGATATCCCGCAGGAAGATGTGTATGTCCGCACAAAATCAATGCCTCGCTTGTTCCCGATATCATTGGTTTTATTTCTTCTGTTGATTTTGCAGGCAAAATATTTTCATCATTTTTTCTCGGTGAACCATGCACCATAAGGATGGAGGTATTCCCGATTTTTATTGATTTTGTTTGCGGAAGAAGTTTTAAGTATGCTTTATTTTCTTCACTTAAAACTTTTTTTGCATAAAGAATTGAGTTTTTAGCGAAATCGGGTACATTTGGAAGTTCGTCATTAACAATAAAGAGGTCGGTATTGCCCTGAATGATATCAACATCATATTTTGATGCCAAATTCCTTACAAAATTTATTGTTTCATTTGGCTCAGCCCCCATAAGAGCCAAATCGCCAAGGATTAAGAGTCTTTTTATTTCTAAAAAATCGATATCTTCAAGGACCGCCCCGAGAGCTTCCATGTTTCCGTGAATATCAGACAATACACCAACTTTTATCATCGTTATTTCCTTTTTGTGCTAACATTCTTATTATAAAGGAAAAAATTATGAAACAAAGACGACAAACAAAAAAAATAAATATCGGAGGGGTAGAAATCGGAGGAAATGCACCGATTAGCGTTCAATCTATGTGCAACACCGATACTCGTGATGTCAAAGCCACTGTTCGTCAAATTAATGAACTTACTGATGCAGGGTGCGAGCTTATCAGGGTTGCGGTTCTCGACAAAGAAGCTGCGCAGGCGATAGGTGCTATAAAAAAACAAATCAAGATACCGATTATTGCGGATATTCATTTTGATTACAGACTCGCAATCGAGGCTATAGAACAGGGTGTTGATGCGCTCCGCCTTAACCCCGGTAACATAGGCAGGCGTGAATTTGTTGAAAAAGTTACGACTTTGGCAAAAGAAAGACAAATCCCCATTAGGATAGGCATAAATACAGGTTCTTTAGAAAAGGAAGTCCAAAAACTCGACCTGACCTTGCCCGAAAAAATGGTTTTAAGTGCCAAAAAACATATAGAAATTCTTGAAAGCCTTGATTTCGATTTGATAAAAGTGTCATTGAAGTCATCCAATGTCCCTACTATGATTGAGGCTTATGAACTTTTATCGAAAGAAATTGATTATCCTTTGCATTTAGGCGTTACCGAGGCAGGTACAATGAGAGGCGGACTTATAAAGTCGGCAGTTGGCATAGGAACGCTTTTGAGTGAAGGCATAGGCGATACAATAAGAGTTTCGCTTACTGAAAACCCAATAGAGGAAGTCTATGCAGGGTTTGAAATATTAAAATCTTTGAATTTACGTAAAAAAGGCATAAATTTTGTAAGCTGCCCTACTTGCGGAAGATGCAAATATGACCTCATAGGACTTGCAAAAAAAGTCGAAGATAAATTCAAAAATGTAGATAAGCCAATAACTCTTGCCGTTATGGGGTGTCCCGTCAACGGTCCGGGGGAAGCAAAAAATGCAGATATCGGGGTAGCTGGCGGTGAAGGGTTTGTTTATATTTTCAAAAAAGGCGAAATTATAGCCAAAAGTCCCGAGAACGAAGTCCTCGGAACTTTGGAAAAACTTATTGAAGAGATGTAAATTTTACGCATTTTTATTTGCGCCGCAACATTTTTTATACTTTAAACCGCTTCCGCATGGGCAGGGATCATTTCTGCCAATTTTCTTTCCGTCAAATTCTTCTCTTAAATTGGCTTGATTTTGCTGCTGAGTAAAGTCTTGTGCCCCCCTTGTCAGACCTGTTTCGATTTCCTTTTCCTGTGCAATATCTGCAAGTTGTACATCAAATTTTGTTCTGAATAAATATGTTACGGTTTCGGTTTTAATGCTTTGCATCATAGCGTTAAACATCTTGAACGCTTCGTTTTTGTATTCAATAAGCGGATCTTTTTGACCGTAAGCACGAAGATTTATGCCGTCACGAAGCGCATCTATTCCGTGCAAATGGTCAATCCATTTATCATCAATAACGTGAAGTAGAATGTCACGTTCAACGTTACGCATAATGTTATCTTTCTCAAACGGATTTTGGAGAGCACCTCCTTCTGCACGAATAGCACTGTTATAAAAATTAACTATGCCAGTTTCATGCTCTTTGTATGCTTCTTTTGCCCTTTTTATTATTTCTTCTTCAAGTGCAGTAAATTTCATTCCTCGCATTTCAATTACATCAATCGTGCATATTGGCGGGAATGTGGCAAGCAAGGACCTGTTGAGATTGAGGAAGTCTTCTGCATCCGCACCTTTAATCATATTGTCACCGTCAAAGTAGTTGTGCAATATGCGTTTTGCTTCGCTTTCAACCATAAATATAATATCTGAATACAGATTGTCGCCCTCAAGAACCTTGCGGCGTTGTTCGTAGAATATCTTACGTTGATTATTCATAACGTCGTCGTATTCTATGACAGACTTTCTTATGTCAAAGTGGTAAACTTCGACTTTCTTTTGTGCTGATTGAATTTGTTTTGTGATAATAGGGTTTTCTATCGGCATATCGGCAGGAATATTAAACGTATCCATAATACGCATAATCTTTTCGCCGCCAAAAATTCTCATTAAGTCGTCTTCCAATGAAAGGAAAAATCTCGTTGAACCCAAGTCGCCCTGACGTGCGGCACGACCTCTGAGCTGGTTATCAATACGTCTCGATTCGTGTCTTTCTGTACCGATGACGTGCAAGCCGCCTGCTTGTACAACTTTTTCGTGTTCCTCATCGGTTACCCTGTATGCCTCTTGAAGAACATCTTCTTTTATTTTTTCATAATCGGGCATATCCTTGGTTATGCCTCGTTCTTCAAGTATGGTTTTTGCCAAATATTCGGGGTTGCCGCCCAATAAAATATCGGTACCACGACCTGCCATGTTTGTTGCAATGGTTATGGCTCCGAGTCTTCCTGCTTGTGCAATAATCATAGCTTCCTTTTCGTGCTGCTTTGCGTTTAAAACATTGTGTTCTAAACCTCGTTTTGTTAATAACGATGACAAATATTCGGATTTTTCAATACTAATTGTACCAACCAAGCACGGTCTGCCTTTTTTGTGTTCTGCTTCGATTTCGTCAACAACCGCATCATATTTGATTTTAGCGGTTTTATAAATAACATCGGAGTAGTCAATACGGACATCCTTGCGGTTTGTCGGAATACAAGTAACCTCAAGGTTGTATATCTTGCCGAATTCCGCTTCTTCCGTAACTGCCGTACCTGTCATACCTGCGAGTTTCGGATAAAGTCTGAACAGGTTTTGGAAAGTGATACTTGCAAGAGTTTGTGTTTCATCTTGAATTTTTACGCCCTCTTTTGCTTCAATAGCCTGATGAAGTCCGTCAGACCAGCGGCGACCTTCCATAAGACGACCTGTAAACTCATCAACAATCATAATTTGACCGTCTTTTACAATGTAGTCGGTATCTTTTATGAACAGTTCTTTTGCCCTCAAAGCTTGTACAAGATAGTGAGCATATTGAGTTTGCGGGTCATAAAGGTCTGTTACACCTAGCATTTCGCACGCTTTGTCGATACCTTCTTCGTTCAAAACGATATTTTTATTTTTTTCTTCAATAGTGTAATCTACCGGCGCATGAAGTTTCGGTGCAATTTTTGCCATTGCAATATAAGTATCAGCTGACTTGTTTAACCTGCCGCTAATGATAAGTGGAGTTCTGGCTTCATCTATAAGGATACTGTCAACTTCATCTATGATGGCATAGTTATATGGTCTTTGGGTGCATTGCTCAATGCTTGCAGCCATATTGTCACGCAAATAATCAAAGCCGAACTCGTTATTTGTTCCGTATGTTATATCACAAGCGTAAGCTGCTTTTTTGCGTTCAAATTCGTTTTCGCCTCTGTCGTTGGAAAGAACGACACCAACGCTCAAGCCTAAAAACTTATAAATTCTGCCCATCCACTCTGCGTCACGTTTTGCAAGGTAATCGTTAACGGTTACAACGTGGACACCCTTGCCTGTAAGTGCGTTGAGGTAACACGGTAAAGTTGCAACAAGTGTTTTACCTTCACCTGTACGCATTTCAGCAATTTGACCTTTGTGAAGAAAAATACCGCCAATCAATTGAACATCAAAGTGGCGCATGTTCAAAACTCTTTTTCCTGCCTCACGAACAACTGCAAAAGCTTCAGGCAAAAGATAATCTAATTCTTCCTGTTCAAGTTTGTAGTCAGTTTTTTTATCTTTTGATTTTTTACGTTTTGCTAATCTTTCTTTAAATTCATCCGTCTTGGCTCTCAATTCTTCATCCGATAATGCTGCCATAATCGGCTCAAGCTTGTTTATTTGGTCAACTATCGGCATAATCGTCTTGATTTTTCTTTCGTTCGGATCGCCAAGTATATTTAACAAAAATTCAATAAAATTTGACATTTAACCTAACTCCTCTAAGTACAAATATTTTAGCATAAAAAATATGAAAGTTTGTATATTAGTTTTTATGCACAACAATATTATGTGATAAGATTATAGTGTAAAAGCAAGGAGAAGTGTCCGAGCGGTTTAAGGTGACGACCTCGAAAGTCGTTGTAGGGGTGACTCTACCGTGGGTTCGAATCCCACCTTCTCCGAATTAAAATATAGTAAAAAAAGACCACCGTTGCCGATGGTCTTTTAAATGGTCGGAACGACAGGATTTGAACCTGCGACCCCCACCACCCCAAGGTGGTGCGCTACCAAGCTGCGCTACGTCCCGATATAATTTTATTATACTATCATTATGAAATTTTCAAACATTACTCTGCTTTACCAAGGTGGTGCTACCTCTCGAAAAACGATACTTAATCGTTTTTCTCGGCAGAGTCAAGCTGCGCTTTCTACCATTTATACATATTTATTTTTCAACTGTACCCCGCAGGGCGGTGCTACGCACGTAAGTATAATACCATAACAAGACTTTATTGCAAGATTTAAAATGTATCGCTTCTCCTCAACGACAAAACATATATTTTTTTTAAACGTTCGATATATGCATCTTGTGCTTTTATTTGTTCGGGAGAAACTCCTTGAGCTATCAATTTTCTTTTGAGTTGTTCGGCATCAACTAAAAACCACCTTACTCTTGCGGGCGGTTCGTTAAGAAGAATCTCCTCAATTCTTTTCGCTTTATTATGCTTTTTATGTCCGACTTTTTGTAGAGTCGGAGAGGCTTGTACTTGGGGAGCTGTTCCCCTTTTGAATGGGTTATATCTATTCAAATTTAAAATTCTTTTGCCGTGAGTTGCTTCAGCAACCAGACGTTGAATAATTTGGGGATAATCACCCTGTCCGTTCAAATGTCCATTTGCTAAGCAGGTTATAATTTTGTCTAGCTGCCTTTGAATGTTGGAATACATGTTTGGAAACAGGTAAAATAAACTTGAAAATGGTGCATATTCACTTGCTGTTGCGCATGGTCGGCAAACAAAAATCCCGTGCTCGTCTTTTGGATTTATAAGTTTTTTCGTCGGAGTAACAGAATTTAAAAGTTCTTGCATAATATGGGCATCAGATTTGCCTGCCATCTGTAAAATCGCAAAATCAGGACAGGCGGGGAATGTCTGGAATTTTTTAGTGCATTCTTGTATTGTTGCTGTTGCATCTATACCTGCTTCGGATTGAAAATCAGCGTAATTTTTTGCTATCAAATATTTTTTTACTTTATCCGGAAAATTTCCTATGCTGATATTTACGGCTTTTTTATGAAACTCAGCCAGTTTTTCTTTTTGCTCGGGGGTAAGTTTAAGATTTTCCTCCATAAATTCAAATATCTGCTTGTTGGCAATATAGCCTTTTTCGTAGTATTCACGGCTTTTTTGCAGGTGGTGAGTCATGACTTCAGGCTTGGCAAATATTTCGCCGAAGCTTTTATCGGGGTACTTTCCGGCATAAATTTCCATCGTTGAAAGCAAATCGGTATTATTGGGTTTTTGGAAATATACAGCATCAATATAGCGAGAGATGCTTTGCCTTGCGGGCATGCTCGTGTCCTGTCTGCCAAAACGGCTAACAAAGTTATCAATTTCTCCCATTCTGTACATAGGTATGCCGCACATGGCGCATCTGAGCCCTGCAAGATTGGTGAATTGTATAACTCTATGTCCGAATGTATTTTTTGTTACCCCTAATATTTCCATACTCATTTTAAATATCATAAAAAAAATTTTTGACATAACGCTTGTATTGTTTGTATTTTTACGATACATTAAAAACAGTTTAGGGTGATTAGCGCCAAACCGGAGCAAAGCGGAGGTATATAGATTAAACCAACTGCGCTACAGAAAATAAAATTTGAAAACAGAATAATCGGGCGATTAGCGCCAAACCGGAGCGCAGCGGAGGTATTTAGATTAAACCAACTGCGCGAGCGATAAATGAAAAATTTTGATAATTTAATATGGGCGATTAGCGCCAAACCGAAGCGCAGCGGAGGTATTTAGATTAAACCAACTGCGCGAGCGATAAATGAAGAATTTTGATAATTTAATATGGGCGATTAGCGCAGTTGGTAGCGCATCTGAATGACATTCAGGGGGTCACAGGTTCGAGCCCTGTATCGCCCACCATATTAAAGAGGGTTAAGTACCCTCTTTTTTTATTGAAAATGCTCGAACCTGTGACCAAAATGCGGACAAGCCGCATTCCCTCACAAGTTCGGGAAGTCGAGCCACGCCCCTCGCACAAATTTTTGCTATTTTTTTTAAAAAAAGATATAATTCAAGCAAATGGAGTGAGAATTATGTTTGAATATTTTAAATTTTCTTTTATTACAACTGTAGTCGGACTTACGGCAGCATATTTTTGGGGAAACTACAGAGTCCCTGGGTCAGGATTTATGGCTTTGTTTATCGTATTTGTGCTTGCCGTATTGGAAACCAGTTTATCGTTTGATAATGCAGTTATAAATGCGACTAAACTTGAAAAAATGTCCAAAGAATGGGAGCGCAGATTTTTGACTTGGGGCATAATAATAGCCGTATTTGGTATGAGATTACTATTCCCGATTTCAATTGTTTCTATTTTTGCAAATCTGCCGTTTTGGGAAACTGCAAAAATTACGCTTACGGATGTTGATAAATATACATACTACCTTCACCAAACACATGCACCTGTATTATTTTTCGGCGCTGCATTCCTTTTGATGTTATTTTTCCATTATTTCTTTGATGAAAAAAAGGAAAATCATTGGATAAAATGGCTTGAAAAACCTTTGTCGCATTTGGGACATATCCAAGGCATAGAAACCGCTTTGACTCTTATAACCATTTATATTTTTCAAAGCATGCTTCCTGCCGAAAGTAAACTCCCTGTAGTGTTGGCGGCAATTAACGGTGTAGTGTTGTATTTGCTTGTACATGGCTTGAGCGAATGGATGAATTCGCACCAGCCCAAGGCTGAAAACTCCGCTATTAAACAAAGTTTCAAAGCCGGTTTGGTGTCATTTTTATACCTTGAATTGATTGATGCATCATTTTCTTTAGATGGTGTGCTTGGCGCATTTGCATTGAGCAAAGACATTATAATTATTACTTTGGGGTTGGCTATCGGCGCAATGTTCGTCCGCTCGTTTACTATTATGCTTGTAGAAAAGAAAACCCTGAAACAATATGTATATCTTGAAAACGGTGCGCACTGGGCAATTGGAGTCTTGGCATTTATAATGTTTTATTCAACCCTGCAGGAAGTTCCCGAGGTCGTAACAGGATTAGCAGGGCTTGTTTTGATTGTCTGGTCGTTTATTTCTTCAATGATAGAAAACAAAAAGGTAAAAGAATAGTTACATCTATATGCTTTTTGTTTGAAGTTTTAATATTTTCGTCAGATAATATACATAGAATACGTATTTATTTTGGAGAAGAATATGAAAAAAAACAAACCTAAAGTCGCATTTCCGCACGTCGGAACGATGTATATAGTATGGGAATCATTGATAAAAGGCTTGGGCGGAGAAGTTGTCGTTCCTCCGTATAGCAGTAAAAAAACTTTGTCTTTGGGAACAAAATATAGCCCTGAGGCTATGTGTCTTCCGTATAAATTGATTTTAGGAAACTTTATTGAAGCGATTGAACATGGCGCTGATACGGTTGTTATGATTAGTTCTCCCGGAATATGCAGACTTGGTGAATACGGCAAAACAATGAAAAATGCACTCAAAGATATGAATCTTGATGCGAGATATTATGATTTTGACCTATACAAAGGCAAATTGAAAATTATGTACGAGGGTTTGATTGAACTTACCGGAGTCAGAAATCCTTTCAGAATAATTCATTCACTCATTGTCGGCTTGAAAAAAATCTTTGTATTGGACAGGCTTGAAACGTATCATTCATACTACAGAGCGAGAGAAATTCACCCAGGTGATACGGAAAAAGCGTTTAAAAAAGGTTTAAAATTGATAGAAAATGCTTTTACGCTTAAAGAGCTTAAAAAAGCCGAAAAAGAAACAATTAACGAAATGAAAAAGGTAAAAATTGATGCAAACAGAGAAGTTCTGAATGTTGATATTACTGGTGAGATTTTTATGGTGCTTGATCCGTATTCAAATCAATATATAGAAAGAGAATTGGGCAGGCTCGGAGTTCAAACAAGAAGAACTCTTACAATAAGCAGTTGGATGAAGGATGCTATTATTCCGAAAATTTTTGTTAAAGGAGAAACTCACCTTCAACGTTCGACAAGGTTGGCAAAACGCTATTTGACACGTGATATTGGCGGCGACTCTATTGAAGCTATAAGTGATATTATCAATGCAAATGACAAAGGAACAGACGGAATTATTCACATTTCTCCGTTCACCTGTATGCCGGAAATCATGTCTCAAAACATATTCCCGACTATGCGTAAGGACTGTAAAATCCCCATTCTTCCCTTGATTATGGATGAGCAGACTGGTAGAGCAGGCTATATAACAAGGCTTGAAGCTTTTGTTGACCTGATGAGAAGAAGAAAAAGAATTCTTCAAAATAATCAAGCTGACGGAGAAACCGTAAATGCCTGAGTTGTTGATGCCGGCTGGCAACCTTGAAAAACTTGAATATGCTGTTACGTATGGGGCTGATGCGGTATATCTCGGTATGGTTGATTTAAGCCTGAGAAGTATGAAATCAGGCGAAATTATAGACGAATTCAATATCAAATCTGCAGTTGATACGGCGCACAAACTTGGCGCAAAAGCTTATATGACGGCAAATATTTTTGCATTTGATGAAGATATTGAAATTTTGAAAAGAAACCTCAATTTGATTAGAGAGGCAAAACCCGATGCGATAATATTTTCCGACTTTGGTATAATGAATGTTCTAAAAAAAGAATTGCCGGAAATACCTTTGCATGTGAGCACGCAGACAAATATTTTAAATACTGAAGCCGTTAAATTTTGGCAAGATATGGGTGCAACAAGAGTAATTTTGGCAAGAGAACTTTCTTTGGAACAAATTGCGAAAATCAAGAAAAATGTTCCGGATATCGAAGTGGAAGTGTTTGTGCATGGAGCACAGTGTATGTCTTTTTCAGGAAGATGCTTGCTTAGCGATTATATGACGGCAGATGAGCGCAAAGCCAACCACGGAAACTGTGCACAACCTTGCAGGTGGAATTACAAGCTACTTGAGGAAACTCGTCCCGGTGAATATTATGACATTACCGAATATGATAAAGGAACAACAATTTTAAGCCCGAAAGACCTTTGCCTGATAGAATATATTCCACAATTAATTGATGCGGGTGTAGACTCATTTAAGGTTGAGGGACGAACAAAAAGCACATATTACGCTTCTTGTGTGGCAAAAACGTACAGAATGGCTATTGATGAATATTTGAAGAAGGGCACATTTGACAAAGATTTTTATAAAAATGAGCTCTGGAAAGTTAGAAACAGAGGCTATACAACGGGGTTTTTCCTCGATAAATCGCAAAAAGGCAATTATACATACGCAAAAGAACCGTCAGATATCGGAAACACATTTTGTGTACAAATCCTCGGTAAAGAAGAAAAAGGGTATAAAGCACTTATTAAAAACAATGTTGATACCTCGGAAACGTATGAATTTGTCTCCCCCAAAGACCAATTTTCAACGAAGTTGGTGAAAATATTTGACGAATTCGGCAATGAAGAAGATAAGGCAACAACAAACGACATTGTATATTTGACGTTTGAACAAGAACCCATTGAATATTCTCACGCTTTATTGAGAAAATAATTATTTTGCGTAGCTATATGGGCTTACAGGTTTACCGTTTACACGGACTTCAAAGTGCAAGTGTGGTCCTGTCGAGTATCCTGTTGAACCGGAACGTGCTATAACCTGACCTCTCGAAACCTTTTGCCCTTTTGCAACACTGTAACTGGACAAGTGGGCATACAATGTTGATAAGGGTTGACCTTTATAAATACCGTGGTCAACGATAACAACCTTCCCGTATCCGCCATACCAGCCGACAAAGGTTACAACACCTGAGTTGGAGCATTTTACTGCTGTTCCCATAGGTACGCCGAGGTCAACACCGGAGTGGAACTTTCTTGTGCCGAATATTGGGTGTGTTCTCCAACCGAAAGGACTTGTTACAGGTCCGTGAGCAGGCATGATGAAATCTGATGTCGTAGTAAATCTTTCGGATTCTTTAACATTTTTTGCGTTAGAACGCAGCATTTTTTCCAATTGTTCGGATTGTTTTGCCAATTCATTTTCGGCTCTTTCGTACGTTTTTCGGTCCGTTTGAAGTTTTTTAATCAAACTCTGGCTTATTGAGATATCCTGCGCAATTTTGTCTTTTTTGCTTTGAATACGAGCCATTGTATAGAGTACATTTTGTTTTTGTTCTTCAATTTGTGAAGTGTAAGTGGATAAAAGGCTTATTTGTTGCTTTAAATCTTTTAACTGTTTGGCATCCTGTTCAGTAATTCTTTCTTGATAATATATTTTATCAAGCATAGAATTTATGTTTTCTGCCATAAAAATTACATTGAGAAAGCTTATTCTTTCACCTTTATAAATCTCTCTAAGCCTCTTGCCGACGGCAATTTGGTCACGATTGTATTTTGCGGTGGCATTTTCCAAAGAGTTTTGTAAATTTGCCAGTTTCTTTTTTGTTTGCTCCAAATTTTGTGTTGTAATTTCCAGTTCTTTCTTGGTTATTTCCAAATTTCCTTGGCTTTTATAAAGTTGATTTATTTCTTTGGCTTCTTTTCTTTTAAGTTCTCGGATTTTTTTCTTTGTGTCATTTCTTTGGACATCAATATTTTGTTTAACGTTGTTTATTTTATCCTTGGAAACTTTGCCGCTTACGGCCTCTTTGTAAGTAGTAGAGTATGCGCAATTGGCAATGTTTATCATGAAAACAAACATTACAAAAAGCGTAAAAATTCTCTGTATTCTTTTTATTAAAGGCATACCCTCAATCCCAAACGATTATCTGATTTTTAGCTGAATAATAAAGGCAATAATGCCATACCTACCATCCAAAATACAAATACTACAGCTATAAATAATATAATCGGTTTTTGGTGATTTCTAAAAAATTCTAACATTTATACTCTCCCGTATAATTTTCCTTTAACAATATAATAAATTAAAAATTGTATATTGGCAAACCTCAAGTACAAGATTTTACATAATACCACTGCTCTTGCATTTCGTGCTAAAATCTTGTTATGAATTTTAATAAGAATTTAAAAACATTTCAAAAATTTTTATCATCTAACGGAGTTGATTTTGCGCTCGTGTTTTCTAATGACGAGTTTTTGAAAGAATGCTCTGACCTCAATTCAAATGCAAGATATTTGTTGAGCGGCTTTACCGGCACGGCAGGAGATATGCTCGTTTCACCCCAAGAAGCTTTCCTTTTTGTTGACGGCAGGTATCATATACAGGTTGATGAACAGACTGACAAAAATTTAATTACTCCGATAAAACTCAAAATGGGTGAACGAAGAAATGAAAAAATTGCTGAAATCATAAAAGAAAAAAAGGTTAAAAACCCTAAAATAGCTTTGGCTTCATCAAAAATTTCCGCAAAGAGTTTTGAAATTCTAAGAGCGGATTTGAAAAGTGTTCAACCAAAGTATATTTTGGCGGACGAAGATGAGGTTTGTAAAAAATTTGAAATAAAAAATAAAAAAAATGTTTATAAAGTCTGGCAGGCGGGTATAAAGCAGGTGGGTAAAAGTACTGCACAAAAGCTGAAAGGACTGAAAAAATATGAAAGCGATTGTTTACTGGTTTTTGCAAATGATGAGGTTTGCTACCTAGGTAATATTCGTTCGGACCAAAATCCTTATTCTTCTTCATTGAGTGCGTTTGCGCTCATCGGAGGGGGAATTGTTCAGCTGTTTTGCGATAAAAATAATATCCCAAAATCTCTTTTGGATATTTCAAAAGAGGTTGTTTTTCGTGATTTTTCGGAGTTTGAAAAGTCTGTAAAAAATATAAAATCAACAATTTTTTATGACGCAAATCAAACCCCGCTTTTGTATGTGAAAAAACTTGAAAGAGCAAAGAAAACAATAAAAATTCTGGATAAGAGTCCGATTGCGAAAATGAAATCGCAAAAAAACAAAACAGAACTTGCTTATATCAGTGAATGCTACCGCAAGAGCGATATTGCGCTCAATCAGGCAATAAACTTTTTGCAGGAAAAAATATTAAATAAAGAAAAAATTACTTGCGGCGATTTTATGGAAAAACTCTTGAAATTACAAAAAGCACAAGGTGTTATCGGGCTTAGCTTTACCCCGATTTTTGCCTTGAACGAGAGAAGTGCAATTATTCATTGTACCGAATATGATAAAAATGTCGTAATTAAAGACGGAGATTTGATTTTATTGGATTTCGGAGTTTATTTTGAGGGCGGATATGCAACCGATATGACAAGAACATTTGCAGTCGGCAAAAAATACGGTAATGAACTTATGAAAAAAGTTTATACAAGTGTATTGAAGGCATTTTTAAATACTTTAAATTATCCCATAACAAAGGAAACGAAGTTTTTTGACCTTGATAAAAAAGCCAGAGATATTATTAAAAGAGCCAAAATGCCTGATTTTAATTTTAATCACGGCACAGGTCACGGTATAGGGTTAAATGTTCATGAAATGCCGCCGACACTTTCACCGTCTAAACTTGCGCAGAAAAAATTAAAAGCCAATATGGTATTTTCTATTGAACCCGGAATGTACAAAGAGGGTGTGGGCGGAGTCAGATTAGAAAACTCGGTATGTACGATAAAAACTCCAAAAGGAATAGAAATAAAAACCTTAACGAATTTGCCTTTTGACGAAAAACTTATTATTTTAGATATGTTGACGAAAAAAGAGAAAAAATGGCTTTCTGATTATCAGGCAGGTGTTGTAAAATGAATGAAATAACGAGCATAAATAACGAACTCATAAAATCTGTTGCAAAATTATCACAAAAAAAATACAGGGATGAATCAGGGTTATTTATTATAGAGGGCGAGAAAGGTGTTGAAGAAGCGATTGCTTCGGGGTTGAAATTAAAGGATATTTTTATAAATAAAACTAATGAAAAACTTATAAAAAAATACGAAAAATATCAAATAACGTTAGTAAATGAAAAAATTCTCGAAAAAATTACGGATGCAAAAACCGCACCAGATATAGCTGCAACTGCGGAAAAACTTGAAAATAAAATAAATTTATTGCCCTCCCAAAACAGTGCCGTTTTGTTATTGGAAAACATAAAGGATGCAGGCAATCTCGGTACTGCAATAAGAACTGCCGCTGCCTTTAATATGGACGGAATAATATTATTGGGCGATACGGTTGATTTATATTCCCCCAAGGTTGTACGCTCAAGTGTAGGGTATTTATGGAAAACTCCGATATATAAAACAAATGATTTCAGCGAAGTTCGCCGTTATTTTAAAAATCACAAATTTTATGCAACAAGTGTTGATAAGTCTTTGCCCTTAAAACCCTTAAAAAATGCCGATATAAAACAACCCTGCGTAATTATGTTTGGTTCTGAGGCTTTTGGGTTAAGTAAAGAGGCAGTAGAAAAATCGGATGTTTATGTCACAATACCAATAAAGGGTGATATTGAATCTTTGAATTTAAGTATTTCTATAGGAATTGTTTTGTATGAGTTTAAAAGATAACGAAAAAGATTTTATTGACAGATTTTTTGATTACTGCGACACTTACAAAGAATCGGGCATAAGATTTTTTGCCATAATTATATGTTTCTTTTTACTTTTTGTTATTGGTCTTTTTTATGCTCCATCCGCAATAAGACTGTGTGCGCAGCTTCTTCCGTTTAAAATAGATTTTATAGCATTATCACCATTGGAAATTTTATACAATTATTTTAAAGTTGCTTTGGTATCTTCTCTTCTTTTAACGCTTCCTCTCATACTGTATCAGTTTGCAAAATTGAGAATTGAAAAAGAAAAAAATGTTGAAGCAAAGACTGACCATCTTATTTATGCTTTGGTTTTGCTGATAGTAACTTTGCTGAGTACATTTTTGACTTACAAATATATATTCCCGGCAGAAATTATGTTTTTGTTCGGACTGAATTTTTCCGTTGCAATATTTGCGTCATCTCTTTCGGCTATAGTTTCTGCATTTATATACACCTTGCTTCTGGTTATAATGCTTATACTGCTTCCGTTTATGAGATATTTAATAAAAAATTCCAAATTTTTTAATTATTCCGAGATGACCAACTTTAAAAAACCGGTAATGCTATACTCTGCCATATTAACTGCCGTTATTGCTCTGCCTTTGGAGTTATTACTGTTGGGTTTGGTCTTTTTAACTTTTTATGGTTGGTATAAAATTCTTGTACACTATTCAATGAAAAGGGACTAAAATGGGATTTAAGAGCGGGTTTGCCACAATAGTAGGACGTACAAATGTCGGGAAATCAACCCTTTTGAATAAAATAATTGGACAAAAAATTGTTATTACCAGTGACAAACCTCAAACGACTCGGCAACGTCTTAAAGGTGTTTATACAAATGATGAAGGGCAAATTGTTTTTATTGACACTCCAGGTATTCATAAGCCAAAATACAAATTGGGAGAGTTTTTAATAGAAGAAACCAAGACCTCTATCCCTGATGCGGATGTTATTTTGTTTCTTGTTGACGGTTCGGTGCAGGCAGGTACAGGGGATAAGTGGATTGCCGAAAATTTATTGAAAACTAATCATAATGTCATTCTCGTTGTAAATAAAGTTGATTTAATAAAAGACTTAAAAAAAAGAGATGAGATAGTTGAGACATATAAGGAGATGATTGGTGAAGATGTTCCGGTGGTAAAAGTTTCCGCAAAAACCGGTCGCAATATCGATACTCTTATAAAAAACATTATGAAAAATTTTAAAGATGGTCCAAAATACTATGATGACGATGAAATCACAGACCAAAATATGCGCCTCATAGCTAAGGAAATTATTAGAGAAAAGGTTCTTCTTTTGACGCAGGATGAAATTCCGCATAGCTGCGCAGTTGTTATAGACAATTTCGTTGAGCAGCCCGATATCACTAAAATAAAAGCTACTATCCACGTTGAACATGATTCGCAAAAAGGTATTGTTATTGGTAAAAAAGGTGCAATGCTGAAAGCTATCGGTACTCAGGCAAGAGAAGAAATTGAAGCGATGGTGGAAAACAAAGTTTTTCTTGAACTTTTTGTCAAAGTCAGCAAAAATTGGCGCAAAAACGAAAACCTTTTAAAAGATTTCGGCTATAAAAAAGAAGAATAATTATTTTTTTCCTATTTTAACCAAGAACACTGCCGAGATTATTATTGTAAAAATACAAGCCCATATTGCGACAGGGATGCCCAAAATGTTCAGTATGCTGTCAATTCTGATGCTTTCTATTGCGATGCGCCCGACCGAATACAAAATCAGGTAACTGAAGAATAAAACACCCTTGTTTTTGAAGTAGTATTTTTTTATAACAAAAAATAAAATCAAAAATATAAATATATCCCATAAACTTTCGTACAAAAAAGTCGGGTGAAAAAATTCAAAAGATTTGTATTGTAGAGGGCGAAGGCTTTCGGGAATAAATAAACCCCACGGCAGGGATGTCGGTAAACCAAATGCTTCCGAATTAAAAAAGTTTCCCCACCTGCCGAGAGCTTGTGCTATAGGTAGTCCGAGTGCATAGAGGTCTGCAAATTTTAAAAAATCGACATTGTTCTTTTTTGCATAAATGTATGTTGCAATAACACCGCCAATAATGCCGCCGTGGATGGATATTCCGCCATTTTGGAGCATAATTGTTTCCATCGGATTATCAAGATAATATGCGGAATTTAGTATTACATAATAGAGTCTTGCGCCGATTATTCCGCCTAATAGTGCCCAAAATGCAAGTTCATATATTATTTCGCTAAGCTTTTCACCCTTATATTCTTTATTTGCGACAGATATAATTATGATTTGCCCCAATACAAAAGCAAATGCAATAATTATTCCGTACCAATACAAGGTAAAGAAATCGGTGCTGATAGCAACTGCTCCCGGTGAAGCAAACATTATTCAGCCTCTTGGGTGTCGCCGTTGAGCTTTTGCTCTATTTGAGAAATTTTCTCCATTACTTCTTGCGTATCATCAGCATCTTTTTTACATTTTAAATAATTTTCAAAATCAGCTTTTGCATTTTGAAGATATTCGGTTGCAAGATTAGAATCTTCTTCGGTCGGCTTGTAATTTTCGTCTTTGCCGTTACCGTCGAGAATGGAATAAGCCAAATCCTCATGAGCAATGGCTCTTGAATAATATGCATCTGCCATAATTGGTTTTCTGATAATTGCATCGGAAAAAGCACGAACTGCTTTGTCGTATTCTTCCATTTGATAATATGCTATGCCAAGATTGTAGTATGTTTCAGGTAAATCGGGGTTGAGTTCGGTAATTGCTTCAAGTCGGCTTGCCGCTTTATCGAATTCGCCTGCTTTCATATATTCTGCTGCGGCATTATTAAGTTTTTGTACATCCAAATTTGATAAATTGAGATTGCAGCCGCTTAAAAACAGCATAGCTGCAAATAATATCGGTATCAATGATTTTTTCATATTTTCTCTCCTTCTTTCATTTTTCGATTATAGCATAAAAAATACTAATTTGGGTTTTTAGCCAACTCGGCTATATGTTTCCCTAGGGATTCTCCCATAGAAAGACAATTTGGAATAATTCTCAATGCTGCCTGTGCTAAAAATGTTGCGCTGACTATTTTCCCTGCGGCAAAAAGGTTTTTTATGCCTCGTACTTTTGCTGACTCAAGCGGGATTTCAAAATAATCATCCTCATCGATTTTATTCAGGATGTCGCCGTCTTTTTTCAGTGAGTGGACATCTATCGGATAGTTTGATTTTGCCAATGCGTTTTTGAATTTTTTGCAAGATAAAACATCCTCCTCGCTCATAGTATATTCACCCTCAATTCGCCTGCTGTCACGTATGCCGAGCATAGGTGCGATTTGTGAAATATAGGCGTTCTCAAATCCTGCAAGATATTTTTTGCAAAATGCCATCAAACGTCTGATTTGTTTTCTGCCTTGAATTAGAGCAAAGCTAGTGTCTTTTACATCAAGCGGATTTAGCGGTTTTTCTGAAAAAATTCTCGGTGCGTTGAATGCTATTGCCGAGGGCTGATTGGGTATCGTGAATATTTGAAAATATGCGCAATCTTCTTCTTCTAAAACTCCGTCGGCTACTGCTTTTTTAAAATAAGGTTTCAGTTTCCAACTGTCATTATCCCAAGTGCAGGCAGTAGAAAGGTGAATTTCTCCGTTTATTTCGGAGATAGGTGAAACTTCTCTGTTATCATCAATGCTTTTTAAAAATTCCGCAAATTTTTTGATATCAACATTTGAGGCAATGAAGCGGAGAGTCATTGCCTGATTTATACCGTCGTTTCCGTTTTCAAAATTTCCGCCGCACAAGTTTACCAAATCTGCATTTCCTGTTGCATCCACAAAATACTTGGCTTCCAACAGTTGTTTCTGTCCGGCATAAGTTATTTCTACATTTTGAATTTTATTATCTGATATGTTTGCATTTGTAACTACGGTATCAAAAAATACTTCAATATTATATTTTTGAAACAAATCATCAAGTGTACATTTCATAATATCAGGGTTAAACCAGCCGATATTGTTGTCGGAGTATGTTAGAGCATCAGAGGTTTTTCGCATTTCAGCCATAAGTTCTTCAACAAATTCTCCCGAAAGTGATTTTCCGTTTTTTAACATATTTTTCATCATGGGTACAACGAGTGCACCTGTCATACTCCCGCCAAGAAAAGAGTTTTTTTCTATAACAAGAACTTTCAGTCCTTGTTTTGCTGCGCTGATTGCCGTTGATATTCCTGATGTTCCGCCACCTGCGACGATTAAATCGTACATAAAACCTCCTACCAAGATTTTAGAAATCATTTTAAAATATGTCAAATAATTTTGTAAAATCGTTGGCAAATAACGAAGATTATATTAAAATCTAGGTATTGGGGAAGAGATTTAATGATAAAAAGATTTATATATACGGTTTTTGTAGTATTGTTTATGCTGATATCACCTGCTTTGGGGTACGATTTCAGAATTGTTGAAACAAAAATCGATTATAGCGGCAACGAAATAATCTTTAAAGGAAATAACATCAGCCAAAATGTGCGATATACGGCGGGATTTTCTCAAGAACCGTTGAGAGCATATATTGATTTGGATGATTGCGTTTTTGCGGAAAACAAAAAAACGCTTGAATTCCCCAATAATTCCATAAAAAAAATAGTTATTGCCCAAAATTCCGTAAATCCCAACAAGGTAAGGCTTGTGTTTTATGCAAATACAATGGAAGAATTGAAAAAAATCAGACTTATAAAAAACGGCTATACTTTGTTATTTAAACTTCAAGACTTTTCATACGGAGAAAAACAAATTCCCGTAATATTTTCGGATGTCTTACCCAAAGAATATAAAGAAGCAAAATCTTTTAGCTTCACTGATGCGAAGTTTTCAAAATACATTTTGACTAATATACTTGAAACATCATCCGGACTGTTATTCACAGGGGTAGGTAATGTCAAACTGTCAAGGCCGTTCATATTGAAGGATCCGATAAGAATTGTTTTTGATATGCAAAATGCAACTGCGCAATATAAAGAGCTTTACGGAGAGCACAAACTTCCCAACGGAGACAGTATAAAAATAGGGCAATTCAATGAAGAAACGCTTCGTTTTGTTGTAACTACGGAAAATCCCGTGCTCTATAAATCGTTTATTTCTCCAGATTTACAGTCGATATACATTACAAACATAAACGAAATGAAAGAAGGGGCGCTACCTAATGCAAATATTGCAAGTGCGATTAAAAAAATAACGGTAAAACAGTCTGCCTCTCAAACAGAAACATATATTACCATGGAATTTGATAATCCTGTCGTGCATTCAATCAGGCGGACATACAACAAATTTTTATTTGATTTTCTGAATGTCGATTTTTCAACCAATGAACCGTTGATAAAAACTGCCAAAACCTCGCAATTTGGAGGCTTTATCGCCCAAAAGATGAGTGAAAAACGCCCGACTCTTTCTCTGCTGTTTCCGGTAAGTGATACACTGAAGGTCGAAACAGGTTTGGCTCAAGACGGCAGAACTATTGCAATAAAATTGACGGGAAATCTTGGTGAAGTAAAAACTCCAGATAGCAGAAATCCCATAAATATAATAAAGCCCTCTTCAAACAAATATCCCCTGAAAGGTAAGGTAATTGTTGTCGATGCAGGTCACGGCGGCAAGGATGTCGGTGCTCTGTCAGGACAAAAATATGAAAAAGTTTCCGCTTTGATTATTGCGCAGATGCTTCAGAAAAATCTTGAAGAAAAAGGAGCGACCGTTATTATGACAAGGAGTGACGATACATTTATAAGTTTGCAGGATAGAGTAAGTATTTCCAATTACGAAAATGCCGACTTGTTTGTAAGCGTTCACCTCAATTCTTCGGAAAAAAGCAATATACACGGTATAGAAACACACTGGTATAAGCCGAATAGTCAAGATTTGGCAAAATATGTACAAAACGCTTTGATAAAAGAAGTGCCTGCCGTTAACAGGGGGTTATTTAAATCTATGTTTTATGTTATAAATCATACAACGGCACCTGCAATTTTGGTCGAAACAGGTTTTATCTCAAATCCGCAGGAAAGAGATGAACTATTTGAAGAAAAAAGGCAAAAAGCAACGGCAAAGGCAATTTGTGAAGGTATAACAGAATATTTTGAGAAGAAGAAATAATGATGAAAAACAATAATCCAATAGGTGTTTTTGATTCCGGAGTTGGCGGTTTGAGCGTTCTGAAAGAGCTTATAAAGGCGCTTCCGGATGAACATTACATATATTTTGGTGATACCCTCAGAGTGCCTTATGGCGATAAATCAACAGAAGAACTTCTCGTTTGTACAAGAAGAATTTTGGACTATTTTAAAACTCGTGATGTAAAGGCAGTTGTTGTTGCTTGCAACACATGCAGCGCAAATACTATAGAACTGGTAAAAGATGAATATGATTTTGAGATATTGGGTTTGATTGAACCTGCGGCAAAATATGTTTGTTCATTTAATATTAAGTCGGTAGGGTTGATTGCGACTAATGCAACGGTAAAATCTAATGCATACAAAAAACTTATTGAAAAGAATGGGATAAACGTTTTTCAACAAAGCTGCCCAAAGCTTGTAAAATATGTCGAAAGCGGCAATATCCAAGGGCAAGAAATTACAGAGGTGTTGAAAGAATATTTGCAGCCTTTGTTTGATAACAATATAGAAAAGCTCATTCTCGGCTGTACGCATTATCCTTTTCTTGTTCCTGCAATGAATGAAATGGGAATTGAAAACGAATTTTTCATAAATCCTGCGGTGTGTGTGGCAGCAAAAACAAAAGAATTTTTAATTGATAAAAAGTGGTTAAATCGAAACGGAAAAGGGATTAGAGAGTTTTATGTTTCCGGCGATACTGATGAATTTAAGCAAAATTCAAAGCTGTTTTTTGGCGATATTGCCGAAGTAAAAAATGTTTTGTCGCAAGAGGGATTAAAATGTTAAAAAAAGTATTAGCAATTTTGTTTTTTATTTTGATGTTTTCTTCATGTGCTGCGTTTTGCGAAGAAATTAAAATTGTGCATTTTTCTGATATCCATTTGGATACAAAAAACCCCGATAAAACAGTCAGAAAATTTGCCCAATCTGTGCCGATGTTTAAAAAGGCGATACAAAAAACAAATAAGCTGAAACCAGACATTGTCGTAATTTCGGGAGATATGGTCAATAAGCCGTTGGAAAGTGAGTTTGATATATTTTTGGATACGGCAAAGGCATTTGATACACAATTTTATCCCATAATGGGCAATCATGATGTAGGTGTTGCAGGCGGTTTGACCCAAAAGATAATAATTGAAAAACTTAATAAAAATTGCCCATGGCTAAAACTTTCAAGTTCAAATTATTTTGTTGTAAAAGGCGAATACCTCTTTGTTTTTATGGATGGAACAAATGAAAGAGAAATAACATCAAAGGGAACATTTTCTAATGAAGCTTTACAATTTTTAGACAAATTGCTTAGTCATTATTCCGACAAAAAAGCTATAATTGTTCAACATTTTCCCTTAATGCCGCCATTTAAGAGTCCGTCTCACGAGGTTACAAACAGAGATGAATATTTGGACATTATAGACAGGCACGACAATGTAATAATGATGCTTAGCGGGCATTATCATGCATCAAGAGCGATTAAGCGTAATGATGTTTTATATGTGTCAACTCCCTCTATGATAGAGTATCCTCACGCATTCAGATTTTTGACGGTCAATACGGATAAAAAAAATGTAATAATTACTTCTGAACTGATTATGGATATTGACCAAAATGATAAAGAAGATACGACAAGCGCCCTTGCAAGATTAAAACTCGGCCTGCCAAGCGATAATGTATTTACGGTAAAGCTGAAGAATAATGTTGCGGCTGTTCAAAAGGTAAGCTTTTTTGCAAAAATGTTTAAAGCATTTCAGAATAATAAAAACAGTTTAACCAGGTCGTAATATGTAATAATACTGATTATCAGACCTTTTTCAGACAAAGTCAAGAATATTTTACTTCTTTTTTCGCCAAAAGAAAAAAGAAATGAACCGACATAGCGAACGTAGTGAGCGCATCAGAAATATTACAAATTTTATTTTTGGTTCCTATAATCAGTATTATTATGTAATGGATATTTAGAACTTATAAAATCATTATCTAAAACAGCCCAAGGTTTTTAGTCCGCAAACCCACGCCTGAGCACTCATTTCTTTTTTGCCTTCGGGTTTAAGCGTTTTTATAAGAAGTATTCCATCTGCGGTTTTTACATATACACCGTTTTTATCTTTTGCAATGATTGCTCCGTTTTCTACTCCAGACAAGAGATTTGTGCAATCGCATCCCGTCGGAAGGGCATATGTATCAACAGCTTTTGTTTCAATAATTTTTATCAATGTGTCGCCATAATAGCAGCTTGCGGCAGGTTTGGGCGATAAAGCTCTAACCATGTTATGCAAGTCTCTTGCAGGTTTTGAAAAATTCAAAAAGGTTTCTTCTTTTGTGAATTTTGGCGCAAAGGTTGCTTTTGAATGGTCTTGGGCAATTGGTGTTATTGTTTTATCAACAAGTCCCTTCATTGATTTATAAAGAATATCAGGGGCAATATTTGCAATTTTGACAGCTAAATCAAGAGTAGTCATATCATCAGGTATATCAATTTTTTCTGTGAGAACGATATCTCCTTCATCAACTCCGATTGAAGTCAACATTGTTGTTACTCCTGTTACTTTCTTGCCGTCGGCTATTGCTCTTGCTATCGGGTTTGCACCTCTGTATTCTGGCAAGAGTGATGCGTGCAGATTTATTGTGCCGATTTTTGGAATATCAAGAACCTCTTGCGACAAAATTTGCCCGAATGCAATAGTTATAAAAAAATCGGCTTCGTAGCTTCTTAATTTTTCCAACAATTCCGCATCTTTTCTAATGCTCATCGGCTGAAAAACTTCAAGTCCGAGTTCTTTTGCAAGTGTTTTAATCGGCGGTTCAGCCATTTTGTGTCCTCTGCCTGCGGGTTTGTCAGGTTGAGTTATGACCGCACAAATTTCAATATCATCCGATTTGTTGAGCTTTTCCAAAGCATTACAGGCGATTTTCGGCGTGCCGAGGAAAACCAGCTTTAATTTATTCATCTTGTTTTGGCGGCTCCTGTGATATCTCTTCTTCTAATTCGGGTTCTTCCAGAAAATAATCCATATCTATAGGGTTAAGATTATTTGAAATAAGCTTTTCATCAGTTTCAAAGCGATTTCTGGCGTGGTCAACAAAAAGTTTTCCGTTCAAATGGTCAAATTCATGCTGAATTGCAATAGCAAGCAGCTCTCCGTCTTTTGCCTCGATGACAAAGGGTTTGCCGGATAGATTAAGGGCTTTTACGGTAACATTTTTATATCTGCGTACATCCGTATAAACCTCCGGAAAACTCAAGCAGCCTTCGTAGCTATTTATTGCGCCTGATTTTTTAATGATTTTGGGGTTAATAAAAATTATCGGGTGTTTGGGCTGATTTGCTTCAGTAACGTCAATAATAAACAATCTGATGCTTTCCCCTACCTGAGGGGCAGCCAAACCGACTCCGTTATAAGCATATAAAGTCATAAGCATGTTTTCTGCAAGAGTGTGTATTTTTTTAGAAATTTTCGTAATTTCTTTTGCTTTTTGTCTAAGAACTTCATCTCCGTATACACGAACTTTTAATATGCCCATTTTTGTTCCTTTTGTTTATACCAAACCTTGTTTTTTTAATTCGACACGAACCTTTTCCAGACCGTTTTGAATAATTCTTGTAATTCTTGACGGTGAAAGGTCGTAGTCGGCAGACAAATCTTTAAGCTTTTTATCCTGATAAAATCTCGCTTCTATAATTTCTCTGTATCTTATCGGAAGTTTTTTTATAGCTTCTCTTATGGCGACATTAAGCTCTTGAAGCTCTGCAAAGTCCTCCTGATTCATGGAATTGTCTTTTATCTGTTGAGGATTTTCGCCTTCAGCCATTTCGTCAATTGAAAGTATTGTTTCATAAACAGCTTCTCTGACTTGCCCTTTTTCCATATCGTCGTCAGCTTTTGCCGTGTACCAATTATAACGGCGTCTGAGCTCATTTCTTATAGCCCATTTTATGGCTACGGAAAGATATGTTATGTTGAATTCTTTTTTGGGATTTTCTTCCAAAATAGTGTGCACAGTGATGATTGCAATATTTTGAAGTTCATCAAAGTCAACCATATAGCTATTTGTCAGTCTTTTGTATTCAACTTTACAGACTACATCTATTAAGTCCATGTAGTCTTTATATGTTTTTTTTGTAATGGTTTTCTTTTCAACTGACATTTTTGCTAAAAACTCTTAATATTCTGCAAGAAAGAACAAAATCTATTATAATGTAAAAAAAGTCTTTTGTAAAATTTTAACACACTGGCTCCACCCTAAATGATATTTGAAAAACATTCATTAAAACATACTCTAAAAAGTTGATAATTGGGAGAAAATATCGGGATAAAATATGGTCATGCAGGGTAAAAACATAAATGGTAATGGGGAGAAATAATGCCGCAGGTTATCGAAAAACGAAATACATCAGTTGAAAATATTAAGCAATATTTTGCATGGTTTGATGCGGAATTTTCTCCGATAATAAAAAACCTGTGTCTTGATTATTGGCGTGTAGATGCTGATGTAAGGCTCTTTTCACTCGAAAAAAATTCCAAAAATTTCTTTTTGGGGAACGAGTATTTTGTTACGCAGGCACAAACTCAAAATATAGCGTATGCATTGAGGGTGTCAGATACGGCGTGCGAAATGTTTTTGAATATTGCGTTGGGCGCAAGTGAACAAAATCATTTTTCCCTAAAGACCATGACTGAGCTTGAAGGAAATTTGATATTCAGATTTAACAATAAGATATTCAAAAAATTAAAAGAATATTTTATTTCAAAAAGAGAAATACAAAAATGTTTAGACAGAGAAGAAAACTTTGATGACTGTCTATATCTTGGTTTTATAATCAAGGAAAAAAGCTTGAATTATGAAATCGGCAAAATTTTCTTAAATATACCCGAAAAGCTTATCAAATATCCCGATTTACCTCAAAAAAACGGAATACTTGATACTGCGCAATTTACAAAAGCACTTACACCCGTAGATATTTATGTAGGGAAAACAAGACTTTCTTTGGACGAAATTAACAATATTGAAGCTGATGATATTGTTGTTTTGGAAAAAAGTGACATTAAAAAGATGGCAATAACAAGTCCGACCAGAATTGACTTTAACGTAAATCCTGATCCGAGACTTTTTATAGAAGATGAAGAAAATTCAATACAAACAAATAAGGAGGATATAGAGGTGAGCGCAAAAGATATTTGGGATAACGTGCAGGTTGATGTCTGCGCAAAATTTCCAAAAGTTAAAATGAGCCTCGGCGAACTTAGAGAAATGTCTGAGGGCGTGGTTATGGAGCTTGATTCCGTATATGGAAATCAAGTCGTATTGGAAGTTGAGAACAAAAATGTTGCAAAAGGCGAACTTGTCATTATAGGTTATAAGTACGGGGTAAAAATAACGGAAATTTATGAACATCCGGAAGAAGCAGCTCCATCCGCTTCTGCACAACAAGGGAACGACGATTTTGATGTAAAAGATTTTGAAATCGAGGAGTAAAATGACACAATATCTGTTTAAATTCATATTTTATACGACGGGAGTTATTGGCATATTGCTCATAGCTTATGTCGTTGCAAAAAACTTTTTGTCAGGGGCAATAATTACAGGCAGAAAAAAAGGTAATCTTGAGATAGAAGAAACACTATCTCTTTCTCCGAGAAAAACTCTGCATATAGTCAGGGCTTTTGATGAAAAATTTTTGGTTGCCTCAGATGCTTCTTCAACAACACTTTTGGCGAAGCTCAATTCTGATGGCGAGATAATTGAAGAAAATAATAATAATGTTGAAGAATTCAGCAATTATCTTGAGCCCAAAAATCAAACAAAACAAACGACCAAAAAATCGGGCAGCGTTATTCATTCAATGCTCGAAAAACTTAATAATTAAGGGAGTATGACCAAATGGAAGCGATGATAAAAGACTTAAATCCCATAATTCAACTGCTGATACTTATGACGGTATTTTCGTTTTTGCCGTTTGCGTTTGCATGTTTGACGAGTTTTATGAGATTTGCAATCGTTTTTTCTATATTAAAGACAGCTCTTGGTACTCAGCAGGTTCCCCCTGGGATTGTTATTTTGGGGTTATCTATAATAATGACTTTGTACACAATGTCACCTGTCTTTACAAAAATGTATGAGGCAGGTTCCGTACCGTACCAAAAGACTGGAGATATAGTGCTGACACTAAAGGAAGGAGCCGAACCGTTGAAAGAATTTATGATGAAGCAGACTGAGGAAAAGGATTTGGCATTTTTTATGGAATTGGCAAAGCGTCCACGTCCTAATACACCTGCAGATATAAATATATTTGACGTTGCTCCTGCGTATATGGTTGGAGAACTCAAAAAAGCTTTTGAAATCGGTTTTATTATATTTGTTCCGTTTGTAATATTAGACCTTGTTGTTGCGAACATCCTGCTTGCCTTAGGTATGATGATGCTATCGCCAACGATTATTTCTCTGCCGTTTAAGCTGCTGATATTTATTGCGGTTGACGGTTGGGGTATGGTCGTCAATGGTCTGGTACAAAGCTTTAATTAGGAGGGTTCTTTATGGAAATAATGATGGAGCACCTCGCAAACGGTTTTATAGTAATGCTGATGATAACAATGCCTCTTGTTTTGACGGCGGCATTTATTGGTCTTATCGTTGGTATTTTGCAGGCGGTTACTTCTGTACAAGAACAAACAATTGCCGCTGCACCAAAAATCCTTATGGTATTTTTGATGATAATGATTTTGGGAAGTTTCTTTGCCAAAAAGCTGACAGACCTATTATTAGAGTCGGGTAATCTTGCGTTTAATATTATCCCCAAGCAGGGCGACTTTGTCCTTTCTTCCGAATATACGCTCGGCAAGGACGGAAAATACTATAAGACCGAAACGGTTTCGGATATAGACAAATTTATGAAAAATCCGGGTAAAGCACCGCACATGCAACCAAAGGATAAATTGCATCTTCAAAAAACCGATGCTGATAGCGGAGTTAAGCCAAGTCTTATGGAAACAAAACACATATTGGAGAATAATCAACAATGAAAAAATTGCTTTTGCTGATTGCAATACTTTTTCTTTCGGCACCCACGAAGGCTGAGGATTTGAACCTTACTAATGGGAGAGTTTATGTGTTGAATTTCGACAGCGACATAGAGAACTTTCATGTTGATGAAAAAAAGCTCGATGCACAGATTTTGCATTCGATTTTTAATGATAAAAGGCAATTGATACTGGTTTTGAAAGAAGATAAAGATACAGTTTTGCAGGTCAAAACCGAGGATAAGTTGATAAATTATGACATAAAACCCTCGTCTCAATCATCTGTAGAATTGATAGAAATTGACTTGCCGCCTTTTGAAAATCTTGATGTGGACATATTTGACGGAGTGTAGATGGAACAGTTTCTTGCAATTTTCAAGTATTTTCCCCAGTTTGATTCGGCATTGTCTGCCGGATTATTGATTTTTGCGAGATTTTTGGCTTTTGCAAAATTTGCTCCCGTAATAGGCAGAAGCGAAATAAACGTTACTATTAGGCTTGGATTTTCGCTTATTATGACGATTATATTTTTTAGTGTTATTGATGTCGGCACTATGCCCAAAGATTTTCCGTTCATGTTGGGTGTGTTGATGAACGTGCTTGTGGGTGCTTTTTTAGGATTTGTTGCATCCGCAATTTTCTCTGCAATAGCGGCAGGCGGCGATATGATAAACATGCAAATGGGTTTATCTTCCGCAACGATGTTTGACCAAAGTACAAAATCGCAAGGCTCATTATTGTCTTCATTCTTTAACATCCTTGCGGCGGTGATATACGTCAACATTGGCGGAATTTATTGGCTAATGATTGCTATGCAGCGTTCGTTTGAGATGTTCGGGGTGTTTATAACGTCGTTTGATATGAGTATGATTGCTTCACCAGAGTATCTGATAGCGATTACGGCAAATGTTCTTTATGTGGGTTTGCAGATAGCATCACCTATTTTGCTTGCGTCTTTGGGGCAGGATATTATTTTGGGTATAATTTCAAGAACCGCACCTCAGGTAAACGTATTCCAATTGAGCTTCCTCTTTAAGCCGGGACTTGGTGCTGCGATATTGATATTTATATTGCCAATGCTCCTGAATGTTATCAATGATTATTTTATGAGCTATCAAGGAATAATAAATTAGGTATTATATCATTGTGAGAGCTAACATTGCCAAAGTAACATAGTGTCAAATGCGGAAACACTAATGACTGAGGTGTTTCATTGCTACGTTCCTCACAATTATATATGGGTATACAAAAACAGGGTACGAAATTCGCACCCTGTTTCTGCATAATATAATATTTTTACGGTTCTTCAGCTGCAGATGATGATGAGAACGGACTAGCTTTTTCACCATACATATAGTGATAACCGTTGTTTAAAATACCAGAGTCACCTTTGACATATATAGGTCTTACGCCTGCTCCAGTCAGTGATATTGCTAACTGGTCAGTACCTTTAACAATAGTGCTGGATACCTTTTTACCTGCGATTGTGTTAGATTGTGTAGCGAACGCTTTTTGTCCCTTAGAAGTACCGTTTACGTCAACTACAACCAAACAAGAAGACTTTTCACCGTTGTAGTCTTCTTCATCATTTCCGAAGCTGTCACCGCAGATATAATCAAGGGAACGATATGTATCATAGCTTGAATCTTCCGGAATATCAGAACTGTCGCTATCTACGCCTCTTGTGTAATAGAATGCATAAGCCATACCGTCTGATGTTGTAATAACGTTCATGTTAGCTTCATCACTTGAAACTTTACCTTCTTCGTTTGTAATAGTACCGGAAATAACTTTGTTCATACATGCAGCTAAATCGTGGCTGTTTTGTACTTTGCATTCTTCTTCTTTTGCTATCATAAGCTGAATACCTTGGCTCAATACAGAAAGAGCTTTTTTGTAAGCAACCTTGTATTGTTGGTCACTTGTTGAGTTCATCAAGGTAGGTATAGTCATCGCTGCAACAACACCAATAACCATCAATGTTGTCAAAACTTCAGCGAGTGTAAAACCTTTTTTAGTTGTTTTCATCATAGTTTTAAATCCTCTTACTTTCTATACAAAAATTGTAATAACACTAACTGACACAATTGTACATCTATTCTTCAATTTTCGTCAAGTAATTGAAGAAAAAAAGTTAGCGTTGTTATAAAATATACACCTTTCAGTGTACTTAGTAATCGTTAAAGCCCAATTTGTGCCGCAAAATCAAGCGGTTTACGAATTATTCGCAACCCACAGAGTTTCATATATCTTTTGTTACATTTTTACATTGTAAAAATATAGCAACATAACTCTGCTCGCGAGGTCTGCATTCCTACGGCTATGCCCCGGACACTATTGCGAAAACCCGCCTCAGCTAAAACGCTGTCGGACTCTATTTAACTTATATAATATCGGCATCAATGGTAAACCTATATAGTGGATTTACCGATTTGAAGCTTGTTTTAAAAATCAATGTTATCCAATCTGATTATTTTTTGCAGTTTGCCTGCAAAAAATTCGATATACTCACTTTCTTATTATGACTAAATACATTATATGTTTATATATACAATCATTATAGCATGTTTTTTGACTTTTTCAAGTGGCGGCTTTACAAATGTTAATAATGTAATAAAACTTATATAAAATTTGTCCGTATTTCAATAATAGGTATTCCCTGTTCCCTTGTAGGTAGTGCTTTTGCAGCTATGGGGTAGAAAATTTTAAAAAATCTGTTATACTAAAAGGGTGAATTGTTTTGGAGTTTATCATGTCAAGGAAAGCGGATACTTCTATTAGCTTTGGGGTTGGTTTGCTTGCGGGCATGGTCGGCGGAATTATTGCCGGCATAGTTTGCGCACCTCGTTCCGGTGAAGAAACAAGGGCAGACCTCGTTGCAAAAGCAACTGCAATAAAGCACAGTTTCCCTCAAAAAATAGACGGAGCAAAGAAAAAAAGCATAAGATGCATTGAAAGAACAAAAGCATCTTTGGAAAACATTATTGAAGATATTCAAGATTCTTTAAAAGCAAAAAAAATGGCAAATGCAAAAATATTAGAATCAAAATATCTTAAAGGCATAAAATAAGAAAGGAATTATTATGGACCAAGGACTGGCTACCGCTCTTACGTTTTTATCATATACGTGTATAATTTTATTTACCGTTCTTGCGGTGTTTATAATCATTCTCTTGAAAGACGTTACGGATTTGGTGAAATCTTATACAAAATTGTCCGAAACAGTTCAAAAAGAAATAGAGCCGACACTTGAAGAAATTAAAAAGGCATTGGAAAGCGTTAACGGCTTGGCATCCGGTGTTGATAAGCAAATAACAGCAGTCAAAAATTCGTTCAGTTCGGCATATAACGTTGCATATAATGCGGCAAGCAAAGTCAGAGGCGCAATTGTTGCCGTCTTTGGCGGAATATTTAAAGGTATTAAGTACATTTTGAAATAATTTGTGTAGTTTAAATAAGGAGAAAAAACTATGTCAGCAGGAAAATTTTTAGCAGGTTTTATAGTAGGCGGTGTGGTTGGTGCTATTACCGGTCTTTTACTTGCGCCAAAATCAGGTGAAGAAACTCGTGCAATGATTGCAAAAACTTCTTCAGAAATCTATGACAAAACAGAAGATTCTTTAAAGGAAATTAAAGAAAAAGCACAAGATGTTGTAGGTGATTTGCAAAAAAAAGGTGATGAACTTATTGCAAAAGTTCAATCTATGCTTAAAAAAGAAAATACAGAAGAAGTATAAGTTTAATTTAACCCATAGAAAAAAGGCGGCATTAGCCGCCTTTTTCGGTTTTAGCCATTTTATAAAGAATAAGTAAACGACCTTGTTTTTCTGCAATTGTTCAGATATAATTTCAATATCAATTTGATAGGAGAGAATCATAATGTGCGGAATAGTCGGATATATAGGAGAGAAAAAGGTTGCCCCGATACTTCTTGGCAGCTTGAAAAAGCTTGAGTATAGAGGTTATGACAGTTCAGGACTTGCACTTTTAACGGATGAAAAAATAGAAATATTAAAAGCGGAAGGCAAATTAAACAACCTTGTTGATGTTGCCGAACAAAATGAAGTCGCAAAGGTTGCAAATAACCTTGGTATCGGGCATATCAGATGGGCAACTCACGGCGTTCCTAACGAACTCAATGCGCATCCGCACCTCAGTAATAGTGAAAGAATAGCCATTGTTCACAACGGCATTATTGAAAATTATAAAGAATTAAAGGTTGAACTAGAAAAAGCAGGACACAAATTTTATTCTCAAACCGATACGGAAACGGTTGTTCACCTTATTGCACAGGAGAAAAAGACTGCAAAAGATATGAAATCTGCGGTTCAAAGTGCTTTGAAAAAAATACAAGGTGCTTATGCTCTGTGTATAATTTCCCTTGATGAACCTGACAGAATTATAATTGCAAGAAAAAATGCTCCGCTGCTTATTGGTGTAGGCGAGGGCGAAAATTTTGTTGCAAGTGATATCCCCGCAATTATTGAACATACAAAAAAGGCGGTATATCTTGATGATGATGAGTTTGCAATCGTTAAAAAAGACGGCTTTGAAGTCTTTGACGTAAATACGGGTAACAAAGTTGAGAAAAAGACCGAGGTCCTTCCGTGGGAACCTATTGCGCTTAGCAAAAACGGTTTTAAACACTTTATGCTCAAAGAAATTCATGAGCAGCCTGATGTAATCAGAAAAAACCTATTTAATCGTCTCGTTGCGGTTGATAGACCGATTATACTAAACGAAGTAAAACTTTCTAAAGATGATTTGAAAAAGCTCGAACGTATTCAGATTATTGCCTGCGGTACATCTATGCACGCAGCTATGGTCGGGAAATATATTATTGAAGAATATGCAAGAATTCCTGTTGATGTTGAGGCTTCAAGCGAATATATTTACAGAAACACAATTACAAACGAAAAAACACTTGTAATCGGGGTATCCCAATCGGGTGAAACCGCAGATACAATCACCGCAATCAGACAAGCAAAAGCAAACGGCTCTCACGTTTTGATTATTACAAACCGTGCGGATTCTACAATGGCAAGAGATGCCGACAGTCTTATTTGCGTTGATGCGGGTATAGAAGTCAGCGTTGCCGCTACAAAATCTTATACGGCGCAATTGATGTCATTCTATTTGTTGATGCTTTATCTTGCTGAAACCAACGGCAAAATTTCTGCGGATGATGCTTCAAAAATTAAAAAACAGATGCTCCAGCTTCCGCAAAAATTGGAAGAAGTTTTGACTCATAAGGACGAAATTCAACAATGTGCGAAAATATTCGCAAACTCAAAAGATTTCATATTTATAGCAAGAGGGGTAAACTTCCCTGTTGCGTTAGAAGGAGCTTTGAAACTTAAAGAAATCAGCTATATTAATGCTACCGGCTATAGCGCAGGTGAACTTAAACACGGTCCTATTGCCATGCTTGATGAGACGATGCCTGTATTTACAATTTTGATGAAAGGCAGAGTTTATGACAAGATTTTGTCTAATGCGGAAGAATCAAAAGCACGTCATGCAAGGTTGATTGCTTTGACAAACTCTGATGACGAAAATCTTAAATCAATTTTTGAAGTTATAATTAGAGTTCCCGATGTGGATGAAATTCTTTCTCCGGTAGTTTCAACAGTGCCAGCTCAGCTTTTGGCATATTATATAGCCGAATTTTTGGGCAAAGATGTTGACCAACCGAGAAATTTGGCGAAATCGGTTACGGTGGAATAATGAAAACAACATTAAAACAGGTCGAAATAGACAGAACTGTAGATAATGACGATATAGAAAAGGCTTTGAGATTGTACGGAGAACCTCTGCGTTGGGCAGTTGTCCGTGCGAATGAAAAGAAATTTACTGTTGAAGCAGTATTTATTGAATAGTAAGTTTGTAGATATATTTTTTTCGTATATAATAAATACAGTTTTTAATAATTACGAAGGAAATTAAAAGTGTCAAAATATTTATTGGAAATTGGAGTAGAGGAGCTACCATATAGCTTAATTGAGCCCATATCGGAACAAATAAAAGAAAATTTTAAAAAATTTTTACAAGAAAATAATGCAGGTTTTTCCGATATAAAAACGTATACAACTCCTCGTCGTCTTGTATTCGTTATTGACGGTTTGAATGAAGTTCAACCGGATACAGAAAAGGTTTTTAGAGGTCCTAATGCTAAAGTCGCTTATGATGCTAACGGCAATGTTACGCAGGCGGCAATGGGATTTGCGAGAAAATTTGGTGCGGATGTCAGCGCTTTATACAAAGTTGAGGATGCCGGACAGGAGTATGTCGCTTTAAAAGTTTCAGAAAAAGGTCAATCTGTATATGAAATAATGCCCAAAATCGTTCCTGATTGCGTATTAAAGGTGCAAGGTTCTCACTTTATGCGTTGGGCAGGCTATGACGAAAAATTTTCACGTCCTATTCGTTGGATAGTAAGTATCTTGGACGACAAAGAAGTTCCTGTCGAAATTACAGGAATAAAATCTTCCAAAAAATCGAGAGCACACAGATTTTGTAGCGAAAAATTCACTGAAATAACTTCTGTTGATGCTTATTTTGATATTATGCTCAAACACAACGTTATAGTTGACGAAGAACAAAGAAAAGCCGAAATTGTCAAATCAGTAAACGAATTGGCTGCATCTATTGGTGCCCAGGCAAAAATTGAACCTGAACTTCTTAAAGAAGTAACAAATATTGTTGAATTTCCACGTCCTGTGCTCGGAAATTTTGATGAAAAATATCTCGCTATACCAGAGCCGGTAATTGTTACCGTTATGGCTTCACATCAAAGATATTTTCCGATTTATAAAAACGGTAAATTGCTGAATGGCTTTATTACCGTTGCAAATTACGTTGGGGATGATTTTTCAAACATTAAAAACGGAAACGAAAGAGTTATCAAAGCAAGACTTGATGATGCAATTTTCTTCTACAACGAAGATATTAAAAAGCCTTTGATGGACAGAATAGAGTCATTAGATGGTATGACTTTCCAAAAAGGTCTTGGTTCAATCAAAGAAAAAGTTTCAAGAATAATAAAAATTTCAGACAAAATTGCCAAAGAACTCGGATATGATGATGCAAATCCGACATATAACGATATAACAAGAACTGCATTATTCTGCAAAGCAGACCTCGCAACGAGCTTGGTATTTGAGTTTACGGAATTGCAAGGTGTTATCGGTGCGCATTATGCAAGAGTTTTTGGCGAAAATGAAAATGTTGTAAAAGGTATAGAAGAACATTATTATCCATTGGTTGCCGATGCCGATTTGGCAGAAAGCATTACCGGTCAAGTTGTTGGCATTGCAGACAAGTTGGACACAATTTGCGGTGTATTTATTTTGAATAAAATTCCGAGCGGTTCGGTTGATCCTCTCGGGGTTAGACGAGCTGCGGTAGGTATTTTGCAGACCGTTATGCAAAAGAAATTGCAATTGAATTTGACGGAATTAATTAGATTTGCAATTTCAAGATATGATGTAAAAGTTGAAAATCCCGAAAAATTGGTGAATGATATATCTGCATTTTTCATTCAAAGATTAAAAGGTATATTTGCAAATAATTATCAACCCGATTATATTGACGCTGTGTTGAGTGCAAGTGATGTATTAAATTCTCTTGACAATATCGTTGAAAGACTGGATTTGATGGCAAGTGCCGCAAAAACTGCGGAGTTTGAAAAACTCGTTGCCGCACATACCAGAATAAGCAAAATATCAAAAACAAAAGAAGCTTTATCTCCAAGTATAAAAGGAACAGGTTTCTCAAAAGATGATATTCTTGCTGATAAAGATAAAATTAAGTACAGTGATTGTGCTCACAGTAATGTGTCGGACAAATTGTATGAACAAAAAACCGAAGGCGTAAATCCGTCGCTCTTTAATTGCGAAGCTGAGGACAATTTCTACAGAGGTGTTATGAGTATGCATTCCTGCAAGACGGCATCATTTACCGAAAAATATAACGCTCTTGTCGGGTTTGTTCCTGTTATAGATAAGTTCTTTGAAGATGTAATGGTTATGGATAATAATCCGGAAATCAAAAACAATAGGCTGAAACTCTTGCAAGCAGCTGACAAAGAATTTTTAAAAATTGCTGATTTTACAAAGATAGTTAAATAAGCAAAGAGCAAAAAGTTTAAGGGACTGAAGTTTCGCCTTTCAGTCCCTTTTTATTTTTGTTGTCAAATTATTTCTTTTGGAAAAGATAAATATATTCGTGTTTGAATATATAAAATCCGCCGGCAAGCGCCCTGTAGTGCCAGAGGTTTGCATTTTTGCCTTTTGCTTTTTCGTTGCCTTCAATGTTTTTGACGATAACGGCTTTAAGCATAAAGCCGACTTCTTTCATTTTCTCCATACACATTGAACCTAACGGAATAAGTTCTCCGTTTGCATATTTATCGCCGATAATCAGCGCTGCAAATCTTTTCTTTTCAAGAGCGTCATAGCCGATTTGTGCTACTTTTTTAAACCCTTCCAAAAATTCTTCGGTTTTCATTTCTGCAGACAAATCACCTTTTATATCACTAAATTTTATGATATCGGCATAGGGCGGATGGAGCATCAAAAACTGTGCATATTCTTCATCAAGACCTTTTAGTGTAGCAAAAATGTGTTTTTTTACGGCAGGAGTAGTGCTGTCGCCGTTTATGATTTTTACCGATTTATCAAGCGCTTCTCTTGTAAATTTATTTGCAACGTAATCGCACATTTTCTTTTGAATTTCAACACCGATGCAGCGGCGATTCATATTAACCGCTTCTATTGCAGTTGTACCCGAACCCAAGAACATATCAAGCACCACATCGCCTGCTTTAGTGTATCGTTCAAAAAGTTGTGTCGCAATTTGAGGAATGTAATTTCCGTGATAATCATAACTGTGTCCGTTTGTGTTGTCACGTGATTGGAAATTCCACAATGTACCTGTTTCAATGTGTTTGTAATTTCGCCAATCTTTCAAAATGATGTCATTATAAGCTGTTGTTTCCCTGACTACCCGTAATTTGGGCGTAGATTCTTGAACTTTTACATTCTTTTTTGACAATTTATCTCTCTCTTTTTTGAAATGTACCTCAAAATTATCATACATGTCCTCATGTGGATTGTAATCATTCATTTAGGGGAAGTTTAATTAGTAGTTGACAGTAGATTTTGTCGTTGATAATATGTAGGTACAATGTTTTAAAGGGCCAAGCTGTCTTAAATGTCGAAAAGACTACAGCCGCCAATTTCAGAAAGGACGCAAAAATGTTAGCAATAGTTGAATCTTGCGGTAAACAATACCAGTTGCAAGAAGGAAGATATGTAGATTTTGAATACCTTGGCGTTGATGAAAAAGCTAAGGTTGAATTTGATAAAGTAGTCATGATTGTTGCCGGCGAAAATTCAATCGTTGGTCAACCATATGTTGAAGGTGCAAAAATTGCCGGCACGGTGCTTCTTAATTCCAAAAACCAAAAAGTTTTGGTTTACAAACAAAGATGCAAAAAAGGCTACAGAAAAAAACAAGGTCACAG